>NZ_CP012071.1:1030000-2284135 GCF_001189555.1 Selenomonas sp. oral taxon 478 | reverse complement strand
GTTCGCGTAAAGGTCATAGAGCCGGTTTGTGCTTTCCTCATTTCCTGACAATAACTTTTCTACGATGACCTTAAACGCATCAAATGGTCCTCCGAGAAGAATGTTCCGTTCCTTTTCCAAACCCAGATCGAGGTGGCGGCACGCACCCTGTACTTCCAACCCTCGATTTTCTGTCAGTTTTGTCTCCATGACCAACACCCTTTCATTGATTTAGACGTTGATAAAATATTGCTTTTGCGTGTATTATATATTTGTTTTAAGTTGATGTCAATATGCTTTTTAGAATTTGCGTTGCTAAATAGAAATGTGATATAATGCAAGAATAAAAGGAGATGATCCTATGTGGTCTATTGCATTAGGACTTGCCGGGGCGTTACTTGCAAAAGGGCAGAAAGAGAATGATGTATTGAAGGAGGTGGCACGCAGAGCAGATTTACTGGATAAAGAGTATTATACGACAGAGGAGGTTGCAAAGATCTCGGGGCTGTCGGACTATACCGTGCGAAAGAAGATTCGCGAGGGGGAGCTGCGCGCAGAGGGAGAGGGAACCCGAAGCGGGTACCGAATCAGGAAAGAGGACTTGTTGGAGTTCCTCTTCAAACAGAGGACGTTCACGCGCAACTATGAGAAAGCGGCAAAAACGTGGTCGGAGAAGGAGTTCGCCACGCGTATATCGGCCCTTCGAACGGTGGGGCTGGGGCTGGGGATCGGTGCCGCATACGCTCTTGGTAAAGTGGCAGGAAAGTCCTTTGGTGCTGCGGCGGCAGGAGCGGCACTTGTTGGTATAATGACTGCGAATAAGACACCAACTGTTCCAATTATTGAGATTTCACCAGGTGCTCTCTTCACCAGTAAAGAGGAATACTCTGATAAAGAAATTGATGCGATGGTGCAGCTCGTGGCAAATGTACGCCTGCTGCGTCAGTACATCAATATGAAGGAAAAACTGCTTGAGCAGTTGAAATTAGAGGAGGAGGAACTGCAGATTTCCTATAAGGGGAAGTTGGATGCTGATGAATACAGGTTGAAGGAAATCGAGCATAAGAAAAAAATCAACGATGCAGAGCTTGAGTTGGAACTGCTTCAAAGTCAGTTGGAAGAACTGGAGAAACACACAAAGGAAAAAAAATAAAGCTTGCATTGCTTTTGCGTTGCAAACTTGTACTTTGCGGAATGAAAACCAGCCCCGCGCTCCGATATGAGCGCGGGGCTGCTTGCTGTCTGTGGCTTAGTTTTAGATCTCGCTGCGGAAGTGGATTGCCTGGATGATGCCGGCCTCGTCGATGTCGAAGGTGAGTGTGGCGGCTTTGTCATCAAACGCGTATGTGCAGGCGGTGAGCCCGTTCTCGTTTGTCTCGGAGAAGGAGGGTTCGCCGTACATCTCCTCGATGTCCTCGTAGCTCTTTCCGACACGGAGTCCGCCGAGGGTGCGTACACTCTGCCCCATGACATCATAGCTCGTTATGGTGAGGTCGCCCGCATCGCGCGTATCCTTCGCTCCTGTAACGGCGCGGAAGACGAAGGGTTCGGCACCGTTGAAGGTAAAGGTGACGAAGCGCATGCCATCGCCTGAGGAGTCTTTCTTCTGGTAGTCATCCGCAAGTCCTGCGCGGACGATAGCCTTGCGGGCATCAGAGAGTGTGGCTTTGCGCGGTTCCAGTTGGTTCTGCCCGCCCGTAGCCGTATCATCCAGCACAAGTGTCGCTTCCCAATAGGGTCATGCCGTGGGCAGATGCTGTCGCTGCGCCGAGGAGGATGCCTGCGGCAAAGAGGGCGGTGCAGAGAAGCCTGAGGAATCGTGTTTTCATGATAATCGCTCCTTTAGTATTTTCCACCGCCGCCGCCGTAATCGCTGTCACAGCTGGAGGTGGTGATGTGAGAACTGGAGGACGAGGTTTTTGGCTCGTATTTCGCCCGCCGGGATTCTGAGGTGCGGATATGGGTGTCCTTGCTGTGTGTGATGCGGACGCTGCTGTATGAGAGGTAGTCATCCGCCTCGGCGGCGTGTGCGGTGGTCTCCATTCCCTCCTCGAGGTAGGAGGAAATCGAACCGTAGACGATCGCTGCGAGGAGAAGAGCCGTGCCGAGAATCCCGACGATCGCCCACGGATCGAGGGGGACGTACGGTTTGCCCTCCTTCTCGTAGTAGGTCAGCATCTCGTCCACGGTGGCGGCAAATGCGGTGTATGCCTTGCCGTATTCATTGTCCTTGAGATCGGGGACGAAGCTGTCTGCGAGGTACTCGATGCCGTACTCATCGGTGATGCGCTGGCGCATCTTGTTGTCGGTGGAGACGTAGAAATCATGGTTTTTCGGCGCGAGGAGGAAGACGATCGGGTGATGTCGTGCTTTTCGAGCAGGTGACGAAAGTGAAGGAGTGTCGTGGCATCGGGGGTCTGTTCTGTGGAAAAGTCAATCTTCAGAAAGCGCTTCATGGCATAGCTGTCGTAAATGGCATCTTCGATGCCCTCGTCGGAAAGACCGAACCAGTTCTGCATGAGGTACATGCGCAGCATCGTTTCCAGTGGAATCAGTTTTCTGCCGCGCTCTTTTTGGACATAGAACGGCACAATAAGTTTCATCCATTCTTTCCAGGGAATGATGGAATCCATGGCATCCAAAAAGGCTTCCCGCCTTGTTGTTCTTTTGTGGTTTGCATATTCCATGTCTGTAAATGTTTGTTGCACCATGATGTTGCCTCTCTCTCGTCGTGTTACTGTTTTCCCCTATTGTAATATTTCGGAGCTCAATCGTGCAACAAAAGAATTTTTCAGCGCTTCCCTAATGACTAATTTTTAGGTTTTTGTATCCAGTTTTTGTTGACTAGTGCAGTGAGAGCAGAACGATTTGACGAAAACTGGGAGGGAGGTTATAATAAACATAGAAAAGGTGTTGCCGGTAAACGGTCAGCCCCGACAAATGAACGAGGAACCCGCCAGTTGTGAAGGGCTAGGCGGGCTTTCTTATGCTTTTAGAATGACGAGGATAAACAGCGTCACAAGAAGCAACGCAAGTAAATCGTTGATGTCATTGGCATCGCCCCTCTCTAGGGGCTAAGATTGACCGCCTATCGTCTTGGCAGCACCTTTTGACAGTATATCATATATGACAGCTTTGCGCTGTCTTTTTTGTTGGAGACGAGACAACATTGATCAAGGAGCATCCTATGTACCACTACCACCATCTTACACTAATTGAACAGGTGCTGGATCCGTTTAAGAGGGCCTTCGGATTGCAGAGCGTGACACGGCAGGATTTCTTCCGATATCTACGTGATCCTGCATACAAGTATCATGATGCGGCCATGTCCTATTTCATGTCGGCACTCGAAGATGAGGCGGAGGTATTTATTTTTGGCAGCTATTGACATGCTGTCTGCTTTTCGCTATACTTTCCTTTGTCAGCGCGAAGAGCGCGGGGGCATAGCTCAGCTGGGAGAGCGCTTGCATGGCATGCAAGAGGTCAGGGGTTCGATCCCCCTTGTCTCCACCATATCGACACTTACGGATGCAAGAGAAATCCTGCATCCGTTTTTTTGCAAGAATAAATGGGGCTGTTGCACGATTGAAGATCGTCGGATTGATTTGGATTTTTGGTTTACGGTGGAGAACAGTTTAAGCGAACGATGATTTTTGCTCTGGCAGAGGATTTGCGAGAAACGTTAGAGAAAAAAGTAGATGTTTTTGAGATCGGTGAAGTCAACCCGGACAGTAATTTCTACAAAACAATTATGAAAGACCTAAATTGCAATATCAAATCGGACAGTAGAGCATAACAGAATCAAAAATTATGGGTGAAGATTTTTTAGCGCGGCATCGAAGCGCTCTTGTGGCGTCTCATAACCTAGAATTTTACGTGGCAGTGAATTGATCCAATCCTCTACGCACTGCACTTCTTCCTCGCTCAAGTTCGTCATATCCATGCCCTTCGGAATGAAATACCGAACGAGGGCATTCTGCTTCTCGTTCGTTCCACGTTCCCAAGGTGCGTAAGGATGAGCATAGTACACCTTCGCCTCTTGTCGCAGGTGATCGTACGAAATACCTGTGAAAATTGTGCCCCATAGAGCTCTCTTAGTTTGGCAATCCCCTCGGCAACTGCCTCTGCGGTCTTTGCACGAATCTTTATGAGGTGTCTCTTTCGCTTCTTACGTTCATCTGCGGCAAGCAGAACAGGATCCGTTCCCTTTTTCCCGACGATGGTGTCAAGTTCCCAATTTCCAAAGGCGGAGCGTTCGTCAACAAGAGGGTCACGGCGGTCAATACTCTCACCGAGCGTCCTGCCGTCGTCATGGTTCTTTTTCTCTTTGCGCTTACGACGGCGTACCTTCTGTCGCAGGTCGATGTTTTTGACCTTGAGCAGCCCCATCGCAATGTAGTTGTAGATGGTCTTTGTGCAGACAGACACCTCGAACAGATTCATACGCTTGGCACGCCCGCAGATTGCATCAGGAGAGTGTTTGTCTTTGAGAATGGCGTTTTCTACATACCGGATGAAGTCCTGTGCAGCATTAAATTTGGACGTTTTTCCGGAGTTCTCACGATTGCGCTCATAGCGCATTTGACCGGACTGTGCAAAATACTGCTCATAGTACGTCCAATCGGAACGCTTCTGCGTTACCGTGCCGCGCTTTATTTCCTCGTACAAGGTGGAGCGGGCGATGCCAAGGTCTTTGGCGATTTTCACCTTGGGGACACCGAGACGCAGCATCGCTTCGATCTGCCCGCGCTGATAGGCGTTTAAGTGCTTGAATGTGCGGCGTTTTGTGGTAGAATGAGTGTGGGACATACAGAACCTCCTGGTAGTGTTTGTGCAAAGATATTTTACCAGATTGATTCTGTATGTTCTACTTTTTTATGTGTCCGATTTCATTTTACAATGAACCTACGAAAAAAGGCCGTTACACAAAGATAAATTTACCTTCGTTCAACAGCCCCGTCTCTCCGATGGTGCGCCTGGGGGGATTCGAACCCTCGACCCACGGCTTAGAAGGCCGTTGCTCTATCCAACTGAGCTACAGGTGCATGGTCGGGATGACAGGATTTGAACCTGCGACATCTTGCTCCCAAAGCAAGCGCGCTACCAAACTGCGCTACATCCCGATACCGCATTATTATAATGAGCGGTTAGGGAAAAGTCAACTCATCATTTTACGATGTGCTTTCCCCCGAGAAAGCGTGGCTGCCAATAATCGTTGGAGAGTTCATCGATGCGTACGCCCTTGCTCGTAGAGGCGTGAATGAACTCCCCCTTGCCAAGGTAGATGCCGCAGTGCGATGCGCCCTTTTCGTAGGTCTCGAAGAAGACAAGGTCGCCGGGCACGAGTTCCTTTGTACTCTTGGTGCGAAGACCAAGTTTGTACTGTTCATCTGCGGTGCGCGGGATCGTGATTCCCTGCTTCTGAAAGACGTACTGGAGGTAGCCCGAGCAGTCAAATCCCTTCGGGGTAGCCCCGCCAAAGACATAGGGTGTGCCCATATACGTCTTTGCCGTCTTGATGAGATCCTGCACCTTGTTTGCGGGCAGGATCGGTGTCCCATTCGGTGCGAGTGGGATTTTTTTCGGCGCTGGGCGCGGCACGTCAATGCCCCATGGACGCTTGGCTGGTGCGTTGCGCAGGGCACGCCACGTCGCATTGTTGACGACGCCTGTGATTTTTATCTTATTGTCACGCTGAAAGGCAGCAACGGCGTGTTCGGTCTCCTTGCCGAAGTTGCCGTCGATCGATTTGATCTGGTAGCCGGCATTCTGCAGGGCTCGCTGCAGGACGAGCACATCGTGTCCATGGGAGCCCTCACGCAGGGTGGGGGAGGCGGATGCCGTTCCTCCAATGAGAAGCAGGGCGATGCCCATGCAGGTGAGGAGGCGGTACAGGCGATTCATCGCGATCTTCCTTTCATGCGGTTATGCGTGCTGTACGTGCTCGAGTCCCTGGCCGAGCAGCTTCATCACGTGGTCATCATCGATCGAGTAGAGCACTTCTTTGCCGTCACGACGGAACTTGACCAGACGCGCGCTGCGGAGCACGCGGAGCTGATGGGAGATGGCTGACTGTCCCATCGTCAGGCTGTCGGCGATGTCATAGACACGCATTTCCTCCGTCTTTGTGAGCAGGGAGAGAATTTTGATGCGGGTCGGATCGCCGAGTGTTTTGAAGAGGTCGGCGAGATGCTGTGCTGTATCTGCGTCGATCGATTTTACGGGGGCGGAGGTCATGCGTTCCCATATCCTTTCGCGGGGTCAGTAGATCTTATTGATTTCAAAGCCATTTTCTTCCAGTGCGTGCACGATGCGGTCGACGTGATCCTGTCCATGCGCCTCTACGGTAACGGTCAGCTGCACCTTTTGGAAGCTGTCAGTCACCATGGTCTGATCGTGGTCGAGACGGATGACGTTCGCGTCCTGCTCTGTGAGGATCTGAGCGACATTGAGCAGCTGTCCGGGCTTGTCGGGCAACTGTACGGAGAAGCGGAAGACGCGTCCGCGCGAGATGAGTGCCTTGGAGATCAGTGCGGAGATGGTGGAGATGTCGATGTTGCCGCCGCTGATGAGGACGGCGATCTTCTTGTCCTTCATGTGGAGCTTCTGCAGTGCAGCGAGTGAGAGTACGCCTGCGCCCTCGGCGATCAGCTTGTGTTTTTCGATGAGGGAGAGCAGGGCACTCATGATCTCCATCTCGGAGACGGTGATGATCTCGTCGAGGTAGCGGCGGCAGAACGTGAGCGTGAGTGCGCCCGCCGTGCGTACGGCGCAGCCATCCGCAACGGTATCGGCAGACGGGAGGGTGATGGTGTGTCCGCAGGAGAGCGCTGCTTTCATACAGGCGGCGTTTTCTGGCTCGACGCCGATGACCTTCACCTGCGGGTTGACGGTTTTTGCCCCGAGGGCAATGCCGGAAGCGAGTCCACCACCGCCGATGGGGACGAGGATGGCATCTACGTCCTTGAGCGCGTCGATTACTTCAAGGGCGATCGTGCCCTGTCCGACGATGACGTTGCGGTCGTTGAACGGATGAATGTAGACGTAGCCATGCTCTTTCTGCAGTTCGAGGCTGTGCGCATAGGCGTCGTCGAATCCGTTGCCGTGGAGTACGACGGTCGCGCCGAGTGCCCGCGTCGCCTCCACCTTTAGGATCGGTGTCGTTGCCGGCATGCAGATGACCGCCTTGACCCCAAGCTTTTGCGCGGAGTAGGCAACGCCCTGCGCGTGGTTTCCGGCCGATGCGGTGATGACGCCGCGTGCGCGCTCCTCCTCGGTGAGCATGCTGATGCGGTTGTATGCACCGCGCAGCTTAAATGCTCCCGTCGTCTGGAGGTTTTCGAGCTTTAGATAGGTCGCGTTCCCCGAGAGCTCAGAGAAATAGTCGCTGTATACCAGCGGCGTCTTGCGGACGATCCCCTCCAGCCTCTTGGCGGCGGCGTATATATCGGATATGCCTGTGGATGCGACGATCTCTTCATCGGTCGGTACGTGCTGTTCTTCTCCCATGATAATCTCCCCTTGTCTATTTAATGAAGTTAGTCTATCATGTTCAATGAAGCGCGTCAAATTCTTTTCCATCAACGAAAAATTGTCGGAATAAAGAAGGAGTTTGCCCGTATTTCGCGAATAAAATAAGGAAAAGAAAGCATGAAATACCGTGCTTTCCGTGTCAAGACGAAGCGGAGGTGCGCGATGGGAGATTCCCCCTATGGGCGCATCCTGATTCCCGTGGATGGGACCAAGGATGCGCTGCGTGTCATTCGTCCGGCGGGAGAGCTTGCGCGTCTCATGGAGGCATCCGTTGATTTCCTCTATGTTTCCCCGTTTGACGAGAGCACGGACGAGGGGGATGCGTCGTGGCTTCCCGCGAGTATTGTACGCCCTGCGGCAGAAGAGGCGCAGGAGATTTTTACCGTGGCGGAGTCCCTGCTTCCGCAGGAGGTCGCCCGTGCATGTCATCATCGTGCGGGGATGCCGGCGGAGGAGATCCTGCGCTTTATCGACGTGATGGGCATTCGTCTGGTTGCCATCAGCGGGCGCAAGCATTCACGCGTGAGCGGTCTGCTGCTCGGGAGTGTGATGCAGACTGTCTTGGAGCGTGCACATGCATGTGTCCTCGTGGCGGGAAATGATTGAAGTATAGGAACAGTGAGGAGGTACTTCCATGATGAAGAATATTTTGGTTCCTGTCGATGGTTCCGAGGGAGCAGATCGTGCGATTGAGCAGGCGGTGACGCTGGCGAAGATCTGCGGTGCAAAGCTGAATTTTCTCTATGTCGCAAACATCAACCAGCTCGCGATCAATGCCGTCCTGTCGGATGCGATTCTCGACTCTGTGACAAAGGCGGGGAATGTCGTCCTCGACCGCGCGATGGAGATGGTGCCCGAGGGAATCGAGAAGGAGTCGTTCTCGGATACGGGGTCGCCCGCTGTCGTCGTGCTCGATTTTGCAGAGACGAACGACATCGATCTCATCGTCATGGGCAGCCGCGGCCTTGGGGTCGTCAAGGGGGTTCTGCTGGGCAGCGTCAGCCAGTATGTGGTCGAGCAGTCCAAGTGTCCTGTTCTCGTGGTAAAGTAATGACCGTTGGTTGATTCTTTCAAGCTGCCGCTCAGTTGCGGCAGCTTTTTCGATGTAGAATGGGGAGGGAATGATGGAGGATCAGCGCTTTGCGCGGACAGAGATGCTGCTTGGCGACGCAGGACTTGCACGCCTTGCAGCAAGCTCGGTGGCTGTGTTCGGCGTCGGCGGGGTCGGCTCATTCACGGCAGAGGCGTTGGCGCGCGCCGGTGTAGGCAGTCTGACACTCATCGACCACGATACGATCGACGTGACGAATATCAACCGCCAGATTCACGCACTCACCGAGACGGTGGGAAAAGCTAAGACCACGGTCATGGCAGAGCGCATCCGAGCGATCAATCCCCATTGTGAGGTACGCGAAATTCGTGCGTTTTATCTGCCTGAGGAGGCGGGTTCCTTTTTTGAGACGCATTATGACTATGCCGTGGATGCAGTGGATACGGTGACGGCGAAGGTGGATCTTGCCGTGCAGTGTCAGGTGAGGAATATACCGCTGATTGCGAGTATGGGAGCGGCCAACAAACTTGACCCCACGCTCTTTGAGGTGATGGACATCTATCGCACTAAGGGTGATCCATTGGCACGTATTCTGCGGAAAAAACTGAAGGAACGCGGCGTGCGGCGTCTCACGGTCGTCTGCTCGCGCGAGCGTCCGAAGCGTCCCGCCGCGGGCATCTGTGCGCCGGCACCGGGACGGCATCTGGCACCGGGCAGTGTGTCCTTTGTACCGCCTGTGGCGGGGATGATTATGGCGGGGGTTGTCGTACGTGTACTGACGGGTGCAGCGGTGGAGGTGTCGTCATGAGGGTTACGGTTCTCGGATGTGGGCGTTGGGGCTCGTTTCACGCATGGTATGCCCAGCGTGTCGGTCATGCGGTGACGCTGTGGGGGCGCAGCGGGTCAGAACATCTCGCGGCACTGGAGAAGACACGGACGAATGAGTTTCTGACTCTCCCACCAGAGGTTCATCTGACGGATGATCTCGCAGCGGCGCTGCAGACGGCGGAGATCGTTATCATCTCCATCCATGCACAGGCACTGCGTGCCTTCCTGCACGATGTATGCGCACACGGCCTTATGGAGGAGCTCCGCACCAAGCGGATGATCCTCTGTATGAAAGGGCTTGAGATCGGCACGGGAAAGCGTCTGACCACCGTGGTCAAGGAAGAGCTCGGCGCAGACATACAGCCCGTCGTCTGGGTTGGCCCTGGGCATGTGCAGGACTTTGTGCGCGGCATTCCGAACTGCATGGTGCTCGCAGGGGAGGAGCGGGCAGTGCTGCACGATCTGGTGGACGTGCTTGGCAGTCCACTCATCCGCTTCTATTATGGGGATGATCTCCTCGGCACAGAGGTCGGCGCAGCGGCGAAGAATGTGGTAGGGCTCGCGGCGGGGATGCTCGACGGCTTTTCCTACGGCAGCCTGAAGGGGGCACTTATGGCGCGCGGTGCGCGTGAGCTCTCGCGTTTGGTGCATGCGATGGGTGGCGATGGGGACACCATCTACGGGCTGTCGCATCTTGGTGACTACGAGGCAACGCTCTTTTCTCCGCACAGCAACAACCGCCGCTATGGGGAGGCTGTTGTGCGCGGTACGGCAGGCGACTTTCATAAGATCGCCGAGGGTGTCTACACCGCTGAGGCATTGATGGCTCTTGCCGCGGAGTATCGTGTTGAGCTGCCCATCTGCACGACGGTATATGAGATCGTCGCGCATGGATGCGACCCGCGTGCACAGCTGATGCAGCTGTTTCTGCGGCGCAATAAGAGCGAGAAGGAGTAGGGCATGGAGGAGCGAAAGCACATCGATGTCGTCGCAGGAGCGATCCTGCGTGACGGGAAGGTGTTTGGCGCATGCCGCTCCTATGGCGCGTATGCGGGCACGTGGGAATTCGCGGGCGGAAAGGTTGAGCCGGGGGAGACGGATGCGGCGGCACTTGTGCGTGAGATGCAGGAGGAGCTCGGCGTTATGGTCACAGTGGAGGAACTCCTCGGCACGGTTGACCACGATTATCCGGAGTACCACATGAACATGCGCCTCTACCTCTGCCGACTCGCAGCGGGAGAGCCGCAGCTGCGTGTCCACTCTGAGGGGCGGTGGCTCGGGCGCGCCGATCTCTACAGTGTCCCGTGGTTTGCGGCAGACATGGATCTCATCCGGAAGATCGAGCCGCGCCTGCGCTGATATTTGACAAGAGACCGTGCGGAATGCTATAATACATCTCGTATTTCCCCCAAGCCGAAGTGGCGGAATTGGCAGACGCAGCAGACTCAAAATCTGCCGCTGTGTGAGCAGCGTGCCGGTTCGACCCCGGCCTTCGGCACCATTTGAAGATCAGCCATTATGGCTTCCGAAAACTCCCTAAGAGAACGTAAAACTCTTAGGGAGTTTTTATCCATACACCTATATTTCTCATACTGATTTATTGGTTGACACAGCGCGTGGAAGCGCGTATATTTAACAGAAAAATTTAAGGAAGCACTGATAAATGGGTGAAGTTTCTCGGTACTTCCTTCGAAAAGTGGAAAGGATGGGTTCCCTTGGCGCATTATTACACTGAACCGTCGCATACGTTCGGAGAGTATCTGCTCATACCTGGCTACTCCTCGGCGGAATGCTTCCCCGCGAATGTTTCCCTGTGTACGCCGCTCGTCAAGTTTCGCCGTGATGAAAAGCCGGCGCTTACGATGAATATCCCGCTGACTTCGGCGATCATGCAGGCGGTCTCCAACGATACCATGGCGATTGCCCTCGCCAAGCAGGGCGGCATATCGTTCATCTATGGCTCGCAGTCCATCGAGGCAGAGGCGGCGATGGTCTCGCGTGTGAAGAACTATAAATCGGGCTTTGTCAGCAGTGACTCGAACATCAGTCCTGACACGACACTCGGTGGGGTGCTCGATCTTCTCGCTAAGACGGGACATTCGACTATGGCGGTCACGGAGGACGGCTCCGCGAACGGCAAGCTCGTCGGCATTGTGACGAGCCGTGACTACCGTGTTTCCCGTATGTCGCTCGATACGAAGGTGCATACGTTCATGACGCCGTTCGAGAAGCTCGTCTGGGCGGATGCGGATGCGACCTCGCTGACGCTCGCCAACGATCTCATCTGGGAGCACAAGCTCAACATGCTGCCGCTCATTGACAAGAATCAGCGTCTGCGCTACATGGTATTTCGCAAGGACTACACGGACAACAAGGAAAATGAATTGGAGCTGACCGACGACAACAAGAGCTACATCGTCGGTGCGGGTATCAATACGCGCGACTATACAGAGCGCGTTCCTGCGCTCATCGACGCGGGCGTCGATGTCCTCTGCATCGACTCCTCGGAGGGGTTCTCTGAGTGGCAGCGCATGACGATCCAACACATCCGTGAGGAGTTCGGTGATACGGTCAAGGTCGGTGCAGGCAACGTTGTGGACGGTGAGGGCTTCCGTTTCCTCGCGAATGCGGGGGCGGACTTCATCAAGGTCGGCATTGGCGGCGGCTCCATCTGCATTACGCGCGAGACGAAGGGCATCGGACGCGGACAGGCCACGGCACTCATCGATGTGTGTGCCGAGCGTGACAAATACTACAAGGAGACGGGGGTCTACATCCCCATCTGCTCTGACGGAGGTATCGTCTACGACTATCACATGACACTTGCACTTGCCATGGGCGCGGATTTCCTCATGCTTGGACGTTACTTCTCGCGCTTCGATGAGAGCCCGACGGACCGTGTCATGGTGAACGGCACCTACTATAAGGAATATTGGGGCGAGGGCTCGAACCGTGCGCGCAACTGGCAGCGTTATGATCTCGGTGGGAGCAAGAAGCTCTCCTTTGAGGAGGGGGTTGATTCCTACGTCCCCTATGCAGGACCGCTGAAGGAGAACGTGCAGACAACGCTCTCCAAGATCCGCTCCACAATGTGCAACTGCGGTGCGCTCAGCCTGCCGGAGTTCCGCGACAAGGCAAAGCTCACCCTCGTTTCCTCGACCAGTATCGTCGAAGGCGGTGCACACGATGTAATCCTGCGCGACAAACTCGGACGAGATTGACAAAGATCGGAAAAGACGCACAACGGGTGCGCCTTTTCTTTTTTCACATTTTGTGGTAATATCAACCATAGAATTTTGGGGAAGTACAAACGAAATGACATTTGGCTGATCCGGTGCGGATTCATTTCTGCGGTATGGCGGAGGAGAAATGCAGCAAGGCGCAATCTTTGATATGGATGGGCTGCTCTTTGATACGGAGAAGATGTATCAGCATGGATGGCTGGTCGTCGCCGATGAATTTGGTGTGCCGCGCAGCCCGGAACTGGGCAAGGCATGCTGCGGCACGAGTGGGGAGACGATGGCGGCGGTGGTGCATTCCTTCTATCCAATGGTGGATGCCTACGCCTATTCGCGCCGTGTGGCGGAGTACGTTCGTGATGAGGCAGCGAAGAACTTGCCGATCATGCCGGGGGCGCGTGAGCTGCTCCATTATTTTCGTGCGCATGGCGTCCGTATCGCAACGGCAAGCAGTTCGACGGTGACGCAGATCGAGAAAAATCTCGCGCAGAGCGGCCTGAGAGAGTACTTTGATGCCATTGTCGGCGGGGATATGGTCGAGCGTGGGAAACCCGCCCCTGATATTTTTCTGCGCGCGGCCGCGGCAATCCAGATCGCACCGGCGGACTGCTATGTCTTTGAGGATGGCTACAATGGGCTGCGCGGTGCATCGACAGCGGGCTGTGTGGCGGTGATGATTCCCGACACATTGCCGCCGACAGAGGAGATGCGGGGAATCTGCACGGGGATTTATCCATCGCTGCACGCGGCACTGGATGCGATCAAGCAAGGGAAGCTGTGACTATTTCCATAGTGAGGTAAGGTAATGGACGAACAGAAAACCATGATGTTCTCCTTCGGGGAGGATAAGCCAAAGGCAGATGTCGTCATACGGGATGTGAGTGCGGCGATGCGGGAGAAAGGGTATAACCCGATCAACCAGCTGGTCGGCTATTTGCTGTCCGGTGATCCCGCGTATGTGACGAGTCACCGCGACGCGCGGAGCAAGATACGGAGTCTTGAGCGGGACGATCTGCTCGATGAGCTCGTGCGCTTCTATCTGGAACACGAGAAATGAAACGCTATATGTCACTCGATCTCGGTGATGCAACGATCGGGGTTGCGGTCAGTGACCTTCTCGGGCTGACGGCGCAGGGCGTTGAGACAGTGCGGCGCACGACACTCGAGGCAGACATTGCCCGCCTCGGACAGCTCATGCAGGAGTATGAGGTCGATGCGCTCGTGGCCGGTCTGCCAAAGCACATGAACGGCGATGAGGGCGAGCGCTGCAGCATTGTGCGTGCCTTTATGGCGGAGGTGGAGGAGCACTTTCCGAGGACGGAGGTACACTACTGGGATGAGCGCCTCTCGACCGTCGCCGCCTCGCGCGCGCTCATTGCCGGAGATGTCTCACGCAAAAAACGCCGCAAGGTGATCGATAAGATGGCGGCGGTCTATATTTTACAGGGATTTTTGGATCGACAGAATATGGGAAATCACGGATAAAAGATGCGCCGGGAGACGCACACAGTATTTATCCGGGCTTCCTTGATTGAAGGAGCAGAGAAGATGACTGAGCAGGAAGAACTTCACGACGAGGACGTTATTGTCGTTATCTCCGATGAGGAGGGAGTGGAACACTACTATCGCGAGGAGATGATCGTGCCGCTCGGAACGGAGCGATTTGCCGTGCTCGTGGCACTCCACATGGATGCGGATGGAGCACTTGAAGACAGCGACGATGAGGACGAGGCGACGATTGCCAAGATCATCGTGGATGAGAGCGGCGAGGACATCTACACAGATCCGACGGACGAGGAGTTCGAGGCGGTCTGCCGCGCCTATGAGCATCTTGCAGAGCAGGAGGAAGAATAAGGGACTCGCAGATCGCCGCCGCATCAGCGGACCATGATGTTCTGTGGAGCAGGAGACTGCGTGGGCCTACGACACTGAGACAAGAGAGGATGGATTTTGTTGCGGGAGTCATTGCAGGAGTTGTGGCAGAAGACACGCGACTTTCTGGAGCACGCCGAATGGCAGGAGGCTCTGCGGGCGGTTTACCGCGGAAAGGGAACCCCAAAGCAAAAGAGAATGATATTCGGCGGGGCGGCTGCGGTCGCCCTCCTCTTCCTTGTTTTTGTGTTTTTGATTGCGTCGCCGTCCGCCTCGCCCACCAATGAGGGGACGCCTGTATACTTTACCGTACGCCCCGGGATGAGTGTCAGCAGCATCGGCAAGGAACTGCACGAACGCGGTGTGATCGACAGCGAGATGAAGTTCTGGTGGACGGCGAAGCTGAACGGACTTGAAAACAAGGTCAAGACTGGTACGTTCGCCATGCAGACCGGGATGACGCCGCGTGATGCGCTGGAAAAACTCGTCTATGGCAATACCGTCACGATCCGTTTCGTGATTCCCGAGGGGTTCGGTGTGAAGGAGATCGCCGAGCGGCTGGAAAAGGAAGGGCTCGTGCGCGCGGATGACTTTATGGAGCGAGCCAAGACCTTTCGCCCCTACCCCTATATGGAACAGCATGAGAATGTACGCTATGCGGCGGAGGGATTCCTTTTCCCCGACACCTATGAGCTGAGCGATTCGTTCGATGCCGACTCGATCATGACGATGATGGCGGAGAATTTCGATCATCGCCTGACGAAGGAGATGCGAGACCGCGCCAAGGAGATGCACCTCTCAATCTATGAACTCGTGACGCTCGCGTCCCTCGTGGAGAAGGAGGCGTATCATGATGAGGATCGCCCGATCATCGCACAGATCTTTTTGAAGCGTCTGCGCCTTGGTATGCCGCTGCAGGCTGACCCGACGGTGCAGTATCTGCTCGATGAGCCGAAGGAGGATCTTCTCTACAGCGACACGGAGGTCGCGTCGCCCTATAATACCTATCAGAATGTCGGCCTGCCGCCAGGACCGATTGCAAGCCCCGGTACAGCGTCGCTGATGGCCGTGCTGCATCCCGCACATACGAACTATCTGTATTTCGTGGCGGATCGGAATGGAAAGAATTACTATGCAACGAATTATGCGGATCACCTCGCCCTTGTCGATCAGGTGCGCTGATGCAGTGAAGGTGCTCCGATGACGCGCAGACCTGAGCTCCTTGCCCCTGCGGGGACGATGGAGAAACTGGAGGCGGCGCTCCGCTATGGTGCGGATGCGGCGTATCTCGGCGGACGGCAGTTCGGCCTGCGTGCCTTTGGCGGAAACTTTACAGAGGACGAGATTGCAGCGGCCGTTCGCCTTGCTCATGGGATGGGAAAGAAGATCTATGTGACGGTCAATGTGTTCCCGCACAATGAGGATCTGGTGTCACTGCCGGACTATCTGCGCTTTCTTAAGGAGGCAGGGGCAGATGCCGTCCTCGTTGCCGACCTCGGTGTCTTTATGTGTGCACGCGAGGCGGCCCCCGGACTTCCCATCCATGTCAGCACACAGGCGAACAATGTCAACTGGCGCACAGTGCGCGCGTGGCAGGAGCTTGGCGCGGCGCGCGTCGTGCTCGCACGCGAGCTCTCGGCGGCGGAGATACGGGAGATTCGGCGGGCAACGGACGTGGAGCTGGAGCTGTTCGTGCACGGTGCGATGTGCATCTCCTATTCCGGACGATGTCTGCTCAGCAGTTACTTCACGGGGCGCGATGCGAACCGCGGAAGCTGTGCCCAGTCCTGCCGATGGAAGTATGCACTGGTCGAGGAATCCCGTCCCGGAGAGTACTATCCCATCGCCGAGGATGAGCGCGGCACCTATATCATGAACTCGAAAGACCTGTGCCTGCTCACGTATCTGGACGAGGTCGTCGCATGCGGTGTGGACAGCCTGAAGATCGAGGGACGCATGAAGAGCGTTCACTATGTGGCGAGCGTTGTGAAGGCGTATCGCATGGCGCTGGATGCCTGCCTGTCAGAGCAGCCCTACCATGTCGAAGCATCGTGGCTGGAGGAATTGAACAAGGTATCCCACCGTGCGTACACGACAGGCTTTTTCTTCGGAAAGACGACGGCAGAGGATCAGATCTATGGGTCTTCGTCCTATGAGCAGAACTCGGAGTTCGTCGGGCTGGTGCGTGCCTATGATCCCACGACAGGGGTGGCAGAGGTGGAGCAGCGTAATCACATGCGCGTCGGTCAGGAGATTGAGATCTTTCAGCCGAAGGGGTCGTCCTTTCGCCAAATTCTCGATGCCATGTGGGATGAGGAGGGGACGCCAATCGACGCCGCACCGCACCCGCAGCAGATCGTGCGCATTCGGCTGGTGCGTCCGGCAGAGCCATACAGCATCCTGCGCCGCGATGTGCCAATGAAAAAGGGGGATGGATCATGAGCACGGTGATTCGCCGCTTTGCATGTGCCGAAGGGCGTGTGCAGGGCGTGGGCTTTCGCATGTTTGTCCGCCAGCAGGCGGTGATGCGTGACATCACGGGGTGGGTCAAGAATATGTCGGACGGCACGGTAACAATGGAACTGCAGGGCGCAGCGGATGCCGTCGAGGCGGCATTTGACGCCATGCGTGCAGGAAATATGTTTATCCACGTGAATCATCTCACGGTCGAGGAACGCGCTCTGCTTGAGGGGGAGCGCAGCTTTGACGTGCGCTATTAGAGGAGTATGATGGGAAAAATATTGGTGCTGAATGGGCCGAACCTCAATATGCTCGGGACACGTGAGCCTGAGATTTACGGCGCGCTGACGCTCGCCGACATCAACGAACGCCTGCGCCGTCGTGCGGAGCGTGCAGGCCTTGCCATCACATTTCTGCAGTCGAATCACGAGGGCGTCTTGGTGGATGCCATTCAGGCAGCGCGCGGGAACACGGACTACATTATCCTGAATGCCGCTGCCTTCACGCATTACAGTATTGCCATCCGCGACGCCATTTCTGCCGCTGAGGTTCCCGTCATCGAGGTACACCTCTCGAATATCCATCAGCGCGAGGAGTTTCGGCATCACTCGATGATTGCGCCGGTCGTTTGGGGGCAGGTTGCAGGGCTGGGGGCGGAGAGCTATATGGCGGCACTTGAGGCAATCATCTGCCGCATGGAGGGATACAATGGAGATTGAGAGACGAGTCGCGCGACTGCGTGCGCTCATGGCAGAGAAGGTTCTGGACGGGGTGCTTGTCACGAAAGAGGAGAGTGTCCATTATTTTAGCGGTTTTCGCGGTGACTCCACGGCACTCCTTATAACCCCCGAGCGGCTTCTTCTCATGACAGACAATCGCTATACGGAGCAGGCGCAGTTGCAGGCACCAAGCTATGATGTCGTCGAACAGCATGAGGGGCTGAGCAAAAAGATTGCAGAGGCCGCGCAGGATATTGGGATTCTTGCGCTTGGCTTTGAGGGCGGTGCACTGACCTGTGATCGGTATGAACAGCTGAAATCTATGCTGGGAGAGATCTCCTTTGACACGTCGCTCTCCCTTGATGCACTGCGCATGATCAAGGATGCGGATGAGATTGCCGCCATTCGCCGTGCCTGTGCGATTGCCGATGCGGCATTCGCACACATCATCACCGTCATTCGCCCCGGCATGATGGAGTGCGAGGTGGCCGCTGAGATGGAGTTCTTCATGCGGCGCAAGGGCTCGGAGCGCCCTGCCTTTACGACGATTGTCGCTTCGGGGGTGCGGGGCAGTCTGCCGCACGGCGTGGCAAGTACGAAGGAGATCGCACGCGGCGAGCTCGTGACGATGGACTTTGGCGCGGTCTATGAGGGCTACTGTTCGGACATCACGCGGACCATCTGTGTCGGACGGGTAGACGCGCATCAGCGCGAGCGCTATGATGCCGTGCTCATGGCGCAGGAGCGTGCACTCGCGGCACTGCATCCCGGAGTCACAGGGATCGAGGCAGACCGCGTGGCACGCGATGCTCTCGCTGAGAAGAATCTTGCACAGTATTTTGGACATGGGCTCGGGCATAGCCTTGGGCTTGAGATCCACGAGGAGCCGCGCCTTTCGAAGTCCTGTCCTGTCGCACTGCAGGAGAATATGCTGATTACCGATGAGCCGGGAATCTATATTCCGGGCTGGGGCGGAATCCGCATCGAGGACACGGTGCTCATCACACATGACGGAGCGGAGCCGCTGACGCACGCGCCAAAAGAATTTATTGAAATATGTATATAAACCCGCTATAATGTGTAAAGGTATAACAGATATGGAGGAACGAACAATATGATTAACAGCACCGATTTCCGCACAGGCCTGACCATTGAGTACGATGGGGGTGTCTGGCAGATTGTTGATTTTCAGCACGTGAAACCGGGAAAGGGTGCCGCGTTCGTCCGTACGAAGATCAAGAACGTCGAGACCGGTGCTGTGGTGGAGCGCACGTTCAATCCGAACGAGAAGATGCCTGCGGCGCATCTCGAGACGCATACCATGCAGTACCTCTATGAGGCGGACGGCGTCTATACGTTCATGAACACGGAGACCTATGAGCAGACGGAGCTGACGCGCGAACAGCTGGGCGATGCGCTGAACTACCTCATGGAGAACATGGAGGTGGCGGTGCAGCAGTTCAAGGGGCGCATCATTGGCATCCAGCTGCCGAACTCCGTCAATCTGAAGGTCGTCGAGTGCGAGCCGAGTGTCAAGGGAAATACGGCGACGGGCGCGACGAAGATGGCAAAGGTTGAGACCGGTTATGAGGTGCGTGTGCCCCTCTTCATCAACGAGGGAGATGTTCTGCGCATTGATACGCGCACGGGCAGCTACATCGAGCGCGCCTGAGTATAATCATATTAAATTTGGAGGGTATGAACATGGACAATGAGAAGGATGTTGTAAAGAAGGAAACAGGCCTTGGGACGATTCGCGTTGCCGATGAGGTCGTCAGCATTATCGCGGGGCTTGCCACGACGGAAGTCGATGGAATTGCGGGCATGAGCGGTGGTATCGCCGGCGGCATCGCTGAGATCCTGGGGCGTAAGAATTTCTCCAAGGGGGTCAAGGTCGAAGTCGGTGAGAAAGAGGCTGCGGTTGATCTCTACATCATCGTCAAGTATGGCATCCGCATTCCTGAAGTTGCCCTTGCGGCGCAGGAGAATGTCAAGCGCGCCATCGAGACGATGACGGGGCTGTCTGTGGTCGAGGTGAACGTGCATGTGCAGGGCGTCGGATTCCCTGAGGAGGAGCCGAAGGTCGAGGAGTCGCGTGTACACTAAGTGCAGTCGGGGGCTATGAACCATGGGGATTCTTAACCGTCTGCTTCTCCTGCCGTATGCGATTCTCGGCATGGCACTCGCCGTTGCCGTCGCAGCGGCAGTACTGCGTATCCTGCCGGAGAGTATCTGGCTGAATGAACTGCGCTATGCACTGTCCCGTCAGGAACTCCTTATAGGCTGTGCGGTGTATTTTCTGTTCAGCCTAAAGTTCTTCTTTGCGGTGTTTTCGCGTTTCTCATCTTCTACACGTACGGACGGGGAGTTTATGGTGATCGAGACACCGGCCGGTTCCGTTCAGGTAGCACTCCCTGCCGTGCAGGGCATCGTCGAGCGTACCACGCTGGCTATGCAGGAAGTGCGTGAGGCAGCGGCAGTCATTGTGGTGCATGAGCAGCGGAAGGACAGCGCAGATCCGCCCATGCATATTGAGCTGAAGATCAGCATTGCGGATCACGCAGCATTGGGACAGGTGACGGAGCAGCTGACGCAGAGTGTGCAGCAGCATATTCATGAGGTCCTCGGTGTAGCCGAGGTGCCGGTCAAGATCAGTGTGACGGAGATCGGCGCGTCCGGTGCGGCAAAACGCTCTGTGGCGTAGTGGGAGGTGCGCATGAAAGAATATCTGCTGCAGCTCCTGCAGGAACAGTGGATGTACCATCGCGGACGGACAGGCGGACTGGTGCTCGGAACCCTGTTCGGCGTCTGTGTCCTGCTGTTTGGTTTTTGGAATATTGTCTTTGTGATTCTCTGTGCCGGTATCGGCATGTATATTGGATTGCAGTCAGAGCATCGACATTGGTCAGAGATCATTGATCTGTCGGGACTGCGGAATCTCTTTCGGAGGATGTCATGAGCCGCAGACACGCGCGTGAGGCGGCGCTTTTGACACTTTTTCAGCGGGAGTTCGATCAGGATCGTCCGCCGACTGTCGCGGCAGGGGATCTTGCCAGCGACGCTGTGGACGGGTTGACGGAGAAGGATCTTGCCTATGCAAACGGGCTCGTGCAGGGTACGTGCTCCGTTCAGCCGGAGATCGATGCGGCGATTGAGCGCATGGCGAAGGAGTGGAAGCTCCATCGCATGGCGCCCGTGGATCGCAATCTCATCCGCATGGCGTACTATGAGATGTGCTATCAGGAGGAACGCATTGACCCTCCGATTGCCATTAACGAAGCAGTGGAGCTGGCAAAAAAATATGGGTCGGACGATGCGGGCCGCTATGTAAACGGTATCCTTGCTGCGTTGCAGAAATCAATGGGATAACTGATGAAAAAGAATCCGTTGCACAGTCGGTGCAATGGTTCTTTTTTTATCGTCATGGGGGAGAGGTGGTTATGACCGTTCACAGTGTCAGTGATGTAACGCGCTATATCAAGGGGATGTTTGAGCATGAGCCGATTCTGTCGGATCTTTTGATACGCGGCGAGGTGTCCAACTATAAACGCTATCCGTCGGGACATGCCTACTTTACCCTAAAAGATGCAGGCTCAAGTATGAAGTGCGTCATGTTCAACGGCTATGCGCGAAATCTGCGCTTTGCACCCGAGAACGGGATGCAGGTGATCGCGGGCGGCAATATCTCCGTCTATGAGCGTGACGGAGCATATCAGCTCTATGTCAGCTTCTTGACACCCGAGGGCGCGGGGGCGCTCGCCCTCGCCTTTGAGCAGATGCGCGATCGCCTCGCCGCCGAGGGGCTTTTTGATGAAGGACATAAACAGCCGCTGCCGCGCTTTCCGCGACGCATTGGGATTGTCACGTCGTCGGCAGGAGCGGTGCTGCGCGATATCCACAATGTCTCCAAGCGACGCTGGCCGGGTGTGCAGCTCATCCTTCATCCCGTTCTGGTGCAGGGCGCAGGAGCGGCGGAGCAGATTGCGGATGCCGTGGCGTTTTTCAATGAGAAATATCCGGTGGATGTCCTGATCGTTGGCCGCGGCGGCGGGAGTGCAGAGGATCTCTGGGCGTTTAATGAGGAGGTCGTCGTCCGCGCCGTCTATCGGTCGCGTATTCCCGTGATTTCGGCCGTGGGGCATGAGACGGATACGACGCTTGTGGATTTCGTCAGCGATCGGCGTGCGGCGACACCCTCGCAGGCGGCGGAGTTTGCCGTTCCTGATGCGGCGGAAATGGAGCGATTCCTCATGGGGCTGCGTGCACGTCTTGACGCGGGGCGGAAGCGACAGATCGATCACGCCGTCGCGCGCCTGAGCACGCTCGTTCAGCGGCCTTGGTGCACCAATCCGCGCATGTTGATCGCCCCGCTGATGCAGCGCAGTGACCGTGCCACGGCAGAGCTCCATCGTGCGGCAAAGGAGCAGAGCGTCGCAGCGCGGCATCGTCTTGAGCTCGTGCTGAAGCGACTGGAGCTGCTCAACCCCGTACGGGTTCTCTATCGTGGGTTCAGCATTGTGGAGAAGGACGGGCGTGCCGTGAGCCGCGTGAAGGACGTCACGGCGGGTGACCGCGTGAACATTACATTTGCGGACGGCAAGATATCTGCCGTCGTAGAACAGGCAAAGGAGCAGCAGAATGGCGCGTAAAAAAGAGATGGCGTTTGAGGAAGCACTGGGGGCGTTGGAGCAGATTGTTGCTGAGATCGAGGCGGGTGATTTGGCCCTTGCTGATCTCATGGCAAAGTACTCCGAAGGAATTAAGCTCTCGGAGTTCTGTGCCACGTCGCTGCGGCGCGCGGAGGAGACGATGGATCTCCTCGTGCGGGAGACGGCGGACGGCGTTGCACAAGAACCGCTGAAGATCGGAGGCTGAGATGAAGGAACGTTGGCGGGCGCGGCAGGAGCTGGTGGAGCGTGCGCTGCAGGCGGAGCTGGATCGGACGGATGTGCTCGATGATACGCTGCGGCAGGCGATGGCGTACAGTCTGATGGCAGGCGGGAAACGTCTGCGACCTGTGCTCCTCATGGCGGCAGCGGATGCGGTAGGAGCGGATGGCGCCAAGTTCCTGTCCGTGGCGTGTGCACTTGAGATGATTCACACGTATTCCCTCATTCACGACGATCTCCCGGCGATGGACAACGACGACTATCGGCGCGGCAAATTGACCAATCACAAGGTCTTTGGCGACGGCATTGCCATCCTTGCAGGTGACGGACTTCTAACGCTCGCGTTTACGGTCATCCTGCGCCAGCAGGATGTATCCGCCGATACACTTCTGCGCGTGGTGGATGAGATCAGTCGTGCTGCCGGTGCTGAGGGCATGGTGGGCGGTCAGGTGCTCGACCTGCGTGCAGAGGAACATCGCATCTCGATGGAGGAGATGCGCCGTGTCCACATGGGCAAAACGGGGGCACTCTTTCGTGCAGCGCTGCGCAGCGGCGCAATCCTTGGCAATGCGTCCGAGGCACAGCTTGCATCACTTACAACGTATGCGGAGCAGTTCGGGCTTGCCTTTCAGATCACGGACGACATTCTCGATGTCGTCGGGACGGCAGAGGACATCGGTAAGCCCGTTGGAAGCGATGAGAAAAACCACAAGTCGACCTATGTCTCCCTGACCTCGCTCGATGAGGCGCAGGAACTTGCAGCACAGACGGTGAAGGGTGCGTGTGCGGCACTCCGTGATTTCGGCGCGGAGGCAGATTTTCTGCGTGAACTGGTGTCCTATCTCGTGTATCGGAAGCAGTAGGGGGCGCCGTTGAAGAAAGAGCGTTTGGATGTGCTGCTCACCGTACAAGGGCTTGCACCGAGCCGTGAGCGCGCGAAGCGCCTCATTATGGCAGGACAGGTGCTCGTCAACGAGCAGCGTGTGGATAAAGCAGGCGCAACCGTTCCCGCTGATGCAGTACTGCGCGTCGTGGGAGAAGATCTTCCGTATGTCAGCCGCGGCGGACTGAAGCTCGCAAAGGGGATCACTGCGTTCGGCATTTGCCTTGCGGGGCGGACAGCGGCAGACATCGGTGCGTCCACGGGCGGATTTACGGACTGTATGCTGCAGAATGGCGCGGTCAAGGTCTATGCGATTGATGTGGGATATGGACAGCTCGACTGGAAACTGCGCACGGATGCACGCGTCATCAACATGGAGCGTACGAACATCCGCAAGGTAACGCCGGATATGCTGGATCATGCGCCGGACTTTGCCTCGATCGATGTGGCATTCATCTCGCTGGATAAGGTGCTCCCCGTTGTGCGGACGCTCCTCTCACCGGAGGGAGAGGTGCTCGCCCTCATCAAGCCGCAATTCGAGGCGGGAAAGGATCGCGTCGGAAAGAACGGTGTTGTGCGTGACCCTGCAGTGCACGAGGAAGTGATTGCACGCGTCCTTGCCACCGCAGAGGGGCTGGGCTTTGTTCCGCGCGGACTGACCTTTTCTCCGGTCAAGGGACCAAAGGGGAATATCGAGTATCTCCTCTATCTGGGGATGCAGGGCGGACGTACGGCTATCGCGGATGAGGAGATCGCCGCTGTGGTGGCAGAGGCACATCGTACACTGGATGGATGAGATGCGGAGCGGATTATGTTGACGGTTGCAGTTTTTCCCTATGTCGAGCGTCCGGAGATGCGGGATATTGTCCTGCGCATCCGCAGCTTTCTTACGGCACGGGGCGCGCGTATCATCCTGCCGCGTGCGCGCGCGGCGGAGTTCGGCATGGAGGAGTGCGGTGCAGACGACATCGAGCGTCTGCCCGCCGACTTTGCCTTGAGTCTCGGCGGAGACGGTACACTGCTCGGCATCTGCCGACGCTACGCGGAGAACCCCGTGCCGGTCTGTGGCATCAATTTGGGGACACTCGGCTTTATGGCGGATATTGAGCTCAATGAGCTGGAACGGCGTCTGGGACAGCTCTGTGCGGGAGATTACCGCGTGGAGCAACGGCCGCTGCTCGCGGGCTATGTGACGCATCCATGCGGAGAAGAGCATTTTCTTGGCTATGCGATCAACGACATTGTGGTGACCAAGGGCGATGTGGCGCGCGTTATCACGCTGGGGCTGACGGTGAACAGTACACCGCTGGTTGCATGCAAGGCGGACGGATTTATCGTTGCCTCGCCGACGGGCTCAACGGCTTACTCCCTTTCGGCGGGCGGGCCAATCATGAACCCGATGGTGCGCGGCATTCTGCTCACGCCCATCTGCGCACATACGCTAAACATCCGCCCGCTAGTCATACGCGAGGAGGACGTGGTGCACATCCATCTGCTCGATACGCGCCAGAGCATCATCGTCACCATCGATGGGCAGGAGACCACGCCGATCCGTCCTGACGATACCGTGACGGTACGCTGTTCCGACGTGCGGGCGGGCATCATCAAATTTGAGGACAAAGACTACTATCAGACGCTGCGGACAAAACTCTGGAGAAACTGCTAGGAGAGAGCGGAATGAAACGTCGTCGTCACGACCTCATCAAACAGATCATCCGTGAAGAAATCATCGAGACACAGGAGGCACTTGCGGCAGCGCTCTGTGCGCGCCATGTGCACGTCACGCAGGCGACGATCTCGCGGGACATCAAGGAACTCCTGCTTATCAAGGTACCGGCAGGCGGCGGACGCTATCGCTATGCTGTCGCGCCGCAAGAGGGACAGCGTTTTTCCGAGGCACGCATGCGTCGTGTCTTCAAAGACAATGTGCAGAGCTGCGATTTCAGTGAGAACATCGTCGTCGTGCGCACTGCGCCAGGGGCAGCGGGAACGGTGGCATCCGCGCTCGACGCGTCGGCATGGTCGGAAGTCATCGGAACGATTGCAGGCGACGACCATATTTTCGTGCTCATCCGCCCGAAGGAGGCAGCGGCGGATATCGTTGCACGTATTCAAAAACTCATGCACTAAAAGGAGGGATGTGTGGTGCTGCACAGCCTACGGATTCAGAATTTTGCCCTTTTGGAAGAGGTGACCGTCGAGTTCGGCACGGGGCTGAACATCCTCACGGGTGAAACCGGTGCGGGCAAGTCCATTCTGATTGGTGCACTGGGGACAATCCTCGGTCAGCGTGTCCTTGCCGACGTCATACGCAGCGGCTGTGATTTTCTGCGTGTGGAGGCTGTTTTTTCCATCGAGGAAAACTCTGTCGTGTCCGCATTGCTCGCCGAACAGGAGATCGAATACGATGATGAGCTGATCATCGTACGCAAGGTATCACGTGCGGGGAAAAGCTCCATTCTTGTCAACGGTGCCCATGTGACGCTGACCTTTCTCAAAAAACTTGCGCCGCATCTCGTGGATATCCATGGACAGAACGAGAACTTGGCACTCCTGCGCGAGGAAGCGCAGCGCAGCCTCCTTGAAGGCGGTGATGCCGATCTCGCGGAGCGCCTATGTGCCTATCAGGATGTCTATCGGGCCTGGAAGGCGCGGACGAAAGAGCGTGAGATGCGTACGGAGGAAAATGCGGAGATCGCCGAGCGTCTGGATATGCTCCGCTGGCAGGAGCAGGAAATCGCAGAGGCGGAACTCACAGAGGGAGAGGATGAGGAACTCGAGATCGAGATTCGACGTCTCTCCCATGCGGAACGCTTGGTGGAGCACGCTGCCGAGGCGAGCAATCTCCTCAGTGAGGATACGGAGGAGGGGGCTGCCGTCCTGACGGCACTATCGCGCGTCACGCACGCACTGGAGGAGATTGCACGCTACGATGAGAGCCTTGCGGGGGCGCAGGCAATGATCGAGGAAGCGTATATCTCCCTGCAGGAGGCATCCTATGAGGTGCGGGACTACCTAGAGGGCATCGACGCGGATCCCGCCTCGCTGGACAAGATCCAGCTGCGCATGGATGTGATCGAGCGCCTTAAGAAAAAATACGGCGGAAGCATCTCTGCTGTCCTAGCGCGCCTCGAAGCGCTGCGAACAGAGATCTCCTCCGCTGAACGCTATGATATGGACATAGAGGAACTGAATGCGGCGATTGCAAGGCTCCGGCAGCGCATGGAACAATGCGCCGCGGAGCTGACGAAACAACGGCAGAAGGTCGGTGCGGCGCTCTCCGTGAAGATCGAACGGGAGCTGCAGGGGCTTGGCATGAAGCAGGCACGTTTTCACATTGTTGTCACGCCGGAGGAGCAGTATACAACCCATGGTGCAGATCGTCTCACGATGCTGTTTTCCGCAAATGTCGGCGAGGCGGAAAAGCCTCTGGAGAAAATCGCCTCGGGCGGTGAACTCTCGCGCATTGCACTCGCCATCAAGGCCATCGTTGCGGCACGGGATACCGATGGGACAAGCATGGTGTTTGATGAAATCGACACGGGGATCGGCGGGCGCACTGCGCAGATGGTCGCAGAGCGGATTGCGTTCGTCGCGCAGTATAAGCAGGTGCTCTGCATCACGCATTTGCCGCAGATCGCCTGCATGGCGGATGTGCATCTCTATATCGCAAAATCCGTCGTCGACGGAGCGACAGTGACGCGCGTCGAGCCGCTCAGTGAGAAGGAGCGCGTCCGCGAGATCGCACGCATGGCATCGGGCGATGATGTTACGTGGGCGGCACTTGCGAATGCCCGTACCATGCTCGCGGGCGCAGCGACGAAGAAGAAAGAGTTGAAGCAGTCGGAAATAGGAACGATATCTTGATGAAGTACAATGATGTAAAACGTCTGATGATGGCTGGTTTGATTGCTTCGTGTGCAGCGTTGGCCACAGCGGCAGAGGCAATGCCGACGGCCGTCAGTGCAGAGCCGATGGTCGGAATGCCGTCGCCGCTCGTGGAGTATCCGAGCGTCCGTGACGCATGGGCGGTGGCAGGACTGCCGGTCTACACACCGACACTCCTTCCTGTGGGCTATGCACAGAAGAATGTTATCGTAATCGACAAAAGCCTCGCCGAAATCTTTTATCGCAACAGCGACGGCAAGGAGATCCTCTTCCGCATGGCGGCGGGGAATGCAGATATCAGCGGTGACAGCACGGCGTACGAAGTGAACCAGGTCGTTCAGGCCGGACGGCAGTACATCCGCGTCAAGGGGTCGGGGCGGCTGGTGCATCTTGCCCTTTGGTCGCGCGGCGGGTATACCTTCTCCCTCTCCTTTGAGGAGCCGGTTCCCGTTGAGGCCGTGGAGGCAATCGTCACCACGATCGCGTGGAACTAAACCCCGCGCCAAAGTTTTTGCGCGAATTGAAAAAATTTATTTGCACGCCCGCGATAGCCGTGTTATACTGTTCAACAGATTGTGTGAGTGGGATAAGAGTCGCCGTGTATTTCGGTATGTGTTGGAGAGGTCTATGGAGGTTATTTTAGCGGAACATCTCGGCTTTTGTTATGGCGTCAAACGCGCCATTGAGATTGCCAGAGAGAACGCTTCCCCCGATGGGACATCCAGTACACTCGGTCCGATCATCCATAATCCGCAGATGGTGGAACGCCTGAAAGAGGAGGGCGTCGGCACGGTCAGCACACTGGACGAGATGCAGGATGGGACGACGGTCATCATCCGTTCGCATGGCGTGGGTCCGTCGGTGTATGCACAGGCGGAGCAGCGCGGTCTGAATCTTGTGGATGCAACCTGTCCGCACGTCAAGAAGGCGCAGCTTTCGGCAAAGCAGCTCTCGGAGGAGGGCTATACCGTTGTCATCATCGGCGAAAAAAATCACCCGGAGGTCAAGAGTATCTTCGAGTGGACAGCACAGCGGGCACACATTATTGAGAGCGAGGAGGAGGCAGCGGCGCTGCCAACTTTTGGGAAGCTCGGCGTCGTCTGTCAGACAACGTTTTCGAGTGATCGCTTTCGGCGCATCGCGTCTGTCCTTCTGGAAAAGTCGCGCGACATCAAGATCCTGCGGACGATCTGCACGGCGACGGATATGCGTCAGTCGGCGGCGATGGATCTGGCAGAGCACGTGGATGCAATGATTGTCGTCGGGGGGAAGAACAGCGCAAATACGATGCGACTCGCGCAGCTGTGCAGCGAAAAATGTCGAACCTATCACATTGAGACAGCAGATGAACTGCAGTCTGATTGGTTGAATCATATTAATAAAATTGGTATTACAGCCGGTGCTTCTACACCGGACTGGATTATCAAGGAGGTTTTTAAACAGTGTCAGAGCAGAGCATGAAGGAACTTTTGGAACAGGAAGATATGCCCGATATCCAAGAGCGCACCGTGGTCAAAGGGGTTGTTGTCCAGGTATCCCGTGATGAGGCGTATGTGGATATTGGCTACAAGCAGGAAATTCCTGTCTCCAAGAGGGATCTTGCCGTTCCTGCGCCGGACGATGCACGCGATGTCGTGAAGGTCGGCGATGAGATTGATGTCTACATCAAGTCTCTCGGCGGCGATAACGGCGGCAGCCTCTCGAAGGTCGAAGCTGACAAGATGGCCGCATGGAAGGACATCGAGGTCATCAAGGAGAAGGGCGAGACCGTCGAGGCGAAGGTCGCCAAAGAGGTCAAGGGTGGACTTGTCGCCTACGTCATGGGACTGCGCGGCTTCATTCCTGCCTCCCAGATGGAGCTTCACTTCGTGAAGGATCTTTCGGTCTACGTTGACCAGACGGTTGAGGCGGAGATCATCGAGATCGACGTGCAGAAGCGCCGTCTCGTCCTTTCGCGCCGTAAGCTGCTCGAGCGTGACCGCGCGGAGAAGGAAGAGGCTGTGTTCTCTGCCATCGAGCCGGAGCAGATCGTACGCGGTACGGTCAAGCGTCTCGTGGACTACGGAGCCTTCATCGACATCGGCGGTGTGGATGGTCTGGCACATATCTCTGATCTCGCGTGGCATCGCGTCAAGCATCCGTCAGAGGTGCTCGAGGTTGGGCAGGAGCTCGACGTCTACGTAAAGAGCGTGGATCGCGATGCGAAGCGCATTTCCCTCTCGGTCAAGGATACCCTTCCGGATCCGTGGGTCGAAAAGGCAGAGAAGTACGCAGAGGGCGACTTCATCGAAGGCAAGATCATCAAGCTGACCGACTTCGGTGCATTTATGGAAATCGAGCCGGGCTTTGATGGACTGATCCCGATGGGCGAGCTCGCCGAGAAGCGCATCGAGCGTGCGGACGAGGCAGTTCACACGGGTGACGTCGTTGTGGTCAAGGTGCTCCGTATCGACACGAAGCGCAAGCGCATCTCCCTCTCCATCACGAAGGCAAAGCGTGATGCAGACAGTGCTGACGTCAAGAAGTATGCGGCGGAGAGCGCATCCGAGGGCGACGAGACGGTGACGGACTGATCGCATAACTCGATAGAGACTTGAAGGAGTGATGTTATGTCACTCCTTTTTTGTATACCTACGTTTCTTATAACATGGCATCAGTGTTTTACGAGGAAGAGGAACCTCTATAGGGTTGTTTGACGAAGCTCCTGTTTTTCGTTGAACAACCCTTTTCTTATGCGTATGTGCCATATTGAAAAAAAGGCGGGTTATTGCTATAATGATACGGTAGATTGGTACGTTATAGGGTCGGAGGTGGCTGTTATGTTTCGTCCATTGCCATTTAATTTGAAGGAGAATGCCGAGAAGGGGCAGGAGATGCTGAGCAAGGCGTTGGATACGGTGATGGAACATTCCTTCAATCCGTTGGACAAGGTCGGCGGCGTGCTCTTTCCGTTTCGTGTCGATGTGATTGATACGGAGACGCAGTACGAGATCTTTGCCGAGCTGCCGGGCTTCTCCAAGGATGCAATCGAGGTGTCGTACAGTGAGGACGGCCGGCTGAAGATCAAGGCGGAGCGCAGTGCGGCCGATGTTCCGGAGACGCGCTATCTCTGCCACGAGCGCAGGACGGGGGCTTTTGAGCGCTCTTTCCTCATCGACGATGTAAACGATGCGGATGCATCCGTTTCCTATGAGGCGGGCATTCTTCATGTGATCCTGCCGAAGCTGGCGGAGAAGCAGTCGCGCCGCGTCTTTACGATACAATAATTTGGACGGGAGCAGATCGAGAGAGGTAGAACGGGAGGACGTTATGTCGGAGGATCGCGATTGGGAGCTTTTCAAGCAGAAGCTCAAGGCAAAGACGGAGATTGATCTGGATCTCTACAAAGAACCGCAGATGAAGCGCCGTATCAACAATCTGATCACGCGCGCCGGCTACAAGGAATGCAGCGAGTACTTTGACCATGTGTGCGGGAACAAGGACGATTTTGCTGCGTTTATCGAGTATCTGACGATCAACGTGTCGGAGTTCTTCCGCACGCCGGAGAAATTCGGCAAACTCGAGACGGATGTCATCCCTGACCTCCTAAAACGCTCGTCGAAGCTCAATATTTGGAGCGCAGGCTGCTCCATCGGCGCGGAGCCGTACTCGCTTGCCATCATTATGAAGGAGATGACGCCCGGGACGCGTCACCGTATCCTTGCCTCTGATCTCGATATCGAGATTCTGGCGAAGGCAAAGCGCGGCGTCTATACGGCGGACGAGATCAAGAGCATGGCACCCGAGCGTCGCCGCAAGTACTTTGATGTCGTGGACGGTGACCACTATGCCGTCAAGCAGGAAATCAAGAGCATGATCGAGTTCAAGCGACACAATCTCCTGCAGGATAAGTTCGAGACGGGCTTCGATCTCATTCTCTGCCGTAATGTGGTCATCTATTTCACAGATGAGGCAAAGGAGCAGCTCTATCGCCACTTCTTTGAGGCGTTGAAGCCGGGCGGCATTCTCTTCGTCGGTGCGACGGAGTCGATTCTCAACTTCCGCAAGATGGGCTATACGAGCTTTCAGCCGTTCTTCTATCAGCGGCCGCTCGAGTCATGAGCGGTGCACCGCAGCTCACGCAGGAACAGCGGCGCGCGCTGCTCCTGCGCGAGGTCAAGTGGGCAGAGGAAAAGTCAGCGGCATACCGTGCTGCGTTCGCACGCGCCGGTGTGACCCATGCTGACGTGCAGGATTTCGCAGATATGTCACGGCTGCCGTTTTTGGATGCCGTGGCAGAGGAGGGGGCGAATGCCCCTTTTTTCATGCTTACGCTGCCCTTATCGGGGCTTATGCGCGTGAGTGTGCTGTGGGATACCGCTGGCGTAGGCGGGCAGGTGCACTGCTATACGCAGGGGGATGTGGCGCGGCAGGTGCAGGCAGCGACAGATATGCTTCGCACCTGCGGCGTGCACCGTGCGAGTACGGTGCTGCTCGTCGGGAATGCTGCGGACAGCCGCACACTCGATCTCCAATATGCGCTCGACGGCCTCGGCGCGACGGTTCTCCCCTGTGCCTCGGCGACAGATGCTGTGCGGCTCATGGATGCCGTTGTCCCCGATACGGTGATCGCATGGGAGCAGGATATTCCTCTGCTCGAAGAGACATTGGATCGGATGGCACTCTATCGGCTGATCTCCATCGGTGCACACCCATGTCCGCAGGAGCGTACGCAGCGGATGGTGGCACGCATGGGAGCGCGTCATACGCACATCTTTACACGTGCCTCGATGGGGGTGCTGATTGGATGCAGCGACGATGATGGTACGGGCATTCATCTCGATGGACGTCTGCTTTTTGCTGAGGTCATCGATGCAGCAGGCCAGAGCTCTGCTGCGGATGGGGCGTGTGGGGAGCTTGTCCTCTCCTCACTGACGGCTGAGGCCGAACCTGTCCTGCGTTGTCGTACAGGACTGCACGTGCGCCTCTTACGAGAGCAGGATCGTAGGGGATATGAGCAGGTGCAGATTGTGGAGGAGTGATATGATGGCTGATGAACGACTGATTGCTGCACTGGATGTCCATACACGCGAGGCTGTAGAGAGACTGGTCGGACAGTTGGGGGACCGTGTTTCCTACTACAAAGTTGGCATGGAGCTCTTCTATGCGCTCGGCGGTGACGTTGTCACATGGCTGAAAGGAGAGGGAAAGAAGGTATTCCTCGATCTAAAGCTGCACGATATACCGAATACTGTAGCAGGCGGGCTCTGCTCTCTGCTGCGCCTGCGTCCCGACATTCTGAATGTCCATACGGCGGGCGGTCTGCGCATGATGCGGACAGCCGCAGAGGCACTGCACCGCGCGGCAGAGGAGGAGGGCGTCCCCTGTCCGAAGCTGATCGGTGTGACGGTGCTCACGAGCATGGATGCGGAGGACTGGACGGGGCTCGGTCATACGGGAACCGTCGCGGATGCAGTCCTGCGCCGTGCAGTGCTGGCGCAGGAGGCGGGACTGGATGGTGTCGTTGCCTCCCCCGTGGAGGCGGAGGCGATTCGACGTGCCTGCGGCCGCGATTTTTGGATCGTGACACCGGGAATTCGTCCCGCCGGTACGGCGCATGACGATCAGCGCAGGGTGATGACCCCGGCGGCGGCGCTTCGCGCCGGTTCGTCGCAGATCGTGGTGGGGCGTGCCATCTATGCGGCGGAGGATCCGCGTGCGGCCGCAGAGGCTGTTTTGAAGGAGATGGAGGAGATATGATGACGCAGGATGAGGTGCGCGCACTGCTGGTTCAGACGGGCGCGATTATGGACGGGCATTTTCTGCTGACGTCGGGGCTGCACAGCCCGCACTATGTGGAGAAGTTTAACGTGCTGCAGCATCCGCAGTATACGCAGCAGCTCTGTGAGGCGATGGCGGAGAAGTTCAAGGATGCGCGGATTGAGACGGTCGTTGGCCCCGTGACGGGCGGCATCCTGCTTGCGCATGAGACGGGAAAGGCACTCGGAACCCGTGCAATCTTCACGGAGCGCGTGGACGGCAAGATGACATTCCGCCGCGGTTTCTCCCTGCGTGAGGGCGAGCGTGTGCTGATTGTCGAGGACATCGTGACGACGGGCGGCTCGATTAAAGAGGTGATCGACGTGGTGAAGGCGGCGGGTGCTGTCCCCGTGGCGGTCTCGATGCTCGTTGATCGCAGCGGCGGCAAGGCGACATTCGGTGATGTGCCTGCGACCGCCCTCCTCACGATGGATGTGGAGACCTATACGCCCGAGCATTGCCCGCTCTGCGCCAAGGGAATCCCCATGACGAAGCGCGGTCGTACGGGAAAGTAACGGACGCGTACGATGGCGGAGGAGTTTACGAAGGAAGTAGACGAAGCGCTTGCGGCATGGACGGTGCTCGATACACTGCCGAAGGAATTGGATGGGTTTACACTCTCCAAGATGCGGCAGGAGCATGAGGGGCAGTATGATTTCTTTCGCTATGACGCGCCTGCAGAGCACCGTGCGATCGTGGGCTTCTATGACGACGGCACAAAGACTTACAAGGTGCGTGTTGCGGTTGGGGTGGTGAGTTTTGCCCTGCCCTCCTTTGTCTGTGGGGATTTGGAGACGTTCGGGCGGGAGCTCACACGGAATCTGCCGTGTGTGACGGCGGAGCTGCATGCGGAGGCGTTGGCGACGCAGGAGCTTGCTCCCGTGTGTGATGCGATCCGTACGTGGGCGTATGGCGCGGCTCTTGCCGAGGAGATGGAGGGATTTTCGCTCTTCGTCCGACCTGCGGCTCCGGCACAGCTGACGAACGGTTCATTCCTCATCATCGACTATGTGGACTTTGCCAAGGGGAATGACGTCGGCATCTATTATAACTGCTATCGCAATGAGTTCTTCGGTGAGTATCACGTGGCAGGGATGCCCTATGTGAGCTATGACTTCGATGCGTCCGATCTGGAGGAACTGGAGCAGCGGCTGGAGCTGCATCTCGTGCGTTACTTGCATCTTGTAGCGGAGCAATGGGCGGGTGAGCAGGAGGAAAATCGCGGATGATGGAAACGGGAGGACATTGTGCAGAGAGATGAACTGAGCAGCCTGCGGGCGGATGTACTGGCATGCGCGCGCAGTGCGTTTGAGCGCATGGATGCAGTCGCGGAAGAGAACACGAAGAAGGTGCTTGATGCGATGCGGGAATGCCGTGTCTCCGATGCGCATTTTAACGTGAGTGCGGGCTATGCGTACAGCGATCTCGGGCGCGAGAAACTGGATGAGCTCTATGCACGCGTCTTTGGTGCGGAGCGTGCTCTCGTGCGGACGCAGTTCGTCTCGGGGACGCACGCTCTCGCGACGGTGTTGTTCGGGATTCTCCGTCCCGGCGACCGCCTCGTCTCCGTCACGGGCACACCCTACGATACGATGCAGACGGTGATCGGGTGGGCACATGAAAGCTGTGGATCGCTGAAGGAGTTCGGCGTCTCCTACGATGAACTGCCCATGCGTGATGGGCGCGTGGATCTGGCCGGTATCGCACGCATCGTGACGCCCGAGACGAAGGTGGCACTCGTCCAGCGTTCGCGCGGCTACAGTGAGCGTCAGCCGCTCAGCATCGCAGATATCCGTGCCGTCAGCGCGCGCATCAAGGCGGCGAATCCCAACTGCATTGTCTTTGTGGATAACTGCTATGGCGAGTTTGTGGAGACGGAGGAGCCGACGGCAATCGCGGATGTGGACATCATGGCGGGGTCTCTCATCAAGAATCCTGGCGGCGGACTTGCCCCGACGGGCGGCTATATCGCAGGGCGCGGTGACCTCGTCGAGATGGCGTCCTACCGCCTCACTGCACCGGGGATGGGCGATGAACTCGGTGCGAGTCTCATCTCGAATCGCCTCCTCTTTCAGGGGCTATTTCTTGCCCCACATGTTGTGGCACAGGCACTCAAGGGAGCGGTCTTTGCCGCTGGTATCTTTGAGGGGCTTGGCTGCCGTACGTTTCCACGCTTTGACGAGGTGCGCGGCGACATCATCCAGGCGATTGAGCTCGGGGATGCTGCGCGGATGAAGGCGTTTGCACGTGCCATTCAGGCGATGTCCCCGGTCGATGCATTTGCCGCACCGGAGCCGTGGGATATGCCGGGCTATACCGATCAGATCATCATGGCGGCAGGGACATTCGTGCAGGGGGCGTCGATCGAACTGAGTGCCGATGGCCCCATGCGCGCGCCATATTGCATCTATCTGCAGGGCGGGCTGACGTTCGAGCACGCAGCGCTCGGCGTGATGGCGGCAGCAGAAGCTATCCTGACGCAGTAGATTTCACTGGGAGGAATGAATGTGTGCGGACATTGCTCAGAGGTCGAGGAAGTGCCTCATTTCTCCTCTCCGCGCCAGTATGAGCGAACGATTGAGCAGATGAAGCGATTGGTCGCCGACGAGGGCTTTATCCTCGTGGAGGGAACCTGTCCTCTCGGAGAAGAGAAAAAAGATGGATGTTGGGTGGACGACATCATCGATCATGTGATTCAGTGTCCGACGTGCGGACAAGTATTCACCTGCGTTGTCAATACGTACCGCGGCGGGGGATCGTTCCATCGAGGACGGTAGTATAGTTCTCAATGCGCTGCAGCTCATTCGCGAGGATGGGCTGTTTTTGTATGTTCAGTTTTCCGGATATTTTTGCAGTTTTAAGGATATTATTCTATCGCAAATATTTGTATAATACATACAATTAAATAAATAATAGTGTGATCGTGCGTATTTCCGATTGGAGGAGTGAAAATGAGCGTAGCGATAGAGATCGAGAATGCCGTCAAGAAATACGGTGATCTCACCATTATCCCGGGGATCACGGAGCATATCCGAAATGGAGAGTTTTTTACCCTGCTTGGTCCCTCAGGCTGCGGCAAGACGACGCTCCTGCGCATGATCGCAGGATTCAACAGCATCGAGGGTGGCGACATCTGCTTCAACGAGAAGCGCATCAATGACATTCCCGCGCATCAGCGCAACATCGGCATGGTGTTCCAGAGCTATGCGATCTTCCCGCATCTCACCGTGCGGGAGAATGTAGAATATGGGCTGAAGCTGCGTAAGGTGCCAAAGGCGGAGATGAAGGAGCGCGTCGATAAAATCCTCGACGTGGTACAGATCACGGACTATCAGGATCGCCTTCCTGAACGTCTCTCGGGCGGTCAGCAGCAGCGCGTTGCACTTGCCCGTGCCATCGTCATCCATCCGAGCGTACTGCTCATGGATGAACCGCTTTCCAATCTCGATGCAAAGCTGCGCGTGGAGATGCGTTCCGCGATCCGCGCGGTACAGAAACAGGTTGGCATCACGACGGTCTATGTCACCCATGATCAGGAGGAGGCACTCTCGATCTCCGACCGCATTGCTGTCATGAACAAGGGCGAGATCCAGCAGACGGCGCGTCCGCAGACCATCTACGAGCGCCCGTGGAACATCTTTGTCTCGACCTTCATCGGGCACTCCAATCTCTTCCGCGCCACGGTGAAGCGGGCGGGAGAGAAGACGAGCGTCGTCTTCCGCAATGGCTGGGAGATGCCCATGGAGGGGATCGAGGATGCGGCAGAGGACGGAATGGAGGTCGTCGTCTCCGTGCGCCCCGAGGAACTGTCCATTCAGTCCGAAGGTCTCTCGTGTGAGGTGCGCACAAAGGTGTTCCTCGGCAAGTACATCAACTACAGCCTCGGCTTCGCCGATGAGATGATCCTGCCGCATCAGGCATCCATCGAGTTCTCACAGGATCTCGGCCATGCTGAGCAGCAGCTGGAGGTTGGGGATACGGTCTGTCTGCGCCCCAATGCAAAGCGTGTCAATGTCTTCACGGCAGACGGCTCACGCAATATTTTGAAGGATGTGGTGCACTATGAGTAAGCATGGCGTGCGCCTCGACTTCTGGACGGGCATCACGGCTCTGTCGATTGCCGTGTTCGGACTCTTCCTCATCTATCCGCTCTTTTCCCTCTTCATCTCGGCGTTTCAGGATGCCGTAACGGGGGAGTTCACGCTTGAGCACTTCACACATTTCTTCGAGCGAAAATATTACTATCAGTCGATGATCAACAGTTTCAGCGTGACGGCCTGTGTGACGGTGCTTGCCATCGTAATCGGAACGGCACTCGCGTACTGTATGACACTCTTCCGTGTGCGTGGCAAGACGGCACTCGAGATCTGCATCATCATCTCGCTGCTCTCGCCGCCCTTCATCGGCGCGTACTCATGGATTCTCATCGGCGGGCGCAGCGGCATTCTGACGCAGTGGCTGCAGACGACGTTCCACTATGAGTTCCCGTCGATCTACGGCTTTTCAGGCATTCTGCTCGTGCTGACGTTGAAGCTCTATCCATTCATCTACCTCTATGCCGCCGGTGCGATGAAGAGTATCGATGCGGCCTTGGTGGAGGCGGCAGAGAGTCTTGGCTGCAGCGGTATCCGCAAAGTGGCGACGGTCATTGTACCGCTCATCACACCGACCATTCTCGCAGGGGCACTCATGGTGTTCATGAATGCGATGGCGGACTTCGGTACGCCGATGCTGATCGGTGAGGGGTTCAACGTCATGCCCGTCATGATCTACTCGGAGTTCATCAACGAGGTCGGTGATCAGGCGAATTTCGCGGCAGCGATGGCGGCGATCATGGTCGTCATCACCTCGACGATCTTCCTGCTGCAAAAGTATGTGGTGAGCCGCAAGTCGTTTACGATGAGCTCCCTGCGCCCGATTGCGGTGAAAGAGCTGCACGGTGCACGGAATGTACTGATGCACGCCGCCATCTATCTGCTCGTCGCACTGTCGCTCATCCCGCAGCTCGTTGTGGTCTACACCTCATTCCTGGAGACAAATGGTGCGGTCTTTACGGGCGGCTACTCACTTGAGAGCTATACGACGATCTTCAGTAGTCTGGGGACGGCGATCTCGAACACCTATCTTTACAGTACGGCGGCCATCCTCATCATCGTCTTCCTCGGTATGACGGTCGCTTATCTGACAACGCGGCGCAAGAGCCTGCTCACGGACATCATCGATACGCTGACGATGTTCCCGTACATCATCCCGGGCTCTGTTCTCGGTATCACGCTGCTCCTCGCGTTCAATGAAGAACCGCTGCTCCTCTCGGGGACGGCACTCATCATCATCATCTCTCTCGTGATCCGTCGCCTCCCGTATACCCTGCGCTCAAGTTCGGCGATTCTCTATCAGATCAGTCCGAGCATCGAGGAGGCGTCTATCAGTCTTGGTGCGTCCCCGCTGAAAACCTTCTTTAAGGTGACGGCGGTGATGATGCTCCCGGGTGTCATGAGCGGCGCGATCCTCTCGTGGATTACGGCGATCAATGAGCTCAGCTCCTCGGTCATCCTCTTCACGGGCGCGACCAAGACCATGTCGGTCGCCATCTACACGGAGGTTATTCGCGCCAGCTACGGTACGGCAGCGGCACTCTCGACGATCCTGACGCTCACGACGATCGCCGCGATGCTGATCTTCTTCCGCGTGTCGGGCAGCCGCGACGTTACCCTCTAATGCGTTTTTTTCGGGCACGTTCCCGATGATGTTATAGGTTTGGCAGTTTTGTCAAAGGAGGTCATCTCATGCGATTCAAAAAGGTGATTGCCGCCGTTGCGGCATCCCTCGTCCTCGGCACCGCGCTCAGCGGCTGCGGCGGCGGGAGCGGTGGTGAGAAGCAGGCGGCAAAGGCGGACGACAACAGTCTCGTCATCTACTGCCCGCATCCGCTTGCCTTCATCAACCCTCTTGTCGAGGAGTTTGAGAAAGAGAGCGGTGTAAAGGTGGAGGTCATCGCCGCCGGTACGGGCGAGCTCTTAAAGCGCGTCGAGTCCGAGAAGGCAAATCCTCTCGGGGATATTTTCTGGGGCGGCTCACTCAATACGATGAAGCCGAAGGCGGCGCTCTTTGAGAACTATACCTCGGTGAACGAGGATCACATTCAGCCCGCGTTCAAGAACACCGAGGGGCCGATGACGCGCTTTACGGATATTCCGAGCGTTATCATGATCAATACGAACCTCATCGGCGATGTGAAGGTTGATGGCTATGAGGATCTGCTGAACCCTGCGCTCAAGGGCAAGATCGCGTTTGCCGATCCGTCGAAGTCCTCGTCCTCCTATGAGCATCTCATCAATATGCTCTATGCGATGGGGAACGGCGACCCGGACAAGGGCTGGGACTATGTGGAGAAGCTCTGCCGCAATCTGGACGGCAAGCTCCTCTCCGGTTCGTCTGCCGTCTACAAGGGCGTTGCTGACGGTGAGTACGCTGTCGGTCTGACCTTTGAAGAGGGCGGCGCGAAATACGTCGCCGACGGCGCTCCCGTCAAGCTCGTCTACATGAAGGAAGGCGTTATCTCAAAGCCGGACGGCATCTATATCATCAAGAATGCAAAGCACATGGAGAATGCGAAGAAGTTCATCGACTTCATTACGAGCAAAGAGGCACAGAGCATTATCGCCTCGCAGCTCCATCGCCGCTCCGTGCGTGACGATGTGGATCCGCCTGTCGGCCTCCTGCCGAAGGATCAGATCAAGATCATCGATGATAATGAGCAGGTTGTCGAGAAGAATAAGAAGTCGTGGCTGGACAAGTTCAAGGACATCTTTACGAGCGTCCAGTAAACGCTGTGTGAGGATAAAGATACCGAGGCGCAACACCTCGGTATTTTTGTTTTTGCCCAAATTTGGTATAATAGAGTCGGATGTTAAGGAATCGCTGATAAAATGAAGTCCGTCGGATTGGTGCAGATTTTTTTGTCCTGTCAAGGAGACAAACCGGACGCATAGCAGAGGCTATGTGGAGGATTCTAGGGCATAGACAGGGCGAAAAAGATGTACTAAGACGGCGGTGCTGAATTTATCAGTGCTTCCTTAATTAGTTCGTATGCCGTATGAGGAGGGAGTGCGTGCGGAAATTTCAAGATGAGGTGCGTAGTGCACTCCTTCTGTATGCCATTGTACCCGTCGTGCTCATCACGGTGATCTGTCTGTTGCTGGCAGCGTTATACTGGCAACGGAATGTTGCCGCCCACACGGAGGAGGAGGTACGGGCGACAGGGGCAATCTTTACGGAGCTGACGCAGGACTATGAGGAGCGTGCCGCAGCGATCGCAGCGGGTGGACTCGATGGATTCCATGCGGACGGAAATGGGCGAAGTGCCGCGATGGAGCGCATCTACGCACAGCTCAACCGCTATGGTTCACAGCCGCATTTCTTCCTCCTAGACGTGGAGCGGCACGTTCTCTTTTCCACAGAGCAAGAGGTTCCGCCATATCTTCTGCCTCCGTCAATGCACTGGGGCGTACTCTCGCGCATGGAGCGACAGGAGGGGAGCGTAGCGGAGTTTGTCCCAAACGGCGCGCAGGATTGGGACTATGTTGTCGGGCAGGCAGTTCGCTATGCTCCTAGCACGGGGGACGCTACATCGACAATCGAAGGCTATGCCGTCTTTGTCCTGCCCGCGCGGGAACTGGGACAGCATTTGCAGACGGGGGAGAAGTTACACATCGTCATTACCGACCGCGCGGAACGTGCACCATTTGTCACAATGCCCACACTGCGGGACAGTGCGTTTCAAAAAATCGTGCCCGCATTGGACGGTAGGACGGGGCTGGTCAGCGTGGATGGGCAGCACTATTATGCGGCATCTGAGGTGTTGGACGGGGGATTTACCATCTATGCGCTTTTTCCGCTCGGCAGTCGAATCGCTCAATTTGCAACGGGGGCGGCAATTCTTCTCGGCGTCTTTTTGCTCATGCTGCCGCTGATTGTCGTCAGTGTGCGGCGTGAGACGTGCGATAAGACACAGGCGGTCAGCGAAATCGTGGATGCGTTTCGCGCGGTGCGCCACGGCGATCTGCAGAGGAGACTTGTGATCCGCTCAGATAATGAGTTTGAGGAGATTGCCGCCGCCTATAACCGCATGGCGGAGAGTCTCGTCCGCCTGATGCGTGAGAACGAGGAGGAGGCGCGCGCGGGGGTTATCTCGGAACTCCGCCAGCTTGAGTCACAGTTCAATCCGCACTTTCTCTTTAACACGCTCGAGAATATCAAGTTCATGACGAAGCTCGCCCCTGACGATGCCGTGCGTATGATTTCTGCTCTTTCGACACTCCTGCGCTACAGCATTGACAATCGTGTGCGGCAGGTGACGCTCGCCGAGGATCTCTGTCATCTGGAACGCTATATTGAGATTCAGCGGCTGCGTTTTGGGGCGCGGTTTTCCTATCGCGAGGAGATGGAGGAAGGGGCAGAGACTTGCCACGTTCCAAAGCTGCTTCTTCAGCCCGTTGTGGAAAATGCCATCCACTATGGTGCAGATGCAGAGGGGAATATAGAGATCGTGTCGCGGATGACCATGGAGGCAGAGCAGCTGCATATCGTCATTGAGGACAGAGGGCTGGGGATGGATGCAGAAACGCTGCATCGTCTGCGGACGATGATGGCGGAGGGGGAGAACCGCTCCGTGCATACGGGGCTTTATAATATCGACCGTCGGATTCGCCTGCTCTATGGCGTGGAATACGGTGTGAAGATTTCGTGCCCACCATCGGGCGGTACGCGCGTGGAGATGGTGCTGCCGATTCGACGCAGCGGAGGTGAGGAAAATGCAGCGTGTGCTGATTGTCGAGGATGAGGAGATCATTCGCAAGGGACTGGTATGTACCATTGACTGGGCGGCGATGGACTGCGTTGTCGTCGGTGATGCCGCCGACGGTGCGGCTGGGCTGGAGCTGCTGCGCACAACGCATCCCGACATCCTCCTGACGGACATCCGTATGCCGCGCATGGATGGGATCACGATGGCAGAGCACGCACGCGATGAGGGGATTCTGCCGCAGCTCATCTTTCTCACGAGCTATGCGGAGTTCGATTATGCCAAAAAGGCGATTGAACTCCATGCCGCAGATTATTTGCTGAAACCGGTCAACGAGGAAGAACTAGCAGCGCTTCTGCATCGCCTTGCAGAGCACGGCAAAGAAAAAATAGAGCCTGCTCCACTGTCGGAGGGGCTCGATTGGGCACGATATTTTTCGGATGAGGGGCTGAACCCCTACGTCCGCCATGCGATGGAGCGGATTCGCAGCGATTATCATGAAAAACTCAGCATTGAACAGCTGGCGGAGGAAGCTGGTGTGAGTGCGAGCTATCTCAGCCGCAAGTTCAAAGAGACGACGGGTCAGACATTCCTCGAGGCGCTGACGCGGGAGCGTCTGCATAAGGCAGTAAGTCAGCTGGCATCAGGAAAATATCGCGTCTACGAGGTCGCCGAGGCGAATGGATTTGGCGACTATAAGAATTTTTGCAGTGTGTTCAAAAAGTATATGCACACGTCGCCGCGTGCCTTCATGCAGGAGCGGCAAAAAAAATAGAACTGTGTTATGGAACGCAGCTCTATTTTCGCGAATCAGTGATTCTCTAGGGAATCGCTGATAAAATGAAGTCCGTCGGATTGGTACAGATTTTTTGTCCTGTCAAGGAGACAAACCGGACGCATAGCAGAGGCTATGTGGAGGATTTGTCGACACAGACAGGGCGAAAAAGATGTGCTAAGACGGCGGTGCTGAATTTATCAGTGCTTCCCTAAGCCTCGGGGAATGCGACGACGAGAAGCATCTTAAACGGCACATCTTTTGTCGCATAGACGGAATGCGGGTGGTTGGCGGGCATGACGATGCTCTCACCGGCGTGGAGTTCGTATTTCTCACCGTCGATGGTGATGATGCCCGCACCGTCGAGCGCTGTGACGAACGCGTCTCCCTTGGATTCGTGCGTGCTGATGCCCTCGCCCTTGGCGAAGGCAAAGAGTGTGATGCCGAGACCTTTATTTTGGACGAGCGTCTTGCTGACGACCTGTCCGTCTGCATAGGCAACCTGGTCCTTGAGTGACAGCACCTGTGCGTGCTCGATATTGTTTAAGATTGACATGGTAATCCCTCCTTTATGCTGATAGTATAACATCTGGTTTGTCAAAAAGTCAAAGATGTGCAGAAAAAATAATATTTATTCTCAAATAAAGATTTATAATAGTTATGTTTATTTGGCTGTTTTCTGTTGTCAAACACTGTGTCATGCCCTATAATAACAAATAGATTATGTTATCGTATCAATGACTTCGAAGGGAGATGTTGTTATGGCACTCAGTCGTGAAGAGGTGATTGCTCAAGTAAAGAAATTGGCAGAAGCACCGTCGGTCTATGCGGGACTGAAGGAGAAGGCAGAGTATTTTCTCCGCGCAGCGGGCACAGCAGAGGAGCACGCTTCCTTCCACACGCTGGTCGAGGAACTGAAGGGCGATGTGCTGACGATTGATCAGCTCATTGGGTTCACGGATTCACCGGACGGCGTCAAGGCCTTTGGTGAAAAGAAGGCGCAGGAACTGGCAGCTGCTGCGAAGAAGGCAAAGGAGCAGGGCGAGGATACCTGTATCTGTCCTGCCTGTCAGGCAGGCAAGGCGATTCTCGCCAATCAGGCGGTCATTGGATAATCAGACGAACGGGCGGGAAGGAGCTGCTGCACGGATGTGTTCGTGTGACGGCTTCTTTTTTGCGGAAAAGGGGAAGGCATGACGGTTGCCGATGTCTATGTCAACATTCCCGTCAAGAGTATTGCCTCAGCGTTTACTTATATCGTGCCGGATGCGCTGCCGCAGATTGATGTAGGATGGCGTGTCTTCGTCCCGTTTGGCAAGGTGCGTGTTGAGGGATTCGTCGTCGCCGTACGCCCCTACGATGCGGCACGTGATGGCGCACATCGTCTGCGCGCGATTCTCGAGCCTGTGGATGAGGAGGCGTGGTTTACGCCGCAGCTGCTTGCTGCGGCACAGGAGCTGGCGGCATTTTATCTCTGCTCTGCGGCAGAGATGATGCGGCTCTTTATGCCGGGCAAGAGTGGGCTGCGTATTTTTTCCGCCTATGTGCCGGCAGAGGATGTGGATGAAACGCATCCCATCCTTATGGATGCGGCAGCACGCGCCGTTTACGACTGCCTCTGCGAGTATGGCGAGCAGCGCGAGGCACAGCTGCGGACGGCTCTGCCGGCGTGCGATGTGGATGGGGCATTGGAAAAGCTCCTGCGCTATGGCCTCATACGCAAGGAATACCGTGCCGATCGGCGTGACAAGGCAAAGTATGAGAAGTACTATACGGCGGGCGAGATTACGGAGGAACTGCTCCGTGCATTCACGCGGAGACCGGCGCAGCGGCGCGCATTGGAGCTCTTTCGCATGAAGCGCGAGCACACGCTCGCAGAACTGAAGCAGGCAGGGATTACGACCGCGACCATCCGACATCTGACCGATGCGCATATCCTCATGGAGCACCTGCGCCGTCAGGTGCGTGACAGCTATGCGGCAGGGGCGCGTGAGACGTGCGGGGAGACGCTGACGGAGGCGCAGCAGCATGCCGTCGCCGCACTGCAGGCAGGCGCTGCCGCGGAGACGTTTCACGGCTATCTCCTTCATGGGGTGACAGGGAGCGGCAAGACGCGTGTCTACATGGAGACAGCTCGAGCCGTTCGGCGCGCAGGGCGGCAGGTCATCGTACTCGTGCCGGAGATCGCGCTCACGGGTCAGCTCATCACGGCGTTTCAAGAGAGCTTTGCCGGAGATATTGTCGTCCTGCACAGCCGCCTTTCACTTGCCGAGCGCAACGATGCCATCTTCCGCGTGCGGCGCGGCGAAGCGGGGGTCATCATCGGCGCACGGTCCGCGCTCTTTACGCCGGCGGGGAACGTCGGCTGCATCATCCTCGATGAGGAACAGGATATGTCCTATAAGCAGGATGAGTCCCCACGCTATCACGCACGCGTTGTCGCAGAGATCCTGGCACGTCGGCATGGGGCGATCCTCATCATGGGGAGCGCAACGCCCTCGCTTGAGACGTATGCACGGGCGCTCTCCGGGGAACTGACGCTCCTCCGCATGCCGGAGCGCATCGGTGCGCAGCCACTGCCGCACGTGCGTGCTGTCGATATGCGTGAAGAGCTGCGTCATGGGCGGCGCACGATCCTCTCCAACGATCTGCGTGATCTCCTGACGGAGACGCTGGCGCGCGGTGAGCAGGCGATCATCATGCTGAATCGGCGCGGCTATTCGACGTTTGTCCTTTGCCGCGCTTGTGGCTTCGTGCTCTCCTGCCATGCGTGCGGGCAGCCGATGGTCTACCATGCCAACGGTACTCTCGTCTGCCATCACTGTGATCTGCGTGCCGATGTACCTACGGTCTGCCCCAAATGCGGCAGCCGCTGCATCAAATATTTCGGGGCGGGCACGGAAAAGCTCGAGGCAGAGTTGGCACAGCTGCTCCCACAGGCTCGTGTGATCCGCATGGACCGTGATACGACGGGACGCAAACACGCCCATGAGGAGATCCTTGCGCATTTTCGTCGACGCGACTACGACATCCTCCTCGGCACACAGATGGTGGCAAAGGGGCACGACCTGCCCGGCGTTCAGACGGTCGGCATCATCAGTGCGGATGCGAGCCTCAATCTTCCGGATTTTCGTGCGGCAGAACGATGTTTCATGCTCATCACGCAGACGGCGGGACGCGCAGGGCGCCATGGTGCGCGCGGCGAGGTCATCGTCCAGACGTACAATCCGGAGCACTATGCGGTGCAATCTGCTCTGCGGCAGGATTACGAGGCGTTTTACGCACAGGAGATCGTGCTGCGGCGGGAGCTGTTCTATCCGCCGCTGAGCCGTCTCGTCAAGCTCCTCTTTCACCAGATGGATCGGCAGCGCGCATGGGATGCAGCAGCTGCGTTCGCGGATGTGTTTCAGAACGAGTTTCATGGGCGACAGGGATATATGCTGGTTGGGCCGTCCCCGGCACTCATCGCACAGGAACGTGGGGAGTATCGTTTTGTCGTACTCATCAAGGTAGCCGACTTGGTCGATGTGCAGGACTTCCTGCGGGAACAGGGGATGCATCTGCGCGATGATGTTGCCATAGATATCGATCCAATTACTATTTTTTAATTGGAAACTATTGAATATAATTCAAAATCCTGCTAATCTGAGAGAAGAAGGAGTTTGTGACGTTATGTGGTGCAAATCCTCTGCACAATGGAAGAAGGTCTGCCGATGGTGGCGGTAAATGGGTATGCGAAGATCAACCTGCTGCTCGACATTCTCGGGCAGCGTGAGGACGGCTACCATGAAATCGCGACGGTGATGCAGTCCCTCGCACTCGCCGATACGCTGACGCTCACCAAGCAGGAGTCGGGGATCACGCTGACGGTTGACCTGCCGGGACTCGAGGCGGATGAGCGAAATCTCGCCTATCGCGCAGCGGCGCTTCTCATGCGGGAGTGTGGCGTGCGCGGCGGCGTTCACATCCGCATCGACAAGCGAATTCCCATTGCAGCGGGCCTTGCCGGCGGGAGTGCAGACGCGGCGGCTGCGCTGCGCGGCGTGAACGAGCTCTATGCGCTCGGACAATCCGATGCAGAACTTTGCCGTCTTGGAGCGCAGATCGGCTCGGACGTACCGTTCTCCCTGATGGGAGGGACGGCACTTGCCACGGGACGTGGCGAGGTGCTTGAGCATCTGCCCGCTGCATTCGATCTGCCGGTCGTCCTCGCAAAGCCGCCTGTGGCGGTCTCAACCCCGTGGGCGTACCGATCCTATGATGCAAATCCGCCGACGCAGCATCCAGATCGTGCGGCATTCCTGCGTGCGCTCCATGCAGGGGATATAGCGGCGTGCCTGCGTATGGCAGCAAACGTGCTCGAGCCCATAACGGAGGCGGCACATCCCGTCGTCGGCGACTATCGCGCGCGCCTGCGTGCGGCAGGGGCGGTCTGTGCGATGATGTCGGGCAGCGGCCCCACGGTATTCGGCATATTTACTGATGCAGATGATGCAGCGCGTGCGGCAGAAATGATGCGGCAGGAGACAGATGCTGACGTACATCTGACGCATACGATGGGGCGGTCAGCAGTAGGCAGAGGGATATAGCTATGCAAGGAAAATTATCGCCGGTTGTGGTCAACAGTTATCAGCCCCTGCGCGAGATCGTCTGTGAGGTGCTGCGCGAGGCGATTCGCGGTGGCGTCTTGAAGCCGGGGGAGTGGCTGAAGGAGAACGATCTTGCCGATGAGCTGCTCGTCAGCCGTACCCCCGTGCGCGAGGCGATTCGCAAGCTGGAGCAGGAGGGCTACGTCGTCACCGTTCCGCGGCGCGGTGCCTACGTGGCGAGCGTCTCCATCCGTGACATCAACGAGATCTTCGAGATCCGTGCCGCACTTGAGGTACTGGCCTGTGAGCTGGCGGCAGAGCGCATCACGGAGGAGGAGCAGGAGCGGCTGGAACGCCTCCTGGTCGCCATCGGACGCGCGATCGAGGAGCATGATATGGAGCGTATCGTGCAGACGGACATCGAGTTTCATGAGCTGCTCTATCAGGCAGCGCGCAACGAGCGCCTGCTCGCGATTATCGGCAATCTGCGCGAGCAGCTGACGCGGTTTCGCACGATTTCCATGTCGTATCCCGGGCGTCTCAAGGCGACACTGGAGGAGCACCGCTCTCTTGTCGATGCCATCGGTTCGGGCGATGCCCGCCGTGCGCGCAAAATGGCGGCGAAGCACATGGAGAACTCGGAGCAGACGCTGCTCTGTGCGATTGAGGAACAGGAAAAGAAGACGGGGACGCCCTTGCTCAAGCGGCGCTCCAAACGGAATGGCAGCGATGCCGAATAGGCAGCGATGGAAAAAGGGAGGCGTGTCATGTTGGATTTTATAACGGTGATACTGGCAGCAGGCAAGGGAACGCGCATGAAATCGAAGCTGCCGAAGGTGCTGCACCGCGCAGCAGGAAAACCGATGCTGCAGCATGTCATAGATGCAGCAGATGCGGCGGGCGCACGCCGCAATATTGTCGTCACGGGATTTGGCGGCGAAACAGTGCGCAGGGCGATCGGGGACAGCGTGGAGTACGTTGAGCAGAAAGAACAGCTCGGGACAGGGCATGCCGTTCTGCAGACAAAGCCGCTCCTCGGCGAGGAGCACGGGACGATCATGGTGCTTTGTGGCGATACCCCACTCCTTACGGCAGAGCTCTTGGCACGATTCCACGAGGAACATGTCCAGGCGGGGGCAAAGGCGAGTGTGCTCACAGCCATCATGCCGAACGCCAAGGGCTACGGGCGTGTCGTGCGCCGTGACAATGGCGAGGTTCTGAAGATTGTCGAGCACAAGGATGCGACGGAGGAGGAGCGTCAGATTCACGAGGTCAATGCCGGGATCTACTGCTTTGACGCACAGGCGCTTTTTTCGGCGCTGGCCAAGGTGACGAATGACAACGCACAGGGTGAGTACTATCTGCCCGATGTGCTCAGCATTCTGCGCGATGCGGGGGAGAAGATCTGGGCGGTTACGGCAGACGACTACGAGAGCACACTTGGCATCAACTCGCGCAGTCAGCTCGCCATCGCTGAGCGCATCCTGCGGAGGCGCAAGACAGAGGAATTGATGGCGGACGGGGTGACGATTATCGACCCGCATACAACCTTCGTGGATGCCGATGTCCGCGTTGGTATGGACACGGTGATCTATCCCTTTACCTTCCTTGAGGGCGACACGGTGATCGGCGAAGACTGCTGCATCGGCCCCCATGTGCGCTTTCAGAACACCGTGGTCGGCAGCGGCGTCAAGGCACACTACGCCTATGTGCACGATGCACAGATCGACGACGATGTGGATCTCGGACAGTTCAATCACATCCGCCCCGATAGTCATATTTCTGCAGACGTTAAGCTTGGCAATTTCGTCGAGGTCAAAAACTCCGACATCGGTGTGGGGACGAAGCTGCCGCATCTCTCCTACATCGGCGACTGTGATATGGGCGCGCACGTCAACATGGGCTGCGGCACGATCACGGTGAACTACGATGGGAAGAAAAAGTACCGCACGGTGGTCGGAGATCATGCTTTCGTCGGGTGTAACTCCAACCTCGTTGCTCCTGTGACGGTCGGAACGAATGCCTACGTCGCTGCGGGATCGACCATCACACACGACGTCCCGCCCGATACACTTTCCATCGCCCGTGCGCGCCAGAAGGAGATTGAGGGCTGGCACGACAAGCGTAGCTAATAACAGAAAAATGAAAAAGCCCCTGTTAGGCTTCCCAAATGCTGGTGTGCGTGCTATACTAAGTATGAATTGTGTATTCACTGATAACCGCACGCTCGGTATTTGGGAGGAACAGAGAGATGAGTTTTCCGGCCGATAATGTATGCATCCTGACGGGAAATGCCAATCCACAGCTGGCGCAAGCGATCGCAGACCGCATTGGCATCCCGCTCTGTGAGGCATTCGTCGGACAGTTCAACAACGGTGAGATCCAGGTGATGATTGAGGAGAGTATCCGCGGGAAGGATATTTTCATCATTCAGCCGACCAGCTATCCTGTGAACGACAACCTCATGGAATTGCTGATCTTGACGGATGCGTGCAAGCGGGCGTCGGCACACAGCATTACGGCGGTCGTCCCCTACTATGCCTATGCGCGACAGGATCGCAAGACGCGCGGCCGCGAGCCAATCTCGGCAAAGCTGATTGCCGATCTGATGACGACGGCAGGGGTGACGCGCGTTGTCACCGTCGATCTGCACGCAGGACAGATTCAGGGATTCTTTGATATTCCTGTGGATCACCTCGCCGCAGCACCGGTACTAGCAAATTACTTCCGTGAGCAGAACATCGAGGATCTCGTTGTCGTCTCGCCGGATCTGGGCGGTGTGACGCGTGCGCGTATCATGGCGGACTTCCTCCGTGCGCCGATTGCCATCATCGAGAAGCGGCGTCCGTGCCCTGGCTGTGCCGAGGTCATGAACCTCATCGGTGATGTTGAGGGCAAGACGGCACTCCTGATCGACGATATTGTCGACACAGCCGGGTCGCTCTGTGAGGGGGCAAAGGCGCTTGCCGCGCGCGGTGCGAAGCGCGTACTAGCGGCATGTTCCCATGCGATCCTGACCGATCCAGCCATGGAGCGGATCAACGCGTCCGTGATCGATCAGCTGGTCATTACGGACTCGATTCCGCTCGCACCGGAGAAGCAGTCGGAAAAACTCGTCGTACTCTCACTCGCACAGTCGCTCGCCGATGTGATTGTGCGCATTCAAAGTCATCGTTCAGTAAGTCTGCTCTTCAACCATCATTGAGCCGACGATACCGATGGAGGGAGGAAGGGGCGTCCCCTGAGACGTCCCTTTTTCGCATCTGTAGAAATTGCTGATAAAATAATGCGTCAGGATGGCAATGTTGGACTTATTCGTGCTTCCTATATAGGAGAGAGGTATGCATGTTGTGATTGTCGGCACCGGTCCCGCCGGTGTCTCGGCTGCGCTCTATGCGCGGCGCGGCGGTGCCGATGTGACGGTAGTCGCCAAGGACGACGGGGCACTCTCCGCCGTTGATCGGATCGAGAACTACTATGGTTTCGAGGAGCCTATCTCCGGGGCGGAGCTTCTGCGTCGCGGCAGTGAGGGTGCCCGTCGTCTGGGCGTTGTATTTGAACGCGATGAGGTGTTGGGCTTTGCCCTGCCCCCGGAAGGCAACGGCTATATCGTCGTCGGACGGCAGCGCAGCTATGAAGCAGACGCCTTGATTCTGGCCGCCGGAGCACAGCGTGCGGGACTACCCGTCGCGGGCATCCGCGCGTTCGAGGGACACGGTGTCAGCAGTTGTGCGGTCTGCGATGCGTTCTTTTATCGCGGACGACATGTCGCCGTCATCGGGGCAGGGGCATACGCGCAGCATGAGGCGCAGATCCTTCTCCCGCATGCTGCACGCGTGACACTCCTGACGAATGGCGCCGCACCAGAGGTTTCCTTTCCTCCTGCCGTCTCCGTCGATACGCGCCGTCTGCTTCATGTCGAGGGGGAGCGCCGCGTGGAGCGCGTTGTTTTTGCCGATGAGACGCCGCTAGACGTGGACGGAATCTTTCTTGCCGTCGGTGTGGCGGGGAGTACAGCGCTAGCAAAAAAACTGGGCGTTCGGCTTGACGGCAGCAGGATCGCCGTCGATGCACACATGGCGACCAATGTCCCTCACGTCTATGCAGCAGGGGACTGCACGGGCGGTCTGCTGCAGATCGCCAAGGCTGTGTACGAGGGGGCACAGGCGGGACTGTCCGCTGTAAAAACGGCATAGCCGTGGAAAGGAAATGAAACGAAAAGGGGGGATGATTATGTCGGAACATGTGTCAAAGGCACGTCCTTTTCAGGATTATATCGATACATTTGATCTGTGGAAGCCGCTGACGACAGAGCAGCGTGCTCTCCTAGCTGCTCATACGCACTATCGCCGCTGCACCAAAGGGGAGATCATTCATCGCGGTGCGCTTGGGCATCTCGGAACACTGCACATCGTATCCGGCACACTGCGCGTCTACGTCGTCACGGATGAGGGGCGCGAGTTGACCCTCTGCTTCATGCGCGTCGGCGAAGTCGCCCTCCTTTCGAGCGCAGCATTTCTCGGCAGTGTTTCCTGCGAGGTCACGATTACGGCGGCGGAAGATACGGAGCTGTTCAGCTCGGAGATGGGCGTCTGCCATAAGATTCTCGAGGAGAACATCCACGCGCGGCTGCTGGCGTATGAGGGTGCCGTTCACCGTCTCTCAGAGATGCTGTGGCGGTTTCAGCAGATGCTCTTTACTCCCGCCGACCAGCGTTTGGCAAAATTCCTGCTGGCAGAGACCGAACGCACGGCGGGCAGTGAGATTCGCCTGACCCATGAACAGACGGCACAGGCGCTCGGTACGGCACGTGAGGTCGTCAGCCGTCTGATTGGTGAGTTTGCGCAGGAGGGCATGGTACGTGCCTCGCGTGGCTGTATTCACATTCTTGACCGTGCGGCACTCCGTCGCCGTGCTGATGAAGGCGTGGGGGATCGTAAGCGATGCTGATCTATGCTCTTGTCGTCCTTGTCCTGCTGCTGCTCATATTGCTGTTTCGCTATCTGCCGCATCGGATCTTTATTGTCTTTGTCGCGCTTGCTGCAGTACTCTGTGCCATCGTTGTCCACATGCAGCTGCCGGAGCGTGCTCCTGCTCCGCTGACGCAGGAGCAGCGCGCCGCGATTGCGCGGGATCAGGACTACTTCATGCCGTGGTGGGCGGCGTATCAGAAGCAGGTCGCAGAGCTCGACCGCGGCTGGACGCGCTATCATCAGATCCTCTCCGATGCCAAGGCGGGGAATGTACGCCTGTCGGTGACGCGCGAGCGGCTTTCGTCACTCGAACAGGACATGCAGGAACAGCGCAGCCGCATCGAGAAAAATGCACCTCCGCTGGAACTGTCGGATGATGTCTACGACCATCTCGCGTCCATTCTCAGCAAGACCGATGACTATGCGGCGGCGCAGCAGAAGGCAGTGACGCTGACGCGTGCAGCCGCCGAGTCTGCAGCGATGAAGGAGAAGGATGCTGCGGCGCAGGCACGCCTTTTGGAGCTCGTCATGCTGCGTGAATCGCCTGTAGCACTCTTCATCGAGGACGATATCATTGCGGTTCGCGACTATTTTGCACCCATCTCGGCAGCACATCGTGCCGATGAGGAGGATGGCGCACGCGCGGAGCAAGAAAAAAATATCGACAAATAGATACTTTTGCGTTATAATGCACCATGTGCTTTGCGCTCGTAGTCCAGTGGATAGGACGTTAGCCTCCGGAGCTGAAAGCGTGGGTTCGACTCCCGCCGAGCGCACCATGATGATCCATCACCCCGCGAAATATCGCGGGGTTTTTTCATGCAGAGAAGAAAAGGATTTTTCTGAAATACGAAGAATATTTATATAAAGGAATTTTGTTTTTCGTTAGGAGATGAATGAATGACGCGAAAAGAGGTGCAGGCGACGGCGCGTCCGGTGCTCATGCGCAGCTTACATCTGAAAAAGAACGCATTTCGGCAATTCTTTTACGAGAGTACGCTTCGTTTTGGAAAGCAAATCGGCAGCGATATTGCTGCGCTCAAAGATGAGACAGCCTCCATTGTCAATAAGAAGTATATGTTCTCCCTTGGGATGGAGACGAGCGGCGCACAGAGCTTTCTGAAATGGATTTCGGATGAGTTCAACGCCGAGGATGTCTCGCACGAGCAGGAGGAGCGTCTGCGCCGTCTGGTGGCGGAGTATCCGAAGATCCGTGCCTACATCCGCATCGAGGAGGATCAGCTCATCTTTGACCATGAGCGTTTTGCCGAGGATGTGGTGGCAGGGCGGTTCAAGGAGACGATCTTCGGCACGACCTTTGACATCCAGAGCGTTATTGAGACGGCGATCAATACGGGCTCGGTTGCCCTCGATTTTTCCATCGAGCCGTTCAAGAAATCTCTCCTGTATACGGACCATGTCCGCGCCAATATCCAGCCCTATGCGGAGCGCATCCTGACGGATATGAGCCTGGGGCATTGGGATCTCTACGAGGAACTGACGGATGAAGGGCGTGAGGACAGCGTCTGTCTGCGTCTGCCACCGACGGATTTCCTCGTGGCACGTCCGCCCCAGATGGACGTGATCATGAACGGAACCTGCGCGATCGACTTCGGTACGCGCAGTACGGTCGTCGTCTGCCGTGACCGCGAGGCACGTCTCCTGCGCATCGGCAAGGGCGACTACTCCAATGAGCCGACGATTCAGGACTATGAGAATCCGACGGCGATTGAGCTGATCGATATTGAAAAGTTCAAGCAGCTCTACCGTGCACGCGAGGGACGCCCCTATACGGAGTGGGCGCAGGTGACCGCGTCGCATCAGGCGGCGGATGCGATCTTTAAGCGTCAGTCGACGGAGGGGATCGCTGTCTACTACTCCGTGTTCAGCGAGCTGAAACGCTGGACAAGGGACACGGCGAACTCCCCGATCCTGAAGGATCGGCACGGCTACATTCAGGAGGTAAAGCCGTATGCGGAGACGCAGCCGCTCGATGCGGGCGGCTTCGACCCCATCGAGATCTACGCCTACTATCTCGGACTCTATATCAACAATATGCATCGCAGCATCTATCTCGACTATATCCTCTCCTTCCCCGTGGGCTATGAGAAGAGCGTACGCGAGCACATCCGCCAGAGCTTTGAGCGCGGACTCAGAAAGACGCTGCCGAAGGCTCTTCTCGACGATGCGGATATGATGCGCCGTTTCCGCGTGTACGATGGGGCAAATGAGCCCGCTGCGTACGCGATCAGTGCCCTTGAAGCATACGGGCTTGAGCCGAAGCGTGCGGGCGAGGAGGTCGCCTACGGCGTGTTTGACTTCGGCGGCGGCACGACGGACTTTGACTTCGGCGTGGAGTCCGTACCGGAGAATGGGCGGCGCAAGTTCATCATCGAGCAGTTTGGTTTCGGCAGCGATATGTATCTCGGCGGAGAGAACATCCTCGAGCTGCTTGCCTACGAGGTATTTAAGGACAATCTGCCCGAGATGCGCCAGCATAAGATCACATTTGCGCTCCCGCCCGAGAGTGAGACATTTGCGGGGGCGGAGGCACTCGTGCGCGAGACGCGCGATGCGGCGTCGCATCTCAACAACAAGATCCTCGCCGAGCGGCTGCGTCCCTTCTGGGAACATGGCGCAGGCTATGAGGAGTTCGCGGCTGGGGATGCGTTCGATACGGAGATGACACTGTTCTCCTCGGAAAAAACGGGGAATGCAGGAAACCGTGCGGATGTCCGCCTGCACATCGACGTGAAAAAGCTCGAGCGCACACTTGAGAACCGCATACGGCGCGGCGTAGATAACTTCTTCCAGGCGATGGCGGCAGCCTTCAAGGGACGTGATGTACGGCAGGTACACATCTTCCTCGCGGGCAACTCCTGTAAGGCACCCATCGTACGGAAGCTGTTCGATGAGTACATTGATCGTCAGATCGGCGCCATATCGCCCGCAGCGAAAACGGCAGGCGAGAAAACGGACGGAAAGAAGCAAGAGCATACAAAGTCTACGATGCAGCGCAAGGACGCACCCTTCATCCTCTACCTCCCGCTCGGTATGGAGCATGAGGAGAAGGAGATGGGCAAAAAGCTCCTCGATGGTTTTGACCGCCTGCGCACGGGAAAGACGGGCGTGGCCTTTGGTCTGCTCCGCTGCCGGAAGGGCGGGAAGGATGTCAAGATCATCAACAAGAATGTCGATGCGCATGACGAGCTGCTGTTCCCGTATTTTCTCGGCAGCCTGAACGAGCATGGCTGCTTCCATGTGGACATCGACGCACGCGTCGACTACGGTGTATGGACCTACTTTACGTATGCGGATGAGGATGAGTTCGAGCTGTACTACACGCAGGAACCGCGTGCGCTCAAGGGGCACATGAAGGCGGCTGAGGTGCGCATGGTGCGGTGCATGATCGACGACAGCGATGTGAGCGACGACGACGATGTCGGTGTCTATATCCGCAAGAAGTCTCCGAATACGATTGAGTATACGGTTGCTGCGGAAAAGGCGCTCATGGCAAAGAACTACAAGGGAACCATCTATACCGTTCGTCTGGGCTGAACCCACGGTGGGGAGGAATGATGCGATGAATCATCTGCCATTTAAGAACTACATGGAGGATGCCGTCGATCACATGCTGAAGCGTCTTGCGCCGCAGTACCCCGACATCTGTATGTGCGATCGGTGCAGGACGGATATGATGATGATTGCCCTCAACAATCTGCCCCCGCGCTATGTGTCGACGCATAAGGGCGACGTCCTGAACCGCGCTGAGGGCATGGAGCTCCAATACGAGGTGGAGGTGCTCACAGAGACGGTGCGCGCAATGCAGATCGTCGATGGACAGCCGCATCATGGCCGTGATGAGGAGGGGCTCTGAGCGTGCCGACAGCTGCAAGAAAACACTCGTGGGGCGTGGCTCTGCGGGTGTTTTCTTGCGGTTGCGCGGCAGCTCTTTTTTTGATAAAATAAAAAAGCACGGCACAAACTTCGATGTTACCCGTGTTGTTTTTTGTGTTTTATCACAGAGAGGATTCTTTCATGTTCGCACAGATCAGGCGCGATATTCGCGTCGTTTTTGAGCGTGACCCGGCGGCGCAGAGCGTGATCGAGGTGGTGCTCTGCTACGGCGGGCTGCATGCCATCTGGCTGCACCGTATCGCCCACGCACTCTTTGTGCGCGGCTGGGTGCTGATTCCGCGCCTGATCTCGAACTTCGGGCGCTTCCTGACGGGGATTGAGATCCACCCGGGAGCGAGCATCGGCGAGGGGCTCTTTATCGACCACGGGACAGGCATTGTCATCGGGGAGACGGCGGAGATCGGGCGGAATGTCACGCTCTACCAGGGGGTGACCCTCGGTGGAACGGGCAAAGAAAAGGGAAAGCGCCATCCGACGCTCGGCAACAACGTCGTCGTGGCATCGGGTGCCAAGGTGCTTGGCTCGTTCACGGTGGGCGACCACGCCAAGATCGGTGCGGGCTCTGTTGTCCTGCGACCCGTTCCCGCACATGCCACAGTGGTTGGCATCCCGGGGCGCATTGTCGTGATGAAGGGACAGCGTGTCCGTACAGAGGCAGAGCTGCTGAGGGCACGCGCCTACTCCATAGACTGTGAGGAGAGTGCCGAGGAGATCGCGTGTGAGCTGGATGTTGACCTCGATCATGACATGCTGCCCGATCCGGAGGCGGAGATGATCGAACAGATGCGTCAGGAGATCGCCGCACTGAAGGCGCGGCTGGATGTCCTTGAAAAGCGTGAATAAGGAGATACGATGATTACTGTTTACAATACAATGACCCGAAAAAAAGAAGAGTTTCACCCGCTGCGTGAGGGCGAGGTCAGCATTTACTGCTGCGGTGTAACTCCCTATAATGACCCGCACATCGGAAATGCACGTCCCTTTGTGACGTGGGATGTCATACGCCGCTATCTCGCGCACAAGGGCTATCGCGTACGCTACATCCAGAACTTCACCGACGTGGATGATAAGATCATCCATGCGGCGAATCGCGAGGGCGTGACGTGGAAGGAGATCTCTGACCGCTATATCGCCGCCTACTTCACGGCGATGGATGCGCTGAATGTGCATCGTGCCGATGTATTCCCGCGCGTCTCCGAGACGATGGACGACATCATCCGCATGATCGAGACGCTGATCGAGCGCGGCTATGCCTACGTTACGGAGGCGGGCGACGTCTACTACAGCGTCGAGGCATTTGCTCCGTACGGATGCCTCAGCGGACGCAGTCTTGACGACATGGAGGCAGGTGCGCGCGTCGAGGTCAACGAGACGAAGCATCATCCGATGGACTTTGCTCTGTGGAAGGCGGCAAAGCCGGGCGAACCCTCGTGGGACAGCCCATGGGGGAAGGGACGCCCCGGCTGGCACATCGAGTGCTCGGCAATGTCTGTGAAGTATCTCGGTGAGGCGTTTGACTTCCACGGCGGCGGCAGCGATCTGATCTTCCCGCATCACGAGAATGAAATTGCACAGGCAGATCCATGCATCGACGCTGACGTAAAATTTGCACGTTACTGGCTGCACAATGGCTTTATCACCATCGACAACGAGAAAATGTCGAAGTCAAAGAATAACTTCTTTACGGTCAAGGACATTCTGAAGGAATATCCGGGCGAGGTGATCCGTTTCTTCATCCTCCAGACCCATTACCGCAGCCCGCTCGATTTCAGCGATGAGCGGCTGAAGGAGGCACAGGCGGCTCTTGCGCGTCTGAAAGGCGCGAATGACGTGATCGACGAGCTCCTGAAACGGGAGGGAACAGCGGACACGGCGGCGGATCTTGCCGCGCAGGCGGAGACATTTCTGCGCGACTTTGATGCAGCGATGGACGACGATTTCAACACGGCACTTGCGATCAGTCAGATGTTTGGGCTCGCGAAGGAGATCAATCGCTATCATCAGGAGATCGAGCGCGGCGCAGCGTTTGACATGGCACATTTCCGCATGGCAGCCGAGGCATATCGCAAAATGGCCGGGATCATCGGCATCTTTGAGCAGGATGAGGCGGCTCCCGCAGACGATGGCCTAACTAATGCTGTCATGGACTTTGTTATCTCCCTGCGGCAGGAAGTACGCGCGGAGAAGAACTGGGTGCTTGCGGATAAGATTCGCGACGGGCTGAAGGAGGCGGGCGTTCTGATCGAGGACACGCCGACCGGTGTGCGCTGGAAGCGGGCGTAACAAGCGCATGAAGTTTGAACGCTTTCAGCAGCTTGTCCATACGATGTTCCTGCCGGATGACAACGGGAATCCAGCCGTGCGCTATGATCATGTGGATGCCGCACAGGTGCATCCGCTCGTGCTTGCCTACATTGGCGACGCATATTTTCATCTCTATGTGCGCATGCGCCTCCTTTCGTACGAACAGACGCAGGTGCAGGGGCTGCATGCATTCAGCGCTCAGATCGTCTCGGCGGTCTGGCAGGCACGCGCCTACCGCGATATTGCCGATATGCTGACCGAGGAGGAGCAGACGATCTACCGCCGTGCACGGAATACGAAGAGCCATGCGCCGCGCAGTGCTTCTGTGGCAGATTATCATGCCAGTACGGGATTTGAGGCGCTCCTCGGCAGCCTATACATCCGCCATGAGACAGAGCGACTCAAGGAGATTACGGAAACGGCATTTCAGATCATTGCCAAGGCGATGATGGAACAGATGCAGGGAGAAAAAAAGCATGGAAATCAAACTGATATCGAAGACGCCAAATTACCTTAAAACCTGCTGGACAGCGGCACGCACCTGCTACAGCGCAGACTCGCCCATCGAACTGCTCACCGAGGAAAAGACGGAGGAGGAGATGCTGCGCCTTCTCACGCGCATTATGACGAGCAAGCACCTCTCTGTCGTCGAGCACTGCTCCATGACGTTTGCCGTTAAGGATGTGTCGCGCACGCTCCTCGCCCAATACAGCCGTCATCGCATCGGCGTTTCACTGAGCGTGCAGAGTCAGCGCTATGTCTCGGAGCAGTCCGCGAAGCAGGCGGACGGGCTCTTTGGGCATGTCGTCCCGCAGACCGTGGCGGAAAACGCGGAGGCGTATGCACGTTATATGGCTTGTATGAAGGAGATCCAAAAGACATACGACGAGCTTCTCGCGCTCGGTGTCGCGAAGCAGGATGCGCGCTTTGTCCTGCCGGGCGGAGCGTGCACGAATTTCGTCACGACGCTCAATCTGCGCTCTTTTATGGACGTCTATGAAAAGCGCGTCACAACTCCTGGGGCGCAGTGGGAAATCAAAGAGATGATGCTGCGGATGCGCGATCTCATCGTCGCAGAGGAGCCGTGGCTTGAGCAATTTGTCCCGCGCAGCTGATGATGCAGAAGGTGGATCCGATGAAAGAAAAGCATGCACAGCGCACCGCTGTGCCTCAGGAAGAAAAGACACCACCCATCTTGGCGGGACGGCATGCCATCATCGAGGCGATCAAGGCGGGGCGCGGCATCAACCGCATTCTGCTCGCCGACGGCGTGCGCGGCAGCGGCGTCAACGAACTGCGGGATCTCGCACGCGAGCACGGCATCATGGTGGACACGGTCGGCCGCAGCAAACTCGATGCTCTCGTGTCGCAGGATGTACGGCATCAGGGGGCAGTCGCCTATGTCGCACCCGTCGCCTACGTCGCTGTGGAGGAGGTCATCGCAGGGGCGCGGGCGCGCGGGGAAGATCCGCTTCTCCTGCTCCTCGACGGCATCGAGGATCCGCAGAATCTCGGCGCCCTGCTCCGCACGGCAGATGCGGCCGGCGTCCACGGGATTCTGCTCCCGCGCCGTCACAGCGTGCCCCTGACGGAGACCGTTGCGCGTGTCTCGGCAGGAGCACTCGAATACGTACCCGTCGCGCGTATCGGCAACATTGCACAGACCATACGCGCACTGAAAGAGCAGGGCTTTTGGATTGCGGGGGCGGATATGGGCGGCGAGGAGATCTATGACCGTGCCAATCTCACGGGGGCTCTTGTCCTTGTCATCGGCAGCGAGGGACGCGGCATGAGCCGTCTCACGCGTGACCTCTGTGACTTTACCGTACGCCTGCCCATGATGGGGAAGATCAACTCCCTCAATGCCTCTGTTGCGGGGGCGATCCTCATGTACGAGGCACAGCGGCAGCGCAGGGCAAAGGCTGCGGTGTGACATGGCAATGCAGCGGGAGCCCGCGTACTACCTCATCGACGGCTACAATGTCATCAACGCGTGGCCGGAGCTCATCCGCCTGCGCAGCAACCTCGACGAGGCGCGTGATGTCCTCGTTCGTATTTTGACGGAGTACGGTGCATTTGAGAACTACGAGATGACCGTCGTCTTTGACGCATTTGCTACGGACGAAGAGGAACATGCCGTGGAGATCAGCAGCCGCATGCGCGTCATCTATACAGCGACGGGCGAGACGGCGGACAGCTGCATCGAGCGGCTTGCCTACACAGCAGTGCGCATGGGGCGTGAGGTGCACGTCGTCACCTCGGACGGAGCAGAGCAGAGTCTCATCCTCGGGGCAGGCGCCTATCGCATTACCTCGCCCGAGCTGCGCCGTTCGGTAAAAAAGACAAAAAAATTGATGCGTACGGAGTACATCGGCACGCATACAAAACCGCTCGGGCGCATCGAGGTGCACGAACGGATCGACCGAGCGACACTGGCGCGGCTCGAAGAACTGCGGCGTAAAAAATAGGGACTGTCAGCGTAGCTGTTTCGCTGGACAGTCCCTTTTCTACCACCGATATGTCCTGCGCCAGAACGACGGCTGCAGGAGAATGAGCAGGGTGAAGATCTCAAGGCGGCCGAGAAGCATCGTGAGGCAGAGAATTGCCTTTGAGAAGTCGGAGAGCGGTGCATAGGTAGAGGTCGCACTCACGATCCCGAACGCGGGGCCGATGTTGCCGATGGTTGTGATGGCGACGGCGACAGCGTCGAATGGGAGGAGGCCGTCCATCGCGAGCAGGAATGCCGTGACGAAGATGACGGCGAGGTAGAGAAAGAAAAATGTCCCGACGCGCAGCAGCATTGCGCCGTCGACGTGTGCGCCCGTGAGCGTGATATCCACCACGCGGTTCGGATTCAGCTTTTGGAGGACGACGGCACGTGCGTTGCGCACAAGTAGGATGAGGCGTACCACCTTGATGCCGCTTGCTGTCGAGCCTGCGCAGCCACCAATCACCATGAGGAGGAGCAGTACCATCTTGGAGAAGGTCGGCCACGTCTCAAAGTCCGCCGACACGAATCCCGTCGTCGACAGCGAGGTCACCTGAAATACTGCGACACGTGCCGCCATGCCGCCGTCCATTCCCATCGAAAGGATGAGGTTGAGCGCGATGAGGAGCATCGCCACGAGCACGATGCCGAGATAGGTGCGAAACTCTGTGTTGCGCAGAATGACCGCAGGTCCCTCGACATAAGCACGGTAGTAGAGTGAGAAGCTGCCGCCTGCGAGGAACATGAAGAGGGCCGTCCACAGCTCGAATGGGAGATTGTGAAAGTGCATCGTCCCGTCGTCGTAGGTGGAGAATCCACAGGTTCCAATGGTGGACATTGCATGGGCAAGAGCAATACTGAAATCAACGCCGCACAGCATAAAAACAGCCGTTATTATGACGGTGAAGGTTAAATAAATCTTAAAGAGTGCGACGGTCATCTCATGCAGGCGCGGCATGACGCGGTCGAGCGTCGGACCGATGCCCTCGGCACTGTACATATAGATTGTGCTTGCCCCGGCCTGCGGGAGCAGCGCGATAAAGATCACGATGATGCCGAGGCCGCCGATCCACGCTGTCATCATACGCCAGAAGAGGATGCTGTACGGTACCCCATCGAGTGTGACAAAGACCGTCCCGCCCGTACCGGTAAAGCCTGAGATGCTCTCAAAGAGCGCGTCGAGAAAACCGAGGTAGTGGCCGAGGAGGTAGGGAAGCATCCCGAGAAAAGTCCCCGTAAACCAACCAAACGCCGTAATAGCGATCCCCTCGCGCGGGGTCAGATCGTCGGAGGGGCTCCCGTAACGGCGAAAGGCGATGCCGAAAAAGATGCTGACGAAGACGGACAGCATGAACGCCTCGCGGCTTGCCTCCTTGCCGACGATGGCGAGGACAAGGGGGATCGCGAGTGCCGTCGCCATCGCAAAGGAAAGGCGTGACAGGATATAGTTGACCGCATAGATATTCATAGTGTCCTACCAGTTATGGCCTGTGTCCTTGAACAGCGCACCGACGAAGAGGAAAAAGGCAAAGATCTCGATGCGTCCGAGGATCATGAGAAAGGCACAGACGATCTTCGTCCATGCCGGGAGTGCCGCTGCTGTGTCCATGTGTACCAGCCCCGCGACACCGCCCGTCGTTGTGAGACAGGAGACCGTCAGGGCAATCGTCTCGATGGGGGCAAGGTTCGCCAGAGAGATGAGGAGGCTGCTGACCGCAAAGACGGCGGCGAAGAAAAAAGAGAGGACGAGCACCCGTCCGACCGAGTGGATGGGGATCGGCATTCCCCCCTGCCGCACGGCGAATACCATGCGTGGGTGGAGGGTGCGCTGCAGCTCTGTCCACGAGAGCGAGAGCAGTACAAGCAGGCGCGAAATGCGGAAACCGCCTGCTGCCGAGCCCATGCAGCCGCCGATGATGGCGAGAAGTGTCAAGAGCAGTACGGCACCGCCGTGGTCAGGGATCGCTCCTGCGAGCAGCAGCCCATTCGTGGAGAGAAAGGAAATGGCGTAGAAAAATCCGTGGGCAATGGCATCGATGGGGAGGATGTGCTGCACAGAAGAGCTGGAATGGTGAGCACCAGCCCGGCGGAGAGAAAGAGCAGGCAAAAGGCCTGCAGCTCTGTGTGGCGCAGTACGTCCACCTCGCCGCGTCGGTGCAGGAGCTGTCGGATCGTGAGGAGCGGCAGTGCTGAGAGCAGAGCGCTGAGACCGCCGGCGAGCATCAGAGATGGTGTTGGCGGGAGGTCGCCCGCCATCGGCCCTGCCCCCGAGGCAATCGTATAGAGGGCGAGCAGCAGTGCTGAGAAGACCGTGTCGCCCGCCGCAAGATAGAGGAGAGCCGCAGCAATTGTGATGGCAATGTAGAGCAGCGTCATCTCGTGCATGGGGCGCGTCATGCGGTTCCAGAGAGGGCTGAAGAGCCGCTCCTGCCGCACCGAAAAATCCACGCCGAAGCAGCCGCTGACAACGGGCTGCACCGTCACAAGAATGACGACAAAGAGCAGTCCGCCGAACCAGCTCATGAGTCCGCGCCAGAGGAGGAGTGCGGGCGGCAGATCCTCGGGCAGTGCCGTCAGACCCGTCGTCGTAAGTGCTGAGATACATTCAAAGAAGGTATTGATCGGCGAGAGATGCAGCCCCGCCAGATGAAAGGGCAGCATGCCGAGCAGCGCGAGGAAAAACCACACGACGAGCAGAAAGAGCGTCCCTTCCTGCACGGATAACTGGCGCATGTGACTGCGCCCCATATTGCCGAACACCATGCCGAGGATAAAGGTCAGTACACTGAGAACGAGAAAAAAACCGGTCGAGGCATCGCCGACGATTATCCCATAGGCAAAGGGAATAAGATAGAGCGGAGCGAAGACGTACGCCGTGCGCCCCATGAGCACCCAAAAGAGATCAAAACGCATCAGTCATCTCCAAAGTAGGTGAGAGCCTTATTGGCAAAACTCTTCAGGACGAAGAGAATGACACGGTCTCCCGGCTGCAGCTCCGTCATGCCGTTCGGGATCGCCGCTTGTTCTCCGCGCACATAGGCACAGACGAGACATTCGCGTGGGAGGCGCGCGTCCATCAGTTTTTTTCCTGCGACGGGAGCACCGGGGCGGACGATCACCTCGAGCGCCTCTGCACGTGCGCCCTCGAGCAGGGTGACGCGCGCCACGTCGCCGCCGCGCGCAAAGGCGAGCACCTCGCTCGCAGAGAGCAGGCGCGCCGAGAGCGCAATGGTCACGCCGACCTTCTCCATGAGATCGATATACTCGTTGCGGTTGACGCGCACCAATGACTTGATGCTGCTGTTTGAGAGATGGCGCGCGAGGAGGGCAAGCATCAGATTCAGCTTGTCGTCCTCCGTCAGGCAGACAATGGCATCTGCCTCGGCGATCCCCTCCTGCATCAGGAGGTCCATGTCCGTGCCGTCGCCGCAGATCGCGAGGCCTGTCGACATCATCCCCGCGAGCAGCTCACAGCGCTCGCGGCTGCGGTCGATCACCTTTACCTGTACCCCTTGGCGCTCCAGCATAAGCGCGAGTGCGCGCCCCGTTCGCCCCGCACCGATGATGGCGACGCGTGCGAGCTTTTTCGTGTCGCTGGGCACGAGGCTCTGGCTAAACTCCTCGATCCGCTCCTGCAGACCGATGAAGTAGGCATTGTCACCCGGGAGGAACATATCGTCGCCGTGGGGGATAATCATCCGATGGTCGCGGAAGATCAGTCCTGCCAGAACACCTTGCGGCAAGGTCAAGTCCTTGAGCGGAATGCGCGCGATCGGCGCATGGCGACGGATGCGCGTCTCGAAGAGCTGCACCTTGCCCTGTGCAAAATCCTCCACATTGAGTGCGGCGGGGGTCATGAGGATACGGTTGATTTCGTTCGCCGTGATGAGCTCGGGGTTCAGCACGAGATCAATGTCAAAATTTTCCTTGAGATACTTGCCTGCCTCCACTGTGGCCTTCATATCGCGGATACGGGCAATCGTATGACGAATGCCGTGTTTCTTCGCGAGGACACAGGCGACAATATTCACCTCGTCGCTCTCCGTCACTGCGATGAGAATGTCCGCACTATTGATGTCGGGATCGTTCATCGTTATGGGGCTCGCGATATTTGCCTCGACCGTGAGTACGTCGAGCGTCGTCTTTGCCGCCTCCAGCTGTTTTGACACGCCGTCCACCACGACGACATCCATGCCCTCCTCCGAGAGCAGCGAGGCGATACTGTATCCGAGCTGTCCCGCGCCTGCTACTACGATTCGCACATTCCTACCTCCTGCACACGATAAATCATGGCAAGTATACCACACTGCATGGCATGATGCCATATTTTGACCGATTTCGGCGCTATGATAAAATTTGGATTTACTCATTGAATTGTCGCGAATCGGCTTGACAATGTCGGGCACGACACATAATATAGTAGTGTTGCGAATGGGACGAGTTTGCGCCCATAGAGAGAATTTGGCAGGCGTGGAGGTGGATGATTGGCGGCGATTACCTATGAGTTGATTCGGAAAGATCCTGCGACGGGGGCGCGTGCCGGTGTCATTCACACACCGCATGGGAGTTTTCCGACCCCAATCTTCATGCCGGTGGGGACGCAGGCGTCCGTCAAGGGCGTTTCGCCCGATGAGCTGCGTGATCTCGGCGCGGGGATCATCCTCAGCAATACCTATCATCTCTTCCTGCGTCCCGGGATGGAGCTCGTGCGGGAGGCGGGCGGACTGCATTGCTTCATGCACTGGGACGGTGCGATCCTCACGGACAGCGGAGGATTTCAGGTGTTCAGCCTCGGCGACCTGCGCAAGATCACCGAGGAGGGGGCGACGTTCCGCTCGCATATTGACGGATCGAAGAAATTCCTTTCGCCCGAGGTGTCGATGGAGGTGCAGCGCGCACTCGGCTCGGATATCGTCATGGCGTTCGACGAGTGCATTCCGTATCCTGCCGATCATGACTATGCGAAGGCCTCGACGGAGCGCACGCAGCGCTGGCTCATTCGCTGCCGTGATGCGATGGCGGGCGCGGAGGAGCAGGGCCTTTTCGGCATCGTGCAGGGCGGGATGTACCGCGACCTGCGCGCATGGCACGCCGCTGCCGTAACGGAGCTCGATCTGCCGGGCTATGCCATCGGCGGGCTGAGCGTCGGCGAGCCGCATGAGCTGATGGAGGAGATCCTCTCCTATACGACAGAGCTTCTGCCTGAGGAGAAACCGCGCTACCTCATGGGCGTCGGGACACCCGACTACCTCCTCACGGGGGTACGGCACGGCATCGACATGTTTGACTGCGTATTCCCGACACGTGTGGCGCGCAACGGCATGGCGATGACATGGACGGGGCGGCTCGTGATGAAGAACGCTGTGTATGCGCACGATCACACCATCATGGAGGACGGCTGTGGCTGCTATGCCTGCCGCAATGGGTACACGCGTGCGTACATCCGTCACCTTGTACGGGCGCAGGAGATCTTCGGCCTGCGGCTGCTCTCCCTGCACAACCTCTACTTCCTGCAGGAGTTCATGCGGCGGATGCGTGCGTCAATTTTGGATGGGTCGTTTTTATCGTTTTATCAGGACTTTATGAGTCACTATCATAGAAATAAGTGAAGGAGTTGTCTTTATGGATGCAGAAATGATGGCACAGCTGAGTTCGTGGGGCCCGATTGTTATACTGGTGCTCTTCTTTTACTTCCTCCTCTACCGCCCGCAGAAGCAGGCACAGAAGAAGCGTGAGGAGATGCTCAGCCGCCTAAAAGTCGGCGATGCGGTCATTACGCTCGGCGGGATGCATGGCAAGATTACGGTGATTGATGAGAAAACCGTTACCCTCTGTGTCGGCGAGAACGTCAGCATCGTCTTTGAGCGCTCTGCGATCAGCGGCGTGAATGAGGGGCAGGAGTAAATCCGCTGTGATGGCAGAGGATATACGTGCTGAAAAAAAGGCGCTGCGGCAGGAGATGCTGAGCCGTCGCCGTACATTATCACCGGAACAGCGGACGCACGCGGGCAGCGTCATCACGGCGCAGGTCCTGCCGAAGCTAAAGCAGGCAGGGACGGTCATGCTCTACGCATCCATGCCGGAGGAGATCGACCTCTTTCCGCTGATGGAGGCGCTGATCTCTGCAGGAAAACGCATTGCGTTGCCCGAGATCACGGGGCGCGGCACGATGGAGGCACGGGAACTTCCTGCCATGGATGCTCTGACCCACGGTGCATTTGATATACCGACGCCTGACCCTGCACGTGGGGCGCGGATTCTGCCCGAGGAGATCGATGTCGTCATCGTCCCCGGTGCAGCGTTTGATGCAGATGGCGGGCGGCTGGGACTGGGCGGCGGATATTATGACCGCTTCCTTCCGCGTGCAGTGCATGCGGAACGTCTCGTTCTGGCATTCGATTTCCAGATCGTTCCTGCCGTTCCCATGGCGGTATGGGATGCACGCGTCGATCGGATTCTGACCGAGCAGCGCAGCATGGACTGCCGAAACGGCAGAGTGAAAGAGGGGTAAAGGCTGTTGAGACAACATAGTCTGTTAAAGCTGGTGATTACGGTCGCCGTCATCATCGCAGCTTTTTTCGTGTGCGTTCGGCCGCTTGCGAGCTCCATCCGACAGGGGCTTGACCTGCAGGGCGGTACGCATGTCGTCTTGGAGGCGGTTGATACGGAGCAGGCGCAGGTCAACGACGATGCGATGAACCGCGTGGTGGCGATCATGGAGAAGCGCGTCAATGCACTTGGCCTCACCGAACCGATCATCCAGCGTGAGGGGGAGCGGCGCGTCATCATCGAGCTTCCGGGCGTCAAGGATCCCGATGCGGCAATCAAGACCATCGGCAAGACGGCGATGCTCGAGTTCCGTGATGAGGACGGCAACACCGTCCTGACCGGTACCGATCTGAAGGATGCACAGGCATCGACGAATCCGCAGACGGGGCAGAACGTCGTCAACCTCGAGTTCTCGGATGAGGGCGCACAGAAATTCGCCGACCTGACGATGAAAAACGTCGGGCGTACGATTGCGATCCTGCTTGACGGTGAGGTGCTCACCGCGCCGAATGTACGCGAGCCGATTCTCGGCGGACGTGCGGAGATCACGGGACAGAAGACGCTCGAGGAGGCACAGAACCTCGCTGTCGTCCTGCGCAGCGGCGCACTGCCCGTGAAGGTCGAGATCATCGAGACGCGCACGGTCGGCCCGACGCTCGGACAGGACTCGAAGGACAAGTCCCAGTTCGCCTTTGCGGTCGGCCTTGGCGCGGTCGTCATCTTCATGATTTTTTTCTACCATTTCTCGGGATTCATCGCCGACGTGGCACTGATGGCATATACGATCATGCTGCTCGGTATCCTCTACCTGATGGATGCGACCCTGACCCTGCCGGGCGTCGCGGGCATCATCCTCTCCATCGGTATGGCGGTGGATGCGAACGTGCTCATCTTTGAGCACTTCAAAGAGGAGTATCAGATTAACGGAAAGTCTCTGCGCCTTTCCATGGACGCGGGGTTCAAGCGTGCATTCACGACGATCTTTGACTCGAATGTCACGACGCTGATCGCGGCGGGCGTACTTTTCTTCCTCGGGACGGGGACGATACGCGGCTTTGCCATCACGCTCGGCGTCGGCACGATTCTCTCCATGTTCACGGCGATCACGCTGACGCAGTTCATGCTCAAGCTGATGATCAACTCGAAGCTGTCAGAGAATCCGCGCCTCTATGGTGCGACGGGCTTCATGCTCGGGGGGAAGAAGGGGGCTGAGAAGAATGCCTAAGTTCGATATCGCAGGACATCGCAAAATATGGTTTCTGATCTCGCTGCTCGTCATTATCCCGGGGATTATCTGCATGTGCGTGCGTGGCTTCAACTTCGGCATCGACTTCACGGGCGGTACGATCATGGATCTGCGCTTTGAGCAGCCTGTGACCCTGCAGGAGGTACGCAGCAGCCTCGCAAAGTATGATCTGGACGGCAGCACGATCCAGTTTGCAGGCGCAGAGGCGGGAATTGATGCCTCTGAGAACGTCATGATCCGCACGATCGACCTCGAGGAGAACCAGCGCAAAGAGGTCATGGCATCACTCACGCAGGATGTTGGTCCCTATACGGTGCTGCGCGAGGAAAAGGTCGGTGCGACCATCGGCGGCGAGCTAATCACGAACGCCGTGCTTGCACTCGTGATCTCATGGGCACTCATCATCCTCTATGTTGCGTATCGCTTCGAGTGGCGTTTTGGTGTGTCGGCCGTGCTCGCGCTCATCCATGACATCATCATCGTCATGGCAGTCTTTTCGTTCACACAGCGGCAGATTGACTCCTCGTTTATCGCCGCTCTGCTGACGATTGTCGGATACTCCATCAACGATACCATCGTTATCTTTGACCGTATCCGTGAGAATCTGAAACTGCATTTCCGCCGCGGCGGGGATGTGAACGAGCTGGTCAACCGTTCCATCTATCAGACGCTGACCCGCTCGCTCTATACGGTGTTCACGGTGCTGTTCACGACGTTCGCCCTGTACTGGTTCGGCGGCGAGACGACGAAGGACTTTGCCTTTGCGCTGCTCATCGGCTTTGCGGTCGGCTGCTATTCCTCCATCTTCATTGCGAGCCAGCTCTGGATTGAGCTGCGCAATCGGACGGAGCATCACCGCCCCGCGGTAAAACCTGCAGCGGCGGAGTGATTTCATAGGGAAAGAGCCTGCTCGGATCGCTGAGCAGGCTCTTTTGATGAGGTGGGAAGAGGAGGAGAAAAACGTGCTGAAAGAATGGATCGTCGCACAGCATACAGACGAGGGGGACGCGCTCGCCGCAGAGATCGGCGTCACGCCCATCATCGGACAGCTCCTCTGGCAGCGCGGCATCCGCACGGCAGAGGAAGCGCGAGCTTTTCTCCACCCCGCGGATACGCCGTTTCATGATCCCTTTCTCATGGCGGATATAGAGCGCGGGGCAGAGCGCGTCCTGTGTGCTATCCGCCGTGACGAGCCGATCGTGATCTACGGGGACTATGATGTGGACGGCATGACGGCAACCGCCCTCCTGATGCGGAGCATCCGCGCGCTCGGCGGCAATGTCTCCTACTATATCCCGAACCGTTTCACGGAGGGCTATGGGCTGAACGCAGATGCCCTGCAACAGATCGCAGGGGAGGGCTGCCGCCTCCTTGTGACCGTGGACTGCGGCATCGCCTCGGTGGATACTGTGGCAGAGGCGGCGGGCGGTATGGACATCGTCATCACGGATCATCATCTGCCGGGGCAGACGCTCCCGCCTGCCTATGCCGTGATGAATCCGCATCGTGCGGACTGTTCCTACCCGGAGAAGAATCTCGCAGGTGTCGGTGTCGCGTTTAAGCTCGTTCAGGCACTTTGGCAGATGGAGGGAAAGGAGCCCTTTGCAGAGCATCTGGACATTGCGGCACTCGGCACGGTCGCCGATCTTGTGCCACTCGTCGGCGAGAACCGAAAAATCGTGCAGATGGGACTGCAGCAGATGGCAGAGTATCCCTGTGTCGGCATACGCGCCCTCATCGAGGTCGCGGGACTGGGGGACAAGAGCATCAACACGGGGCAGGTCGGATTCCAGCTTGCTCCGCGTCTCAATGCGGCAGGCCGTATAGAGACAGCGCGTCATGGGGCAGAGCTCCTCCTGACCGAGGATACGGCATGTGCTGCCCGCATGGCAGGGGAGCTGAATGCGCTCAATACGGAGCGGCGCGATCTGGAGCAGGACATCTTGGCGGAGGCAGAGCTGCAGCTGGCGGACTTCACCCCCGATGTTCCTGCCATCGTCGTGGCAGGAGAGGACTGGAATGCGGGCGTAATCGGCATCGTGGCATCTCGCCTGGTCGAAAAATATTATCGACCGAGCATTGTCCTCACGCGTCGGGACGATGTCTATAAGGGCTCATGCCGCAGCATTGCAGGACTGCATCTCTACGAGGCACTTTCCACCTGTCGTGACACACTCATCCAGTTCGGCGGACACGCAATGGCGGCAGGGCTGACACTCTCCTGTGAGCGTCTCTCGGACTTTCGTCGTGCCTTTTCGGAGGCAGTGCGCACCAGACTGACCGCGCAGGACTTTATCCCGAAGGTCTCCATTTCGGCCCTTGCCGCTCCCGCGGACTGGACCATCGGGGCAGTGGAGGAACTGGCTCTGCTGGAGCCGTACGGGATGGGAAATCCGCGCCCGATCTTCGGCGTGCGGAACGTGCGTCCGCAGAGGGCATTGTCCATCGGTGCGGAGGGAAAGCATCTGCGCATGGACATCGGCACGCGGGAGCATCATATCACAGCACTATACTGGAACGCAGGCGATCTCGTGACAGTGCTGACGGAGGAGGACAGCGACCTCGCCTATACGCCGAGCATCAACGAGTGGCAGGGTGAACGCTCCGTGCAGTGCATGGTGGATAGTGTCACGCCCGCCGTACACGAGCGCATCTTTCCGGAGCGGGAACTGCTTCGCAGGATCTATGCCTTCCTGCGTTCTCTTGCGGCGGAGGATGGGACGATACGGGGAAGTGCACCGGTGCTTACCCACCGCTATTCATCCATGATGGAACATGTCTCGCACTACACGATGGACTGCGCCCTGCAGATATTTTTGGAGCTCGGCGTGCTGAATGTATCACCTGAGGGGTGGAATTTTATTCCGCCGCGGGGTAAAATGGAGCTGATGGATGCGCCGACCTATCGTCGGCATCAGGAGAGAAAGGAGGCGGCAGCAGATGTCGGATGAACTGAAACCCGTGACACTCGATATGATCTTGGAGAAGATTGCCGCATATCAGCCAAACGCGGATATCAATAAAATCGTACGCGCCTACGAATTTGCGGCGAACGCCCATCGGGGACAGGAACGTGTCTCGGGCGAGCCGTACATCGTCCACCCCATGCACGTCGCCTATATCCTTACAACACTCCATCTTGACGATGAGACGATATGCGCCGCATTCCTGCACGACGTGGTGGAGGATACGCAGACCACCCTCGAGGAGATCGAGGAGGTATTCGGAAAGAACGTCATGACGCTCATCGACGGCGTGACAAAACTCGGGCGCATTGAGTCCATGTCCAAGGAGGACGTCAAACTCGAGAACTACCGCAAGATGTTTCTCGCTATGGCGAAGGACATCCGCGTCATCATGATAAAGCTCGCTGATCGCCTGCACAATATGCGCACGCTGAAGTATATGCGCGAGGACAAACGCCAGCGCATCGCGCGGGAGACACTCGAAGTCTATGCGCCGCTTGCCAACCGCCTCGGCATCTCCGGCATTAAGGCAGAGCTTGAGGATCTCTGCCTGCGGTACTTGGAACCGGAGGCATACTATACTCTGGTGGAGGAGGTAAAGCAGAAGCGGCGTGAGCGGCAGGAATTCATTCAGGATGCCGTTCAAAAGATCCGTGCCCAGCTTGAGGCGGCGGGAATCGAGGCGGAGATCAAGGGGCGCGCGAAGCATTTTTACAGCATCTATCGCAAGATGAAGCGGGACAACAAGAGCATCAATGAGATCTACGACCTCTCAGCCGTGCGCGTCCTCGTCTCGACGGTTAAGGACTGCTACGGTGTGCTCGGCGTCATCCACGCGATGTGGAAGCCGATCCCGGGGCGGTTCAAGGACTATATTGCCATGCCGAAGTCCAACGGCTATCAGTCCCTGCATACGACCGTCATGACGGAGGGGGATCCGCTCGAGATCCAGATCCGCACCAAGGCGATGCACCAGATCTCCGAGTTCGGTATCGCGGCGCACTGGAAGTACAAGGAGGCGGGACGGAGCGTCGGTGCGGGCGATGAGAACGATCAAAAGATGTCGTGGCTGCGTCAGATGGTCAGCCTCCAGAAGGAATACGACGATCCGAAGGAATTCTTTGAGGCGCTGAAGCTCGACGTGTTCTCCGACGAGGTCTTTGTCTTTACGCCGCGCGGTGATGTCATTGACCTGCCAAAAGGCTCGAACCCCATCGACTTTGCCTATCACATCCACACGGAGATCGGGCATCACTGCGTCGGTGCAAAGGTCAATGGGAAAATCGTGCCGCTCGAATACAAGCTGAAGAACGGCGACATCGTCTCCATCGTCACGAACAAGGCGAGCGGCGGGCCGAGCCCCGACTGGCTGAACACCGTTGCCTCCTCGGCGACGCGCGGCAAGATACGCGCATGGTTCAAACGAGAGAACCGCGAGGCGAACATTGAGCGCGGCATGACCCTCATCCGCGACGAGGCAAAGCGTCTTGGCTATGCGGCAAAGGATCTCATGACGGATGGGCGACTTGCCAAGGTCGCGGAAAAACTCAATGTGCAGAGCGAGGACGATCTGCTCGCCGCACTTGGCTACGGCGGTGTCAGCCTGCGCGGAGCGATGACGAAGCTGATAGAGCTCTATCAGCAGGCGATCAAGGACAGCACACCGCCCGAGGTCTCTCAGATGCTCTCGGAGCTCAAGGCGCCACGGCGCGGCAAGCGCAAAAAGGCAAGTCATGGCGTCCTCGTCGAAGGGGAGGGCGGCTACCTCGTCCGCCTCGCGCGCTGCTGCAACCCTGTTCCGGGTGACCCAATCACGGGCTACATCACGCGCGGACGCGGCGTCTCCGTGCACCGCTCCGACTGCCCGAACGTCCTCAACGACACCGAGTTTACGCGCATGATCGAGGTGAGCTGGGACATCGGTCTGGACAAGGAGTACACTGTCGGCATTGAGATCATCTGCAACGACCGCAACGGGATGCTCGCCGAGATCCTCGCCGTACCGTCTGAGATGAAGATCAACATCCAGACCATCAACGCCACACCGAACCGCCGCAATAAAACCTCCACCGTCCAGCTCGGACTCAGCGTCAGCAACATCGACCAGATCGAGCGAGTCATGACGCGTGTCCGTCAGCTCAAGGACGTCTACCGCGTCACGCGCACCCTCGGCGCAGGAAACGGAGAGGGATAACAGAATAAAAGCTCCGCATATCGGCAACAGAAACCGACCTGCGGAGCTCTTGTTTATTGAAAAAAGTGCGGAGTGGGGGGAAGCTATCCATCAAATTTTGCACAGATGTTACAGATTATCCTAACCATCACTCCACCGACTGTCACCGTATTTTGCGACTTTGCCCATGATGTCAAAATTATGGGAAATTGTTGGTTCGTACGTTCTGTGCTGCCATGGAGGAGAGCTTAAACAACGGAAGAATTCATTGGCTCCGAGGAGGATCGTCGTGAAAAACTCCTTTTTCGGCAGCCAGTAATTTTTCTTGTTCCAATTCGTATAAACCTTGATAAAATTATTTTCATGGGCGATAAGATGTATTTCGCACGGACATCCCCAAAATGTGCACACCGCTTTACCTTTGCGCAGGCATTCATCCACTGATTCAGCCATATTATTCCATAACACGTCGATGTAATCCCATTCGTGTATCGTCAATATATGCTGATCATAATAATCCAGCAGAATCGCTCCTTCGATATCCTCATACCCAATGTATTTTGCAATTTTACACAGCGCTTCTGTGTCGTGAATGGAGATGAATCTGCTGGCGGGAATATTGTCCAAGGCCCTGGCTGCTTTCTTGGAAAGATATAAAAATGATTGGCAGGAAAACATGTTGTCGATATTCATTTTACCCTCTAGAAATTTTTCTTATATATTCGCCATAAAGGCGCGGTAGGTGTGCTCCATCTCCTTGCGCGTTTTGCTCGCGGGCCAGAGCTCACCGAGGGCGCCCTCGCGCATCCCTGCGGCGAGGTGGTTGTAGAGGTTTGGATTCTCCGCACTGAGATGTGCGATGAGTTCCTTGACGGCCTGCCGTGTGGTATTGCCGTTGTGCGGACAGGGCGACGGAATGGGGGTGAAGCCGTGCAGGGGAATGGCATCGATGATCTCCTGCTCACGGAAGTAGACGAGCGGGCGGATGACGGTGATGCCCGTCTTGTCAAGGTAGGTCTTGGGACGGAAGGTGTTGAGCTGTCCTGAGTAGAACAGGCTCATGAGAAAGGTCTCCACCGCATCGTCATGATGGTGCGCGTAGGCGACCTTGTTCATGTGATGTTCCTTTGCGTAGCGGTTGACTGCACCGCGGCGGAAGAAGGCACAGGTAAAGCAGGGACTTTTTTCCTCCTGCTCTGCGATTGCCCCGGCAATGTCAACGTCAACGACCTCGTACGGAACGTCGAGGCTCTTGCAGAACGCCGCAATCGCATCGGTGTCAAAGGGATCGTCGAACTGCGGGTTGACGGTGAATGCGGCGATGGTGAAGTCTTTCTTCAGGCGTTCGCGCAGGATGGCGAGTGCGTAGGTGAGAAAGATGCTGTCCTTGCCGCCGGAGACACCGATGAGGATGCGGTCACCGTTGTCGATGAGTTCAAACTCGACGACGGCACGTATGAGTTTGCTGAAATAGGTCTGCGGGATGTTGATGTTCATAGAATTGAGTTGCTTCCTTTATTCCTTATGACAGAGATAGACGCCGAGGATACCGCGTCTGAGTGCGACGGAGAAGCAATGCTCTGTGTTGCCCTCGGCGAGGACGTTGCTGATTGTCGTGGAAGAGTGCGTGTGTATCTCTGCACCGTTCAGCTCCCATCGCAGTCCATTTGTCGTGATGCCGGTGCACTCCTCGGTGAAAGGGAGAAGGGAGACGGCCTGCGGAGGACTGTCACATGTAATGGTTAAGGATTCGTCGCCATGCAGGAAGAACAGTGCCTCACGTTCATCAGCGAGGATACAGGGGAGAGCAGCGTGTGCCGCGACGGAGGCAGCACTCATGAGGTGGTCGAATCTGCCACCGAATGCGCCAGTCAGGATAACGAGCGCACGGGGCATGAGCTCTGCGGCGATCCTGAGCGCAAGCTCTGTATCGGTAAAATCCTTTGCGGGTGGAAAGGCATGCACACGTGCGCCGTGTTCCTCTGCCCACGCCCATGCATCATGAGCCGCGCTGTCCCTATCGCCGATCAAATGTGCAGGGGGGAGCGAAAGAGTATGGCAGATATTCACTCCGCGATCAATCGCCCAGATGGGGCGGTCGGTACCGCCCTTTTCGGATTCTGGCACGAGCTGTGCCATCCAATCTTTTGCCGGTGTCCGCCCTCCGCCGATACAGACGACCTCCTGTGACGGCGGGGAGGGCAGCGCTGCGTGGAGCGCTGGGAGGATAAGATTGTGCTTGTATTCATGCATGACAATAGTTCCTTTTGTCGAGTTTTATGATAGAATATGATTATATCACACGGCTTTTTTGACGAAAAGCGAAAAAAACGAAAAAGAGGGGTTGACGGGACTCGTGACGTGTGTTATATTATGACAGTCGCGCCGATGAGAGCGGCGGGCGAGCGCAAGCAAGCCCCAGCACTAGAGCGGCGCAGGATGTACCCTGAAAACTACACAATGCAAAACAAGTTAGAGGAAACTCTAACAGCCAGATGCAACATCGTTGTGAAGGTGGAAACACCTTCGGTCAACGAACACAATTCTTTTACAAGAATGACATTTTGAGCCAACAGGCTCTCAGATAGACTACGGTCTTTTATGGAGAGTTTGATCCTGGCTCAGGACGAACGCTGGCGGCGTGCTTAACACATGCAAGTCGAACGGGATGATCTTAAAGCTTGCTTTTAGAGAATCTAGTGGCAAACGGGTGAGTAACACGTAGACAACCTGCCGACAGGATGGGGACAACATTCCGAAAGGAATGCTAATACCGAATGAAGTCAGAGGAGGGCATCCTTCTCTGATGAAAGATGGCCTCTGAACATGCTATCACCTGTTGATGGGTCTGCGTCTGATTAGCTAGTTGGTGAGGTAACGGCTCACCAAGGCGACGATCAGTAGCCGGTCTGAGAGGATGAACGGCCACATTGGGACTGAGACACGGCCCAGACTCCTACGGGAGGCAGCAGTGGGGAATCTTCCGCAATGGGCGCAAGCCTGACGGAGCAACGCCGCGTGAGTGAAGAAGGTCTTCGGATCGTAAAGCTCTGTTGACGGGGACGAACGTGCCTAGTGCAAATAGTATTAGGTAATGACGGTACCTGTCGAGGAAGCCACGGCTAACTACGTGCCAGCAGCCGCGGTAATACGTAGGTGGCGAGCGTTGTCCGGAATCATTGGGCGTAAAGGGAGCGCAGGCGGGCCGGTAAGTCTTACTTAAAAGTGCGGGGCTCAACCCCGTGATGGGAGAGAAACTATCGGTCTTGAGTACAGGAGAGGAAAGCGGAATTCCCAGTGTAGCGGTGAAATGCGTAGATATTGGGAAGAACACCAGTGGCGAAGGCGGCTTTCTGGACTGCAACTGACGCTGAGGCTCGAAAGCCAGGGGAGCGAACGGGATTAGATACCCCGGTAGTCCTGGCCGTAAACGATGGATACTAGGTGTGGGAGGTATCGACCCCTACCGTGCCGGAGTTAACGCAATAAGTATCCCGCCTGGGGAGTACGGCCGCAAGGCTGAAACTCAAAGGAATTGACGGGGACCCGCACAAGCGGTGGAGTATGTGGTTTAATTCGAAGCAACGCGAAGAACCTTACCAGGCCTTGACATTGACTGAAAGCGCTAGAGATAGTGCCCTCTCTTCGGAGACAGGAAAACAGGTGGTGCATGGCTGTCGTCAGCTCGTGTCGTGAGATGTTGGGTTAAGTCCCGCAACGAGCGCAACCCCTGTTCTTTGTTGCCATCACGTAAAGGTGGGCACTCAAAGGAGACTGCCGCGGAGAACGCGGAGGAAGGCGGGGATGACGTCAAGTCATCATGCCCCTTATGGCCTGGGCTACACACGTACTACAATGGAACGGACAGAGAGCAGCGAACCCGCGAGGGCAAGCGAACCTCAAAAACCGTTTCCCAGTTCGGATTGCAGGCTGCAACCCGCCTGCATGAAGTCGGAATCGCTAGTAATCGCAGGTCAGCATACTGCGGTGAATACGTTCCCGGGTCTTGTACACACCGCCCGTCACACCACGGAAGTCATTCACACCCGAAGCCGGCGCAGCCGTCTAAGGTGGGGAAGGTGACTGGGGTGAAGTCGTAACAAGGTAGCCGTATCGGAAGGTGCGGCTGGATCACCTCCTTTCTAAGGATTAAGATGAACTACGGTTCACAATCTTAGGTCGGTCATTTGGCTAAAGTTTTGCATTGTCTAGTTTTGAGGGCGCATCTACTGGAAACCAACGATTTGTTGGATAGTCGATGAAGCTCTTATTGTTCACTGAAAACTGCACAGAAGAAACAAGAAAATCTAAACATGGGAGATATGGTGAACTCATGTCACGATATTTTCCACACTGAAAGATTTTCCCAAGCAAATTAGGATAAAGCGAAAATACCTTAATCACTAAGATGAGTTCTGCGCCAATGTGAGATTGACGCCGAAGATTCTGCCGAATGCAAGGAGGCACAAGGAAACGTAGTTCGCTACGTTGACTGAGCCGACACAGCAGACGGTAGGATATGCGGTGTCCCTAACATCGAAGCGGAACGTTAAGTCAAGTGAAGAAGGGCATACGGCGGATGCCTAGGCGTTTCGAAACGAAGAAGGACGCGATAAGCTGCGATAAGCCATGACGAGCTGCAAGTAAGCTGTGACTCATGGATTTCCGAATGGGGCAACCCGGCAAGAGTAACGTCTTGTCACCCTATCCTAGAGGTAGGGAGAAAACACCCGATGAACTGAAACATCTAAGTAGTCGGAGGAAAAGAAATCAAAGAGATTCCCTGAGTAGCGGCGAGCGAAACGGGAGGAGCCCAAACCGGAGGACTTCGGTTCTCCGGGGTTGCGGACCTGCAACAAACTGGACACTTTAGTGGAAGCATCTGGGAAGGTGCGGCAAAGAGAGTGAGACCCTCGTACACGAAAGAGTGAAAGGCGTGCAGGGATCCAGAGTACCACAGGGCACGAGGAACCCGGTGGGAAGCAGGGTGGACCACCATCCAAGGCTAAATACATCGAAACGACCGATAGCGAAAAGTACCGTGAGGGAAAGGTGAAAAGAACCCCGGGAGGGGAGTGCAATAGAACCTGAAACCGTATGTCTACAAACAGTCGGAGCACTTTACATGTGCGACGGCGTGCCTATTGAAGAATGAACCGGCGAGTTAATTTATGCTGCGAGGTTAAGCGGGAGACGCGGAGCCGAAGCGAAAGCGAGTCTTAAGAGGGCGGAAGTAGCATGGATTAGACCCGAAACCACAGTGATCTATGCATGTCCAGGTTGAAGCTCAGGTAAAAATGAGTGGAGGACCGAACCCGTGCGTGTTGAAAAACGTTGGGATGAGGTGTGCATAGGGGTGAAATGCCAATCGAACGTGGAGATAGCTGGTTCTCCCCGAAATAGCTTTAGGGCTAGCCTCAGGCGAATCACCATAGAGACGGTAGAGCACTGATCGGGCAAGGGGGCGTAAAGCCTACCGACCCCAGTCAAACTACGAATGGCTCATATGGGCAGCCTGGGAGTCAGAATGCGAGTGATAAGACCCGTATTCAAGAGGGAAACAGCCCAGACCGCCGGCTAAGGTCCCAAATGCTGTGCTAAGTGGAGAAGGATGTAGGACTTCGAAAACAACCAGGATGTTGGCTCAGAAGCAGCCACCATTAAAAGAGTGCGTAATAGCTCACTGGTCGAGAGGCCCTGCGCCGAAAATATCCGGGGCTCAAGCACAGAACCGAAGCCGCGGCAGGGTGTACTAAGGTACACACTGGGTAGGGGAGCGTTCTTATCTGGACGAAGGCAGACCGGAAGGACTGCTGGACGGGTAAGAAGTGAGAATGCCGGTATGAGTAGCGAAACGACAGGTGAGAATCCTGTCCACCGAAAGCCTAAGGAATCCCGGGCAACGCTCGTCGTCCCGGGGTAAGTCGGGACCTAAGCCGAGGCGAAAAGCATAGGCGATGGACAACTGGCGAAAATTCCAGTACCGGGCGTCTTCGTTTGAGGATGGAGTGACGCAGGAAGGAAGCTGAGCGCGCGACTGGTAGAGCGCGTCGAAGGCGGTAGGCTGGTATGGAGGCAAATCCCCATACTACAAGGCCGAGAACCGATAGATAGGAAAGACTACGGTCAATCTGAATTCAGCTGCACTACACTGCCAAGAAAAGCTTCTAACGAGAAGACGTCCGCCCGTACCAAAACCGACACAGGTAGGCGGGGAGAGAATCCTAAGGTGCGCGGGAAAACCCTCGTTAAGGAACTCGGCAAAATGCATCCGTAACTTCGGGAAAAGGATGGCCGCTGATGGTGAAGACATTTACTGTTGGAGCTATTGTCGGCGGCAGAAAAGAGGCCCAAGCGACTGTTTACCACAAACACAGGTGCCTGCGAAAGCGCAAGCTGAAGTATAGGTGCTGACGCCTGCCCGGTGCAGGAAGGTTAAGGAGAGTTGTTAGTCCTCGAGATGAAGCAGCGAACTGAAGCCCCTGTAAACGGCGGCCGTAACTATAACGGTCCTAAGGTAGCGAAATTCCTTGTCGGGTAAGTTCCGACCCGCACGAAAGGCGTAACGATTTGGGCACTGTCTCAACGAGGGACCCGGTGAAATTGAAATACCTGTGAAGATGCAGGTTACCCGCGACTGGACAGAAAGACCCCATGGAGCTTTACTGCAGCTTGGCATTGGTCTTTGGCATATAACGTACAGGATAGCCGGGAGACTGGGAAGATCGATCGCTAGATCGATTGGAGTCACCGTTGGGATACCGGCCTTTATATGCTAAGGATCTAACCGGAACATTAACCGTGTTCGGGACAGTACCAGGCGGGCAGTTTGACTGGGGCGGTCGCCTCCGAAAGAGCAACGGAGGCGTCCAAAGGTTCCCTCAGCGCGGACAGAAATCGCGCGCAGAGCATAAAGGCAGAAGGGAGCTTGACTGCGAGACTGACGGGTCGAGCAGGTACGAAAGTAGGGCTTAGTGATCCGGTGGAAAGAGAGTGGAATTGCCATCGCTCAACGGATAAAAGCTACCCTGGGGATAACAGGCTAATCTCTCCCAAGAGTCCATATCGACGGGGAGGTTTGGCACCTCGATGTCGGCTCATCACATCCTGGGGCTGAAGCAGGTCCCAAGGGTTGGGCTGTTCGCCCATTAAAGTGGTACGTGAGCTGGGTTCAGAACGTCGTGAGACAGTTCGGTCCATATCCATCGCGGGCGTAAGATACATGAGGGAGGCTGCTCCTAGTACGAGAGGACCGGAGTGGACGGACCAACGGTGTACCGGTTGTCCTGCCAAGGGCACGGCCGGGTAGCTGCGTCCGGAAGGGATAAACGCTGAAAGCATCTAAGCGTGAAGCCCGTCCCGAGATGAAGTATCTCATTCCTAAAAGGAAGTAAGACCCCTTGAAGAAGACAAGGTAGATAGGCTGGATGTGGAAGCACAGCAATGTGTGCAGCTGACCAGCACTAATCGGTCGAGGGCTTGACTTAAGTAGCGAACCAAAACTGCGTGAGCGAAAGCGAACGAGCAGTTTTGTGTGAGTCACTTAGTCGACGTTTGCGCAGCAAATGTCGACCGTGGCTCAATCGTGTGATTCGCTAAGTAGAGAGCAAGTATTTCGCTTTAATTTGCAAGGAAGTTTCTTCTGTGAAGTTTTGAGTGAGCAAGACTCATTCAACAAGATGCGGTGATGATGCCTGGACGGTTCCACCTGTTCCCATTCCGAACACAGTAGTTAAGCGTCCACAGGCCGAGGGTACTTCGTTGGAGACGACGTGGGAGAGTAGGTAGTTGCCGCAAAGGATAGAACTCGTGAATGACGTGTTCACGAGTTCTATTTATAAATGACATGGCGGCTTTGGTGAAGCGGTTAACACACTGGATTGTGGCTCCAGCATGCATGGGTTCGATCCCCATAAGTCGCCCCATAGGGGTATAGCTCAACTGGTAGAGCAACGGTCTCCAAAACCGTAGGTTGTGAGTTCAAGTCTTACTGCCCCTGCCATTGAGGTTCAGCCGTATCGATTTGATACGGTTTTTTTTGTTCTTTTATCTTCTTTTTCTTGTCAAACATTCCATTATAGTGTAGAATGGCGAACAGCAAAGAGCTTTTGCTGTCTATTTAAGGAGGAGATCGATCCATGAAGAAATTCGTCCAAATGGCGCTTGTCTTGTGTCTCACGTTGCTTGCCGTACAGGTGAGTGCTTCCCCTTTTACGGATAAGGTTACGCTGCCCGAGGGCGCGGTGCTTACAAATGTCAATCGTTTGGCGATCGGAGCTCCGCTTTATGTGCAGGTTGAGAATACCGCTCCTTCCATTGATATTTTGACGCAGATTGAGGCAGATGCGTCCAATGTGACGCGTGCCAATGTGGTCAGCTATGATACGGTTGCGAGTGATCTCCAGCAGAGCAAGGGGATCGATCTGAAGGCTCTTCCGCGCCGTGATGCAGCAAAGGCGTTCAAGGATAATGTTGCTTCCTATGCGGATGCTTATGTCATTCTGACCGTTGCGAATAATAGCCGTACGGTGTTCTTCTTTGATGTTTACCGTGCCGGTACGAACGAGCTCCTCTACACGTATGAGGTGCGTGCAAATAAGTCAGATGGGAATACGGTGGCGACGTTCTCCAAGCTTTCTGAGCAGTTCTACAAGAATTGGCAGCGTTCGGTGGAGGCGCAGAGCAAAGGAAAGTAAGCTCTTTCATACAGTGGGGCTGTGGCACGAAGTTAATTGGCTTTGTGTCACGGCTTTTTTGTTTTGCGTGGGAAAATGTAGCATCTGCTCATAATACCTGTTGACAAAGATGCTTTGCTATACTAAGATAGACACACTATCTTTTGAACGGAACTATGGGGAGGAATATGATATATGGCGATCAATGAAAAACTGCGCAATATCGCGATTATTGCTCACGTTGATCATGGTAAGACGACGCTGGTCGATGCGATGCTGAAGCAGAGCCACGTGTTTCGCTCGAACGAGCAGGTGAACGAGCGCGTGATGGACTCGGGTGATATCGAGCGCGAGCGTGGGATTACGATTCTTTCGAAGAATACGGCGATCCTCTATGATGGGATTAAGATCAATATCGTGGATACTCCCGGTCATGCGGATTTTGGTGGTGAGGTGGAGCGCGTTCTCAACATGGTGGACGGTGTTCTCCTGCTCGTCGATGCGTTTGAGGGCCCGATGCCGCAGACGAAGTATGTTCTGCGCAAGGCACTCGAACAAGGGTTGAAGCCGATTGTTGTCATCAACAAGATCGACCGTCCGGATCAGCGTGTGGACGATGTGTACGATGAGGTTTTGGAGCTCTTTATGGAGCTGGATGCGGACGATGACCAGCTCGATTTTCCCGTGATCTATGCGGCGGCGCGCGACGGTATCGCCAAGTTTAACATGGAGGATACGAACGATAATCTCGAGCCGTTGATGCAGACCATCGTGAAGGAGATCCCGGCACCGCAGGGCGATGCGGAGGGGCCTCTGCAGATGATGGTGACGACGCTCGAAGCGGACGACTATGTTGGCCGCGTTGCCATTGGGCGCGTGATTCGTGGATCGGTGCGCCCCAATCAAAATGTGGTTGTGATCAGCGGCGACCATGAGACGAAGGCAAAGGTCGGCAAGGTCTATGTGTATCAGGGACTCAAGCGCGTCGAAGTCGATGAAGCGGGGATGGGCGAGATCGTCGCTCTGACGGGGCTCGGCGATGTGAGCATCGGTTATACTGTGGCAGACGCGGAGAATCCGGAGGCACTGCCGACGATCAATATTGATGAGCCGACGCTCTCCATGACCTTCGGTGTCAATACGAGTCCGTTTGCAGGCCGTGAGGGGCAGTTCGTTACGTCGCGCCATCTGCGCGATCGCCTGTTCAAGGAGATCGAGACGAATGTCGCCATGCACGTCGAGGAGACGGATTCCGCCGATGTGTTCAAGGTATCGGGACGTGGTGAGCTGCATCTTTCCATCCTGATCGAGCAGATGCGCCGTGAGGGCTATGAGCTGCAGGTCGGCAAGCCCGAGGTTGTCTACAAGACGATCAACGGACAGAAGTGCGAGCCGATGGAGAATCTGACGGTTGAGGTTCCGCAGGAGTATATGGGCGCCGTGATGGAGGCGCTCGGTACGCGCAAGGCGGAGCTGTCGAATATGACGGAGCTGTCGGGCTATATCCGCATGGAGTTCTTTATACCGGCGCGCGGGCTGATCGGCTTCCGTTCGGAGCTCCTGACGAGTACGAAGGGCAATGGGATTATGAATCATATCTTCCACGGCTATGTTCCGTACAAGGGGGATATGACGGGGCGTTCGCATGGGTCGCTTGTTGCGTTTGAGCAGGGGGAGACGACAGGCTATGGAATCTTCTCGCTGCAGGATCGCGGGACGATGTTTATCTCGCCGGGCCAGCAGGTCTACGAAGGGATGATTGTCGGGGAGAACTCACGCGATATTGATATGGACATCAATCCGTGCAAGAAGAAGAATGTCACAAATATGCGTACCTCTGCCTCAGATGAGGCGATCCGCCTGACGCCGCCGCGTATTCTGAGTCTGGAGCAGGCACTGGAGTATATCAATGATGATGAGCTCGTTGAGGTGACGCCGGAGAATATTCGCCTGCGCAAGGCGATTCTCGACCGTACGGCGCGCGGCCGCGCGGCGAAGAATGCGCGTAAGTAACGTTGAAAAGTTTTTTCATCAACTTTCTTGTCGGTGCACTTGCTTTTCTGAAAGAAATATGATAGTATGTCTGCGTTAGCAGGATGAGAATTTGTCGCCAATTTTCGGCGGATGATACAGATCAAGGAAGGAAGAGGTATATGGGTGCGGAATCTTTGTTTTCACGTGTGAAAGATATGGTTTCACACGTTGTGGACTCATTTATACCGATTGCTGAGGACGAAGAAGAGGAAGAGGAGATTCGTGCGCAGCAGGCGTCACAGACTGCTCAGACGACGCAGGCAGCACAGAGTTTTGCTTCCCAGCGACGCGTTGCCAATGGGGGAACGGTGTCGTCATTCTCATCGCCTTCCTATGGCAGCACCAGTTCCTTTCAGTCTCCGCGTACGCCTGTGACAGGGGAGGGAAGTTCGACGCCGCTGACGGTACATACGACGAAGGTATCGGAACTGCGCGTGCGGATTCATCGTCCGCGTCGTTACGATGATGCAGCTCCGGCGGTTGTCCAGCTGAAGCAGGGGATTGCGATCGCCGTGAATTTTGACTGCATGAGCGAGCCGGAACGCCGCCGTGTCTGTGACTTCCTGAATGGTGCCTGCTATGTGATGCATGGTACGGCACATGTCGTCTCGAGTACGATCATTCTCTATGCACCGAAGGGTGTTGATGTGACGGACCCACTTGCAGCGACGAAGACCAACTGAATGATAGACAGAGGAGCTCTACGCGAAGACCAACGTCTTCGTGCAGGAGCTCTTTTTTGTAAAAAAATTCTGCAGGGCGTTGTTTTGGCGCCCATGGTATGCTATAATACGCCCTAGTGTAAAAAACACGCGTTTTCGATAGCTGTTCTGTGCCGTATTTACGCGGTGGTACAGCGGATGAGAAGCGCGGAAGAACAACAGGAGGTATTTTATGGCAGTCATTTCTATGAAGCAGCTTCTGGAGGCAGGTGTCCATTTCGGACATCAGACGCGTCGCTGGAACCCGAAGATGGCACGTTACATCTTCACGGAGCGCAATGGTATCTACATCATTGATCTGCAGAAGACGGTGCGCAAGGTGGATGAGGCGTACAATTTCCTTCGCAGCGTTGCGCAGGAAGGGAAGACTGTGCTCTTCATTGGCACGAAGAAGCAGGCACAGGAGGCCATCCGCGAGGAGGCGCTCCGTGCGAATATGTACTACGTCAACGAGCGTTGGCTCGGCGGTATGTTGACGAACTTCCAGACGATTCAGCGTCGTATTCATCGTCTCAAGGCACTTGAGGAGATGGAGGAGAACGGCACGTTCGAGGTTCTCACGAAGAAGGAAGTACAGGGTCTGCGCCACGAGAAGGAGAAGCTCGAGCGTTATCTGGGCGGAATTAAGGATATGAGCCGTCTGCCGGGTGCACTCTTTGTCGTTGACCCGCGCAAGGAGCGTATTGCGGTTGCCGAGGCACGCAAGCTGAACATTCCCATCGTCGCGATTGTCGACACGAACTGTGACCCGGATGAGATCGACTATGTGATCCCGGGCAACGACGATGCGATCCGTGCCGTGAAGCTTCTCACGGGCTGCATGGCAGACGCTGTGCTCGAGGGAAATCAGGGCGGCGCACAGGAAGCGGCTGAGTAATCAAAGACAGTGGGGTAAGGGAGCATTATCCCCTTACCCCTTTTTTATGGAACGATCATAGGAGGAACGATAATGGCAATTAGTGCAGCGATGGTAAAGGAACTGCGTGAGCGCACGGGCGCAGGTATGATGGACTGCAAGAAGGCTCTTGCAGAGACGAACGGCGATATGCAGCAGGCAATCGACTATCTGCGCGAGAAGGGGATTGCAAAGGCCGAGAAGAAGGCGGGACGCATCGCTGCTGAGGGCGCGGTGACAGCATATCTTTCGTCCGACGCGAAGGTCGGTGTCATTGTCGAGATCAACTGCGAGACGGACTTTGCTGCCAGCAATGAACAGTTCCGTGAGCTCAGTGCGAAGGTCGCAAAGCACATTGCAGAGACGAACCCGGCAGATCTCGATGCACTGAATGCAAGCACGCTGGATGGCAAGGATGTTGCCTCCCTCATTACCGAGGCAACGGCAACGATCGGGGAGAAGATTTCCCTTCGCCGCTTCGCCCGCTATGAGGGTGCAGGCCGTGTGGCAACGTACATCCACATGGGCGGTAAGATCGGCGTCCTCGTTGAGCTTTCCGGTGGGGATGAGCAGCTCGGCAAGGATATTGCGATGCAGATTGCGGCAGCGGCGCCGCTCGCGATTGATCGTGCCGGCGTGACGGCTGATCATATCGAGCATGAGAAGGAAGTCCTCCGTAAACAGGCGCTTGAGGAGGGCAAGCCCGAGAAGATCATCGAGAAGATGGTTGAGGGGCGTATCAATAAGTTCTATGAGGAAGTCTGCCTGCTTGAGCAGAAATTCGTCAAGGATCCGGAGAAGAAGATTGCAGATGTGCTCGGCTCGGTAGAGATCAAGGCGTTTACGCGCTATCAGCTGGGCGAAGGCATCGAGAAGAAGCAGGAGGACTTCGCTGCAGAGGTCGCTGCTCAGATGAAGTAAGATGATATGAAGAGAGGAGAGCTGCCCGACGGCAGCTCTTTTTTGCAGATGGTCTGCGGATTTTTTTGGAAAAATGTGCTATAATGGCGCAGAGAATGTGCGTGACAGGAGGAGTTGTCTTGGAAACGAAATATCGTCGCGTCGTGTTGAAGCTGAGCGGAGAAGCGCTCGCGGGAGATCAGGGATTCGGGATCAATCCACAGGTTGTCGAGGCAATTGCCGCGCAGATTAAGAAGGTACGCGATCACGGTATCGATGTCGCCATTGTGGTCGGCGGAGGAAATATCTGGCGCGGACTCGCGGGCAGTGCGAAGGGGATGGACCGCACGACGGCAGACTATATGGGGATGATGGCGACTGTGATGAACGCACTCGCCCTGCAGGATGCTCTCGAAAATCAGGACGTTGACACGCGCGTCCAGAGTGCCATTGAGATGCGTCAGGTGGCAGAACCGTATATTCGCCGCCGTGCCATCCGACACATGGAGAAGGGGCGTGTTGTGATCTTCGGTGCAGGTACGGGGAATCCCTATTTTTCCACGGATACGACGGCCGCTCTGCGCGCTGCGGAGATCGAGGCGGACGTTATTCTCATGGCGAAGAAGGGGACGGACGGCATCTACGATTCCGACCCGAATAAGAACCCCAATGCCACGCGTTTTGAGAAACTGGCGTATATTGATATTCTGAACAAGGGACTCGCGGTCATGGACGCGACGGCGACTAGTCTCTGCATGGAGAATAACATCCCCATGGTGGTGTTTAATATTGATGTGCATGAAAATATTGCACGGGCAGCATTTGGCGAGCCGATTGGTACAACAGTAGGAGGCGAAGCAGTATGATCAAGGATATTCTGTCAAAGCATGAGGAGAGTATGAGTAAGGCGATCGAGGCGCTTCGCCGCGAGTTCTCTTCGCTGCGTGCGGGTCGTGCAACACCGAATCTCCTGGATAAGGTGATGGTCCCTTACTATGGCACACCGACCTCGGTCAATCAGCTTGCCAAGGTGACGGTGCCGGAGCCGCACATGATCGTCATTACGCCGTGGGAGAAGTCGATTCTGCATGAGATCGAAATCGCCATCTCAAAGTCTGATCTCGGTCTTTCGCCGAACTCTGACGGGAATGTGATTCGCCTTGCGATTCCTCAGCCGACGCAGGAGCGCCGCAAGGAGCTGATCAAGACGGTCGGCAAGAAGACGGAGGAGGCGAAGGTCGCTCTGCGCAACATCCGACGCGATGCAAACGAGGCGATCAAAAAGCTCGAGAAGGACAAGGAGATCAATGAGGACGAGTCCAAGCGCGGTCAGGACTCTGTGCAGAAGCTCGTCGATAAGTTCGTCAAGCAGATGGACGAGATGCGTGCAGCAAAGGAAAAAGAGGTCATGGAGATCTGATGGAGGATTCCTTTTCGGCACGTCCATGGGATGAGGTGCGACGGGAGCTGGATGCCGAAGGCGCATCCTACACGATATCGGTATCGCGTGCATCACGTCCTTTTTTTCCCGTCGATGAGACGCAGTCCTATGTCATTCGTGTTCGCCAGAATGGGGCTGTGCATCAGGTCACGCTCACGGAACTTCCGCTGTGCAGTCCGACTGTCGCCGCCTACGAAGAACATTTCCGCTGAATGCGCGACACCCCTTTCGGCATCCGCCGAAGGGGTGTTTTGGTAGAAGAGTAAAGGCATAGGAGAAGGGGAAAGATTTGATATGTGGAAGAGAATATTCGGCAAAAAAAATGATACGCCGGACATCGACAGCGATCACAGCCTTTCCAATCTTGCACTCGATCGTGCCAGTCTGCCACGTCATGTTGCCATCGTGATGGATGGCAATGGAAGATGGGCAGAAGGGAAAGGAAAATCACGCTCAGCAGGCCATGAGGCGGGCGCGCGTACCTTGAAGCGTATTGTTCGTGCCGCTTCGCATATAGGGATAGAGGTGCTGACCGTCTATGCCTTTTCAACAGAGAATTGGAAGCGCCCTCATCGGGAAGTCGATTTTCTGCTCAATCTCTTCGATTCTTTCCTGGAGAAGGAGATCACGGAGATGCATGAGCAAAATGTCCGTATGAGCTTCATCGGTCGGCGGGATCGCTTCTCTGATCGTTTCCTTGCCCGTATGGAGGATGCAGAGCAGCGTACGGCGCATAATACCGGCGTGCATTTTAATCTGGCGGCGAATTATGGCAGCCAGGATGAGATCGTGCGTGCTGTTCGCAAGTTGGCCACGCGTGTCGCAGAGGGGGAGCTTCGCCCCGAGGAAATCGACGAGGCACTCTTTTCCAATGCACTCGATACGGCGGGCGATCCGCCCGTGGATCTCTTCATCCGTACGAGCGGCGATCTTCGGCTGAGCAACTTCCTCCTATGGCAGTCTGCCTATGCAGAGCTATATTTTACGGAGACGCATTGGCCGGATTTCACACCGGAAGAACTTAAGCGTGCCATTGAGGACTTTGCAGGACGAAGTCGGCGCTTTGGCGGGCTTACTACAGAAGAATAAAGATGGAGGCTGTCTTTGATTACACGCATTATCTCCGGCATTATCGGTATTGGCATTGCAGGATATGTTATACAGACGGGCGGAACAACGTTTACGGTTGCCGCAGCGGTGCTCGCAGCTCTCGCGTGGTTTGAGTATACACGTGCATTTTCGCACCGTGGAGGCAGTCCTGCCCTATTCTCCGGTATTCTTGGCATCGGGGGGATGCTGTATGGCGCGTTCATCGGGCAGGAGAGCGTGATTCTGCTTGCCTTGATCGCCTCCTCGATTCTTGCCCTGATGACCTGCGTCCTCCTGCGCGGCGATGTGTCAGTTCACGATGCGACTGTTTCTGTGGCGGGGATCTGCTACATCGGCATGCCATTTGCACTGCTTATTCTCCTGCGGAATATGACGGGGCCTGTCTATACGACGCCGATTGAGACGTTTTCCTGCGGAGCAGCGATGGTCTGGGTGATGTTTATCGGGACATGGGCGAGTGACAGTTTCGCCTATTTTGCCGGGCGTGCGTTTGGCTCGCACAAGCTGGCACCTGCCATTAGCCCGAATAAGACGATCGAGGGATTCTTTGGTGGCCTGATCGGTACGATTGCTGTCATTGTGGGGCTTGGCTGGCTTCTCGCAATGCCGCTGCCGCAGATGGCTGCACTGGGCGCAGCGATTGCCGTGCTCGGTACGCTTGGTGATCTTGTCGAGTCCATGATGAAGCGACAGACGGGCATCAAGGACTCGGGCGCGATTATCCCGGGGCACGGCGGTGTATGGGATCGCTTTGACAGTGTCCTCTTTACGGCGCCGCTGGTCTATTACTATACGGTATACATTGTCCTGCGCTGAGTGGGGCAAAAGGAGCTTGGATGTTAGAGAAAATTGCTGCGACAGTCTTTGTCTTCGGACTGCTCGTCTTTGTGCACGAGCTGGGGCATTTTATCACGGCAAAACTGACCGGGATGCGCGTGGATGAATTTGCCATCGGCTTTGGACCGCGTCTTGTGCATTTTCGCTATGGAGAGACAGTCTATTCGATCCGTCTGGTTCCGCTGGGCGGGTTCAATGATATTGCCGGCATGGCGGCAGATGACAACGATGCCGGTGATCGCGGCTATTGCCGCAAGCCGATTCTCTCCCGCATGATTGTGATTCTTGCTGGATCGGCGATGAATTTTATCCTGCCGATCGTTCTTTTTTTCGGCATTTTTTTCTTTGCCGGGGTGCAGACGCCGAATCCTGCGCCTGTTCTTGGCAAGGTGCTTGCCGATAATCCTGCTGCACAGGCGGGGCTCATGGCGAATGACCGCATCATTGCAATTGATGGTAAGCCCATCGAGACGTGGCAGGAGATGGTGGACGCCATTCGCACAAACCACGGAACAGTTCCGATGACGATGCAGGTGGAGCGCAATGAGCAGGAGCTGACGGTCAGTGTGACCCCACATTATGATGCCTCACAGCAGCGTGGATACATCGGCATTGTGAATGCCTATACCAGCACCTATCCTGGCTTCTTCCAGTCCATCTCGATGGCATTTGAGCGGACGGCGATGATTGTCGTGATGATGCTCGATGCGCTCTATCGGATCGTTCTGGAGCTCTCTGGCTCGGAACTTGCGGGGCCAATCGGTGTGGCACAGATGGCGGGAGAAGTCGCAGAGATGGGCATTGTCCCGCTCCTCAATTTCGCCGCACTCCTCAGTCTCAATCTTGCGATCATCAATCTTCTGCCCGTACCGGCACTGGACGGCGGACACTTTCTGACGCTCTGTGTTGAGGCGGTGCGTGGCAAGCCACTGAGCCCGAAGGTCATGCACTATATCCAAAATGCGGGTGTGGGGCTGATTATTCTGTTGATGCTGCTCGCGATGAAGAATGATGTCGTACGTATTTTTGCAGGAGGCTGACCCGTGTCATGTCAACATTTGAACGCCGCCGCACGCGGCAGATTCATATTGGGAATATCCCCATCGGGGGTGGTGCACCGATCTCCGTGCAGTCCATGTGCAACACGAAGACGACGGATACGGAGGCTACAGTAAGGCAGATCCGCGAACTCGCGGCGGCAGGCTGTGATATCGTACGTCTCGCTGTGCCAGATATGGCGGCGGCAAAGAACCTCGGCAATATCATTCGCCAGGTGAAAACTCCGCTTGTCGCCGATATCCACTTTGACTACAAGCTTGCGCTTGAGGCGATGGCACAGGGGATTGCGGCTCTGCGCATTAATCCCGGCAATATCGGTGGGACGGAGCGCGTGAAAAAGGTCGTCGCGGCGGCACGTGAGGGGGGGATCCCCATCCGCATCGGCGTGAATGCCGGCTCACTTGACCATAAAATGCTCAAGAAGTATGGTGGCGTCACGGCGGAGGCCTTGGTTGAATCTGCCATGGAACACGTGCGCATTCTGGAGGAGCTGGATTTTCATGACATGAAGATTTCGCTCAAGGCACATGATGTCCCGCTGACACTTGCGGCCTACCGTCTGATGAGTGAACGCACAGACTACCCGTTGCATCTCGGTATCACGGAAGCGGGCACGGCGGGGACGGGCATCATTAAGTCTGCTGTCGGTGTCGGGGTTCTCCTCGCCGAGGGAATTGGCGATACGATACGCATCTCGCTGACAGGTGATCCCGTCGTCGAAGTTCGTACGGCAAATGAGATTCTGAAGGCGCTCGGTCTGAAGGAGTATGGACCAACGCTCGTCGCTTGTCCTACGTGCGGGCGGACGAGCATCGATCTCGCCTCCATCGCGGAGAAGGTCGAGGAACGTCTGCGCGGCATGGAGGATCCCATCGAGGTGGCTGTGATGGGCTGTGTCGTCAATGGTCCCGGTGAGGCACGCGGTGCGGATGTCGGTATTGCCGGCGGCAATGGCGAGGGGCTGATCTTCCGCAAGGGAGAGGTCATTCGCAAGGTAAAGGAAGAAGAACTGCTGCCCGAACTTTTTCGGGAGATTGATGCGATATTGGAGGAACGGAAACGGTCATGAGAGCAACGAATCTGTACGCGCCTACCCTTAGAAATACGCCTGCGGAGGCGGAGATTGCGAGCCATCAGCTCATGTACCGCGCTGGTCTCATTCGCAAGTCTGCCGGCGGGATGTATACCTATCTGCCGCTCGCGTGGCGCACCATCCGAAAGATTGAGCAGATCATCCGTGAGGAGATGGATGCCGCAGGCGGACAGGAGATCATGATGCCAATCCTGCAGCCGTCCGAACTCTGGGAGGAGAGCGGCCGCTGGGGAGCATACGGCGCGGAGATGATTCGCGTGAAGGATCGCCATGGCCGCGAGTTCTGCATGGGACCGACGCATGAGGAGATGATTACGGCGCTCGTGCGTGATGAGGTGCGTTCGTACAAGCAGCTCCCGCTCCTGCTCTATCAGATTCAGGACAAGTTCCGTGATGAGCGTCGCCCACGTTTTGGAGTGATGCGCAGCCGTGAGTTCATCATGAAGGATCTCTATTCCTTTGACAAGGATATCGCGGGGATGAACGAGTCCTATCGCAAGATGGCCGTGGCCTATACGAATATTTTCACGCGCTGCGGACTGAACTTCCGTGCGGTGGAGGCCGACAGCGGTGCGATCGGCGGCGGGCACTCCGAGGAGTTTACCGTTCTTGCCCCTGAGGGGGAGTCGCGTATTGCTTGCTGTGATGCGTGCAGCTATGCTGCGAGTGACGAGAAGGCGGCACTGCGTCCCATCGATACCGCTGCTGAGGAGGTACTGCCGCTTGAAAAAGTGGCAACACCCGATGCCCATACGATTGCCATGCTTGCTGAGTATCTCAGGATTCCTGTCGAGAAGACGATCAAGGCAGTCGCCTATCAGACCGATGAGGATGTACTCGTCCTCGCATTCCTGCGCGGTGACCACGAAGTCAATGAAGTGAAGCTTGCGAATGCCGTTGGGGCACAGGAGCTGCGTATGGCGGATGAGGCGGCCATACGCGCGGCTGGCGGGTGCCCGGGCTTTATGAGCCCGATTGGCATCAAAGGGGGCACGTGTATCGTGGTTGATGAGACGGCCATGCGGATGCACAATGCGGTCTCTGGCGCCAATGAACAGGACTTTCACTATATTAACGTCAACCCGCAGCGCGACTTTGGTTCAGTGACCGTGACGGATATTCGTCTTGTTGCAGAGGGCGATCTGTGCCCTTCCTGCGGAGTGGGACATCTTCATATCGGACGGGGCATTGAGGCAGGACAGATCTTTGCGCTCGGCACGAAGTACAGTGAGGCAATGGGGGCGACGTTCCTCGATGAGTCTGGGAAGACGCAGCCCCTACAGATGGGCTGTTATGGCATCGGTGTCGGGCGCACGATGGCGGCGGCAATCGAACAGAACCACGATGCACATGGCATCATTTGGCCGCGTGCGATTGCACCGTACGAAGTCGTCGTCGTGGCAGTAAACGCCAAGGTGGAGGAACAGCTCGCATACGCTGAGGAGATTTACGAGGAGCTGCGTGCTGCAGGTGTCGATGTACTGCTCGATGACCGTCGTGAGCGCGCGGGCGTGAAGTTCAACGACTGTGATCTCATCGGTTATCCTGTGCGCATTGCGATCGGACCCAAGACCATAGAAAATGGAACGATTGAGGTGAAGATTCGCCAATCCGGTGAACTCGTGAACTTTGCGCGGGATACGTACCTGAAGGGCGTGAAGGATATGCTGGCAGTACTTTGAAATAGCTGCTTCGAGAAAGGGAGGGGAATGTGGCAAAGGCATATCCAGGAGTAATTCTTCGCGTGCCGGAGGGAAGCCTTGCCGATGAGCTGGGGCTTGCGGCGGGGGATAAGATCCTTGCGATCAACGATATGCCGCTGCGCGATATTATTGACGTCAGCTTTGCGATGGCGGACGAGGAGATTGAGCTTCTCGTTGAACATGCTGATGGGACGCAGGAGAGCATTGCATTCGACAAGGACTATGACGAGGAGCTCGGCGTAGAGTTTGAGAGCGCCGTATTCGACGGGATTCGTGAATGTGCGAATCACTGCTATTTCTGCTTTGTCGATATGATTGCCCCGCACATGCGCCACAGCCTTTCTGTGAAGGATGACGATTACCGCCTGTCTTTTCTCTATGGGAACTTTGTGACACTGACCAACATGGGGGAGGCGGATTACGCGCGTATTGCACGGCTGCATCTCTCCCCTCTCTATGTATCGGTGCAATGTACGAATCCCGTCCTGCGTGCAGAGATGCTGCGCTGTTCGTGGGCGGGGGATATTCTCGGACAGCTCGCGCGCCTCGAAGCGGCGGGCGTGGAGTATCATACGCAGGTGGTGCTCTGTGCAGGGTTGAACGATGGAGAGGAGCTGGAGCGGACGATTCGCGACATTACGGCGCGGCGTCCTCATGCTCTCTCACTTGCCATTGTGCCCGTTGGGCTGACAAAACATCGAACGGATCCGTTCCCGCTCGTTCAGTTTGATCGGGACGGTGCGGCGCGCGTGATCGACCAGGTTGAGCCGTGGCAGGAAAAAATGCGCGCGGAAGAAGGGCGTACCTTCATCTACCTAGCCGATGAATTTTATTTTCTGGCAGGACGCGAGGTTCCGCCTGCCACGATGTACGATGGTTTTCCGCAGCTCGACAATGGGATTGGGCTGACGCGCAGCTTCATCGGGGAATGGGATGCGGCAAAGGAGCGCGGAGCTGCATGTGGAGATCGCCTCGCTGTCGTGAGTGGAACGGCAGTTGCTCCCGTTCTGGCGGCAAAGGCACGGGAGCTTGATCCTCTGGAGCAGAATATTTTCGTCTTGCCCGTTGAAAATCGTCATTTCGGTGCGATGGTCAATGTGTCAGGTCTCCTCACCGGTGCAGATATTGCAGCGGCCCTGCGAAAGATGCCCCAGACGGTTGACGGTGTACTCATTCCCGCATCAGCATTGCGCGAGGGCGAGGATGTCTTTCTGGATGATATGAGCCTCGATGCTTTGCGGGCGGAATTTCCTACTCTGCGCATCGAGCCGGTGGCGACGGGTGCGGACTACTATGCGGCACTTTCGGACTGGGTACATTATCATCGTACGCGTGCGAGCGGTGGTTATACGTGGCAGAGCAATGCGGGCTATACAAAGCCTGTGGCAGGAAATCGCTGAGGATGCAGGGAGAGGAGTGAATCATCATGAGCAAACCCATTGTGGCAGTGGTCGGACGCCCCAATGTCGGGAAGTCAACGCTGTTCAATCAGATCGGCAAGAAGCGTGTCTCCATTGTCGACGATATGCCGGGCGTGACGCGTGACCGCATCTATCTGGATGCGGAGTGGCTGAACCATGAGTTTACGATCATTGACACCGGCGGCATCGAGTTCGATGAGAGTGACCATATTCTGCGTTCGATGCGTTCTCAGGCAGAGCTGGCAATGGAGGAGGCAGATGTCATCCTCTTTCTCGTCGATGGGCGGGCAGGACTGACAACTTCGGATGAGGAGGTCGCACGTCTTCTGCGGCGGACGAAAAAACCCGTGATTCTGGCGGTCAACAAGATCGACAGTTTTGAGCGTGAGGCGCTGATCTACGATTTCTATTCGCTTGGGCTCGGTGACCCGATTCCCATCTCTGCCTCCAATGCAATGAATCTCGGCGATCTGCTGGATGCCGTCGTAGCGGCGTTTCCGGAAGAGCCGGCGGAGGCACAGGAGACGGATGAGATCGCTATTGCCGTCGTCGGCCGTCCAAATGTCGGCAAATCATCGATCGTGAATCGTCTGCTCGGTGAGGAGCGCGTCATCGTCAGTGATGTGCCGGGGACGACTCGCGATGCGATTGACACACATTTTACCAAAGACGGAGCAAAGTATCTCCTCATTGATACGGCAGGGATGCGGCGCAAGGGCAAGATCACACTGCCTGTGGAGCGGTACAGCGTGATGCGCTCCCTGCGTGCGATCGACCGTGCGGGAGTCGTCCTCATGGTCATCAACGCCGCCGAGGGGATTCTGGAACAGGATACGAAGATCGCGGGCTATGTGCACGAGTCGGGCAAGGGCGTCATCATCGTCGTGAATAAATGGGATATTTTCCCGGAGAAGAACGACAAGTCGACGCTGCGCTTTACGGATGATCTGCGCGAAAAGCTCGGCTTTCTCCAGTATGCACCCGTTCTCTATACATCGGCATTGACAGGACAGCGCGTGGAGCGCGTGACGGAGCTCGTGAAATATGTGGCGGAGCAGCAGTCGATGCGTATTAAGACGAGTGTGCTCAATGAGTTGGTCCGCGATGCAGTTTCGGTCAATCCACCGCCGACGAAGAAGGGCAAGCAGCTCAAGATTCTGTTTGTCACGCAGGTGAGCATCGTTCCGCCGACGTTCATTATTTTCGTCAATGACCCCGAACTCATGCACTTCTCCTATCTGCGCTTTATCGAAAATCGTCTGCGCGAGAGCTTCGGCTTCGAGGGAACGCCGATCCGCCTCGTGGTGCGCGCACGCAAGGAGGAAGAACAATGATGTATCTCGTTGCAGCCATCGCCGCCTATCTCATTGGATCGATTCCGAGTGGGCTGATTCTTGGAAAACTGATCTGGCATAAGGACCTGCGCGACTATGGCAGCCACAATACCGGTGCGACGAATGCGTGGCGCACGCTCGGGAAGACGGCGGGCATTGCCGTATTCATTGCGGACAGCCTGAAAGGGCAGGCGGGCGTTATGCTTGGACTGCTCCTTGTCGGTACACCGCTCGCTGCCGTCGTCGGTGGATTGTGCGCCATTCTCGGGCACAGCTTTTCGTTCTTTCTTCGTTTTCACGGCGGCAAGGGGGTTGCGACTTCACTTGGCGTTCTGACGATGCTGATGGGGCAGGTGACGTTTATTATCTTTGTCATCTGGCTGACGATCGTCTATGTGTCACGCTATGTCTCCCTCGGCTCTGTCGTCGCGGCATTTCTTGCGCCGTTTCTTGCGGCACTTTACGGGTATCCGACGGAGTATGTTCTCTTTACGGCCGTGGCGGCGATCCTTGTCATTCTCCGTCACCGTGAGAACATCGGACGGCTGATGCACGGAACCGAAAATAAAATCTGACGCTATCGTTTGTGATACTGGGTGTGTATGGTATGATATACTTGGACTGAGATAGTGCATCGGCAGCAGTGGTCAGGGAGGATGGGATTCTGTGAATACAGTCAAGATAGCTCTTTTGGGTGCGGGGACAGTCGGCTCCGGCGTTATCCGCACCCTGTCTATGAACGGGGAGACGATCGCAGGACGCTGTGGCGCACGCATCGAGATCAAGAAGATTCTCGTCCGCGATGCGAAAAAATATCGTCCGGAGGCAGAGGGAATTGCCCTCACGGACAACTTTGAGGAGATCCTGAACGACCCGGAGATCTCGATTGTCGTCGAGGTGATGGGCGGGCTCATGCCGGCGAAGGACTACATGCTGCGTGCCATGCGTGCGGGCAAACACGTGGTCACCGCCAACAAGGATGTCATTGCCGAACATCTGCGGGAACTCTATGGTGCAGCGGATGAGCATCACGTCGATTTCCTCTATGAGGGCAGTGTCGGCGGCGGCATCCCGATCATCAAGCCGCTGAAGGAGTGCCTGACGGCGAATGAGATCTCCGAGGTCATGGGCGTCATCAATGGAACGACGAATTACATGCTGACGAAAATGACGGAGAAGCATATCAGCTATGATGCCGTGCTGCGTCGTGCGCAGGAAAAGGGCTATGCCGAGGCAAATCCATCGGCGGATGTGGATGGACTGGATGCCGCGCGCAAGGCGGCGATTCTGGCGTCACTCGCCTTTGATACCATCGTCGAGTTCGAGGATGTCTCTGTTGAGGGGATCTCACATATTACGGAAGACGATATTGAGTATGGCCTGAACCTCGGCTACGTTATCAAACTCCTCGCGGTGGGACGCAATACGGAGGAGGGGATCGATGTCCGTGTGCATCCCGTGTTCCTCCCCAAGACACATCCGCTCGCCTCAATCAACGGCGTGTTCAATGCGGTTTTTGTGCGCGGTAATGTGATCGGTGAGGCGATGTTCTACGGTCGCGGGGCAGGCTCGCTTCCAACGGCATCCGCTGTGGTCGCGGACGTCATTGAGGTTGCGCGCGATATCGTTGCAGGGACGACGGGGCGCATGAAGTATCGGATTGGTACCAAGAAAAAGCTCTGTCCTGTGGAGAAGACGCACTCCTCTTATTATCTGCGGCTCGTTGTTGCCGATGAGCCGGGCGTGCTCGGTGAGATCGCTACGACCTTTGGACGTGCGGGGGTCAGTCTGCGGTCGGTCATTCAGGCGAGGTCGACGGTGAGCGGCGACGCGGAGATCGTCGCTGTGACGCATGTCGTGACGCATGCAGATGCCTCTGCCGCTGCTGCAGCGCTGCAAGCACTGCCTGTTGTACGTGAGGTGCGCAGCCTGATTCGTGTGGCAGACGGGCAGGAGGATACGCTATGACAGAGCGCAGTGTACGCGTGCGTGTCCCTGCGACGAGTGCGAATCTCGGTCCCGGCTTTGATGCACTCGGTCTTGCCTGTACGCTGTATAACGAAATGACCCTGACACTGACGCACGAGACCGGGCTGTCGATCGCGGCACGTGGTGAGGGCGCTGCCTACATTCCGGGAGATGAGCGCAATATCGTCTGGAAGTCCATCCGCTATCTCTTGGAAAAAGCAGGGCGTGCGGAGGAATTTCGCGGTGCACAGATTCGCATGAGCAACCGCATTCCACTCTCGCGTGGGCTTGGCAGCAGTGCGACAGCGATTGTCGCGGGACTGACAGCGGCAAATGCGCTCATTGGCAGTCCGTTTGACCGCCATGCTCTGCTGCAGTTCGCGACGGCCATTGAGGGGCATCCGGACAATGTGGCACCCGCGATCTATGGTGGTTTCACGGTAAATACCGTGACGGATGGAACGGTGGAATGCTTTTCCTTCCTGCCGCGTATCTTCCTCCGATTCGTCGTCATGGTGCCGGACTTTTACCTCTCGACGAAGTCGGCACGTGAGGTGCTCCCTGCCGAGGTGCCGATGAAGGATGCTGTCTTTAACATCAGCCATGTAGCCATGCTTGTGGCGGCTCTGTCGCGCGGATCTGAGAAGCATTTGGACAACGCCTTTGCGGATGCACTGCATCAAAACTACCGTGCGCCGCTTATCCCGGGGATGTTTGATGTCTTTGCCGCTGCAAAGAAGGCGGGGGCATGCGGCGCGGCGCTCAGCGGGGCAGGCCCCTGTCTCATCGCCTTTGTTCCGGAGAAACGGAACTGCACCGAGGATGTCGCCCATGCGATGCGCGAGGCATTTCGTTCACACGAGATCGAGGCACGCCCCCTGCAGCTCCGTCTCGATACGAAGGGAGCGCGCGTCCTCCATCGCAGGAATGCGAATGTAAAATCATAGTATATGCCCCCACTCCATGTACCATAGAGGAAGTGGGGGTATCATCTTTTTAAGAAAGTGCTTGCAAAAATATACATAAAAGATGTATAATCATAAACATCTTTTCAGGGAGATGGAGGAACCGTCATGAAGGTCAGTATCATCGGAGCGTCTGGCTATGCGGGGGAAGAACTTATCCGACTTCTTCACGGTCACCCGCATGCCGAGATTGTACATCTGACGTCGGAGCGCCATACGGGCGAGAAAATATCGAAACTTTATCCACACTTAACGCATATTTATGACAATATACTGGATTCGATGGAGGATGTCCGCCGTATCGCGGAGGACAGCGATGTTCTCTTTATCGCACTTCCGCATGGACATGCAATGAAGCTGGTCAAGGCGATTGCTGGTCTGCCGGTGCATATCATCGATCTCGGGGCAGACTATCGCTTTGCCGACACATCGGTCTATGAGTCATGGTATCATGTCCCGCACACGGATCCGGAGGCAGAGCGGGTCTACGGACTTGCCGAGCTGTATCGTGATGCAATCCGAGGGGCGCATCTCATCGGCAATGCAGGATGCTATACGACGGCAAGTATCCTCGCGCTGACCCCGCTCGTGCAGAAGCATCTCGTACAGATGGATTCAATTCTCGTCGATGCGGTTTCCGGTGTTTCCGGCGCAGGGCGTACACCGAAGGAGAGCACGCATTTCCCGGAGTTCTATGACAGCTTCACGGCGTATGGCGCAGTCAGTCATCGACACACCCCAGAAATCGAGCAAGCGCTCTCCGAGCAGGCAGGTGAGCCGGTTACGATTAACTTTACGCCACATCTTGCCCCGATAGCACGCGGTATCCTTGCCACGTGCTATGCACGCCTTGCGGATGGCGTAACGGAAGAGGATGTCGACGCGGTGTTTGCAGCTCGGTATGCAGATGAGTTTTTCATCCGTCTGCTTGGGCGTGGCGCGTATCCATCGACGAAGTATGTGCGCGGAACAAATTACTGCGATATCGCATGGCATATTGATCCGCGTACGCATCGTGTTATTGTTTTTTCCGCGATTGACAATCTCGTCAAGGGAGCGGCAGGGCAGGCGATTCAAAACATGAACATCGCGCTTGGCTTGGATGAACGCACAGGACTCGACCTTGTGCCGATGTATCCATAAACGGGAATGGAGGATATTGATATGTTCAGCGAGCAGAATGCAAAAGCCGGGGTTACATTCCCGCAGGGATTTAAGGCAGCGGGGGTAAAGGCGGGCATCAAGAAGAGCGGCAATCTCGATGTTGCTGTGATCTATACAGAGCGGGAGGCGGCTGTTGCAGGTGTATTTACGCAGAATGCCGTTGCCGCTGCACCGGTATTCGCCTCGAAGAAGGTCGTTGCTACGGGGGCAGCGCATGCGATTGCAGCAAATGCAGGCTGTGCGAATGCCTGTACCGGTGCACAAGGGGAAAAGGATGCGCGCGCGATGCAGGAGATCACGGCGGCAGCACTCGGCTGCACGCCGGAGGACGTTCTCGTCGCCTCAACGGGTGTGATTGGCGTAAATCTTCCGATGGACAAGATGGAGGCGGGACTGAAAGCTGCAGTTGCCGCACTTTCGACGGACGGTAGTGCCAGTGCGGGCAACGCCATTATCACGACGGATACCTACTCCAAGTCGTGTGCCACGGAGGTGACACTCGGCGGCAAGCAGGTACGGTTTGGTGCAATCGCAAAGGGCTCGGGGATGATTCAGCCGAATATGGCGACGATGCTCGCCTTCATCACGACAGATGCAGCGATTGACGGCAAGCTTCTCCAAAAGGCACTCTCCGAGGTCGTTGAAATTTCGTTCAACATGATTTCAATTGATGGCGATATGAGCACGAACGATATGGCCGTTGTGCTCGCCAACGGTGCGGCAGGAAATGCGAAGATCACGGCAGAGGGGGCGGACTACGAGACGTTCAAGGCAACGCTCGCAGAGATCTGCAAAGGTCTTTCACAGCGCATCGCCTCCGATGGTGAAGGTGCAACGAAGTTCCTGACGGTTCATGTGGCGGGGACGAAGAGCTTTGCCGATGCCAAGACAATTGCGATGAGCGTGGCAAAGAGTCCGCTCGTCAAGACGGCGTTCTTCGGTGAGGATCCGAACTGGGGACGCGTGATCTGTGCGGTCGGCTATGCAGGTGTTCCGATGAATCCTGAGACAACCGTTGTGAAGTTCGGCGGCATCCCCGTCTACGCGCACGGTGTCGGTGCAGACTACGATGAGGCAGCGCTCAAGAAGGTCATGGGCGAACATGATATTGTGATTGACATCGACATGGGGATGGGCGCACAGGAAGCAACTGTCTGGACCTGTGATTTCTCCTATGAGTACGTCAAGATCAATGGCGAGTATCATACCTGAGGTGAGGGCTATGTATAGCGATAAGGACAAGGCGGAGATCTTGGTTGATGCCCTCCCGTACATCCAGGAGTTCTCGGGCACGACGGTCGTCATAAAGTACGGCGGCAACGCGATGGTGAGCGATGTGCTGAAGGAAAACGTCATGCGCGACGTGGCACTGATGAAGTATGTCGGCATCCGTCCTGTCATCGTCCATGGCGGGGGACCGGAGATCACGGGTTTTTTGAAAAAGGTCGGAAAGGAGTCCTCTTTCGTCGCCGGGCTCCGCGTGACGGATGAGGAGACCGTTGAGATCGCCGAGATGGTGCTCGACGGAAAGATCAACTCGGAGATTGTCAATCTCCTGAACCAGCGCGGCGTTCGTGCCGTCGGCCTCTCGGGAAAGGATGCAGGGCTGATCCGCGCGCGTAAGAAGATGGCGACCGTATACGAGAACGATGCGGCGCATGAGGTGGACATTGGCTACGTGGGCGCAGTGGAAACAATCGACGTCTCTGTAATTGAAGATCTGCTGGATCACGGCTATGTGCCGGTTATTGCGCCAATCGGCGTAGGGATGGACGGCGAGAGCTACAACATCAACGCCGACTACGTTGCGGCGGAGATCGCAGGGGCCCTTGCGGCGGAGAAGCTGCTTCTCCTGACGGACATCGAGGGCATCTATAAAGATTTTAACGACAAGAGTTCGTTTCTCTCGACCATCCATCTGCAGGAGGCGCGCGACTACATCCGCGACGGCATCATCTCGGGCGGGATGATTCCCAAGGTAGAGGCGTGTCTGACGGCGCTGGAGCGCGGCGCGGCAAAGACGCATATCATTGATGGGCGCCTGCCGCATGCCATCATTCTCGAGATTTTTACGTCGACTGGTGTTGGTACACAGGTTGTACGATAGGGAGTATATATGAGCGAAGTAGAGAAGAAAATTTTTGAAACCGATGAGAAAGACTATCTCCCCGTATTCAACCGCTATAAAATCGTGCTCGATCATGGTGAGGGGGTCTATGTTTGGGATGTTGCGGGCAGAAAGTATCTTGACTTTCTCGGCGGCATCGCTGTCAATGTTCTCGGGCATCATTATCCGCCGCTCGTCGCGGCAATCGCGTCGCAGGCAGCAAAGATCATCCATGCCTCGAACCTTTACTACACGAAGCCGCAGGCGGACGCAGCGGCAAAACTCACGGCACTCAGCGGGCTCGGCAAAGTATTCTTCTGCAACTCGGGCGCAGAGGCAAATGAGGGAGCAATAAAGATTGCACGTAAGTACGCCTGCCGCATCCATCCCGGGAAATCGCAGATTCTCACGGCGTGGGACAGTTTTCATGGTCGTACGCTTGCGACACTGACCGCGACGGGGCAGCCGAAGTATCACGAGGGCCTTGGCCCGCTGCCGGCAGGCTTTGACTATATCCGCTACAATGATATAGCAGATCTCGAGGCGAAGATCAGTGATAAGACGGCAGCGGTCATGCTCGAGACGATCCAAGGGGAGGGCGGCGTCTATCCGCCGGAGGACAACTATTTGAAAAAGGTTCGTGCCCTCTGCGACCAGCATGGTGCGCTCCTTATCCTCGATGAGATTCAGGCAGGAATCGGGCGTGCAGGGACGTTCTTTGCCTACGAGAAATACGGAGTGAAACCCGATATTGTAACGCTCGCGAAAGGTCTTGCCGGCGGTGTGCCGATCGGTGCCTTTGCTGTCACGAATGAAGTCGCAGCTGCGTTCCATGCAGGTGATCACGGCACGACTTTTGGCGGCAACCCCCTTGCCTGTGCGGCTGCGAACATCGTCCTCGATACGATTCCGAAAAAGGAGTTCCTGGCACGTGTTGAGGTGCTCGGCGCATATTTCAAGCAGAGACTCATGGAGCTGCAGAAGAAGTATCCGGCATTCATCGTTGACGTGCGCGGTACGGGGCTGATACTCGGCGCGGAGCTCGCGTCGGATGTACATGGGCGTGATATTGTGAATGTGTGTCTTGAAAAGGGCATTATCATTAATTGTACTGTGGGCAAGGTGCTGCGTTTTCTGCCGCCGCTCATCATCACCGAGCCGCAGATCGACGAGGTGGTCAGCGTTCTTGATGATGTGATCTCACACGATGCGTGATGTGCTGTTTTCTTTACGGCGATGATGTAATAGGATATAATGCACAAATGGGAGGGGTTATATGCTGAAAGGGAAGGACTTATTGTCCATTCATGAACTCAGTCGTGATGAGGTCGAGGAGATTCTGTCCCTCGCGCAGGAGCTCAAGGCAAAGCAGAAGGCGGGGATTTCGCACCGCATTCTGGAGGGCAAGTCGCTCGGTATGATCTTTGAGAAATCCTCAACGCGGACGCGCGTCTCCTTCGAGGTGGGGATGTATCAGCTTGGCGGGCAGGCGCTGTTCCTCAGCAGCAGCGATCTGCAGCTCGGGCGCGGTGAGCCGATCAAGGATACGGCACGCGTACTCTCACGCTACCTTGACGGCATTATGATCCGCACGTATGGACATGAGCGCATCGAGGAGCTTGCGGAGTGGGCGGATGTGCCCGTTATCAATGCGCTCAGTGACCTCCTGCATCCGTGCCAGGCGCTCACCGATCTCCTCACGATCCGTGAGCATAAGGGCAAGAATCTCACGGGGCTGAAGATGGCATACGTCGGCGACGGCAATAATATGACGCACTCGCTCATGTATGCGGCGGCGAAGGTCGGCATGAACTTCGCGGCAGCGACCCCCGAGGGATATGAGCCGAATGCCGAAGTTGTGGCAAATGCCAAGGCTGATGCGGCAGCGACGGGCGCGACTGTTACGATCACGCACAATCCGATGGAAGCGGTTGTGGGCGCAGATGTCATCGTCACGGACACGTGGGCGAGCATGGGACAGGAGGCGGAGCACGACGCACGCATGGCAGTCTTCCGTCCCTATCAGGTGAATTGGGAGCTCGTTGCCGAGTCAGGCAATGCGCGCTGCATCGTCATGCACTGCCTGCCCGCCTACCGGGGAGAGGAGATCGCGGAGGATGTCTTTGAGGAATTTGCCGATGTGATCTTTGACGAGGCGGAAAACCGTCTCCATGTTCAGAAGGCAATCATGGCACTCACCATGGGAAATTAAGGAGTTGTTTTATTATGGCTAAACAGATCAAAAAAGTCGTTCTTGCCTATTCCGGCGGACTGGATACGTCGGTGATCATTCCTTGGCTGAAAGAGCACTACGATGGCTGTGAGGTTATCGCTGCCTGTGCCGATGTTGGACAGGGCGATGAGCTGAGTGTTGTTCACGACAAAGCACTCGCCTCTGGTGCATCGAAGGTGTTCATCGTCGATCTCACGAAGGAGTTCCTTGAGGAGTATGTCTGGCCGACACTGAAGGCAGGTGCGGTATACGAGGGCAAATATCTGCTCGGCACTTCGTTTGCCCGCCCTGTGATTGCCAAGGCGCTCGTTGACATCGCGAAGCGCGAGGGGGCGGATGCCATTGCTCATGGCGCAACAGGAAAGGGGAACGATCAGGTGCGTTTTGAGCTGACGGTCAAGGCACTCGCTCCCAATCTCCAGATCATTGCACCGTGGCGTGAATGGGATCTTGACTCGCGCACGGCAGAGATCGCCTATGCGAAGAAGCACGGCATCCCCGTTGCGACGGAGAATAAGACATACAGCATGGACCGCAACATTTGGCATCTCTCACATGAGGGATCAGACCTCGAGGATCCCGCGAACGAGCCGAAGAATTCCATGTTCCTCATCTCCTGTGCACCTGAGGATGCGCCGGATGCGCCGGAGTATGTCTCCATTTCCTTTGAGAAAGGAATCCCCGTCGCTGTCAACGGGGAGAAGATGGGCGCAGTCGAATTGCTGACAAAACTCAATGAGGTCGGTGCACGCAATGGTGTCGGCATCGTCGATATCTGCGAGAACCGCCTCGTCGGCATGAAGTCGCGCGGTGTCTATGAGAACCCGGGTGGATCGATTCTCTACTATGCGCATCGTGAGCTGGAATACCTCTGCCTCGACCGCTCTACCTTCCACTACAAGGAGGGACTTGCCATCCGTTACGGTGAGCTGGTCTATGACGGCATGTGGTTCTGTCAGCTGCGCGAGGCACTCGCTGCCTTCGTGGACAGCACGCAGGAGACCGTGACGGGTGAGGTACGCCTGAAGCTCTACAAGGGCAACATCATCTCTGCCGGTGCGAAGTCCCCCTATTCCCTCTACAGTCAGGAGTTTGTCACCTTCGAACATGACGATGTTTACGATCAGGCGGATGCAACGGGCTTTATCAACCTCTTCGGCCTGCCGCTCAAGGTACGTGCACTCATGCAGGAGGGGCAGAAATAATGAGCGAAAAGCTCTGGGGCGGCCGCTTCTCCAAGACGACCGATGAGATGATCAATGAGTTTCAGGCATCCATCGGATTTGACCGCCGTATGTACCGCGAGGATATCGCGGGATCACTTGCCCATGCCGCCATGCTCGCAAAGGTCGGCATCCTCTCGGAGGAGGATCATGCGGCAATCGAGAAGGGGCTGAAGGACATCCTTGCCCAGATCGAACACGGAGATTTTGATTTCAGTGTGGCACTTGAAGATATTCACATGAATATCGAAAAGCGTCTCACGGATGCAATCGGCGATGCGGGCAGCCGCCTGCACACGGCACGCAGCCGCAACGATCAGGTGGCTCTCGATACGCATCTCTTTGTACGCCATGCCGTCGTGGACGTGATGGCACACATTCACGCGCTGCAGCAGGCCATCACAGAGTCCGCTGCACAGCATCGGGATGTGATTATGCCGGGCTATACACATCTCCAGCGTGCGCAGCCCATCCTCTTTTCCCACCATCTCATGGCGTATTTCGGAATGCTCGCACGCGACTTTGAGCGGTTTCAGGGTGTATATGCGCGTACGGATATCATGCCGCTCGGTGCCGGAGCACTTGCGGGGACGACACTGCCGATAGATCGGCAGTTCGTGGCACAGCGGCTGCACTTCGAGCGCATCTACACGAATAGTCTGGATGCCGTCAGCGATCGTGACTATATCCTCGAGTTCCTCTCTGCCGCATCAATTCTCATGGTGCACCTTTCCCGCCTCTCAGAGGAGATCATTCTCTGGTGCTCACGTGAGTTCTCGTTTGTCGAGTTGGACGACGCGCATTGTACGGGCTCGTCGATGATGCCGCAGAAGAAAAATCCTGATGTCTCCGAGCTCGTGCGCGGAAAGACTGGACGTGTTGTTGGGCATCTCATGGCGATGCTCATGGCGGTCAAGGGGCTTCCCCTTGCCTACAACAAAGATTTACAGGAGGATAAGGAGGGGCTGTTTGACGCCATCGACACGGTGAAATTCAGCCTTGCGGTATATGCACAGCTGATACGGGGCATGAAACTGCGTGAGGACGTCATGCGGCGTGCCGTCGAAGCGGATTACTCGAATGCCACGGATCTCGCGGACTATCTCGTGCGCAAGGGACTGCCGTTCCGCAAGGCACACGCCGTCGCGGGGCAGGCAGTGGCACAGTGCATCGCACGCGGAATCTATCTCGCGGATCTGTCGATCGCAGACTATCAGCAGCTCTCGCCGCTCTTTGCGGAGGACATCTACGATGCGATCCGTCCCGAGACCTGCGTTGCCTGCCGAAACTCCTACGGCGGCACGTCGTACGAGCAGGCAGAAATGCAGCTTGAGGCTGCGAAAAACCTCATGATGGAGGAGAAGCACATTATCTCCGTACTGACGGAAAAACAGAATATATTGTCGTAATTTCAATGAGAAGGACTTGCTGATTGTTTTTTATCAGCAAGTCCTTAAATTTTATTTGCATTGTCACTGTACAGATGGTACAATAGCACCAAGTGACTGGATCGGATTATTTTTTTGCGATTTTCGTATTTGCTGTGCGGACGTATTTTCACGGCAATGACATCGAAAATGGCTCTTTTCCGTATAGCGACAGGCGTATAGGACGTGTGGTCGCTGTGTTTTCGTGCGGATGAATTCTGATTTCATGATCGAAAGACTGAGAAAAATATAGGAAGGGGATTTTTCCCGAAGGATTTATGGAGGTGTGTTTTTTTGTCGTTCAATCGTAATGGCAACCATGGAAAAGGCGGACAAAAGGTACAGGTTATCCCGTTGGGCGGATTGGGTGAGATCGGAAAGAATATGACGGCCATCCGCGTGGATGATGAGATCCTCGTGGTAGACTCTGGGCTGATGTTCCCGGAGGAAGATATGCTGGGGATTGATCTTGTTATCCCGGATATTACCTATCTCATCGAGAACCGTGATATGGTCAAAGCAATCGTGCTGACGCACGGACATGAGGATCATATCGGTGCTCTCCCGTATGTGATGAAGCAGATTCCGTGCCCCGTGTATGGTACACGTCTGACGCTCGGCATACTGGAGGGACGCCTGAAGGAGAATGGGGTAGACTCGACCAATCTGCACTCCGTCATGGCGGGGGACATCATCAATATTGGCTGTTTCAGCGTCGGATTTATCCGCGTGAACCACTCCATTCCCGATGCGGTCGGACTCTCCATCAAGACGCCCGTGGGGATGATTGTCCATACGGGTGACTTCAAGCTCGACTATACACCGGTGGATGGGCAGATGACGGATTTCCGCCGTTTCTCCGATCTTGGCAATAAGGGTGTGCTCCTTCTGCTCGCCGACAGTACGAACGCCGAGCGCGAGGGACATACGGCAAGTGAACGTACGGTGGGAGCCGCGTTTGATAAGGCGTTCCACAATGTGCGTGGGCGCATTATTGTCGCCACATTTTCCTCGAATGTGCACCGCATTCAGCAGGTCATTGATACGGCGGTCAAGTACAAGCGGCGCGTTGCCGTTCTCGGACGCAGTATGGAAAACGTCGTCGGTATCTCACTTGAGCTTGGCTATCTGACTGCTCCTGAGGGGACGATCATCGGTATCGATGAGGTCAATAACTACCGTCCGGAACAGATCGTCATCGTGACAACGGGCAGTCAGGGTGAGCCGATGTCTGCACTCTCACGCATGGCTGCATCCGATCATCGTAAAATCACGATTGTACCGGGCGATACAGTCATTATCTCGGCAACGCCGATCCCGGGGAATGAGAAGCTGGTCTCCAAGACGGTGGATAATCTGATGAAGCTCGGTGCAAACGTCATCTATGGGCGCGATAAAGGGATCCATGTCTCAGGGCATGGCAGCCGTGAGGAACTGAAGCTGATGCACAACCTCGTACGGCCGAAGTTCTTCATGCCCGTACACGGTGAGTATCATCATCTCGTTCAGCATGCAGGTCTTGCCCGCGAGCTCGGAATGCCGAAGGAAAATATCTTCATCAGTGAGAACGGGCAGGTGCTCGAGTTTACGAAGGAGAAAGGCCAGGTTGTCGGGCGCGTGCAGTCTGGCATGGTTATGGTCGATGGCCTTGGCGTCGGCGATGTCGGCAACATTGTTCTGCGGGATCGCCGTCAGCTCTCACAGGATGGCATCCTCATCGTTGTTGTGGCAATGAACCGTCAGAGCAATCGTGTTGTTTCGGGGCCTGACATCGTCTCGCGTGGCTTTGTCTACGTACGCGAGTCGGAGGCCCTGATGGATGAGGCACGAGCTCGTGTTCAGCAGGCGCTTGACCGCTGTGAGGACGAGAATGTGCGTGAGTGGTCGGCGATCAAGTCGAATGTACGCGATGCGCTCAGCCGTTATCTCTTTGATAAGACGCGCCGCCGTCCGATGATCCTCCCGATCATTATGGATGTTTAATATCTATTATATGGGGTTGTTATGCGAAGAAGCGAACTTCGTATAACGGCCCCATTTGCGTATTTCTTTCAACACCCCCTCATGTCTGAGCTGTGATTGGTATCGTGTGTAATAGAGATTTCATTCGCTAATATTTTGATGATATTGCTGTATTGGCAGCTTGCAGTTGTTCACAAAATGAGATAGAATAATCGTGGTTTATCGTCTTTTTGATGTGGATGAGGAGGAGTTTTATGACGGCGGCTGAACAGAAAGAGCTGCGGCTCTTTGCGGTGAAGGTGCGCGAGGGGATTCTGCGCGGCACGCATGCGGCGAAAAGCGGGCATCCAGGTGGATCACTTTCGTCAGCGGATTATTTCACCTATCTCTACAAGAAGGAAATTCGTGTCGATCCGAAAAATCCGCATGATCCAAACCGCGACCGCTTCGTTCTTTCCAAGGGACACGTTGCACCGGGGCTCTATGCGACACTGGCGAACTGTGGATTTTTCCCCGTGGAGGAACTGCTGACCCTTCGTCATATCGGCTCGCGCCTGCAGGGACATCCGAATATGAACCTCACGCCCGGCATCGATATGTCTACAGGCTCTCTTGGTCAGGGACTTTCGACGGCTGCGGGCATGGCCAAGGGCGCGAAGTATCTTGGCAAGGATATCAACGTCTACACGCTGCTCGGCGACGGCGAGCTTGCCGAAGGACAGATCTGGGAGGCGACGATGTTCGCCGCGCACTATGGGCTCGACAATCTCTGCATCGCTGTGGATGTCAACGGACTTCAGATCGACGGAAAAACAGCAGATGTCATGAATAGCGCCCCCGTAGATAAGAAATTCGAGGCGTTCGGCTGTGCCGTTCAGTGGATTGATGGACATGATTTCACTGCTCTTGCATCGGCTTTCCACACCTTCCATGAGAATCAGGGCCGCAAGAAACCAACGGTGATTCTGATGAAGACGGTCAAGGGCAAGGATGTCTCCTTTATGGAGAATCAGGCGGGCTGGCATGGCAAAGCGCCCAATGATGCCGAACTTGCTCGGGGGCTGGAGGACTTGGCTGCGGTTCGGAAGAGCATCGAGGAGGCATGAGCATGGCAGAGGTAAAGAAAATCGCAACCCGTGAGAGCTACGGCAACGGATTGGTGGAGCTAGGAAAAGAACACGATAACGTCGTCGTGCTGGATGCGGATCTTGCCGGTGCAACCAAGACGGCAATCTTTAAGAAGGCATTCCCCGATCGTCACTTTAACTGCGGTATTGCGGAGTGCAACCTGGTAGATGTCGGCGCAGGTCTGTCGACCATGGGACTCGTGCCGTTTGTCTCGACATTTGCCATGTTTGCGGCGGGGCGTGCCTATGAGCAGGTGCGCAATACGATCGGATACCCTCATCTGAACGTTAAGATCTGTGCCACGCACGGCGGTATCTCCGTTGGCGAAGATGGTGCATCGCATCAGTGCTGTGAGGATTTTGCTCTCATGCGTACGATTCCCGGCATGACGGTCATGTGCCCTTCGGATGATGTGGAGGCGCGCAAAATGCTGCATGCTGCCTACGAGATGGATGGTCCTGTCTACATCCGCTTCGGACGTGCAGCAACGCCGGTCTACCATGCGGAGGATTTTCCTTTTGTCGTTGGCAAAGGAGAGGTGCTGCAGGATGGCACGGATGTCGCAGTCATTGCCACGGGGATTCTCGTGCCGGAGGCGATCGAGGCAGGAAAACGTCTTGCGGCCGAGGGCATCAGCACACGTGTGATCAATATGGCGACGATCAAGCCGCTCGATACAGAGATCGTTCTTCGTGCAGCGCGTGAATGCGGGAAGATTGTCACGGTAGAGGAGCATAACATCATCGGTGGACTTGGCGAAGCGGTCTGCGCTACGCTTGCGGAAGGATGTCCCTTTCCTGTCCGCCGTGTCGGTGTCAACGATGCGTTCGGACACTCTGGCCCTGCGGCAGAGCTCCTGAAGGAGTTCGGTCTGACTGCTGACCACATTGCCGAGACGGCACGCACGCTGGCGGGAAAATAATATCCATGCAGAAGATGTTCTCTTTCGTTGGAGAACATCTTTTGTTTTATCCGTGCTTTCCTAGATTGCACGATATTCCTTTTTCCCTTATAATAGGAATAAGAGTCATAAGAGTTATATGAAATGAGGAAGTTATGAGAATACAGGGCGTAGTGTTTGATGTTGATGACACGCTGTATGATATGGCTCAGCCATTCTATGCTGCATTACGAAGACTCTATGGGGAGCGCAGTGAGTTCGACTTGCCATCTCTCTTTCTGTCCTTCCGCCGCCATAGCGACGAGCGGTTTGAGGAGTCGCAAACAGGGAAAATCAGTATGGAGCAATTCTATATTTATCGCATCCAAAAAACGTTGGAAGAAGCTGATGTTCAGACGACGGATGCGCAGGCGTTGGCGTTTCAGCGCGTCTATATGGGGCTCCAGTATCAGATTCGGCTCTCGCCGATGATGATCCGTATGTTCAACGAGCTTCGTCCGCGCGCCAAACTCGGTGTGATTACCAATGGTGAATCTGCACATCAGAGAAAAAAGATAGCTTCTCTTGGTCTCTCAAAATGGATACCGGAAGAGACAATGATCGTATCAGGTGACCACAAGTTTCGTAAACCAGACCCCCGCATTTTCCAACTGATGGAGGAACGTATGGATTTGGATAAAGCAGGGCTTCTCTATGTCGGTGATGCGTTTGAGATGGATGTGAAAGGTGCGATAGAGGCAGGCTGGAGTGCTGTTTGGTACAATCGTCGTGATCGTGCCGTGCCGACGGATGCTGCGGGTCTGTCATTTACCGAGGTTTCGTCCGAGGATAAATTGCTTTCGGTCGTTGTGAAAGCCGTGCGCGGATGATTTGAACAGCATTTATCAGTGATTCCTGAAACCTGAAATAGCATAAAAATAGCTCATCCTTATGGATGAGCTATTTTGTACTGCTTAAGTCGCAGAATTACTTATTCTGGTCGATGAGAGCCTGAACTTCGGGTGCCTTTCCATCCGAGCCGAGGACTTCCTTGATCTTGTGAGCAACAAGCTCCTTGATGTAGTTACGACCATCAGACAGGTACTGACGCGGGTCAAAGTGCGACGGCTCCTTCTTGAAGTGCTCGCGGATGCCTGCCGTCATCGCAAGACGCAGATCGGAATCGATGTTGATCTTGCAGACGGCCGACTTTGCACCACGACGGAGCTGATCCTCGGGAATGCCGACCGCATCCGGCATGTGACCGCCGTTCTCGTTGATGATCTTGACGTACTTCGGAATAACAGAGGACGCACCATGGAGCACGATGGGGAATCCCGGGATACGCTTCTCGATCTCTTCAAGAATATCAAAGCGGAGCGGGGGCGGTACAAGAACGCCGTCCGCATTGCGCGTGCACTGCTCCGGCGTAAACTTAAATGCGCCGTGCGACGTGCCGATCGCGATAGCGAGGGAGTCAACCCCCGTCTTCTCGACAAAGTCCTGTACTTCCTCCGGCTTCGTGTAGGACGCATTTTCTGCCGAGACATTGACATCGTCTTCGATACCTGCCAGCTGACCAAGTTCTGCCTCGACAACAACGCCGTGTGCATGTGCATACTCGGCAACGCGCTTAGCAAGTGCCACGTTTTCTGTGTAGGGGAGATGCGAGCCGTCGATCATGACGGAGGTGAAACCGCCATCGATGCACGCCTTGCAGATGTCAAAATCTGCGCCGTGGTCGAGGTGAAGTGCGATGGGAATATCATTGATTTCAAGTGCTGCCTTGACGAGATGGACAAGGTACTCATGACGGGCGTACTTGCGTGCACCTGCGGAGACCTGCAGAATCAGCGGAGACTTCAACTCTCCGGCGGCATCCGTAATCCCCTGGACAATCTCCATGTTGTTGACGTTGAAAGCGCCGATGGCATATCCGCCGTCGTAGGCTTTCTTAAACATTTCTTTTGTTCCGACGAGTGGCATGTGATTACCCCCTAAACAGATTAACAATGATTCATCGAATGCCTTAATTATAGCATAGATTATTGAGTGAAGATACCGCTTTTTGAAATTTCCCATCGGTTCTGCTATAATGGGAACACTAATCGGTAAAGGCGGGTGCATCGCGTGCAGTTAAAGCGCTTGGAGGCTTATGGGTTCAAGTCATTCGCCGAGCGAATTGTCGTCCAGTTTGATCAGGGAATCACAGCGGTTGTGGGACCGAATGGCAGTGGAAAAAGCAATATTACCGACGCAGTGCGCTGGGTCCTGGGGGAACAGAATATCCGTATGCTGCGTGGGCTGCGTGCCGAGGACATCATCTTTGCCGGCTCTTCTGCACGGCGTGCGTTGAGTGTGGCAGAGGTAATTCTTGTATTTGACAATACGGATAAGACGCTGCCCATTGACTACGAGGAGGTTGTGGTCAAGCGCCGACTGTATCGCAATGGGGACAGTGAAATATATCTGAACGATTCCCGTTGCCGTATCAAGGATATATATCAGTTGTTTGCCGACACAGGGATCGGACACGATGGTATGAGCATCATCGGACAGAATCGCCTGAACGATATCCTTGACAGCCGTCCGGAAGATCGGCGCGTTTTTTTCGAGGAAACTGCGGGGATCACCAAATACCGTACGCGCAAACAGGAGGCACTCCGCAAGCTGCGTGACAATGATGCTGACCTCGTGCGCCTGAGCGATATTATGCACGCGCAGGCTGCTGAGCTTCAGCCGTTGTCCCAACAGGCGGAAAAGACCAAACAGTTCCGCGCACTGGATTCAGAGCGACGGAGCTACCAGCTGACCGCCCTCGTCCAGCAGCACGAAAGCCTGCGAAAAGAACAGGAATCCGCTGATCGAGAGCTGCATGTGCACGAAGAGGCAGAGATACGTGCGATGCAGGAGAGGAAAGAAAAAGAAGATCAGAAGACTGCGCTCGAAGAGAAAATGGCTGCTATTGATCTCCGTATGGGGGAACAGGAACAAAAGAGTACAGAGCTTCAATCTAAGCTGGATCATTTAACCAGAGAAGCTGCTCTCCTGGAAGGGCGCCGGGATGAAGGAGAGAAACGAAAAGCATATATTGAGCAACAGCGCCAGTCTGCCGAAGTTAAGATTCAGACGACACTACAGGAAATTGCTCAGATTGATGCTCTCCTCGTACGGAAAAGAGAGGAATGTACCGGAAAAGAACATGCGCTGCATGAGGCATGTGCTGAACTTGAACGCGTGCAGGCTCTCGTGCATACAGAGGAAAAGGAACAGGAGCGTAATGCGCATGCACGGCACGCCGTGCAGCGTGTGTTGGCACGCCTGCGTGAAAAACTTGCTGCCGTATCGGGGGCGCATCAAGACAGCGACCATGCGGCATCGGCACAGGAGGAGCTTGCCCGAAGAAGGTCACTGTTGATAGAGACACAGTCTGAACTTACAGCAGCAGAGGATGATGCCCGCCATATCGAAGAAGAATTGTGCGGGGTGAAAGAAAAATGCAGCCGCATCCAAAAAGAGATGGAAGAACTGCGCCACGCACAGGAGAACGATGAACGGCAGATCCGACAGACGGAGGGCGAGATGCTCCGTGCACAGCAGAGTCTGGAGTTTCTTCGGCGTATGCAGGAGAGCTATGAGGGATTTGGCAAGGACGTACAGATCGTCCTCCGTGCACAGGAGGCATGGCGCAGCCACGTGGCGGGAACCGTCGCTGATCTCATTCGTATTCCGCAGCGCTTCCTTGCGGCAATGGAAGCAGCGCTCGGCGGGAGTGTGCGCAATATTGTCACCGAAGATGCACAGACGGCAAAGGAAGCAATCGGCTATCTGAAACGGAATCATGGCGGACGCGTCACCTTTCTCCCACTGACGACGATCGCTGTGCGTTCTCCACGGGATATAGATGTCAAGCAGCATAAAGGCATCATCGGCTGGGCGAATACACTCGTTCAAGCGGATGGACAATTTCAGCGTGTCGTGGATCATCTCCTTGGTCAGACACTGGTGATGGAAACCCTCGACGATGCTCTTGTGACAGCGAAGAAGGAAGGTTATCGTCTTCGCATCGTAACACTTACCGGAGAGTTGCTGAATCCCGGCGGGTCACTTTCGGGTGGAGGGCGAAGGAAACAGCAGACAATGCTGCTCAATCGCCATGCGGAGATCGAGGAAACTGAGGCGGATATTGCAGCGAAAAGCAAACTATGCGGCGCATGTCGTGCTGCACGAGAAGAGCATCAGAATGCGTGGCAAATAAAAGATCGTGACGTTCAGCGTTGTACGAAGCAAATCGAGCAACTGTCGGGTGAACTATTAAAAAACAATGGAAATCGTGAACTGCTGCAGGCGCGTGCACTGGATCATGCAGAGGCCATCCAGAAGATGGAACATGCTGAGCAGGAACGTGCCATATACTCCGCACAGCTCGCCAAGAAACGTGTGCAGCTCGAGCGTCATATCGCTCAGTGTGAGGTACATGAGTCTCGCTTTATCCATGAACAGGAGAAGCTGAATCAGGCTGGCAGGGAGTACGGTGCTGCATTAAAAAAGACAGCGGACGCCATCCATGCACTCGAAGTGGAGCTTGCCTCACTTCGAACCTCCATTGATACGGAGGAAATGCATCGTAAGTCCCGCGTATTGGAAGAGCAGGATGCCCGTAAGACACAAAGTGATATTACTGCCCAAGAGAAACAGCTGTCTGAGGAACTGACAGAGGGGACAGCGCGAATCGCATCGCTCTCAGAGGAGATATCTGCACAGGAGAAACTCCTTCGTGAGAGCAGAAAAAACAGCAGTGATCTCCGGGATACACGTCTTGCTCATGAAGCAGACGTGCGCGTTTTGGATGAGGCACTGAAGAAATGTCTCATAAATTTGGAAGAGATCCGCTCCAAACGGCATGAGTGCGATAAGCTCGTGGAACGGGTTCATCTGCGTATGGGGGACTGTCGTGAGCGTTTACTGAGCGATTTTGGCCTCACTCCCGAATCGGCGTATGCAAAGGCGAAGCATGCAGAGCCGCAGGTAGTCAGCGCACATCTGCGCGAGCTTGAATCCGCCATTCAATCACTTGGCACAGTCAATCCGAATGCCATAGAGGAGTACGAAGAAAAGAAAGCACGATACGAGGAAGAAGAACGCCAAGTAGAGGATCTGAAATCGGCCAAACAGGATATCGAGCAGATCATTCAAAAGATAGACCAGGATATGACCCGGACATTCCGCGAAGCATTCCGTCAGATTCAGGAGTATTTCAACGAGATATTTGTGCGGCTCTTTGGCGGAGGAATCGCAGAATTGCGGCTGACGGACAAGGAAGATATTCTGAACAGTGGTGTTGAGATTCTCGTTACCCTGCCGGATAAGAAACGGCAGAATCTGTCTGCTCTATCCGGTGGTGAGCGTGCACTCACGGTGATCGCCTTGTTGTTTTCCTTTCTTCGCTATCGGCCGTCTCCATTTTCCATTCTCGACGAGATTGATGCGCCGCTGGATGAGGCAAATGTGTCGCGCTTCGGTGACTTCCTGCAGGAGTTTGCAAAACACACGCAGTTTATTGTGGTCACGCATCGAAAGGGAACCATGCGGGCAGCGGATACGATGTACGGCGTTACCGTGGAGGATGCCGGTGTCTCCAAGGTGCTGTCAATCCGCTTGAAGGATTATGAGGCAGAACAGAGCGCCTAATCAGTGCTTCCTCAGAGAAAGGAGTTGTCGTGGGATTCTTTGATCGCCTGAAAAAAGGCTTAACGAAGACACGGGAGAATTTTACCCATAGCATTGAACGCTTGATTATTGGCTATGCTGACATTGATGACGATCTCATCGATGAGCTGGAAGAAACCCTTTTGATGGCTGATGTTGGCGTCAAGACGACGGAGATGCTGATCGCGTCTGTACGAAAGGGGATCAGAAATAAGGAAATTCAGACGCCGGATGACTTGATTCCTTTTCTGGAAAAAGAAATTGTCCGTATCTTGGATCGCGGAGAGAGTGATACGCCCATGGCGGATTGCCCTCCAACGGTGATCTTGGTGGTTGGGACAAATGGCGTCGGCAAGACGACGACCATTGGGAAGCTGAGTGCCTACTACCGCCACCAGGGCAAAAGTGTTTTGCTGGCGGCGGCGGATACGTTTCGCGCAGCCGCCATCGAGCAGCTTGAGGTTTGGGGTAAGCGAGCGGATGTCCAAGTCATTAAACATGGCGAAGGATCGGATCCCGCCGCCGTTGTGTTTGATGCGCTTCAGGCGGCAAAGGCACGCAGAACGGAGCTTGTCATAGTGGATACGGCGGGGCGCCTCCAGACAAAGTCCAATCTCATGCAGGAACTGGAGAAGATCTACCGTGTGATCGGACGCGAGGTGCCGGGGGCTCCACATGAAACACTCCTTGTTCTCGATGCAGGGACGGGGCAGAACGCGATCAGCCAGGCGGAATTATTTTCGCAGGCAGCCCCTGTCACCGGCGTCGTCCTTACCAAGCTGGACGGTACGGCAAAGGGCGGCGTTACGATCGGCATCACCGCGCAGCTCGACATTCCCATCAAGTGGATTGGCGTAGGCGAGGGCATTGACGACTTACGTCCCTTTCATGCGGAGGATTTCGTCAACGCACTGTTTGCCAAACGCGAAGATGCAGAAGCATGATAGATACGGATATCTATAACGAAAGAAGGAATCGTCGATGTATGAAGATCTGATCGAGCATACCGTTCGCAGCGAGGATATATTTGATGGCACGCTGCTTCATGTGCGCCGCGATACCGTGCGTCTGCCGAACGGAAAAGAGGGGGTGCGCGAGTGGATTCGCCATCCGGGGGCTGCGGCCGTACTTCCGCTTCTCCCCGATGGAAATGTTATTCTCGTGCGGCAATATCGCCACCCGATCGGAAAGGTTACCTTGGAAGTCCCCGCCGGAAAGCTTGATGCCGAGGGGGAAGATCCGCTGCACTGTGCGCGGCGGGAGCTGTCGGAGGAGACGGGCTACACCGCGGAGCAATACGATAAACTGACGACAATTGCAACCACCGTCGGCTTTTCGAATGAGTACATTCATCTGTACCTCGCACGTCAGCTTTCCTCCGGACGACAGCATACGGATGAAGATGAGTTTGTCAATGTGGTACAAATGCCGCTAAAAGAAGCACTGCATCTGGTCAATACAGGAGAAATCATCGATGCCAAAACCATCATCTCGCTGATGATGGCAGCGCCGCATTGTCCCATCGAGTCATAGGAGATATTGATGTTCGGATTTGATTTACAGGAAATGCTGCTCGGCATTCCCGGGCTTGTCATTGCAATGACCTTTCACGAGTATGCGCATGCGCGTGCCGCCGTCTCTCTGGGGGACTTTACCCCGCGTCTCATGGGGCGGTTGACGTTGAACCCAACGGCCCATATCGACCCCATTGGTCTCCTGATGCTCTTCTTGGTACGATTCGGATGGGCAAAGCCGGTCATGATCAATCCAAGCAATTTTCGTCAGCCCAAACGTGACGATATCCTCGTATCACTCGCGGGGCCGATGATGAATTTGTTCCTCGGCTTTGTGGCTTTTTACGTTATGCTGCTGATCAATGCACACCGCCTTGATGTCTCGCAGATCACCTATACGATCATACAGATGATCTTTGTCTACAACGTGAACTTCGCCATTTTCAATATGCTTCCTATTCCGCCGCTCGATGGCTCGCATATTCTCCGCAACCTGCTGCCGCCGGATCTTGCTTATCGTTATCAGTCGATAGAACGATACAGTATTCTCATCATGATCGTATTTATTGCGACACCGATTCTGAGCGTTGTGCTGATGCCGCTCTTTCGCTTGGTCTACGGATTCTATAAAGTGCTTGGGTCAGCACTCCTGTTTTAGGCTGTGTCATGAAGGATGATTATCTGGTCAAATTAGCTGCGTTTGAGGGGCCCATGGATCTGCTCATGCATCTTATTGAAAAGAATAAGATCGATCTCTATGATATACCGATTGCCGATTTGACGCGCCAGTATTTAGATCATATTGACAGACTCTACCAGTTCGATATTGAATATGCCAGCGAGTTCTTGGTCATGGCGGCAACATTGCTGCGGATTAAAGCCCGTATGCTGCTTCCTCCGGCCGAAACGGATGAAGAGCAAGAAGAAGATCCGCGCAAGGAACTTGTCGAACGTCTGTTGGTGTATCGTCGATTCAAAGAAATCGCGTCGCTTCTCGCAACGATGAACGATGCACAAAGTCCCTATGTGGAACGCTCTCCCATGCCGCTCCCTGCGCATCGCATGCCGCTGCTTGGTCTTTCTCCTGATGCGCTGCTGCGGGCTTTTTCGGATGTCCTGCGCGCGCAGGAGAAGCCACGCATCCCGACGGTTGTCATTTCAGCGGAGGAGTATCGTGTGCAGGATAAGATGGCGGATATTCTGTCTCTTCTCCATACACATCATGGCCGCATGAAACTGAGCGACGCGTTTCCCAGCGGAACGCGGGAAGAGCTGCTCTCTGCCTTTTTGGCACTGCTGGAGCTCGTCAAGATGCAGACGGTACTCGTTACGCAGGAATGTCTGTATCATGTGATTACGATTTCAACAAAGGAGGGCAGCAGTGCAGTCTCTTAGCCGCTCGAGTATTCTTGAAGCCGTTCTGTTTGCCGCAGGTGCACCGCTTCCCCTCTCAAAACTGGCAGAGATCATCGAGGTTCCGGAGTGGGAGGTGCAGGAGGCGCTGACCGTCCTCGAACGCGATATCGCTGCGCAGGGGCGCGGAATATTTTTGCGCAGATCGGCAGGCGGCTATCAGCTCGTGACGCACCCCAGTGCCTTTCCGTGGGTGCAGAAGCTCGCTGAAAAAATACAGCCGACACTGTCCTCGTCTGCGATGGAAACCCTCTCCATTATTGCCTATCGGCAGCCCATCACCAAGCAGGAGGTAGAACACATCCGCGGGGTGCGCGCCGAACGCTCCATTGGACGGTTGATGGAGCTGGAACTTATCTGTGAAATGGGACGTAAACCCGTCGTCGGGCGTCCCATTCTGTATGGAACGACAGATTTGTTTTTGCGCTCCTTTGGCCTAGCGCGGATAGAGGATCTTCCTGCCTTACCGAACATCGACGATATAAAGAAGACGCTGGATGATGACCAGCTGCGTCTATTTGAGGAGATGCAGGGGGCATCGGATTCTACGGAAGAAGAATAACTTAGCTTATGCGAAATAAAGGGGTGGAATCATTGGTAGAACTGCTCGCGCCTGCGGGAACGAAAGAGGCTTTTTATGCTGCTGTTGAAAATGGAGCGAATGCCGTCTATCTCGCGGGAAAAATGTTTGGTGCGCGTGCCTATGCGGCCAATTTTGACGAGCAGGAACTGAGCGATGTCATCCGCTATGCGCATCTGAAGAACGTTCAGGTACACGTCGCTGTCAATACGATCATCGACAATGAGGAACTCCCTAAGTTAAAGGAATACCTATCCTTTCTTTCCTCGGTTGGAGCAGATGCTATATTGGTACAGGATCTCGGCGCGGCACGTCTGGCACAGCAAATCGCACCGTCTCTTCCGCTGCATGCGAGTACGCAGATGACCATCCACAACAGTGAAGGGGTAAAGGCTCTTGCAGCGCTTGGGTTTTCCCGCGTCGTTCTCGCACGGGAATTGTCCATTCCTGAGATACAGAAGATATGCCGTGAGAGCAGTGTTGAGATCGAATGCTTTGTGCATGGCGCACTCTGTGTCTGTTACTCAGGACAATGTCTGATGAGCAGCATGATCGGCGGGCGCAGTGGAAATCGTGGCCGCTGTGCACAGCCCTGCCGCCTTCCGTATACACTGATCGATGAGGCAGGACGAGATGTGCTCGGCGATTCTGCCGGGAATTTCTTGCTCTCTCCGCGCGATCTGAATGCCGTTGATCTGATTCCACAGCTGCTCGACGCAGGAATATATTCGCTGAAGATTGAGGGGCGGATGAAACGTCCTGAGTATGTTGCGACCATTGTCCGCACGTACCGAAAGGCGATCGATCACTATCTAGCTGAAAAAAATCCACCGATCGACGATGATGATCGCGATCATCTGGCGCAGGTGTTTAATCGGGACTTCACAACAGCATACATGGAAAGACACCAAGGAAAGCAGATGATGAGTGACCGCCGTCCGAACAATCGGGGGCTCTTGGTCGGCCGTGTCGTCGATTATGATGCCCGTACGGAAATGGTGTCGCTGAAACTTGCCCGTGATCTTGCTGTTGGCGATCAGCTGGATTTCTGGGTCAAAGTCGGAGGACGCGTTTCTGCGGAGATCGAACATCTCTATGATGAAGAGGGGCGCGAGTGTCCGGCCGCATCTGCGGGGGATATTGTCTCCTTCCGGATCCGTGGGCGCGTACGTATGCATGACCGAGCCTTCAAGGTCTATGATGCAAAACTGATGGAGACGGCGCGCCGTTCTTATGCAGCGGATTCGCTTGCTAAGATTCCTGTCGCCATGCACCTTCATGCCAAACTACAAGCTCCGCTGACCCTCCATGTTGAAGATGATGCAGGAAACTGTGTCGATGAAAAAAGTGAGTACCTGCCGGTGTGCGCGACAAAGCGTCCTCTCACCGACGAAATAGCAAAAGCACAGATGGAACGCCTGGGAACAACGGCGTTTGTCATGAAAGAACTCACCTGTGAGATCGATCCGGAAGTAATGGTTCCCGTCAGCGAACTGAATAAACTTCGCAGATCAGCGATTGCCGCGCTAGAAGAGATACGCCTTAGCCGTTTTCAGGCGAAAAAAAAGATATGTCGCGTCATGGTTCCTGTGCGAGAGAATGTGTCGACTGCACCTCCTGCAAAATTGATGGTCTCTGTGGATTCCCTTGCGGCTGCCGAAGCAGCAATTTCCGGCGGTGCAGATGGGATTCTCTACGGTGGTGAGTCCTATGAGGGGCGCCATCTGCAGCCGCGTGATTATGATACGGCCTGGGACTATGCACAGGCGCATCACGTACGCATTGACTATAATACGCCGCGTATCGTCCATGAAGGTGAATGCTCTGCGTTAGTAGATCTTCTGGCACATTTTGAAAACAAATTACCTGCTGCTCTTCATGTCCATAATATCGGAACTGCCCATCTCGCGCAGGAGCATTGTTCTGCTGTTCTTCATGCAGATGCATCCATGATCAGCTACAATAGAGCAACTCTTGATTTTTTACAGGCTTATGGCTTTAAGGAAGCAACGATTTCACCGGAGTTAAACGAAAAACAGGCAGCGCGGCTCGCCCATGACTCTGCTATCCCGCTCAGCATGATGGTCAGCGGTCGTCTTCCGTTGATGGTATCGGAATACTGTGTGCTCGGAAGTTTTCTCGGCAATTTAGATAAGGGAAAGTGCACGATGCCATGCCGAAAAGGAAGATATTTTTTGCATGACCGCAAGGGTATCGATTTTCCCATTGTAACCGATCAATTCTGTCGTATGCATATATTGAACAGCAAGAAACTGTCACTTCTCCCACATGTTCCGAAGATTTTACGTGCGGGGATTACAACCCTGCGCATCGAAGGACGCGGCACGGCACCGGATGAGCTGCGGCGTACGGTTTCTGCCTACAGGGATGCGATGAAACTATCTCTGCCCTTAACCGAGGAAGAAGAAAAGCGCCTGCAAATGCAGGAAGGAAATGACATTACGCGCGGTCATTACTTTCGTGGAATCTTGTAGAAGCACGGATCAATTCTGTCGCATTATTTTGACGCATTCTTTATAAAAAGAGGTACTTATGGACACGGAGTCATTTAAGGTTTTAGAATACGAAAAAATAAAAACCAGACTCGCATCGTATGCCGCCACAGCCTATGGGAAAGAACGATGCAGCAGTATCATGCCATCTTCCGACTATGATCACGTTGCACGGCTTCAGAGGGAGACCGAAGAGGCGGTGCGGGTTGTGCAGATTCAGCCGCCTCCATTTGATGGCATCCATCATCTGCAGGAGATTCTTAAAAGGGCAGGCCGAGGCATCCTGCTGGAGCTGGATGAGCTGCGCTTGGTCAAGAGCACCATTGGCGGCATGAGAGACGTGAAGTATTTTTTTCGCGATCTGTCCGCTGATGCAGAGCTGTTGAAAGACTTGGCGCGGCGCATCGAAATCTTGGGCATGTTGGAACGGAATCTTAAGGCAGCGATTGACGAATATGGAAATTTTCGCGATGATGCCAGCCCCGTCCTTCATCGCATCACAAATGAGCTGCGTACGGCACAGTCGCGGGTAAAGGATCGGCTTTCTTCCATTCTTCACGATGCAGCCTATCAAAAAATGTTTCAGGAAGCTATTGTCACTGTGCGTGATGAACGCTATGTCATCCCGGTCAAGCAGGAACATCGCAGCCAATTTCCAGGAGTCATTCACGATCAATCCGCAAGCGGCGCGACACTGTTTATTGAACCACTCGCCATTGTCGAGCTGAATAACACCGTGCGTCAGATGGGGATTGCACGCGAGCAGGAAATCCTGCGTATTATGCAGCGATTGACCAGTGAAATTGCCCGTTCTGCTGATGTTTTGTCTGCCAACTGCACGATTTTGTCCGATCTCGATCTCATTTTTGCTCGTGCTTCCTTGGCGCGTGAGATGAGAGCCTATCCACCGATTTTGAATAAAGACGGGTATGTGCATCTGCAAAGGGCGCGACATCCACTGCTCCCTCCGGACAAGGTCGTTCCGATTGATATAGAGCTGGGGAAAACTTTTTCCACACTGCTGATCACGGGGCCGAATACCGGCGGTAAGACGGTCAGTATGAAGACCCTCGGCATTCTTGCGCTGATGTCCCAGTCAGGCTGTTTTCTTCCAGCTGAGTCAGGCTCGGAAATACCGGTCTATCAAAATATTTATGCGGACATTGGGGATGAGCAGAGCATCGAGCAGAGTTTATCCACATTTTCCGCACACACGCGCAATATTGTACGCATCATCGATCGAGCGACATCCGGCGACTTGGTGCTCCTAGATGAGGTCGGCGCGGGAACTGATCCTGACGAGGGCGCTGCTCTTGCGCGGAGTATCATCGAACACTTCCTTATGAATCGCATTGCTACTGTTGCGACAACGCATTATGCCGATCTTAAAACGTATGCATATACACAGCAAGGCGTTGAAAATGCATCGGTTGAATTTGACCTCGAGACGCTCCGTCCGACCTATCGTTTGCTCATCGGTATACCGGGGGCAAGCAACGCCTTTTTCATCAGCCGCCAACTCGGTCTGCCGGAGGAGATCGTTGCACGGGCGGAAGAATATGTAAGCGAGGATCATGCCCAGTTTGAAACCGTTGTTCACGATTTGGAACGTGCCAAGACGATTTATGAGGAAAAAAATCAGCTCCTCTATAAAAAAGAAACGGATGTCGGCAGGGCTGAGGCACGCCTTCGCGCAGAACGTGCTGCATTTGAGCAGTCGAAGCAGGAACTCCTCCATAAGGCGCGCGAAGAAGCAAACAACATTGTACGTGAGGCAAGACGAAGTGCCGAGGAGACCATTCAGTCGCTCAAGGAACAGTTTGATGACCATGGCATCAAGGAACGTCAAAAAGCGATTCAAGCAGCACGGTCAAGATTGAATGAGGCCTATGTGCACAACATATCGCCGAAAATTCCTGCGGAGGGGAGACCCGTTCGCCCCGATGAGATTCAAAGCGGGGATACAGTTTACATCCGTACGCTTGCCCAGGAGGGTACAGTGCTTTCCGTACAGGGCAAGGAGCTCAGCGTTCAAGTTGGCGGTCTGCGTACGATGGTCAAGATGGATGCGTGCACATTTGTCGGACACCAAAAACGTAAAAAAAAGATCAACAAGATACGCGTCGGAGGTTCATTGGCGCAGAAATCGGCAGAGGTTCGTCCACAGATTGATGTGCGTGGCATGACCGTATTGGAGGCAGAGGCAGTTCTTGAGAAATTCATTGACGATGCTGTCTTTGCAGGGCTTTCCACTGTGCTGGTCATTCACGGAAAGGGGACAGGAGCGCTGCGCCTTGGGTTGCGTGATTACTTTAAGCGAAATAAATCCATCCGCGCGTTCTCTTTTGCTGATATTTCTGAGGGCGGTACAGGTGCAACCGTCGTTACACTGAAATAGAAGTGAAAAACTCCTCTTGTCGCGCGCTTTTTGAGAAAATCTCCTTACAAAATACCAACTTTGTGTTACAATAGAGGAATTGAGTGCACAAAGCGCCTCCAATGGACACATCTTGGGAATCACTGACGAAATGAAATCTGTCAGATTGGCGTATTTTTTCGTCCAAACGAGTGGAAAACCGGACGCAGAGTAAGGCTCTGCACTAGATTTTCCGCCGAAGTACGGGCAATAAAGATGCGTCAAGATGATGGTGTTAAATTTTTCATGCTTCCCTAGGTTAGGAAGGTATCCATGCAGAAGAGCGAAAAGAAAGCAACGAAGAAGTCGTCAGGGTTTTCCCTGGGAAAGATGATCCTCGTCATAGGACTAATTTTGTTTGTCATGGTCATCGGCGTCGGCTGTGGTTTCCTGACGGCAAGTCTGAATACCAGATCCAATCTGGCAGAGGATATTGTTCCGCCGGCATCGTCGCAGATCTACGATATTCATGGAAATGAGATTGCGAATATCCATGCGGCGGAGAATCGTCGTCCGATTGGCATCAATGAAATCCCAAAAAACCTCCAAAATGCTTTTATTGCGGTGGAGGACAATCGATTCTACGATCATATCGGTATTGACCCACGTGGCATTGTCCGCGCGATCTGGGCAAATATTCGCGGCCGAACGGTCACGGAAGGCGGCTCTACGATTACGCAGCAGCTCGCGAAGAATGCTTACCTGACACAGGATCGCACACTAAAGCGTAAGGTACAGGAAGTATTTCTCGCGTTGCAGCTGGAACGGCAGTATACGAAGCAGGAAATTCTTGAGCTCTACATGAACCAGATCTACTTTGGACAGGGAGCCTACGGTGTTCAGGCAGCGGCGCGCACCTATTTTGGCAAGGATGCCAAGGATCTGACGCTCAACGAGTGTGCCATGCTTGCGGGAATTCCAAAGAGCCCGAACTATTACTCGCCGGTCAACAATATGGATGCGGCGACAGAGCGCAAGGCTGTCGTGCTCGATCAGATGGTTAAGTACGGCTATATCAGTGACAGTGAAGCCGCAGCGGCAAAGAAGGAGCCGCTGCATATTGCAAAAAATACAAATGATGGCGGCAAGAGTGCCTCCTATTTTGTGGACTACGTTCTCCAGCAGCTGGCAGAGAAATATGGAGATGATGCGATCTACAAGGACGGTCTGAAGATATATACAACCATCGACATGGATATGCAGGCCGCGGCAGAGACGGCGATGAAGAATCTGCCGACCTACTTTACGGATGCCAATGGGATCGTTCAGCCACAGGGAGCATTGGTCGCTATCGATCCGCACACGGGCTACATTAAAGCGATGGTTGGCGGGCGTGGGACGGATCAGTTCAATCGTGCGACACAGGCAGTCAGACAGCCCGGCTCAGCGTTTAAGCCCTTCGTTTTTGCTGCCGCACTCGAGAACAAGTATACGCCGGAATCCATCATCGAAGACAAGCCGCTGAAGGTCGGTTCTTGGGAGCCGCAAAACTACAGCCGCAACTTCTCCGGCAAGGTTCGTCTGCGCGATGTTGTACGCTGGTCGCTCAATGTTCCAACCGTTCGTATCGCACAGGATATTGGCATCGATAAAGCAATTTTTTACGCGCAGGAGATGGGAATTTCCACATTTGTCCTGGATGGTGCGACGAATGACCGTAATCTGGCAACAGCCCTGGGCGGAATGACGCGCGGTGTAACCCCGCTGGAACTGACCAGCGCCTATGGTACATTTGCCAACCGTGGCATCCACGTCAAACCCGTTGCTATTCTGCGTGTCGTATCGCGTACCGGGAAGGTGCTCGAAGAAGCAGAGCGCAAAGAAAAGAGTGTTATGTCCGCAGACAATGCGGCGGCACTGACGGCGATGCTTGAAGATGTCATTCGACGCGGGACGGGTACGCGCGCCAACATCGGACGTCCGGCCGCAGGAAAGACCGGCACGACGAGCGACTATCATGATGCATGGTTCGTCGGTTATACACCGGATCTGGTTGCCGGCGTGTGGATCGGAAATGACAGTGTCAGTGACTTGCACGGTATGTCCGGTGGTATGACCCCCGCCGTTATTTGGCAGGCATTTATGCAGAAAGCATTGGCTCAGATGCCCATACGAAGCTTCGCTGGGAGTTCGGCCCATTCTGACACGTCTGCCAAAGAGGAGACGGCGGTCGACCATGAGAAGTCCTCTGGTGAGAAAAAGGCAGCGGATGAGAAAAAGAAGGAGCAGGGAAAGACCTCTGGAAGCTCTTCCAAGGGCGGGGGAAATACTGCTCCTGCGGAACCCGTACGTTCTGCACCGGTCGAGTCTCCAGGAGCTGCGCCTGAACCTGGCATGGGGATAGAAAAAGGACAAAACTAGAGAAGAGAGGATCATTCATTGAATGCTGTTGATATTCTAAAGGAGCGCGGGTTTCTTGCACAGTGCACAGACGAAGCTGCACTGCGCGACCTGCTCGATCATGAACAGGTGACATTCTACACAGGATTCGATCCGACGGCAGACAGCCTCCACGCAGGACATTTGATTGCACTTATGGCCATGTCCCACATGCAGCGTGCAGGACATCGTCCCATTTGTCTTGTCGGTGGCGGCACGGGGACAGTAGGTGATCCTTCAGGACGAACAGATATGCGCAAGGTCATGACCGATGAAACCATTGCGCATAATTGCGATTGTTTTCGGGCACAGATCTCGCACTTTATCGATTTTACGGATGGACGTGCCATCATGGTCGATAACGGCGACTGGCTGCGCAAGCTCAATTATATTGATCTGCTCCGCGATGTTGGAGCACACTTTACAGTAAATCGTATGCTTGCTGCAGAAAGCTATAAACAGCGGTGGGAGAAAGGGCTTACCTTCCTTGAGTTCAACTACATGATTATGCAGGCGTATGATTTCCTAGAGCTCAACCGACGCTACGGATGTTGCCTTGAAATGGGCGGCGACGACCAGTGGTCGAATATTATCGCCGGTGTCGAACTCTGCCGTCGCAAGAAGAATATTACCGTATTTGGCCTAACCAATAAGCTGCTGACCAAAAGCGATGGAAAGAAAATGGGCAAAACGGCGGGCGGAGCACTTTGGCTTGACCCGAAGAAGACTTCTCCCTATGATTTCTATCAGTATTGGCGGAACGTCGATGATACGGATGTTTTGACCTGTCTCTCTCTGCTCACATTCCTCCCCATGGAGGAAGTGCATCGTCTGACGTCCGTTGAAGGGCAGGAGATGAATCACTCGAAGGAAGTGCTTGCCTACGAGGTGACGAAGATCGTTCATGGAGAGCAGGAAGCACATAAGGCACAGGAGATGGCGCGGGCTCTGTTCGGTGGTGGTGTCTCTGAACAGGTTCCACAGCTCCATGTGACATGTGGAGAGAAGCTGATTGATGCACTGACGCGCGAGGGCGTCTTTTCTTCCAAAGGAGAGGTGCGTCGCTTGATTCAGCAGGGCGGTGTCACGCTCAATGAGACGCGCGTCTCTGATGAACATTATGTCTTACAGGCAGATGATTTTTCAGAGGGGAAAGCACTGCTGAAAAAAGGAAAAAAGAAGCACTATCAGTTGGTTTGCTGAATACTACGTTGACGATGGGAAGGAGATAAATAATGTCCGGGCATTCAAAATGGGCAAATATCAAGCGTAAAAAAGGTGCAAATGATGCAATTCGCGGAAAAATCACGACGAAGATCGGGCGCGAAATCACGATTGCTGTCCGTATGGGTGGCGCGGATCCAACGGGAAATATGCGTCTGAAATTGGCGCTTTCCAAGGCAAAGGCCAATAATATTCCGAAGGACAATATCAATCGCGCCATTCAAAAAGGACTCGGAGCAACTGAGGGCAGCAATTACGAAGAGGTGATCTACGAGGGCTACGGTCCGGGTGGTACGGCGGTGATGCTCGATATCCTGACCGATAACCGTAACCGTACCGCTGCGGACGTGCGTCATCTTTTTTCGAAGTATGGCGGCAACCTTGGACAGGACGGCTGTGTCTCATGGATGTTCAAAAAGAAAGCTGTTTTCGTGGTCGAACGAGATACCTTTGACGATGAGGACGCACTCCTAGAGCTCGTTTTGGAGGCGGGTGCTGAGGACATGCGCTCCGAGGACGATGTCTTTGAGATCGTCGCTGAGCCGGATGCCTACGATGCCATTGAGACTGTATTGGGCGAAAAGGGGATTGAAACGGCATCAGCAGAGGTGACGATGGTTCCTGACACGACGGTTCACCTCGTTGACAAAGATGCGGAGAAAATGCAGACGCTGATTGATGCGCTGGAAGACAATGACGATGTTCAAAACGTCTACAGCAACTACGAAATGGATGAGTAGACGACAACCTTCCTTGAGTGCAGACATCGTGTCTGCACTTTTTTAGGAATCGCATAGGAATATACAATGTTAGTACTTGGTATTGATCCAGGAACAGCTATTTGCGGTTACGGATTTGTAGAGCAAAATGGGTCGCGTTTACATGCACGTGCCTATGGAGCTGTTACAACACCATCAAAAATGCCTGTGGAACAGCGTCTGTTAAAAATCCATACAGTGCTCGATGAACTCATCCAAAAATATCGCCCCGATGCAATGGGCGTGGAACAGCTCTTCTTCAATCGCAATGTTACGACAGCCATACCGGTCGGACAGGCGCGTGGGGTCGTACTTCTCGCCGCAGCAAAAAATAACCTTCTGCTGATTGAGAGAACGCCGCTTCAGGTGAAACAATCCGTTACGGGATACGGCAAGGCAACAAAGGAACAGGTCATCTACATGGTGACGAAACTCCTCCATCTGGCCGAGGCTCCTCATCCTGATGACACGGCGGATGCTCTCGCTGTCGCGATCAGTGCTGTACACTGCATGGACACAATTGCCTGGCGCAATCGATTGTAGTCTCATGTTGACCGAGATGAAATGAAGGCTGAACTTCACGAGGATTTGTTTTGACAGGAGCAGAGTAGATTTATGATCGGATTTCTAAAAGGAAAAGCGACGCATATCACATCCGACTATTGCCTTCTTGATGTGCATGATGTAGGTTATCGCGTATTCATTTCCAATCAGACACGCGCACATATCAGTCCAAGTGCAGAAGTCATGCTTTACATTCATACAAACGTACGAGAGGACGCCATTCTTCTCTATGGCTTCTTTTCGCGGGAAGAATATGATCTGTTCCTCCATTTGATCGGCATTTCAGGCATCGGACCAAAAGTCGCTCAGGGAATCCTCTCTTCGGCAACAGTAAATGATTTCTACCGTATGGTGCAGCAAAAGGACGTAAAAGGTATCACAAAACTTCCCGGTATTGGAAAGAAGACGGCTGAGCGTATTCTATTGGAGCTGAAAGACAAGATATCAGATGTCTCGGTTGCAGATCTGCCGGAAGGTGACAACAACGTCGGAACAAAGACCGAAAATAGTATGATCGCTGAAGCGACAGAAGCGCTTCTCACGCTTGGTTTTCAAGATAGTGAGATTCAGCGTGTATTCCGACAGAGGCATTCCTGCCAAAATACGGAGGAGCTGATCCGGTATGCATTGGCAGAACTACAGCGACTCTGATCCAGGAGAGGAGGGAACACAATGCCTGAGATGGGAGAAGATGAAGAAATCATTTCCTATGAAGAGCAGTCCTCCGATGGCTGGCAGTATAGTCTGCGGCCGCGGCGGCTCAGTGAATACATCGGACAGGATAGAGTAAAGTCCAATTTATCCAAATTTATACAAGCGGCGCTGTCGCGGGGAGAAGCGCTCGACCATGTCCTCCTTTATGGCCCGCCGGGACTTGGAAAGACGACGCTCGCGGCCATTATTGCCAATGAGATGGGGGCTAATTTTCGCCAGACATCGGCGCCTGCCATCGAACGGCAGGGAGATCTCGCCTCCCTGTTGACCAATTTACAAGAACACGATGTTCTCTTCATCGATGAGATCCATCGTCTTTCCCATCATGTTGAGGAAATACTCTATTCTGCCATGGAAGATCACGCCATTGATATTATCATAGGAAAAGGGCCAAGTGCGCGATCCATCCGTTTAGACCTCGCACCGTTTACGCTGGTTGGGGCAACGACGAAGACGGGATCTCTATCGGCACCGCTGCGCGACCGATTTGGGATACAGGCGCGGTTAGAGTACTATACGACCGACGCTCTCCTGCTCATCATCGAACGCACCGCTGAGATTCTTTCCGTTCATATTGAACGAGACGGTGCACTTGAGATTGCACGTCGCTCGCGTGGAACGCCGCGCGTTGCCAACCGTATTCTAAAGCGCGTGCGTGATATTGCACAAGTGGCAGGCGAGGAAATTATTTCGCGTTCCGTTACCATCGATGCACTGGATGCATTGGAAGTCGACGAATGTGGTCTAGAGAACAAAGACCGTTATATGCTTGAAGTCATGATTCAGAAATTCTCCGGTGGCCCCGTCGGACTCAAGACCCTTGCGGCGGCACTGAGTGAGATGACAGAGACCATAGAGGATGTCTATGAGCCGTATTTGATCCAGCTTGGCTTTATCGCTCGTACTGCGCGCGGACGTGTTGTGACACAGGGTGGGTATGAACACATCGGGGCACCGTATCCACGCGGTGATGACAGACAGGGAGAGTTACTCTAACATGAAAATGCTTTTGCATATGTGCTGCGGTCCATGTTCCTGCTATCCGGTAAAAAAATTACGCAGCGACGGCATAGAGCCGACCGGGTATTTCTTTAACCCGAACATCCATCCATATCAGGAGTGGAAAGCACGGATGCAGGGGGCAGCACAGTTTGCGGAAATGGTGCAGATGCCGATTGTCATTGATCGGGAATATCAGATGCGTTCATTCCTGAAAAAAGCTCTTCCTGCAGAGGATACGCGCAGTGGACGATGCCGTATGTGCTATACATGGCGCCTGCAGGAAACTGCCGCCTATGCGGCACAGAACGGATTCGATGCCTTTACATCAACCCTGTTCTACAGTATCTACCAACAGCATGATCTCATGCGCTCTGTTGCAGAATATTTTGCAGATCAGTACTGCATCACGTTCTACTACGAAGACTTTCGTATCGGATGGCAGGAAGGTATTGATATGAGCAAGGATATGGAGCTCTACCGTCAATCCTACTGTGGATGTATTTTTAGTGAAGAAGAACGATACAGCAAGGAACTGCAAAAAATTCGTCGAAAGGAAAATCGGGAGAAGAAACGACAACGCCAAATGCTTTCCGTATGAAAAGGGAGTGCAGCAATGAAATTGTATTTGCGGTGCAGTATTCTTGTCATCAGTACACTTCTGTTCGTTGTTCCTGGCATTGTGTCCGCATCGTGGCAGCCGGAAATTACGGTAGGAATCAGCCAGGGTGTCGCGGAAGCAGAATTTTCCGGAAGGAATGCACCGCTTTATGTATACACAGACGAGCAGCAAAAGAGCCCCATTCTGACGATTCCACAAAAGGAAAAACTGCGGGTTCGATTCCTTCATAATACATTTGAACTCAATGGAAAATTGTATGAGGCTAAGCAGTTATACATTCAGGCAGGCGAAGATGAATCCATTTACATCAACGATATGCCATATCGTGGTTATGTTACATTGCTGAAACAAAACGGTATGACTGTTATCAACCATGTTTTGACGGAGGATTATTTGTACGGAGTTGTGCCCAAAGAAATGCCTTCGACGTGGCCAATGGGCGCTTTACGTGCGCAGAGTATTGCAGCACGAACGTTTGCCCTGAAGAACAGAAATCGCCATAGCGAGCAAGGATTCGATCTGTGTAATACTGCGCATTGTCAAGTTTATGAAGGAAGTTCGGCAGAGACGAAGGAAACGACGGAAGCTGTTGATCGTACGCGCGGAGAAGTGATGTTTTATCACGGCGCCATCATTGATGCTGTATTTCATACGGATTCCGGCGGTATGACTGAGTCCGCCGAACAGGTGTGGGGGAGCTATGTACCTTATCTGCGTGCCGTATCCGAACTGCAGACGAAAACCAAGCCGTGGACGCAACGTGTTTCAACGGCACTGTTCATGAAAAAAATGGAGGAGAACGGAACAAAGATTGGTCGTATGAAGTCGATTCATCTTTCTCCTCTCAGTATCGGCAAGAGGAGCAAAGATCGGAGTCCGAGCGGCCGCGTCCAGTTTATTGAAGTTCTTGGTGACAAAGGAAATTGTGTTGTTTCAGGAAGTGACTTGCGCAGGCTGTTTGCTCTGCCAAGCACACTATTTGACGTGCAGCGTGAATCATCCGATATTGTCTTTCGCGGCTATGGCGGAGGGCATGGTCTCGGTCTCTCGCAGTGGGGGGCCAAGGCATTTGCCGACCGGGGGAAGACCGACCGAGAGATCCTATCGCACTACTATACGGATATAACCATCGAGAAAATATACTAAATGAACTACGGATACACCGAGCCACACATTGTATTATGCAGTCCGTAGTCATATAAGGTGAGATCTATGAATATTTCTGATTTCGATTACTTTCTTCCAGAGGAGCAAATTGCACAAGTTCCGGCAGACCCGCGGGACTCTTCACGATTGATGGTGCTGTCCCCCCAAACACAGAGCATCGAACATCGACACTTTTATCAGCTGGATGAATATCTGACGGATGGAGATGTTCTGATATTCAATGATACCCGAGTAATCCCAGCGCGCCTCATTGGTGTAAGACATCCTACGGGGGGAAAGGCTGAGGTGTTTTTACTGCGCCAACTGGAACGGGATCAATGGGAAGTTCTTGTGAAGCCCGGCAGAAAAATGCGTGTTGGCTCTGTGATTACGTTTGGTCATGAGCTGTCCTGCGAGGTGCTTGCACATACGAATTTTGGCGGACGAATTGTGAAATTCTCCTATGAGGGAATCTTTGAGGAGATTCTGGATCGTTTGGGAACGATGCCTCTTCCGCCTTACATTCATGAGACACTGCAGGACCCAGAGCGTTACCAAACGATTTACAGCCGAGAGAAAGGCTCTGCGGCAGCACCGACGGCAGGGCTGCATTTTACGGAGTCTCTTATGGATCGGCTGAGGAAAAAGGGGGTGCACCTTGGCTTCGTCACGCTACATGTGGGTCTCGGTACATTTCGTCCGGTTCAAGTCGATGAGATCGAAGATCATGTAATGCACAGTGAATTTTATTCCATACCGACCGAGACAGCGGAACTGATCCGTATGGCAAAGCAGGAAGGCCGACGAGTAATTGCAGTGGGGACGACCTCCATCCGAACACTGGAGTCTGCGGCGGTCGACCATGGAATGATCGAAGCAAAGCAGGGATGGACGAATATTTTCATCTATCCGGGGTACCAGTTCAAAATCGTTGATGCTGTGATTACAAACTTTCATCTTCCAAAATCCACACTGATTATGTTGGTCAGTGCATTTGCCGGACGAGAATTTACCCTGAAGGCGTACCGAACAGCCGTCGAGGAGAACTACCGATTCTTTTCATTCGGTGATGCCATGCTGATTCAATCACGAGCATAAAGAAAGGACAGTCATACGAAGGTGTTGTTCTTCGTATGACTGTCCTTTACTTTTCCGGAGGCTCGCTCAGGAGGTCACGGTGCTGATTGATCAAATCGGCCATCATTCTCTTACCGTTGACATCCGGATGCAGCCCGTCGGTTGACAGAAGCGGATTTAGGACACTCCACTTTGCATCATAGAAATATGGCTCTATGTCAATGTAGTACTCCTGTGATCGAATCCACGCATTGATGAGACTCAACTTCATTTTCCACGTGGGATCCGTTTCAGTATGAAATGCCAGCTGGATACGTTCCGGATTCAGCGGCAGCAGCGTTAAGAAAATAGGACGTATACCATGCAGAGAACACTTCTTTCGGATGGCATCCAGATCCTTTATAATTTCCTGTGCAGGCGTATCCGCACGCAGACTGTTGGAGCCTGTGAGAATCAAAAGATTGGCCGGGTGTAGGGGGGGCACATCTTGGTCAAAGCGCTCCAGTGTCGTGTGCGATGTATCCCCGCTGCGGCCAAGGTTGAGACATTCAAAGGAAAGAAATGTCGTATAGCTGTACTCTAGGAATGCGGGGGAGCTCGATATCGCACCGCCTCCATGAGTGATGCTGTCTCCGAGTGCCGCAGCGTAAACATGTCCCGATGGAGCTGGATTCACTGTAAATGATGCCACATCCGACCATGTTCCAACGGTATGACCTTTGGCATCCAGCCCACGTACACGCCAGTAGTAGGTACCGGCATAGGGGCGTGCATATTCATCGTAAATGGCATTGACATCGGAGATGGTTTGTGCCCAGGCACGATGTGGATCAGGTTTCGTTCCGTGGTCGTGCTCTGGTTTTTCCGTCAGAAGTTCAACCTCGTACGTATGGACGCCGTTCATCGGAATCCATTGGTAGACTGGGTAGATTGGCTGATGGAAATTCATGACCTGATCGAAAGTATTCGGTAGAGGACGATCGGGAATCGCTGCATTTTGATCGATGACAAGCGGCTCAGCGGAAGAAAACTCGCCGATGGGTTCCTGCTTTAACCCCAAGGCACGGACTCTCCAATAGATTGTCTTATGAGAGGAAAACTTTCGCAGGTCTGCCTGCCAACCATTCGTGAATACATCGCGGGTGCTGGTTAAATGGTATTTCGTGGAAAGTGCGATGCCACCTTCTTGCTCCGGGGGAGCGGAGAGCAGCTCCACTTCGTAGAGAACTGCGTTAGGAATGCTGTGCCAAACGAGAAAGGGCATAAGACTTGCTGGATGTTCTTTTGTATAATGGTAGATTGGAATAGGTGCCTGTGCAGCGAAATAGGGGGAAGCAATCTCCGTCGATGGAGATGTCAGAGCGCCGAACATACCGTATGCGGTGATCCGATAATAAAAGGGAATCGGCGCCGAGGAGATCCGATAGGAAGGTGTTGTTGTAAATTCAGTCTTAACAAGCTCAAATTCAGCTTTGTCTGTGCCCGTTCCCGTTGTCTTGATATAGGTATCCACACGATAGTAGCATGGATATGCAGGGCGTTCCCAACGCAATGTGACGGTGCCGTCTTCCTCGTATACCTTGGCGGAAATGTCGAGTTCACGAAAATGCAGGAAATCGGTTTTCTCAAGAAAAAAAATGCATCCGATAACGATAAAAAAGATGAGACTTGTAAAAAACAAATATTGCTTCATAGATTCACCCAAAGATGATATGATAGAAAACTCCTTAGAAAGGCAGGGGTCAATATGGAAAAAAAAGGTCTAATTATCGTTCACACCGGTGACGGTAAGGGAAAGACAACGGCCGCCCTTGGAATGGCGATGCGTGCGTGGGGAAATGGCATGCGCGTACTGATCCTCCAATTCATTAAAGGAAGCCGAACCTACGGTGAATTGGAGGCGATCAAGGCACTTCATTCGCTGCAGGAGCGGATTGAGATTCGACAAGGGGGCCTTGGCTTTTCTCAGCGCGGAGACAATAGGGAGGAACAGCATCGTCAGGCCGCGCAGGAGCTTCTCCATACGGCAAAGAATGAAATCCAACGAAGAATGTGGGATATGGTCATCCTCGACGAATTCAACTACGCATATTCCTTTGGATTTATCCAACGAAATGAATTGGATGATCTGATCGCCGCACGACCTTCCTGTATGCACCTTATTTTCACAGGCAGGAATGCCGCACAGGAACTCATTGAGCGGGCGGATCTTGTCACAGAGATGAAGCTGATCAAACATCCTTATCAACAGGGAATCAAAGCGCAGGAAGGGATCGAATTCTAATCCGATTATAGCATATTTGATAACAGCGTGCTATGAAAGATATACATGCTGCAGCAATATTCGGTTGAAAAAAATGGAGGAATGCGCTAAAATCTCTGTCATGTATTTGTTATCTCCGCTTATGCTGAAAAAATTCTTCCTGCATGAGCGAAGTGGAAGTGGGGGAGAATCCTTATGAGAAGCGATGTTGTAAAAAAAGGAGCGACGCGCTGTGCGCATCGTTCACTTTTTCATGCCAATGGATATGGAAAGGAAGATCTTGCAAAACCACTGATTGGTGTCTGCAATTCATTTAACGAGATTATTCCCGGTCATTTTCATCTCAATACGATTGCGGAAGCCGTAAAACTCGGCGTGGCTGCAGCCGGCGGTACACCGATTGAATTTCCGTCCATCGGTGTGTGTGATGGAATTGCAATGGGGCATACAGGGATGAAATACTCCCTTGCCAGCCGTGAGCTGATCGCCGATTCGATAGAGGCAGTTACCATGGCATCCGGCTTTGATGGACTTGTTCTGATCCCAAACTGCGACAAAGTTGTTCCGGGGATGTTGATGGCGGCAGCGCGTTTGAACATTCCAGCCATTTTGGTCAGCGGCGGACCGATGCTGGCAGGTCGCCATCACGGGCGTAACATCAGTGTCAGTCAGGCATTCGAGGCCGCCGGCATGTTTGCCGCCGGCAAGATGGACGCAGAGGAAATGACGGCGATCGAGGAACATGCCTGTCCCAGCTGTGGCTCTTGCTCTGGGCTTTTTACCGCAAACACCATGAACTCTTTGACCGAGGTACTTGGCATGGGGCTTCCCGGGAATGGGACAATACCTGCACCGTATACCGGAGAACGTCGTCTGCTTGCAAAGATGGCAGGAACCATCATTCTCGATCTCGTACGCAAGAATATTTGCCCGCGCGATATAATGACACGTGAGGCATTTGAGAATGCTATCACCGTTGATATGGGTATTGGCGGATCGTCAAACACCGTCCTTCACCTTACGGCAATCGCACACGAAGCAGGCATTGAGCTTCCTACGCCTCTCTTTGACGAGATCAGCCGACGTACACCGTACATTACGAAGTTAAGCCCTGCCGGCACACATCACATGCAGGATTTGAACGAGGCGGGCGGTATCTCTGCGGTGATGAAGGAACTGTCCAAGAAGAATTTGCTTCATCTGGATGCATTGACAGTGACAGGGACTGTACGCGAGCGGATTGCACACGCAGAAGTACTGGATCCCACGGTCATTCACAGCGTTGATCATCCCTATCGTCCTGAGGGCGGCCTTGCCATACTGAGCGGTAATCTTGCTCCGGACTATGCTGTCGTGAAAGCATCTGCCGTGTCAGATGATATGCTTACCTATCGTGGATCAGCGAAATGCTTTAACTCCGAAGAAGAGGGAGTTAATGCCATCATGGAGGGGAAGATCCATGATGGTGACGTCGTTGTCATACGCTACGAGGGGCCAAAAGGCGGCCCCGGGATGCAGGAAATGCTGAATCCAACTGCCGTGATTACAGGCATGGGGCTTAAGGTTGGGCTCATCACCGACGGACGTTTCAGTGGTGCAAGTCAGGGTGCCTGTGTTGGGCATGTGTCTCCGGAAGCCATGTCAGGCGGTCCTATCGCACTGATCGAAGATGGGGATATGATTACCATCGATATTCCGAATCGCAGACTTGAACTCGAAGTCAGTGATGAAGAACTTGAAAAACGGCGTAAGAATTGGGTAAAACCAGAACAAAAAATCAAAACGGGATACCTTGCGCGTTATGCTAAGTTAACAACATCGGCCAACACCGGTGCAATTCTGCAGTGATTTTGATTCGACCCATGGGAGATTCTCCTCCTATGGGTTGTTTTTATGATGCCAATTCGATATAATGTCGTTGCGTTGTTCAGGAAAAAGAATGGAGAAGCGAACAATATGCATATTGTTCTCGTCGAGCCCGAGATCCCTGGAAATACTGGAAATATTGCACGGCTGTGTGCAGGAACAGGAATGGATCTGCATCTGGTACGGCCACTCGGATTTTCAACCGACGATAAGCATTTAAAGCGCGCCGGGCTCGATTATTGGCATCTTGTCCGCGTTCACTATCATGATTCCTTTGCGGCGCTCCACCAACAATATCAAGAGCATACATTTTACTTCTGCAGTACAAAAGCGCGTCACAGCTACTGTGACATATCCTATAAAATGGATGATTTTCTCGTTTTTGGAAAGGAAAGTGCAGGCCTGCCGGCGTCTTTATTGACAGCGCACGCAGCCAATACCATCCGCATTCCGATGCGGGAAGAAGCACGCTCGTTAAATTTATCCAATGCCGTTGCCGTCGTGGCGTTTGAAGCCCTGCGGCAGCATCAATTTTCCGACTTACGTATATACGGTAACGGTTGCCATGGAAGGAGCACACAGATATGAATGAAACATTCATTCATTCCTGTTATCAGGAGTTTGAACGGATAAGGCTCTTTGAAAACGCTCCCATGCGCTTCCATACAACGTTTCGCATCGGCGGACCTGCAGATCTTCTGTTTTATCCGCATAACACAGAAGAAGTGCGCGCGATCATACAGAAAGCAAAAAACTATGATATTCCCATCACCATTCTTGGAAATGGATCAAATCTGCTGATCCGAGACGGTGGGATACGAGGGCTGGTGATTCGTTTCAGCCGCCAGATGTCAGCCATCACGCAGGAGGGGACAACACTTATTGTCGGCGCAGGAGCTCTTCTGAAAGATATTGCATCATTTGCGCAAAAGAAGGGGCTCTCAGGCCTAGAGTTTGCTTGTGGGATACCGGGAAGCATCGGCGGAGCCATCTTTATGAATGCAGGCGCCTATGACGGTGAAGTAAAATCTGTCGTCACGGCAGTCAAAACCATTTCACCAGATGGAGGGGTGCGCCTGTATTCTGCGAATGAGTTGGACTTCGGCTATCGCCATAGTGTTTTTCATACGAATAATGAGGCAATTTGTGAAGCCCATCTGTGCCTTCGTACGGATGATCCGTCGTCTATCTTGGAGAGAATGTCTGACCTCAATCAGCGCCGTGAAAGCAAACAGCCGCTTTCCTATCCTAGTGCCGGCAGTACGTTCAAGCGACCACCCGGATATTTTGCAGGCACTCTGATCGACCAGACGGGGCTTAAGGGACTTACATACGGGGGCGCACAGGTCTCACAGAAACATGCCGGTTTTATTATCAATATCGGCGGTGCGACAGCGCGTGATGTACAGCAGCTCATACACTCTGTACAGAATCGTGTATATGCTAAGCATAACGTAAGACTGTTCCCAGAGCTTCGTATCATTGGAGAACCATAAGGAGAACGTTTCCCCCATGGAAACATACCATCAGCTGGTTGATTTTGCGTCAAAATACAAAAATATCGTCGTTGCACTTGGCATGTTTGACGGATTGCATATTGGACACCAAAAGATCATCCGCACAGCAGTCGAACGGGCAAGAAGTATTCATGGCTCTGCATTTGTTTTTTCCTTTACGAATCATCCGCGGGCCATCGTTGATTCCTTGGGAGCCCCACGCCGCATCAGCAGCGAACAGGTAAGTCTGCGGATTCTGCGAAATTTGGGTGTCGATGTCTTGGTTGAAATTCCTTTCACACATGATTTTGCTGACACGTCGCCCGAGGAATTTATTCACCTGCTGTACCGCCATTTTTCACCGCGATACATTGTTGTCGGTGAAAACTATACGTTTGGAAAAAAAGGTGCAGGAACACCACAGCTCCTGCACGATATGGGAAAACGGTATACCATAGAGACCATTGTGTGTTCATCCGTTTTGTACGATGGGGAACCAATCAGCAGTACGCGCATTCGGACCTATATCGAACAGGGGGATATAACGCACGTAAATGAGCTTCTTGGATACCCTTTTACGATGATTGGGACGGTAATACACGGGCAGGCACGTGGACGGCTGCTTGGCTTTCCCACAGCCAATATTGCACTCCGCGAATCCTATGAGATTCTGCCGAACGGCGTATACGCGGTAACGGTTGTATATCATCACCGTATCTATTCAGCCGTTGCCAATATAGGAAATAATCCAACGTTTGGGCTATGTGATCGGCGCATGGAAGTTCACATTATGGACTTTGACGGAGATCTTTACGGAAAGAAGATTCTTGTATCGTTTCATAAAAGGATACGGAGTGAGACGCGATTTGATTCCGTTGAGGCGCTTATTTCACAAATTAAATCTGATAAAGAATGCGCGGAATGCGTATTTCAGGAAACTTTTCATTTACAAGAAAAAATTTCTATGGTAATATGAACAACGCAGTTGTATCCATGACTCAGATAGCGAGTAATCCGACGTTTTCTTGGTCATTGGTTATTTATTTTTATGAGGAGGATTTTTTATGATCACACAGGAACAGAAGCAAGACATTATCAAGAAATATGCAGTGCACGAGGGGGATACGGGCTCTCCTGAAGTACAGATCGCTGTTTTAACTGCCCGCATTCAGTATCTCACTGAGCATCTGAAAGAGCATAAGAAGGATCATCATTCACGCCGTGGTCTACTGAAGATGGTCGGACATCGTCGTCGTCTTCTTGGATATCTCTATCAGACGGATATTGAGCGGTATCGCTCCATCATCACGAAACTTAATCTTCGCAAGTAACTTCTTAGCGGAGCAAAAACACAGGACGGGGGGATTCCCGTCCTTTTTTATTGTGAAAACAAGGATTCTGCAATGTTTTGTCGAATGGATTAACTGTACGCGTATGTGAGAATCCGAGGAGGGTACTATGCAGAGTTTCGAGATCGACCTGGGCGGACGTAAACTGACGGTCGAACATGGAAAAATGGCGAAGCAGGCAAACGGTGCTGTTTTAGTTCGATATGGTGATACTGTTGTATTAGTAACAGCCACAGCATCAAAAGCACCAAGGGAAGGCGTGGATTTCTTCCCATTAACCGTAGACTACGAAGAAAAGATGTATGCCGCAGGAAAGATTCCCGGTGGCTTTATCAAGCGGGAAGGACGTCCCAGCAGCGATGCTGTCCTTTGTGCGCGTTTGATTGACCGTCCCATCCGTCCGCTGTTTCCGGATGGATTTCGCAATGACGTACAGATTGTATCCACGGTTCTTTCCGTGGAACAGGACAATCCTCCTGAAATCGCAGCGATGTTCGGCGCCTCTTGTGCCCTGACGGTGTCTGACATCCCCTTTATGGGTCCGATTGCCGGAGTGCGCGTTGGTTATATCAATGGTGAATTTGTCATCAATCCGACAGAGGAGGAGCGCGCTGACTCTGACTTGAACTTAACCGTCGCGGGGTCATACGATGCTGTCATGATGGTGGAAGCCGGAGCAAACGAGCTGCCGGAAGAAATCGTTTTGGATGCTATCCTTTTTGGTCATGCAGAGATCCGGCGACTGGTCGAGTTCCAGCAGAACATACAACAGGCCTGTGGGAAAGAGAAACAGATTCCTTCTGTATTCAAAGTATCCGAAGAACTCGAAGAAAAAGTGCGCTCCTATGCAGAAGCTCGTCTCGACACTGCAACGCGAAACAGCGATAAACTTTCCCGTGATGCAGATATTTCTGCCATCAAGGAAGAGACCATAGCCCATTTCGCTGAGGAATACCCGGATGCTGTGAAGGAAATTGCCCAGATCCTGTACCATATCGAGAAGGGAATCGTGCGCCATATGATTACGCACGAGAAGATACGTCCGGATGGGCGTGCCTTGGATGAAGTTCGTCCGGTCAGCTGTGAAGTTGGCATTCTGCCGCGTGTCCATGGCTCAGGCCTTTTCACCAGAGGTCAGACGCAAGTGCTCACGGTAACGACATTGGGGGCTATTGGCGATGAGCAGATCATCGACGGACTTGGCCCTGAGACAACCAAACACTACCTGCATCATTATAATTTCCCTGGCTACAGTGTTGGAGAAGCACGCCCCATGCGAAGTCCCGGACGCCGTGAGATCGGTCATGGAGCGTTGGCGGAACGCGCTCTTTTTCCGATGATTCCATCGATTGAGGATTTCCCCTATACCATACGGCTGGTCTCAGAAATATTGGAATCCAATGGCTCCAGTTCGATGGGCAGCGTGTGTGGAAGCACACTCTCCCTTATGTGTGCCGGTGTCCCCATTAAGCGTCCAGTCTCCGGTGTGGCGATGGGCTTGGTGCGCGATGGTGATGACTATTCCATCCTGACGGACATACAGGGGATGGAAGATGCTCTTGGAGATATGGACTTTAAGGTGGCTGGCACATCGAAGGGGATTACAGCCATTCAAATGGATATTAAGATCGCCGGGATCACGAGAGATATTCTTGCCTCAGCGCTTGAACAGGCAAAGCAGGGAAGAGCCTTTATCCTCTCCAAAATGCTTGAGTGTATCGATAAGCCGGCAGAAGAACTTTCGCCTTATGCACCGCGCGTAGAAACAATTACCATCGATATTGAGAAAATACGTGATGTCATTGGTACCGGCGGTAAGGTCGTACGCAAAATCATCGATGAGACCGGGGTGGATATCGACATCCATGAAGATGGGAATATCTTTATTACCTCTCCCAACACAGAGGCCATGAATCTCGCACGCAAGATGATTGAGGATATCGTCCGTGAAGTACAGGTGGGAGAGGTATACACCGGTCGTGTGACGCGTTTCTTGAAGTTTGGGGCATTTGTCGAACTCCTCCCTGGGAAGGAAGGACTCTGCCATATTTCTCAGCTTGCCAAGCACCGCGTTGAAAACATTGAGGATGTTGTTCATATTGGCGATCAACTTGAAGTCAAGGTCGTCGAAATCGATGAAAAAGGGCGTATCAACGTCAGTCACAAGGTACTGCTCTAATGCTTCAAGTTTACACAGGAAACGGTAAGGGGAAGACGACCGCTGCGATAGGATTGGCAATTCGTTCTTTAGGGGCTGGGCATCGTGTATACATGATGCAGTTTATGAAAAGCCTTGCATACGCAGAGCAGCATATTCTAAAGGACCTAGCGAAGATGACGCTGGAGACAACGGGAAAGCCCTTCTTTATTGCTGAGGAAGGGATGGTGGACGAAAAGACGAGGCTTGCTTTGGGGGATGATCTTGTCGTTTTTCCACACGGACAACCACCACATGACTATCTTGCTATGATGGTTGACGGCATGGAGCATGTCACCGAACTCCTGCGCAAACAGGTCTTTGATCTCGTCATTCTGGATGAGATCAATGTGGCACTCTCGTTTGGACTGATTCAGCGAGAGCAAATGGAAGCACTGTTGGATATTGTTCCTGTAGAGACAGAGGTCGTCTGCACGGGGCGAAATGCTCCTTCATGGCTTCAGGATCGGGCAGATCTGATCACCAATATGGAAGAGGTGCGGCACTACTACCGACATGGTGTTGACGCGCGAAAGGGAATTGAAAACTAGAGGAGATGAATGTAATGACATCCATGATTCGTGATATTAAATTGGCACCGTCCGGTCATGCAAAAATTGACTGGGTAAAGCGCTTTATGCCAGTCATGGCGGCTGCAGATAAAGAGTATTCCGTGACGAAGCCGTTTGCAGGGATTAAGATGGTTATCACGCTGCACTTAGAGGCAAAGACGGCATACATGTCCACGATCTTTAAGCATGCCGGTGCAGACGTTGCCGTGACGGGGAGCAACCCTCTGTCCACGCAGGATGACGTTGCTGCGGCGCTGGTTGAGGAAGGTATCCACGTATTTGCATGGCATGGCTGTACCGATGAGGAGTATGCCGAATTCCTGAACAAGGCACTCGATATACACCCGGATATTGTCATTGACGACGGCGGTGATTTGGTCGATATGCTTCATACCACGCGGCGCGAACTGCTTCCGTCGCTGATTGGCGGATCAGAGGAAACCACGACGGGCGTTCATCGTCTTCATGCATTGGCGCGCCAGGGAAAACTTGAGTTCCCGATGATTGCTGCCAATGATGCATACTGCAAATACTTGTTTGACAACCGATATGGAACGGGGCAGTCCACTTGGGACGGTATCATGCGTACGACAAACTTGGTCATTGCTGGAAAGACCGTGGTCATCGCGGGTTACGGATGGTGCGGCAAAGGCGGTGCAATGCGTGCACGTGGTCTAGGGGCAGACGTTATCATTACGGAAGTCGATCCAATCAAAGCAATTGAAGCCGTATTCGATGGATTCAGAGTCATGCCGATGGATGAGGCGGCAAAGGTTGGCGATATCTTCTTAACACTGACGGGCAATAAAGACATTCTTAGAAAGCATCACTTTGATGTGATGAAGGATGGCGCGATGATGGCAAATTCAGGTCATTTTGATGTTGAAATCAACATTCCGGAACTGACCGAAGCCTCTGTATCGAATGCTGTTGTGCGTGAAAATATCCGCGAATTTGTTCAGAAGGATGGTCGACGCCTCTACCTCTTGGCAGAAGGGCGCCTGGTCAACCTCGCAGCAGGGGATGGACACCCGGCAGAGATCATGGATCTTTCCTTCGGCGTTCAGTTTTTCTCAGCCCTTCATTTGATTCGTCATGGACGGGAAATGGAAAAAGGCGTTCATCTCATGCCGGAGGAGATCAACGTGGAGATTGCAAATATCAAACTGAAATCGCTTGGTATCGCAATCGATGAACTCAGTGCAGACCAGAAGAGCTATCTTGGCCTGGCATAAGGAGATATACGTTGAATACGCTGATTCAGAATGTAACGGCACTTCTCCCGGATGGGACAACGGATGTTGTCAATATTGCCGTCGCCAACGATGAAATCTTTTCTGTCGGTGATGTTCCTGATGACTTCAGCGCTCAGAAAGTGATCGATGGAACGAAACACTTTGCTGTTCCGGGATTTGTCAATGCCCATACACATGCTTCGATGACACTGCTGCGCAGTTACGCAGATGATATGAAGCTGATGGACTGGCTGCAGAAGATGATCTGGCCAATAGAGGCAAAGCTTTGCTCAGATGATATATACTGGGGGGCAATGCTCGCTGCTGTCGAGATGATTCGCAGTGGCACAACGACGTTTGCCGATATGTATGGTCCGGATATGGAGCGTGTCGCTGAAGTCGTTGAGGTTTCCGGTCTGCGTGGGGTACTATCCAGAGGCCTCATTGGCCTTGTTCCCGATGCTGAGCAAAAACTCGATGAAAACGCGTGTCTCTACGAAAATTTTCACGGCACAGCAGATGGACGCATCACGGTCATGTTTGGTCCTCATGCGCTTTATACATGTCCGCCGGACTATCTAAAAAAAGTCGCTGAAAAAGCACAGTCTCTCGGTGCTGAGGTTCACATCCACATGTCAGAGACCATCGGAGAAGTTGAAGATTGCATGAAGAAATACGGGGAACGTCCGTTTGTCCATGTGGCTTCTACCGGTCTCTTTGAAAATGGAACACTGGCAGCACATTGTGTGCATTTGGATGATGAGGACATTGATATCATCAAAAAGTATCACATTCGTGTGGCACACAACCCGGGCAGCAATATGAAGCTGGCGAGTGGAACGGCACCTGTTCCACGGCTTCTGGCAGAGGGTGTCTGCGTTGCACTCGGCACAGATGGCGCATCCAGCAACAATAATCTGGATATGCTCGATGAGATCCAGCTGGCAGCGCTCCTTCATAAGGTAAATACATTAGATCCATTGGCTGTCCCGGCATTGACCGCCATAAAAATGGGGACGGAATATGGTGCTCAAGCACTCTCCCTTCCTCGCGTTGGAAAGCTTCAAAAGGGGTATAAAGCAGATATCGTGCTCTTCTCGATGCACGGTGCAGAGTGGACGCCATGTTATCATCCGGCTTCCCTTCTTGCCTATTCGGCAAAGTCCTCATCGATTGACACAGTGATGGTCAATGGCTCACTTCTGATGGAAAAGGGCACTCTGACAACACTCGATGAAGAGCGTATTCTCTATGAGGCGCAAAGGGTTGCAGATCGCCTGACAAAATAGTATACTGTTTCCCAGATCAATGGGGTATGCATTATGCCTCCGTTCTGTCAAGAACGGAGGCATAATATGATATGGGGGGATTCTTTTTGAAAAAGAAAAGTTCTGGTCGGCGACCGTCTAAATCTGTTTCTGCAAAACGTGGAAATACGACGACCAATGGATCAGGACGGAAATACGAACTCATCGGTCTTATCCTGCTTTCCTTCGCACTGATCTCCGGCATAGGGCTGCTCGGTCTTAACGTGGGGTTCGTTGGATTCTTTTTTGCTGATATATTTCGTTATCTATTTGGCTGGGGGGCATTCTTTGCCATCCTTATCGTTCTGCTGATCAGTACACAATATATCACGCATCATCGCGGCGTACAGTACACCAAAAAGTTCTTCGGTGTGATCAGTTTATTCATCTCCCTTTTGTCAATATGGCATCATTTCGTCATTCCTGTGGGTGAAGAGATCCTTCCGCAAAGCCTTTCGGAAGGTGGTGGACTTCTTGGCGGTGGGGTTTTATTTGTGTTGCGCACTCTCTTCGGCGTAGACGGTGCGGCCATTTTATTGGGTACATTCGTCGTCGGCTCGATACTCCTATCGACGACATGGTCGTTGGCATCCGGCTACATGAAAACGCGTGAACAGGCAAAGAAAAGTGCTCAGGCGGCGGGGGCTGCCCTTCATACGACACGTGAGACAATTGAAACAGTCGCAGAAAAATTTGAGCAGCGGACAACACAGATGGTCCATCAGATGACCGACACGATGCCGTACAATCAGGAAAAAGACCCACTCTTTGTAGAGCAGCACAGTCAGATGGAGGATCCGAAATATCATCCAGATGACACCGAAGAAAAGATACAGGACAGTGTGTCAGCGGATCTGGAAATACATACTCCTATCGCCGAGGAGGAATCTGTTCCTGTCGCTCCTCCCGTAGAAAGCATGGTGGCAGAGAAGGAGATAAGTTCCGGCGCCTATTTGACAACGCTGAAACAAGAAAACGAGAACACACCCATTCAATTCTCCATACAAAAAAGCGAAGAACATTTACCGGCGGAAATTTCATCTGCACCGCCACACGAGCAGGCCATTGATGCGCTAAGAATCGTACCAAATGAAATCGAAGAAACAGACAATACGATATCCGACGCAGTGGAACAGGATGCGTCAGACGAGGAGGAACGACAGGACGATACTGAACCAGCTACAGTAATGTGTTCTGCGCAGATTGGCTCTCCGGACACTAAGACAGAAGGGCAAGCAGCTTATATACTTCCTAAAGTCACGCATATACTTTCTAAGCATGTGAAGAAAGAGAATGAGTCACTTGACCAAGAAATCGAAGAAAACGCACATACACTCCAACAGACGCTGGAGAGCTTTCATGTGAATGCAAAGGTAATTAGTGCATGTCACGGTCCTGCTGTAACGCGTTATGATTTGGAACCTGCTCCCGGTGTGAAGGTGAGTAAAATCACAAATTTGGCTGAAGATATTGCTTTACAGCTAGCCACAACATCGGTTCGTATCGAACCGGTGCCGGGAAAAGCTGCCATTGGTATTGAGATTCCAAACCGTATCCTGGAAAGTGTCCAGCTGCGTGATGTTTTGGAGAATCCTGCCTTCCAAGAGGCGCAGTCAAAGCTGACCGTTGGTCTTGGCATGGATATCAGCGGGCAGGCGATCTTTGCAGATATTGGGAAAATGCCTCATCTATTGGTTGCTGGAGCTACTGGTTCAGGTAAATCGGTATGCATCAATACGCTGATTTCCAGTATTCTGTTCAAAGCTGCTCCGGATGAAGTTAAGTTCATCCTCATCGATCCGAAAATGGTCGAGCTTTCTAATTACAATGGAATCCCACACCTCATGGTTCCCGTTGTGACGGATCCTAAGAAGGCGTCGTCCGTACTGAACTGGGCCGTGCAGGAGATGGAGAAGCGATACGCTGTCTTTGCATCACACAGTGTGCGTGACATCAAGTCGTTCAATCGTCGTTATGCCGAAGAAAAGATGCCGCTCATCGTCATCGTGATTGATGAGCTGGCAGATCTTATGATGGTATCCCCACGCGATGTGGAAGATTCCATTTGCAGAATCCTACAGAAAGCGCGTGCCGCTGGAATTCACATGATTCTAGCGACACAGCGGCCGTCCGTCAATGTCATTACGGGCATCATCAAGGCGAATCTTCCTTCTCGCATCTCGTTTGCGGTCTCCTCACAGGTCGACTCTCGTACGATTTTGGACCGCGGTGGCGCAGAAACCTTGCTTGGTAAGGGGGATATGCTCTTTTCTCCACAGGGAGCCCCGAAACCGATTCGTGTGCAGGGAGCGTTCATCAGTGACGAAGAAGTTGAAATGCTTCTGGACTACATCCGCGCACAAGGACAAGAGGTCAGTGAAAACGAAGAGCTCATTGATTTTATTGAGAATGACTCCAAAGAAGAAGATTCTTCCGAAGAGGATGAATTCCTCGTCAAGCAGGACAAACTTCTACCAGATGCCGTAGAGCTAGTCATGTCCACGGGGCAGGCCTCATCATCCAGTATACAGAGGAGATTTCGTGTTGGGTACTCCAGAGCGGCACGACTGGTGGATACGATGGAGGAACTGCGTATCATTGGCCCGAGCGGGGGAGGGAATAAACCGAGAGAAATCCTCATGTCACAGGAACAGGCCATGGAATTGGTTAAAAGTCTGATGTAATATATTTTTCCGATGAAATGTGCTATACTTACAAACGAATTAATGCTGGGAGGGCGATTGAATTGAAATATATGACGGGAAAAGAACTGCGGGAAGCATATCTTAATTTTTTTGCAGAGAAAAAGGGGCATCTTCGTTTGCCAAGCTATTCTCTTGTCCCGGAGAATGATCCGACGTTGCTTTTGATCGGTGCCGGCATGGCCCCACTCAAGCCCTTTTTTACCGGTAAGGTAAAGCCGCCGCGCCATCGCATCGTTACCTGTCAGCGCTGTGTGCGTACAGGAGATATCGAAAACGTCGGGCGTACAGCGCGGCATCAGACGTTTTTTGAGATGCTCGGAAACTTCTCCTTTGGAGACTACTTCAAGAAAGAAGCAATTCCTTGGGCATGGGAGTTTCTGACCAAAGTCATCGAACTGCCCAAAGAGAAACTTTGGGTAACCATCTATCCGAACGATGATGAAGCACGACAGATTTGGCTGGAGCAGCCTGGTCTTTCCCCGGATCACATTGTCCCACTGGAAGATAACTTCTGGGAGATCGGCCCAGGGCCATGCGGTCCTGATTCTGAGATATACATTGATCTTGGAGTAGAGCGTGGCTGTGGCAGCCCGACCTGCAGTGTAGGATGCGATTGTGATCGATTCCTCGAAATCTGGAATCTCGTCTTTACTCAATATGATCGCACCGAGGATGGTGAGTATAACCTCCTTGCCCATAAAAACATCGATACCGGCTGCGGACTTGAGCGTCTTGCTTCTGTTGTACAAAATAAGAAGACAAATTTCGAGACAGATTTGCTCTATCCTGTTATCGAGTATGCTGCCAATGTATCTCAGACGGAGTATGGCGCTGATCCACAAAAAGATATATCCCTCAAGGTCATCGCCGATCATGCGCGTTCTGTTGTCATTATGATCATGGACGGAATTCTGCCATCCAATGAGGGAAGAGGATATGTGTTGCGCCGTACGATACGGCGTGCGATCCGTCATGGACGGATGTTGGGCATCACAAAGCCATTCCTGGACGGAGCGGTTGATGCTGTCATCGAAATCTTTGGTGATGTAAAAGACTTTAGCGAACTCGTATCGAAAGAGGAATACATTAAGCGTGTCATACGCATTGAAGAAGAACGGTTTGCTGCGACACTCGTCCAGGGCATTGATCTCCTGAATGAAGAGATTGACACGCTGAAAGCAAATGCCCAGCAGATACTTCCTGGAGAAGTCGGATTCAAACTCTATGATACCTATGGATTTCCACGTGAACTCACTGAGGAAATTCTTCATGAGAATGGCCTCAAGTTGGATGATGCTGGATTTGCGCAGGAGATGGAAAAGCAGCGCAACCGGGCAAGAAGTGCGCGGGCTGAGAACCAGGCTGTGGCTGTTCCGGATCTTTCCGGATTGGATACATCAGCCCTGACCGAAAACGCAGAGGCTCGCGAGGCCGACGTTGTCGCCATTTGGCGCGATGGGACTCTGGTTGACATGCTGCATGATGGAGAAAGCGCCGGAATCATCCTGAGCACCACGCCGTTCCACGCGGAGGGCGGCGGACAGGTGGGAGATGCTGGGCTTCTTCTCAGTGATGTCGGACGAATCGTTATCCGTAATACGAAAAGACTTCCTGATGGGACAGTTTATCACCTGGCGTATGTTGAGGAAGGCCAGATTCAGCGCGGAGAGAAAGTTCAAATTCAGCTGGATGAGGTGCATAAGCTATCATCCGCACGTAATCATACAGCAACACATCTCCTTCAGGCAGCGCTTCAGAGAATTGTCGGAGATCATGTGCATCAGGCAGGATCTTTGGTAACGCCTGAACGACTTCGCTTCGATTTTACGAACTTTGAACCTTTGACACAGCAGCAGGTGCAGGATATCGAGGATTTGGTCAATGAAGAAATTCTGAGCTCAATCGATCTCGATATTTCGACGATGCCAATTGCAGTGGCGAAAGAACGCGGTGCAATGGCTCTCTTTGGAGAGAAGTACGGTGATATTGTCCGTGTCGTCGAGGTTCCGAATTTCAGCATCGAGCTGTGTGGCGGTTCTCATGTATCCAACACAGGACAGATCGGTCTTTTTAAGATCATTGGCGAATCTGGTGTTGCTGCAGGCGTACGCCGTATCGAAGCAATTACCGGCCGTGCGGCATATCAGTATGTGTCAGAAACGGATGCGCTGATCCGTACACTTTCTCAGCGGCTGAAAGTAAAGGCAGGAGACCTGCCCACGCAAGTCGATAAACTGATCGACGAGAAGAAGAACATGCAGGAGCAGTTACGTGCTTTTGCAGACTCCCGTGATCAAGCAGATGCACAAAAACTGCTGTCAGATGTCCAGGAAATTGGAAAATTCCACGTCATTGTTGGAAAAGTAAATGTGGATTCCATGGATGAGCTTCGCAATATTGCAGATCTTACCTGCGAAAAGCTCAGTGCGGGCATTGTCGTTCTTGGTATGGTAGCCAACGATAAGGTGAATCTTGTCGTTAAGGCAGACCAAGATGCTGTAGCCTATGGTGCCCATGCCGGCAACATCATTAAGGTGGCTGCTAAAGCCGTTGGCGGCGGTGGTGGTGGACGTCCCGACATGGCACAGGCAGGGGGAAAAATGCCGCAGAACTTGCCACAGGCCTTTGACGATGCAGTTCTTGTCATACGTCAGCAGGCAGGAAAATAATACAACCATGATGATCGGGCTGTCACGTGCTGACAGCCCTTTTTTAGAAGGCAGAGACATGGAACAGGATATAACACAAAAAATCAAGGGTAAAAGCATTCGTTATCTTATTGTATTTATCTGCATGATCCTTTTGATCTCCGGCATATTGATTTATGCAAAAGGTACGAGCCGTGGCGTTCATGTTTCTCAAGCGTCTATTTCCTGCGAGAAAAAACACCTTCAGTCTTCGGATCGCATGATGGTACAGGAACTCCATGTCAGTACCGGAGATCATGTAAAACAAGGAGATCTCCTAGTAACAGTACAAAAGACTTTTTCTGACGAAGACATCCAACGCTTACAGCAGAGTGTGATACTCGCTCAAAACAATGTTAACCAGCTTCGCGCTGGTGCAGCTGTTTCTGATCAGCCAGAGATTTCACCGATTTCCAACGAAGCTGTTGATGCTGCACGCAGCAAAGCGGAACGTATGTCTGCGTTATATGATATGGGGGCGGTCAGTGCAGCAAAAAAAGAGGAAGCGATTCGGGAGTATGAGGAAATACAGTCTTCCGTGCAAGAAAATAGGGGAACTTCATCGATAGCGTTCAACTCTGCTGCCCTAAAAGGAGCAGAAGATCAATTAAATCAGGCAGAAACACTGTTAAAAAAAGCAAAAGAACCATCTTCATCCACTGATATCTATGCAAAATGGGATGGCGTCGTTTCTCAATTATATGTTCAGAATGGAGATGTCCTCGAACCGGACAGCGACATTATGGAAATAGAATGCACGGATCGTATACGAATCGAAGCAGAAGTTTCCCCGGATACGGCAAAACAAATCTATCTCGGGCAAATCGTTACCTATTCACTCGATGGAATAAAGAGGGAAGGTACGGTAGAAGATATCACCCCCGCAGATGATTCAGGAGAGGAAGATGTCCCTATCTTAATTTCCGTCTCTATGCCGAACACGGATTGGTCTGATCTTCATCAGACGGATCAAATCGAATTATACTTTTCTTTGTAGGGAATGTATGTTTTGTTCATTCTTTTCGTGAGCATGAATCTATGCTATACTGTTGCTGAATATACTATGAAAGGAAACGGCAAATGATAGATCAAAGACGAAAGGATCCTTCCACTGATCAGTTGTTTCGTGCGGTTCTCTCTCTGCAGACTGTTGATGAATGCTATCAATTTTTTGAAGATCTTTGCACCATTGGCGAACTTCGTGCTATGGCACAAAGACTCGATGTTGCCCGTATGTTATACGGGGGGAATACCTATGATGAGGTTGTTGCCCATACAGGTGCAAGCACGGCAACAATCAGTCGTGTGAAGCGCTGCCTAAATTATGGTGCAGATGGATACACACTCGTTCTGAAGAATGGATGTCTTTCGGTGAATGCGGACGGAGGAGATACAGATGAATGCTAAAAACGCTATCCTAGAAACCCCATATGGGACAAGAGATCTGCTTCCTGCTGATGTAATTGAAATGCGTTACCTCGATCAAATCCTATCGCAGATCTTTTCCTCATGGGGATATGACGAGATCGCTACGCCGACAATCGAGCATTTGGAAACTCTTGTTTCGCGCATTCAGGAAGAGAATGACCTCTTTATTCTTTCTGGAAATAAAAATAGACTTCTTGCCTTGCGCAATGAAATGACGACGCCGATTGCGCGTTTGGTCAGCAGTCGATTAAAAGATCTTCCTGCACCGCTTAAATTATCGTATATCGGCAACGTATTTCGCATTGAGCAGACGCAGGAAGGTCGTCAATGCGAGTTCCATCAAGCAGGTGTAGAGCTGATGGGATGCAATACTGCGGCAGCAGATGCAGAGATCATTGCGCTTGCCATCGAGGCTGTTCTGGCATGTGGAATCAAGGAATTCCAGATTCATATTGGGCAGGTGAACTTCCTCAAAGGAATGATGACGGCCTTTGGGATCGATGATGCGCATCGTGAAGCATTAAAGAATGCGATGGAATCTCACGACATTGTGCAAACGAATCAGCTCATTGACACACTCGCTATCTCTTCTGCCTCTAAAGAGCTCCTAAAGAGTATTCCTCTTTTGAATGGAAAGGAGGATGTCATTGAACATATTTACAAACTCCCATTGAACCAAGAAAGTCAACATGCAACGAATAATTTGGTGGAAATATACTCGATCCTGAAAGAATATCACTTGGCAGACTACGTGCATTTTGATTTTGGCGTAATTCGCGATTTTCACTATTATACGGGCATGGTCTTTGAAGGATATTCCCCGGGACTTGGCTTTCCTTTGTGCGGGGGCGGTCGCTATGATGATCTGTTGGGGAAATATGGAGCTCCAATGCCTGCGACCGGATTCGCCCTTGGGATGGAACGTGTTATACTGGCACGAAAGCGACAGAACGTCAATGCACAAATGGCACAGAAGGACGTATATATCGGATATGGGGAAGGACAGATCCAGTCGGCGATCACACGTGCAAAAGCCCTCCGAAATGAGGGCAATGTCGTAGAGCTTGCTGTCGTTCCGCAGACAAAGAATGAAGCGGCATCCTCAGGAAAACAAAAGGGATACGTTGCTTTTGAGTATTTCGCATGATACAGCGTATACGGCAGTTTCTATATGCTGTATTCGGACGTTTGGATGCAGAGGCAAACACATTCGTTCGTTGCTACTTATCCAAAGAAGAGCAGAAGCTGTTTTATGCCATGCACGAAGCGGATCAATTTCATGCATGGCGTGTCGCACGTAGTGCGCAAAAAAAATATCTGCAATATGACGTCGTCCATTCCGATGCGTATATCCTGTTGACGCGATGTGCTCTATTGCATGATATCGGGCGCGAAAAGGGGATGGCTGATGTATGGGGGAAGGTACTGTCCGTCCTTGTATATCGTTTCCTACCACATCTCGTTGAATACTTCATCCGGGAAACGAACGGACATCGCGGAAGAATTGGTACAGCGCTGTATATCTGCCAATACCATCCCATCCTTGGGGCAAATAAATTGCGAAAAATAGGAGCGATAAAAGAAGCAGAAATCATCTCACAGCATCAAAAAAAACCAGCACCGGAGGATTCACTGGTGCTGGCTATTCTGAAGGAAGCTGATGGAGAGAACTGAGCTTATACTATCAGTTCATTTGGTTGGAACGAGGTAAAAAACGGGACGCAGGGAGGTGCGCCGTGGAGAATCATGCCATTAATATCCGCGCATCTTATCTACGACATTGAGCATTCCAATCCGCTGCGGAAAGATTTGCAAATTGTTGCGGAAAATTTTGAGAGAGCGATCCAGATACATGGGGGAGATTGATGAGTGGTGTGGAGTGATATAAAGATTTTCCACATCCCATAGCGGTGAATCCTCCGGCAGTGGTTCCTCGGCAAATACGTCTAAGGAAGCCCCACGAATCCGCTTTGAGGACAGGGCATCAACAAGGTCATCTTCATTGACCACGTCACCTCTGGATACGTTGATAAAGAATGCGGTCTCCTTCATCATGTTGAATGCTCTGCGGTCAAAGAGCTGATGTGTCTGTGGGGTCAGAGGAAGTGTAACGATCACATAATCTGCCTTGGACAACGCTTCTCCTAGATGCTCTGTGTCGAACAGTTCATCTACAAACGGTTCTGTCGTTTTCTTTCGCTTGACGGCAACGACACGCATCCCGACATTCTTTAGATGCTTTGCCACCTCGCGACCAATGCTTCCCAGGCCGACGACAGCAGCAGTCTTTCCATAGAGCTCATCAGGGGCCGTGAGCCTCTTCCAGTGGTGTGCTTTTTGATTCTCCCACGCTTCGATGAGGCAGCGGCTGAACGAGAGCATCGTTCCGAGGATGTGTTCAGCCATGGGAATACCGTGAATCCCACGTGAGTTGGTCAATAAAATATCGGAACGTCGGAAGTTCTCGTTGGCAAGCAGCCGCTCTACACCGGCACTGTACGTATGGATCCACTTTAAATTGGGCATTTGCGGAAGAAATGCATCCATATCCATCTGCGCATCATATCCCAAGAGGATGTCGATTTGTCCAAAATGAACAGCAGCTTCTTTGGGACGCAGGCAGTTAATATGGCAGTCGCCGCTTTTATGGATGAGATCCTTTTGCGAATCACTTAATTTGATAAATGATAATATCTGAAGCGTCATCTGCATCTCCTTCTCATAAAATGAATCCTTTGCATAGGGATTATTCTAGATTCCCCGGAAAAATCCTTTTTTAAGCATTGACCATCGTGAATTTACGTGCTAGTATGTGCTCATATTAGTTCTTTAATGGACTAAAGGATTGGAGCTGTTTTCTATGGAAAATTACATGAATGATTATTTGACGATAGCTTTGCCAAAAGGGAAATTGTTTACCATCTCTAAAAATCTTCTTCATCGTGTTGGACTTTCAGCGGATCACCTGAGTGAAAAATCTCGTAAACTTGTCATCGAAAATAAAGACCTAAAGGTACGATTCATCATTGCAAAAACATCGGATGTTCCTACCTATGTCGAATATGGTGCTGCGGATATCGGAATCATAGGGAAGGATGTTCTGCTGGAATCCCAAAAAGATGTATATGAAATTTTGGATCTTGGCTTTGGGAAATGTCATTTGATGATGGCTGTTCCCAAAAAGGAAAAGCGTCGACGTTTGGTCGATTATTCCTATACAAGAGTCGCAACTAAATACCCTCATGTTGCAGAAAGTTTTTTTGCAAGGCAGGGGATGCAGATGGAGTACATCAAGTTAAACGGCTCCATTGAACTCGGTCCTATTGTTGGACTGTCCGAGAGTATTGTAGATATTGTTGAGACGGGAACGACGCTGGCAGAAAACGATTTGGAAGAGATCGCTCACATCTTGGATGTGAGTGCACGTCTGATTGTCAACCGTGTGAGTTTCAAACTGAAATTTCATCGAATCAATGAGATTGTCAATAACCTGAGACCAATCATAGAGAGTGGGGAAATCCTATGAAGATCATTTCTGTTGCTGATGTCGGCATAAAAGAGGTTGAATTACAGCTCACGAAAAAAGCCTTTGACGAAATTGAGCTGGGGGCGTCCATGCGGGCGAAGAATCAAGAGATTTTCGGCGAAGACCTGACCGCAAGTGAATTGGTTCATCGCATTGTTCGTGATGTACGTAGCGGGGGAGATCAAGCACTTCTTCGTTATACTAAATTACTGGATGGTCTTGACCTAAACAGCAAGGACATTATGGTATCTGAATCAGAGTTACAGGCGGCAGCGGATCAGGTGGATGCAGCCGTTCTTGCTTCACTGGAGCGGGCAGCAAAGAATATCTTCGCCTTTCACGAAGAACAAAAGCCGAAATCGTGGATGACCTATCGCGCCCATGGCTCGATCTTGGGGCAGGAAGTGATTCCACTCTCGCGCGTTGGTATTTATGTTCCGGGAGGGACGGCGGCGTATCCGTCATCTGTGCTCATGAACGCCATACCTGCCATAGTCGCTGGCGTTGATGACATTATTATGTCAGTTCCAACCAAAGGCGGCATCCTTAATCCATATGTATTGGCTGCAGCACACATGCTTGGCATCAAGAAAATATTCAGAGTTGGCGGCGCACAAGCTATTGCCGCTATGGCATACGGGACAGAAAGTATCCCTCGTGTCGATAAAATCACGGGGCCTGGGAATCTTTTTGTCACCTTGGCGAAGAAAGAAGTATACGGGCATGTAGATATTGATATGCTCGCGGGCCCCAGTGAAATTCTGATCCTAGCGGATGCGGAGGCTTCTCCAAAATATATTGCGGCAGATATGCTCAGCCAGGCCGAACATGACCCTCTGGCATCCAGCATCTTAATCACCGATAGTGCGGACTTGGCATCGAACGTTCGCTGTGAAATACAAGATCAGCTGCAGAGTCTGCCGCGAAGGGAGACTGCTTCTGCCTCACTGGAACGTAACGGACGCATCATCGTGACGGAAAATATTCAACAATCCGTTCATCTTGCGAACTATTCTGGACCTGAACATATTGAACTTCTCGTAAAGGATGCTTTTCACTTACTTCCAGAGATCCGATGTGCAGGCGCCGTCTTTGTTGGCGCGTATTCTCCGGAGCCATTGGGGGATTATTTCGCAGGACCGAATCATGTTCTTCCGACAGGAGGAACAGCACGGTTTTATTCCGTCCTCAATCTAGAAACCTTTATGAAGCGAACCAGCATCATATCTTATACGAAAAAAGCGCTTGATGAAGTGAGTGATGACATCATCCGTCTGGCAGAAACAGAGGGGCTGGAAGCCCATGCAAGAGCCATTCGGACAAGGAGAGACAATATATGTTGAACTACCGAAACGGATTGGATCGCATGCCATCCTATGACACGACAGAACAGGGTTGGAAGATCAAAGTAAATGCCAATGAATCGAACCTTGGACTTCCTCCATTGGTCGAGGAACGTGTGCTTTCCCGATTATCACGCGTTGCATTCCAACGCTATCCGAATCTGGAATACGATATGTTATGTGAACAGATAGGATGCGCCTACGGATGGGGGAAAGAAAACGTTATCCTTGGAAATGGATCCAGTGAGATCATTGAAAAGATATTCTATGCCTTTGGTGGTGATGCCACGCATAAGATCGTTTACCCGGCACCTTCCTTTTCTATGTATAAAATCTATGCAGCTGCATCCGGGGCGCAGGATGTTGTTGTCCCGCTGCAAGAGGATTATTCTCTTGATGCAGATGCATTCATTCAGGCCGTAAATCAAAACAATGCATCCCTTGCCGTTCTTTGTAATCCAAACAACCCCACCGGCAATGCCCTGTCGATTGAAACCATAGATTATATTGCTGGGCGAATTCGCTGCGCTTTTCTTCTTGATGAAGCATACACAGAATTCTGTGATCAGAGTGCCGTTTCGCTTCTAAAAAAATATGACCACTTGATGATTGCACGTACCTTCTCCAAGGCCTACTCCTTGGCTTCGTGTCGTGTCGGCTATATGTTGGCACATCGTGATATTATTGACATGGCTGCGAAAACATATATGCCGTATCATATCAATACGTTATCCTTGACCACGGCAGACACAGTCTTTCAAATGCGCGCTGAATTTGAACCGCAGATCCAAATGATCTGCGGAGAACGTGATCGTATGCAGGAAAAATACAAACATCTGCGCGGTGTAACGGTATATCCGTCATATACTAATTTTATCCTGATTCATTATACAGGAGCATGCGCGCTAAATGATGAATTGATCCATCAGGGAATTGGCGTGCGTAGTTTTCACAATGCACCTCGGCTGGAGGATACGCTGCGCATTTCCATGGGAAGACCCGATGAAAATGACGCCGTTTTTCGCGCAATAAAAGATTATGTGGAGGCACGTACATGAGTACACGACACGCAGAGATTCATCGGACAACAGCGGAGACCGATGTCGTTGTATCCATGGAGCTCGACGGCAGCGGAACATCTCATATTGATACGGGGATTGGATTTTTTGATCACATGCTCACGCTGTTTGCTGCACATGCTCGTGTCGACTTGACTGTTACGTGTCATGGGGATATCGAGGTCGATGGACATCATACGGTGGAGGATATCGGCATCAGCATAGGCGATGCATTTCGGACAGCCATTGGAGAAAAGCGTGGCATTTCCAGATACGGTACCTTCTTCCTGCCAATGGACGAAACGTTGGCAATGGTCTCCTTGGACATCAGTGGACGTCCGTTTTTGTGTTATGACCCGGGAACTGAGCCAATGACGCCGATGATCGGAACCTATGACACAGAACTCACCGAGGAGTTTCTGCGTGCTTTTTCCTCCCATGCAGGAATCACACTTCATGTGAAAATTTTATACGGAAAAAATTCACATCACCGTGTAGAAGCCGTGTTCAAAGCACTTGCACATGCACTGCGTATTGCCATAGAGAAGGACGCACGAGCAGGTGACGAGATTCCTTCCACGAAGGGGCTTCTGTAAGGAGAGTACATGATTACCGTAATAGATTATGGGGCAGGTAATTTATTTAGTGTCGAAAAAGCATTTTCGGCAATCGGAGCAGAGGTATGTGTAAGCGAAAGAGCAGAGGATATTACATCTGCAGATAAAATTGTCCTGCCAGGCGTGGGTGCATTTGGAGACTGCATGACCAGACTCAATGCGTCGGGACTGGTTCCTTTGCTAAAAGAGCGTATTGCCGAAGGAGTACCACTTTTTGGAATATGTGTTGGGCTTCAGATCCTATTTGAGGGCAGTGAGGAATCACCGGATGTGCAGGGGCTGGGACTGCTGCGCGGACATGTGAAAAAAATCTCTGCAAAAAATGAGAAAATACCGCATATGGGCTGGAATGCCGTGCATATCGAAGAGAATTATAGGAGGAGTGGACTGCTCAAAAACATCCCGGATGCCTCTTATGTTTATTTTGTACACAGCTACCATGCGGTTCCTTCAGATCCTTCGATAATTTCATCGACATGTTGCTATGGAGAGGAGATCACCGCATCGATTGCTTCTGAGCACATCATGGCAACGCAGTTTCATCCGGAAAAATCCGGGAAAATCGGGCTGGCGATGATAAGGAATTTTGCAAACTGTTGATAGGAAGGGTTTTTATGCTGATTCTCCCTGCTATTGATTTACGCGGCGGGAACTGTGTCCGCCTTGTTAAAGGAGATTTCAAACAAGAAACGATCTACAGTGAACATCCCGAAGAAATTGCTCTTCGCTGGGAAGGAGAAGGTGCAGAATTTCTTCACGTCGTCGACTTGGATGGAGCTCTTGCTGGAGAGCCGCAGAATATGGACGCGATAAAGCGTATTCTTCAGGCGGTGACAATACCCGTTGAGGTCGGAGGCGGCATACGGTCAATGGAATCGATTGATCGTCTCCTTTCCATCGGCGTTTCGCGTGTTATCTTAGGCTCTGTTGCCGTGCATAAAGAGGAACTGGTACAGGAGGCATGCAGCTCATACGGAAATCGTATCGTCGTTGGCATTGATGCGAAGAAGGGAATTGTCGCAACGGATGGATGGGAAAAATCAGGCGGCATATCGGCAGTAGAGCTTGCGAAAAAACTCGGCGCATTTGGTCTGGAGACGATCATCTATACTGATATATCACGTGATGGGACACTTTCCGGTGTGAACGTCACAGAAACGGCACATTTGGCTCGTTCCTCCGGGATCAAGGTGATTGCCTCGGGCGGAGTGAAATCCATCAGCGATATTGAGAAACTCAAGAAAAGGGAATGTGATGGCATCATTGGGGTGATTGTCGGAAAATCTATTTATGAAGGAACACTAACTCTCACCGAGGCAATTGCAGCATCGCGCTGACATATACGTGTATCTTTCGAAAGGATTGATATCATCATGCAAACAACCTTTGCAAAACGTGTCATCCCATGTCTGGATGTCAAAGACGGACGAGTTGTCAAAGGAACAAATTTTGTTGGACTAAGGGATGCAGGAGATCCTGTCGAATTAGCCAAACGATACGATGAAGAAGGTGCTGATGAAATTGTATTTTTGGACATCACAGCATCTCATGAAAAACGGAAGACGATGGATCACGTCGTCTCTAGCTGTGCGTCCGAGGTATTCATTCCGCTCACCGTTGGCGGCGGAATAAGCACCCTAGATGATATGCAGCATATACTCAAGGCGGGAGCCGATAAGACCGCAGTCAATACCGCCGGTGTAAAAAATCCAGAATTGATCCGAGAGGGTGCTTTACGATTTGGCCGTCAGTGTATTGTCGCCGCAATCGATGCACGTCGTACCGGAAGAGATACATGGGAAGTGTATATCAATGGTGGGCGTACGGCAACGGGACTTGACTGTGTAGCGTGGGCAAAGGATGCAGTACGTCTTGGAGCCGGTGAAATTCTGCTGACGAGCATGGATGCAGATGGGACAAAAAACGGCTATGATATAGAACTTACACGTGCTGTATCAGAAAGCGTTAACGTTCCTGTGATTGCTTCCGGAGGAGCAGGAACACTGCAGCATTTTTACGATGTTCTCACAAAAGGAAAAGCGGATGCTGTTCTTGCTGCGTCGCTGTTCCACTATGGTGAGTTCACGATAGAAGAGGTAAAAACATATCTTAGGTCACATGGACTGGGGGTTCGATTATGATGAATGTAGATATGTCAATGATTCAATTTGACGACCGAGGGCTGGTGCCGGCAATTGTACAGGAAGAAAACAATCAAGTCCTGATGCTGGCATATATGAATCGGGAATCGCTTGAAAAAACAATAGAGACCGGATTTGCATGGTATTACAGCCGCAGCCGCCAAAAACTATGGAAAAAAGGCGAAACATCAGGTAATGTCCAACGCGTAAAAGAAATCTCTTACGATTGTGACGGTGACACCATATTGCTGCGTGTCAAGCAGTCAGGCGTAGCGTGTCATACAGGCACCTACTCATGTTTTAGCGGCCGTAAACTCTATGACGCAGACAGTAAGAGTATTATCCCTCTAACAGAAAAAGAAGAGCATCCATTGACTGAAGTTTTGGCGTCCCTTTATCAGGTCATTCAGAGCCGACGCCTGCATCCAGTCGAAGGATCCTATACCAACTATCTATTTGATAAAGGACAGGATAAGATCCTGAAGAAACTCGCCGAAGAAACGGCAGAGACGATCATTGCCTCCAAGAATAACATTCGCGAAGATGTCCTCTATGAGATGGGAGATTTGTGGTATCACTGTCTCGTCTTGTTGGCGTATCACAACATGACGCCGGAAGATCTGCTGGAAGAATTGAAGCGGAGAAACAGCGGAGGAAAATATCATAAATTTGCCGGCAAGACAGGCATACGTCCAGATATGTGATCCCTCTGTTTTTCACCAGCTATCCATAATGGTAATTATGGATAGCTGGTGAAATAAAGAAAAACTGGAGCAAAAGATATGTGAATCTTATAACTTGTCATTGACAATAACGCAATTTGAAACTATAATTTAGATATTGGGTTATATAACTATAGATTATAGTTTTAATCAAGGAGAGTGTTCTTTTATGGCAAAGAATCCGGTCAAAATTACCGAGACTGTCCTCCGCGACGGACATCAGTCGTTGGTAGCAACGCGCATGCGCATTTCGGACATGCTTCCGCAGCTTGCGGCGCTTGATGCCATCGGCTACAATGCTCTTGAGGCATGGGGCGGTGCCACATTTGACACATGCCTTCGTTTCCTCGATGAGGACCCGTGGGAGCGCTTGGATATTCTGAAGAAGAACCTTAAGACGCCAATTCAGATGCTCCTTCGTGGCCAGAACCTGCTTGGATACAATCATTATTCCAACGATGTTGTTGAAAAATTTGTCCAGAAAGCATCTGCACACGGCGTCGGTGTCTTCCGCATCTTTGATGCATTGAACGATATCCGCAACCTGAGGGTTGCTATTGATTCGGCTCTGAAATGCCCGGAGAAACCGCATGTCCAGGGTTGCCTTGTATATACGATCAGCCCGGTTCACACAAACGAAAGCTTTGTTGAATTGGCTGTCGAGCTCGAGAAGATGGGATGTCATTCCGTCTGCATCAAGGACATGTCAGGCCTGCTGAAGCCATATGTTGCTGAGGATCTGGTCAAGAAGCTCAAAGCAGCGGTGAAGATCCCCATCGATCTCCATACACACTGCACCTCTGGATTTGGTCATGCAACGTATCTGAAAGCCATCGAGGCGGGTGTTGATATCATCGATACAGCACTGGCTCCCTTCTCCAGCGACACATCTCAGCCGTGTACTGAAACGATGGTTGCGATGCTGGAAGGAGAAGAGCGTGATACCGGGCTTGACCGTCAGGCAATGACGCCGATCTCCAAGTACTTCCTCAAGGTAAAGCAGGATCTCATTAAGACGTTCAACCTTAAGGGATACTTTGACGTCAATCCGAACGTGTTGGATTTCCAGATTCCTGGCGGTATGCTTTCCAATCTTGCTAACCAGCTCAAAGAAGCCGGCATGGAAGACAAGTACCAGGATCTTCTCGACGAGATGCCGCGCGTACGCAAAGATGTCGGTTATCCGCCGCTCGTTACCCCCTCTTCTCAGATCGTTGGAACTATGGCAACGTTTAACGTTATGAGTGGCCAGCGTTACAAGATGGTGCCGAATGAGTTCAAGGATCTTGCTCGTGGAAAATTCGGCAGAACCCCCGTTGAGGTCGATCGTAAGTTCCTGACCGATACGCTTGGGATTGCTCCGGAGGATATCATCGAGGACTGCTCGATCGAAGATGCAAAGGCAAAGACATTCGACGAGTTTAAGGAAGAACTGAAAGGAAAAGGATATCTCAATCCGACCGATGAGGATGTTCTCTCCTATGCTCTCTTCCCGCAAGTTGCGGAGGAGTTCTTCAAGGCACACTACAAGCCGATTACGGCATACGTAAAAGAGTAAAACAATATATCTAAAAAAGAAGATGGAACACGGTTCGCCGCGTTCCATCTTCTTTTATTTTTCCTTGAAGAATACCGATTTTCCAATAAATTCTCGAAAGATGGAATTATTGGGGATATCATCGATGTCATGAATTTCATTGACGTATTGAAGAAAACGCAGAATCAATCGCGCTTCTGTATATCCCTCTTCCCCTCTGCCTATCGCCTCTAAGAGAGGTACTGCATATTTTTTTAACACACCAATTTCATAGATCAGCGCGGAATTGAACAAAACATCGGCTTCCTCCTGAAATGGGAAAATATATTTTTCCTCCCCTGCCCTGACGTCTGGCCACTGCTTAATTGTCTTAATGGCCTTTGCACCACGAAATTGATGATCCCGAACCAATCTGCGAAGGAAGCGCACCTCCGTTGTTGGGATACGATTATGTGCATCAATGTTCAGCTGTGTCAATGCACTAATATATATTTTGTATTTGTTTTTTCGCGCTATATCTGCGGTGAGCCGTTCATTTAGGCCATGAATACCCTCAATAATAACGGGTTGATCTTCTTTCAGCAGTAAGAAATTATCATCGCGCCATTCCCTCTTTCCCGTAATGAAATTGTAGTAAGGAATTTGTACCTTATGTCCATTTAGGAGTTCCAACATATTTTGATTGAAGAGAGCTGTATCGATCGCGTCAATCGACTCATAGTCATACTGTCCTTTTTCATTTCGTGGCGTGTCCTCACGGTTCAGAAAATAATCATCCAATGAGATCATAATGGGATGCAGACCATTGACGCGAAGCTGTATCTGCAGTCTCTGAGCAAAGGATGTCTTCCCGGAAGATGATGGTCCGGCAATCAAAATAAGCCGTATATTGTTCCGATGTGAAGCGATGTGATCCGCGATTTGAGCGATACGTTTCTCCTGCAGTGCCTCAGATATGCGTATGAGCTCTCCCATACGATGTTCAGTATTGATCTGATTCAGATCCGAGATGTATGGGCACTCCAAGATCTTCGCCCATTCCTTCGCTTCAGAAAGAATGTGTCCAAATTTTGGTTGCTCTACACGCGTTCTGATTTTCCCGTCTGTCATTTCATCTGGTGTGCGTATCAATACACCGGATTGTTCCACATCTAATGCAAACTGTCCGAGAAGCTTTGTCTCTGGGAGCATCGCTCCATACAGGTAATCGGGATAGTTACGGCACGTATATATACTGATCATGGAGTGTGGGAGTGAAGCAATCAGTGCAGCCTTTCCCCTCTTGCCATGCGCCTGAAAGAGTTCAATTGCTTCCTGACGCGGAATACTGTGCTTGACGATGGGCGTGTTGCTCGCAATCATCTCACGCATTTCTTGTTCGATATCATGGATCAAATGCGCGTTGATTGGTCTTCCTGGGATTTTTACTTCACAATATAATCCCTTATTGACTGTAAACTTGGCGACGACCTCTGCTTCTTTGTTCATATTGGATACGGCCACGATAAAGAGAAAGAGGATGGAGCGCTGATAAATTCTCCATCCAAGGGAAGTATTCAACTCGATAAATGAAATTTCATCATCATGATCATATTCTGACTGTATATCTCGTACTTCACCGTTGATTTTAGCTGCAACAATCGGACTGGAGTAATTCTGCTCTTCCCCTTGTGCAAGCTGCATCAATGTTTTTTTCATCAGAACCCTCTTCTCTCTTTACAGAAAAACCTGCCCATCGCGAGCAGGTTATCATCAGATAAAGAATGTAACAATTTTGTAGGTGATTGCACCCATGATAGCTGTGCATGGGATTGTCAGCACCCACGCTACTACCATTTGCTGTGCGACACCCCATCGAACAGCGTTAATGCGTTTTGCTGCTCCTACCCCCATAATGGAGCCGGAAACGACATGTGTTGTACTCACAGGCAGATGCAGCAAAGTTGCACCAAATATGATAATGGATGAGTTCAAATCCGCCGAAAATCCTGAAATCGGTTGTAACTTAAATATCTTACCTCCGATGGTCTTGATGATGCGCCAGCCGCCGACGGCCGTTCCACAAGCCATTGCAGTTGCGGCAAGGATTTTGACATAGGTGGGAACCTCGAACGCATCAATGTATCCACCAGCCAATAAGGCGAGTGTAATGATACCCATAGACTTCTGTGCATCGTTGGAGCCGTGAGAAAATGCCATAGTAGCAGCCGATAGGATCTGCATCTTCTTGAATTTCCCGTTGATGGATGTTGGACGTGAATGCCCAAACACGCGGAACAGAAGCAACATGATGATGCATCCGGAAACCATACCAACTAAAGGAGATAAAATCAACGAGAGGACAATTTTTCCGATTCCCGTGAAGTTTAATCCATCAACGCCTGAGGACGTCATCAGAACAGCACCGATCACCCCACCGACAAGTGCATGTGAACTACTGGAAGGCATCGAAAACTTCCATGTAATCACATTCCATACGATAGAGCCGAAGAGCGCAGCAATAAGAACGTGTTCATCTACGTGAGAGGCTGATTTTACGATATCTGAACCAATAGTCTTTGCCACACCAGTGCTATACATTGCACCGAAAAAGTTAAGGACTGCGGCCATAATAATGGCGTGCTGCGGATGAATCGCTCTTGTGGAAACAGAAGTGGCAATCGCATTCGCTGTATCATGAAAACCGTTGATAAAGTCGAATATCAATGCCAACAGAATGACTAGAAAGATCAATAGCTGCAAATCAGGCATACTTCATTACCACTCCTCGCAGCATATCAGCAATATGTTCACAATGATCCAGCGTGTCTTCCAGCTGCTCCAGAACATCTTTCCAGCGAATGAGCTCAATCGGATCCTTCTCGTGTTCAAACAGGTAGGCAACTTCACGACGGTAGATGAGATCGCCTTCACTTTCAAAACGTTCAATCTTGTGCGATGCGTCCAATATACCCACTTGATTTTTGCGGATATTCCCCAAAAAAGATACCGCACGGACGATCTCCTCTGTTGCAGAGAGCAATAACTTGGTCAGGTTTACTGCCCCAGGCATTGGTTCCCCCATATGGTACATGTCGTATCGCTGTAATATTCCTTGAAGGAGATCAACGCCGTCATCGAGGTTGTTTGCCAATGCGTATATGTCTTCACGATCAATCGGTGTAATGAAAGTGAGGTTCAGCTTGTCAATAATACGGTCGTTGATAGCATCTGCTTCGTGTTCAATTTTATTGATTTCTTCGACCTTAACCGCTGTCGTTTTGTAATCCTGGATGACCTCGTCCAGAATCAAAGATCCTGCATGAAAGAATTTCGCACTTTCAAGGAATAGATCAAAGAACTCATCATCCTTCTGTTTGAAATTAAACATAAATCCAGATCCTCCCCAGGAATACATTTACTTGGAGGTACATACAGAAAAATCACACCCCAATAATATCATTATTTCAGATTGACAGCAAGCCAAAATTTGACTGTACTCAAATCCTTTCGGCGAGTCGCTCAGCGAGGAGTGTATAGCGTCGTCTTGTTCGATCATTGCTTACAGCGGTAAAGAGTGCCGTGCGATCTCCGACAAGAACCACACGTTTTTTTGCGCGTGTGACAGCCGTATAGAGGAGGTTACGCTGCAGCATAATATGATGCGCACGTACAAGCGGTAAAATAACAGTACTATATTCGCTGCCCTGACTCTTGTGTACACTCATGACGTAGGCGAGTGTAAGCGATGCGAACTCATCCCTCGTATACGTGACATCCACATCATCTGCGTATTGTACGATAAGTTTTTCCGTATCAATCCATACAATACGACCAACATCACCGTTGAAAACATTTTTGGTATAGTCGTTTCGTATCTGCATGACCTTATCGCCGCTGCGAAATCCGGCGATTGACGCATTGTCTTCCGTTTCTGGGTTGAGTGCTTCCTGTAGTGTGCGGTTTAGTGCATCTACGCCACATGCTTCACGACGCATGGGTGAAAGCACTTGCATGTCCATCACAGAGTGCCCCGTTTCGATCAATGATTGGCAAATTGATAGGACTTGCTTCGCAGCTTCCTCGGCAGATACTGCTGGAACGAAGGAGAAATCGCTTCCTGTAAATGTCGGCATAGATCCAGTGTTGATTGCATGTGCATTGAGCACAATCGTTCCTCTGTTATTCTGACGAAAAATCTGTGTCAGACGCACGCATGGAAAAACGTTCGAACGAAGAATATCTTTTAATACCGATCCTGGCCCGACTGCTGGAAGTTGATCTGCATCTCCAACGAAGACGATGTGTGAGCCTGGAAGGACAGCGGAAAGCAGATGCTGCATCAGCACAATATCCATCATGGATACCTCATCGATGATAACAACATCTGCCTCAAGCATACATTCTGCATCACGCGCAAAATGCATCTCACCGTCTTCACGCCCTTGTGCTTCAAGCATGCGATGTACAGTGGCTGCGGGAGCCCCTGTCGCTTCTGAAAGGCGTTTCGCAGCACGACCTGTTGGCGCGGCGAGAAGGATCTCCAGCCCCTGCTCTCCCATTATATCAATCATGCTTCGAATGACTGTTGTCTTTCCTGTGCCAGGGCCGCCAGTAAGTATGACAACGCCATGAAGCAGGGATGCAATCACGGCATCTCGCTGCTGCTGTGCGAGTGTTACCTCATGTTCTTCCTCCCATTTGCTGACAAGTGCTGCAGGGTTGTGAACGTGAATTGGTTCTGCTTTATGCTTCAGCATGCGGAGAAGATCTGCGGTTTCCACCTCTGCATGATACAATTGCGGCGAGTAAATCAGACGCTCTCCCATCTCGTCCACGGCATAGATGCGGTGCATTTTCACCTCGCGCCGAAGTACATCCATAATATCAACGTGCTCAACACTAAGGCGCTTGGCGGTATGCTCAATCAGCAGAGTTTCCGGAATGCAGCAATGCCCATTGGAGGCAATTTGTGCCAGTTCAAAAAGGATGCCTGCTGCAATCCGTTCCGTTGAGTTTTTTTCCCACCCACATGCCGCAGCAATCGTATCCGCCGTGATAAACCCAATACCATCTACTTCTTGTGCCAGCTGATATGGATTTGTCTCCATCATCTTCAGAGAGAGTGAGCCATATTTTTTGAAGATACGTGCAGCATAGCCACCCGTCACGCCATGCTCTTCCAGCCAAAGCATAATATCACGCAGTTCGTTTTGCCTAAGATAGGATGCTGTAATTTTCTCTGCCGTTTTAGGTCCAATCCCGGTAACTTCCGTTAGACGACGTGGTGTGCTCTCTATGACCTTTAGCGTGTCTGTACCAAAACGTTCAACGATACGACGTGCCATCGCCGAGCCGATTCCTTCGATCACGCCGGAAGACAAAAACCGTTCGATGCCATGTGTTGTCGTCGGTGCACTAACGTGCATTTGCACAGCTCGAAACTGTCTCCCAAAGCGAGGATGAACAACCCATGTTCCGCTTAACTGCACTTCCTGCCCGAGAAGCGGTGCGGGAAGGTTCACTGTTGCTGTACATTTCGACTGACCTTGCAGGCGCAGGCGAAAAACAGAAAATGCATCATTTGCAGCCGAAAAAATGATATGATCTACAATACCGATTAGTTGTTCTTCCTTGTTATTGAAATCAAGATCTTGCTGAAGCTGCATCATCGACCTCCATCAGCTGCTCCCACTTAGCATAACGCTGTAAAATTTCCTGCTCCTTTTCTGCATACGCTGCAGCGATGGTACGGCTGCGTTCGGGGTCACATTGTGTTTCCGACAAATTCATCTCGTACTCCAACCCTTTTAGCTCTGCCTCTGCCATAGCGATCTCTGCTTCAGCACGTTCAACCATTTCCTGACGGCGGCCCGTAGGAAGCGTGCTTGCTGACGACTGTCTATGGGAATTATTTTTTTGTGCAGGAGGTTGTTCTGTTTTCTTCTTTTGGGAGACTTGATCCTGCTCTTGTGGCCGTGAAGACTCCTCTTCTTTTTTCATCAGATAGTAACTGTACCCACCGAGATACTCCGTGATCGTTCCTTGGTTCAATACCAATGTGCAGTTTGCTGTCTTATCCAGAAAATAACGATCGTGAGATACGGCAATAAATGTTCCCGGGAAGGCCATAAGTGCCTCCTCTACTGCCTCTCGTGCCGGTATATCCAGATGGTTCGTTGGCTCATCCAGAACAAGAAAATTAGCGCCTGTCAGCATCAGTTTCAGAAATGCGACGCGTGCCTGTTCACCACCGGACAATTCTCCAATACGCCGGAGCACATCATCTCCATGAAAGAGAAATGCACCGAGATAGCTGCGTGTGGTCTCCTCACTTAATCCGTAGGTATAGCTAATTTCATCTAAAATCGTATTATTGGGATTAAGGCCTTCGTGCTGCTGGGAAAAATATCCGATCTTGACACGGCTGCCGATCTTCACACGTCCTTCTGCTTCACGTTCTCCCACCAGAATTTGGAGGAGTGTCGTCTTTCCTGCACCATTTTCTCCAATCAGTGCGACACCGTCTCCCTTTCGTATTAAGAGGGAGATATGATCAAGAATACGGTGCCCATCCTGATAGGAAAATGAGACATCCTCAAACTCCGCAACACGCTGTGCGCACTCCTCCGGGGGAGCAAAGGAAAAGAATTGAAACTGTGCTGCTTCAGGTGGAAGTACGATGCGTTCCAAGCGATTGAGCTGACTCTGTCTGCCACGCGCCTGTTTTGCTTTTATCCCTGCTTTATACTTGCGAATGTATTCTTCTGTCTTGCGGATATGGTCCTGTTGTTTTTCGTAAGCATGCTGAAGTGCTGCGCGGCGCTCATTTTTTATGCGTATGTAATGCGTATAATTTCCTGTATACGACGTAATGGTTTGATGTTCGAGCTCGAGAATATGTGAGGCGACACGATCAAGAAAATAACGATCATGAGAAATTAAAAGCACACCACCTCTGTATGAGCGGATGAATTCCTCCAACCATTCGATCATGCCGATATCCAGATGATTGGTCGGCTCGTCTAAAAAAAGAAAATCCGGTTCACGCAAAAGCGCTTTGGCAAGACATATACGTGTTGTTTGACCACCGGAAAAATGATGAACATCCTTAGACAAATCCGATTCGGAAAAACCAAGACCAAATGCAACGCGCCGAATATGCCGTTCAAAATCATACCCATTCATGGATTCGAATCGATTCACAAGATTTCCATAGGCTTTGAGATCTTCTTCACTGTTATGTCCGGAGGAGATACGACGTTCCATCCGTTCTTTTTCTTCACGAAGTGAAATAATATCAGAGAAGGCACTGTATAATTCATCATATAGTGTTTTCGAAGAAAATATTGCCTGCTGCTCAACGTAGCCGATGGTATCGGTCGGATCGACAGACACTGTACCATCATCCGCCTCTTCCCGCCCAAGGAGAACACGCATCAGTGTGGTTTTACCGCTTCCGTTGGCACCCACAAGACCTATTTTATTGCCGCGCATAATTTCAAGGTTCACATGAGAAAAAAGTGTATGTATCCCATACGATTTTTCCAGACCGACCGCCTTAAAACTCCCCATATTACCTTTCCCCATCCTTGTGTTTTCGCGTTGACTGATAGTCACGCCCAATATATATGATTGCCTGCTGTTCTCCGGCTCCCTCCACCGGCATAATAACGCATGGAAATGGCATGCCATAAAAAAGATTGACATGCGAATCCGCCGTCATGACTGCAGTTTTTGGACGATCTGATGATCGTCCCGTCTCTACACTTGAAATCCGAAACCCTTTTGCCTGCAGAGTATCTGCTACCTCTGCCCCTGCACCATCAATTCCACTGGAATTAACAATGAGGACGGAAATACGATCCATTGAGTCCTGGAGCTTTTCCACGCCAGCTTCTTTTGATTCTTTTTTTTCGGCGATACGATGTGCGCCGATCACGCGATCGCCCTCCGCCAGCAGTTCGTCAGAAGAAGGAAAATTGACTTTTATGCTGTTCTCCATCATTCTGCGCAGTCGTTCTGGCATATCGGCACGGTATTTATCGGCATCCCGTTCGGCCTCTTCACGCATGGGGGCTGACAGCTCTCTGCCAACGCCTTCCATGAGCAGTGATCTTGACGCGACAATGTCTGGGATCCAATAGCTCACATCGCCAAGATATGCAGGGGCTCCTGCAGCCATAGCCATCGAAAGCCCATCTGCATCAATGTTTTTAAACCGTTTTGCCAGCGCAATCAACTGCCGCAGAGAAAGATCGGTCTGAACTGCATTCTTTACTTCTCCGATGATGGCAGAGATGCGAGGAAGAATCTCAGGGGATATAAGACGCGAAAAAAAAGCCCGCATGAAGCGTTGTTGGCGTGAAATACGTCCAATATCCCCTTCCCCATCACGATAACGCACATACTGAATAGCATGAGCACCATCCATGTGCTGCATGCCGGGCTGAAGGTCAATGATAAGACCGCCATTGTCGTCCCAGGGGTCTTCATAATACATTCGTTTCTCTACGTTGATATCGACACCGCCGACGGCATCGACAATCCGCTCAAATGCTGACGTGTCAATCAAAATATAGTGCGAGACAGGAACACCAAGCAGCTTGCGAATGGATGCAATTGTCAGATCATGACCGCCAAACGCATACGCATGGTTGATTTTATCATATCCATAGTTTCCAATTTCAACGCGTGTGTCGCGAGGGATGGACAGCAGTGATATCCGATCTTTTTTTTCATCGACGGCGGCAAGCATCAGCGTATCGCTCCGTCCAATGTCGTCATCTCTGCGATCTACTCCCATGAGCAACACATACCCGAGATCGTCAGAAACACTGGTGCCGTCATCGGCTTCCTTTAATGAACTGGAAAAAAAATATCCTCCTGCATAATAAATCGCACACACCAGAATAAATGAAAACGTAAATATAATTCCTGCATACTTAATGAACATACGATCTGTTGTTTTCTTGTCTGATGGAGTTATTTCTGGTTCTTGTGCCATCGATTCGTAAATCTCCCTCTCCGCTTATACCAATTGGATTCAGTATAGCAAAAACAGGCGTTCCGCGCAAATTCTCTGCGTATGATAAGTGGGAGCAATGTAATGCTTACAATAAAACATACTTTCTGCAACCGTGTCGTTTTAATCCTTCTTTACAAAATAAGGCGTTTCATGTAAACTATGATTTATACTTACATGTAGATTTGTAACTGTATATCGGCATGGTGCAATACGGATGGGGATGTTGCCTAATGCTGCAAGGGAGAGGGAATTATGCTTCGACTTCCTGTATCGAAATTAAAAGACGGGATGGTCCTTGGACAGAGCTTGTTCAATACGGCAGGAGGAAGCTATCTTGTTAAGGGACAGCCGGTAACCATTGACTATATTCGGAAACTGCGCCAGATTGGCATTCAATCTGTAACGGTTACTTCCATGGATCCGGCATATAAACTGCCGCCGCCTCCCGATGTCATTGAAGAAAAAACACGAATCAATGCAATCAGTACGGTCTACAATACGTTTCAATCCATTGAAGAGAACGGAACACTTGATACGACGGCATTGCAGAGGGTGACAGACTCCATTGTCTTTGATCTCTTTGAAAATCGGAATAACCTCGTCCAGCTGACCGATATACGTGCCCATGATGCTTATACTTTCGCGCACAGCGTCAATGTGGCCGTACTCTCTGCCATGATGGGCATGCTCTGTCATATGCCAAGGGATGAAATCTCTCTGATTACACTCGGTGGTCTCCTGCATGATCTTGGCAAAGTAGACGTAAGCTCAGATATCCTGACAAAAAATCGAGGACTCTCTGACCGTGAGTTCAAGATAATGAAAAAACATCCACTCGATGGTTCTCGCCGCATCCTCAATGTCAGTGATCTTCCCAAGAAAAGTATTCTGGCAACCATTGCTGCGCAGCATCACGAACATATCGATGGATCAGGTTACCCCAATGGGATTACAGGCAATGAGATGCATCGTTATGCAAAGATCACGGCAATCGCCGATGTCTATGATGCACTAACCAGTGAACGTCCTTACAAAAAGGCCTACATGCCCAATATCGCCTACAATATCATGCATAATATCAGCAAGGGACAGTTTGACCAAGATTTGCTGGATACATTTTTTAACAACGTCGCACTCTATCCAGAGGGGGCTGTGTTAAAGACAACATTTGGCTTCGCCGTTGTGAAAGAGAGTAAGTTTGGACGCACAACAACGCCGATCATCATTCTTTTTGCCGATACAAACGGAAAATTATTGAATGAGCGAAGTGTCATCGATCTCTATGAGACGCCGGATGGAGCAAAATCCATACAGGTTGTTCCTACAGGAAATGAACTCTATCACTTCATCCATGAACTAGGTGTCGACCCATCCTACTACCTCGAAGAGGAACGAAAAAAGGATGCGGCTGCTGGGATAAAATCCTCCGGTGTGACGACGGCGCCGCGTGCGAAGTTGAGTTAAGATACAACGAAGTCCGTTAGCGTATGATAGATCTCGCACATCTTATCATACACTAATGGACTTTTTGTTGCTTATTTTTGCGTTCTCAGGATCACATCGGCCATCTCTCGTACTGTATTACAACGACCGACGGGATAGCCGATCTCTTCAATTTGCTTTCCAAGCCGCAGGAGATGCGGTGGTGTAAGCGAGGCTTGTTCCAACAGCTCTGTATTGCGAAATATGTCACATGGAGCACCTTCTCCGATAACACGTCCATTCGCCAGCAGGATTAAACGTTCGACAGAACGAAGGATATCCTCCATGCTATGTGAGACGAGAACAATGGACATATTACGCTCACGGTGAAGAATCGAGAGCATCGACAAAAGTTCTTCGCGACCACGTGGATCGAGACCGGCTGCCGGTTCGTCCAAAACGAGATAGCGTGGTGCAAGAGCCAATACACCTGCAATTGCCGTACGCCTGCGCTCTCCTCCGGAGAGCGCAAAGGGAGAACGATCCCGATAGACCTGTGGGAGATGAACAAGCGCCATTGACTCTTGCACACGTTGCTCAACCTCGGCTTCGGGTAGGCCTTGGTTGCGCGGCCCAAAGGCAATATCCTCGTAGACAGTTTCTTCAAAAAGCTGATGCTCAGGGTACTGAAAAACCATGCCTACGCGAAAGGGAGCGGAACGATCTTTCATATCATTTTTTTGCGTTCTCTTCCCAAGCAGTACGCCATCCACGGAGACGGTGCCGGAAGTGGGCTGAATCAGCCCGCCGATCAGCTGCATAAGCGTAGATTTTCCTGCGCCTGTTTCCCCTGCTATTGCAGTAAATTCTCCCTCGTTAATGACAAGTGAAACGTCATGAAGTGCCGTATGGGAGAGAGGTGTGTTCTCCATATAGGTATAGGAAACAGAATCTATTTCGATAGACAATGGATCAACTCCTCGTCTGTTAAGATATTTTCCGATAGATGCTTTCCAGCTTGACGCAAGTGTTGTGCAAGATCGGCAGCAAGGGGGAGATCGAGTCCCAGCTGCTGTATACGTTCTGTGTGAGAGAATACGTCTTGCGGCGTTCCATCCATGACAACCTTTCCCTGATCCATCAGAACGATGCGATCCGCAGCAATTGCCTCCTCCATGAAGTGCGTGATATAGATGATCGTTGTCCCCTGCTCTTTGTGCAGTTTTTTCACGGCAGAAAGAACTTCCGCGCGTCCGCGCGGATCCAGCATAGCTGTGGGCTCGTCTAGGACAATACACTGCGTTTGCATAGCGATAGCACCCGCGATAGCAATACGTTGCTTCTGTCCTCCGGAAAGCAGATGCGGTGCATCAGTCGCATGATTACTCATCCCGACCAATGCAAGCGAATCCTCGACACGTGTCCGTATCTCGCTTGGAGGAACACCGAGATTCTCTGGGCCAAATGCTACATCATCCTCAACAACAGCGGCGATCAGTTGATTGTCAGGATTCTGAAATACCATACTGACTTTTTGGCGAATCTTCCACCATTGGGATTCGTCCCGCGTATCCATGCCATCGACGAGACAGGTTCCCGATGATGGCAGAAGAAGTGCATTTAGATGACGTGCTAGTGTAGATTTTCCTGAGCCATTAGCGCCAAGGACAGCGACAAACGCACCGGCTGGAATTTCCAGAGATACATCGCGGAGTGCCTCGTGGTCTTCGTTATCTGTGCCTTGATAGATATGCGTCACATGGTCAAGTGAAAAAAATGATTGTGCTTCCATTCGTCTTTATCATCCCGTATGTTTTCACGGAAGCACTGATAAATTCAGCGCTTCCTTAGACTTTGTTTTCAGGCGAACATGGAATGTCGTACCTTTGCCAAGTTCGCTGTTGAGGGTAATTGAGCCGTGGTGCGCCTCAACTATCTCACGTGCAATGGCGAGGCCGAGACCATTACCGCCCATACGGCGCGAACGCGCTTTATCAACACGATAAAATCGATCAAAGATGCGTTCCTGATGTTCTTTTGCAATACCGATTCCCGAATCTGTGACAGAAAGGCATACCGTGCCGCGTTCCTCTGTGCTCAAGGAAACTTCAATGTGACCATGCTCCGGTGTATATTTCACTGCATTGTCGACGAGAATCAGTATAAGTTGACGTATTTTCTGTTCATCCGCATATATCTCTGCACGTTTGGGCAGGAGCTCTTGGATCGCAATATCTTTCTTCTCGGCAAACGGGCGCATCATGCGTACCGTCTGTCTGGCTGCTGCAGCGATATCCATGCGTACCGGTTTGAACTGTGTTGCCCGTCCATCTGTGCGCGCAACTGTAAGCAGATCACTTACGAGTTTTGTCATTTTTTTTACTTCATCACGTACATCTTCAATGACTTGTTTTAAAAATGGTGATGTTATTGTTGGATCACTGTGAAGAAGATCAGCAGAAGCTAGGACAACAGCGAGAGGGGTGCGCAGTTCATGGGAAGCGTCTGCTGCAAATTGACGTTGGCGCTCATACGCCTCACGGATTGGCTGCATGGCACCACCCGAAAGAATATAGCCGATTGCAGCGGCAAAGATGATGGCGATAACGCCCAATGCCGCTAGTGCTGATGTTGCTTTTTCCAGTCCATTATACATGGCGGTAACGTCTTTTCCTACGTATACCGTTTGCATTGGCATGGGGGGGCTGGATACCGTTTGTGAGATCATCATCACTTTCGTCTGAACGCCGCGCTCACTCGTCTTTGTAAATACGCGTACCTCACGGTCAGACGGATTCCATGTGCCGACGATGTCCAAGACAAAGGATTCGATACGGGATGAGGCACGCGAAAAATTTATGAGACGTCCACGATCATCAAACACATAATAAAAGAGACGATCATTGGTACTGCGATACAGCTGTGCCTCATCTGCATCTGTTCCCGTATGCAGTTCATGATACACCTGAGACTCTGCGACGCTGTTCGCTGTATCCAAAAGTTCCCGCGCCTGCTCAGAAGTAATCGCCCACTGCATCGTCTTGTGCATAGCAAAAAGGAGGACAATAACTAGCCCTCCCATAACAAGTGCATAGCGCAGCATCAACAGCAAGCGGCTGCGTCCAAACAGATTCTGTTCGCTCAATTCGGTGCCTCCAGCTTATATCCGACACCACGTATCGTTTTGATGGAGGCCCCCTCTCCCGCTGCGTCTAACTTCTTTCGCAGCATTTTCATATAGGAGTCGATATTATTCGAGCTGACGTCTGCCTCCAAGCCCCAGATTCGATCGAGGATGATATCGCGCGGAACCACGATTCCGATATTCTGTGCTAGGAGATCAAACAGCTGAAATTCTCGTGGAGAGAGTTGAATGATCTTTCCATTCTTTTCGAGAATATTTGCCGTACGATTCAGCTTAAAACCGCCGATTTCATCAACCTCATGCTGTATACGCTGCGTTGATCGTCTGCCAAGTGCACGCAGGCGCGCCAAAAGCTCAGAAAACTCGAATGGCTTTACGAGATAATCATCCGCACCAGCATCGAGTCCCTTCACTCGATCCTCCACAGAGTCCCGTGCTGTCAGCATGAGAATGGCACGATCATAGCCGTTTCGGCGCAGGCGTGCACAGGCATCGACTCCTGACTCGCCCGGCATCATCCAGTCCAAGATCAGAATATCGTACTCTGTGTAGGTTGCATACGCATAAATATCACTGCCGTCTGTCACCCACTCAACACTGATGTCGTTTTGTTCAAGCATATATTGGATGAGCTTGCCAAGGCGCAGATCATCTTCTGCCAAAAGCACACGCATAATACCATCTCCCTGCTATATCGAATAAAATTATAGATAAGGGGGGTGAAAGATAGCTGAAAAAGGAGCTAACGCATCGCTATGTGCACTGATGCAATCATGCGATAAAAGACAAACATCCCAAGCCCGTAGCAAGTCAGCATAATGACTCCCATCGGAATGGCAGTATAATCACCTGCAATGCCTACCACAGGCATCATGCAGGCTCCCAGCAGCATCGAGAAACACCCGATCAATGCAGAAGCACTGCCCGCATTTTTCCCCTGTCGTGAAAGCGCGAGAGAAAAGCTCGCCGCACCCATCACCGAGAGTGGTATGATGGTAATAAAGAGTAGAATAAAGATAACAGGAAGCGGTGCGGAAACAAAAAATCCAATCAGAAGCAAGCTGCTCCCGATCAGTGGAACAAGTACGGCATATTTCAACATAACGATATCCGGCACACGTCCGGCAAAACGGGCCGGTAAAATTCCGGCAAGGAGAAGCCCCGCTCCAATTACGGCAAAAATCATACTAAATCCCTGTGGAGAGACACCATAGATATTCTGAAAGACGAATGAAGAGCCAGAGAGGTAGGAAAAGAAACCACCAAATACGAAGCACTGCAACAGACAATGTCCGAGAAAATAACGATCATGTAAAAGGATGGGGAATTTCCTCAGAGAATCCATCACGTTCTTGCTGCGCTGTTCTTTGGGGAGCGTCTCTTGATAAGCGAGAGTTGCACCAGCCAGCACTACGCCGATGAGTGTCAATAAAATGAAAGTGGCGCGCCAATTTGCAAAAAGAAGAATCTGTCCGCCGATCACAGGCGCAATAATGGGGGCAAATCCGTTGACCATCATGAGTACAGAAAAGAACCGTGTGAGCTCTGAGCCTTCGCAAACATCACGTGCGATTGCACGTGAGATAACAATTCCGCTCGCCCCAGCGAAACCGGCAAAGAAGCGAAAGAAGAGGAAAAGATATATATTCTGCGCGAGTACGCAGCCGAGCGTTGCACCGACAAAGACAAGCATTCCGATCAGAAGAGGCCTGCGGCGTCCCCAGAGATCACTCCATGGACCGGCAAGAATCTGTCCAAGTGCCATGCCCAGCGTTGTCATAGTAAGCGTCATCTGTACCAATGACGTTGGGACAGAAAAGGCTTCCTGCACCTCAGGCAGTGCCGGGAGATACATATCCGTTGAGAGCGGTGCAATTGCCGTCATAACACCAAGGAATATGGTCAGCCAAAGCCGCGTACGCGCATTCATGTCCATTGTATTTCTCCCTGATCCTCGTTTGCTGTATGTACCAATTGTTTCAAGCAGCGTTTGCAGCAGTTGATTTCTTTCCGCGGCTCATCAGCCATGCCTTTATCGTTTCCCATATTGCAGTTGCAATGACGATTCCCGCTGCGATGGATGCCGCATAGAGGAAGGTCTTTATCCCCTGCGTACCAAATTTATCCCAGTCAGCGGCAACCGCATAGAACATTGTTCGGTAGAGCGAACCACCGGGAACCATGGCGATAACACCGATGATCAAAAAAATTGTTGCGGGGCATTTATAAAAACGTGCCAGAATTTCTGCGGCAAGTGTCGCAAATACAGCTCCAGCAAAGTAACCGGCATACTCATTCCAATCGAGTGCTATGAACAGGATGGTGAATCCCCAGGCAATCATACAGACTACAGCTCCTACACAGGCATCTTTGATATGCCCATGCCAAAGCAGATGAAAAAAGAATCCACCGATGAGAGACGTGAGGAGATAGACCCACCACGTTGTTTGAAAAGCGATGATGGTTCCTGATGAACTAAACGCAAAGCCGGTAGCGATCAGCAGGCTCAGAATAAATGCCTCTGCACTCTTGAGCAGCCCGGAAATCGTTTCCTGACTGAACATATCGCGAATCGAGTTCATGAGGGCAAGCCCTGGGATCACCGGCATAATGTTGCCCATATTTATCGCAGCCGGATGAATATCCATCCCCATCCACATGAATGAGTTGGCAAAAACACCACCGATAAAACTAAGCAAAACAAGGGCACAGTATGGATTCAGTTTTGTTCTGCCAAGCAAATATTGAATGAGCCGAAGAAAAACACCAACGATCCCGGCACATACGGCATCTTCTAAACGCCCACCGAAAAAAGCAGAAAAACTGCCCGCGATAATGGCCCAATAAAATACAGACGCTTTGAGAGAAATCTCATCCATCGTATCAATGTCGCGTATACGCGCCTTTATTTCATCCGAAGTGATGGGACGTGCACAAATTTCTCGTGAAAGTTGATTTAATGCGATCAATCGCTGAAAATCAAAGTTCTGGCCCGGAACACGACGCATCTGTGTAATGACGCCGATGTCCTCCCCACGTATCGTCACAACAATGCTGGAGGTAATGACCATGACATCCACATGGCGAACTCCGTAGGCGCGACATATAAAATTGATCGTTCGCTCTACGCGGCTTACCTCCGCACCCGTTACGAGCATGCGCTGTCCAATATCGATGGCACGTTCCAGAATCTTGTTGATGTTAATTCGTGCTGTTTCGTTTATCATAATGAACATAGTTATAACATGTCTTTATTGCTATGTCACGCTTTTTCAAAGAAAAACAGCAGAACCGTTTTCACAGTCCTGCTGCATACACCATGTACGATATTATTCTACGGTAACAGACTTTGCGAGATTCCGCGGCTTATCTACATCGCAGCCGCGTGTGATTGCAGCATAGTAGGCAAGCAGCTGAAGCGGGATAACCGAGAGAATCGGCATAATGAACTCGTCGGATGCCGGTATGTGCATCACATGATCCACGTACTTTTTCAATTCGGTATCCCCTTCGGCGGCGATACCGATAACAACAGCATCACGCGCCTTGACCTCCTTGATGTTGGAGAGCGTTTTCTCGTAGACATTCCGCTGGGTTGCCAGTGCGATGACCGGAACGCCTTCTACGATCAGAGCAAGCGTACCATGTTTCAGCTCGCCCGCAGCATAGGCTTCCGCATGAATGTACGAAATCTCCTTGAGTTTGAGTGCTCCCTCGAGGGATACGGAATAGTCAAGACCACGGCCAATGTAGAAAACATCCTCATTGAACCCGTACTGCTTGGCAAAGGTCTTGATGGGATCAACATCAGACAAGATCTCTGAAATCTGCGAGGGAATCTCCTGCAGATGCTCTACCAATTCCGACGTACGCTTTGGCGCAATCATTCCCTTGATCTCTGCCATATAGAGTGCAAGCATGAAGAAGAGAACAAGCTGTGTTGTGTATGCTTTCGTCGATGCGACGGCAATCTCAGGTCCTGCCCATGTATAAACGACCTGATCTGCCTCGCGTGCGATAGAGGATCCGACCACGTTCGTAATCGCAAGTGTCTTCGCTCCACGACGCTTGGACTCCTTGAGTGCTGCAAGAGTGTCACTTGTCTCGCCGGACTGCGATACAACGATCAGCAGCGTCTTGTCATCGACGATCGGATCACGATAACGGAACTCTGATGCGACATCCACTTCGACAATGACGCGCGCCATTTTCTCAATATAGTACTTCCCAACGAGTCCTGCATGATATGCCGTACCACAGGCGACAATATAGATCTTGTTGAAGGAATTGAGATATTCGGGGGTCCAAGAAAGTTCTTCAAAAGAAATACTCTTTTTGTCACTCGTAATACGCTGGCTCATCGTGTCACGAACGGCTTTCGGCTGTTCATGAATTTCCTTGAGCATGAAATGCTCATAGCCGCCCTTTTCTGCTGCCTCAGCATTCCATGTGACTTCAAATACCTTCTTGGCAACGGGCTCGCCCTTGCGGTCAGTGATCTCGACACTGTCCTTGTGTACAATGGCAAGTTCGCCGTCCCCCATGATGTAGGTGCGGCGTGTACGGGAGATAATCGCGGGGATATCCGAGGCGATATAGTTCTCCCCTTCGCCGAGGCCAATGATCAGTGGGTTGTCCTGCTTTGTGCAGACAAGCATATCCGGATGTTTGCGGCTCATAAATGCCAGAGCATAAGACCCTTCGATACGACGCAGAACCTCGCGAACAGCTGCAACGAAATCGCCCTGATATACGTCCTCCAGAAGATGAACAACTACTTCTGTATCCGTTTCGGACTTAAATACATGACCTTTTTCGATGAGCTCTTCCTTCAGTGAAAGATAATTTTCGATAATGCCGTTATGGACAATGGCGAAATCGTTGTGACAATCCACATGGGGATGTGCGTTCACATCCGACGGACGACCGTGCGTCGCCCAACGTGTATGACCGATACCGATGTTGCCAATGGGGACATTTCCCTTGATCTTGTCACGAAGTGCAGACAGGCGTCCAACGCTCTTCTCGACACGAATGCTTCCGTTGTCGTAAACAGCGATTCCGGCTGAGTCATAACCGCGATACTCCAGTTTGGACAGACCATCCAGCAGGAACTCTGCTGCCTGACGATCACCGACATAACCAACAATTCCACACATAAAAATACCTCCTGATCGAGTAAAACATCGCTCAGGGATTTCACTCTGACTGCAGCTTTGTCCACGCGGTCACCCGCATGATTTGACCACAGCCTATCGGCAGAGTATGCCGGAAGGCATCCGCTGACGGCTCGACAACCTTCTCCTCGTCCTCTGAGAAAACACCTTCCCAGAGCCAGCGCTAAGATTAATTCTTTTTTATAAATGAAATCCCCCATGCATCAGATGATGCATGGGGACATTCTATCCGATATAGCGCAATAAGTCAATCGTTCACTTCTGCGAGCAGAAAAAATACTGTTGATTCATGACATTTTGGCAACATAGTGACTGAAACTCCCGATGACAAGTTGCGGAAATTCTTCATGAAGAAGATGCATAAAATTTTTCGTCCCAACGGGCATCCCCTCCGCCACCGGCATGACTTGCAGAAATTGTGTTGGATCAATATTGAGATTTCTCATCTGAATCATCTGAACCGGAAGCTCGCGGAAAAATTGCTGCCAAGCATGGAGTTCCTCGGGGCGATCGGTAAATCCCGGAAAATGCAGCAAGTTGATGGAGACATATACTTGGTGTTTCAATGCATAATGGATGGACTCCTTAACAGAGTCCAGCTGATAGCTTGCGCGATAGTATGCATTGTAGCTTTCAGGCCGTGCGCTAATCATGGATACACGCAAAGAATCAAGCCCTGCATCGACAATTTTTCTCATGCCTTCCGGATATCCGGCGTTGGAGTTCATATTGATTTGACCGCGCGTGGTAACGCTGCGTATTTTACGGATTCCATCAGAAATCCGATCCGCGGCAAGCGACGGTTCACCTTCACAGCCCTGTCCAAAGCTGATGATTCCATCCGGGGCGAGCGAGAGATGATAGATGCCGACCTCAGCGATTTCATCTGCTGTCGGTGCGAATGTAATTCGTTCTTGCGGAGACGGACAGCATTCTGAACTCTGTAGGGAGATGCAGCCGAGACAGTTGGCATTACAGGCGGGTGATGTCGGCACACCGCATTCCCAGCGCCGGTAGAACAGGTTCTGTGCCGTGAGGCAATGATAGTTCAGCGAGCAGTTCCCCACCTGCTCTACGATGCGGTTATGGGGGAGCTCTTTCATCGTGCGGCGCACCAGCTTCTTGAGTCCAGTACCATTATAGTTGGATGGATCCCATTTGTCATTTTCGTCCGTATATACGGCAGTCACCCACAGCTGTCCGCGATAGGACAATACGGCCGTATAGCCATATAATGGGAGTAGAGATGCATCATCTGTGCGATGGAAAGCAGGAAGATGGGTTCGGGTATAGCCCTGTGGAAGAATGGCGGCTACGGCAGTGCCATTGATCTCTTCCTCACATCCATCCATACGCAGACCCACCGCCTTATGCGAAGGCATAAACATAAGATCAGCACTGTCAGGAAGCGGAATGAGTTCATCGGGATGAAGTGAAACATTTAATGTGCCAACTCGACCTAACCCCTGTAAATTCGCTGCGTCACAGATGTTGCCGTGATGGTCGGCATAGACTGCGGTAATCCTATCTTTCTTCTCATGCAGAAGTGTCGTCGTTCTCGTTCGTTTCATGATTGCCCTCTTGACGATCTTTCTTCTTTCTATGTGGATTATAGCGGTTCATTGCAAAATCTATCCCCTCCGTTACGATACATGTCACTGCGGGCAAAAGATATGCTATCGCCTCGCGAATCTTTGGCAGATCCTCCGGTGCAAATGGAGCGAGAACGTGGTTGATGACGGTCCGTCCGACTGGCGGACGCCCGATACCAATACGGACACGAGCAAATGCCTCGCTGCCAACATGAGAAAGGATGGATTTAATCCCGTTATGGCCGCCTGAGCTCCCTTTCTTTCGAATACGTACCGTCCCAACAGGAATATCCATATCATCGTGGACAACGATCAAATCTTCACTGCTCAGTTTGTAGTAGGAAAGCATGGGCCCAATCGCTTCCCCGCTGTTATTCATATAAGTCAATGGTTTGACAAGGAAAATTTTTTCTCCGCCGATACGTGCTTCTGCAACAGATGAAGAGAAATCTTCTTTCCATGCAGAAGCGTTTAGATGCTCTGCCAGCGCATCGATCAGCATGAAGCCGACATTGTGCTTGGTATTGGCATACTCTGCTCCGGGATTCCCAAGCCCCGCAATAAGTTTCATTCACTACTCCTTCGTCGGATCACCAACCATAAAGAGATAGGCAAGTACTAAGATGCCAAGAGCAATACGATACCAGCCGAATGCGGTAAAGTCGTTGCGCTTTATGTATCTTAAGAGGAACTGAATCGAGAGAATCGACACGACGAATGCAGTGACCATGCCAACGGCGAGAATAAGCAGCTCTGCTCCCGTGTAGTGCCAGCCAAATTTGACAAGTTTCAGAAAGGATGCGCCAAACATGACAGGAATGGCGAGAAAGAAAGTGAATTCCGTTGCGACATAGCGGCTTGCTCCAAAGATAATGCCGCCAAGGATTGTTGCCCCGGAACGGCTCGTCCCCGGAACGAGCGAAAGCACTTGAAAGACGCCAATGATGAATGCTGTACGATAGTCCAGCGCAGCAAGGCTCTCGACACGCGGCGTCCGACGTTTATTCCAGCGCTCTACGACAATAAAAAGAATACCGTATAGTATCAGCATGGAAGCGACAACAGGCGCGTTCATGAAATGTTCTTCCATATATTTGTTGAACGCGAGCCCGATCACCGCAGCAGGAAGACAGGCAACGATGACCTTCCCCCATAGATCCAATGTCTCACGGCGCTCTGCCCTAGACTTACTTCCAAGGAACGGATTCAGCTTCTTTGCATTCAGCACCACAACAGCAAGAATGGCACCGAGCTGGATGACAACCAAAAACATATCCATAAAGGCAGTTGATACATTCAGTCGAATGAATTCGTCAACGAGGATCATGTGCCCTGTACTGGACACAGGAAGCCACTCGGTGAGTCCCTCAACAATTCCCAGAATAACGACCTTTAGCATCTCCGCCAATGATATTTCCACAGTATTTAAATCCTCCTTCGACCATATCAGCAAAACTACAGCAGTTTAACATTATATATCAAACCGTGTATTTCGCCTACTCTTTTTCTCTCAGTTCTCCATATTACACATATTCTACGTCTTTTTCAATCTCTTAGGGGGCAAATTAGAGGCAAAAATAGAAGAGAATAGATCGTAGTGACGGATCAACCAACAACGAGATTACAGTCAAAAGACGAGCCCTGCGATTTGCACAACTCGTCTTTTTTTCATGCAGCGGATATTCAAAAAGGCAGAGCGTCTTTATGATCGGCAAAGGATGACCAGTGCATGCCCAGAAGTTCCCATACTTCCCCTTACGCAGCCGCATCACTTTACCCAAATCTTTGCAGACAGGTCGCATAGATAAAGCCTCCTTTCAAGACATACCATATATACGGTATATCTTGAAACGAGGATAAAAAATCCTATCTTTTGTACTACCTTGCACATTGGTGATCCATCAGATTATACCGCGTTCCTTCAAACGCTCAATGCCCATGCTCTGATCAATGTAATGACTTTCATCATAATCAAGCGGCATCAGTTGTTTTTTCTTTATTGCAGCAAGATCATCCGTCTTGTCTCCTTCTTCGCGTTTATACTTTACAAACTCCGGATCTGGAATACGGATCGCCCGACCAATCTCACCAATCAAAAAGAACTCACGCGTCGGTCCCCCCTCTGTTACTATATGCTGAAAAACATCATGTCGTCCTTTCGTACTGCATTCCGCTTCGACATCATCAATCGTCATTCCACGGAGTGCGATGAAGTCATTCAATCGTTGTGCATCTACCCAATACTGCATCGTAATACCTCCATCATCTGACATAATCAGCTCCACGAAAATTCATGGAACGAAAGTCATGCAGCTTCCCGCGTTTCTCATGACAAAAATCGAAGCTATGAAAATCGCAGTTGGAGAAATCCGCCTGAGCACCGGACTGATGATTTGTGTCCAACAATCGCTGATGCTCCTTCAACGCACGTTGTATCTCGTCCATAGAAAGCTGTCGCTTATCCATATACTACCATCCTCGTCGTATCTCTGTCAAAGTCACTGCACAGCAGATTCGGAACAGAATGTCTCCTCCGGTGTGGACGCTTGACACACATCATCAGAAGGATTTCCCTCGGCATCATGCGGAAAAATGCGCCGTATCAGAAACGATACGATGCACTAAAAGCACGGCTGGATCGTGCAACGGAAAGAATGAACCGTGCCAAAGTGCAAATGGATGCGCTCGCCAAAGCGGTAAAAACAGATCGGAACGACGTGAGACGCTACAAGATCGTTGCGCCGGAAAAAATAAAAGACAGACCCGGTATTATCGCCGAGGCTGTCTCCGGGAACGAACATTATGCGAGCCTTGTCGCCACCATGCGGGACGATAATTTCGCACTCAAAACATGGACGCTCATGTCTGATGCATCGAAAGAGGAAGAGACAAATAAGCGGATGTATCGTGATCTATAGATGCCCATTCGTTGACAGCAAGCATCATTTTCCGATAAGATATGACTAAGACATGGAAGGGGGGATGAAAACATGGCAATATACACGTACAACGACTATCTGCGGGATCTGCTGAAGGATGCTCCCTGCATCTTGGCATACGACACCGCTGCGGACTACTTAGGTCTATCCAACGGAAGCAGTTTTCATGAGGCGGCCGACATCTACGTACTATCGCCATTGAACTTGAAGGGAACGCGGGAGCACATAATCCCATCCTTCGATACGGTAGACTATGAGCGGCGCAATGGCCTTCTATGCACAACTGTGAATCAAACCATCAATGATCTTTTACGTGCTGATGGCGACAACCAAGTGATACAAGAGAGCCTGGCCGACGTGTACTTTTCCAATGGAGAATCCTTCGATTCACTGCATATTGAAAAGGAACTGCTCCCGCGATTCGAAAAGTACAAGGTATGGGCTATGGAATATTACGACGAGGAATAATTGAGACGATAATAGGGACTGCACCAAGTTGGTGCAGTCCCTATTTATCATCGTTATGTGTGCTAAAGCATAATCGTAACCCGGTACGTCTTTCCGCCCCGTTCAACGGAACCGCGTGTCAGCATTACAGGATGTCCCGGCCATGTGATAAACGTCGGATAATTCATGTCGATGACCTGGCACCCTTCAACTTCTCCCGGATTGCCAAATTTGATGGCCAACCGATTTCGCGTATAGTTAAAGATCCAGTCCGTCAGCTTCTTGTCATCAGTCAGGAAGGAAACCTCCATGTGTATGACGCTCGTACGGTCACCGAGCACGGTGAACGTCTCCCGCAGCGGCGGCGTTCCTTCCATGATCTTCTCAAATACCTGCCGACGCGGCTTTTTATCCTTACAGCTCCAGTTCGGTACATTCGCCCATGTCTGTTCAAAGTCTTCATAAGGCATTCCGCAATACACTTCATAGACTTTCTCCGGATGGCTTGTAACGGCCTCCACATCCTCCTGCCATGTCGAGGCAAACGCCGCAGGCATATAGGCCAGCATACAGAGGAGCAACAGCAACAATCGCTTCATCGTAACTCTTCCTTCCATTCTTCTACGCGGCGATAGAAGGTCGACGGGCTCATACGGCAAATGCGCATCGCTTCCCTTGCCGTCACTTCCCCGTTCTTCCATCGTTCTATCGTCTCTCTGAAATCCTTTGTCGTTTCGACCCGTGGCCGGCCAAAACGCACGCCTTTCCGTCGCGCAAGATCAATCCCCTCCCGCTGCCGCGTGCGTATTTTTTTACGCTCCTGCGCAGCAACGTAACTGAGCAGACTGAGAAACTGGTCTTCCATCAGTTTTCCCAGTTCCCCCATCTCGCGAAACTTGCGGCTGTCAAACAGTGATTCCTGCTCCAGCACGACAATATCAGCACCGATGTTTCGTTTCATATCTTTCCACTCATCGATGATCCCGTCGTAATCGCGTCCCAAGCGATCAAGCGCATCCAGGTAGAGCAGATCCCCTGCGCGGAGAACTCGCTTCATGGATTGGTAGGCCGGCCGTGAAAAGTCTTTTCCGCTCTGTCGATCCACAAAGATAAACCGCTCCTCGATGCCGATCGCTTTCATTTTTTCAATCTGCCGATCAGGATTCTGACTTTTGTCGGAGACACGAATGTATCCTATGTTCATCCTGCCCTCCTTTCCTTCATCATTCGATCAATCTGTTTCAAAACCTCTATGTTACTTTTGAGATGTTTCAAAATGATATACATGATATTTTGAGACACTTTTTCATGCCGGCTGCCACTCTCCTAAAAAGTATACCTTTTGAAAAAGCTGCACACATTTCTGTGCGCAGCTGCAACCCATATTACCGGGCAAAGCCCCGCGACTCGTCTCCCTTGTTGCATTTTTTCAGAGCCGGAAGCAGGATCAGCTCCCTTCTGAGCAGCAGGGACTTTTTCATATACTCTTTGGAGATGTCCGATAGTCCTTCCGTGCTGTCAATCAGCCGGTCGATCTGTGCGGATGCCGCCTTGATTCTCGGCACGATGCGCTGGATCGCACGATGCAGGTCTTCCGGGGGGTCCTTGAATATTTCGTGGTAAAGAACACGCTTGTTATTCATTCGATAAACCGAGTTCAGATTGTACTCTTCCTGCTTAAACTCATTCCCATCTGCCAGCAGCTCTCGTTTTTTTTCATCCGACTTCAATGGCGAAAGGGATGATCCACAATCGTAAATCGGTGCAGGGGATAATGTCCCATCCGTCATCTCAATGAGCCCCCAGTTATCCAGATGACGATCTCCATTGCCAATGAATGCGTCTACAACGAACATATCCCAGAAGTAGTCTTTGATCTTTTCTCGATCCAGGCGGAGCGGTGAATGGTCGAGAACATCCATCACATCTTCAACGGTTGTTGTCCTGCGGGAGGTACTGTCTGTGTCGTTGAGAAGGAACTTGCTGAATTCAACCAAATTCCCTTCGCCGTTTTGACAAAAGAGCTTACAGGCAACAACAATCTTTTCCCTCTTATTCATAGGGTCTATGCACGTTGCGAGGAATGTCTCCTGTGCCGGGATACCGAGATGGCGAAAGATGCTGCATCCGATGTGTTCGGAAAACTGATTATTAATGTAGCTAAGAGATGTTTTCTTTGTCGAACGAACGGGATCAGGAAACTTCACCATGTAGGTACTCCCGTCATAGATCAATGTACGTTTTCGCTCTGAACCGCCAAAGCGATTACTGCGCCATGTTGCATTTGTAATGTCAATCATCTATCAGCCCTCCAAAATACATCAACATTTCCTCACGGTCAGCAGATGTAATATCGCCTTCCTTCATAGCATATTTCGTTTCAGCATAGAGGTGCTGCATCTCTGCACTCATATAGAGACGGTTCTTCTCCTCATACGCCCGGTAGAATGCCGTCATATATTCACAAAGCACCTCTTCATAGTCTTCCGGATTATATTTGTACTCCATCGTTATCGCCTCTCATAGGATTCATAAGCCTGATTACGCCTCATGATAAAGCTTCATCCTCCGGTATCAACTCCCCAAAATAATCAAGGATAGCATCACGTTCATCAGGAGATATAAAGCGCTCCTTCATTGCCTGTTTCGTATCGAAAAAAATCCGCTCCCAGATGCAGGATAAACGCAGCGCGTTTTGTTCCGGAAGTGCCGCATAAAAATTCGTCATGCTCTCACAGAGATAATCAACGTAGTCACTCGGATTATATTTGTACTGCTCCATGCGCCTCGCCTCCTACCTCAATTATACCGCAGAGCAGATGCCGCGACAACAGCTTCTTATTGGTACCCCTCGGGGATGCTGTCATCTCCCTGTGATGCCGTTGGTTCTTCCCTCCGGGGTTCCTCCTCGGCAGGAATCGTCGGATTTTCATCGACGAGGAACAGTCCCCCTTCGCTCTCCTCCATTGTTTTTGAGAGCTCGCTGATCTGACGGCGAAACACGATGTCCCTGCTCACGCTTTCATACTCCTCCAGCACATCAACGATCTTACCGCCGTGCTGAAAGATGGACTGCTGAACCAGGATACACATCGTCCGACTGAAATTCTTTTGCTTTGCGACAAACTCCTCAAATTCCGCTGTCCGTGGGAAGCAGACGGACTTTGTGATCACATTCTTCTCTGCCATTTCCGTTATCCTTTCTCTCCACTACGCGCCTTGTCGCCCAGCAGCTGAAAGAGCGGGCTGTTGATAAATGCGTTCAGCCCCTCTGCCTCGAGGAACACGGCATCGCTTGGATCGTCGATGTAGGCGAGCTCAATCTTCGCCCGTGTGCAGAATGCCATAAGCCGCTTTTCCAGTGCCTCACGCATCAGGATAGAGCCGCCTCCATAGACAGCAACAACATCCACTTCGTTGTTGGCTCTTGAGATGACCTGCTCGGCCATCGTCAGGATTTCCTCCGCCTCATCCTCGAGTGCCGGCATGAAATAGGACATAGCCGCATCATGATACTTGTGTGCAGCATCACGCAGATAGCGGGAGAAATCCTGCCGGGTCACACTCTGCAATCCGAAGTCCCTCTTAAACGGATCCAGCACCCGCTCAATCGCGTGGCCGTTTCCGTTATGCGTCCCCATGATAAAGTCGGGCTTAAAGGAGATTCCCGTCGTGATGGGAAACTCCGTCGTGCCCTCACCGATGGCGATATGAAGGACACGCAGCGTCTTGAACGTTCCGGCGGAGAGGTTCTCGGGCTGATGAATCAGTGTCGGACGGTGCATAAAGGCATGTGCTGCCGTGACGCCCTCGGGGATCGCCTTGACAAAATCAAACTGAATAAAGACGACATACTCCTTTGCCCCGACATACACGGTAACCTTATGCTGCTTGTGCATGAACTTCTCGGCGAATGCGGCCGCCTTTGCCTTCGTGTAGTAGGACACGGGAATCGCTGTCGCCATATCCACATGCACCTTGATCGCATCTCCCGTATCGGGAACAGCTCCGCTCTCCCGATAGCACGCAGCGACTGCCTCTCCTGCGATATGTGCGAGCGTATTCACATAGACAATATCGCTGGACACCTTGTCATTATCTACACCGACGGTGATCGACCGGCACCGCTGCCCGCTCGAGAGTGCATACGCGCCGACGTAGTAGATCGCTCCTTCTACAGAGACAATGAGGTTGTCGTGGATGTGCTTCAGCACATACTCCGGGTTCAGTTCGTCCAAATTCACCAGTTTTCCGACACGCGCAAAAACATTCGGTGCACTGATCCGCTGGCCGTTAATCACCAGATCCTGTTCGGCGTTTCCATTGTCATTTGCCACCAAAAACTGCATGACCGTTCCTCCTCGTCGTTCCTATACTCTTACCATTCATTCAGAAACAGATACGATTTCTATGCTGTGTGCCGCATAAATACATGCGGATGTTCATGCAAATCTTTCATATCCATTCCATCTTTAGTATATGTGACAGGAAATGGAAAAAATTCCTATCTTTTTTACTTTCCTGTTAGAACTTGATGAGAAACACAAAAGCCGGATGCAAAACATCCGACTTTCGTTCATGATTCACTTGCTGCAGCTGCGCTCAGTCTTCCATCAGCGCATCGTCTGCGGGCATGTCGTCAACATCTCCGCAGTACATTTCATAGATTTCTTCATCCGTCATTGTGTTCACCTCCTTCAGCGGGCGGCCTCCTGTGCCTTATTCTGCTCCGCACCCTTGACTGCGATGATAAAGAGTGTCTGCGACGGCACCTTCCCGCTGCGTGCCAGCGAATCGAACGCCGCCTGTGGCACAAGAGCCTTCATCGCCGCTTTTACGTGGCTCTGCTGCCATTTCAGCTCATTTAGTGCCTTACGTGCCGCACGAATGACATAGTTTGTCTCTTTGGATGGCTCGCGAATCTCCTTTGCCAGCAGCTGGATAAAGGTTTTTTCATAGTCCTTCGCGGGAATGACTTCCTGAACATCCGCGCCCAGGATCGCGTCCAGCCGTCGATTAGCTTCAAGGCGTGCCTTCATGTATGTACCGTAGTCGAGGTTCTGGAAGTCGTAGACTTCCTTTTTCGCCTGATAGCTCTTATTGGCCGCTTCCTTCGCGTCCATGACCATCAGGAAGTAGTTGTCCCCCTTGAACGTGCCGCGCTCGGTGCGCCGTGCAAGATAGTCGATCATATCGTGCAGATAGGCATCCCGCCGCAGTTCCGGTGTCGGCGCGAGTGCGGGAACGCCTTTCCCTGACACGTCGGCCATATTGAAGAATTTCTTCGTATACGGCTGCTTGTCTTTGGTAAAGAGCACAAAGGTAACGGCTTTTGCATCCTTACGGATGGTGATGTCGGGGTTTGCCCCTGCCTCCTTGGCGGGAATCCAGCGATTATCCTGACTGCCAATATCCAGCTGATGCTGAACGGCGGGCAGCATATTCGCAACAGGCGGGTAGAACGACTTGTGTTCTCCATCCCTGCCCTGATAGATCAGGACAGGCGCATGGATGTTTTGCCGCTCTTCGTACGGTTTCTGCCAGACGGCATTCCCGCTGGCATGGGCTTCCTGCATACGGTCACTAAAGGCTTTGCTTGCCTCGCTGACCAGCTCTTTTGTCGTCTTCTTTTCCTGCGGCTTTTTTGCCTGGGTTTCCTTCTCCGGCTGCTTTTCCTCCTGCTCTGCCATTGGTTTTGCCTCCTCCTGCGCTTCCTTGCGATGTTCCTCCGCGTTCAGCTTGTCGGCGATTGCCTGTGCTTCCTGTGCCGTCAGTGCCTCCCCGCGTTCCTTCTCCTCCGCATTCAGCTTGTCGACGATTTCCTGCGCCTTTTCTTTGTTCTCGTAGAAACCTCCTGCATAATCACGGTTGCCGCTGTAATCAACAGCGGACGTGTCCTTCCTGCGCTGCGCCTGATACATCATGATTCTTTTCTCTGGGCCAGGAATCGGATTGCTTGAGACAAACCATTCGCTCTGCATGTTGTTCCTCCTTTGCTCACGCGCCTCAACATTACGCTCCTCTTCTTTCTGCGGAGCATATATAACAGGATCATACAGGCTTGTATAATCCTTCCCGTAGGCAAAATCCTCCCGCTGCTGCAGCATCTTCATTTATGTTGCCATTTTCTTCCGGCATACGCGCACCTCCTCTGCATCAAAAATCCGGCATTGGCTGTGACTGATAGAATTTTCTTCCTGTATCCGCCTCATAGGATTCGAGCATGACCCGATCTCCGGGATCACCGGGGTTAAAGAAGTGATAGGAGCCGTTCATCTGCTGCTCTTCCTGCCGCTGCTTGTCTGCCGTATCCTGCATCTGGCGAACGTTGCGGATCTGGATCTGATCCCCCATGGCATTTGAGAGCTGCATGATGGCCATCTGCTTGATGGCTTCGATCTGCACTCCTGCCTGACGTGCCTGTGTCTCTCCGACCGCCTGATTCGAGTTTTCCAGTGCCGTTTGGAGTGCCGTCATGATCTGATCCATGTCCTGGTAGCGGTTGATGGTGTTCTGCGTTGCCGTTGTGTAGCTGTCCGACATGAATTTGCTCGTCTTGCGGTAGTCGATCGCCTTGCCCGCAACACCATCGTCATAGTCCCGCTCAAAGGCTTCCGGATGGAGGTCGATGTTCGTCCGGTTTTCTGCCATGGAGTGATAAAGGATCTTGATGTCCTTCATCCCCTGCTTTCTGCTCTCCTCCGGGAGCTTTCTGGCGTTTTCCTCCTCGATGCCGAGTTTAGCCGTCAATTTTTCGAGCCAGGAAACGAACTTCGTCCCATAGAGGATGCTCTTGATATGCCGCGTGTAGTCATAGACGTTGCCCCCGTTCGCGGCGAGGTCTTTCAGGGCAAAGGGGGACGGTGCACTGTCCGCCCAGGAGATGCTTGTGGGGCTGTAATAGTTCGGCGGATCATAGGGTTCTGTTACGCCCGGAATCGACCACGCATAGCCGATGCCGGCAGCCCCCATAAAGCATGCGCAGAGTGCTGCGGTCACTTTCTTTGACCGTTTCCATCGTTTCATATCTGATCTCCTCTCTATTATGTGCCGGGCAGGAACTTGAACCCGTTGCCTATGCCAAACTGCTTGATGACCAGCTGGGATAGCTTGTCTCCCATCATGACAAACAGGAAGCAGACCAGGGCGAGTTTCAGCAAAATAGCGACCTGAAGGACGTGCTTGGTCTTTTGGATGGAGTTTGATGCTGTCACGACCTTGCGCCAATATCCGCCGCTGCGGTCACCGTTCCATGCCCCCGCTGCTTTTTCCCAGCTGCCGTTTGCATCATAGAGTTCCAGCAGGTGATGACGCGCCACGGCGGTCTGCACATTCTCCGGCCACGGCGTCGTTGCCGGCGGGAATTGATCTTCCCAAGCCCCGCTGTAGGGTCTCGACTGATACCCCGGATCGCTCCATGCCTCCGAGTCGTCTGCCCATGGCATCGGCGGCGGCTCGAATCCCGCTCTTTCGCACCAGACGTTCCAGTATTCGTAGCTGATCTGGTACGCACCGTAGCCCCATCCATCCTGTGAGGGTGTCTGGAAGGGATGCTCCTGTCCACCGGTCTCGACACGGCGGATTGCCTCGAGTACCTCATCGATGCCCTCGCGCCCGCCGAAGTTGCCGTTGTTATTCTTCATTGCCTCTTCTACGGGGACAGTCTGCACATGGATGAGATCATCCACCACCATGTTCGACATGACGGACTGCAGCATCAGAGCAAAGAAGCAGAAGAAAAACAGTTTGATCGAGGCACTGAAGATGCCGTTCATGCTGTTCTCTGCATAGCGGCGTGACCACTTGTGTCCCGCAAACATAAAGTTCGCCAGGCTGAACACGGCAACGAAGTAAAACTCGAGGTACGCTAGGATGATCTCAAAGGCAAAGAGCAGGAACGAGCCAAAGATAATGAGGAGGAAGATGCTCCCGAACAGTCCCGTGACGATTTTGTTGAGCCAGTCAAATCCGCTCGAATCCGTTTCGTTGAGAACGGTAAAAATCGGCTCGATGATCTGTGCGCCCTTTGTCACGAGTGCTGTCGGATCGACGAGCATCGCCTTTGCCTGAGTGAGATCTACACCGCTCGTGGCTGCGCCCAGGCTGAGGAAGAGGTCGCGTGATCCGTTGATAAGGAACGCGCCCCAGTAGGTGATGGTGTAAAAGAGCAGCAGATAGAGCAGCATCTTGAGTGCCAGCAGCTTAAAGATGCTGAAGCTCGGCTCCTGTCCTTTCTCCCGATCGACGCTCATCAGGATGTAGGTGAGCGCGAGATCAATCGTCATGAGGATGCCGATCACGTACTTGATGATGTCCTTGAGGAGATCCACCGCCTTGGTACACGCGAGGGCAATGGTATCTATCGCTTTCTTGACGGGCTCCATAAAGGCAAATGCCGCATCCCAGACCATGCGCTTTCCCTGACGGCTCGCTGCAAGGCCGTCATCTGTCGCATTGTCCGGAAGCCACGGCGCATACGGATGATAGAGCGCCGGACTGATCGGCGAGTCATTGATCCGTACTTCAAAATGCAGATGCGGTCCCGTTGATACGCTAGTCTCCAATGCCGGCCCCAGATACCCGATCAGCTGCCCGCGCTTCACATGCCTGTCAACACCTCCCATGATGGCAGCAGCCGGAAGATACCCATCGTTTGGGTCGAGGTCACCATACACAGTCTCAAACCTGCTGCCATCGGGTGAAGTATGCTCAATAACTACAAGACCATCAAATGAGTACTTATAATCCGCATAGGTAACTATTCCATCTGCAACAGCATAGACAGGCTCATGTGCCTCGCCGCCGATGTCGATGCCGTTGTGTCGGCGCACCACCCCCGTGATGGGATGCGTACGCCCCGAGCTGAACGGACTGGTCACCTGGATCTCGTGGCCATGCAGCGGCGCATCCATCATCAAGAGCGCGGCCGCACTCACAGGTGTGGATGATGCCAATAGGAAAAGGACAAGTAGCAGCAAAATGTATCTCGATTTCATGTGCGGAATCCTCTCATACAGATATATATTCATAGTACCCCAGAACATCTGTGAAATTTTCCTATCTTTTTTACACTTTAACGATATAAGCGACTATATACAGTTGTTATCTTGTGCAAGGTGCGGTATAATGGAAGAAGGAGGGAGGTGGACGATGAAGAATATATTACGGCACAGAGAGTATGTTGGCTCGGTGGAGATCGACGAGCATGAGGGATTCCTCTATGGGCGCGTGCTCGGGATCCAGGAGAAGATCACGTACCGTGCAGAACGCGCGGACGAACTGGTCAGACTGTTTCGAGCGGAGATTGATGCGTATCTTGACCGCTGCGCACGGGAAAACGTTGCGCCGGAGATACCGTACAAGGGCAGCTTCAATGTCCGCATTTCCCCGGCACTGCACCGCCGGCTTGCGATCCATGCGATCGCAGCGGGGACGAGTCTCAACCGCCTGATCGAGCACATTCTGTCTTCATACGCGCCGCTCTATGAGTCGCCAAAGGATACATCGGTACGATAAGGAGAGTGATTTCCATGGGAATTTTGTCCAGCCTGAAACAGTGGAACGATGAGTGCAACGAACGGGGAAAAATCATTGAACAGCAAGAAGCTGAAAAACGTCGCCTGAAGTGGAAACAGGAAATAGAGGATTATATCGACAGCTACCCCAATACAGCACACGTTATCAAGCATCTACTCGATGTATTCGCTGAATGCGACTTAGATATACTCATTAAAGGGCAAGCCCCTAAAATATCCGCAATGCTCGGAGAAATCTACCGCAATCAAGCCGATGTTTCGCGTTTACACGAACTGGAAGGACGATATGAGGAACTAAAAGAGCGGTATGACGAGCTCAAAAAAGAATACGATAGGCAAAGCGAACTCATTGCAGAAATTGCAAGGAAGAGCGCCCCTCTAACGAGATAAAAAATGCTTCTCCATCCATCAACTGGATCGAGAAGCATTTTTTTATTTGATCGGTGAGAGTTTCGAAATATCTCTTGCAACATCATTCGCGACAGTTGCCGCACCGCGCGCCACTGTTGCTATGCCGCTGCCCGCACTTTTCACCCCGTTCTTTGCGCTCTGCGCGATACTTTTTCCACCGCTTACGGCAAGTCCCGTTGCCGTAGGTGCTTGTTGATTGGCGCCTACGCCAAAGTATTTTTGTGCTGCCTCAATTCCCGCCTTCGTGGACTTGCCAACCATAGAATCTCTTGCATAGTGCCCCATACCTCGTCCAGCAGCAGACATCATCATGCCAGTCCCAGTATTCATGGCATTCGCGCCAGCGCGTGCGAGACCGGCTATGCCACCGCCGCCTTGTCCATATCCCGCCACCGCAGATTTTGCCATATTGCCTGCAACACTTGTTCCGCCAGACGCGATCGCCGCCCCGGCAGCGACACCGGCGGAAGTCACATTCTTTGCGGTCTGTGTCATGCTCGCACCGTTGAGCGAGGGAGAGCCGCTGAGAAGTCCCTGCACCAGGTCGGGGATCTTCTTGATGAGGAGATACAGCAGGAGACTCACGACAACGGCCTGGATGAGGACGGGCATATTGCCGATGATACCGCCCTTAGAGGGATCCTGTGCGATCTTTGCAAATTCATCACAGTAGTCCGTGAGGATCCTGCTGCTCATTGCCGTGAGGAAGGAGATGACAGCGACCTTGATCGCTAGGTTGAACATGGCACCAAGAGCCCGTTCAAAGAGGAACTTCGTCTGCGGAAGCGCAGCGAACGGAATCAGGGGGATGGTGATCATCGCCATGGTGAAGAACTCAATCTTTGCCATGAGCATCTCAATCCCTGCCAGGACGAGCAGGATGAACATGATGACAAGGCAGAGGATGGTAAACAGCCCGGAGATTGGCGACCAGATCGAGAATGCCTCCTGTGCTGCACCGTACCCCGTTGTGAACATCGTGACCGCATTTGCAATGAGTGAGCCGGAGCCCATCCCGTCACTGTAGCCGCCCGCGTGATACCCGATCGCCTGAAAGCCGCTGCACAGGCTGCCCATAATGTCAATCCCGTGGCCGTACCAGTTCAGGATGAGGAAGAGATAGAGCCCTGTCTCGAGGAGTATCTGGACGAGGAACTTCATCTTGTCGCCGCTGATGAGATCGAGGGAGATCTTCACAGAGGCGGAGATTGCCGTCAAGACGAGGAGCAGTTTTGCAGCGACAGGCATGATGCTGACTGCGCCGGACTTCGTATAGTCGATATAGGTGCGTGTAAATGGCTGGAGGAAGTCATACCATTTGCTGTCCTCGTCCGCAGTGACGTGCATCCGGTACTCGAACGGTGCCTGATCCGCACCGCCGAAGCTCCCGCCGAACGCACTCATGAGCACCGTGCCAAAGTTGAGCGCAAGCCCGATGCCGAGGATGATGTTCCATGTGGTCTTGTTGGCCGTCTCGACGTTGAAGGCAATCATGATGCCCGCGAGTGCGATCATGATGGTCGATATGATCCGCGCGACGGTAAACATTCCATTCGCCATGGTAGTGAGGTTGTTCTGGAAGGCATTGTCGCCGCCCTTTAGTCCAATGTCCGAGCTAAAGCTCGCTGCGGCAGATGCCGTTGTGCCGTCCGCCAGGACGAGAACAGCGACGAGGACAAATATGCCAAGCGGCAGGATGTGCCGCATTGTCTCAGTGTATCGGTGCATATCCACCACTCCATTCATTGCTGTGCCTTGATGCTGGCAAGAGCAGCCTTACCTGCGGCAAGGTTGCGCTGTGCCGCCTGTTGCTCATTCGACTCAATGGTCGCGCGGCGCAGGTTCTCTGCCTGGTAATGCGATGCCTCAGCGGCAACGGCGTTGCTATACATCTTCGTCATCTGGAGCAGTGCCAGCACGCTGTTGGCGTTGATGGCGTTGCCCGACTGCATGACCTGCATGGCTCCCTCTGCCTGATTCGACGCATTCAGGGCTTCCTGTGTGGACTTTGCGATCTCAAGGTTTGCCTGCTGCGTGTTCTGGGCAGACTGCGCTGCATCCTTGAATGTGGCCGCGAGTGTCTCCTCCCGGCGGCGTTCGTTCAGGATGCCTGTGGCGACGGTCGTGTTGCCATTGAGAATGGACTGTAGATCGCCAAGACGCTCACGCCAGACGGTATCGAGAGGATTCGGATTCGTCCCGCCCTTTTTGTCACCCCATATCTTGCCGAGCACGCCCTCCTGCCCCATCTTCTCGTCAAAGATCTGTTTCTGCTGTGCGCCCTGCATCTGCGCATACTTTTCGATCTCTGCACTGCCGATCTTCTTCGAATTGAGGATCATGAGCGCCAGCTCCTTCTCCTCGGTCGAGAGGATTTTCGCGGTCTGGATGGCCGTTTTGATCGCTTCTTCGATGTTCTTTTGGTCGATGACGGCAATCGCCGCCTCACTGTGATGCCCTGCCGGGATCATAGCGAGCAGCGAGGCAGAGATGCCGAATGCGACACCGACCGCAACAGCTGTTTTTCTGATGGTCATGGTAAACACTCCTTTTTGACAATTCTCCTCCATAATCTATGGTAACCGAAATTTTTGCCAAAAAATCCTATCTTTTTGCATTTTGAAGTTAATTTGGCAGTTCTTTTGTCATCTGCATCATTTTTCCTTGGTCGATGATGTGGAAAAATGGCTCACGCATCAGGATGAAAATGCGCTCATGATCACTCCCCTTGTCAATCAGAAGACGATTCTCCTGCATCTCAACGCTGTGCCCCGGCTCGTGCATCAGGGAGAGGAGGTCGACGGTGGACGCGACACTGTATTTTTCGATCACTTCCTTGACGGCGATTTCGTTTTTTGCTGCATAATAAAGGTTGAGCGTGACGAATAGAAGCAGTGCATTGACGAGAAGCAGCAGTTTTGTGAGTGTCCGCACGCCATCGCCATGGCAGCGCGTGTAGATCCAGCCGCCGATGATGAGGACAAGCAGGGAAATACCTGCGGTTTGGATTAGATTCATAACTCCCTCCCTCACCCATATTGATACATCTGATAGAGGTTCATGTAAGCACGATGTACTTTGGCCACATAGTCGATCGTCTCCTGGTACGGCGGCACTCCACCGTACTGGTAGACGGCAGCACTGCCAGCGTTGTAGGCGGCGACGGCCGTACTTACGCCGTATTCGCCAAGTCCGCCGAAGTTGTCGAGCTGTGTGCGCAGGTAGATCGTTCCGCCGAGGATGTTGCCGAGCGGATCGTAGGGATTCACGCCAATGCCGGCTGCCGTAGCGGGCATGAGCTGCATGAGTCCAATCGCACCGGCGGGGCTGCCCGCGCCCATGTAGAAGTGGGATTCCGTCTCCATGACGGCCGTGATGAGGAGTGGATCGACGTTGTAGCTTGCCGAAGCATACAAGATGGCATTCGTGATCCAGTCGCACTGCGCCATGTCGCCGTTATAGAAGCTGGCATCGGTATAGATGACGCTGTAGAGATCGGCGGCTTCTCCCCTGCCCGGCAGGAGGACGCTCAGTGAGAGCGCACAAAGGACAAATAATCTGATATAGTGCATAGCATTCTCCTTCCTTGTCTGTTCTTTTTAGTATAAACGACAGGAAAGGGAAAAAAATCCGCTCTTTTGCACACATAAAAAGAACTTGCCGTCATGACAAGTTCTTTTTATGTATCTAGACTGCGGTCAGCGTGTGTACGTTGCTTGCAACCTATGCGTATGGTTCTTTGTTTGCGGATGCACGGCCTTTTCGTGCATCCATTCGTCCATGACCTCAACGAATTTGCGGATGTCGGCTTCATGCAGCGGATAGTAGCTGCGCTCAATCTGCTCCATCGGTACGGCAGTGAGGATCGTCTCAAAGGGGATGCAGCGCAGCCACTGGTAATAGGCAAGTGCCCATCCCGCCCAGTATGTGGGCGTTTTCTCCGCATAGAGTGCTGCCGGATAGGGAGGCTGCTCTATATTCAGCTCCCATAGGCAGTCCCAGAGAAGTTCACAGCCGGTGCGGCCGGCGACATAGCGGGGATTCCCCTTGCCGAACTGATCGGCCACACCGGAGTTCACAAAGTACTCTGCTGTCTTCCCGATAGGGATATGGCAGGTGTTGACTGCGTAGTCAAACATGTTGCCAAGATTCACCTGTGCGTCCGCGATATAGAGGTCTGAGTAGGATCTTGTCGTCATTCCTGATTCCCTCCTGGATGATACGCTCGATGGTCAGCTTGTTGGGAACGCGGATCTGTCCCCTGAGAGAACGTCGATAGTCGTCACGTGCACGTACATCACGCTCCATGTATAAACGGATGTATTTCTGCGCTGTCTGGTAGGAGCGTTTGAATGTAAGCCGCTCAAATGCCCGCTCTGATTTTATCGCAACCTGTTCCCCCAGTTTGCCGAGATGCATTGCTTCACTGAGTTTATCCAGACTGATGCGGTTCTGCAAAAAATCCGTTGCATACTGGAAGTATGAATCGTCCGCACGATACCCAACAACAACATCTGCCCGCGATAAGTCTACCGCAAAGTTTTGGATGAGATACTCCCGCGCATAGTCACTGTCATCGTCCAGGTTGTTCGGCCGACGGTGCTGCAGCAGTGTCCCAATCCAGTTGAGTGTATGGTACTGCTCTGAATTTAGATTGACTATGTTCAGCCCATCCGTTTTTAATGTGTAGCCTGAAATGACACCGCTCTCTCCGCGCTGGCAAGACCACTCTTTAGCAAGTTCCATATCCTCTGTACAGTAAAAGCACTTGCCGAAATCGTTTGCCTCACGGCACTTCGACAGGCTTGGCCAACCGATGGCATCACGAGAGCCGTGAAAGAGAATAATTTGTCGCTGCGTGATCTGCGCAGGAAGAAACGCCTCGTGAAGATAATGCGCTTTAAGATATGCGCACGTTCCAGATGATATCTTTCCCGTATCGAGGGTGGATTCGATACTGCCTTTCAGCTCGTGCTGCGCCTTGGGGATCAGCGCGGCCTGTCCCACAGATTCAAGGGCAGCGATTTTCTCCCGAATCTCCTGCGGCATCTGCTCTTCTGCGTAAATATCCGCTGCATTCTCGTTGCGCATGGACTTTCCTTTCCTCAACGGACGGCCGCATCATGGGCGTGACGCAAAAATCGTAAATGATCCCATGTTTTGACAAGCTCTATTCAAAGATGGCGCGTACATCCCCTGTATAGTTCGTCACGCCGTCATGATCGAAAATCTCCTGCGTGTCGTTATAGGTGATCTGCGGGTTCTCGATCTTCCCGGAATGATAGGCGAACTGAATCACGTACCCATTGAGTGCAGCCTCGAGTTCGGCAGCACTCCTGAGCTTTTGATTCTTCCACGCCAAGACGATCTCGTCGTATTTCTCCATACATCCACCTCGACTTCTCTGCTGCCATTATAACATATATTTCAGCAAGAATTTCTTTTCACGCCATCATAAAATTCATCCAGCAGAAGCATACCATATACGCATACGCCTGCGTGGTACCACTAAAATCTCGCCCATGATAGCTCACTTGTCAGGCTTATGAACGATATGCATAGAAAAAAGGCTGCCGAAGCAGCCCTCGTTCAAACGATTTCTTTTAGACCAAACCATGTGCAAGCATGACGTCTGCCACCTTGGAGAATGCAGTGATATTTGCGCCTGCAACGAGATCATCGGGGTCAGCATAAAGCTCTGCATTTTTCTTTGCATCACGGTAGATATGGCTCATGATCTTGCGAAGGCGCTTATCCACCTTCTCAAAAGTCCACTGGCGGCGCTCAGAGTTCTGCGACATCTCAAGGGCGGATACGGCCACACCGCCCGCATTGGCCGCCTTTGCCGGGGCAAAGAGTACCTTGTGGCTCTGGAAATAAGCAATGGCGTCGAGCGTAGACGGCATATTTGCACCTTCGCCGACTGCTTGCACTCCATTGGCGACCAGCAACTTGGCAGAATCCAGATCGATTTCACTCTGTGTCGCGCACGGAAGTGCAATATCGCACTTCACCGACCAGACGCCGCTGCATCCTTCGTGATATTCTGCATTCGGGTGCGTATCTGCATATTCCTTGATCCGTGCACGACGCACTTCCTTGATCTCCTTGAGTGCGGCAAGGTCAATGCCGTCCGGATCATAGATATAGCCGTTCGAATCGGAGCACGTCACAACCTTCGCACCAAATTCCTGCGCCTTCTCAATGGCATATGTAGCGACATTTCCAGCGCCGGAGACAACAATTGTTTTGCCTGCGAGGTCGATTCCTTTTGCCGCAAGCATATCCTGCACGAAGTAGAGAAGACCATAGCCCGTCGCTTCAGTACGCGCAAGACTTCCCCAGTAGTCCGTACGTTTGCCTGTCAGAACACCCGCATCGTAGGAGTCACGAATGCGCTTGTACTGTCCAAAAAGATAACCGATCTCACGCCCGCCGACGCCAATATCGCCTGCCGGCACATCCACATTCGGACCGATATGACGATAGAGCTCCGTCATGAAGCTCTGGCAGAACTTCATCACTTCGTTATCTGAGCGGCCGTGCGGGTCAAAATCTGAGCCCCCCTTGCCGCCGCCGATGGGAAGGCCGGTCAGAGCATTCTTGAAGACCTGCTCGAAAGCAAGGAATTTCAGAATATCAAGCGTAACACTTGGATGGAAGCGGAGACCTCCCTTGTAGGGGCCCAAGGTGCTGGACATCTGGACGCGGAAGCCGCGGTTGACCTGAATCTCCCCCTTGTCATCTACCCAAGGGACTCGGAAGGAGATGATGCGGTCCGGCTCGATCAGGCGCTCCAGAATCTTGTGCTCCTTATACTCAGGATGCTTTTCCAAGAGAGGGACAACCGAGGTCAGCACCTCACTGACGGTGTTTTTAAAATGGCTTTGATCGGGATCGCGCTTCGATACCAGATCCAAAATATCATCCACGTACTGTTTCATGTTCGACATAATAATTCCTCCCTCTTATCCTTCCTGGAGATTATCCAGTGAACGAAAATGAGTATAGCATAGAGGATGAAGTTTTGTATAGCAGTTGTGGGCATGAATACAATATGCATTTACAAATACAAAGAGTGTTCCCCTCCCCCCCGTTCAATGAGGAGAAAGGAACACTCTTCTCAAGTTATAGATGATATGGTTCATGACGGCTGATCTTGAACGAGCGATAGATCTGTTCCATTAAGAACAGCCGTATCAGTTGATGCGGCAGGGTAAATTGTGAGAAGGACAGACGCAGATCTGCTCGTTGGCGCAATTCATCAGACAGTCCAAAGGGACCACCAATTAGAAATGCAATATGGCTTTCTCCCATGAGCATCAGACGATCGATCCGTGCGGAAAATTTCTCGGAAGACATCTCCTCGCCTCCCACATCCAAAACGATCAGGTAAGCCCCCTGTGGGATTTGCGAAGACAGCCGTTCGCCCTCGCGGCGAAGAACTTCATCCTTTTCCGCGGGAGAAGGTCGATCCTTCATGCGTTCTTCGATGATCTCGATCGTACGCAGATCGGCATAAGGGCGGAGACGTTTTTCATACTCTGCAATACCGTCGCGTAAATATTTCTCCTTTAGCTTCCCCGCGCAGACAATCGTAATTTTCAACGATCCTCCTGCGGCATCTCTTCCAGAACGACCTCTGCCTTGTTCTTCGTACCGTTTCGTTCATAGGTTACCGCCACCTTGTCACCGACCTTATAGGAGGCAATCTTATTCCGCAGGTCAGCAACGCTGTTGACTTCCTCTCCGTTAATCTCAAGGATGATGTCTCCGCGTTGGAAGCCCGCTTTACCGCAGGGACCGTCGAGTGTCAGACGGAAGATATAGACGCCCTTATCGATGTTCAGCTGGTAGCCGTAGCGAGCTGCCGTGTCCGGATCGAAGACGGATACACCGAGATAGGGGCGTGCCACATAACCTTTCTCAATCAGCTCATTTACGATTGTCTGTACGGTATTGATCGGAATGGAAAAGCCCATTCCCTCTACGCCGCTCGCTGCGACCTTCGCGCTGTTGATTCCGATGACCTCTCCATCAGCATTGACCAACGCCCCGCCGGAGTTGCCCGGACTGATTGCTGCATCTGTCTGAAAGAGCTTGACGCGTTTGTCACTGATGTCAAGGGTTCGGTTCAAGGCACTGATCACACCTGCCGTAACGCTGCCCTGAAACTCAAGCCCCATGGGATTGCCAATAGCAATAGCAGGCTCTCCGACAACCACGCCGTCCGAATCACCGAATACGGCTGTCGGAAGATTGTCCTCATCCACCTTCACCACAGCAAGGTCGGTAAACTCATCCTGACCGATCAATTTTCCCTTCAGTGATCGTCCATCTGCGAGAGAAACGATGATTTCCTTTGCCCCACTGATTACGTGATTGTTCGTGACGATATAGCCGTCGCTGCGAAAAATAACACCGGAGCCGACGCCCTCTGTCTGCACCGGATTATTGAACCAGTCGCGTGCCACAGCCTTGTTCGTAATCCCAACGACAGCAGGACCTACAGCTTTTGCCGCACGCACTACGGGTGTATTGCGCGCATCAGAGATATTGGAAACATCCACGGTCTGTGCGGGTTTTGTCCCTGTCGTTCGGGTGTCGGCAGCCGTGCCCATGGAACAACCACCCAAGATTGCAAGGGATGCCAATACTGCGGCGGCGGTCAAAACAACGCCCTTGCGCTGATGGCATTTGAAATGTAAATTCATCATAACAGCTCCTCTTTATAGCTTAACTTTCGCTCCGCCCTCAGGAAGACAGGATTCGATATCTATCGTCATACCGCGCGTTGTGAGAATATCCTTGATCGTATTGAAAGCAAGATCGGGGCCATTGTTTTCCTCCGAAAGGTGCGCCAGAAAAACCTTGTGCGGTATCTTCTTCATGCGCGTCAGTGCCCATCCCGCTTCGGCATTGGCAAGATGTCCACGGTTGGAGAGAATTCGCCGTTTGAGCGGCCAAGGGTATTTTCCTTTACGAAGCAAATCTGTATCGTGATTGGCCTCGAAGACGAGCACATCAGCCCCCTCCATCGCCTCCTGCACGGAATCTGTCACAACGCCAAGATCGGTAGCAAGTGTACAGCAACATGAGCCCTCCACGCGGAATCCGCAGGGATCTGCCGCATCATGGGAAATGGGGAATGGGTGTATGGTAACATCACCGACGCAAAAATCCCCAGAGATACAATGCATATCCTCCGCAAACGCGGCACCCCCGTCAATTCCAGCAAGAGTCCCACGGGTCGCAAGGATCGGCAAGTGGTATTGCTTCGACAGAGTCTTTAGACCTCGCACATGGTCGATATGCTCATGGGTAAGGAGTATGGCGTCAATGGTTTGCGGATCGATTTCATTGGCTCTGAGCGCCTTGGTAATCCGTGCCGCACTGATACCGGCATCGATCAGAAGACGCACCCCGTCCAGCTCTATATAGACGGAATTTCCCTTGCTTCCACTCGCTAACACAGTTACCTGCAAACTATATCCCCTCCAGTGAACACATCATATTCTTTCTGTCTGTAAATTTTCTGCATAATTTCTATGGACTATGTTAATGACGCACCGATAAAGTCCTGTGATATCTCTTGACGATGTTTCCCGATCTTGACTGAATCCTTCACAGAATATTACTCTTCGTTCAGGGAATCCATCTCAGACGAATCCTGCCATAACATGACTTCCTGTTCAACCCACTTCCCCTCGGCCAGCATCACACGAATGAGGCTATGCCACGTTGAAAAATCTTTCTGCTCGAGTAACCCCGAAAGACGTTTTCTCTGCGCAGGGGTGAGGCTCTGCGCAAATGGTAAATATGCACGAAATGTATCTACGTCCATACGATATTGGCCGAGTGTCGGAAAGTACCGTCCTCGCAGGAATTCAAAGATACGGATACCTCCGTAATCGATGTCTCCCCAGTGGCGTATATGGAAAGTCCGATGGAGGGGTGCAATTTTTAAAAGAAGAGCTTGTACCGTACGGTTTGGGAATCCTGCCGTATAGATGAGGAGGTGATTGGTATCTACCGTTCGTGTCAGAGTTTCTGCATTTGTCAGATTCTCAATGGTCAGAATTTCAGGGGGAAGCACATCTATTTTCATGGCAGTGATTGTATCGTAGGTAAGCATCAATCCACCCGGAAAATCTGCGAGGAAATATCGTCGATCACCAAGCAGAAAAGTTAGATTTCCTGCGATCCACACCTTTCCTTGTGTCACGGCAATCCCAGCTGCATCCAAATACTCTGCGTCCGACTCACATGGTTCATCGACAAATCGACGTAAGAGACGGAGCAGCGGAAACTCTATGTGTTGTTCAAAATACTTGCTGTTGCGGAAAATACGCTGGCTAAATACACGTCTTGGGATGGCGCTCTCGCCTTCGGCTGGAAGAGCAAGGATAGCGCGTATCAAATTCGCGTAAAGAATCTGTTCTTTGGGTAAGATCGCGGGAATCACGTTATCTGCAAGTGATTCCATCATCGTGGCATAAAAATTCTGCACCCACGGCGTACGTGCATTTGCAAGAGCTAAAAGCTTTGTCTGATATTCTTTCACCCGTATCAAAGGCATGACTTTCCCCATCCGTTGATACAGAGTAGATACATTTGCAGAAAGAAGGATACGCTCTATCCGTCCTGTCCCGTGGCGTTCCCAGACGACGACAATCAGTCTTTGACGCTCAAGTTCACACGCTGCTGCATGAATCGCTTCCCGCTTATCGACATCCATTTCGTCGGTATAGTCAGCAGAAAGTGCGGATTTCAGGATACGAAACTGTGGACGACGCCCCCGCTCCCCAACTGCTGCTTTACTATTTTCGTACTTTTCCAATAAGATCGTTAGAATAATATCCTCATAGTGCATCTGCAGAGGCATCAGCTCCATGATTCAGCCCTTTCTCCCACGTTGCAACATCCCCCAATTCGTCAGTAAAGCAATGATTTCCCACATTGGTGACAATAATTGACTGATCCATCAGCGGGGCGATTGCTGCCAACTTCTCATCGGGAACAGCAACAATCAGCTGCATTTTCATCCGTTTTATCAGTTCGATGCATGATTTAATACGCTCTTCATCCATCTTGTTGAATGCTTCATCAAAGACAGTCAGGCGTATTGTTTTATCATTGTAAATCTGTTGAAAAGCGGCGAGAATTGCAATGTAAAAAGGAGTTTGCGTCTCTCCGCCCGACGTTTGCCGGAGGACTCTAGAGTAAAGATAATTCTGACCTGCCGTATCTGTGATACGGATGTCATAGTCCAGATACCGCCGATAATCTGAAAACTCTTCCTGCTCCTCAGGTGTTCCTTTGACTAGCTTGTCAAACAGCTCCATTGCCTGTTCGTTTGCCGCTGTGTCTGCATCGGCAAAGAGCCCGCCCGCCGTTTCCCAATCCGCCATCATCACTGCATCATAGAACGGCTTGTACTTCGCACTTGGCGTAACAAGAAAACTGTATTTATCCTTGTGGAACTGAAACTGATTCAAGGCATAGTTCAATTCACGAAATTCATAACGTGCACTTTCAATCGCCTCGCGCATACTGAAGATGAAATGAGCCTTAAACTCCATCTCCGACTGAGCGAGAGCCTCACGTGCCTTCTCCTCAAAGGAAGGTATATCCGTCCCAGAGAGTCGCTCTAGGATCTCTTTGTAATAACTGTGATCTGGATCATAGACATGTCCCGTATCTCCGTGCGCGAGCCCATAATGCTCTCGCGCAACGAGAAGTTTTTGCCACATGTTGTCGCGCCGGGTCTCATTCCCTCGTCGGCTGATCTCATAGCTTTGCAGACGTTCCTCCATGCTCCGTCCTCCACGCGCCTCCTGCATGAGCGAGGTAAGACGTGCTTCTGCGCCAGTACAGAGATCAGGATAAGTCTCCCGCCATGACTCGACGGCCTCTGCCGCAGCAGCTGCCGTACGTTCTAGGATTGGTATAGACCGTTCTGCTTGATCTAGCTCGGATTCAGCATGTGCCTGTGCCCGCATCGTCTCTGCACAATCATGCGCTGCCTCTTCGGCGCGTCGTTTGGATTCCTCATAGACAGATTTCAGGCGTACTGCCTCACTGAGATCCATGGCATTCAATTCTCCAGAAATGCGCTCAAGGTCTGCTTTACAGGCGTCAAGTTCGGCAAGAACATTCATTCTCTTCGCAGCGTTTGCGTATCGATGCAGCGGCTCATGAAGAACGGAGGAGATCCGCTTCATGTGGTCCGCCTCTTCAGCAAGCATGACTAGGCGCCGCCTTACTTCTGCAAGTTCTCGCTCACGAATTTCAAGCTGGCGGTCTATAGCACCTGCACCGATGTATGGAATCTCATAGAAGCGTCGTGGTATCTGACGCGCAACCAAGCCCTTGTAGGACATACAGCTTTTTGTCGCCGCGCTTCTATACCTGAGCATATCCTGCTCATTGTCCGCCTGCATCACGTTTCCAAGCAGGTGATCAATACACGCCTGTGCGAGCGGATTCTGCGTCAGCAGGAGTGCGGCGATGGATTTGTTTTCCTGTTGGCCGAGATACTTTTTTTCCGCCTCCGTATTCACAAGACCAACGCCCTCTATGTTGCGTTCTCTTTTTTCTGTTTCATAGATGTGCAGTGCTTCGCGAAAAAATTCTCGTTCCACGAGGAGGTCGAATCGCCGGGTATTCAGATACCCCTCCAACGTATCACGCCATTCTTCGTCCAAAATCTCAATCTCCTCACAGAGCACATAGACCTTAGAGCGACCCGCAAGTCGCTCTTCAAGCAAAGCCTTAAGACGCATCATCTCCGGACGATATCTGCGTTGCCTCCGTTTCAGACCTTCAATCTCCGAGCAAAGTTCCTCCCACCGCTGGACAGCTTCACTCTGTGCCTGCTCCAAGAGAAGATTGCCGCGCTGCCATAGATCGCTGACAGCAGCAAGTATTTCGCCGCCCGCCTTCAGCTGCTCCTGGATCTGTTCGATTTGTGTTGTCTGGATGGTATCTTCTGCCGCATACTTGAGAGTCCGCGCGAGTTCCTCCAACGCCTGTGGCATTCCCTCTGGCAGACGAAAAAACTCTCCTGCGGGATATGCGCCGAGTGCGGATACTTCCTCGAACTCACACATGAGTTCCTTACGCATGAGCTGTCGTGCGTCTGTGAGCGAACGGTATTTTTCCACCCGTTCCTTTTGTGTCTCCAGCAGCTCATCCCGTCTGCGCTTTTCGTCATTTCCCTGCCAGGCAGCATACGCCTCCTGCTGTTCCTGGTTTCTGCGTTTTGAGAGGCGTTCCTGTGCATGCAGTTTCGTCTGTAAATCGTCCAATCGATCACGACAGGTCTGTCTCTGCTGGTGTCCCACATCCAGTTTCTCCTCGGCGTTCTTATGCCGAAAAGACAGCAATACGAATTCCTGCTCATACGCCGTATCCCGCAATTTACAGTAGGTATCGTAGTGCTCTTTCAGCATCTCCAGTTCATGCTTTCGAGCACGCAGATCCTGCAGATCACGCTCGAATTTCTGATAGGAATAGAACACCTCGCGCAGAACATCTAGCTTCAAATCGCGGGGAAGAAGGACATATTCATAGATAAAATCGCGCACCTGGTCGATGGGGCGGAAGGCAATCGCACGAGAGAACGCCGGCAAAAAACGCGAGGACAGTTGCCCCAGACGGTTCATCAAGCGTTTCTGCCATTGTTTCTTCCCCGTCTCAAACACACTGCTGCCGTGCGCATACCTGCGATGGAATGTCTCCTGCGTATAGAGTGTGCCGTCCGTATTGCGAAAGTCAAGATCCGAGAGCGTATGCTGATCGATGAGAAAGAATTCCTCCTGCATCCTGTCATCATGAAAGACATCGACCACATATCCGACAATGAAGGAGTTTCTCTTTACATCATCATAAAACTCAAGTGCAATATAGGAGGTGAATTCGTCCGCACGCAGATACTGTACGCCCTCTGCCTTGATTTTGCCTCGCAGGTAGTGCAGCAGAGTCCTCCGTGCCTCCTGCGTCGCTGCAGCGTTGAAGCGCGTCTGTGTCTGACTTCCGATAAAGAGATACTGCAGCGCATCCAGCAGTGTGGACTTACCTGCACCGCTGTGTCCTGACAGCATTGTTGCCGCGCCGAAGGCGATCTCTTCCTCATCAAAATAATGCCAGTTAATCACCTTCATTTTCCGCAGCGTCTTCATGGTCCTCCTCCTTCCTCTGTCGATAGACGTCAAGTCTGCTATATAGGGCTGAAAGTTCTTCCCCGTCTACAGCAAGGGCGAGTGTATGGAAAAGTCGAATGCGTGACTCTTCGGAGAGATCCCGATCCAACACATCTGCGAGGCGATATTGCTTCGTGAGCTGGATCAGGCGCTGTATCGCCGTTTTCTTGAGATCGGGCAGGTGAAGTGCTAAATATTTGGCGCGGATCTCTGCGAGCGTCGTCATTGGAAACGCGCTCAGGTTTAGACTTGTCCGCTTTTCCTCGTAGATGAGGCGCAGTACAAGCAGCCATATACTTTCCTCCATGGTCAGAGCCCGTCTGTGTGCCATGCCCGTGGAGAGAAGCCATACGATCTCATAACGTTCGTCTACACGAAACTCCCAGCCGATGACCTGAAAGTACTCCGCAATCTCTTCCCGATAGCGACGTGCCGCAATATAAAGTGCAGCATCGTGTTCGCGTGTCAAAAAATTGCACGATAACAATGCCTGTATGACACTCCGAATACGAGTACGTTCTTCCTCGTTCAGCAGCTCAAGTTTCATTTTATTTTCCCCTTGCGCCTGACGGTGCGATTGCTGTATCGTACCGTATCTTGCTCCTCGATCTCCTTATTTTTGCCTAGCCGGTACTTTGCCCAATCATCATATCCATAGAGATAAACGTAGAGCAGTTGTAGGAGATCCGGAGATTCAGTTTCCCTCAGCAGCGCGAGCAATTCGCCAATCTCCATGGAACTCCGTTGCCCAAGAACATTCAAAATCCACGTTTCAATTTTCTGCCGTGATATACTGCGTGCGACGCGCTCTGCACTTTCGCGGCGTACCCGCTCACGCAGTGTTTCATCGACACTGCGTACGGGTGTGTCCGTATTTGGGCGCAGGACGCGTTTTTTGCGCGGTACGTAACGTGATGACGGAAGAAGCATATTCGTTGTTTGCAGACGAAAAATACACGGAAGCTCATCAATATCCCGTCTCTGATCGTGTGCCTCAGCGACTGCCATGAGAATCCCCGCGATCATACTCACCGTGCGAGCGCTTCCCTCCTGCTGCAAATAGAGTGCACGTTCATAGGAGGCACGAACATATTGATTGTGTCGTCGGTCGATCTGCGCAAACATATCATCAAGTCCTCGATAGATTTCCTCGATTGCCTGAAGCGACGCTTTCATACGATATTCTGCCGCATCCATCGATTCGGCAAGCTGACGTCGAACAGCATCATCGCAAAGCGAGCGAAAACGCTCCTTATTCTGCCGTATGTCCTGCACCTCCTGCAGGATATGGATACGGTAGCGGGAAACGTGATCTGAGGTCTTAAGGCGGTGATAACTTCGATCGACAATATCCGCCCGATATTCGACAAAATGATGGGAGAGTACATCCTGTAGACTCGTTTGGGAAGATACCTGCTCCATTTTGCTTTTAATGTTGTTCAGCAGGATGCGCAACTCTTCAACAAACTCCTCTGCCAAGCGCTCCGCTTCGAGTACTGCCATGCTTGGCTGTACCTTTGCTCCATCACCTGAAAGCACCTGATATGTAGTGAAGGCAAAGCGTTGGTATTCAACGGCTCGGCCTTCGCACAGATTCGCAAAAAGCCCCCACAAACGACTGCTGTAGTGTGGGAGCAAAATAAAGATTTTGAAGTTTTCGCGCTGTTCGTAATCCAGCCAACCGAATTCCTTCATACGGCGAATCATGTGGTTAGCTTTGGCACGCGACTCCTCTATGGCATTGTCCTTTTCCGAAAAAACATCGTCCTCATAGGCTACGCCCGCCTCTGCCCAGCTCTCGATGAGTTCCTGAAACTTGTCTCGTAGAATCTCCTGCTCGATACCAAACTGGGCAAGACGGTACTGTTCATAGAGACAAAGTCCAGCTTCCGCATAGATGCGGCGACATTTCCCCGCGAGAAGCCCGAAGAAGCGCTCCGGTAAGACATCGAATAACTCCATGAGATCGCCTCACTTTTTTACGAGTTCATCCTTCATCCGTGCAATATGTGCCATGATCTCCTCGGAGAAGGCATCCAGCTCCTCCTTGCTCTTGCGATCGCCGTGAAACATGATCGGTGCGCCGTACATGATCCGTAGCTGTGGAATCAGTCCGCCATTGGAAAAAATACGATGGGAATTGAGGATGGCAACGGGCACGATCGGAGCCCCAGTCATGGCGGCGATGAGCGCGACGCCTGCTTCCGCCTTTTGGAGTTCTCCAGTTTTGCTGCGTGTCCCCTCGGGGAATAGTCCAAGAATGCGTCCTTCCTTTAGGACATTAACTGCCGCCTTGATCGCGCCGCGGTCAGATGCGCCACGTTTCACGGGAAAGGCATGGCAGCGGCGAATCGCCGCACCGAAGATGGGGTTCTCAAAGAGTTCGATCTTTGCCATGTAGCTGACGGGACGATCGATGAGACTTGCCATCAGCGGCGGGTCAATATTGCTTGCATGGTTGGCGGCGAGAATCACGGCTCCCTCTGCTGGGATGTTCTCGCGGCCATAGACACGCGTGCGAAAGATAATGTAGAAAATCAGCCGAAAGAGATGCTGCAAAAATCCATAAAACATATATGCGCCTGCCTATTCTGCGAGTTCCATAATCCGCGCGGCAACTTCGTCGATGGAGAGTGTTGTCGAGTCAAGCAAAACGGCATCATCTGCCTGACGCAGCGGCGAGATGACACGCTCACTGTCCTGCTTGTCACGTGCGGCGATCTCCTGTTTCAGCTCGTCAAAATCCACTGCATAGCCCTTTTCCTTCATCTCATCATAACGGCGGCGTGCCCGCTCCTCCACAGATGCCGTGAGAAATACCTTCACATCAGCATGGGGGAGCACGTTCGTCCCAATATCACGCCCATCCATCACGACGGCACCATCTGCTGCCATCGCACGTTGGAGCTCGACCATCTTTTCCCGTACCGGGCCGAGGGCAGCGACGCGCGAGACGATGTGTGTGACCTCAGGCGTTCGGATCTCATGCGTCACATCCGTTCCATCGACGGTGACGCGTGTCCCGCTCTCTGTGCAGGCGAGCCGTACATCGATGTCATGGACAGCCTGCAGGATGTCCGCATCGGTCGCTTCCTTCGATTGCTGCAGTGTTTTCCATGCCACACCGCGATACATCGCGCCCGTGTCAATGTAGGTATAGCCGAGCTTTTCTGCCACAATTTTGGCAACGGTGCTTTTCCCGGCGCCTGCCGGTCCATCAATTGCTATAACACGTTTCATACGAAATCCTCCTCATTCACAGCCGATCGATCTCGGAAAAAAATGTCGGATAGGAAATATTCACGCTTTCGGAGTTCTCAATGAGAACTCCCTCCCCTGCTGCACCAAGCACAGCGAGCGACATTGCCATGCGATGATCGTCATAGCTCTTGACCTGCGCCCGCCGTATCTCGGATTTTCCGTGAATCACGAGGCCGTCCTCGCGCTCCTCGATGCTTTCGGGAGATAACTTCTGCAGCTCCGTCGCGATGGCATGGAGGCGGTCGGTCTCCTTGACGCGGAGTTCACCCGCTCCTGTAATGATTGTATCGCCCTCGGCAAATAGTGCAGCGACGGCGAGTACAGGAATCTCATCGATCAGCCGCGGCATAATCTCTGCGCCAAAAGAAACGCCGTGCAGGGGCGCTGCCTCAACAAGGAGATCAGCAACGCGTTCCCCGCCGCTCTCACGCTCATTCTGCACGGTGATATGCGCCCCCATATCTCTCAGCACATCCAGTATCCCCGTACGTGTGGGGTTGATTCCGACGTTATTCAGGCGCAGACGGCTGCCTGCGATGATCGTCCCAGCGACAAGGAAGTACGCCGCCGAACTGATGTCCCCCGGCACCGTGATCTCGCTCGGCGCATGGAAGCTGTCCTCCTCCACGGGAAAGACGGTAACGCTCGTTCCACAGCGCTCAAGATGGACACCGAACCCCGTGAGCATCTGCTCGGTATGGTCGCGTGAGATGTACGGCTCCGTGACAGTGGTTGGTGCATCCGCATAAAGTCCCGCAAGCAGAATGGCGGACTTTACCTGTGCACTCGCAACAGGGCTGTCATAATGGATGCCGTGCATCTTCTTCTCTGCCGGAACAATGGTAAGCGGGAGGTTATGGTTCTCGTTCCGTCCATAAATTCGTGCGCCCATCGTTGAGAGCGGGCGGAGTACACGGCCCATCGGGCGGCGCGTCAACGAAGCATCGCCGCTGAACACGGAAAGAAAGGGCTGCGGGGAAAGGAGGCCCATCATCAGGCGCAGCGTCGTCCCCGAGTTGCCTGCATCGAGCACGGTCAATGGCTCAGAGAGACCATGCAGTCCCCTGCCCGTAACAATGAGTTCCTTTTCGTTCAGAAATTCAACATTGACGCCGAGTGCCCGCATCACGCCGACGGTCGAGAGACAATCCGCCGCATGGAGAAAATTTTTGATGTGCACCGGCGTATTCCCGAGTCCTGCAAACATCACGCTGCGATGCGAGATCGACTTATCCCCCGGAATATCAATCGTCCCCTGCCATCCGTGTGCTGCGGCAGTGACTGTCTTGACATCAGCCATTATTTAACCACCTTCCATCAATACACTGTGAGTTCCAGCAGCATGTCCCATCGAAAATGCTGCCTGAAGATTATATCCACCCGTATACGCATCCACATCAACCAATTCTCCGGAAAAATAAAGTCCATGCACCAGCTTTGATGCCATGGTGCGCGGGTTGATCTCACGTGTTGCAACGCCCCCTGCGGTCACGATCGCCTCGGAAAGAGGTCGCGTCCCCACGATGGTCAGCGGAAGTTCCTGCAGTGTTCGAACGAGACATTCACGCTGCTTCGAAGATATATGGCCAACGATGCTGTCGGGAGAAAGCTGCGCTGCGCTCAGTACGATGTCAATCAGACGTTTTGGCAGGAGATCCATCATCCCGTTGTGAAGGTGCTTCTGCTCATATTTCGCAAAATCCCGATCCAGTCGGTCACGTAATTTCTCGTGGGTCAGCGCAGGTTTCAGGTTCAGATGAAGCGACAGTTCCTGTACGCCCTCTGCAAGCAGTTCAGACGCACGGCGGCTCAGCTGGAGGATAATCGGTCCCGTGACACCAAAATGAGTGAAAAGCATTTCGCCAAAGAAATGCTGCTCCTTTTTGCCGTTATGGCAGAGTGACGCACGCACATTGCGCAGAGACAGGCCCTGCACATCCTTCACCCATGCCTCCCGTGTTACAAGCGGGACAAGTGCGGGAAAGATTGGTGTAACCGTGTGGCCTACTGCACGTGCGAGCGCATAACCATCTCCTGTGGATCCCGTCGCAGGATAGGATGCACCACCAGTGGCAAGAATCACGGCGTCTGCCGCAAGACATGAGCCATCCGAGAGACAGACGCCGTGCACAGAACCATCTTCAAGGATGAGTTTGCGCACTGCTGTATTTGTACGAACCTCTGCACCGCAGTCACGCAGATGATGCAGCATCGCATCGACGACATCGACGGCGTGATCACTCTGCGGGAAAACGCGATTGCCGCGTTCCGTTTTGAGCGGCACACCCAGTTTCTCAAAGAAGTTGATAACATCGGAATTATCAAAAGCACGAATGCAGCTGTTGAGGAATCGTCCATTCCCTACCACATTTTTGATAATTTCCGGGACATCATCTGCGCTTGTCACGTTGCAGCGGCCTTTTCCCGTGATCATCATCTTGCGGCCGACGCGCGGCATCTTTTCGAGCAGCGTTACGTTCCCACCGTTTTCCGCCGCCGCTGCCGCCGCCATCATCCCCGCTGGTCCTGCGCCTACGACGAGAACCTTCCTCACTATGTATCCCTCCCGCTATTTTTTGCAGTTCATGTATCTCGTCCAAAGTCAGATGACGAAATGCTCCGCAGGGCAGCCCATCCAGCGTCAGCATAGCAAAGCGGACGCGTCGGAGTCTTTGCACACGGCAGCCGACGGCGGCAAACATGCGCCGCACCTGTCGGTTTCGCCCCTCATGAATAATCGTCTCGACGAGCGTGCGTCCTCCCTCCCGGCGCAGAATGCTTAGCTGCGCAGGAGCTGTTTTCCCATCATCCAGAAGAATCCCCTGTCGAAGATTCGAGAGCTTGTCCTCGGTGACGGTTCCTGTTACCACCGCATGGTATACCTTGTCGATCTCAAAGCGCGGATGAAGGAGCCCCTGTGTCATAGCACCATCGTTTGTAATAATCAGAAGTCCCTCGGTATCCGCATCGAGTCGCCCGACAGGATAGAGACGTACAGGAAAATGCGGCAGGAGATCCAGTACTGTTCTGCGTCCCCGATCATCGTGTGCCGTCGAGAGACAGCCGCGTGGTTTATGGAGAAGAATATACAGCTTCTCCTCACTCCCCTGAACAGGTGTACCATCGACGGCGATCTCATGGAACGATGGATCATACTTGCTGCCAAGCATCGTGACGGGCACGCCGTCCACCGTAACGCGGCCATCTCGTATCAATGCCTCTGCTGCACGGCGGGAAGCTACCCCGGCATGGCTGAGAATTTTCTGCAATCGTTCTTCCATACTGTCTCTACCGCACTCTCACGGCCTGTGCCCCCATCAATGTAATGAGTTCTTCACGGATTTCGCGCGACCCGTCGATCCAATACGAGGGCGCCAGCTGACGCCAGTTTCCATCGCTCTTTACATAGACGGGATGCGTGCCTGTATACTTCGTAAACAATTCTTTCATCCTCGTCCATAGGACACGCCGGTCTGCATCGGGCGGCGGAACAAGATAGAACGATGTGCTGTATTCGTGCATCGGCCAGATCTCATCCGCCAGCACTTTCGGGTCCTCTCCCGACATGTCGACATGCCCCTGCACTACGAGAACACAATCTGGTTCAAGATCGGACACGTGAGCGTAGAACACGCGCGGAAATACTGTGAGCTCGATATGTCCGCTGTAATCCTCCATCTCAGCAAAAAGCATTGTATCGCCCTTTTTTGTCGTGTAGCGTTTCGTATTGGTCAATATGCCCCCGATACGAACAAGTTGACGATCTTTACACTGTCCCGTTAAAATATCTGAAATTGGCAGGAGACAGGAAAGGGTATCACGGTAGTCATCGAGCGGATGTCCAGTGATGTAGAATCCCGTAGCCTCTTTCTCCCACATCAGACGTTCGCGCGGCGTACTTGGGGGGACTTCTACAGCATTCTGAACTTGATGAATGGACTCCATCGTATCCTGCCCAAACAGCCCCATCTGTCCGCTGATACGATCCCGCTGGGTTCGCGCAGCATCCTGCATCGCAGAGTCCAGCGAAGAGAGCAATTGATTCCGTTCGGTGCCAAGGCTGTCAAAGGCACCGCATTTAATCAGGCTCTCTATCGCACGCTTATTCAAAATGCGTATATCAACGCGTGCACAAAAATCTATCAACGAACAAAAATTCCCATTTGCTGAGCGTACCTGTTCCATGCTTTCGATCGCTGTCTCTCCAACGTTGCGCACTGCCGCGAGTCCGAATCGTATGGCACCGCTTTCAATACTGAATCCCGCTGTGCTTGCATTGATGTCCGGCGGCAGAATTTTGATGTTCATCTGACGGCATAGCTGAATATAGACGGGAATTTTATCCGTTTTATCCATGATGCTCGTTAATACCCCTGCCATGAACTCCACAGGATAGTGTGCCTTGAGATACGCCGTCTGCCATGCCAAGAGACCATACGCGGCACTGTGGGATTTGTTAAATCCATAATCAGCAAAATGTGTCAGGAGATCGAAGATATGATTGGCGAGTGCCGTTTCTATTCCATTTTTTTCGCATCCCTGGAGGAAAATCTCCTTCTGCGCCATCAAAAGCTCATGTTTCTTTTTCCCCATGGCACGTCGTAGGAGATCCGCCTGTCCAAGGGTAAAGCCCGCCAGAACCTGGACGATCTGCATGACCTGCTCCTGGTAGAGGACGACGCCAAATGTCTCCTTGAGAATCGGCTCGAGAAGCGGATGCAGATAAACGACCTCTTTTTTTCCATGCAGGCCATCGATAAAATCGGTCACCATACCACTCCCCAGAGGCCCTGGACGATAGAGGGCAACCGTCGGAATGAGGTCGACAAACCCTTTGGGCTGAAGATCCTTGACGAGATTTGTCATGCCTGCCGATTCCATCTGGAAGACAGCACCTGTATCTCCAGCACATAGCATTTGTGATGTCTTCTCATCAACGAGAGGGATCTTGTCCACATCCAGCTCAATACCGTGCGACTGTCGTATATTCTTCACGGCATCGTCGATGATGGTGAGTGTGCGCAGTCCCAGAAAATCCATTTTGAGAAGGCCTAGTGCCTCCACGTCATCCTTGTCATATTCTGTGACCAGCGTACCGTCAGAGACCCACACGGGCACTTGACTCGTCAACGGCGACTTTGCAATCACAACGCCGGCAGCGTGAATCGAGGTGTTGCGCGGCAACCCCTCGATCTTACGTGCGAGATCAATGACGCGATGCGCCTCTTCATCCTCCTCATACCGCTTGCGAAAGTCGGCAGACTCCTCAAGCGCGCGGTCTAGCGTGATATTCAGCTCGGTGGGGACGAGTTTAGTAATGGTTGACACTTCGCCAAACGGCATCTCCAGCACACGAGCGACATCGCGAATTGCACCTTTTGCCCCCATTGTTCCAAAGGTAGCAATTTGAGCGACATGATCCTCTCCATAGCGTTCTTTGACATACGAAATAACGCGACCACGATTGATATCGTCGAAGTCGATATCAATATCTGGCATCGACACGCGTTCTGGGTTGAGAAACCGCTCAAAAAGAAGTGCATACTGTAATGGATCAATATTTGTAATGCCAAGTAAGTAGGCAACGATACTTCCTGCCGCAGAGCCACGTCCCGGCCCGACCGCGACGCCATGCCCGCGCGCATAGTTGATGAAGTCCCACACAATGAGAAAGTAACTGGCGTATCCCATCTTATGAATGACACCGAGTTCGTAGTCCAGACGTTGATGCACCTCGTCTCCTGCCGTAGGATACCGTGCAGGCAGACGCTCTAGGCAAAGTGCACGGAGATAGGCGTCATCTGTTGTATATCCATCGGGGAGCGGATAGAACGGCAGCTGCAGTTCCCCGAAGGTAAAGTCAACATGACAACGCGCCGCGATTTTTGCCGTATTCTCTATCGCACCTGGATAGTCGGTGAAGAGACCGGACATCTCTTCCTCGGATTTCAGATAATAGTCAGGGCCCGAAAAACGCATTCGATCGGGATCGTTGAGTGTGCGCCCCGTCTGCACGCAAAGAAGAATATCATGAAATTCACTGTCTTCTGCATGGACATAGTGCACATCATTGGTTGCAGTTAGCCCGATATCATATTTTTTTGCAAGATCCCGGAGTGCACGATTGACGGTCATTTCCTCTGGGAGTCCATGATTCTGAACCTCTAAGAAAAAATTATCCTTGCCAAAGATATCCCGATACTCGCGGACAAGCTGATCAGCAAGTTCCATATCTCCACGCAGGATGGCCTGTGGTATCTCGCCTGCCACACAGGCGGACAGGGCGATTAGCCCGTCATGAAAGCGATGGAGCAGCTCCTTGTCAATACGGGGCTTATAATAATATCCCTCGATGTTGGCGAGGGATATTAGCTGAACCAGATTACGGTAACCACACTCATTTTCGGCAAGCAGAATCAAATGATAATATCGTGTCCCATTCACCTCTGCACGTTCCTGCCGCTGACGTGGAGCGAGATAGACCTCACATCCAATGATCGGATGAATCCCCTGAGCCTTTGCCTCTTTATAGAAGGCGACTGCACCGTACATAACACCGTGATCGGTCATGGCGACTGCATCCATGCCGAGCTCTTTGGTTCGTCGCACAAGATCTTTGATGCGGCTCGCACCATCCAGCAGACTATACTCTGTATGTACGTGCAGATGCGCAAAGGCCATTGATGTCTTTCCCTCCTTAGGTCTGTTCACTGCCATTACGGATACGGGCATGCAGAAATGTATCCCATATCTCTCGATAGGCCGTTTCCAACCCATGCATATATTCCTGCGCATTCATGAGAGGAGCTTGCTTCATATTCGCACGCAGCCCTGCATGGTAGCCCGCGATCAGCTTGGGTGACTCTGCGAGCTGAACGGCACGACGAACATAGTTGATGTCGTTCTCTGCAATCAACTCACGTACGCCCGCATTGGTCAGAATGGACGCACCAAAGCGGGCACCATGCGTACGTCCACGCATGGAAATCACAGGGACACCCATATAAAGCGCCTCACACGTCGTCAATCCGCCATTATAGGGGGCTGTATCCAGTGCAATATCGATATCACGGTACTGCTCCAAATAATCGGGACTGAAAGGACGAAATTCGATGCGGTCAAGATCGAAGTTTAGTAAAGCAAGTCGTTTTTTGGCAAACTGCAGCCCCGCATCAATGCTTGCAATCTTCCCCTTGATGATGAGCCGTGAATTATTGACGGTCTCCAAGATGCCGCGCCATAAGAGCAGCATCTCATCCGTCACTTTGGCAAAATTATTAAAACTGCCAAATGTAACATATCCATTTTTACGCACCGGAGCCTCATATCCAGCCTCGGGCATCGCACGAATTACGTCCGGCATATAGCAGAGATGGGAATGCGGCAGACGGAGAATTTGCTCGGTAAAGCCCTTCTCTGCAAGCGTATCCCCCTTTGGGATACATACTTCGTCGGAGAGAAAATAGTCTACCGTATGAAGCCCCGTCGTATTGGTGTAACCGATTCCAGACACCTGAACCGGTGCCGGACGGTACGCCATAATCGGAAGTGCATTGTCCTGTGAGTGTCCCGACAGATCGACCAGAATATCAATTTTATCCTCTGCAATGAGCCGTGCTGCTGTCCGTGGCGGGCGCCCGCGCAAGTCGCGCCACGTCACACGACGCGTGCGGAATCGCTCGGTCACTGCATCACTCCTGCCGAGCGCATAGCAGAATACCATGAAATGTTCGCCGTCAAAATGACGGAGCAATGGCGGGATAAAATAGGAAACAGCATGCTCCCGAAAGTCTGGAGATATATAGCCGATGCGCAGCTTTCGCTGAGATGAGCGCGCAATATGTGCATGTGTATATGGTGTCACATGGAGCAGCTCTTCGTAGTGCTCTGCCTTCTGTCGCCCCTCTTGCGCTCCGAGTTGACGATAGTTTCGCATGAAGAGATACTTGCTGTAAAGCTCCGCTGCAACGGAATCATCATCAGCAAGACGGCTCGACATGAGTAATTCATGTGCCGCTCCTTTTGCTTCGCCGACGAGATAGAGGGCATCGGCAAGCCAGCCGCGGGCACGTCTTAGGATCTGATGGTAGATCGTGTAGGATAGATCCTCTGCACCAAGCAGTTTCTCCTTATAGGACAATTCTTCAATAAGATCTGCTAAAAGAGCAATCTCATCATCTAGGCGAAAATCGAGTGCGGCAAGTCCTGCTTTCACCATACGGGCACGAGGATGACGCGGCTGAACGCTAAGAACCTGATCAGCAAGTGTCTCCGCCTCGTCTGTACGGCCGCTGTAGAGTGCCACCTCAGCATTTACAGCGGCAGCATCGACATCGCCAGCTTTCAGACGCTCGACCTCCTGTGCGCACGCACGCATCCCCTTTAGATCGCCATCGGAGGAAAATTTTGTTGCAAGACGCAGCCAGTTCAGCTTCTCCTCGGCAGCATGTTCCTCCAGCGGCACCTGTTCCTGCATCTTCATCCCCCTTTTTCCCTTTGACTCAGATCTCTGGCTGCAGTTCTTTCCCGTACTCCTGTAAAAAGATTTTCTGATCGTGCTTATATTCCGGTGCAAGCGGCTTTTCCTGCGGACAGTGGATGCACCAAAAATCTTCCTCCTGATTTGGGACAACACACCTGAACCCGTGACGTCGCATCTCCATGCACATCGATGTATCATAGAAATGCCAGCCCGTGAAGAGATCCTCCCGCCAACGAATGCCATACTGTATCGCCATAAAGAGTCCGTCTGCCGCCTCAACGTCAATGTATGGTCCATCTGGCTCCATACAACGTGAGTCAATGACGCTCTCTGTTTCACAGTGATGAAGAACACGCCCATAGGTGCGAAGTCCATCCCACCAAACACCTGACTGCGGCAGGCTTCGGCATCCGATTACACCGACCAGTCCGATCGTCTCATCACGAAAAATAGAGAGCAGATCAGCAATCACATTCTTATTGACCACAAGGACATCCTGGTGCAGATACACCATATAGCGCGCATTGGTTGCACGCGCCCCCTCGTTGTACCCTGCACACATGGATTGCGCACCGCGCACGGGGATATATTCGACAGTTATCCCTGCGGGAACGGAGAGTGCCTTGAGATAGAGAAGGCATTCGCGGTACATATCTTCATCATTGACACAGGTGATAAAGGCTATTTTATGTTCATCCACGCACATGATCGGCTTACTCTTCATGCGTACATTCTCTCTGCAAACTCAGATACAGCTCCTGCTGAACAGGGTCGATACTCTCTGCCGCACTCTCATGCAGCAGTTGCTGGATATATACATCATGCCCTTGTGAGCATGCAAAAAGGGCACGATAGAATCGCTCGGTGTGCACCACCGTCTCATGAATCAATGCCGCAAGATAGGCAGGAAAAATATTCAGCCGTGTTACTTCATCCCACAGCGAGCGCGTAGACTCTACTCGTACAACATCATACTCAATGCGATGAAGGAGGCGTACGATATGCCTACGTTGTTCGGACGTATACATCGACTTGATCAGGGAGAGCTCCGGCATCGACCGATCTGCACGGATCATGTAGAACTCTGCCTCCAGATCGTCGTCATGATTCTCGAATCCGGCTGTTACGAGCCGGTCGATCATACCGGGCGGCGCTTTCCTTTGCTGTGGCTGACAGAGCACACTCTTATAAAAGGAAGCATACAGCAGTTTCTCAAACTCTGCACGCGCATAAAGACGCGAAACAATGGAATAATAGTGCCCGTCCATCAAATTTTGCAGGACAGACCAATGACGTATATTGCGAAAACTCGTCAGGAGCGCCCCTGTATCTTTTAGGAACAGGGAAAACCCTGCCGCGATATCCTGCGGATTATCCACATTTTCCAACGCCAGATCGGAGATAATATAGTCAAAATATTTTCGTTCATACGGCAGAGGAGTTGTGACATAATCCAGTTCCTGCCAATGAACACCTGTGGGAATGTCTGCCGGATCGCATTCAGCGGCAAGTGCATGAAGCTCCGACTTAGGAAACATTTTTTGCAGCTGCGGCAAATATTCCAGGCTCTCAACGACAAGTACACGCAGCAGAGCAGCATCAGGTACAAGAAAGGAAAGGAGCTCTGATCGAATCTTTTCAGCCAAACAATGTCCTCCCCCGCTTTGCCGTTATGTATATATCGAAATCATTATAACACAGTCTGCAAAGAAGTTGTATCCATATTACTCATCAAACGCAGTACCGTCAAGCAGCGGCAAAACAAAGACAACCGGCGTCTCATATGGATGGATCTTCCGAATCGCACGCATCGTCTCATCAATTCGCCCTTCTTCAACACGTACCTCGACCTTTAGTTCCTCCGCCTCGGTAATCTCGCCCACTTCTCCCTCATAAGGATCTGCTCCTGCAAGAGTTCGCCATGTCCCCATCACAGGACTATAGGCAAGGCAGGAGTCATAGTTCCCGATATGTCCGGCATCCACCACCTGCAGTGCCTTTTGGAGTGCAGGAAGATGTGTTCGCGGAATAAATATTTCCATCTTTACATACTTCATGGGCGCAAACTCCTATTATTTCTTCGTATCAAGAAGTCACTCGAGGCTCAGTCCGACATCACTGCGCAGCTGTATCGCCTCAGCAATATGAGATGCTCCGATGATCGGTTTTCCATCAAGATCGGCAATCGTCCTCGCCACCTTAATGATGCGGTCATGCGAACGTGCCGACAGCTGAATGCGGTGAAATGCTGCTTCCAGCAGATGCTCTGCATCCTTCTCCATCGTACAGTACTTCTTTATCATGCTGTGATTCATCTGTGCGTTACAAAAGAGCCCGTGACGTTCTAGGCGCTCCCGCTCGATCGTACGTGCTCGTACTACGCGGGCACGTATCGCTGCAGATGACTCAGCCCGCTGCGTCGCATGCAAATCCGCATAATCCACACGCGATACACGAATATGAAGATCAATACGGTCTAATAATGGTCCTGACAGCTTGCGTGTATAACGTTTGATCTCCCCCGCAGAACATTCACAGGTATGATCTTTGTCGCCAAAAAATCCGCAGGGGCACGGATTCATTGCCGCTACCAAAATGATACTAGAAGGAAACGTCAATGTTGCGTTCGCACGCGACACGGTAATCTGGCGATCCTCAATCGGCTCTCGCAACACCTCAAGCGTCTTCTTGCTGAACTCCGGCAGCTCATCCAGAAAGAGCACGCCGTGATGCGCAAGTGTCACCTCGCCCGGACGCGGGATGCTCCCCCCGCCGATCATCGCCACCGTCGAGGAGGTATGGTGCGGACTGCGGAAGGGACGCGTGGTCACAAGCCCTGTATCCTTGCCGAGCAGCCCTGAGATGCTGTAAATCTTCGTGATCTCGATGGCTTCTTCCTTCGTCAGCTCCGGCAGGATCGAAGGCATCCGACGTGCCAGCATCGTCTTGCCAGAGCCGGGTACGCCGACCATCAGAACATTATGCCCTCCCGCCGCTGCAATCTCAAGCGCACGCTTCGCCTGATACTGTCCCTGCACATCTGCAAAATCATCGGTAAAGGTATTGTCTTTTGCGTCTTTGATTGGTTTTGGCGCAGAAGGAGTCAACTTCTCCGTGCCCGTCAGATGACGCACAAGCTGGGCCAGATTCTCGACCGCATAGACCTTCAGTCCGTCAATCAGGAGTGCCTCGTCTGCATTGGACGGTGCAACGTAGAAGTCCGTAAGTCCCCGCTCCCGCGCCGTAATTGCCATCGGGAGAATGCCGCTAATCGGACGGCAGTTTCCATCGAGGGAGAGTTCCGCTGAGAAGAGTGCACTCTGCACCGCTGTCTCGGGAACCATACCGTAGGATGCAAGCAGACCAACCGCAATCGGCAGATCAAGCCCGGAGCTGTCCTTTCGCACATCGGCGGGCGCAAGATTCACCGTCACCCGCTCCTGCCGCAGCTGGATGCCCGAGTTGCGAATCGCAGTGCGTACCCGCTCCTTTGACTCCTTCACCGACGTATCGGGAAGCCCGACCAGCTCAAAGCCTGGCAGCCCGGGCGACACATCCACTTCAACGTCGATAATCCGTCCGTCAATCCCGAGGGTCGTCGCACCATAAGTCTTTGCAAACAACGGCCTTCCCTCCTATGTTTCAAATATAAGAAAATTATAACACAAGATAGGGCAAGATGGCTAATGATTCTTTGCAAAAGAAAAGATTCCAACCGTCCGAGGTGACGAATGAAATCTATGTTGTGTCAAATTTTAACTTTAGTATGAAGTCAATGTTACTCTCTGCAAGCGATCATCCCATCTTGCGTAAATTGGATTGCTAGGGGCCTTCACATTATCCACTAAAGAAATCTCTAAAGCATGCTTGTCATGCAAGTTCCATGTTGTGGCATTGATTCCCCATACACTTGGCAATAAAATCCCTTGTTCCCTTAGGTCAGTTGAGTTCACATAACACACATATTTCCCATCAGCATCCTGTCCTACCAACCAAAAATCCAATGTCTTGTATGTCGATGATCCATACTGTGTCACCGGAATCCATGCTGAAATTACCCAGAAATGGCGAATTGGATTGGATGTGTAAACATCTGTAATTTTAAAGGATATGTCTAAACCCATATCTGGTGGAATGAAAGACATATAATCTTTGGTACCCGAGCCACTCAACAGTTTTAAGTGCTTTTTATACGCTAAAAACATTATGTCATTTCCAAAATTATCTTGTGAGTGTAGTGATTTTTGCGGGTAGTCATCTGCAACGGATATTTGGGAGTGACTCCCATGAGTGTGTGAAAGAAGCTATGTAAAAGAAACAGGTCTTCTATGATAGAATTTAATCATAGGAGGCCTTTTATTATGGCAAAGAATCAAAAAGACATTCATAAAGTCAAAATGACCGACGGAAAAAGAGCAATCATTTAGCAGCTCTTTCAGGAGTACGACATTGAGCGTGCATCCGACATCCAAGATGCCCTAAAAGATCTGCTGGGTGGAACCATCAAAGAAATGATGGAAACGGAGATAGACAGTCATTTAGGCTATAAGAAATCGAAGTGCTCCGTTAGTGAGAATGCCCGAAACAGATACAAATCCAAAACCTTAAACAGCAGCTATGGCAGATTTCGGATTAACGGTCCCCAAGATAGACAGTCCTCTTTTAAACCACAAGTAGTAAGAAAACGTCAAAAAGATATCTCCGACATCGATCAGAAAATCATATCCATGTACGCCAATGGGATGACCACCAGATAGATTTCTAAGACGCTCAATGACATCTATGGCCTCGGAGGACTTCATATCCGACGTAACACAGATAAGATCCTGTCCCGCATTAAGGAATGGCAGAACCGTTCCCTTGTCAGTGTTTATCCGATTGTCTTCATTGATGCCATCCATTTCTCCGTACGTCAGGACAGCATGGTGAGCAGACTGGTGGCCTATGTTGTTGTTGGGATGAACGACAGGGGCGAAAGGAAGTCTTAACCGTTGAAATTGGGGAAAATGAGAGCAGCAAATATTGGCTTGGTGTTCTTAACCGCCTAAAAAATCGCGGCAGTCAAGACACTCTTATCCTTTGCTCTGACGAGCTTAACAGTCTCAAAGAAGCAGTAAGCAACAGCCTTTCCGGAAACGGAACATCAGCGCTATATCGTACACATGGTACGCAATACCCTAAAGTATGCGACACATAAGGACATGAAATTCTTCGCAAAGGATCTTCGCAGCATATACACAGCTCCCGATGAAAAGATTGCCTTCAAAAGATTGGAAGAGGTAGATCAGAAAAGGAGTCCCCATTACCCGGCAGCTATGCGCAGATGGTATGATATTGGGACGTCATAACCCCGATATTCAAGTTTTCTGTGGGTGGGGGCGCATCTCGTTTTATACCACGAACATCACAGAGAGCCTTAATGCATCATACCGTCGATTAAATCGGCAGCTAAGTGTATTCCCAAGTGCTCAAGCATTATTAAAGGTTCTTTATTTGGCGACATTTGAATCCACGAAGAAATGGACGATGCCGATCAGGAACTGGGGAAAGATCCGAGGCGAACTGACAATTATGTATCCGAACAGATTGCCCGATTAACACTTACATGCATCATAGAAGACCTGATTTACAGACTTTTCTTCACAGACCCTTTACTTCCCGCAACATCCGTGATTATGATTTTGTGGTCATGGTTTTTTCCTGTTCAAAACTCTCTCGTCTCTCCCGCAGTGTCATGATATTAGAATTCTTCTGATCCTCCACCTGCGTACTTTCCCTCCCACTCCTTATGTTATGGTCAACTTACTAAAACATCTTATTACAGTCCAAGTGTTTCCAAAGATTCATCCCACTTGGACTTTCTTGAATTACTTTGAATTAGTTTTCTGAAACTCGGATGCATTTGGACTTCATTGGCAGCCGCCATGATATCTATATCCTTATAGTTCTTCCAATGTATTTTACTTGCGGCTACTTTATTCATTCCAATAGAATAAGCAGGAATATTTTCTTCAGACCCATCTTTTCGATATACAACTTGCATGAAAAATACCATTTTTACATCAGAAATCGTTACCCCTGGATTTATATTATATAACGCAGCCATTTCTTGCTTAGCTGCAATATTAAATGTATCTAATGTTCCTTGCGCCGTTAAACCTCGTGCGCCCTGTAAGTAAATAGTTACATTTGCTTCTCCATTACTCATATCTACTTTCACATCTCTATACTCAACAGATGCGGTCCCATACGATATAAGATTTTCCTTAACTGTCTTAGTTATATTTTCAGTAGGCGTCCCATCCATTGGAAGATCAATAACAGGCCCCTCTTTCTTTTTATTCTTGTCCCCTTTATCAGTAACATCTTTTTGACTTCCAGAAGTTGTCTCTTGCGTCTCTTGATGAGAATGTCTCATCCCCCCAAATGCGCCAATTAGTCCAGTCATAAAGAAAAACGCTAAAACGACAGCCACAACTATAGCAAGCGGCTTAGTTTTTGGATTACGTCTATAATAATTACTTTTCATCGAACTATCAGAAAAGAGTGGGTATCCATCGCTATCCTTAAATGATTCACTACAGATCTTATAGAGATCGTATAAGGTACCTAAAAAGAATATGCCAAATGTAAATAGATATATAACCCCTGTCAACAATCTTCCAACATATATCCTATGCAAGCCTGCAATTCCTAAAAAACCAAAGCAAGCAAGCATTAATGCTACGACTCTATTTCTCGAAGATACATAATACTTCCTTTCATTAGGACTATCCCCTCCTTTTTTCGACTTGCTCGTCGAAATACCACATTTTGAGCAATATGTAGACTTATCATCAATTTTAGCGCCACAATTCGAACAAAACATTTTTTTAGCCCCCTATTAGCTTACTATACATTCATGCTTTATATAGTAAACTATTTCACATGTTTTCCAATTATATTTTAATTACTCAAACTTCGCAGACAAATAATGTACTGTAAGCCTTGAAAAATCTAGCTTTTAGGCAAATAAAACAGCATGAGCGACAAGCCCCCCATTAATGGATGCCTGTGTGCTGTATATAGAACAGCTTATTGGCATCCCTCCAAAATTTCTTGTGTATTCCATCGGACGTTGGGCAGTACATATAGGACTAACAAACAAGCAGAAAAAGAACACAAAGCATATCTTCTTGAAATAGTCTCTTTCAAACATTGTTTAATTCCTCCACATTAACGTGAGCCATCAATCAGTGTATAAATATTGTCCGAAAAGTTTGGATCCATATATCTTCCTTCTCGTGCGGAGTACCACTGTTGCCCACCATAAAACTTCATGTTATATGCAAGATAAAATGCCATCTCACCATCAAAATAATGCCCTGTTTCAGCCATAGTTCCTACCGGTGGAATATATCGCCATTCATTATCCCTAAAATCCCACCAATACATTCGTCTTGATTCCCAATTATACATGAAATGAGCTGTTCCTGACCCAGAAGGTTCTATATTCCCTCGATCAGCCTCTGGAACATGAATTTCCCTAATGGCAAGTTTATATATTGGAGGGTTATATTCTTCTACGACCAACGATGTTTTATCAATATAAGATGCGTGCCCCATATGAGCACCGCATAGGATAAAATTTTTGTTCCCCCACAGGTAATTTGGATAATCAGCACAGGCTATCCCAGGTAATCCAAGAACGAGTAAAAATATTATAAACACAAAATGACTCTTATGCGTATGCATAAATTGATATTTCCCCACCACAATCCCCCCATCTGATAAATTTTTCATCTGGATATAGTCGATTTTTATTAGTACCGCTTTACTTATGTTAGTATAACATGAATTTTAGATTTCCTCCATAAAAATCTATCTGTCAGCCATATCTTCAGTCACTATATCCTTCCAATACCAATCTCAATCTCACCCTTGAAAGCAACAACTACCTCGCCATCTTCCTTGACTACAATGTGATCGAGCACCCCGACCCATAGATCTTCATCAAACTCAACTAGATCCCCGTTGATGCCACATAGCGTATGAATCATACCCTCCAATGTTTTTCTCTTGCTCTCCCTCTCGGCTATTTGGTCATCCAACTTTTCCAAATGCCCCTGCTTTTCCATGTAGCGTGCGCGAATCTCATTCTCCTGTTTCAGATACACTGTCTGGTCCTGTGCCACCCGTGCATTCTCGCGAATCAGCGTTTCGAGTCGTTCTGCCAAAACGCCGAGTTCCTGCTCTACTCCATTACGCTCTTCCATCAGCTCCTCTGTCCGGCAAACGCCGTCAATCAGGGATTGGAGTTCCACAATCACCTTCTCTTTGACCTCCACCAAGGAGTTCAGTGCCTTGACGAAAATCCGTTTGATTTCCTCCTCCGTCAGATACCTTGTGCTGCACGGCTTACCCTTCTTGGCATATTTTTTGTTGCAGCGGTAGATGACTCTGCGGTACTTGTCCGTCGAATGCCACACCTTCGCTCCGTACCAACCACCGCAGCAGCCGCATTTGATTTTGTTTGCTAAGATGCTCACACCGCTGTGCTTGCCGTTCTGCTCTCTACGCTTTATCTCCAATTGAACAAAGTCGAACAAGTCCGGCGGAATAATCGCCTCGTGATGCTCCTCCACATAATACTGCGGAATCTCGCCCGTGTTCTTCCGTTGCAATCGCAATGCCGATGGCATTCTTTGCCATAGCAACGGGAGAATAGCCCACAAGACCGTCGAAGCTGAGTCCCGGAATATGCAGCACATCCTCACGTCGCAGGCGAATCTGCCCCTTGTTCTTGAAATTCAGATTCTCCTCCGTGCTTCTCGTGTAGGTGTAGTAAAGCTCACCCGTGCAACTGTCACGGCTGACCTCCATCTTGTCCGGGAGAAGCGGATAGAGTCCGAGGACACGTCCTCTGCCATCCCGTAAAATTTGTGCGTAGGCATTCCCCCACAGGAGGAGATGCGCCATAAGCGTCTCACGAAAGACAAAACTCGTCATCTCGGGATTTGGCGCATCGTGGAGCAAGAAGTACAGCGGATGCTCCGGCACACGCTCTTTTCCATGTCCCTTGTAGACGTAGATGTGAAGCGGTAGCCCTGCGATAGATTCGGCGAGGATGCGCACACAAGCGTAGACCGCCGTTGTCTGCATCGCAGTACGCTCGTTGACTGCCTTGCCTGCCGCCGTCTGCTCAAACAAAAAGGACAAACCGCCGAGGTGATTCGTAGGCTTGTCCCGCGAACGAAAGAGTTTGCTGAATAGGTTCATAGGATTCTCCTTGCACGATGATAGCTTTTATGCTATCATCAAAGTGTCTTTAAGAGGGAGTAAAATATGTATCGAATTGAGTTCTACGAGAAAAGAAACGGGACATCCGACGTATGGAATTTTCTCGAGGAGTTACGTGAAAAAAGCAAGACAAACAAAGATGCGCGAATTCAATATGATCAGATCATCTTTTACATCGATCTTCTGGCACGCAACGGAACGAGATTGCCGAGCAAGATCACAAAATATCTGGAAGATGATATATGGGAGCTTCGCCCCGGAAACAACCGCATCTTCTACTTTTATTACGAAGATGGTCAATACGTTCTGCTGCACCACTTTCGGAAGAAAAGTATGAAGACACCGCCGCGCGAACTTGCCCGTGCAAAAGAAGCACGAAACGATTACCTTCGTCAGCAAAAGGAGCGAGGAAAATGAAAACATGGGATGATTACAAGAATCATGTAAAATCCATTGACGCGGAGAGCCGTCAAAGTATGGAGGAGATTGAAGAAATTGCAGCTATTGTTTCTTCGATGATTGAGCGGCGCACCGCCCTCGGCATCAGTCAGAGAACACTGGCGCAGCGCTGCGGTTTGCCCCAGTCCTCCGTCGCACGCATCGAATCTTTCAAAACGACACCAAAAATCGACACCCTGCTCAAGTTAATGCAGCCGCTTGGATTGAAACTTCAAGTTGCTGCACTGTAATCCGATCCTCAAATCACAGCAACAAAATTCCTCGCTCGTCATAGAGGAATGCGGAGATATCATTTCCGCAGCGGATCGCAGGGTCGAGTGCCATGATGAGCGCAATTACACCGTCGATCTTCTCGGTGGATTTCTCCTTATCTGCCTTGATGTTCCCCGCAGGATCGGTGCGAATGAATAAGATTTTTTCTCTACCCCCAGTTGAACTGGGGGTTTTATCATGACTATTCGGCGACCAAAGAAAAGAGATTCCAAACGCTAGATGGGGCGAATGGAATCTCTGTTGTGCTAGGTATTGCTTTAGTGAAGGTTGAATCTGATAAGTCTTTCACACGAACATCTTGACCGACTTCGCGCGCTTTATCTTTCTATATTTACTTATAACTCCACTCCTTCACAATGGAATCCAGAGTGCTTTTGAGCATGGATACCTGAGCATCATAGTTTTTTTCATTGTACGGAACATAGCCAACCGTCATATATTGTCCAGGGTGGAAATTCTTCTTTTGGAAGGATGGAACACGTTTTTTGAACTCTTCATATAGTGCACGGCGGATTTTAGAGGCCTCCCGATACCGTGTGTTTTTGTAGTCACAATTTGCATGTACCTTTACCGCCAGAATGTACGGAGATGACTGCTCTGCACTTTTCTCGTCCCCAGAAAATGCAGTATCATTTTCAAACTGCAGATAGATGGACTCGATATACTCATAGATTCCCATTTTACCGAGTGCTTGTTCATCATTTCTGTCATCAAGGAAATGAAACCACATGCCCATGAATCCGCCGGAGGGATTGGAGACATAGCCCCATGATTCGATACAATAGTCCACTCGTGTCTTTTGCAGATGTGCAAAGAAACCGCGTGTGCCATCAAATCCCCATTCAGTGATTGGCGCTGTGTTGAATATATTGCTGCGACTTTCGAGTTCTTCTAAATGGAGGAGATAATCTTGAAAGATATCGTTGGTACAGTTCTTGTATTTTCGTAGAAGTTTGAGAATCTCTGTGCGGCTGAACGTGTAGTCAACCTGCTCTGTATATGGCTGCTCTACAATCTTATAATATACCGTCCGAATCCGATCCGCTGAGATACCTTCTTTGACCAGTTTATCCTTATAGACGGCGATCTGATCGCCGTGAACGTTCGTATAGGTCTTATCCTCAATGATGATGTGGATGCTGTCCACGATGACAAGTACATCAATCTTGAGATATTGTCTCTTGATCTCATCAATTTGTGTTGCGTGTTCAAGTCCTGGTATTTGGCGAATAAAGTCCAATGCACACGCACAGAGAAGAGAATCTTCTTTCTGATGCTTCTTTTTTCCATGAGCAAGCAGCCAACAAATGAATGCATCCTGTGACAACTCACTCGTAGCGTACTGAAACAGATTTACCTTTTCCATAATGCACTTTCTGTATCGTAGAACAACATATCAACATTATAATTCTAGGTTAATATAAAATATCCTCCAAACATCAGAGCAATTTCACTTCCTTCGGCTGTGCCTCTTTAGGAAGCTTGAGATCCACATCTTTGTAAAAGTTCCGCACAGGTATACCACACACTGCGTCACATACCTTCATGCTGGAATGGGAGTCCTCCAGCACAGGAAACAGACTCTCGTCGATACTGGCAACCTGCAGTGCGATATGAGGCATGATTTTCAGACCTTGCACAATCTCTCTTGCAAGAAATGCGACCTCCTCACACTTCTGGTTCGCCCTCACAGTCCATATCAATCGTGCTGTCGGGAAACATTGAGTGATCTCCTGCACTTTTTCGCTAATATAATCGAAAAGCTCATCCTCCTGCTCTGACATATCCCACCATTCCAGCATTTCATCTGGGATGAGAGAATGTTCTTCGTCCACACTAAAAGAGATCAGCACGCCCTCTACTGTCTCATCCAGCACAGGCAATTTTCCTGCCTCCGAGATACATCGAATCTTCCCGTCCTGCGATCCCAATGTCTTTTTGACATTGGAATAGTCCAAGTCCCCCATATCCTCATAACAGCTTTTGCCCCACCACAGTCCAAACCAGTGCATAAAATCCTTTGCACAATCCGCATCTGCGAAGCAAAAAATATCGGGATTATTCAAATGTTGGTAAAACTCATCCGTTTGCCGTGCCAGCAAGGGCTGCACGAATTCGATAAATTCCCCCGCGGAAGCTGTACGATATATGAGAAGCATATCCTGCTGTTCGAATATCTCCGGCGGCATCGCTGCGGTGTGGACATCCGAGATCAACAAGACGCGCCATAGCCATACTTCATCCTCGTCCACATCGTCCTCGCAGCTTTCTCTGTCTAAAGCCCCCTTCCATATCACGTACGGCTCATCATCCCCTTCGTATCTCTCACGCTCTTTATAAAACCGTCGCACAGGCATACCATATAGGGGATCGCATTCCATAACGCAGGAATAATTGTACTCCAACGGAGGGATCAAATTCTCATCGGTACAGGTAATCCGCAGATCCCAAATTTCCTTGTAAGATGACATTTCCTTGTCCCTCCATCAATCGATTGACCATGTGCCTTTTCCGCGCACAAGTCTTTGAATGCTGTACATCTCTATGCCCATCGGTTTGATCATAATTCGTTGCACGAGCAAAAACCTTAATCGATCAGTCTCGCTGCAAGAAGTGCGGTCACACTCCGCTCTGGACACATTTCGATAGTCCATATAATGTTTGTGCTTTCGTGAAAAGAACGACCGAGTTTCTCCGCTTGTGTACATACATCGTACATTGAGAGTTCAGCCCCTCGAAAGATAAACAAAGCACCCTGTACTTCTGCATCTTTTGTGGATAGTTCTTCCTGCGGAATGAGCATTTTCTTGGATATGCAGAGAATACGCCCTCGCTGTGATGCGAATGCCTTGATCACATCATCGAAGTCAACATCAATCACTTGAACATCAGCGAGCATCTGCCATCCAATGAAGCGAATAAACTCTTTTGCGGCATTCACATTGACAAAACAAAAGACTGCAGGATGACATACGGCCTCACCCGGCTCCCTCTTCTGCAGAGAAAAGAGCGGCCGCACGCATTCGGCCAGCTGCTCCTCGCTATTTGTCCGATAGACAAGTACCATATCCTGCTTCTTGAGCATTTCGACAGGGAGCTCTGCCACGGATACATCTGCCGTTAAGAGGATTCGCCAACCCCGAACATCATCTTCGATATGTGTCAAATCGGTTTTTTCTATCCCTCGACAGAACCGCTTTACAGGAATACCGCATTCGATCTCACGGGTCTCCTGATGAGGAGCGTATTCGCTCAATGACGGCAGTAAATCATCATGCTTGCACGCAATTCTAAGTTCGCGCACGCCCTCGTACACTCGCATTTTCGCTCTCTCCTCACCAAGTTGATTTCCTGCATACAAATAGAGCTGGCTCAATTCACTGTCCTTTGGGTGCTATAATTTTTAGGACATGGGCTGTGCGACAAAAACAAGGATTTCGTTCTTATCGTGCACCTCAATCTGCCATAGAACATTTACCCCATCTGCAAAACAACCGGCGATGGCTTCCGATTTTTCCATAACTTCGAACATGGAGAGATCTGTCGAACCTCGGAAGATCAGCTGTACGTCCCGCGCTGCGCTGTTCCTCACAGGCATCTCCTCCCACGGGAGAATTTCTCCCGAGATCCATCGCAGATTCCCCTTTGTCGATGCAAGAAGCGGTAAAACATCGTCCCATGTCGCACCAACCACCTGAGATTGACGTGGCGCCCATAAGCCCGACCCACAAATATAAGCTCTTGCCGTATCAGCGTCTGCAAAGCAAAGGACGGCAGGTCTTGCGCATCCGTCACCGCCATTCTCCTGCAGAGCGGTCAACCGCTCTGCACAAGCAGCAAAGTTCCTCTTAGAATCCGTGCGGTAGACACAAATGACATCTTGATCTTTTAGTACTGCGGTCGTCAAGCCTTTTGCCTGTACGTCCGAAATCAGCATGGTGTTCCGCCATGACACCTCATCTGTGGAGGCAGAAACCTCATGCTCCTGTTCCACTTCAGGATAAAACAGACGCACAGGCATCCCGCATCGGGATTCACACTCCTCTACACGGGAATAATAGTGAGCAAGTGCAGAAAAAACGCTCTCATCTGCGCAGACAAGTCTTACCCCATGATCCGTCGAGGCACTCTCTTCATCTTTGAACATTTCCTCAAACATTGTTCTCCCTCTTTTCATCTATTTCAGTCAATATCAGATTTTCCTCAATTCGTTTCTTACTGTGAACACATGTTTCCAGATTGCTTCGACAGTTCATCAAAGATATGGAAAACCCATCTTATGTTCTCCTTTGAAATGCTCATCAAGGGTAAATCTACATAATAACAACACTTCAAGTCAGAATATTTTTTAGTGTTATTTATACATCTCTGATGTAACTTCACAGTAGTTTCATTCACAATGATATCGCAAACATCCGTTTCTGTATCGCTATTTTCATCAATCGCCTTCACTAATTCTTTTCCAGTGAGATTTTTTGAAACAGCATTTGACGAAACGTATCTCAAAACGCTGAAAGTCGGATCCGACGGATGTTCTTCATTTGTGTTCGTCAAAAAGATATTAACAGCATACAACGAAGTGTCCCCGCTGCCGGAATTTGCTTCTTTGCTAAACGTCAGCCAAAGATCATCCACAATACCGGCGTACGCCTCTTCATGCCTCTTTATAAACGTATAGCCGTATTCCTGGGATTTAGATTTTATCGCCGCGAGTAATTTATCTACATTTCTGTACGTCATAAAAACTACATACGCAGCATTCCTATAGTTCGTCGTATAATCTTTATTATTATCTAGCATAAAGTATCCTTCCTTTTTTATTGGTTGATTTGAAATACCGTTTGTCATAGACAAAAAGGTATCGAAGCCCTTTCTTGTCAATAATCTTATCAAATCACTTATCATCTGTCTCTGCCCAAATGTATATTTGCTTTCATTGCCTCCATTCAAAAGATCCTTCATCGATTGCAGTATGTCTTCCCAACTTGCAAAAACGAAACAGACACCTTGCTTTCTTATAACAGCCTTATATGCACGATAGACCGATACGCATGATTCGTGCCCCGCAATGAATAGCAGGATTTTCGCTTTGTCTTTAGCTAAATCGCATAAGATTTCTGCTTCGCGAATGAGCTGGTCGTCTGAGGAAAGTCCGCTGTTGAGCTTTACCTCAATGCCAATACAGCAATTATCAAATTCCAACAAAACATCCAATTCTCCAAGATCATGTTTCGGCCAAAATTTGATATGCTCCTCATCTCTTATATTTGTGCAATTCGCTTTTTCTATGAGCTGAATCGCAGTCTGTGATTCTTCTTGATGCTTTTCCGATTTGTGTAATGCCCCACATAGGATTGGTTGCAGTCCATCACAAAAATCTATGTACCTGAATGTGCCGAAAAAATCTCCGGTCAGCTTATCCTCTAAATTGTCGGATAGGTTCGAGCCAGATCTGCTGATTTTTCCATAAAATTCTTCGACCATGATTACCTCCATTTCACCTACTCAAGATGCTGATGTCACAAAACCTGCGAAAATGTACCTAGGAGAACGATCTGTTCACCGATAGAACCAAGGGCTCAATCATTGCCACATGTTTCCGATGTGCAAAGTTTGAAGCTGTCATATCCCCTCCTCGCTCACCTAAACCCATCTTCAATAAGCAATGCAGGGAACACCTGCGATCATCCACTTGTTTTCTGATTCATCATCTTTCGGATATAAAAGGAGCAGATTATTTGCTCCAATCGTGCGCATTTCTCTCAACTGAGTGACCTTCCTTGCTGTCGTGATGAGGATTGCCTGCTCTACATTTTTGTGGGGCTTAAGTCTAACTTTTGGGGGTCAGGTCACGAATGGAATCTCTGTTATTTTTCATTCTGCATCAGAATCGATTATGCGTGCATCCCAATCATTTTCCTCTGTATCCCACTGAAAGCTCTTAAGACTCATATAGGTATAGGCATCCTTCAGGGAGATCATCACACAGACGACTTCCCGCCCCCATTGATCGGTTAGGTACTGAAGTGCTCCCTGATAGCGATTCGTCGGCGATACCAGTATATCCCATCCGGCAAGGTATTTTACGTAGCACTCGAATTTACGCATATCTGCGGAGATTTCTCCCGGCTTCATGCTTGCAGCAAATGCTCGCGCTGCAAGGACTTCCTCCGGCGGAACTAGGTATACGGCAAGCGTATCCTGTTTACTGTCGACCTCCTCCCACACTTTTTCATACCTTTCCACGGCAAACCGATAAGGGGCATTATCGGGTACATGGACACGTTGCCCCCATGTTTCATAGATTCTAATCGAGCTCATGTAGAACATCAAGAAGCCGCGCTCTTCACTCGGTTCAACCGACTCCACAACAAAGGGCGTACCATCAAAAAACTCCCCTATGGTATATCCACTATTCATCTCTGTCAGTGTATTGGGGTTCCATGGTGTTGTACGAATATCCTCGGAAAGATCATTAAATTTATCATTGGGCTCAGGGCTATAGCCCATTTCATGTGACAGAAACGTCCCTCTAGTGTCACTATCCAACTGCTCCTCTGCCTTATCATCCTCTGCCCACAGATTCAGTTCCGGCAGCTTCTCCGACTCCTCGGATGCTGCATCTTCATCCGCACACTCCTGCAATGTGAGTCCCTGCTTTTGAAACACCTCGCGGAAAACATCACAATGCTCGCCTACGGCAAACACAACAGTGTCAAAAACCTTCGCATAGATCTTCATAAGCGCTGCATATGCCTCGGCAACAATGTCCGGTGGATTCTCCCGATAATCACAGCCAAAGGCAGGGAGCACAAGAATCTTCTCGCTTTTCTTCTCGTCAACCCAAAGGGGATTGAGAGGACATTCACAAATCGCTCTGCCGCGCAGAAAGTGCAGGGAAAACAGCGTTGTTCTTACCAGACTGTCGGTCATATCATACTCGTCCAGACGCTTATGGGCGAGCACTCTTTCCGCCGGAGAACTCATGTGTCCCCCCGTCATATCCGACGGTGCACATGTGACGACGTGGACATGTCCCCACTCGCTCTCAGGGAGAAGCTGTGGAACACCCTCACGAATTTCCTTAAAGATCGTGATATTCTCTGAATAGATGCAGGCATTCGTTGCCTCGTCATCCTCATCCGCAAGATTCTTTTTGTAAAAAGCTTTCCATATGTCTTCGCCCACAAGGGTCGAATAGAGATTGGAACAAATGCAGAGGTTTTCCTCCACGCCGTCGGCACCGATGTGAACGTAACCGCCAGGGCTTGTTGCCGATCCAGGGTTCACCACCACAACTAGCTTGTCCGGATGTGCAAGGGAGAGCTTCCGCGCGGTGTCTACCAGCTCCCCCCTTTGCACATAAATACGCTCCTCTTTCTCACGTATGCCAAGGAACTTACGCCCCCTAGAACTCCCAAGACACCGCATATCCATCATACGGCTATATGCGTCTTCCTCACAAAAGTGTGCGGTTGGCGTATTCGGAGCAGGCTCTTCACAATCCTCACGCACAGCATTGAGTATTGTCTTGGTAACATAATAAGAATACGGGCTCAGACGCGCATCTTCCAACACGCGACGCTGTGTGTCCACGAAGGCGGCACGGCGCGTCTCAAACACACGTTTTGCTTGTTTCTTTGCCAACCTCTCTCGACGCCACTGCTGCCACTGCTCTTCATTACTCTTCATATCCTACAGCTCCTCTAATCATCATAACCAAAATGCTTTAACGCATCGCTACCGCAGCGATATGCGCAAAAGATAGGTTGGAAACTCCCATATCGAGTACAGCATCTCATCATAGAGCCCATATCCCATCATCGAGGCCGCCGTAAATTTCACGGAAAAAGGATAGTTCGACGACTGCAGGCCTGTCACAATCGTACGGAGACCATTTCCGATCCAAGTACTCTCATTTCAGCCGTTCCTTTCCTCTCACAGCAGTATCAGCAAAGATAGCGTTTCAGTTGATCATTTTTATGCATACGAGAAATCAGCTCCCGCACGGTCAACAACTCCACATCGAACCAAACGCCGCGATCCTCCATCATTCCGATCAAATCCCCCAAACGCGCACGAAATGCCTCAAACTCCTCGCGCAGCTCCTTCTCTGCCGTCACATAGAGGTTATACTGCGCAGAGTCGTCAAAGAACGAAGGCTTGCTGATGGTCCATACACAGAGACAGAGTTTAACCCTCTCTGTGAGCGGAAGCTCTCCTGTGTAAAAGAGGGCGTTATAGATCGCATAGACATGCTTAAAGAGCTGCGCCGTATCCAGATGTTTTGCCCGTGGAGCATAGCCCTTTTCCCCCGCCTCTGTATGAAACAGATTCCGCATCATTTTCAGACCGACGAACAAGTCCCAGTCGGGGTATTTCTTCTCACTGCTGAGATACGATGCCGGCAGCGGGTCATGTGAATTCGCCAGCCACTCCGTCATCTTCATCTCAAAGAGGATCAACTCGCCTCTGCGGGAGAGGCAGGCATCGAGATGGGCTTTCGCAATCGGGTTGAGTGCGGTCAGCTGTTTTTCGTACGTCACAGTATATGCACGGCGCATGATGTCGTAAGGTTCGCCATCAAAGAGATACGCAGGACCATTGCCAAACAGATTGTATGTCATTGCCGCAGAGGAATGAAGGGCTCTCATATCCTTGTCAAGTTCACGCCCTGCGCCCGCTTGGTAGGAGCGGCGTACGCGGTCATACATCGGCTCAATCAGATTGTCGCCCATGTCTTGCAGATAATATGGATTCTTCTCGCTGAAGAGGCCTTCTTTCCCGGGATTGAGTCTCATCCAGTGACGTTTGATTCCCTCATATACCTTTGTCTTACTTACACCGCGCTCCATCATGCACACTCCTTCTCTACAATGAATCCACTCCAGTTGTCCGCATACTGCAGGAGGAGCGTCAGCTTTTCCTCCCGCGCGGCAACGCTCCGATTGTCCTCGACATACTGCCCGTCATGGTAGACGATCGCCTGTACCTCCTCCTCTGTCAGGGGGAATCTGCTCGCCACGAGATAGAGTCCGCGAATCGGAACACTCAGATAGAGGAGGTCGCGGTTGAATCGATAAGGGCTGCGCGATGCGCGTTCACCAGATGACGGTTCGCTGCGCAGATATTGCGGTGTGCCGGGCATTCCTGCCTTACCGAGGTCATGGAGGAGTGCGACGATGACGCAGCTCTCATCGCTGATCTCAGGGGCGAGCACCGCCTTGATCTGCAGAAGATGTTCAGCGACATTGACGCTGTGCTCAAGCAAGCCGCGCTCCCGGCAGAGATGGTAGCGGGTCGAAGCAGGTGCCGTCAGATACGCCGTCTCCTGCTCAATATACGCCATCAGCGCACGAAACGCCTCTCTACGCCGCACAACTTTTGACTTGAGAACCTCGTAACGCTCCATAAGTTCCATATCCTTTATTCCTCCTCGTCAAAATCGACCATTGTCGCCTGAGCCTCACTCCGCTCATGATTCCGTACTCCTGCACAGAATGCAAGTGCCCCGCGCACCTGCGCAGTTTGTTCAGAACGCTCATCATAGATATAGAGCGAAGTATCTGTAAGCGCAGGAGGAATCTCCACGCGCTCCATGAATACGATAACGAGGCTCCTGTCCTCCGCATAGGCTTCGTGATAAAAATTCAGCAAAATCTCACGCTCGTCTGCGTCCATCGCGTATGGCTGCACGAAAAGGCCAATCGCCGGAAATGCAAGCAGGTCGCTGAACTCCTCTGCCTCATACAGATGATAGCCAAAGTCTGTCACGAATGTCCTGCGTACCCACTCGATCTCCTCCGGTGTCAGTCCATAGGTGTAGATGTTGCTCCAAAGATTCATACGTCCCCCTCATACACACCTGCCATCTTCCGTACAGCCTCACGAACTGTCGTGCGCAGACTCTGCGGCTCTAAAATCTCAACATACAGACCGTACTGCAGTGCCCAGTACTTCATCGCCGTCTCATTGCACGAAAGCGTGACAATCATCTGATCGTTCTCCTCCTGCATGATGAGGAAGTCTTTGCCAAACCAGTCAACGAGTGTATCCATCATGGAGGTGTTTGTCCGCATCTTCACGGTGACGCTCTCGCCGCCGAACATATAGATATGCTCTGCAATATGGCGCGGGAGGCTGAATCCACGGGCGAACTCACGCACAGCACTCTTCGGCTTTGCCGCATCGGGCAGCATCTCAATCGCCGTGATACGGTCAATGCGGTAGTGCGATACATTGTCGTATTTATCGTAGTTGCCGATGAGATAGTACCAACCGTTGTTCGCAACAAGTTGATAAGGATTGACGATATAAGGCTTACTCCGTTTCGGATGGAGTTTGAAGTCCGTCCCATAGGTGTTGTAGGTGAACCGCACCTTGCGTTTTTCTTCGATGGCATCGTTGAGCACGTCGAGAGCGATCATCACCTGCTTGTTGTCCGCATGTGCGAGTTCGGGCAGATTCGAGATGTGCGCCACCTTCGCATGAAAGTAGCGATTGCCAAATGATCGCAGCTTTTCAACGAGGCGTCTTGCCTGCGCCGTAGAGAGCGTCCGCGAAAACAGAACACTGTCGATCAGCATGCGCAGCTCGGCATCGTCAAAGTCCCGCTCCACAAGCCAGCAGCCGCCGTGCGTTGCTATGTCGTAGCCCATGTCCTGCAGGGACTGGATGTTGCTGCGCACCGAACGACGATCACAGGTAATCCCGTACTGCAGATGCAGCAGACGGATAATCTCGCCCTGTGTCAGCCGATGGTCTGCATCCTAGTGCTCCTGCAGCACCTTTAGAATCAGCAGATTCAACATTTTCTTGTTTGCACCGTACATCGCGCTATCTCCCTCTCGTCTTGATTACACAGAGAGTATAGCACAGGTGATATACATTTTTTTGCACATTTCTCCATGCGCATATAAATAAATGGAGAAATAATCCATCGACCTCAATCTCAACTCCACGATATGGCGCTGCATATTTTTCTCGGTGCCCCTCAACAGCAGCACTTTCAGTCTGTAAGGTTTGGGCAGCCCGTCATGCGACATGATCGCCTCGGCTTTCTCGGCATCGCTTCACCTTCATCAAAAAAGCCCTCACGGAAAATTACTTCTCCGCGAAGGCTAATTCCATATCCAATTCTTGCTAAAAAATCGCTGATAAATTGAAACTGATTTTTACAACAGTGTCAATAGCCCCCGATGCACCTCATCCCCGACGCGTGTCTCCGTGATGCGGCAGTCAATGTCATAGAACCGACGAAGGTTCTCCTCGCTGAGCAGGCTTTCTGTCGATCCAAAGAGCTGCTCCCCGCGCCGCATGAGCAGGCTCTTGTCCGAGATCTTGAGCGCGTTTTCGGGCGAGTGCGTGTTCATGACAATGGTCATGTTCTGCTCTGTTGACAGCTTCTTCAGCAGGCGCAGAACAATCATCTGGTTATGAAAGTCCAGATGTGCCTCCGGCTCGTCGAGGATCATCAGCTTGGGCTCGACCGCGAGTGCGCGGGCGATGTAGACCATCTGCAGCTGTCCGCCGCTTAGCTCGGTCGCGGCACGCTCCGCGAGCGGCAGAACACCGACCAGATCGAGCAGCTCCGCAACACGCGCGCGGTCTGCCGCCGCAGGCGTCCGAAAGAGGCCGATGCGCCGCGCACGTCCCATCATGACCATCTCAAAGACAGTGTAGGGAAAGGCGGGCGCATGGCTCTGCGGCACGTAGCCGATCTTTGCGCTGACAGCGGTGGGATCGGGACGCTCGCCGTCGACCAGGCATTCCCCGCGTGTCCATGGCAGGATGCCGAGCAGGCAGCGCAGGAAGGTGGTCTTGCCGATGCCGTTGCGCCCGAGAATGGTGAGGACCTCGCCCGCCGCGAGGGAGAAGGAGAGATCGGAAAAGATTTCATGTGTCCCATCGTAGGAGAACGCAGCATTGTTTACCCTGATCATGACCAATCCCCCATTTTTTCCCGCGTACGCTTGAGGAGTACGGCAAAGAAGGGTGCGCCGAGCAGTGCGGTGAGGATGCCGATCGGCAGCTCCGCTGCGAGCAGGCTGCGCGCACAGATGTCGACGAGTGCAAGAAAGATCGCGCCCACGAAGCAGGTTGCCGGCAGCAGCCGCTGATGATCGACGCCGACCATCCGGCGGCACATATGCGGGATGACGAGCCCGACCCATCCGACGATGCCGCAGCTGGTCACGGAGAGCGCCGTGATAACGGTCGCCGCAACGATGGCGATATTGCGCAGCCGCGCGGGATCGATTCCGAGCGAACGCGCCTCCTCCTCGCCGAGCGAGAGAATGTTGATCCGCCAGCGCATTGCGAGAAGGAGCGCCCCCGCCGCGATCATCGGGAGCCCGATGATTTCGAGCTTGTCAAAGTCCGCCTTGGAAAAGCTCCCCATCAGCCAATAGGTGATGGCTGGCAGTTTGTCATAGGGATCGGCGGCATATTTGACCAGTGAAATGAGCGCGGAGAAGATGGACGAGATGATGATGCCCGAAAGGACGAGTGACATCATCGACACCGATCCGCGACTCTTGGAGAAATAGTACGCGAGCCACACACTAGCCGCACCGCATAAAAATGCGAGCAAGGACGTGCCGCCGCCCGTTCCCCAGAGCAGGATGCCGAGCACCGCACCGAAACCCGCACCGCTGCTGACGCCGAGCACGTCGGGACTGACGAGAGGGTTGCGAAAGATGCCTTGGTATACCGCCCCCGAGAGCGAGAGTCCCGCGCCGACCAGCATCGCGAGCAGCGTGTGCGGCAGGCGCAGCTCCAGTACGACGGTCGACGCCATATCGTCTGCGGGTGCACCGCCGAGCGCATTCATCAGAATCGCCGCAACCTCATCCGGCCACAGCGGGTAACGCCCCGCCGCCAGGGAGAGGAAAAACACGGCGATCAGGCCGCCGGTCAGGCTCAGCCACAGCAATCGGTTACTCTTTTGCATAACCCGGCCTCACTCATGGAAAATGAACTTCAAATCTTCGTCGGTCAGCTGATAACCGAAGAATTTCTCATAGAAGCTGCGCATATCGTCGGCAAGCACATAGTCGTTAAAGACGTCCGGATGCAGCTTCTGTCCGAGCCACTTGATCATCAGCGGCGTCTCGACACACGGCGCATCCCAACGGTAGAGCCCGACGGGGGCTTTCCACACGCGCCCCTCACGAACGGCGGCAATATTGCTCCAGTTCTGGCCTTCGAGCTTGTTTTCGAACAGATCGCTTGGCTGAACCTGCGAGAAATTGCTGACGATCACGACATCGGGATTCCACGCGGCGACCTGCTCCATCGTGACATTGACCCATGTTCCGTCGACTTCCTTCGCCGCATTCGCGCCGCCTGCCGTCTCAATCATCATGGTATTGACGGCTTTGCCGCCCGCAACCTTGAGATTCTCATCGTATAAATAAAGGACCTTCGGCTTTGGTTTGTCCGCGAGTGCCGCCTTTTTCCCGTCGAAATAGGCCATTGTGTCCTTTTGGAACCCAATGATTTCCTCGGCACGGTCCTCTTTGCCGAGCACTTTTCCGATGACGCGGATGCCGTTCTGCAAGTCCTCCATCGTGCCGTATTTCAACGCGATGGTCGGAACCTTAAGCGCCTCCAGCTGTTTGATTTCCTCCTCTTGATAATTCCAAACGACGATGGCGCTCGGATTCAGTTTACCGAGTTCCTCCATGTGAATGGAAAAATCCTGCCCGACAAAATCAGTCGAGGCGTCCGCCAGTTCCGGCGCCATCGATTTGAGCATCGATATTTCATAAGCCGCCTTGGCGGAGGGATGCATCCCCGCGATACGCGTGCCCGTACCGTCCACCGCGTAGACAATGGACGCCCACGGAATCGGCACGATCGCGAGGCTCTTGATCTCGCTCGGCAAATGCACCTCGCGTCCAGTCGTGTCCGTCACAACCCGCTCCGCCTTGGGCGCGGCTGCCTCTTGTGATCCGCATCCTGCAAGCACAGCGCAGAGGAGCATCAGCACTGCAAGAAAACCGAATGAAAAACGGTGTGTCATCATGTCCTCCTATTTCTTCTAAAAATCCCCATGAAACGATCAATTGACGAAAAGATTATCATAGTCTACGATTAAGTACAATCGAATAGATTCAAAACAATACTTCAATATTTTTGAAGTATCATCCTTTCAAAAATGCGTCCAGAACCGCAGCAAAGTCCGCACCAAGCACACCGCTCCTCTCTCCCACAGCGTCTCTGCCCGAGAGTAGCCCCGACGGCAGCGGAACGATGCGCTTCTCCCCCATCGCAGGCAGCAACGCAGGATCAGCAACGACAGCATCCGCCGCATCCCATGCGGACTGCAGCTCCGCAGCCGTACGAAAGATGAGCACGTCGGTCTCAGCCGCCTGTCGATACAGTGCCGCCGTATCCTCGTCCCACGCATAGGCTGCACAGCGGATATTGCGAAATCCATATGCACGAAGCAAACGATCAATGGCTGCGGCAGCAATCGGATCGGCGATAATGAGGATCTTATCCGCATGCAGATCCCCTGCTGTCTGCTCCACAGATGCCCCCTCTATGGGCAAGCCAAGTACCGCAGCGATCTCAGCCCGCCATGCAGTCTGCCCCGCCTCCCCGAGCGGCAGGCTGCGGACAACGGGCACATCGTATTCCCTGCGCAGCCATTCTGCCGCCGACACACCGGCAGCAGACACCAACCAGACCAGCGCAGGGCGTTCAGTCAGTGCATCGCGTCCTGCAATGCACACATTGCAGCCGTATGCAGTGAGAAAAACAAACGGGGCATCCAGCTGTACCATATCGCCGAACAGCAGCGGGCTGTACCCGAGGATGAGAACCGTCTGCCCCGCCGGCCGCCACCCATTGGCCGCCTCCTGCACGAGGCGAAGAGATGCCGCTGCAACACCGCACACGGCATCATGAAAGCCGTCCGTCGGCGATGCAGACACACGGCAGCCCTGCTCCTCCGCAGCCTGCAGAACCGGCGCAGCCTCCATTGCCATAAATGCGGGCACCGGTGAACTGAGGAGATGCACCGTGCGGTACGTTCCCTCTGCTGCGAGCGCACCGATCTCTGCGGCAGCGGTCTCCTCCATGCCAAAGATATAGTCCTCCGCCTGTGGGATGAGCGCATAGACATCGCTGCGCTCCGGTATGAGATCCATGCGTGCAAGCGCATTGCGGCAGCCCGACGGCGTGACAAGGACATGCGCCGCGCCCTCTTCCCGCAGGAAATCCGACACGCCCGCCGTATCGCTCATCGGCGGCGGCAGCGGTGCCGAGGCCGTGACCGTCCCCTCCTCCGGCGGCAGCGCGGCGAGGAGCTCTTCCGCAGTCTCGTGCCGGATGCCGTCCGCCTTTGCCAGCGGCCCACGAAAGAAACAGCGCACGATGCAACCCGTCTCCGCAGAGAGCGTACACTCGATATCTGCAAAATCCAGGCGTGTGAGGATGTCGAGACAGGAGAGATAGATCACGACCACACGTACACCGAGCAGGCGTGCGGCATCGCGCACTGCATCTCGGATCGTTTCCTCCGCCGTTCCGAGCACGTAATCCTCTGCCCGCACAGCGGCATAACGAAACCGCCCGCATGCACCGATCTGCATTGCGCGATGGTAGATGGAGCGAAAACAGATGAGTGCCCCCCCTGCGACAACGATGAGATCACGCCGTGCCCACAGGCGGTCGAGACTTGTGTCAAAGTCCCGAATTTCCTCAGCGAGAATCGGCTGCATCGACATCCTCCTCATCGTGAAGCAATTCCTCTCCGCCCTGGTTTCCGTTCTCCTCCCCAAGGATTTCAAGGAAGAGATTCATTGCGGGGCTGCGCCATTTATTCCGATGGACCCCGTAGTATGACGTGACAGTCATCGGATCCGACTGCGCGGCAGCCAACCGACCGAGAGCCATGCGTTCCCGTGCCGCATGATCCGGCAGCAGTGCAATCCCCATATCGTTCTCAACCAGATTGATGATGGTCTGCGTGCTTCGCAGCTCAATCATATTCGTAAACGAGATCCCCCGCTGTCGCAGATAGTCATCTGCCAGCTACCGAATCTCGCCCGGATGCAGCATCGTGATCAGCGGCATCTCGTTGATCTCCATCTCCCGCTCACGAAAGTTCGGACACCATACAGCAGCACCAACCGACGTATAGAAATGCACGGGGCACTCCTCAAACCCCCGGAACGCAAGGTTCTCCTTGTCTCTCTCCTGAATCGTGTATGCGAGACCGACATCGATCTGCCCGTCACCGAGTGCCGCAACAACATCGCGGCTCGTGAGCGAGCGCAGGCGCAGATCGACGCGCGGTGCATGCGCGTGCAGACGTTTGAGCAGGGGCGGCAGACGGAAGCAGAGCAGCGACTCCGGCGCGCCGACTGTGAGCGTCCCCTGATAGGTTGCAATACCGTATTGAAAGCTTTTGACCTTCTTCACTGCAGCAAGCACCTCATCCACATACGGAATCAGCTCCTCGCCCGCCTTTGTCAGGATCATGCGCCGCCCACTTTTCTCAAAAAGCGGTACGCCCGTCAGCTTTTCCAGCTGCGCGATGTGGAACGTAATCGTCGATGGCGTGTAACTGAGGAGACGCGCCGCCTTTGTAAAGCTGCCCGTTCGTACAATTGTCTTGAACGTCGTGAATATCTTTAGCTCCATCCGTATCTATCCTCATTGGCAAGTACGAAATACTCAAAAAAATGTAGAGAAGAAATCGTTCATTGTAAAATGAAATTGGACACATAAAAAGTCGAACATACAAAATCGTTCCGGCAAAACACCTTTGCCAAGACCAGTATATTCGACGCTCATTCTACCATAAAACACCGCGTATTCAAACATCTAAACGTCAATCAGCGCGTACAGTCAAGCCGATGATTCGACTCCTTCCGCCTCTCTCTTGACAATAGGCAGAAGCAGTGATATTCTTCCTCACGGAAGCCATCATCACGACAAACAGCATACTGATGAATCAGGTGTCGCAAGACTCAATAGAGAAGCCGGAAGAGCCGGCGCGGTCCCGCCACTGTGTCAGCGAGCGAATCTGCAGGAAACGTCACTGAGGAAACTTGGGAAGGCGCAGAGGAGCGATGAACTGGAGCCAGGAGAACTGCCTGATCGACGATCACCGTCTGACCTGCGAGCGACGGGGAGGGGATCTGCGTCTTGCGTCGGATCGATCCGCATCTTTGCGGCGTCGTTTCGGCGGTGATTTTATGCACTTCAGCGCTGCATGCGGCGAGGCAAGGATATTTTGCAGTCTCTTCTCTCATTTGCAGAAAGGGGCTGCCTTTATTTTGCGAATGTCCAAGACGCAAAACAGCACCTCTTCTCGCAGACCTCGGACGTATGCTCTGCAAGTCCGCAGCTTCCATGGGCGTCGCAGGAAATGCTTTCGGCAAAAGGGGGACTGCGACGGAGAACTCATATTTTTGATGGGGTGAACACATGAACACGAAGAGAAGAAATGCACTCATCACGATCGGCGTCGGACTCATCCTATGGTTCCTGCCGATTCCTGACGGAGTCACACCACTTGCCTGGCATTTGCTTGCGGTCTTTATCGCGACAGTGCTGGGCTTTATCCTGCATCCGCTGCCGATCGGCGCGGTGGCCTTCATCGCGATTTCCTTCTCCGCATGGGCAGGCCTGCTAAAAACGTCCGATGCCTTGGCAGGCTACGGCAACAGCACGATCTGGCTGATCGTCTGCGCGTTCCTCTATTCCCGCGGCTTCATCAAGAGCGGACTCGGCAAACGCATCGCCTTCCGCATCATCGAAGCGATCGGCAAAAGTGCGTTATCGCTCGGCTATGCCATTGCCTTGAGCGAGCTTGTGATCTCGCCCGCGACGCCCTCGGCCACAGCGCGCGGCGGCGGAATCCTCTATCCAATCGTGCGCTCCCTCGCGGAGGCACTGGGCTCAAAACCCGGTGAGAGCGCACGCCGCATCGGCACCTACCTCATGCAGGTCGGCTACCATACGGACGCCGTGACCTGCACGATGTTTGTGACCTCGATGGCGGGCAACCCGCTCTGCGTGGCGCTCGCAGAGAAGACGCTGGGCGTTCAGGTCACGTGGATGGGCTGGGCGAGCGCCGCAATCGTGCCGGGACTCATCGCGCTCCTGCTCGTCCCCTATGTCATGATGAAGCTTTCGCCGCCCGAACTCGTGCGTATTCCCGACGCCAAGGATCTGGCACAGCGTGAGCTTTCCGAAATGGGGCCGATGAGCCTTGCGGAAAAAGGGCTCTCCGTCATCTTTGTCGTCTCTCTCGCACTCTGGGCAAGCTCCGGCCTCACGAACATCGACGCGACGCCCGTTGCCATGGGCGCAGTCTGCCTCATGCTGATACTCGACATCATCAACTGGCAGGACGTCATCCAGGAAAAGGGTGCATGGGACGCGATGTTCTGGATGGGCTCTTTGATGACACTCGCTTCGGCTCTCGCAAAATCGGGCATCATCACATGGATCGCCAATGGTGCGGGCGCGGCGATTTCCTCGCTCGGCTTCGGTTGGCTTGTTTCCTGCCTCATCATCCTGCTCTTCTACACCTACATCCACTACGCCTTCGCCAGTGTCACGGCACGCATCAGTGCCCTCTATGCGGCATTCATCGCTGTCAGCGTTAGCGTCGGTGCACCGCCCCTTTTAGTCGCCATCATCTTCGGCATCTTCGCCGATGTACCGATCTCCCTCACGCATTACGGCAACGGCTGCGCCCCGATCTACTTTGGCGGAGGCTATGTCTCGCAAAGTGAATGGTGGAAAAATGGCTTCATCATGACGACCATTACGACGCTGATCTACCTGACAATTGGCGCGGCATGGTGGAAAGTCTTGGGCCTTTGGTAAATAATAAATCAGTGGCAGCCCCCTACACGGGGGGCTTTTTATTTGCCGTTTCCCCTCCCGTTTCCCATAAACAGGACAACAAACTCTTTTAGACTCCATTGGTCTGTCATAATAGTCTCTTGTAACAGAATCTTGATATAATTCCAGAATAAGAAAATTATAAGGCAGGATATGGGAAGATGGCTAATGATACTTTGCAAAAGTACAAGAGATCCCAAACGCTAGTAGGCGACTGGGATCTCCTGTAAAATAAAAAATTTTCATGCTGATGTATGAACAGAGCTCCTATTTTATTCGAAAGGTTGAACTTCCTCAACTCGTGCATCCATGTTCTTGTAATGAAACGCAGACGCCCAAGCAACAAGTGGAAGTAGTATTGGATTGATTTCCATATTAATATGATTCAAAAGACGACTTGCTCCAGCTTGTCGTATTGCTTCATCTGTAATTTTTTTATTAGCCGACTTAAGGGATGCATAGCCTTGACGCTTCATATAGTGACTGTCGCTTCCATAAAATAACCAAAAGCTATGCCCCTCATCAATGGTGGACCGTTCACCAGCTGAAGCACGATTTTCCTGCCTGTTCCCCATGAGTTTTTTCTCATAAGCATTTAGGATAAGATGAGCAACATCAAAGCTCAGGCGATGGTCGGCATCCATGACTTTGAGGACAGTTTTCTCTTTCTCCGTCAGTTCATTCCATGGATTTGAATAAGCATCTCTTCTATAAGGCGAGCGCTTATGTTCCATATGAGCTCCATGAAGGAATACCTCCTTCCGCTCATCTGAACTCAACAGCATATAAGGTACATCCTGCAAAATGGTATCGCTGATATGTATCCCCGCATCTTCGACCAGCTTTTTGCGAGTCTTCCAGTCCTCCGTATCCATCAACTTGTCGATGATGGGAGCTTTGGGGTACGGCTTTCCGTTAAGAAAAGCATCAATATATTCATCCATTGTTGCCGGAACCAGTTGGAATAAGATTCGTCTTTTGCTGTTTACATCGTTTGTCAAAACAAACTGATCTAACAGCTCAATCTGTTCCTCAGCTGCATCCTTATAGACAAGCATGTCCGGCAAATAATAAGAGGGCACTGTCATTTTAGTTAGATCCCTTTTCATACGGTTAATCCTGATTTCCTCGAATTTTCTTCACTCCAACGATACTATCCTAGTCAACAGACAAACAAGATTCATCCTGTACTTCTTTTGCACGATCTGGTACAATACGATCAGATAAAGCATTTAGTGAATTGCCTCCGTTAAGGGAATCGCCCTTATCCGATTGCCTCCGCTGAATGCTTTTTCCTGTATATTGATGAGCACATCCATACATAGCGCATTTTTTCCTTCTTCTCTAGGACAAGCTCCCCTTTGACATCTTTCAAAGAATCTGATACTGTATATAGAAAGAGCGATACCTCTCAGTCACTGATGCGCGCCATCTTTGGGCTGGGATTGAAGGGTATCGCTTTTTGTTGACATACTCGTTTTTCATGCTATCCTAACAGTAAGAAAGTTGCTTGTTCCAGCTGCCATGGGGAATTGGACCCCGGCGGGAGCTGGAACAGGCAATTTTTTCTTATTCAGCGTCCGCCTTTTCCTCGCTCCTCCTGCGAGAAGAACTCCGCATAAGCACGTAGGGTCTCTTCGACCTTTGCCCGTCCGACATACGGCGCATAGTCCTCCTCAATATCTGTTTTCTCGCGGCTTGTCAATTCCCGTGAGAACTCCTCACGGAAGAGATCGGACGGATCGCGAAATGGCGTTTTCTCCTTGTCATAGAGACATTCTCCTGCGCGGTTGTAGACACGGATGTCTTGAAAAGCGTCCTGCTTGTAGAGCGTATGCAGGTTGTCAACGAGAGAGCGCACAACGCGGTCATGATGCTCCCTTGGCGTCATGCGCGGGGTAAGCCCTGCCTCCTCCATCAGCCGATAGCGCTTCTGTGTACTGAGATATGATTTTTCGGGACGCACGAGAATCACATTTAGAGAGACATCATATCCACGTGCGACAAGAAGATCATGCGTCCGTAGCGGCACCTCGGTCGTCCGCAGTGTCCCTTCAATGATGAGATGATACCGCGACAGGCTCAGATCGTCGATCAGAGCCTCCGTCATCTTCCCCGCGAACTGTTGTGTATGGAGGACAGCATCATCACCGTACTGTGCTTGCAGCTCAATGAAACGAGGGTGGTACCTGCGGTAATCATCGCTCGAAATAAAGATGATATTTCCACCATGTGCTCGTGCACAGATATCTGCCAGTTTCGTTTTCCCTGCTCCAGGCTGTCCTGCAAGCAAATAGGCACGCGGATGCGTATCAGGTGCTGCACTGACCAAAAGATCGTCTTTGATGCGTTCTTTTTGTTCATTAAGTTCCTGCGGAGTGTAGTTATCCTGCATGATTGGTCTCCAGTTCCCGTATATAGGTGCGGGCATTTTCAAAGGTCTGCCGGAGTCTTTGTATATCCTCCATGGTATTGTATGAATCTCCAAGAATATTATGCAGCGTCACTCGTAGATTCTGTTGAACGAGGGAAATCGGCTGAACGGTATCATACCGATCAATGCCCATACGTTCTTTGATTCGATTCACATCGGCAAGCAGCTCTGCTATACCTTCATGCAAAATTTCTTTCGCTTCGATTACTTCGTACGGAATCATAGCATCGCCTCCTCTCTTTCATGATACCACAATGGTGCAGTGTTGACCATAGCGATCTTCCCTGTACCGCACTTGCCTGTGGGATAGATGCACCTCACTTCCTGTATCACATGATTGTTGGCGATGCCCCTATTCTCATCAATTGTATGTATACCAAGTGCCGCGCATCCCTTCTACATCAAAGGGTTATTGAAATACGGCGCATTTTAGCGTATAATGCGTTGAGAATTCACCATGATGGGAATTATACCAATCCATAGGGGGACATTGTATGTCATTAATTGTAAAGAAGTTTGGCGGAAGTTCGGTGGCTACCCCGGAGAAGATCAAGAACGTAGCAAAACGCATATTGCGTGAGAAAGCCCCCGATGATCGCATTGTCATGGTGGTATCTGCCATGGGCGATACGACGGATGATCTCATCGCGCTAGCTGGCGAAGTGGTGGAAAGCCCCTATCAGTACACGCGCGAGATGGATATGCTCATGACGACGGGGGAGCAGGTCTCGATCGCACTGCTCGCGATGGCATTCCGTGCTCTGGGACAGCCCGCCATATCTCTCACCGGTGGCATGGCAGGAATGCGCACAGATCATGCGCATACCAAGGGGCGTATTCTCGGAATCGAGCCAAAACGTGTGCACGAGGAGCTTGAAAAGGGCAACATTGTCGTTATCGCTGGCTTTCAGGGTACAGATGTCGACGGCAACCCAGTGACGCTTGGACGCGGTGGGTCGGATACCTCCGCCGTGGCGATCGCGGGCGCAATCGGCGCGGATACCTGCGAGATCTACACGGACGTTGATGGAATCTACTCCGCCGACCCGCGCATTGTCAAGGGCGCGCGCCGCATGAAGGAGATTACCTACAACGAGATGCTCGAGATGGCACGTCTCGGCGCGGGCGTTATGCAGCCACGCTCGGTGGAGATGGGACAGCTCTACAGCATCCCCATCCACGTTCGTTCGACCTTTACCTCAGAACCCGGAACCATCATTAGGGAGGAATATACAGTGGAAGAAAAGTCCTTTATCATTCGCGGTGTCGCACACGATGAGCACGTCGCTAAGATCACAGTGCTCGGTGTCTCCAACGTCCCGGGCGTTGCCTACAAGATATTCTCTGCCCTCGCCGATGCGAACATCGACGTGGATATGATCGTGCAGAGCCTCCGCAGTGCCGACTCCAATGTAACCGATATGGTGTTCACTGTTGCATCCATTGACGCCGAGGAAGCGCGCCGCGTTGTCGAAGGGATTTCGGCAGACATTCACGCATCTGGTGTATCCATTGACAATGATGTCGCGAAGATCTCCATTGTCGGAGCCGGTATGCTCGGCAATCCCGGTATTGCCTCCCGCATGTTCGGGGCACTCTCCAATGCAGGCATCAACCTCGAGATTATCAGCACCTCCGAGATCAGCATCTCCTGCCTCATCAAGGGCGGCAGCGTCAAGGACGCTGTCAACCGCATTCACGACGAGTTCTTTCCGAACAAGGCATAAGAATACGTGTATACACCTGTGCGGCTTGTGGACATAAGGAGAGTCGCGCGCTATCATCATATTACGCTACGACGGCACGGATCAACGACGCCCTACCCCTGCGGAGGACACGATGATCCGTGCTTTCCATCGAAAAGGAGAGCATATAACATGGCAATTCAAATGGCAGCATCACACGCGGCATCGCGCCGCCTGAAGGACGCGATCTTCGGCGCCAATGCGGCATGCCGCGCCGCAATCGCAGAGCACGGTGAGGAGCGCGTTGTCAACGCGACAATCGGTGCCGTCATGGACGACAGCGGTAAACTGGCACACCTGCCGACGGTCGAGCGCGTCTTCCGCTCCCTCCCCATCGAGGACTATATCGCCTATGCGCCGATCTCTGGGCTTCCGGAGTATCTCGAGGCAGCGATTGATATTACATTCGCTGGCAAGCGTCCTGCGGGCTATCTCGCCGCTGTCGCAACGGCAGGTGGAACGGGAGCTCTGCGCACCGCCGTCGACGACTACGTCGAGCGAGGCGATCAGGTGCTCACCTCGGACTGGTTCTGGGGAACGTACAACATCATCTGTCAGGAACTTGGCTCCTCCGTCACGACCTTCACGCTGTTCGACGAAGCCAACAACTTCAATCATAAGGCGTTTTCAGCGGCCGTCGATGCTCTTTGCAAAAAACAGGACAGCCTGCTCGTCATCCTCAACACACCTGCGCATAACCCGACGGGCTACAGTCTTTCTGCGGAGGACTGGGATTACGTTCTGGACACGGTCAAGGCACAGGCAAAGACCGGAAAGAAGATACAGCTCCTCGTCGATATCGCCTACATTGACTTTGCGGGCGAAAAGCATGCGACACGCGCCTTCATGCAGAAGTTTGCGGGACTCCCCGAAAACATCCTGACACTCTTCGCCTTCTCCATGTCCAAGGCGTATACATTCTACGGGCAGCGCTGCGGCGCACTCATTGCTCTCTCTGCAAACAGAACGGTCATCGATGAGTTCAGCGAGATCAGCAAGTACGCTGCACGCGCAACGTGGTCGAACATCAACCGCGGTGCAATGACCCTCCTGACGCGTATTCAGCAGGACAGCGCAGCGTATGCCGCCTATGAGAGTGAGCGCGACGCACTGTACCGCCTCGTACAGGAACGCGGCGATATCTTCATGCAGGAGGCTGCCGCGTGCGGTCTGCCTGCCCTTCCCTATAAAGGCGGCTTCTTCCTCGCTATTCCTTCGAGCGATCCACAGGCGGTCTGTGACGCTCTCCACGAGGATCTCATCTTCGCTGTTCCACTGAAAATGGGCGTGCGTATTGCGGCATGCTCTGTGCCGAAATCGAAAATGCACGGGGTTGCAGAAAAAGTAAAGCGTGCTATGGAGAAAATTTCTTGACATTCGCGTAAAAATTTTTTAGAATAGCGGCGTGTGATATTTTCCATGTATCCATTAGCCCCGGAAGCGTGAGTGTATATCGCATCAACCAATATTGAAAACTCTTACTCTCTAGGGGGGAATTACGTGAAAACCACGGTTATGGCAAAAGCAGCCGATATTGAGCGCAAGTGGTATGTCGTAGATGCAGAGAACCAGACGGTCGGCCGTCTTGCAACGGAGATCGCAAAGGTCCTGCGCGGCAAGAACAAGCCCATCTACACGCCGCATGTTGATACCGGCGACTACGTCATCGTCATCAATGCTGAGAAGGTAAAGTTCACGGGAAAGAAGCTGACGGACAAGACCTACTTCCGTCACTCCGGCTATCAGGGCGGTACGACCTTCACAACGGCCGGCCAGATGCTCGATCGCTTCCCTGTCCGTGTCATTGAACACGCGGTCAAGGGCATGCTTCCGAAGAACAGTCTCGGCGCACAGATTTTCCGCAAGCTCAACGTCTACGCCGGTCCGGAGCATCCCCATGCAGCACAGAAGCCCGAACCGCTGAAGTTTGATATTCGCTGAGTTTTGTATAAGGAGGAATCTGTTCAATGGCACAAGTCACTTACTACGGAACGGGTCGCCGCAAGACCTCGGTTGCCCGTGTTCGCCTCGTTCCCGGCGACGGCAAGGTTACCATCAATGGCCGCGAGATGGCAGAGTATTTCGGCCTCAAGACGCTTGAGCTAATTGTTCGCCAGCCGCTGAACCTGACGGAAACTGTCGATAAATATGATGTCATCGCTAACGTAGCCGGCGGCGGTGCATCCGGTCAGGCGGGTGCGATCCGTCACGGCATCACACGCGCACTGATTGAGATGGACGCAGAGCTGCGCCCCGCACTCAAGAAGGCAGGCTTCGTCACGCGTGACCCGCGTGAGAAAGAACGCCGCAAGTACGGTCTCAAGAAGGCACGTAAGGCTTCCCAGTTCTCGAAGCGCTAAGATATACGTATACGAAATCCCCTCTTCCGTTTGGATGAGGGGATTTTTATTTGACATTCGCTGCATATTAACATATTATATAGCTATAAAAAATATGTTTTAGAAGGAAGCATCGATATGAAAATCTCAGCGAAGGGGCGCTATGGCATCGCATCCATGGTCTTTTTGGCACGCAGCTACGACACCTCCTCCCCCGTCACCATCATCAGCATCTCAGAGCATCTCGGCATCTCTAAGATCTACCTCGAACAAGTCTTTGCACTGCTCAAGCGGAGCAAACTCGTCAACTCGATCAAGGGTTCACAGGGTGGCTACCAGCTTGCTCGGCCACCACACGACATCACTGCCTATGACATTCTCTCTGCCATTGAGATCGCACTGATTGAAAAGACAGGCAGTTCCTGTGAGAAGATGGAAAAACTAGACCTTGTTCTCGCACGCGACCTCTTCGGCGTACTCGACCAAAACATTCACGATACACTCAATGCCGTAACACTTGAGGATCTCCTTACTGCGTGGAAACGCGAGGAGAACAGCGAGACACTGATGTATTTTATCTAAACATCTGTGCTCCGAGGAAGAGAAGCAGACCGATGCAGCCACCGACGAGCGAGCCGTTGACACGGATCCAGAGAAAGTCCTGCTCTACCTTGTCATAGACAAGACGATTTAGCTCCTCATCCGTGAGACGCATAAGTGCATCGGAGACGACAATACCGACCAATGCCTGTGCATGGAGAGCCGACCGTGCGATGAGATCATACATCAGGCGTGTCATGATTTGCTGCAGATCACTGTGCTCTGTGAGGAGCGTCAGCATCCGCTGATATTCTGCATGGAGTATGCTGCGCAGCTGCTGATAAAAGGCCGGCATGTGCTCCTCCATCGGATCCACATCACGCTGCAGATCAGCCTGCACATGTGTCCGCAGGCCACTCAGAATGCGCTCAATCGACGCAGCGATTGGCAGCGTCTCTGCCAATCGCTTTTGCAGCTCACGCACGAGTGTGGCGAGTTCCTCATCCCGTTCGAGGTCAGAGAGCGCATCATGTATCAGATTTGCCGCATGATTTTGCAGCGGCGAGTTATCCCGTCCGAGCTCTTCGATGACATGACATGTGTGCTGCTGAATCAGTTCAGCCCCCTCATCCAGATTGATGGTATTCGTCGCGGTGAGAATACGCGATAGAAATCCGTCGCCGATCTTTTCCCGCTCCAGCTGCTCCAGTGCATTCCTTATGGAGGCATACGTCTCCTCCGTCGCCGCCTCCCTGACAAGTATCCGCGAGATACTTGTCAGGGCTTTTTTATCCCATCCCTTCTCGCGCAGGAGCTCGTCGAGTCGTTGCATCAGCACGGCAGGATCCTCATTCAGGAGTAAATCCCTCAGGCGCGACGAGAGATAGGAAACGATCTGCGAATTCCTCCGACGCAGAAAGGATGCACGAATAAAGTGCAGGATCATTCCGGTTAGCTGTTCCTCCGTTGTCGGACGGCGCAGATAGTTTTCTATCATTGGAAAGAGGTGCATCTGCTCCATGTGGTGGAAAATCTTGCGCTTGGAGAAGAACTCCTTCTGAACCATCGTGACAATCGCTTGAACAAAGCTGTCACGGCGACGCGGCAACAGCGCTGTATGATAGGGAAATCCGAGCGGCTTCCGAAAGATCGCAGTTACTGCAAACCAGTCCGCAACTCCACCGACCAGTGCCGCTTCGCTTACTGCGAGCAACGCACGCACCCAGAGAAAATCCGCAAATCTGATATGAAGGAAAAGGGCACACAGAAAGAGGACTGCCGAGAGCAGTAGTGCGGCCTCTGCTTTATTCCACGTACGCATTAAAGCCCCCACATCCTTTCCGTCATGCAGACGATGAGGGAAAGTGCCATACCAACGGCTGCGCCAACCACAGCACCGTTGATGCGGATCATCTGAAGATCGGTGCGCACCTTCCCTTCCACAAATGAAACGAGCTCATCGTCCGACTTTTGATTCAGGTACTCACGCACAAAGCGGGCAATCATTTCATGGTGTTTCTCGACCTCTCCCGCCGCGAGCGATTTCATCCATCGGTCAACACGACTTTGCCACGGGATAGAATGGGCGTATGCTTCGATTTTCTGATGCAGGAGCTCTCGCACATAGGGAATCCAAAACGGATGATTCCCCTTCATTCGGCTCTCGATGAAATCCGACAAAATGGACTCCATGTCAATGTCCTCAATCAGATGCTCCTTCGCTCGACGCATCGTCGTGCGAAAATCATCATGATCGCTGAGCGATGCAAAGAACGAAGAGAGTGCCTGCACGCCTTCGCGGTGACGCGGATTCTCCATCTCCAATGCCGCCGACAGAATCTCCTGCAGCCGTTCTGTGATCCACGATGCAATCATCGTATCGTCTACGAATGAGAGAACGAGGGCACGGATCATCCCATCGCCCTCATATTTCTCACGAATAGAGGCTATATTGTCACGGAGGATCTCTTGAAAGAGCTGAGTCTGCACTAGCTGGATACCGACGCGGACAAGTACCTGAAAAATCCGCTCTGTATGATGCTGCTCCGTAAAGAGCGCCATCAAGTCTCCTGCGTGATCTTCAAGCGGCAGCTGATAGAGTGCCTGTTTCACGTATGGCGTCAGCTCATGTGAAATGCGCGTACTGTCAAGATCCGCTGCCACATAGCGGAGGACATCGATGGCAGTGTCCGTCAGGCGTTCCTCCCCACCGCGATGCAGCAAATAGTCTGCGAGCATTGCCCCCATATTCTCGCGCTCGATGACTGCCATAATATTCTTCTTGCTGAGGAGATCCTCCGAGGAGAACGCAACGATGGACTCCATAATCCGCCCACGATTCCGACGCAGAATATCAGTACGGTGCGAGATGCCGAGCGGTCGGCCGAAAATCGCCTTGATGGCGAACCAGTCTGCTAGTCCACCGATCGTCGCCGCGATAAATCCATGATGAATCGTTGATAGGAGAAGACTGCTCCCCTGTCCTGCCGTCCCAACAGCACCGAGGACACTGAGCGCGAGAGCCAGATTTGCCTGATGTTCCTTCTGCAATCCAACCGCCTCACAGTGTTTCCGCTAACTGTTTGAGATACGCACGGAACGAGTCGCCGAGATCACTGCGACGCAGAGCAAACTCCACCGTCGCCTCCAAGAACCCGAGCTTATCTCCCAGGTCATAGCGACGTCCCTCAAAATTATAGGCATAGACCGTGTCCCGCTGGGCGAGTACCTTGAGTGCATCCGTCAGCTGAATCTCTCCCCCTTTGCCGGGCTCTGTATTCTGCAAGATAGAGAAAATCTCGGGGCGGATGATGTATCGACCGAGCACAGCCATACGGCTTGGTGCCTCAGCAAGTGCAGGTTTTTCGATCATATCGGAGACATGCATCAGGCGCTCATTCTGCATCGCTCCTGCAACGATACCATAGGAGGAAACCTGTGCATCAGCGACAATCTGACAGCCGAGAACAGAGCCCCCCGTCTCCTCATAGACATCGATCAGCTGACGCAGCGCTGGACGCTGCGGATGGTAAACGACATCATCGCCGAGGAGGACAGCGAACGGCTCATCGCCGACGAAGGCACGGGCGCACAGAATCGCATCCCCCAGACCGCGCATATACTTCTGACGGACATAGTGAACATTGACATCCGTCGTCTCACGCAGGACGTTGAGAAGGTCCTGCCGCCCCTTGCGCATGAGCTCGTGCTCGAGTGTCGGCGCGGAGTCAAAATGATCCTCGATGGCGCGTTTCCCATGACCGCTGATAATCAGAATATCCTCGATACCGCTTGCAAGGGCTTCCTCCACAATATACTGGATGGTCGGCTTATCGACAATGGGCAACATCTCCTTCGGTGTCGCTTTCGTCGCAGGAAGGAATCGTGTTCCATATCCTGCTGCCGGAATAACCGCTTTTCGTATTTGCTGTGCCATGACTATACACTCCATCCATATAAATAGAGCGGAGGGCGCTTGAACCCCCCGCATATTCTGTATGATTCAGCGTGCCAGAACATCGAGTACTGCATGTCCAATGTCTGATGTACGTGCCGTTCCGCTAAGATCCGGCGTCAGCGTCTTTTTCTCCACGAGCAGCGTCTCGATGGCACGGAGCACGCGCTCTGACCACTCTGTTTCACCAAGAAAGTCGAGCATCTGTGCAACTGACCAGATCGAGGCTAATGGATTCGCGATCCCCTGCCCTGCAATATCAGGAGCACTCCCGTGAATCGGCTCGAACATCGACGGATAGCGTCGCTCAGGGTTGAGATTCGCCCCGGCTGCGAGCCCCATCCCGCCCGCAATCGCCGCACCGAGATCGGTGAGAATATCGCCGAAGAGATTGCTCGTCACAACGACGCCGAACCGCTTCGGATCTTTGACGAAGAACATGCTTGCCGCATCGACAAGCAAGCTATGTGTCTCAACATCGGGATACTCCTTCCCAATCTCGGCAAAGATCTCATCCCAGAACACCATCGAGTATCGCAGTGCATTCCCCTTGGAAATCGAGGTAAGCGTGCGCTTCTCACGTCGCGCCAGTTCGTAGGCATAACGGATGACGCGCTCACATCCGTGCCGTGAGAATACCCCCGTCTGGAGTGCGGTCTCACGCGGTGTCCCGGGATAGAGCCGTGCACCAACATTCGCGTACTCCCCTTCACTGTTCTCGCGCACCACGATCATATCGATATCACGTGGAGAAATATCCGCAAGCGGGCACGGAGCACCGTGCAGGAGGCGTACAGGACGTAAATTGATGTATTCATCAAAACCACGGCGGATGCGAAGCAGGAGATCACCGAGAGACACATGGTCCGGTACACCTGGATAGCCCACAGCCCCCAGATAGATTGCATCGTAACCGCGCAGGAGATCGAGCCCGTTTTCCGGCATCATCTCGCCGGACTTCAGGTAGTACTCACATCCCCATGGAAAGTCCTCAAATGTGACAGAGAACGTCCCGTCCATCTGTGCAATTCCCGAAAATACCTTTTTCCCCTCAGCAATGACCTCAGGGCCGATCCCGTCTCCTGCAATCACCGCAATATGAAACTGTTTCATCTAGCTCCTCCACCGAATATCCCATAGAATAGGCGTATTAGAATGCCTCTGCAATCGTCTTGATGAGCAACGACTCCTGCTGACGCGGCAGACCGCTCTGATGCAGGGCTCGGCCAAAGCCAATGAGGAAGTCCACCTTCTGCATTCGCGTGAGTTTCGTGCTCTCACGCAGCGCACGCGTCAGGGCCTGCACCCCCGCGATGCTCGCATCGCGCTTCAGCTGTACCTGCATCGCGAGCTGTCCCGCAAGGATATGCCGGCGCACCTCATCCGAGATTCCATCCAGACTCTCTGCGGCAGGCGACACAGGCACTGCCGACGAGAATGCGGGAACGCCGTCAGGACGCACCGTGTACTCGGGCGCGGGGGACATGTCCTCTGTGATCGGCGGTGCAAGATGCGACTCCGTCTCTCCCACAGTGGAAAACTCCTGCGGCTGCTGCGGCACAGCGGGTGAGGTAGCGGGTGCATTCAGCGCGAACTCACGCGGCAGCTGCTGATACCGGGGACGCTCGGGTCTGCCTTCAGCATCTGCTGGCTGAGGCGGAAGCTGTGCCTGCACAGCGGCTGGAGCGGCGGGCGGCGGCATCGGAACGACATGCTCCTGGGGAGGAGGTGTCTGCATCGGTGCTTGCTGCGGCGCGGGTGATGATTCCTGACGCACTGCAACGGGCATCGGGCCGCGCTTCAGATTTACATCACCGACAAGCTCCTGCGGTGGGCGGCCTTCCTTCGCGGCGAGCTTCTGCTCACGTTTGACATCTGCTGCTGTAATGATAACGGGCTGCGCCTTCTGCGCAGCGAGTGTGAACGAAGGCTGCTCCTTATTGCGCTCTGCGATCCCCTCATCCACCGTCTCCCAGCGGAGGCGTGTCACCTGCGGTGTATTCTTGGCAGGTGCCGTGCCAAGCGGACGAACAGCAGCATCCTTCTGCTGCCTGGAGATCGATGCCTCATAGTGGTCAGCATCAGCACGTTCCTCCACCGCCGGTGCATTGGCACGATCCGTCACCAGTCGATTCGCATGGAAGAGATCCTGCGAGTCCACCGTCCCGGGGGTCGCTGCATAGGTTGTACCGGAGGTCAGTGCGACGAGCACAGCCGCCGTCAGCATTGTGTTTTTGGATGACATCTTCATGAGTCTGTTCTCCTTCTTTCTCTCTCGGCCCACGTCACTTACTGCATGGTACGCGCGCCCGCCATAAACGTTGCTACGGACTTCGCACGGAGCGTCGGATTATCAATGAGCTCGAGCCCATACCGCTGTCCGTTTGCCCCACGGAAGAACATCACTGCTGTCTGATTGTCCGCCTTCGCCGTCGCGTCGACGACGCCATCGCCATTCTCGTCAATATCGACTTCCTTTGCCGTCATGGCAAAGATCGCCTTGTTTGTATCCGAGAGATTGATCAGCATGATCCCCTCGTATCCGTTGCTGTGCTGAATACGTTCCAGCAGGTTCACTGCATCCTCTGGATTGATCGTGTTGAGATTCGGTACGGACGTATCGGAGAATGCATTGACAAAAACCGCCCACGCATACTTGATATTGTACTCCTCATTGTCAAAAATGAGAATCTCGCCCTCGCGGTCGTCATAGAGCGCCGACGCCGGAATCACTCCGACGGGTTTCTGCGGACACATGATACGGTAGCCGTATGTCTTACTCTCATAGGAGTATGTCAGCGCATCGGGGGCAATCGTCTGTGTTGCCGCCGGTGTCGCTGATTCTGTCCCCGCCGACACATCAGCCGCTGCGGCATAGGAGCTGCCGCAGAGCATTGCTGAGAGCGAAAGAACAGCGACGAGTTTTTGATAGCGTTTCATTTATCCATCTCCCTAATCATCTCCTGCACCATGGCAAGAGCTTTATGGACGGCGGCACGCTTAATCTCAGCGCGCACGCCAGAAAATACATTTTTTTCCACCGAAGTCTTTCCCGGAGCAGATACAGCAATGTAGACCAGTCCGACCGGCTTTTCGGGAGACCCGCCGCTGGGACCGGCGATCCCCGTGATGCCGACGCCGATATCTGTCTGCATGAGGTCGCGTACCCCCTCTGCCATTGCCCGCGCCGTCTCCGGAGAGACAGCACCGTGCGCGGCAAGCGTTTCCTCCGCCACGTGCAGGATACGGGACTTCACGTCGTTTGAGTAGGATACGACACTCCCCATGACGTACGCAGAACTGCCGGGCACGTCTGTGAGCGTACTCGTGAGCAGCCCGCCCGTGCAGGACTCCGCACAGGAGATTGTATAGCCTTTTGCACAGAGCATTTGCCCAACAATATCCGGCAGCCGTTCTCTCTCCGGCATCACTGCACCCTCTCTCCGACAATATCGTATGTAAAGCCCTGAAGGAGACGCACGCGGACAATCTCGCCCGGTGCACTCTCTGCATCACCTTCGATATAGATCTGGCCATCCACCTCAGGTGCCTCGCGGTAGGAACGGCCCACGGCAATCCCCGACTGCTCCGCGTCATGTCCCTCGATGAGAACATCCAACTCCTGATGCTCCAGCCCGATATTGATCTCCTCGGAGATCTTACTCTGGAGACTCATGAGGTCATGGTAACGCTCCTGCATCACCTCTTCGGAAACCTTCTTCCCCATTGCCGCCGCGGCAGTGTTCTCCTCCTCGGAGTAGGTAAAGATTCCCACCTTATCGAATCGCTGCTTCTCCACAAAGCGACGCAGCGTTTGATACTGGGCATCGGTCTCCCCAGGGAATCCAACGATGAATGTCGAGCGAATCGCGACTCCCGGGATGCGTGCCCGCAGCTTTGCGATCAGCTCCTCCATCCCCGCCCGTGTATCGGGACGATTCATCGAACGCAGCACGGCATCATGCGCATGCTGCAGAGGCAGATCGACATACTTGACCACCTTTGGCTCAGTGGCAAAGACCTCGATCAGCTCATCGGTAAAATACTTTGGATAGCTGTATAGCACACGAATCCACGCAATTCCGTCGATCTTTGCAAGCTCGCGCAGAAGCGTCGGCAGCATTGGCTTTTGATAGCAATCCAGCCCATAGTTTGCGCTGTCCTGCGCGATGAGAACCAGCTCGCGAACACCGGCAGCGGCGAGCTCACGTCCCTCCGCTACGATATCCTCCATTGGACGGCTGCGGAAGCTCCCGCGTATGAGCGGAATCGCACAGAACGCACAGCGATGATCGCACCCCTCCGCAATCTTGACATACGCCGTATAGTTCGGTGTCGTCCGCAGGCGCGGTGTCTTGGCATCGTAGATCGTATCATCCTTCCCCGCGATGAGCAGGCGACGCCCCTTGAGCGTCGCCTCGATCACCTCCATGATACGGCTCCACGCTCCCGTCCCGATGATGGCATCTGCCTCCGGGATCTCATCGAGAAGCTGCTGCCCATACCGCTGTCCAAGACAGCCCGCTACGATGAGACTGCGGCAGCGCCCCGTCTCCTTGTAGTCCGCCATCCCGAGCACCGTCGTGATCGACTCCTCTTTTGCCGACTGAATAAAGGCACACGTATTGACAATCAGGATATCTGCCTCTGACGGATCATTGGTAATATCGATGCCATGCTCACGCATAATGCCGAGCATAACCTCTGTATCAACCAAATTCTTTGCACAGCCAAGGCTGATAAAACCTGCTTTCACTGGTTACATTCCCCCACAACTACTCTTCATAGAACCGCACCTGTTTGACCCAACGATCGAGAAGGATCTTCTTCTCTGCTGGGCTATAATACGGCTTACTCTTAAAAATATTGATATTCTTTCCCGCAAACATCCGATAGGACAGCGTCACGGGGTTGGTCGTCAAAAAATAGATATGTTGCCGTGCCAGCGCCAGCTGCGCCTCATCCGTCAGCAGCCAGTCGGCAAAATCCTCCGCCGCCTGCACATCGTGCTTGCCCGCGCGAAATGCAACCCCTGTACCGTAAATCACCGCCGCCGTCCCATCCGTCGGATAGAGCACACGGATGGGATAGTCATCGTGAATATAGCGGAGCGTCTCACTGAGAACAGCAACCGAGACATCGACCTCCCCCATCCCCGCCTGCCGTACGGGCGTATGCAAATAGCGGGAATATTGCATGATCTGCGGCTGAATCCTGCGCCAAATAGCGAAGGTGCGTTGTTCACCGTACTCAGCAATCATACTGTAAAGGAGATTTGATAAGGCATCAGCCGCCATAAAATCCGTCGTACCGATGCGTATATCCTTCTGCTGCGCCAACAGTTGCCACGAGTCTGGAAGATCGAGATGCGTGCGTAGATAGTCTTGATTTATTGCAAAGACGATCGGATCATACCACACACCCGTCCAATACCCATCGGGCTGACGAAATTGATCGGCGACCTGATCGCTCCGCTCGGACTGATAGGGCACAAGATACCCTGCTGCCGCTGCGCGATCGAGCACCTCGCGGTCTGCAAGGACAAGCGCTGCCGGCGCACTCACGCCATTTTCGGCCTGCTCCTCCAGGCGCTTTTGTATCTGCTCTGCGGATAGAGGAACGAAACTGACACGGATATTATACTCCTTCTCGTACGCCTCAGACAGTGCTGCCGCAGCCTCCGTCGGCAGCGTCGTATATGCCACAATCTCCTGCAGCGGGCGGCGTGCAAGTGCCGTACTCTGCCGTCCGACGGACAGATACGCCGCCCCCGTGGCAGCCACGAGAAACAGCGTCGCGATCATCAGAACAAAGAGCGGAAACCGCTTCATGAAAAAACCTCTCGAATAGAAGAAGATACACTGCTACTATTATAAACAATTCCCTAGGAATCTACAAGAGATATTACATTTAACCCGTTCATTTGGCTGCTGGAATGTCTCGTGACAATTTCGTGATGGTCTCGACGTGCGAAGTTTGTGGAAACAGATCGACCGGCTGTACTTCCTTCGCATGATAACCGTGTTCTTTCAGTATGGCTAGGTCACGTGCGAGAGTGGCGGGATTGCACGAGATGTAGATGATGCGCTGCGGCTTCATATCGGCGAAGGTTTGGAGGACGGTCGGCGTGCAGCCCGCACGCGGCGGGTCCACGACAACGACATCCGGACGAATCCCCTGTTTGTAGAGTGCCGGCATGACTTTTGTCGCATCGCCGACGATAAACTCTGCATTTTTGACATGGTTATCGCGGGCATTCTTTCGTGCATCGAGAATGGCAGGCTGCACGATTTCGATGCCGTAGACCTTACGTGCTCTCTGGGCAAGAAAAAGGGTGATTGTCCCTGTGCCGCAGTAGGCGTCAATGACGGTCTCTGTCCCATGGAGATCCGCATAGGCAAGTGCCTGTTCATAGAGACGTTCAGCCTGCTGCGTATTGACCTGAAAAAAGGATCGCGGTGAAATGTGAAAATGCAGCCGTCCGAGCGCATCGAGGATGGTCGGTTTTCCCCAGAGGAGCACAGTGTCGCGTCCCATGATGACATTGTTCCGATAAGTCTGGATGTTTTGATGTACACTGACGAGGTTCGGCAATCGCTCTCGCAGCAGTCGAACAAAATCCTTTGCGCGTGGCAGCTGTTTGGTCGCTGTGACGATCACCGCCATAAGGTCGCCATTCTGCCCGACACGCCCAACGATGTGACGCAGGATGCCCTTGTGTGTGTCCTCATTGTAGACAGGAATGCGAAGCTGCGCGACAATAGCGCGTACGGCATTGGCAAGCGCATTATTCGGTTCACGCTGAATATGACAGTTCTCCGTATCGATGATCGTATGGCTTCCCTGCGCGAAACAGCCAACGACGATTTTCCCCTTAGCGAGGCCGACGGGAAACTGCATTTTATTGCGATAGTTCCACGGTGACTGTGCCGCAAGGGTCTCCCTGACCGAGACATGAGGAAGTTTGCCGATATGAGACAGTGCATCAATCACCTGCTGACGCTTTGCGCGCAGTTGTGCCGCATAGGAGAGATGCTGGAGCTGACAGCCGCCGCACTCCTCATAAAGGCTGCATAAAGGTGTGATGCGATCATTGCTCTGCTGAAGAATTTCCGTCAAACGTCCACGGGCATAGGAGGTTTTTACCTCCTCCATGCGTACCGTGACCCGTTCGCCGGGAAGTGCATTAGGGACAAATACGGTAAAGTTATCATATCGCCCGACGCCCTCGCCGCTCGTTCCGAGCCGGTCGATGCAAATCTCATAGACTCCCCCTCGACGTACGGGAACCATCTGCACGCGTGTCTGCGCCTTTTGTGTTTTTTTCATGCCTCTCGAAACGTCACCTTTTCAAATAGTTCCATCGGAGTATTGAGGAGCACATCCGCGCCGTGTTCCCGGAGCTCCTGCTCCGTGCGAAATCCCCAGAGAACGCCCACCGCAAGCGTTTCTGCATTGCTTGCGGTGTCCATGTCGACCGAGCTGTCTCCGAAGTACGCTGTTTCCTGCCCCGTAACGCTAAACTCTTTCATGATGTGCAGCACTTTCGTTGGATCCGGTTTTCGCGGAAGTCCCTCCCGATCACCGATGATCTCCCGAAACATATGCGGAGGAAACAGTGCCGTGATGATGCGTTCTGCCGCACTTTGATGTTTATTCGTGCAGACAGCCAATGGAATACCGCGACGGCAAAGCTCCTCCAGCATCTCCATAATACCGTCATAGGGAACGGTCTTATGCAGGAGGTTTTCAGCATAGCGTTCTTTGTACTCTGCCATAAAACGATGGACAAATGCTGCGTCCTCCGCCTGATGCGGCGGCAGAATCCGCTCAATTAGTTTCTGTGTCCCATTTCCGACAAAATATCGATACTTCTCCGCTGCATACGTCGGAAAATGATATGCTGACAGGACAGCATTGGCACTGTCTGCCAAATCTTCAAGCGAATTGATCAACGTGCCGTCCAAATCGAAAATCGCAGTCTTATACTGCATGGCAGTCTCTCCTTTTGAGAAAAACAGCCTTTCCCCTGCGGAAAAGACTGCTTGCTTTCTCAGCCAAGTTTTTTTGCTAAAAGTTCATTGACCATCTGCGGGTTTGCCTTGCCCTTGGACTGTTTCATCACTTGTCCGACCAAGGCACCGATCGCCTTTTTATTGCCGCCCTTGTAGTCCTCTACCGCCTTTGCATTGGCAGCGATGACTTGATCGACGATGCCTTCGATCTCCTTGGTGTCCGTAATCTGGATGAGCCCCTTGTCCTTGACGATCTTCTCGGGAGCATCAGGAGATGTCCACATTTCCTTGAACACGGTTTTGCCGATCTTAGACGAAATCGTCCCCTTGGCGATGAGGAGAATCATCTCGCCGAGGCGCTTTGCATCGACAGGAGAGTCCTCGATCGTTTTCCCTTCTGCGTTCAGGTTCTTGGAGAGATCGCCCATCAGCCAGTTTGCCGCCAGTTTCGCATCCGCTCCTGTTGCAACAATGGCATCATAGTACTCAGCCATCGCACGCGAGCTCGTGATGATGCCCGCATCGTATGCGGAGAGTCCTGCCTCGTCCATCAGACGCACGCGACGGGCGTCCGGCAGCTCCGGCAGCTCACGCCGCACCGCCTCAATCTCCTCTTCACTCGTCACGATGGGCGGAAGATCTGGCTCCGGCATATAACGGTAGTCATGCGCCTCCTCTTTGCTGCGCATGGAGAGTGTCATACCACGCTCTGGATCCCACGTGCGTGTCTCCTGCACAATGTGTCCGCCGTCCTCGAGCACCTCCGTCTGACGCTCGATCTCATAGTTGATCGCATCTTCCAACGCTTTGAAGGAGTTGATGTTTTTCATCTCCGTCCGTATACCGAGCTGATCTGAGCCGACAGGACGCAGGGACACGTTGATGTCCGCGCGGAGATTTCCCTCCTCCATGCGGCAGTTCGAGACGTCGATATACTCCATGATCGACTTGATCTTCTCCATGTAGGCACGTGCTTCCTCGGCTGAGGACATATCGGGCTCGGAGACAATCTCAAGCAGAGGAACGCCGGTGCGGTTGTAGTCCACATTGGACGAAGCAGAATCCTTAATCGTCGTACCGGAGTGAACGAGTTTTCCTGCGTCCTCCTCCATGTGGATGCGCGTCAGGCGAATGCGCTTCTTCCCCTCTTCCGTATCGATATCCACCCAGCCATGTTCGGCGATAGGCAGGTCGTACTGCGAGGTTTGGAAGTTCTTCGGCAAATCCGGATAGTAGTAATTCTTGCGGTCAAACTTGCTGTATCCGTTAATCGTGCAGTTCGTCGCCAGCCCCGCCTTGATGGCGAAATGGACGACCTCACGGTTGACGACAGGGAGAACGCCGGGCAGACCGAGGCAGACGGGACAGACATGTGTGTTCTGCGGAGCTCCGAACCCCGTAGCACAGCCGCAGAAGATCTTGGTCTTTGTCTTGAGCTCGCAGTGAATCTCAAGGCCGATGACGGTTTCGTATTTCATGCCCTTCCTCCAATCGGCGCCATTTTCGTATGGAAATCATGCCCCTGCTCATAGGCAAACGCCGCACGCAGGATCGTCTCCTCCGCCAGCGGACGACCGATGATCTGAAGTCCGATCGGAAGTCCCGCCGCAGTGAAGCCGCAAGGGACGGAGATCCCGGGGAGCCCCGCGAGATTCAGTGGAACGGTCGAAATATCCTGCAGATACATCTGTAGGGGGCTCGTCATTTCACCGATGCGATACGCCGGTGTCGGTGCTGTCGGTGTCATGATGACATCCACCTGCTCAAAGGCTCGCGTAAAGTCCTGCTGAATGAGCGTCCGCACCTTCAGTGCCTTGAGGTAGTACGCATCGTAATATCCGGCGGAGAGTGCATAGTTTCCGATGAGGATGCGTCGTTTTACCTCCGCGCCGAATTTCTCCGTGCGCGTCCGCGTCATCATATCGACGAGATCCTCTCCGTCCACCCGTGCGCCATAGCTGACCCCGTCATAGCGTTCCAGATTCGTCGCAGCCTCTGCAGGTGCAATCAGATAGTAGGTGGAGACGGCATAGTCCGTATGCGGGAGGGAGATTTCGCGAACCTCTGCCCCCATCGCCTCCATATCCGCAATCGCCTTGCGGACGGATGCCTCAACCTCCTGATCCATTCCGTCAATAAAATATTCCTTTGGGAGTCCGATCTTCAGCCCCTTGACATCTGCACGGAGTGCCTGTGTATAGTCCGGGACATCGGCGCGGCTCGCCGTCGAGTCCATCGGATCATGCCCTGCAATTACGTTCATGAGATGGGCTGCATCCGTGACATCGCGTGTGAGCGGTCCGATCTGATCGAGTGATGACGCATACGCCATCAGACCGTAGCGAGACACGCGCCCATAGGTCGGCTTCAATCCGACAATACCGCAGAACGATGCGGGCTGACGAATCGACCCGCCGGTATCACTGCCGAGTGCCCAAATTGCCGTTCCCGATGCCACGGCAGCGGCACTGCCGCCCGACGACCCGCCGGGAACACGTGCCGTGTCCCAAGGGTTGTGCGTCGGCTGAAAGGCGGAGTTTTCCGTCGAGCCGCCCATGGCAAACTCATCGAGATTCGTCTTTCCGAGAATGACGGCGTCCTCTGCGTGCAGCTTCGTCATGACCGTCGCATCATAGGGCGGAACAAAGTTCTCCAAGATCTTGGACGCAGCTGTCGTGCGTACACTGATGGTGCAGATATTATCCTTAACAGCACCCGGAATCCCTGCGAGGAACGGAATCTTCTCTCCGGCGGCACGTTTTGCATCCACGGCATCCGCCTGAGCAAGCGCACCCTCGCGTGTTTCCAGAAGGTATGCGCCGACATCGCCCTCTACGGCATCCATGCGCGAAAGCACGTCCTCGGTCAGTTCACGGGCGCTGATCTCGTTGCGCGCGAGCATATCGTGCAGGACATGCGCCGGTTTTTCATATAGACTCAAAACAGCCCCTCCTTACCCTTCGAGTACCTTCGGCACTTTGAAATACCCGTCCTCCTGCAGCGGTGCATTCGAAAGCGCCGCCTCGTTGGAAAGAGACGGGCGCACCTCGTCTGCTCGAAAGACATTCTCGATGGGCAGTGCATACGTCGTCGGCTGCACATCTTCCGTATCAACACGCGAGAGATTATCCACGTACGAGAGAAAGTCTCCCAGAGACGCCAGTGCCTCTTCCTTTTCCTCGGTCGGAATCGAAAGACGCGAGAGATGCGCGGTTACCCTGAGATCCTGTTCCGTTACCTTCATAGACTCCACCATCTTTCCATGCTTCGGGAAGCACTGATAAATGCGGTACGACCATCCGGCACACCTCGTTTTATCAGCGATTCCCTTAGTCGCAGTTTCCTCGCTATTATAACAAATCACTTCATCGGTATCAAACGGAAATCACTACACCTGTGGCGGACGGATAAAATCTGCCGAGAGTGCGAGCAGAATCTCCCGTAGGAGCTTAAGTGCCGTTGCCGTCGATGTACCGCTGGTATCAAGCGGCGGCGAGAGCTCCACCATGTCGCATGCGACAACCCTGCATCCACGCACAACGGAGAGTGCCGCCTTCATCAGTTCGATGAACGTGACACCACCTGCCTCCGGCGTTCCCGTACCGGGGAAGACAGAGGGATCGAGGACGTCGAGGTCAATCGTCAGATAGACAGGACGTCCGTGGAGGCCGGCAATCACATCCGAGAGGCCTGCAAAGGTAAATGGATGGAGATCCGTATGCCCTGCCCGTGCCCACTGCCATTCCGCACGTTCGCCGCTGCGTATCCCAAACTGATGGATGCGCCCATCGCCGAGCAGATCCCACGCACGGCGGATAACGGTCGCATGGGAAAGTTTGTTGCCGAGATATTCTACGCGCAGATCAGTATGTGCATCGAAGTGAATGATGGAGAGATCGGGGTACCGCTTTGCCGCAGCTTCGATTGCGGGGAGGCTGACCAGATGCTCCCCGCCGATCAGAAAGGGCAGCTTTCCGCTGTGCAGGATCGTCTCTGCGCGCTCCCCAATCATCGCTAATGCTCGTTCGGTATCGCCAAAGGGCAGCTCCAAATCCCCCCCGTCAAAGACGCGTGCGTCCTCAAGATCGAGTTCCTGATATGGGCTGTACGTCTCCAGTCCATATGACTCCGCCCGCATCGTGCGCGCAGCAAATCGCGTGCCCGGACGATAGGAGGTCGTCGAGTCAAACGGCGCACCAACGAGGACGATATGGCTCTCCTCATAGGTGTTATCGCAGCCGAGAAATGTTTCAACGTTGCGGTTCCACATCTTCGAGTATCTCCTCCACATAGTTCGGCAGAGCAAATGCTGCTGCATGAAGCTGCGTATTGTAGTAGCGCGTCCGAATGCCGAGTGCCTTCCATCGTGCAAAATCGACGCCCTCCACGGGGCGGCGGTTCTTGGATGAGAAGCCAAACAGCCAATGGCCCGACGGATACGTCGGAATATGCACCTGATAGACGCGGCTGTATGGGAACGAATGAACAATGCGCTTGTGCATCCGCTGCATGGCATAGGCGTCCTGCTCGTAAAAGGGGCTTTCGTGCTGGTTGATCATGATGCCGTCAGCTTTGAGAGCCTTGAAGCAGTTGCCATAAAACTCCTTGGTGAACAGTCCCTCTCCCGGCCCAAAAGGATCCGTCGAATCCACAATAATGAGATCATAGACATCGACCGGTCGGCGCACAAAGCGCAGCCCGTCTTCACAGTGGATGCTCACGCGCGGATCATCCAGCCCTGCCGCCGTCGACGGAAGATATTCACGGCAGACATCGATCACCATCTCATCGATCTCCACGAGATCAATATGCCGCACCGACGGGTAGCGCAGCAGCTCTCGTACCGTCCCCCCGTCCCCGCCGCCGATCACGAGAATGTTCTCTGCCTCCGGATGCACACACATCGGTACATGAGTGATCATCTCATGATAGATGAACTCATCCTTCTCTGTGAGCATCATATAGCCGTCAAGCGTCAAAAATCGCCCGAACTCGGGCGACTCGAATACGTCAATGCGCTGGAACTCACTCTGTCCACTGTAGAGCTGACGATCTACGCGGATGGAGAACCGCACATTCGGTGTATGTTCTTCCGTATACCAAAATTCCATGGCCTATCTCTCCGTCATTACATTGAGACGCTGTATACTCATATCCTCCGGTCCTGTGATCTGACAGCCCTTTTTCTTCGCATAGCGGATATACGTCAGAATCTCGTCCGTGATCTCCTCCCCCGGTGCAAGGATCGGGATACCGGGAGGATAGCACATGACAAACTCGGCACAGATACGTCCCTTCGTCTCTTGGATGGGCAGGGACTCCTTCTCCGCATAGAACGCATCCTGCGGGCCGCAGACCACCACGGGATCGATATACTCCATCTTGAGCGTCTTGGAGGGATCCTTGCGATAGTTCCGACGGATCTCCGCCAGTGCCGCGACAAGCCGTTCAATATCCTTCGGACGGTCGCCGACGGAAACATAGGCAAGCAAGTTTGCGATATCCCCGAACTCGGTCTGGATGTCATAATCATCGCGCAGGATGTCATAGACCTCGATGCCGGCGAGCCCCGTTGCACGCGTAAAGATGGACAGCTTCGTCGTATCGAAGTCATACACGGCATCGCCGTCGATCAACTCACGCCCATAGGCATAGTAGTCTCCGATGGCGTTGATCTCATCACGAGCATAGGCGACAAGTCCGATGATGCGGTCGATCACTTCACGGCCGCGCAGTGCCAAATTGCGGCGGCTGATATCAAGACTCGCGAGAAGCAGATACGAGGCACTCGTCGTCTGTGTGATATTGATGATCTGATGGACATATCCGAGCGGCATCGTATCCGCACAGAGAAGAATGGAGCTCTGCGTCAGCGAGCCGCCGGACTTGTGCATGCTGATCGCGGCCATATCCGCGCCCGCATCCATCGCCGCCGTTGGAAGTCGATCACTGAAATAGAGGTGCGTACCGTGTGCCTCATCGACCAATACCTTCATCCCGCGGGCATGCGCTTTTTCCGTAATGGCACGCAAATCCGAGCAGATGCCGTAATAGGTCGGATTGTTGACAAATACCGCCTTGGCGTCCGGATGGCGCTCCATTGCTGCTGCGACATCGTCCGTGCGCATCCCGAGCGCAATCCCAAGTGTATCCTCGATGCCGGGATTGACATAGATCGGCACAGCGCCGCAGAGAATCAGTGCATTGATGGCACTGCGATGGACATTGCGCGGCATGATGATCTTGTCACCGCGTCCTACCGTCGATAGGATCATTGCCTGCACTGAGCCCGTCGTCCCGCTGACCATGAAAAAAGCATGGGCGGCACGGAATGCTTCTGCCGCCAGATGCTCTGCATCACGAATCACGGAGACGGGATGGCAGAGATTGTCGAGCATCTTCATCGAGTTTACATCGACATCAAGACAGGCAGCCCCGAGGAACGCAGCCAGCTCCGGATTGCCGCGGCCGCGTTTGTGCCCCGGTACATCGAACGGAACGAGGCGTGCCCGCTTCATCCGCACAAGTGCCTCCTCAATGGGCGCATTCGTCTGGGAGAGATAGGGCATTACTTCTCCTCCGACAGGAGGCGAGAGACCAGATCATCATAGCCGTAGGCGGCTGCATTTCCCTTACTCGTCACCCAACGCACAGCCTCCGTCACATCCGACTCTGCCGGACTTCCCGCATGACGATAGGACGGCAGCACGAGAACATCCTTCGCCGCAGGCGGGAATCCACTCCGCTCCACGACGAGGTCCAGATACTCGGACTGCGGCGTATTGTTCAGATCGTCGACTGCTTTATTGTAGGCACGATACATCGCCCGAATGGATTTCTCCTCATCCTGAAGGGCGGATTTGGAAAAGACGATTACCCCCGGATTGATACCGAGATCACCCGAGCCGATCACATAGTGGCTGCCCGATGCCGCCGCGACGCTCGCCATCGGCTCAGGCAGAACTGCCGCTCCGAGATTTCCGCTGCGGAGCATCTCAAGACGTACCGGAATCTGCGGAATGACAACCTTTGCGACATCCTCTTCACGCATCCCGTTGGCAGCGAGAATCTCATCCGTCACATACTCGATGATCGTGTTCTTGGAAACGGCGATCTCCTTGCCGCGCAGATCGGCAGGGAATGTAATCCCCGCTCCATCGGATGCAACGAGATTGTAATTGCCGTCTGTATAGGAAACGGCGCGGACATCGAACCCGCCGGAACGGGCGAAAATCACAGCCAGAAGGTCAGACACTGCTCCATCGAGATTTCCGCTTTGCAGTGCCGCATCACGATCCATTGCACTCTTGAACGGCTGCAGCTCTACCTCAACGCCTTCCTCGGCAAAGTAGCCGCGTTCCGCTGCAATAATGAACGGAATTGAGTCCGTATCGGGCATCAGTCCGATGGTCAGCTTCGGGAGCGGCTCACTTTTCTCCTGCACAGGAGCCCCACAGCCTCCCACAAGGAACAACGTCAGACAAAATAGGCAGGCAAGAATTTTCCTCATTCTATATTCCCTTCTATAGGCACTCTGCCGCCGTGTTCCTTCGCCATGTGCTCACACAGATAGCGCAGTGTCCACAGCGTATTGTACGGTGTAATGGATGATTTGTAAGTGATATGTGGAACGCCCGCATCCTCCACGGCACGGAGAACCTGTGTCAGGCGCTTCCCCTTCACCCCATCCAGCAGCATCACACGATGCGGAAATGAGAACACATCCCCCTCCTGCGCCGTTTGCTTCAAAAAACCTTTGCGGCCAAGGAGATAGCCGACCTTCTCACGCCATGCATCCGGCGAAAGGATCTGAACGCCCACTCCCATCGGACGCAGTACACCCGTAATCAACTCCGCCTGATCTGCGGGAAACTGATAAAGCAGAACACGCTCCTTGCTGTTCGCCATGGCAAGCCCTCCATCATTTTGCTGAGAGACCGCGCATGAGGAGATACGTCACAAGTTCGTCCAGAGAGACTTCCTCTTCAAGCACCTTGCGGTCGAGGGATGCACGCAGGCTCTTGGGCAGACGAACAGTGAGAAATCCATTCATGAAAGCGTTGCCCGCCTCATTCTTCGGCGTTGCTTCCTTTGCCGCAGGCGCCGCTTTTGCCTTGGATGTCGTCTTCTTTGTCTCCTTGGGCGCAGGTGCCTTTTGTGTTGGTGCCTCTGCCGTGTGTTCTGCCGCGTCTTTCTTCTTCGCCGCAGCTGTCGTGCGTTTTTTCTGCTCGCGTGCCTTCCCCGCTGTTTCTGCGTTTACTTTTGCATTATTCTTCGTCGTCTTTTCTTCTGCTGCTTTCTTCTTTGCCACGTTTTCCTCCGTTTTCTTCTCCTTCTTTTTCCGTGCTGCCTTCTGCTCCTTCTCGGTTGGCGGCGGATATACAAAGAACTCGTTGTATGCGTTGCGCAAGTCCTCACTTGCCTGCTTTGTTCCAATACCGATGATGTACGATGGATCCTCGGAATTCAGTGACTCAGCAATACGTACAAAGTCGGAATCCGTCGTAATGATAAAGTACTTGCGCACCCCCTCTTGATAGAGGATCTGCGCCGAGTCATAGAGGGCAGAATCCAGGGAATTTTTTCCCAGAAACGTACGGCTGATCTGTCGAAAGGTAAAGTCCGGGGACTCCATGAGCCGATCCCAACGCTTCTGATCGGGATGTGCCTCCCAATCCGAGACGACGATCATGCGGCATGGCTGGTAACGCTGTGCGATGTCAATGGTATACTGAAGCATTTCAATCGGCGCATTCTCTATGTCGTAGAGGATCGCCACGGTATCATTGCTCGAATCGAGCATCCTATCTCTCCTCACTCTTCCGCATCGGAAAACAGACGCCGTGCGCGCTGCGCCAGGAAGGTTGCCTCTCCCTCGAGCACATCTGCCTGCCGCAGATTCGTCTCGGCAGAGCGGATCGTCGCTGCGTTCTTATCCGTCATCCACGCTGCATATCCCTCCGCGTAGGCGATATGGAGATCGCAGATCTTGAGGCGCAGCTGTTGGAGGCTCTGCATCGTACGTGGAACGGAAACTGCGCTCAGCTCTTCGCGCCGTCCTTGCCAGTCCGCGAGGACATCCTGCTCCATGATCTGGCGTGCCATGTCCCGTGTTGTCTGATTCCCCAGTGCTCCTGCGCCGAGCACACGATAGAGACGCATCTGTGCCGCACTGACGCTCTGATCATGCCGCCGAATAATGGCATCCGTCTCCTCAAGATACTGCTGAACCCGCAGGCGGCGCGCATTGCCCAAGAAGGCTGCATAATCATACAGATTCCGTATTGATACGACCTGCCAATCCCCATCATCCGAAGGAGCAAGGCAAACCTGAAACGTGAAATCCGCATCCGCTTCATCCTGATGCGCGACGACATCGACCACCGCCGTATGTGCTGCCTGATCCACCGTCAGATTTGTCGTCTCACGGAACGAAAGGTCACGCAGGCCGATACGGGACAGGATATTCTCTGCGTCCGAACCGTCCTTTGCAGCATCCGCCGGCGGCCAATCGCCCTCCGTCAGGTACGTATGAACCGCATCATTCAGCATTTTGATAAACGCCGGCTTGAGCATCTTTGAAAAATCCGCCAGAGCCGCAGACGTATCATGCGCTCCACCGAACTCCGTATCCATCGTCCCGGCCATGAAGTCATCATAGCCCATGTCAAGGACATCATCCAGACGCACATAACGCAAAAAAAGCGTCTCATCCCGCGTCTCAAAGGCGCGCTCAATTGAGCGAAGCGCATACTCCGGCGTCTTCGTATAAACGCGAAAATACCAAAAGAGCCCTGCAAGCACCAGCAGCACACAGAGCAGTGCGGCACATGCGGCCTTTATTTTCATGGCATGGCTCATCATCGCTGTTCCCTCTCTCCATCATAGCGGCTCATGGTATCACATGGTCGATGCTGCCGCCGCCCAGTACGGCATCGCCCTCATAGAATACAATGGACTGCCCCGGTGTCACAGCACGCTGTGGCTCGGAAAAATGTACCGCCACAGTACCATCGCCCTGTGGCTCCATCCACGCATCTGCCTCGCGTTTTCCATAGCGTATTTTTGCCCGCACACGACGAGGTTTGTGTGGTGGTCGCGACAGTGTCCAACTCAGATCGGACGCCGTCAGTGCGCGTGCAAAGACCTCATCAGATGCACCGACAATCACACGGTTTTCAGACGCATCCAATGCCGTCACGTAGAGCGGATGCTCTGCCGCAATCCCGAGCCCCCTGCGCTGCCCAATGGTATAAAAGGCAATGCCTTCATGTGTGCCGAGGACATGTCCCGTACGATCCGTGATCGCCCCCGTCTGCATCGTCTGTGGTGCGTGCGTACGCAGGTAGGACTTATAGTCGTCACGGGGAACAAAGCAGAGCTCTTGACTCTCCGCCTTGTGGGCAACGGGAAGCCCATAGTCCTCCGCCATACGCCGAATCTCGTCCTTGCGATAATCCCCGAGCGGAAAGAGAACATGATCCATCATCTCCTGTGTCAGATGATAGAGCACGTAGGACTGATCCTTCGCCGCATCAATGCCCTTTCGCAGATGGTAGATTCCATCTTCCGTATGCGTGATCCGAGCATAATGCCCTGTGGCAATATACTGTGCACCAAGCGCCCGTGTTTTCTCCAGCAGCCCTTCAAACTTAATATAGCGGTTGCACGCAATACACGGATTCGGCGTGCGCCCACGCGCGTACTCCTGCGTAAAATAGTCAATCACCAGCCGCTGAAATGGCTCGGTGAAGTCCATCACATAGTGTGGAATCCCCAAGATATCTGCGACACGGCGCGCATCGTCCACACTCGAGAGAGAGCAACAGCTGCGCCCATCGAGGTCGGCGTCGCGCGCCTCCTCCGAGAGACGCATCGTCACACCGACGACTTCATATCCCTGCTCCTGAAGAAGTGCCGCCGTGACCGAGCTGTCCACACCTCCACTCATCGCGACGACAACACGTTGTTTCTCCATCCTTTGCTCCACTATGAAATTCAATCAAATGTGAATTTAGTATAGCATTCGCATTCCGAAAATACAAGATATTGTATTTGTGAACGAAGGACTACACAAACGTATTCTTTTTTGATAAAATTAAAAAGAAAAAAGGGGAGGTGAACTATGGACGTCATCGGGGTAATCGCCGAATACAATCCATTCCATCACGGTCATGCCTGGCAGCTTCGTGAACTGCGCCGAAGATTCCCCTCTACGGACGGCGTCATCGTCGTCATGAGCGGCAGCATAACGCAGCGCGGAACGCCCGCCGTTCTTGACAAGTGGACACGGGCAGGTCACGCTGTCGACGGTGGTGCTGACCTCGTACTTGAGCTCCCTTTTGTCTTTGCCTGCCGTAGTGCACAGGACTTTGCACGCGGCGGCGTCTCCCTCCTCATGCAGCTCGGCGTCGTCAGTCACCTTGCCTTCGGCACAGAGGCTGCGGACATTGCCCCGCTCGAAAGAGCTGCACGGGAGATCGACACAGAAAAAATCCAGCACAGGATTGCGCATGGACTCTCCATGGGACTGTCCTACGCAGCGGCACTCTCCTCTGCCCTAGCGGAGCAGCTTGGCATCGAAGAACGCATCCTGCGTACGCCGAACAATATCCTCGGCATGGAGTACCTGCGCGCACTCCACGCCAAGGATGCAGACATCACTCCGCTTGCCCTGCTGCGCAAAACAGCGGCGCACGGAGAGACACGACTGCGCAGCGGCATCACCAGTGCATCCTCCATCCGCACAGCACTGGGGCAGGATGTTCCCCCATGGGAGCATATCGCAGCGTGTGTCCTGCCAAACGTACTTGGTGATCTGCGCCGTACCCATCCGCACGCACTCCCCTCTCACGGAGAACTCCTGCGTCTCCTGCGCTATGAGATCCTCACCATGACGGACACAGAGCTCCGCAGCATCTACGGTATATCCGAGGGGATCGAAAACCATCTGGTGCGTGCACTGCGTATGGCAGAGACCTACGAAGAGCTGCTGACACATGCATCATCCAAGCGCTATCCAAAGAGCCGCATCGGACGTCTCGCCATCCACCTCCTGCTCCGGCTGCAAAAAGCGCAGGCAGAGGACTTTGACCACGCCGGCTGTCTCTACATTCGGTCATTGGCATTTAATGGAAGAGGCAGGATGCTCCTACGGCGCATCAAAAAATTCTCTCCACTTCCGATCATCACGCGTACGGCAGAAGTTTTGTCGAGTGATGCGCGTGCGCGCTCTCCAGCAAAGTTGTCTCTGCTGCAGCAAATGCTTTCCTTCGATACACGCGCCACAGAGCTGCGTACGTTGACACTGCCGCAGCAACACGGCAGTGTGTGCGGCACAGATTTTCTCTCCTCGCCGATCTATCATGAATGAGTTACAGAAAGGACTATGTTCTATGGCACCACAAGTCAATCTTTCCAGCCTGCTCACCCTGCATAATTTACGCATGGATCCTGTCCTCGCCGCACTGGAAGATGCCATGATGTACGGAGATGAGGGCGAAGAGGAGCGCAGTGAATGCTGCGCCGCACTGATCGCCGCGGCAGAGAATCTCGGTCTGCGTGGAAATCTGCTGCCGCGTTACCTCCTCCACAGCATTACCCACACACCAAATATTGTCTCGGAAACAATGGAGCGGACGGGACTGCCGCCCGGAAACAGCCTGCGCCATATCTTCCATCAGGATATTGCTTTGCTGTATCCGATCTTCACACTTCCGACCAGTGCATTTTTGAGGACTGAGGCGCTGGATGACTACGAGCCAACGAAAAATGTCTATGATAAGACAGAGGACTTCATTCTGCCGCTGCTCGATGCGGCAAAGACGACGGAGGACTACGCCGAGGCATTATTAACATTCTATGCCCGCTATGGCTGCGGAGATATAGCGTCCTATTCCGTATTCCGCTGGGATAGTGCGGCGCATCACATCTGCGGCGTAGATCACTTTGAGCGTCCGCGTATGAAGGACATCATCGGGTATCAGCACCAGAAGGAGCTGCTCATCCGCAACACACGCGCCTTCGTGCTCGGCAAGCCATCCAACCACGTACTCCTCGTTGGGGCACGCGGGACAGGAAAATCCTCTGCGGTCAAGGCTCTGGTCAGTGAATACGAAGACAGTATACGTCTCGTACAGGTGACCAAATATCAGCTGCGTGATCTGCCCGCAATCATGAACGAACTGCGTCGCTACGCAGGACGAAAGTTTATCATCTTTTTGGACGATCTGTCCTTCGAAGACTCTGACACGGAGTTCAAGGCGGTCAAATCTGCCATCGAAGGAAGCGTATCGTCCTGCCCGTCCAATGTACGCATCTACGCGACGTCCAATCGTCGTCATCTCATCCGTGAAACATGGCGTGAGCGCGAGCAGGATGAGGTCTATCGTGACGACAGCATTAACGAAACGATTTCTCTATCGGATCGATTCGGTCTCATCATCCAGTACCATACGCCGGATCAAGAGGAATACCTGGCAATCATCGACCACATGCTCACACAAAAAGGCATCCACTTGACACCCGAGGAGCTGCGCATCGCGGGACTTCGTTGGGAGATGACGCACAGTGGGCGCAGTGGACGCACGGCGCAGCAATTTGTCGCCTACTATTTAGGAAACAACGAATAATAGGAAGAGGATCAGCAATACACGGAGAGTGCGAGTGGGACGGTCTTCACACACAGTGGAAGACGCGGTCCGCATTCCCCGTCCACATCGCTAAAGAGCTGCGCACCCGTTGCAAGCTCAAACGTCCGCGCACGTATATGCAGGATGTTGTCCCGCTCCGATACCGGTTTTCCGGCAAACAGGTCTGCCGCCACAGACATAAACTGCGGCAGGCCTGTTTTTTTTACGGCAAGGAGATCGAGCATCCCGTCATTGATCGCAATACCGCTGCCGATCTGCTTCATCCCGGCCACCACAGGGCTGTTGGCGATGACGAACAGAAAAATTTCTTCCTCATAGTGCTCACCATCCGCCGTGATGCGCACCGGAAATGAATGCAGGCGCGGAAGCTCCCCGATCCCCTTCAGATAGTAGGCGATTCTGCCAAGTGCATTCTTGTAGGCCGACTTCACCTCATGGGCGATCCCTGTCAGAACACCGGCACTGAGGACGTTGACAAAATAGCGTCCCTGCCCTTCCAGAACTCCCAGATCGACGCGCCGCGACTCATCCGCCGCGATGCGCTCCACATAGGACTCCCAATCTCCGCCGATCCCAAGGTGCGTAGCAAAATCATTTGATGTTCCGCTGCCTAAGATACCGAGTGGTAGGTCGATCTTTGCATCCTGCAGTGCATTCACTACTGCGTGCACCGTTCCATCACCGCCTGCCGCCAGTACGCCAGCAGGGGCAATCTCACAGAGGAACTGGCTGAGCTGATCCTGCCCATTCCCACGCGTGCGATAGGGGCAAAGCATGATATCGTGATGCTGAAAAAGCTCGATCAGCATATCCAGCTTACCCTTGAAGAGAGCATGTCCCGAGACCGGATTGTAGATCAATGCCATTTTCTTCATGCCTTATACACTCCAATCCGCTGTAAAAATCGGATGCCGACCGTACCGACCATCGGCAGACGACGCAGATCCTCCTCGATCAGGCCGCGCAGCAGGATCATCGCTGCCACATAGACGAAGCAGCCGAAGAACACCGCACCAAAGGTAGAGATCGCAGCAATCCCCCACCATGCCAGTGTCCATGCGTAGAAGAAGTGGACAGCACATGCCATAATCCCGGCAGAACATATCGTCTTGATGAGCTGGAGGAGCTCGATACGATAGCCGATAAAACGGTAGATAAAGTAAAGATTGATGATCGCCGCGACACCCATATCTGCCGCCGTCGCCCATGCCGCCCCCATGATGCCGAGCCACGGGATCGCCGTCAGATGCCAGTTTAGAAAAATCTTTGCCGCCGCTGCGAGCACCATGTTCACCATAGGTATGGTCGGATGACCAAGTCCCTGCAAAATCCCCGTTGAGACCTGATGCAGACCGAGCAGAATGATGCTCACCGCTGAGATCATGACCGCAGGCCCCGCTCCCGGTGCATTGTAGATCAGCGAAGAAATTGGCGTCGCCAAAATAAACACAATGACAAAGGCGGGAAAACAGACGAAATTTGAAATGCGTACGGACGCCGCCGTCTGGTCGTAGACGCGCGCCTGATCGCCAAGCACGCGTGACTCTGAGATGGCGGGCACAATACTCATCGCCATGGATGCGGTCAGGATCGTCGCCAGATTGACGAGCGGAACGGCCATGCCGTTCAGATAACCGAAAAGCTCCGTCGCCTCACTGATGCTGTAGCCTGCTGCCTCAAGACGCTGCGGAACAATCATCAGATCCAGATTCGAGACCACGGGCAGCATAATGCTCGCCGCCGAGACCGGAAGTGCCAGCTTAAAAATACGATGAATGATCGAAAGCCGCGTCTCGTAAGGAACATTCGGCAGAGGTTTCAGCTCCGTCCCGTAATCACGAGCAATATCCCGCTCCAGTTTGATATGGAAGTAGACGAGAACAATGAGCCCCGTCACTGCTCCTGCGAAAGCCCCGAGTGACGCGCCGGCGGCTGCGTAGTCCAGCCCCCAGGGCATGAGAAGACTCGCGAGGACAATCATGGTCACCACGCGGAAAATCTGCTCTACGATCTGCGACACCGCCGTCGGCGTCATGCGCTGCCAGCCCTGCAAATACCCGCGGGAACTGGCGAGCAGGGTCACAAAAAAGACCGTCGGGGCAAGCACCACCACAGCCTTGTAGGCACGCGCATCACGAATCAGCTGCCACTCGATCAGCCAGTCTGCCGCCAAATAGGTCAAAATCGAAAAGAGCAGTCCTGTCAGCACCATGAGCATCATAGAGATGCGAAACACACGCTTCGCACCGTAGATATCCTTGAGTGCGACACGTTCCGCCGTAATAATCGAAATCGCTACCGGGACACCGGCCTGCGAGACCGTCATGGCAAAAAAATAAATGGGGAACGCCATCTGGTAGAGACCAATACCTTCGCCGCCCAGAATACGGGAGACGAAGATCCAGTTCAGCGACCCGATTACCTTAACCACAAAACCTGCGATGGTCAGAACAAAAGTCCCCTTGAGAAAGGATTCTCCTTTGCTATTCTTCCCTTCCGCAACATTCATCTCACTAATGAGAAACACCGCCTCAACTGCTAATTATGAGAATAATATCGATTGAATTATATCATGAACTGCCTCCACTATCAATGGACTTCACTCACACGGACAAATGTTTCAAATCACAAAAAAACCTCACACGATACAGTCGCATGAGGTCTTTGAGGAAAATTATTTTCGTGCTTTTTTGACTGCGGCAAACGCCTTCTCCGATGCGGCAATCGTATGCTCAATGTCTTTGTCTGTATGCGCTCCCGACATGAATACCGTTTCAAACTGGGACGGGGCAAGATACACACCCTCGTCGAGCATCGTCTCGAACCAGATGCGGAAGGCATCCTGATCAGCGGCAGCGGCATCCTCATAGTCATAGACATCGCGATCAATAAAGAAGATGCCGAACATCGAACCCGCCTGATGCGCACATATAGGCACTCCTGCCTCCTTCGCCGTACACTGCCAGCCAAGCAGGAGATTCTTCGTCTTGATGGTCAGCTCACGGCTGTAATCCGCCTTCCCTTCTTCAGGATCTGCCGTGATGATCTTCAGCGTCTCAATGCCCGCCGTCATGGCGAGCGGATTGCCCGAGAGTGTGCCCGCCTGATAGACGGGACCCGAGGGGGAAATCTGCTCCATGATCTCACGGCGTCCGCCGTATGCCGCAACGGGCAGACCGCCGCCGATGATCTTGCCGAGACAGGTGAGATCGGGGCGAATATCATAGGCAGCCTGTGCACCGCCCAAGGACGCACGGAAGCCGCACATCACCTCATCAAAGATGAGAAGCGTGCCGTGCTGCTCGGTCAGCTCACGCAGCAGGGAGAGATAGCCCTGACGCGGAAGCACCAGCCCCATATTTCCCGCAACCGGCTCAACGATGACGGCGGCAATATGATCGCCCTCACGCTCCATCACATCGCGGACGGCAGCCTCATCGTTGTACGGAACAGCAATCGTGTCCGCCGCTGTCCCCTTCGTCACACCGGGAGAACTCGGGACGCCGAAGGTCGCCATTCCTGAACCTGCGCTGACGAGAAGGCTGTCGTTATGCCCGTGGTAGCATCCGATGAACTTGACGATTTTATCCCGTCCGGTATAGCCGCGTGCCAGTCGCAGTGCACTCATCGTCGCTTCGGTTCCTGAGTTGACCATGCGGATGCATTCAATGGTTGGATAGACCGACTGGACAAGCTTAGCCAGCTCCGTCTCCATAAGCGTCGGTGCACCATAGCTTGTCCCGCGCGTCACAGCCTCCTGCAGAGCCTTCACCACCTGTGGGTGTGCATGCCCGACGATCATCGGACCCCATGATCCCACGTAGTCGATGTAGGAGTTCCCGTCAATATCGTAGATATACGCCCCCTCTGCACGTGCAATAAAGAGCGGATTACCTCCCACATTGGCAAACGAACGGACGGGACTGTTGACCCCGCCGGGCATATACTGTTTTGCCTCGTCAAAGGCAGACCTTGATTTTTCGGTGTGGCGCATATAGTTCCCTCCTTATCCGTTCATCCAGTCAGCAGCATCCAAGGCATGATAGGTGATGATGATCTTTGCACCGGCACGCTTCATGCCTGTCAGTGTCTCCAGAACAATCCGCTGCTCATCAATCCAGCCATTTGCTGCCGCCGCCTTGACCATGGCGTACTCGCCGCTGACATTGTAGACGGCAATGGGGCGATCTGTCACCTCATAGACACGGCGTACCACATCGAGATAGGCAAGAGCCGGCTTTACCATGATGATGTCAGCGCCCTCTTCCACATCCAATGCAGTCTCTTTCAGTGCCTCGCGAACATTCGCCGGATCCATCTGATACTGCCTGCGGTCACCGAAGGCGGGCGTGCTGTCTGCCGCATCGCGAAAAGGTCCATAGTATCCCGAGGCATACTTTACTGCGTAGCTCATGATGGAGGTGTTCTCAAATTTATTTTCGTCAAGGGCCTCGCGGATGGCGGCGATGCGTCCATCCATCATATCAGACGGTGCAACGATGTCTGCCCCCGCCTTCGCCTGACTTACGGCAACCTTCTGCAGGAGTGCGAGTGTCCTGTCATTATCGACATAGTGTCCCGTGAGATGCCCACAGTGTCCATGTGTCGTATACTGGCAAAGGCACACATCACCGACGACCAGCAGGTCAGGAACAGCATCCTTGATCGCAGCGATCGCGCGCTGGACAGGGCTCTCCATATCCCATGCAGAGCTGCCATCCTCATCCTTATAAGCAGGAAGGCCGAACACCTCGACGGCGCGAATTCCACGCGCTGCGATCTCATGTGCGAGCGCTGCGACCTGATCTACAGAGTAGTGGAAACACCCCGGCATGCTCGGGATCTCTTCTTTGATCTTCTCCCCGGGAACAACAAAGATCGGATAGACAAAATCGCGCACCGACAGTTCTGTCTCACGCACAAGATCGCGCATCCCGGACGAGATGCGCAGACGGCGCGGACGCTGGATCATACTCATTCTACACTCTCCCTTATACAGTCTACCAGTCCATCAATCGTATAGGTCATGGCAGTCATGGCAGGCACCAGCGCATAACTCTTTACGGTCTCCGCTGTTACCGGTCCAATGCAGGCAATCTTCGTATGCTGCAGCGGCGTAATATTGCCGAGCATGCGCACGAGGTTCTTGACGGTGGAGGAACTGGTAAAGGTAACGTAGTCAAACGCACCGTCCATCATCTGGGTAGCGAGCTCTTCCCCATGTTCTGTCTCGGGTACCGTCTCATAGGCTGCGGCAACATCCACAGTCGCCCCATGTGCACTCAAGGACTCAGGAAGAACGTCGCGTGCCTCCTGTGCGCGCGGCAGGAGGATATGGGCACGCGGCGGCAGAATCGGACGGAACGCATCCACGACTGCCTCTGCGCGGAACTCCTGCGGCACAAGATCTGCCTCGATCCCGTAGGTGCGCAGACGATCCCGTGTCGCCGTACCGATGACAGCAATTTTAGCATAGCCGAGTGCTCGTGCATCCTTTCCTGCGTGATGAAGCCGTGCAAAGAAATGCTCCACGCCGTTGACACTGGTAAAGATCACCCAGTGATAGTCCTGCAGTTTTCCGATGGCAGAATCCAGTCCTGCGTACGAATCAGACGGCGGAACAATGCGAATCACCGGTGCCTCGACGCAGGATGCACCAAGTGCCGTCAGTTTCTCCGTCAATGCCGATGCTTGGGCACGCGCGCGTGTGACAAGAATGCGCTTCCCAAAAAGAGGGCGGAACTCTCTGCGGTCGAACCAGCGCAGACGATCTCGCAGGCGCACCACATCTCCCACAATAAAAATCGCGGGCGGGCGTATCCCATCACAACGTACCATCTCAGCCGCCTCACCGACCGTCGTCACGTACGTCTCCTGATCGGCACGCGTCCCCCATCGGATAAGTGCTGCCGGGGTATCTGCAGGACGCCCATTCTCGATCAAATTCTTCGTGATCTCAGGCAGATTTGCCACGCCCATCAGAAAGATCAGTGTATCCACACCTGTCGCGAGATGCTGCCAGCGGATGTGAGACTCGGGTTTCGTCGGATCCTCGTGTCCCGTGACCACGGCAAAGGAAACCGCCATACCTCGATGTGTCACAGGAATACCGGCATAGGCCGGCACGCTGATCGCAGAGGTGACACCGGGCAGGATCTCAAAAGGAACTCCACGTTCCAGCAAAACAAGAGCCTCTTCCCCACCGCGGCCAAAGACGAACGGATCTCCGCCCTTCAGACGAACGACCGTCTTTCCCTCCTCCGCCTTGTCTGCGAGCAGGACATTGATCTCCTCCTGCCGCATTGTATGATGGCAGGACTGCTTGCCGACATAAATCCGCTCTGCTGCCTCAGGCACATAGGAGAGAATACTCTCATCGGCAAGATGGTCATAGACAACAACATCCGCCCGTTTCAGGCACTGCATTGCCCCCACGGTCAAAAGGCGCGGATCTCCGGGACCCGCGCCAACAAGAAACACCATTCCGTTCTTCATGCTGTAATTCCAATCTCTTTCAAAATCTCACGTCCGCCGGCATCGAGGAGCTCCTCGGCAAGAGCAGTTCCAAGAGCCTCAGCCTGCTCGCCTGCTCCGTGTGCATTAGAACGGCAGATACGCTGTCCATCGACCGAAGCAATCATAGCATCAATGGAAATCTGACCGTTAGCATCGACCTCAGCATAAACCCCGACAGGGATCTGACAGCCGCCCTCAACACGACGCAGGAAAGCGCGCTCTGCCTGTGCCGCCGTCGTCATACCCGCATCACGCAGAAACTCAATGGCGGAAAGAATTGCGGCATCCCCAGCACGGCATTCAATGGCAAGAGCTCCCTGCCCAACCGCAGGAAGCATCACAGAGCGCGGCAAAATGGTGCGGATACGACGTTCAAAACCGAGTCGCTTTAGTCCTGCCGCTGCAAGCACAATCGCATCGAACTCCCCTGCGTCGAGCTTGGCAAGACGCGTATTGACATTTCCGCGCAGATCACAGATCGTTAAATCGGGACGCACGGCGAGAAGCTGTGCGCGGCGGCGCAGACTCGACGTACCCACGCGTGCCCCGATAGGAAGATCCTCCACTGCAGCGTAGTGTGCACTGACAAAGGCATCACCGGGGTCGAGCCGTGTTGTAATCGCACCGATGACCAGTCCGTCGGGAACCTCCGTCGGCATATCCTTCAGACTATGCACGGCAAGATCGACCGCATCATCCAGCATCGCCTGCTCAAGTTCCTTCGTAAAGAGCCCCTTGCCACCGATTTTAGCGAGCGGTGCATCCAGGATGCGATCTCCCTTCGTCGTCAGCTCACGCAGCTCCACGCAGCAGGACGGATGCTCCTTTTTAATGGCCTCCGCCACATAGTTCGCCTGCCACAGAGCCAACTTGCTCGCTCGTGTACCGATAGTGATTGTGCCGCTGTTCACTGGTTCCTGTCTCTCCCATCGCATCTAACTTAAAAAGAGAACGCATTGCTTCGATGTAAAATGCCTCATCCTTGGTTCCCGCAGATGACCGCAGCTTCATCATCGGGATGCGCAGTATCTTTCGTACAATCATGCGGCTCATGTGCTCAACCTGACGGCCTTCCTCTTCCGAGAGATCGGGCAGCTTCGCGCTCACACGCTTGATCTCACGCGCGCGAATGCGCTCACATCGTCCTGAGAGCAGTGCCATAAGCGGCTGAAAAGAAAGATACTTGAAGCGTTCCTGAAGGGCAGCAACTTCCTCCTCCACAATTTTCTGTGCCTTGACCGCCTCCGCCTGCCGTTCTCCCAGGTGCTCATCCACCACTGCCTCGAGTGCGTCAATATTATAGAGCTCAATTCCCTTGATCCCCGCAACATCGGGGTCAACATCACGCGGAACGGCAATATCGATAAAGAAGATTTTGCGTCCCTGACGACGCGTCATGAGGCGGCGCGCCTCCCACGCCTTGATTACATAATGCGGTGCCCCAGTCGATGTAACGACAACATCAACATTTGTCGCATAGTCCATGGCACGATCAAACGGAATGGCCTCTCCGCCGATCCGCTCGGCAAGCCCCCGCGCGCGCTCAATATGACGGTTGGCAACATAGATCGTCTCAATCCCATGCGCACGCAGATGTTCTGCCGTCAATTCCGCCATCTTCCCTGCACCGAAGATCAATGCTCCGCAGCCGCCAAGCCCTCCCAGAGACGCAGCAGCAAGCTCGACAGCAGCATAGCTTACTGACACAGAACGGTAAGCGATGCGCGTTTCCGTCCGTACGCGTTTTCCCGTAGCAATAGCACGGTGAAAGAGCAAATTGAGGATCGTCCCGGTCACGCCTGCCTCTCGTGCCAACGCATACGCCCCCTTCACCTGTGAGAGAATCTGCCCCTCACCGAGTACAAGCGAGTCGAGACTCGACGCCACGCGGAAGAGATGCTCAATCGCCGCACCGTCAGTGTACGTATAGAGATATGCATCCAGATCATCGCCGCCCTGCGCCAGATCGCACAGGAACTGCCGCACGGAGCGCTCCCCCTCCGCGAGCTCCTCCACAGCAGCGTAAAGCTCCGTTCGGTTGCAGGTAGACAGAACCACAAGCCCGCTCACTCCGTCATAGTCGCCTAGGTTCTGGAGCCCCGTGCGCAGTTCCTCGCGCGAGAACGAAACCCGCTCACGTACATCAATCGGTGCAGTCCGATGATTGAGCCCCAAAGTCAAGAGCCGCATTCCGTAGTTCAACCTCTGCTTTCTCCATCGCACCATGACGAACCATGGTCAAAATATCAGGGCGCAGTGCCGTATGCCAAAAGCGCGTGCGTGCACTGCTCGATGAGACACTCTCCTGTAGTTCCACCCGCAGGGATGATACACGCTCCAGCCACACTCCGAAGGCGGGCGGATACATCTCCTCCAGTTCCATCCGTATCGCACGCGAGAGCGCCGGACTGCCGCCTGCGGTCGAGACGGACAGCATCAGCTCGCCGCGGCGTATCGAGGCAGGTACCTGAAAAGTAGATGCCGCAGGATCATCAATGACATTGACGGGAATCCCTCTGCGTTTTGCCTCCGACGCCACGGCCGCATTGACCTCGCGCAGATTCGTCGCCGCATAGGCGAGAAACGCACCTTCGAGCATTCCGTCCGCATAGCATGTCTGCTTCCAGCACAGCCTGCCTGCCGCGGCATGCTCCTGCAGCACAGAAGTGACTTTTGGTGCGATAACACAGATGGATGCCTCCGTCCCAGCAGAGAGAATGCTGCATGCTTTACGCTCTGCCACCCTGCCGCCGCCGACAAGGATAAGAGAACGTCCGCTCAGATCGACATTCAGCGGATACAGCACACAACTCACTCCTCTTCACCGCGCGAATTTTAACTAAAGAAACATGAACCCCATTCATATTCAATATTATACCGCATACAGGAATGAAAAAAAGAGGAGAAGGCCGAATCTCCTCTCTTTATAGTGATTATCAATGTGGTTATAGCGCATCACCCAGTTGGCGCAGCAGCGGATAGTCCGTCATATCCACGCCCAGTGGAGTCACCGCGATCAGCCCATGCTCCACCGCATAGATATCCGTTCCAATTCCCTTATCCGTATCAGACACCTCGCCTGCTACCTTGTAATGCACACGCCCCTCTTCCATCTCAATGCGCTTAAATGCATTCACGTAATCGCGTCCACCCTGGCGGCAGAACACAAATCGCGGCTCATCCCCCGCCAGCTCCTTCGGGAAGTTGATGTTCAACAAAAATGGCTGATCTGCAGCAGCAAGAACTTGTTCCATGAATGGGACAAAATAATCTGCCGCATCGGCAAATGAAAGACTGCTGCCATCAAGAAGCGAGAGTGCAAACGATGAAATTCCGTGGAAATATCCCTCAAAAGCGGCACCAACCGTTCCCGAGTAGATCACATCCGTACCGAGATTTGACCCGTGGTTGATCCCTGAAAGCACAACATTTGGACGTTCCTCTGCAATCGCATCCATGTAGAGCTTTGCACAGTCCGTCGGTGTGCCGTCGATCGCCCACGCCGCGACATGACACTCTGCATCGAAATTCTCATCCTCACGCACCTCAATCGCACGCCCGATCGTCAGCGCGTGAGACGTACCACTCTGCTGATGCATAGGAGCCGCAACCGTCACATGATGTGCTCCGGACAGGCGGCGCGCAAGTACATGAATCCCCTCTGCAGCAATCCCATCGTCATTTGATATCAGGATATTCAAAGGCATCTTCCTCTCATTTGCTTGATACACGAAAGGCAGGTTGGTATGCCAACCTGCCTAAAACCGCATATGCGGCCAACATTCATGGTGACCCACCACGGAATCGAACCGTGAACCTACTGATTAAGAGTCAGTTGCTCTGCCAGTTGAGCTAGTGAGTCGTCTGCACCTTGCGGTGCATAGCTATTATAGAGGAACAATACATGCCTGTCAATCCCCTTCGCGTGTTTTCCATAATCACGCGTACAAAAAAGGATCTCCGAAGAGATCCTTTTTTATTCCTTCACGGAGAAAAGATTACTTCAGTGCATCAGCGAGCTGTGCATTGACAGCACGTGCAGCCTCGACACTCTCCTCGAACTTCACCTTCTCCTCGCCCTCGAGCTTGACATCGACAACTTTCTCAAAGCCGCCCTTGCCGAGAACAATAGGAACACCGACGCAGAGTTCCTTCTCGCCATACTCGCCTTCGAGGTAGACGCAGCAAGGAATAACCTTCTTCGAATCGAGCGCAATCGCCTCAACCAGCGTTGCGGCAGATGCGCCCGGCGCATACCACGCAGACGTACCAAGAAGCCCCGTCAGCGTTGCGCCGCCGACCTTCGTCTTCTGGACAACATCAGCAAGGACATCCTTCGAGAGGAGCTGCGTGACAGGAATGCCGCGGAGCGTTGCAATGCTGACGAGCGGAACCATCGTCTTGTCATTGTGTCCGCCAATGACCATACCGTCCACATCGGTCGGGGTTGCAGGATGACCTGCCTTGTTGAGTGCCTCGGAGAGATAATAACGGAAACGGCTGCTGTCGAGCATGCCGCCCATGCCGATGATGCGGTTGCGCGGAAGTCCCGTGGACTTGAGTGCAAGATAGGTCATCGCATCCATCGGGTTGGAGATGATGATGAAGATCGCATTCGGGGAATGCTTCAGCGCCTGCTCCACAACACTCTTGACGATCTTTGCATTGACGCCGACAAGCTCCTCACGCGTCATGCCCGGCTTACGCGGAAGACCGGAGGTAACGACGATAACATCGGAATTTGCCGTCGCAGCGTAGTCATTCGTAACACCCTTGACCGTCGTGTCAAAGCCGAGCGCATGCGAGCACTGCATCATGTCCATTGCCTTGCCCTCGGAGACACCCTCTTTGATGTCGATAAGGACAACCTCACTCGCAAACTTCTTGAGCGCAACGACGTTTGCTACGGTAGCACCTACGTTACCTGCACCAACAACAGTTACCTTCATACGTATTTCCTCCTTAGTAAAGCTCTTGTGCTGCTTGTTTCACAATAAACAACACAATTAAAACAAGGTATACCAATAGATCTGAACTATGAAATCATTATAACATCTCCATTCAGAAAAATCAATTACTTTTCCGTACTCAATGTCACAGTTATGGAAAATAAATACAAAATTCTATTGTTGGATAATACTTTCTTCATTTTTGGAAGAATTTGGTCATAAATCACGGCGACGGGCCGATCATGATAACATGGACGCTCATATATACAAAGTTTTTTCAAAGAACTTCCGTGGCTTTTATTGCTCACGCAAAAATTGAAACCAAGGATCATTCCAAAATGATTCCATTACATCATGAGGATTGACGTCATCTTCATCATCGTAAATGTAATCAGGTTCATGTTCATCCCAGAAATTCGGATCAAAACCTTCATCCTCTAATATCCGAAAAGCCATTTTAAATGCTTGTATGAAGTTTGCTCTTGACGATTGACAACTATAACATTCTCCTGGCGTATCATCAGCGTTTTCCTGTATGACCATTACATTCAATATATCATTCGCTTCAGTTGTTTCGATCTTTATGTTCGTACAGCTACCTTCTTCGTCAATGTTAAGTTCCTCGGAGGAATTGCCCGATTCCAGACGTTTAGCAAATTCAATAATCCATCAAATGGCGAAAATAAGTAAGATAAGTTAGCGACACATCTTGTTCCTTCCAAACTCATATACATCTTGATCCAACCATATTTTTGGGGCTCAAATGCCACTTGAAAATTTTTGTATATATCCAAGCCTTGTTTTTCAAAAATCAATAGCTTATCTACTTCTCGGAAATATTGCTGTTTATCAAAAACAAATTTTCCTAATTCGGCGTAGTCCCATTTTTCTCGATGGTACATATTAAAACCATACCATGTAACCGTCTTTATCCCAACATCTACTGCTACATCAAGCGGCCAACAGTCAACGACTCCGCAGCCGCATCCAAAAATAGATACGCTGTCAAATTCCAAATAGTCATTATGCAAGGATTCATATAGTTCTTTTGGGGTTATTGTGGCATGACCTGCTATGCCTGGATTACCTTCAGCCTCAGCAAAAGGACGTTCTACGTCACGGACTTTATCACGAAAATTCTCGCCATTAATATATATTTCCACAGTTAGTGTGGGAAATTTATCCGGTCCGTAGCAGTAACTTGTTAAACGAAATTCAATAAGATCTTTCTCTGCCGAATTCATGCAGACACCTCCCACCAGTCAGTTTGCCATAGCTTATTCCTCGATTTCCTCTAACCGACCCCAATTTGTCATTGCTGCACTCCTCCCTGCATTGCTATACTCTCACCCAATTTTGACACAAGGCAGTAGTTTTTTCAATTCCAAGTGAAAAAAGTATCCTATAAGGAAAAGTTGCACTTGACTTGACAATTCGCTCCCCTAATTTTTCAGTTTCAATCCACGCGCCTCGTGCGGGGCGCGACAGTTTGCGCTGCAAAATGAACTGACGCTCGAGCAGTTTCAATCCACGCGCCCCGTGTGGGGCGCGACTGTGCCCGCTGGATTGCCGTGATGCCCTTCTCGTAGTTTCAATCCACGCGCCCCATGCGGGGCGCGACATGATCTCACTCCACCCAGATTTTTGTTCCGTTGGCGTTTCAATCCACGCGCCCCGTGTGGGGCGCGACCAGCGACGGATTTTTCATCCAGCGCATTGAGGAGTTTCAATCCACGCGCCCCGTGCGGGGCGCGCCCCTTGACGCGTGACCACAGCCAGACGTTACCCGTTTCAATCCACGCGCCCCGTGCGGGGCGCGACTGTACGGAATCGATATAACGTTGACTACCGGAAGTTTCAATCCACGCGCCCCGTGCGGGGCGCGACTGCAGATCAATAAGAGTACCTACGCAAAATACATGTTTCAATCCACGCGCCCCATGCGGGGCGCGACCAGCGGTATTGCCCTGATTGCGCCAAGGAGGCGATGTTTCAATCCACGCGCCCCATGCGGGGCGCGACCCGACTGCAGAGCCTCATTACAGCGTCAACTACGTTTCAATCCACGCGCCCCATGCGGGGCGCGACCACGCACGGATGCAACTCGCCGCGCCGATGCCGGGTTTCAATCCACGCGCCCCATGCGGGGCGCGACCCGATGTAGCGATCCACTACGTCCAAACGCTCATGTTTCAATCTACGCGCCCCATGCGGGGCGCGACGGTTCATGTCCTCCTTATTTGCCTGTGCTCTTCTGTTTCAATCCACGCGCCCCATGCGGGGCGCGACGAGGAAGAGCCTGATGCATCCGCGCCATGCGGGCGTTTCAATCCACGCGCCCCATGCGGGGCGCGACACGATCCTGCGTTACCTCATGCGGCGCGGGAGAAGTTTCAATCCACGCGCCCCATGCGGGGCGCGACTCCTGCCAAATACATCTCGGTGCTGGAGAATCTGTTTCAATCCACGCGCCCCATGCGGGGCGCGACGGTCTTTTGCAAAAAGCCCCCACTCACTCGCGTAGTTTCAATCCACGCGCCCCATGCGGGGCGCGACTCTTGGAGCAGTGCAGCCCTGAGGAGTATGATGAGTTTCAATCCACGCGCCCCGTGCGGGGCGCGACGTGACGCACAAGCCCCGCACCGTTGGAAGGGCGTGTTTCAATCCACGCGCCCCGTGCGGGGCGCGACTTCCCATTCTTGCTCTCCTGCACCTTGCTATGACGTTTCAATCCACGCGCCCCGTGCGGGGCGCGACCACGGGGAAGGGCGTAGAAGTCGGCGTTCCAGCCGTTTCAATCCACGCGCCCCGTGCGGGGCGCGACGCCTCCCGATTGTGATGTGACCGAGATGATGATGTTTCAATCCACGCGCCCCGTGCGGGGCGCGACCTCGGCGATAATGATACCATGCGGGAAAATGATAGTTTCAATCCACGCGCCCCGTGCGGGGCGCGACTTCAGAGGACAAAATCGAAGGCGAGTCACTCATGTTTCAATCCACGCGCCCCGTGCGGGGCGCGACTGATGACGGGCAGACCTATCGCCGCATTTTCGGCGTTTCAATCCACGCGCCCCGTGCGGGGCGCGACCTAGTCTTAAATTATCTGCTTCTTGTTTGGTAAGTTTCAATCCACGCGCCCCGTGCGGGGCGCGACGCTAACCATCGACTCAATGTCCTCCACGGGGATAGTTTCAATCCACGCGCCCCGTGCGGGGCGCGACCGATGGGTGTTCCGTTCGAGGAGATCCGCAAGCTGTTTCAATCCACGCGCCCCGTGCGGGGCGCGACCCGTAATCTAGCGAAATATGGGCGCAAAACCGCAGTTTCAATCCACGCGCCCCGTGCGGGGCGCGACCGTGTACTTGAGATGATACCTCAAAAATACACAAGTTTCAATCCACGCGCCCCGTGCGGGGCGCGACAGATGCTCCTTTCTTGCCGTCAGAATTTCCTCCATGTTTCAATCCACGCGCCCCGTGCGGGGCGCGACGCTGCTTTCGCATTGCATACCTCTTTGTATTCCTGTTTCAATCCACGCGCCCCGTGCGGGGCGCGACCACACTTCATCTTGCGGTTGACGAAAAGGGGCTGTTTCAATCCACGCGCCCCGTGCGGGGCGCGACGCATGTCGGGGGCGTTTTCCATGCTCTTTGACACGTTTCAATCCACGCGCCCCGTGCGGGGCGCGACTCTGCAGCCGAACACGACGTATCGGATGCAGGTTGTTTCAATCCACGCGCCCCGTGCGGGGCGCGACGAGTATCGCCGCATGAGATGCGCTCAAATACGCAGTTTCAATCCACGCGCCCCGTGCGGGGCGCGACGACGGCTCTCTTGTTTATCCGCTGCGGTCTGATGTTTCAATCCACGCGCCCCGTGCGGGGCGCGACCAAAAATTGATCAAAAACCTACCATTATATAGCAGTTTCAATCCACGCGCCCCGTGCGGGGCGCGACCCTGATAGTCGATGCCCCATGTAACGGTCTGAGTGTTTCAATCCACGCGCCCCGTGCGGGGCGCGACCGCTTATCTCGTGCTCAAGGGCACGGGCGGGATGTTTCAATCCACGCGCCCCGTGCGGGGCGCGACTCTTCATTTTCCGAAATTCCTTATATATGGAAGGGTTTCAATCCACGCGCCCCGTGCGGGGCGCGACGTAGATGTAGCAACGCGTGCCGTCCTCGCGGGAGTTTCAATCCACGCGCCCCGTGCGGGGCGCGACTGTAGCGAGGTGCAGGGCGGTCTTGTGACGCTTGAGTTTCAATCCACGCGCCCCGTGCGGGGCGCGACACAAAATGAGAGTACAGACAACGCAAAAGAGCATTGTTTCAATCCACGCGCCCCGTGCGGGGCGCGACTCTCGGTCACGTCACGATTGGACGCCGAGAATTTGTTTCAATCCACGCGCCCCGTGCGGGGCGCGACTACAAGCGCGGAGGAGACGGATTCTTCTATCTCAAGTTTCAATCCACGCGCCCCGTGCGGGGCGCGACATATGCGCAACATGATTGCTTAATGTTTCACGTGTTTCAATCCACGCGCCCCGTGCGGGGCGCGACTGCGGGGTGCATTGAGTATGCAACGCGTGATAGTGTTTCAATCCACGCGCCCCGTGCGGGGCGCGACACCGTTATTGGTTGATCGCCGTCCAATATTTTCGTTTCAATCCACGCGCCCCGTGCGGGGCGCGACCGCTGGGGCTTCCAGGAGGGCTTGAGGGCGTATCGTTTCAATCCACGCGCCCCGTGCGGGGCGCGACGCGGGCTTTTCCGCCGCCGTCTGCTCCGAGGCGGTTTCAATCCACGCGCCCCGTGCGGGGCGCGACTTTGACATCAAGCACCGTAAGACCGTATGGACGCAGTTTCAATCCACGCGCCCCGTGCGGGGCGCGACTCTCCGTGGCCGACGATGTGCGCGCGGTCAATCGGTTTCAATCCACGCGCCCCGTGCGGGGCGCGACGCTTGGTTTCGATGTCCATCCCGATTGGCTCATAGTTTCAATCCACGCGCTCCGTGCGGGGCGCGACCTCGTCCACCTTCGCACTCCAAACCTCGTATTTTTTGTTTCAATCCACGCGCCCCGTGCGGGGCGCGACGGCGGCGGCGGGGCTTTCCCATACGCTTTCGCAGTTTCAATCCACGCGCCCCGTGCGGGGCGCGACTCACGAATTCGAGGGACTGCTGCTCAATATTCGAGTTTCAATCCACGCGCCCCGTGCGGGGCGCGACCCTTTTCAACCAGTTCATCCATAGTTACTTTCTTGTTTCAATCCACGCGCCCCGTGCGGGGCGCGACGGCTTTTTGGCATCTAAACAAGGTATAGTGAGCGTTTCAATCCACGCGCCCCGTGCGGGGCGCGACGCTTTTATAGCTGCCTGTCTTGCGAATGGCAGGAGTTTCAATCCACGCGCCCCGTGCGGGGCGCGACTCCAGAGGTCATTCTTGCGCTCAAGATGGGCGCGTTTCAATCCACGCGCCCCGTGCGGGGCGCGACCTCATAACGTTTTCGTAGTCCCAGAGGTCCTTAGTTTCAATCCACGCGCCCCGTGCGGGGCGCGACGAGAAATCAGCAAAAATATTTGACGTTACAAAAGTTTCAATCCACGCGCCCCGTGCGGGGCGCGACAGCGCCAAGGCTCAGATTCGACTGCTCGACGGTGTTTCAATCCACGCGCCCCGTGCGGGGCGCGACGGCGATCGAGGAGGCGAAGGTCGAGGGCAAAGCGTTTCAATCCACGCGCCCCGTGCGGGGCGCGACCTGTCTCGCCGTTGCCATGACACGCCTCGAGGCGGTTTCAATCCACGCGCCCCGTGCGGGGCGCGACCAATGGGGGGATTGAAAGGAGAAAGTTATTTGATGTTTCAATCCACGCGCCCCGTGCGGGGCGCGACATCTACGCCGAAGTTACCAATCTTCGGGAGGTCGTTTCAATCCACGCGCCCCGTGCGGGGCGCGACCAGATTTTTGTTTTTATCCTTATCGACAACGAAGTTTCAATCCACGCGCCCCGTGCGGGGCGCGACGATCAATTCCGCTTTTGTTACATAGTCTTTCGTGTTTCAATCCACGCGCCCCGTGCGGGGCGCGACAAAGGTTTATATGACGTGCCTTTCCTCACCTCGGTTTCAATCCACGCGCCCCGTGCGGGGCGCGACTTTTGAGAATCGAATGCTACAATTATCAATAACTGTTTCAATCCACGCGCCCCGTGCGGGGCGCGACTCATTGACGGGTTCTGTTGTACGTTCCCTCTCCTTGTTTCAATCCACGCGCCCCGTGCGGGGCGCGACATATGAGAGTGCGCAACATAGATGATGAATATTGGTTTCAATCCACGCGCCCCGTGCGGGGCGCGACCACTGCTCCAATTATGGAGGGCTTGTTGGGAATCGTTTCAATCCACGCGCCCCGTGCGGGGCGCGACTTTTGCAAGAACACGGAAGCCGTGCGGCGTGGGGGTTTCAATCCACGCGCCCCGTGCGGGGCGCGACCCGCCCTTTTTGTTGATGAGGGATATGGTTTTCATGTTTCAATCCACGCGCCCCGTGCGGGGCGCGACTCCTCTCTTTTTTCGCCCGCCGTTAAATCCTGCGTTTCAATCCACGCGCCCCGTGCGGGGCGCGACGATACCTCTAATATTGTTTTAATGTTTCACGTGGTTTCAATCCACGCGCCCCGTGCGGGGCGCGACAGCGGCAAAAAAAAGAAGGGAAAATTATACTATGTTTCAATCCACGCGCCCCGTGCGGGGCGCGACGTAGTTCATATCACACTCGTTAATCCAGTTAATGTTTCAATCCACGCGCCCCGTGCGGGGCGCGACTTGTTCTGCATGATGTTTTTCTCCTTTTCTTTATGTTTCAATCCACGCGCCCCGTGCGGGGCGCGACTCATCATCTTGGTCATGTCACAATCGGCAGACGTGTTTCAATCCACGCGCCCCGTGCGGGGCGCGACTCAATCTCATGTTTCAGAAATTCCCTATATAATGGTTTCAATCCACGCGCCCCGTGCGGGGCGCGACAGGCGTGGTAGGTAGTGATATACCTACCACCTAGGTTTCAATCCACGCGCCCCGTGCGGGGCGCGACTGGTCGCGGTATCGGATTCCGTGCATCATCTCATGTTTCAATCCACGCGCCCCGTGCGGGGCGCGACCTCAGTGTAGCGATACCATAGGACATCTTTTCGGTTTCAATCCACGCGCCCCGTGCGGGGCGCGACCATGTGGTAGGTATATCACTACCTACCACGCCTTGTTTCAATCCACGCGCCCCGTGCGGGGCGCGACCCTTCCTGTCAAAATACTTCTTATGCCTATTTTGTTTCAATCCACGCGCCCCGTGCGGGGCGCGACTGATATGACGTTGAGTCATATCGCGGCGAATGTCGTTTCAATCCACGCGCCCCGTGCGGGGCGCGACAGCAAAAGAAGTTACGACTTCCCTCTTTTGCCACATATTTATGGGTATTACTCGCCACAAATATGATTTTCTCGATGCCTGAGCAGCAAACGCTCCTATCGTGTGCTGCTAGCACCTAGGTTTTTTTATATCATTTTCTGTTCACTTCACCTTCGCACTCATATAAAATGCTCAGATGATAATAGCTGCTTCCAAATCGTAGGATTCTTTCACGCCATAATGCGTCACTTTCGGCCCTTTGTCTTTACCAAGGTAGTAAAACCGAAGGCTGTCTTCCTGCAGATCAATGATATCAAGCAACGCCAGTTCCAGCTGCTTACACTGGGTCGGGTCGACCTTACATTCGAAGACAGAGTTCTGCACACGCTGTCCATAAGCTCTGCATTTGCGGGCGACCTGCCGCAGCCTTCTACGCCCATCAGCATCAACAGTACGAATATCATAGGTGATCAAGACGTACATTGCAAGTCCCTACTTCCACAGAAACGACGGATAGGCATCAAGGTCACCGCGCAGGTGACGAGCAAGCAGGGTTGCCTGCACATGAGGTACAAGCCCCCATTTGATTTTTTCCTCGAGAAAAGGATGTGTGATCATCCCCTCTTTGTGCGAATGCCATGCTTCTAAAATCTTTTTTCGCCCATCATCGGTCAGATATACAGCCCCCCCTTCTTCTAACCGAAAGTCCTTGCCGTTGATCTTTTTTTTATTAACCATGGAAAATGCTGTGCGATCCGCCATTGGACGCAGTTCCTCCATGAGATCCAGTGCGAGTGACTGTCTGCCAGGACGATCTCGGTGGAGGAAACCGACATAGGAGTCCAATCCTACCCCTTCAAGCGCCGCCCCCATATCATTCATCAAGAGCGCATAGAGAAATGAGAGGAGACAGTTCATGTTGTCGAGCGGTGGTCTGCGGTTACGCTCAGTGAAAAAGAAGTCCTCCTTCTGTTTGAGAATCATATCATCGAACACAGAGAAATAGCTGACGGCAGCCTTTCCCTCAATCCCGCGAAGTTCCTCCAAGTCAGATGTACACATTGCCTCATGGCAAGAGATTTGAAGGAATTCACTGACTGTCTGGAATTTCTCCGCATCAATTCGCATGGCATAGTCTCTGCGTGTTCGCTCAACTATCCAACGGGCATTATAAATCTTACCGAGGATAAAGCTCTTCGCAATGGCGAGGCTGGAAGATGCATCATCTGCTCTCCGATACTGTTCCCTGCGCAGAAGTACGTTGCCATTCATTTTGCCGATCACGCGAGCCTGAAATTTCCCCTCCGGACTCATAAAGGTCATGGCAATATTATCCTCCGCACATTTCCGCATGAGGGCAGGGCTTGCTCCTGTATAGCCAAAGGTTGTAATCTGCTCAAAATTATGCAGTGGAAAGCGGGCCAGTTCACGATCATCACGCAAGACCACGACATTCCCGCCATCCAACGCAAGATATGCTTCATCTTGATTGATAAAAAGCGTATTCAAAAGAGGCTTCATCCTTCTGCCAGCCTCCTCTCAAGATAATTCTTTGCAGATCCGAGATGATTCAGCCTTGGTACACAGACATTGTTCAGAGAGCAGTTCGTACAGCCTTTTCGCCTCTTTACACGCGGGGTATGGCCGCTCCGAATATATTGCCTCATTTCTTGCACCAGAATTGGGATCTCATCCTTTAGCTCATCGGAAAATGTAACCTTAACCCGACGTCGAATCTCCCCATAATACAAATATCCGAAAGGAATGTCTGTCATGAGCATATCCTCAAGACAGAGTGCCTGCAGTGTCAGTTGGAGTACATCCTCGTCCCCCTCCTTGGGCCTTCCTCGCTTATACTCGATTGGGACGACGCGATAACTACCCTGATAGGAGGGAATAGATACTCCCGCGGGATCCGCGTGGAATTCGACAACATCGCAGGCGCCAGAAATTCCAATGCGCGGGGATGCTACACGCATTCCACGTACGATAATTTTATTTCCGCGTTTTTCCTTGATGTTCTCATCGTGTGCTCTCTCATGCAGGGCATTCCCCTCGACGGTCAGAACATTTTCCTGCCAATGCTGCTCAAGATGAATCAGCCCCCATTGACGAGGACAAAAGACATAATGCTGAATCTCCGAGAGCATCAGATACTCTTCCTCAGCATAACTCATATTACTCGACCAAGCTTCCCTCAACATATTTCTCAATGTGAACGCCGTCAATAGCATAAAGCGCACTGTCGTCGATGATGTAGTCATCCAAATGCGATGGTGTCTCTACCCCATCCTTTTTCTGTGCAAAAACGCTGCGATGGATCTTCGCACTCGGTGCACAGCCGGTCTTGTTTGAATGTTCAATCCAATAGAAACGGCTCATCTCCATACTACCCTCGGGACGGGCGGACGAGGCGTCATTCTCGAAAATTGTACAGAGAGCATCCTTGATTTTCACAGCATCTTCGTCGCTGAAGCCCGTCTTTTCCGCTAGCTGAACATTGATGCTGCCCTGGAACTTGTACACACCAAAGTCTACGCGATGCTTCATGCCCATCGTATCAGAGCCTTTCTTGTCGCCCGGCTCATTGTTGACGCTCTTTGTGATTTGTACACTCGTGATAGTCACAGGGTCTAGACTGACTGCCGTATGAATCGATACGGGACCGCGTACACCAACTGAGACGGAATCGACGCCCTGCTTTTTCGCCTCTTTGAGCGCAAACACCTGTCCGAACGAACGAACATCTATCCATGCTTTACATGCCTCTTCTGCAAAGATTCGTGTACGCCCCTGCTCCTTATCCTTCATTTTTAATGGTTTTTCCATCGCGGGATTTGCCTCAACGCGTGAGCGAATGCTGTCGCAGCCATCATCAACTCGTTCATTCGACTGGACAAGAATCTTTTCTCCTACATCCTGCAAACGATTGCGCACTTTCCGCTTAAGACATACATCAGAAATCTCTCCATAGCCGTTATAATCTGTGCGCGGCTGATTTCCATTCAGCGGATCACCATTCGGGTTCGAGCGCTCCACCATGATAAATCCAATAAAATCAATTTTCTTTGTCAATGCAGCCATCATGCGTCCTCCTCTTTCATTGCTTCTTTTTTCTTACGGTTTTCTTCCCGTTCCAATTCCATTGCATACTGCTGACAGTAGTAGCCGAGTAAAAACTTCCCATCTAACGGACGATTCGAGAGAAAATCTTCCTCATTGAACATACTGCCAATCCGACTAATTAATTTACGCTCCTTTCCTCCATACATTTCTCTCTTTTGCTGATATGGAAGCAGTTTCTTTTGAAGCGTCCTCCATGTAGATGCAGGACGGGAGGAGAAAATCTCCATATAGCGCATGGCATTCGTTGTACGGTTCCCCTTTTCCTCTGCTGAGAATGTTGCCCGCTCCATCTGATCTGCTACAGCAATCAACCTGCCAAACAGATATGATCGGTCATCCTTCGTTTCATCAAGTGCCACGATGTATTCCTCCTTCGTTTGATTGAGCCGACGAACGATGATGGAGCACGCCGGCTCTAAAATTTTTCTTCGCCAATCGTAGTAATTATCACAGGCAGCCCTCTTTACTGCACGTCCCATCACCATGCGTTCCATATCCACAGGCAGGGGATTTCCCTGAAGAATAGCATAGAATATACGCTCCAGTTCAAGTTTCATCTGGCTGTCGCCGACGTTCTCCCCGTGACAAGCTTCGACAAGCCGCTTCGGAGTCGGTACACCGAAATAAACAAACGACTCGTCTTTTTCACTGTCATAGCTATGTTGACGCCAACGTCCAAGACGGTGCCAGCGTTCGATCCGCTCGATGAAATCCTCCCCCGCCATCTCGCTGTAGTAACAGATGGAAAGGCGCCCTTTCGTCGCAGCATCGAGAATCATGACATTGACTTGGCTCATCTCTGCTTGCTTGAACTCGTGCCGATACCCCTCAAGTGCCTTTGTCAGCGATTCAGCCCAACCTTTGAGAGACGAGGGGCGCGCATCTTCTGCAGAGCGTCGCCTGCGTGTCAGACGTGCTGTATCGTCAAATACAGGCGGCGGCATTTGCCCACAACGTCCCCAAGAAAGGAAGACACGACCATCGATCACATAGCCTTGATTCCGTGTTAGCCACATCAGTGCATTCATAGCCTTCTGCGATGTTTCATAACCAATGGAGAGACATTCATCCCCATCGACAAATCGCCCACGAAAAGTGAATCCACTCATGTCGTTAGACGAGATAATCTTTGCTCCATCCCCCGGAAATCGAATCCCTTTTCCATGCTTGTCCGTTGGTGTGAGGTATTTTCCTGTTGCATAGCAGAGTCTCTCTGCGTCGCTTGCCCCCCACTCCTGCAAGAAGCGTTGATATTCTTTCTGAAGTCTTGTATCCTTCCATAGTTCAGGACAATCATCTCCATCCACAATAACGCGAAACCGTACCATCGATTTTAGAATATCCCCTGCAACAACACTATATATGGGTGGTCTCTCGATCTCCTTATTCCCCCATTTTTCGAGTATTTTTCCTGCATTGTCCGCATATAGTATTTTTTTCTCAATTAAGTCGTGAATGACATCATGGGTACTGATATAGTGATAGACAGCCTGCACCTTTGTATTTCCACCCATTGCTGCCCAAGAACCAATGAGTTTTTTATACAAGAGATAGGGCATTGTCTCTCCGCGCGGTGGCTTCTTCACATAGTCATAGTAGTCTCTTGCGATGTAGGAGAGGTTATCATGCAAGGGATGTGGTGAAGGACTCGACGTACGCGACGCCGAGTCCGGCGTACACGGAATCAGTGTTGCTCGACATTCCTTTGGGATTACCTCTGCTCGAATCAGCTCTCCATCCGCACTCAGCGTCAACTCGATCTGCGCATTTTGGATAATATGCCCAACAGGAGGAAGCATAGCTTTCATCCCATCGATACCATCCCTGCCGGCAAAGCGTTCATTTTCATCATACGTCTGTACCAGCTGTTCCATCCAACTCATGAGCGCCCCTCCTCTCCCAGAAGTTTATCTTCCTCAGCGGCAAAGGTAACGCTGTTCTTGTCAAATAGCTTGCTCTTAACCCTTCGGATATCTCGCACGAGCGTACACTCCTCAGGTCGTAGGAAGCGAATCACGCCTCCGTCCATCACAGGCTGCCAAAGACGAACTTGCAACATATCGCCGCCTGTTTCATCAACATAGTTAAATCCATGGAACATTGTCCCAAGCGGCATCTCGCCAGCATCGTCATAGTATCCTGTACCCTCGCCATAGTTCACAGGCTCCACATAGCCCTGACACTCCCGCGTGCCGAGGAAAATATCGCGTCGTCCGCCGCGCTCTACCATTCTCTTTGCGATATTGTGATGTTTATTCTCATCTCTGTCTCCTGCAAGCTCCTTACGGTGCAGGTTGAACTCAAAATGTGCACGCACCTGATAGCAGACATCACTCAGGTATGTGTAAATAGAAAGATCATTTCCACCGCCGCTATACTTCAACGGCTTGACACCGCGCGACTGTGTAGCGATTCTGTTCATAACGCGCACTTCATCGACCACCCAATAGAACGTAGGTTTCCAGTATATGCTTTCTGTAATCCCTTTGAGTGCCTGATAGGTCGGCACAGAGTACGAGGAGCGCTCACCGCCGATCTTCGTGATCGGATCGGTAAAGAGCGCCATCCTCCCATAGACTTTAAACTCAATTGCATTTCTCATACGTCCACATCCTCAAATCATGCAACATTCATTACTCTGTTCTTCCATCTGAACACCAAACGTGTCATTATAGTATTCCTCCCGCAGAGCCATCACTCCGCTCTCCGTTTGACGAAGTGCTCCAAGTGAAGAAAGCTTCTTGAGCTCATAGGAGAACAAATTGACCATGTATTGCTGTGCCGTTCTCATCTGTTCACCGATTTTCTTCCTGTCAAAATATCTATCGTTAAATGCAAGAATCATCGACTTGCCACCGGCATAGGGGACAAGGACGGATTCCGTGTGTAAATCGATCACTTCAAATGCATATCCCGCATCACGAAATGCATGGGAGAACCACAGATTAGGATCGTCACCATTCTCCTCTACACGCTGAAAACCTGCATCATTTCTCGATAGAAGATCGAAGATGGTATTTGTATTTTTCATGGGAAAACGCATATCTCTTTCCGTATATCCTTTATAAAATTTACGGAAGTAAAGCTCCATCGTATGCGGTGAGAGAACGGTATCCGCTTCGGCATGATAGAGGATATCGAGTGCGATCTTTTTCCCCTGCTGGATATCCACCAAGCGGCTGATATTTTCATTGGCGAATGAAAACAGGCGAACGATCCCGCGCTCCATCTCTCCATGACGATTGCAGCGCCCTGCCGCCTGCGCGATGGAGGAGAATCCGGCAAGAGCACGATAGACCACAGGAAAGGATACATCAACCCCCGCCTCAATGAGCTGCGTGCTGATACAAATCAGCCGCTGTTCCGAATATTTCCGGCGAGCATCAAGCTCCTCCCGTACAGTACGCAGTACCGCCTTACGGTGGGCAGGACACATTTTCGTACTGAGATGCACAACATGAATATCTCGTTCCGAAATCTGCGTGCGTTCAGAGACTGCCTCGCAGAGACTCCTCGCCTGTGCCGTGAGGTTCACAATGCAAAGGACATCACCAATCTCCTCTGCAGCGTGTACGATCTCACCAGCAATCTCATCAACGGAAGAGCCTCCATCCTCACAATGGTTCTCAACCTGCACACGTCGGAACCCCTCAAACACCTCTGCCGTATCACTGGTAAGATCGGCATGGTTACTTATCTCAATGGGAAATTTCAGCTGTTCCAATGGCGGCTGTGTTGCCGTGCATAGAACGGCAGTAACACGAGAAAATGTCTTGAGAAAGTTCATCGCTGCATTGAAGAGATATGTACAGCGTACAGGCAACGTCTGAATCTCATCAAAGATAACGATGCTGTCCTCCAATGCACGCAGACGTCGGAGTGAGGAATTATCTCCTGCAAATAATGTATTGAGAAATTGTACCTGCGTCGTAAAGATAACCGGAACATCCCATCGCTCCGTAAGGATGCGTCGAAAGTCCATACGCTCCGTATCTTCCCCATCGTCCTCCGTGATGACATTGGAATGATGTTCCAAGATCGCGTCATCCATGTGGAAAATATCACGAATCTCCTTGACGTTCTGATCGATGATCGACGTATAAGGAATGACGACAATAATACGCTTCTTCTGATAGATTTGGGCATGCTGCAGCGCAAAACGCATACTCGCAAGGGTCTTTCCTCCACCAGTTGGTACGCAGAGCCGATAGATTCCCGGTAATGCTTCCGCTGATTTTAGACAGTCCTCACTGATCTTCTGACGAAGATGCGCTATCTCCTTCGCCTTTGGCTCCGATGGAAGCGTAAAGTCTGCCAATTTTTGTTCCAGCTTGTCGGAAAAATCCTTCCAAATGGCTGACGTATCCCACACACGTTCCCGTGCTTCCCCGAGTTCGAACTCCGCACTATCCAGACGATCAGCATCAACGAGCATACTGAGCAGCAGCTTATGGATCATGCCCCAGTAAAAATGATACTTCTCGCCACTCTCCGGGGCAAGCGCCGTAATTTTTGCGTCAAGCACAGTAAATTCATGGACAGCATGCTCAAAAAGCAAATCAAGCTCTGACTCCGAGATAACTGTATCATAATAATAGGAAAGAACGACATTCGGCACATCTATTTTCTCCATGCGCCGCAGAAAATCCGATACACCGTCCTCTCCCAGATAGTTCATGAGACCAGTATGATGAGAAAAAATGACAAGTGCTGCTATATGTACAGTAAGAAGAGCAGAATCCCCTCTTCTGCCATAGCGCTGCATCAAGAATTGCCCGCCTGCTGACGAGTGATCTACCGTCCCCTTGCGGCTATTGTCCTCTGGATGCTTATGACACCAATCGAGATAGTCCGCAAACTCCTCCGAACATTTCCCAAGATCATGCAGTACGCCGATCAGATAAGCAAGCGACGAGAGTCCGATCCTCGCCGCATCTTCTTTCATCAAGTTGCCCACACGAAGAAGATGAGCCCCCATCGTCTGTTCTTTCGAGCCATCGCGCCTAATATGCGCAAAATACGCTTTCATCTTCATCTCACTCCCAAGGTTATAATTCTATTTTATTTTATCAATTCCTTCAATTATTTATTATAATTAGAAATTTTAGTATCCAAATATGCAGCATCGTGACATCAAAAAATCCCCTCATCCGGAAATCATCGGACGAGAGGATATATCGTTCATTTGGTGGCGGCACAGAGATTTGAACTCCGGACACTGCGGGTATGAACCGCATGCTCTAGCCAACTGAGCTATGCCGCCGATGATGGTGGGCAGGGATGGATTCGAACCATCGTAATCCGAAGATGACAGATTTACAGTCTGTTGCCTTTAACCACTCGGCCACCTACCCAAAAACCTTGTCAAGTATATGCGATGAAGTACTCCTTTGTCAAGGAGTTTTTACCGCTATTCGGCAAGTGGTTTCATCGTCGGGAAAAGCAGCACATCGCGGATGGACGGGCTGTCTGTCAGGAGCATGACGAGGCGGTCGATGCCGATGCCCAGTCCGCCCGTCGGCGGAAGTCCATACTCAAGAGCCGTCACGTAGTCGCGATCCATGACATGTGCCTCGGCATCCCCTGCCTCGCGCTGTGCGAGCTGATCTAGGAAACGCTGCTCCTGATCGATGGGGTCGTTCAGCTCCGTAAAGCCATTGGCGAGCTCACGCCCATAGATGAAGAACTCAAAGCGATCCGTAATGCGCGGGTCGTCCGCATTCCGCTTGGCGAGCGGCGAGATTTCCGTCGGATGTCCCGTGATGAAGGTCGGCTGCATCAGAGACTCCTCGACCTTCTCCTCAAATGCCGCATTGAGAATTCCACCGATGCCATGACGCTCCTCGAACGGGACGTGAATCTCGCGCGCCATGGCGCGTGCCTCTTCAACCGTATGGCAGGAGAGGAAGTCCTTCCCCGTCGCCTCACGAACGGCATCGTTCATGCTGATGGTGCGCACCTGCCCAAGGTCAATCTCGACACCCTGATACGTGATCTTCGTCGTCCCCAGTACATCCTCTGCGGCCTGACGGACAATGCCCTCCGTGATCGCCATGAGATCGCGATGGTCGGCAAAGGCCTGATAGATCTCAATGGAGGTAAACTCAGGGTTATGCCGTACGTCCATTCCCTCGTTGCGGAAGATGCGCCCCATCTCGTAGACGCGATCCAGTCCGCCGACGATCAGGCGCTTTAGACTGAGCTCCGTCGCAATACGCAAATAGAGGTCGATGTCGAGCGCGTTATGATGCGTGATAAAGGGACGCGCTGCTGCCCCGCCTGCGAGCGTGGAGAGCACGGGCGTCTCAACCTCAAGGAAGTCACGCGCATCGAGATAGCGGCGAATCGACTGAAGGATTGCCGTGCGCTTGCGGAATGTCTCGCGCACCTCCTGATTGACCATGAGATCAAGATAGCGCTGACGATAGCGCGTATCTACGTCCTTCAGTCCATGGAACTTCTCAGGCAGAGGACGAAGTGCTTTGGCGAGGAGGTCAAAGTCCTCGACACGCACGGTCACCTCGCCGCGCCGCGTCTTAAAGACGACACCGCGAATGCCGATGATATCGCCAATGTCGAGACGCTTGAACTCTTCCTTGTACTTCTGTTCGCCGAGCACGTCAAGCTTAAAGTACACCTGAATGTTCCCCGTGCGGTCATTCAGCGTGGAGAAGGACGCCTTGCCATGCCCGCGAATCGCCATCAGGCGTCCAGCGATGCGGACTTCCTTCCCTTCTTCATCCTCGGCGAGATGATCGTATTCCTTTTTCAGATCCGCCGCATAGTCCGTGACCTCATAGCGATGTCCAAACGGGGCAATCCCCATGGCGCGGAACGCATCCATCTTTTCCCGACGGACGCGCATCATTTCATTCAGATCCTGTTCCTGCAAAGCAGATGCATGTTCTTCAGCCATCAATGTTCCTTTCACTTCTTGATATCGATAATCTTGTACTGGATGACACCCGCGGGAGCATTCACATTGATGGTGCGCCCGATTTTCTGCCCGAGGAGTGCCTCGCCGAGCGGGGACTCGTTCGAGATCTTCCCATCATCGGGATCCGCCTCTGTCGAGCCGACGATGAGGAACGTCTCCTCCTCGTCAAACTCCAAATCCTTAACCGTCACGCGGCTCCCCATCGTCACAGTCTTTCCGTCACCCGCCTTGATGATGTCGGAGTTGCGAATCTTGTTCTCGAGTTCCTGAATCTCGCCCTCGAGAAATGCCTGCTCATTCTTTGCATCATCGTATTCAGAGTTCTCGGAGAGGTCACCGAGAGCAATGGCGGCCTTCAGGCGCTCTGCAATCTCAATGCGTCGAACGCTTTTGAGATAGTTGAGTTTCTCAACGAGCTTGTTGTACCCATCTTCGGTCAGCATGACCTTTTTCTCTGCCATGAAATGATCTCCTTCACTCTATGTGTACTTTTTTATTGATTTCATCCAGCAGAGCGGTGAGCTCCTCACCGCCTGACAGGACTAATGCTTCTCTTTGTGCATGCCGGAGTTTTTTGATCTGACATTCTCTCCGCTGCGCCTCCTCCTTCGTCGCAAAGGACTCGACATAGGCGAGGAAAACGGGGCGGTGCGCACGCGTGTACTTTGCCCCGCTGCCGTCGTTATGCGCACGAAGACGTCGCTCAAGGTCGTTCGTCCAGCCCGCGTAAAGGCTCCCGTCCGCGCACCGCAGGAGGTAGGTGTAGTTCATTCGTCCGCGGACTTGATCGTGATCTTCTCGATCACAACATCATGCACGGGTCGGTCTGCATAACCGGTCTGTGTGTGTCCAATGTCACGTACGACATCCATCCCCTCGATCACCTTTCCGAAAACGGCATGATGATCGTCCAGCCACGGCGTCGCAGCGAGCGTGATGAAGAACTGACTTCCGCCCGTATTGGGGCCCGCATTTGCCATGGAAAGGATACCCTCATCATCGTGACGGAGTGACGGGTCAAACTCATCGGGAATGGTGTAGCCCGGACCACCCGTGCCATTCCCGTTCGGATCTCCGCCCTGAATCATGAATCCGTCAATGACGCGATGGAAAATCAGCCCGTCATAGAACCCCGTCTCCGCGAGATCGATGAAATTCTTCGTCGTGATCGGTGCCTTGTCCTCAAACAGCTCGACCTCAAATGTTCCCTTATTCGTTGTAAAAATTACGATGCGATTTGCCACGGTGTGTTGTTCTCCTTTTTGATTCTGTAACAGCTTGTTGAGTGACATCCCTGCGTTCCCGCTGTGCGCGATGCAAAGCACGGCAGCCAGAACGGCAACAACGAGCGCAAGGACAGAAAATTTCTTTCCCATTCTACCGAATGCCCTCCTATATTTCAACCAAAATTGGAAAATTTATGCCGCTCCCCTGCCGTGCAGGGCGACCACACAGGAATTTCTCGCCCCTTGGCAAAGAAATCTGCGGAGGGCTGCCATGCGGGATAGCCAACGGAATGCATCGCAACGAGTGCACGCGGATTCGTCTCGGCGCAGAACACCTTCGCACCGCGTTCCATGGATGGCCCGAGACGCCCGTCAACAGGGAAAAAGGCGACGTCACACGAAAGCCCTGCCAACCGTTTCATCTGTTTCCGAAAGCCGTTCTCGGCAAACTTACGGTTCACCTCAGTGTCCCCTGTCCAATCCCACCAGTTGAAATCACCGGCATGGAAGATACGCTTTCCATCCACCTCGACGAGGAACGATGTTCCCTCATCCGTAGAGGAGAACGATGTCACGAATATGCACTCATCCTTCCATGCATCATAGCAACCGATCCACGTGGTCTTATCCTGCGGAATCCGTGCTGCTCCTGCATGCTCACGAATGTCCTCACTGAGGATATACCGTGTGGTGTGTGCCGAAAAATCGGCAATCATCGGATTAAAGTGGTCAAAATGTGCATGTGACGCGAAAAAATACAAGGGGGCATCCCCATGCGCCCCAATCTCCTTGGGCAGTACGCCGGCAGGATCATCAAACGCATCGAACACGAGCAGAATCTCTCCCACACGGACGAGAAAGCCGCTGTTCAGCAAATAGGTCGCTTCCATGAGCACTCATCTTCTTTCGTTTTCATCTTCTGCATTTTCATCGGATGCAGCGGCATCGTTTTGATTGATCCGCCCGAATCCACGCCCCATAACCTCATTTGCCGACATAATGATGACGAAGGCATGTGGATCGACATTATGGACGATGAATTTCAGTTTTCCGACCTGCGTTGTCCCAACGCAAACGAAGACAACGTTACGCTCACGGCGCGTATATGCTCCCTGTCCATGCAGGAATGTGACACCACGGTGCATGTTGTCGATGATACTCTCCGCAATTTCCCGATGGCGATCGGAGACAATCAGCACGGCCTTGCGCTGATTGAAGCCAGCGACGATCTTATCCACCATCGTCGCATTGATGAACATATAGATCAGCGTAAACATCGCCGGCGCCATGCCAAAGAGGAATGCGGCAATCAGCATGATGAGACAGTTGAGCGAGAAAAGCACGCCGCCCATGTGCAGATCATAGTACTTTCGCACGATCGCTGCAAGGATGTCGAATCCGCCCGTACTGCCGTTCATGCGGAACACCAAGCCGTAGCCGAGTCCTGCAAATACACCGCCGTACACTGTTGTCAGCATCATATCGTTCACTGGTGCATAGGCATTGAGTGGACGTGTGAGATCGAGCAGAAAGGAAAAAATCGCTGTACCGATGATAATATCGACTGTATACGCACGTCCCATCAGCTTCCACGCCATAAAGAGCAGCGGAATGTTATAGACGAACGTCTGCAAACCGATCGGCAGTCCGAACAGATAGTAGACAATCATCGCAATTCCGGTTGCACCGCCCGTGAGCAAATGCGCCGGAACGAGAAATAGATTGATCGCGCTGCTCGCGATGAGACATCCCAGCGTGATACCGGCATAACGCATGACGCGATGCCCCAGCATACGCATGTGCAGATGATGCGTCATGTTCCGTATCCTCCCAGACGAACAGGAGCAGCAGACGGCAGCGCAGTCACGTCAATTTCCTTCTGTTCGATGAAATCACGCGCAAGATCCTGCACACCAAACGGACTGTATGGAGAACGTGAGAGTTCCTCTGTCTCCTCCTCGGTCAGCGGCAGCATGGTCATCCGCGTGGAAAGCAGTGCTCCGTGCTCGGCATCCAAATTCAATACGAGATGGCGGTGCACATTCATCGGATCGTCATAAACATAGCAGGTATGATCATCCATGAACTGCCGCTGTGCTTTTCCAAACACCCGAAAGATATAGCTGCTCGTCGCACCATAGCGCACATCTTGCCGCAGACGGTACGCTTCTCCCATGAGGCTGATGTCCACCACCTTCTTTCCTGCGACAGTGGTCGAGACAACAATATCCCCGTATGTGAACGTGCGCAGATGAATCCCATGAACTATCTGCGTCCCCTCTGTATCCTCCTCGCCCCACGCCTGTCTGAGTGACTGCTCTGTATCCCCGAGGGAAATGCCGCGATAGGAAAAGTCCGTGTCCTGTATTTGCCCCGCCGCTTCTCCTCTTGCAAAGAGAACACAGAATGCCAGCATACAGGAAAGAAAAAAGAGGACACACTGCATATCGTTCCGCATATTCTTCACCTCAACCATCGGAAGCTATCAGATATGGGCATTCTCAAAAAGAAAAGCTGCCGTGCTCCATAATAGTGATCTCCTCTCCCGCCCGCGTCCTGCCAATGACGGACAGATCTGCCGTTCCGATCATAAAGTCCTCGTGAACAAGAGAATGATTGACTCCATGACGGAGAAGCTCCTCCTCCGTCATGCCATCTCCGCCCCTGATGCACGTCGGATACGCCTTACCCAAGGCCAAATGACAGGACGCATTCTCATCAAATAGTGTATTGTAGAACAGGATCCCGCTCGCAGAGATGGGCGACGCGTGCGGCACGAGAGCCACCTCGCCAAGGAAGGATGCCCCCTCATCCGTCTGCAAGAGCTCGCGCAGATGCTCCTCCCCGCTCTCCGCGTGGTAGTCCGTCACCTTCCCCGCACGGAATGTCAGCGAAAAACTAGCGATCAGATTCCCATTATAGTGCAGGGGTTTCGACGCGACAACAACACCATTCACACCGTCTCGCTTCGGCAGGGTATAGACTTCCTCCGTGGGAATGTTCGCGACGAACATCGTCCCCGATGCCGCCCGTTCCGCACCGCCCATCCAGATATGCCCCTTGGGCAGTTCCACATGGAGATCCGTGCCAAGACCGTTCCGATAGTGAAGTTCCAAAAAATCATGTGCATTCAGAAAATCTGCCGTCTTCTGCAGAGCAGATACGTGCTCCTTCCATGCCACAACGGGATCAGACTCCTCCGACACGCGCACGGCACGCAGAATCTCCGTCCAGAGACGCGCTACCGCCGTCTCTTCTGTCTCGTGCGGAAACACCTTGCACGCCCACGCAGACGTAGGGACAGACACAACGCACCACGTATTCTGATTGCTCATCAGCCGCGCACGATAGCCCTGCAGAGCCTTTCCTGCTGTCTGCCCAGCCTCCGTCAGACGCTTCGGATCGACATCGGAGAAGAGATCCGGGTTCTCCGCCGCGATGGAGATAAACGCCGCTCCCTGCGCCGCACTTTCATCGTAGAATGTCTTTCGCCACGCAGGGAACTCACGGAATCGTGCCGCAGGCGCCTGACGAAAGCGGATGTGTGAGAACTCCTCATCACTCCAGTTCACGGAAACATCATGCGCACCTGCACAGTAGGCTTCCTCCGCGAGTGCATGGACAAAATCAGCACAGGTAATCGGCGCATGAATAACGAGCGGTTGGTCTTCCTGAAGATTCACACCGACACGTACCACAAGAGCGGCATATTTACGAAGCAAATGCGTATTCATTCTATACCTCATCCGTATCAAAGAGGAGTGTCACGGGACCGTCGTTGACCGATGCCACCTGCATATCCGCACCGAATTCTCCATGTGCGACAGAAACGCCGTGTTCCCTTAGATGCGTCATAAACGCCTCATACATAGGAATTGCCACATCCGGCTTTGCCGCCTTGGAAAAACCCGGACGTCGTTTTTTGAGATCCGCAAAGAGCGTAAACTGCGAGATCACCAATACCGCACCGTTCACCTCAGAGAGCCCACGGTTCATCTTTCCCGCATCATCGGAGAACACGCGCAGATGAATGATCTTTTCTGCCAGATGCGCTGCATCGGCGTCCGTATCCTCCGGCGCAATACCGAGCAAAATGAGATAGCCCGTTCCGATCTGGCCATGCAGCATCCCATCAATATGGACGGATGCCTCCTTAACACGCGTGACTACTGCTCGCAACACATCACCTCGTTTTATCAGTGATTCCTTTACATAATGTGCTCTATTATAACACGCCTTGCCGCGGATGTCTTTCCTATGCGGAGAAAAAAGCCGAAAGAAGCCGCGTAAGTGCCGTCTGATCCTCTGCCCCCATGGTCTCGCGTGCAGAGTGCATCCCAAGAACAGGGACGCCGATATCCACCGTCCGCATTGGCAGCTGTGCCGAGAGAATCGAGCCAAGTGTCGCCCCGCCCGGCGCATCCGAATGATTCGTAAACACCTGATAGGGGATCTCCTCGTCCTCGCACAGTGTCCTTATGACGGCACGCCCGTAGGCATCCCCTGCATAGGATTGATTCGCCGCCACTTTCAGGACGACGCCTCCATTCAGCACGGGCTGATTCGTCGGATCTGCCTTCTCCGGTACATTGGGATGAAGTGCATGAGCAACATCCACCGAGAGACAGAACCCTTGCAGAATCGTCTCAAGATACTCCTCACGCGAGCATCCGAGTGCCGTATAGACCTGCTCCAAGATCATCCCCAGCACAGCCGAGCCTGCGCCCTGCTTCGTACGGCTGCCGACCTCCTCATTGTCAAAGAGCGCTGCAACACGGATCCCCTCTGTGCCATCCCATTCATTCACGGCATCAAGACAGGCCTTGACCGAGGACAAATTATCGAGGCGCGGCGCCGACAGAAATGCATTGTCTGCCCCCAGCAGGCAGCCGCACTCACAAGGATAGGCATTCAGATCATAGGACAGGATCTCCTCTGGGGGAGCGTTCAGCTCCTCAGCGAGGAGTGCAGTCAGTCTATCCTCGTCAGTGTCTTCTTCACGACCGTCGAGGAAGAGCAGCGGCAGGAGATCTTTCTGTGGCTTCAGCTCCACCCCCTCATTCACTTTACGGTTCATGTGTATCGCAAGATTCGGAACGATCATCAGCGGGCGGCGAAAATCGACACAGTGCATCTGCGGAGCAAGAGGATCTGCGCTGCGCACGGCCACAGCCCCGGCGAGTGAGAGAGGACGATCCATCCACGTACTGCGGATCATTCCGCCGTATACCTCCACATTGAGCTTGCCATAGCCGTGCTCATGCATCACCGCATGGGGCTTGACGCGCAGACATGGAAAATCCGTATGAGCACAGACAATGCGAAGCGGTCCGTGCACATTCTCGCCAATCGAAACGACAACGCCGCCCGTATCAAACAGGGGAAAATAATAGCTGTGCCCCGCAGAAATTCCTTCCTCAGGAAACAGATGCGCTCCGAGCAGTGCGTTACACGTCCTGCCTGCCACATGATATGGCGAAGTCGCCGAATCAATAAAGTCAATCAATTCCTCGGCACATTTCGTCTCTTCGTAGGTCATGCGAAAGCCCTCCGCTCCATAAACAGAAAAAGACCCGCCCACCGGCTGGTCTTCACTAAGCAAAAAATGGTCGGGATGACAGGGTTCGAACCTGCGGCCTCATCGTCCCGAACGATGCGCGCTACCAAACTGCGCCACATCCCGACAACGATATGTATTTTAGCAAGTTTCGTGGGAAAATGCAAGCATTATTTTTGTCCTCTCCACCCCAGGGCAAATTGCAAGTTTAATTGTCGCAAGGTCTCGTTAAACTTTTAGCGAGTTATATCATCGCAGCATACATATCATTTGCTGACTTATATCCGAAAATCTTGCGCGGATAGTTGTTAACCCAATCTTCGATCCGCTGCAGTTCCTTCGGCTTCAATTTGCTGAAGTCCGTTCCCTTGGGAAGAAACCTGCGCAGCATGCGATTACCGTTTTCGTTGCTTCCACGCTCCCAGCTGCTGTACGGATGCGCGTAATATACCTCGCCGCATTTGGCGGCACGCTTCATTCCTTCGCCATCCAAAAACTCTGACCCGTTGTCCGCCGTGATACTCTTGAATACGTGCGTAAAGTCTCCTTTGACGCGCCGCTGCAACCGACGAAGTGCTTGCAGTACTTCTTTTTGGCTCTTGTTCTTTATCAGAACATAGAGTGATTTCCTCGTCTGCCGTTCGACCAATGTTAAAATCACCGGCTTTGTCCCTTTGCGACCGACGACCAAGTCAATCTCCCAATGTCCGAACGCCTCTCTCCGATTCACCGGCTCAGGGCGCTCGTCGATGCTTTTCCCGTCCCGGTTATTCCACGCAACGCCGTGCCTGCTGTTTTCTGTCTGTTTGTCTCGATTCTTTTTGTAGAGGAGGTCGTCGTTCGTGATTTCGAGAAATAGCTGCTGATCGATATAGTTATACAGGTTTGAGCTGCGCTGTCATTCCAAGACGCCGCTCCCTCTCAATCGTACGCTTGGAGCAACCGATGTATGCGGCGATTTCCTGCGGCTTCAACCCGGCCTGGAAATAGGCTTCGATTTTGTACCGATCCCGCTCCGTCAGCTGTTTCCATTTCCCTGTTTTTGTAGTACAATGATTCTGTTCCATTTTGCAGTCTCACTTTCAGTTTCTTTTTGTGTTGTGACTAAAAGTTTAACTGAACCGTTTGCAAAATGGAACTTTTTGCGTCAATTTATTTTACAAGGAACCATTCTTTTTCCGCATAATGCGTGCGGGACATTTCCTGCCATCGGTGAACCATCGGCATGTTTTACAGCCAAGACATGGGCGATAATTCATATTCTCCATCGATCGCACGACAAATAATGGATCGGCAAGAAACGCCCTGCCATAGGCAACAAAATCACAGGAATTATGTTCCACGAGAACGTTGCCTCGTGCAAGCGTGTCAATCCCCCATACGGTGATGACGGGGATGTGTATGTGCGGCTTGATCGAAGAACCTGCGTATACAATGCTGCTATATTCATAATCGGCAGGCAGATGGAAGTTCCGTGTCTGCGGTATCCCGTGCGAGACATGTAGCATTTCGATGCCGATATCCTCGAACGCCTGGGCTGCTGCAATATCCTCCTCCAGTGAATTTGTCCAGCCCATTCGATAGGACAGGATGAAATGGTCATCGGCGAATTTCTGAATACCGCCCACGATCTCTCGGGCAAGCGTCAGCCGCCCACACAGATCTCCTCCATATTTGTCGCTGCGTCGGTTCGCCTCGGCAGAGGTCATCATATTCAGAAAAAAACCATGTGCGCCGTGTAGTTCGACACCATCTGCTCCCGCACAGAAACAAATATATGCGGCATTTATAAAATCATCTCGTATGCGCTCCAAATCTGCTATTGTCAGCGTGTTGACATCTTTGGAATCAAATGCCAAAAAATCATATCCACCTTTGCCCAGCTGTACAAAGAACCTGCTTCCGCACCTATGACAACGATCTGCAAGTTGCTGCAGATATGGAATATGTCGCTTTGAATACGCTCCTGCTCCACCAGATGTTCCGGCAGAACTCGCCATGGGATCGTCTGATGCTGATACGCTCAGAGACTGGCTGATGAGAAGCCCAATCTCTTGATCGCAATATTCAAGGTATTCGCGGATAAGCATATCTCCCATAATCCCATCACTGCAAGGAAATTCGAACCGTACCATCGGCGCCATAACGATTCTGTTTTTGAACATCACTTTTTTGATCTGATAGGATGAAAAAATATTGCTCATACATGACTCCCTCCTAAATCTTGCTATTTTTGTCAGCATCATTATAATCATTGTATACCATTCAATATAGTACGCACTAATTTGTAAGATACTATCCAAAAGGAGAGAATTACATGATTCAAAATCTCTGCCGCAGCAAAGAGGCTCCGTTTTTATCAACCTTAGCGGTCATCGGGGGCAAGTGGAAAATGCGCATCCTCTATGAGCTTTCATGTGATTCCATTTTACGATATGGCGCTCTGAAACGAAATCTGGCTCCTATTACGCACAAAATGCTGAGTACGCAGCTGAAGGAGCTTGAAAAAGATGGCATGATTATCCGCAAGGAATATCCACAGGTTCCCCCAAAGGTCGAATACTCCCTGTCCGATAAAGGAAAAACATTCGTCCCCATCATCAATGCAATGTGCGATTGGGGAAAAGCGTATCCCAGCAACAGCTCATTCGGCACTCACTAAAAAGTGCCTACTTGTGCCAGTCTCCGACAGGCAGTAATATAAATCAAGCGTTTTACGACATATAATACTGCAAAGGAGAATGAAATGAGTAAGCAGGCACATGATAAGAATGTATATATCATTCACGGGTTTGACGCATCATCCACGCGGCACTGGTTCCCCTGGCTGAACAAATTTCTGGCAGACAAAGGTGTTACCACTGAATCCATCGATATGCCGACACCGGCACAGCCGAACTGCAAAACATGGATATCATTTCTCTCAGAGCATCTCACGAGCGTAACATCAAACACCTATTTTGTTGCCCATAGTCTGGGATGCATTACAACGCTGCGATATTTACAAACAGTTGCTGCACCAATCGGCGGCACTGTGCTCGTCTCCGGATTCGATCAGCCGATTCCAGACTTTTCGTTCCTCGATGAATTCACCGCTACAATCCCAAACTATAAAATGCTTTCAAGAATAATCCCAAACAGAGCTGTTGTTTCCGCCATAGACGATCCGATTGTCCCCCACGAGTTCAGCCGTTCATTTGCCGAACGATTCGACGCAGTCTTTTATGAGACCAAGACGGGCAGGCACTATCTGGACGCTGACGGCGTGACAACACTCCCCATAGTTGCCAATGTACTGTCTCGCATGATGGAATAATTACAAATAGAATACCGTATCCGATGAAGTAGAAAAGAGATTCCAAACGCTAGGTAGGGCGAATGGAAATCTCTATCCTAACCGGAGAATGGTGTTATCCCCATCATGCACGCACAAATTTTCCTGCCACGAATGCAAAGACAGCGGCGAGCAAAACAAAGCCAGTGATGATGTAGCACATGGCGACGGGCGTGCCGTCCGAGAACACGGCGAGGAGAGCGGAGGAGATCATGCCGCTGCCGTATTGGAGTGCGCCGATGAGTGCCGCCGCAGAACCCGTGATCTCATCCGGAACTTTAGAGAGCGCCGCCGCATTGGAGCAGGCGGTAATAATACCATTTGTACTGCATACCAAGAACATGGGAATGGCGATCCCCCACAGACCGAGCATACCCGTCAGTCCATCCGCGAGCAGCCAGAGAGAAAAGAGTGCGGCAATGCTCGTTGCTGCCTTGAGCAGCCGCGAGAGGGAGAAACGTGTCACAAACATGCGGTTGAAGTAACTCACCGCCGCAACGCCGATGATGTTGACACCGAAGAACAGCCCATAGTACTGCGGATCAATACCGAAATGACGGATGTAGATGACAGGCGACTCCGTAATGAAGGCATACACCGCCACATAGAAGAACGTCACGCTGAGGGTATTCATCATGAAGAATTTCATCCGTACGAGCCTCCCATAGCTCTTGAATGCCGCACCGAGGCTCTCGGCAGAGCGTTTTTCGTGCGGCAGCGTCTCCGGCAGGAAATGCACGGAGAAAAAGAGCAGTACGGCAATCGCAGCCATCAGCCAGAAAACCATGCGCCAACCACCGGCGCCCATGAGAAATGCACCGAGCAGTGGTCCCACGATCGGCGCCGCCGCCATGATGAGGACGAGTGTCGAGAGCATTGCTGCCGCCTGACTGCTCGTGCAGAGATCACGCACCATCGCGCGGCTGAGCATCGGGCCGACGCATGCACCGACCGCCTGCACCACGCGGAAAACAATGACCATCTCCATCGACGGAGCGAGCGCGCAGCCGACCGAGCCGACGAGGAAGAGGAGTGCTCCCAACGCAAGCGGAATCCGACGTCCGATACGGTCGCTGATCGGTCCCCAGACGAGCTGGGCAATGGCAAAGCCGACGAGAAAGCTCGTGATCGTCAGAGCCACTGCACCGCCGAGGTCATCCTGCATTGCGGGCATCGCGGGTAGGTAGATGTCCGTCGACAGCGAGGCGAATGCCATAAAGGCACTTAGGATCATCATAAAGGACAGACTGCGTTTCGGTTCCTGCATAGTAATTTCCTTTCCATTTCCGCATAACGGATGCTCTTTTTCTTGTTGATATTGCATATTATAACTACTGCATCAGTACCTGTAAAAAAAGAGATTCCAAACGTCAATCGGACGAATGGAATCTCTTTTTTGGTCGCCGAATAGGCATGATAAAACCCCCAGTTCAACTGGGGGTAGAGAAAAAATCTTATAGAAAAGGAATGCGCCTCCTATGCTAAACTAGAAGTGGCCTGACAACCACAAATAAAGAATAGCATAGGAGGCGCTTGTCAATGAATGACGTAAAAAGTTTATCACACAGTAAATGGAGATGTAAATATAATATCGTGTTCGCCCCGAAATATCGACGGCAAGTAATCTACAACCAAATTAAGGTCGACATCGGAAAGATCCTACGAGATCTGTGTGAACGCAAAGGTGTGGAAATCTTGGAGGCAGAGTGTTGCCCGGACCATATCCATATGCTGGTAACCATACCGCCGCATATGAGTGTATCTGGGTTTATGGGCTACTTGAAAAGTAAAAGCAGCTTGATGGTGTTTGATCGACACGCGAACCTGAAGTACAAATACGGAAATCGACATTTTTGGTGTCGCGGATATTATGTCGATACCGTTGGGAAATATGAAAATGCAATCAAGGATTATATCAAGAATCAGTTACAGGAGGATATTATGGCAGACCAACTAAGTCTAAAAGAGTTTGTTGACCCGTTTACGGGTAGCAGGAGTGAGAAAGGCAAATAAAAATGCCCCCGAGTAGGGGGCTGCCCGTGATAATAGTGTGGTTGTCAGAACCCGTTCGATGCACCTTTTAAGGTGCTACCACAAGCATTTGGCCCTTATAGGGCCTGTTCAAACCACCAGTTCAACTGGTGGTTTTGATTCGCATTTTTATTGTTCCAGTGATTTGAGTGCTGCTTGCTTCGCATGAATGCGTGTGGTATCAAAGAGTGGAATATCGGTATCGGATTGCTGGATAAGAAGTCCGATTTCAGTACATCCTAGGATGATGCCCTGCGCCCCGTTTCGTGCGAGTTCATGAATAATGTCCAGATATGCGGCTTTGGACTTCTCAAAAATTTTTCCGAGGCACAGTTCATCGTAAATAATGCGATTGACGACATCGACATCATCATTTGGAATGACGACCTCAATCCCCTGTCTGATCAGAACGTTCTTATAGAAATCCTGCTGCATGGTATATTTCGTGCCGAGCAGGCCGACTTTTCGGATGCCATGTTTCTTTAGCTGTACAGCGGTCATGTCCGCAATATGCAGGATGGGGATATGAATTCTCCTGCCGATTTCAGGCGCTACCTTGTGCATCGTATTGGTGCATATTACGATATAATCCGCACCCGCCCGTTCTAATGCTTGTGCGGCTTCAGACAAAACATCTGCGCTCTTATCCCATTCCCCGCTCGCTTGATATTTCTCGATTTCATCAAAATCGACGCTGTATAGAATACATTTTGCAGAGTGCAGACCGCCCAGCTGCTTTTTTATCGTTTCGTTGATGACCTGATAGTATGTCACGGTGCTTTCCCAGCTCATACCACCGATCAGCCCTATTGTTTTCATTGTATCACCTCTTCCATTACGATAGCACCGCCCGTCCGTCATGACAAGGTAGAAATTGTAGGGAGGACAATTCACTGCACTCTTGCTTTATTCTGCCTAAAAGATCAACGTCTCCGTCTGCGGCGGGATCGTATTTTCCTCCATCAAATCATGAACAATCCGCAGTCCGCGCGCCAGCTCCTCATTCGTTGGCGGCGAGCAGAGAGCAAGACGGATAAAGGAATGCTCCGCCGCGCTGCCGACGGCAAAGTGATCCGACGAGAGGACACGCACACCGCGATGCTGCGCCTGCGCCTCAAAATTCGCCCCACCGCATCCCACAGGCAGCGGCATCCATTGGAAGAAGCTGCGTGTATTCCCCGTATGTGCAGGGAAGATCCCTCGAAAGATGTGATTGCGCTCCTCTGACATCCGACATTTCTCCCGCATTATACGCTCCGCTGCGCCGCTTTCAATCAGCTCTGATGCGATCTCCGCACTCAGCGGCGGGATCGCCATGCTGATGCTGCGCGCCGCTCTCCGAATGCGCTGCCTAAAATGCGATGGAACAAGCATGTATGCAACACGCAGTCCGGGACAGGTAAGTTTTGACAGGCTGTGCAGATAAACGGACTGCCGCGGGAGGAGCACGGTCATGGGCGCAGCGTCCTCGCGTGCCGTAAAGCCGTAGGCATCGTCCTCAATCAAAAGGATGTTGTGCTTACGAAGCACTGCTGCAATATCCCTGCGCCGCTCCTCAGGCATGACGATGCCGGTCGGATTCGTGTAGGATGGCATAAGATAGACACCCTTGATGCTTATCTGCTGATGCTGCTGTGCGAGCGCATCCGGCAGCATTCCGTCCACATCTCCCTCGATGGGGATGAGGCGGATGTTCAGCTGTTTTGCAAGGCTGATGAAATTCGCATACGTATATCCGTCCACTGCAATTCGATCCCCTGCATCGAACAGCGCAGTGAGTACGATTGCAAGTGCACTCTGCGCTCCGGCAGTAAGGAGGAGATTCGTCGGCTCTGCCGTGAGAGAAAAACGCGCGAGCCAGCGGCACGCAGTCCGTGCATGACGGTCCTCATCCTGCGCACCGAGAAGCGTGAAGAGCCGCGCTGCATCCCTGCCGCGCAGGATCTTCCGCGCGGTATCCGCAAGAATCTCGCTAAGTGAATCGTACGGATGAATGCTGCCAAGTTCAATAAGAGACTTTTTCGTATCTCCTGTTGTATTCGACAACGCTGCATTCGGCGAGACGAACGTCCCGCGCCCAATGACCGCATAGACGAGCCCCTTGTCCGTGCACATACGAAAGGCACGCGTCACCGTGCTCAGATTGAGATCGAGGTAGTCGGCAAGCTCCCGCTGCGGCGGGAGTTTTGTATGCGGTGGCAAGAGTCCGCTCAGAATGTCACGTTCAAGCTGAACGGCAAGCGCACGATAAAGCGGAGGATGAAGCCCCGCGCGTACGGGACGCCACGTCATCGGATAATCATCGAACGAATTGATGGGCATATAACATCTCCTGCAACATTGTCATACATACAATTTTACTGTTGAAATCATACAATAGGCAGTCTAACATAATAATTGTATGTATTATATCACAGGAGAGATGACCGTGGATAGGAAAAACAGCATTGCTTCAACGAGCACAAAGGTATCCGCCTCACTTTATATTCTGCCCTTTATCCTGGTCGGCTCGTTTCTGTCCATCTTCGACCAGTTCGTTATCAATGTCGCCGCCCCCGCCATCATTTTCTCCTTACATCCGTCGGCGGCAGAATTCGAGGGTATTATGAGCGGCTATGCGCTCGTTTACGGCGTGGGGCTGATTGTCGGCGGACGCCTTGGCGACCGTTTCGGACGGCGGCGTATCTACCGTCTTGGGCTTTTTCTTTTTGCCGTGACCTCGGTGCTCTGCGGTACTGCTCAGACGGCACCGCAGCTTGTTGTCGCACGCCTTCTGCAGGGGCTTTCGGGTGCGGTCATGGTGCCGCAGGTACTCGCTCTGATTCGTGTCTCATACGAAGATAATGCACGTGTGCAGGCACTATCTGCATTTGGCGTGTCCATTGGACTCGGACAGATCATGGGGCAGGTACTCGGCGGCTGGATTCCCGCATGGGATTTCTTCGGACTCGGTTGGCGCATGATTTTCCTCGCCAACATGCCGATCTGCCTAATCGCCGGCATTGGCTGCAGGTCGCTGCCCACATGCCCAAACGCTGCACATGGGGCACACCAAAAGCAGCTCGGAAATCCTCTTCGGCTCTTTCGTTATCGTGGATATACGGTCGGAATTTTTCTCAACGTATGCCTGTACGCCGCCATTGTTCCCTTCTTTGTCGTGCTCGGTCTCTACCTGCAGAATATCTGTGAACTCACACCGCAGACGGCGGGGCTCGTCTTTATGGCGGTCGGCACGGGGTTCGTCCTCGCCTCGTCCGCAGGTCCTGCACTCATGCGGAAATTCGCGCCGCCGCGCGTACTGATCTGCGGAACAATCTGTACCAGCGCGGGCATCTTCGCCGTCTTGCTCGGCTCGATCACGGGGCTGGCCACTACGATTCCCTTTGTCATCCTCGCGCTGTTTGTCCTCGGTGTCGGCAATGGCACAGTGATTCCCATTGCAACGGGTGTTGTCCTGCGCTATCTGCCGATGGAGGACGCGGGTGTCGGCGGTGCCATCCTGACGACGGGACAGCAGCTTGCGGGTGCGCTTGGGATTGTGCTTGCAGGTGAGTTTCTCATGGGAGACGGTGCATCCCTCAGCTCTCCCGCCGCCTATGTGGACGGTCTCGCACTTCAAGTGTGCACCGCATCGGCTGCGCTCTGCTGCGCTGCTCTTCTCAGCCGTATCCCTTTCTCTGCGCAAAGTGCGTCCTAAGTTGCAGGATCAAATTGCCAAAGGTACTGCGCTCATCAAGAAGCGGATCGCGTTGATCGATACTCTTACCAAGACTCTGTTGATGTCGCTGGTCTTCTTCTCTTGTTTGTGCTTTAGGTGTACCTTCTGACACAGATCAATGTTTTTGACCTTTAGCAGTCCAATCGCAATGAAGTTGCAGCTGGTCTTCATGCAACCTGACCATCAAATATATGCGTATGTCTGGTATGTCCGCAGATCGCATCAAGGAGTGCTTGCCTTTAAGAATTCGCCTTCTACATATCAAATAAAATCCAGTGTTACATTGAGCTTGAATGGCTTTACGAAGTTCTTGCGGTACGGCGTTTTGTGGTAGAATGTGCGTAGAACATACAGAATATCCTAGTGGTGTTTTGGCAAAGATATCTTACCAAATCGATTCTGTACGTTCTACTTTGTTATGTGTCCGATTTCATTTTACAATGAATCTGAACGATTGGCAGTAACAACTGGGCATTAGGACCTGTTCAGGCCACCAATTCAACTGGTGATTTTGATTCGCCGCTCTCGAAAGAAGTTCTTGAGCAGAGCGGCACACTCCTCGGCCAGTACACCGGCACACACATCCGGCTGATGGTTCAGTCCCGAACAGCCTGTGATATTGAACAGGGATTCACACGCCCCTGCTTTGCTGTCTGCACTCCCGTAAACGACACGGCTGATGCGGCTCATCACAATCGCACCAGCACACATGGGGCACGGCTCGATGGTGACATAGAGCGTCAGCCCCGTCAGTCGCCACCGTCCCAGTGCCTTACAGGCACGGCGGATCGCGATCAGCTCTGCATGTGCTGTGGCATCGTGCTCCGTCTCACGGAGATTGTATCCGCTCGAAATGACACTGCCTGCATCATCAAGGATGACAGCACCGATGGGAACCTCTCCGCATAGATAGGCACGCTTCGCCTCTTCCAAGGCGAGGCGCATGCCATGAAGATCATCCGGCATGAGGCAGTTTTCTCTTTGCATCGGAAATGTCAGCCTTTCCCTGATAAAACAGGGACTGCGTTGCACGCCCGATCTCCAGATGATATGCCGTCTCGGAATCCTCCTGCTTCATCTGTCTCTTTTTCTTCTTTTCTACCTCATCTTCAAAGATAGAGGAAAAGGATTCATCCTTTTCTCGCTCTTCAAACCCTTTTCTGCGCTCAAAGAGCTCATCGTTATTGAAGCGGACGCGCTTAATGCGCATGACACGTTCAACTCGTTCTACCATTGCTGACACCTCCTTATATTCTTATTTACGATCTCATCTTTAATATCGGCATTTCGAGGTAAACCTTAAACAGAAAGGGCATTACAGTTTCATTATTTATGAAACCATAATACCCTTTAATGGTAAAATACATACACTTCTCAGCCGGGCGGCCATGCAAATGCACGTCCGCCGAGAAGGTGAAAGTGCAGATGCCCGACAGTCTGTCCCCCGTCTTCCCCTGTATTAGTGACGAGACGGAATCCTTCACCATCCACGCCAAGGCTGCGGGCAAGCTGCGGAACGACCTCTGTAAGAATATGTGCCGCCAGAGCTCCATCTTCCGCGCCAAAGTCCAGAACGCTGCGGATATGCTTCTTCGGTATGATGAGTACATGCTCCGGTGCCTGCGGGTCTAGGTCGCGAAATGCAAGCACCGTATCGTCTTCATAGACTTTGGTCGACGGAATCTCTCCCTGTGCAATCTTGCAAAAAATACAATCTGCCATGTAATTCACTTCCTTTCAAGGAATCGCTGATATCAACAGGATTCGACGCGAGGAAGAATTTTCCTCCTATGCACTGGCCGCCTGACGCTCCATGCGTACTTCACGACCTGTATCCAGCAAAAACAGGTAGCATTCCTTCACTGGTCGCCCAAGGATCGTCTCTACGGCATCACAGTATAGGTCAATCTGGAACTGATAGCGTGTGCGTGCATCCTGCGGGGAAATATGACGATCCGTCTTATAGTCGAGAAGAATATAATCGCCGTTTTCTTCCTCAAAGAGGACGTCGATGATACCCTGCAGGAAAATGCGATCTGCGTCGTCCTGTGCCTCCTTATAGTATTTCTTCGCCGGCAGGAGCCGCCCGAACGGCAGCTCACGATATACACGCTTCGCCTCACGCAGACGGCGTCCGAGCGCCGAGGAAACGAACCGCCACACATTGCGGACATCGAGGCTCTGATATGCTTCTTCGGTCAGGATTCCCTGATCGAAAAGGGATCGTGCCTGACGCTCAATGGCCGCAATGTCAGGCACCTCCGCAAAATCAAGATGCTGCATGAGTGCATGCATGGCCGTGCCGCGTTCCATCGGACTCAAGGCAGCACGCTTTGCCGTGCGCAAAAAACGCGGCACTTCCCATTCCTGCCCGCCTACCCCCGCTCCAACAGCAGGCGCAAAGGACGGCAGAACCTCCTCATCGGGGAAGTTCTCACGCTTGAGTTCCGTTACGCTGGTCTTTGCATGGATCTGTTCCGTTCCCCTGCTGTCATACGTCCAACTGAGAATAGAGTCGACATACGGTGCACGTACTCCCGGCGGAAGCGGCTCTCCACTGCGAATGGCAGAAAGTTCGGCATCTGCCGCGCTCTCCTCCTCACTGCGTGATGTGCGTACATCTACTTTCTCAATCCGCACGGCGAATCGCGCTTTCTCATCGCTCCATTCCCGCAGCTCGATGCCCTCGACTCCCTCCATCAATGCCTGTCCATCGGGATGCCGCATCAGTGCTAGGGCAATCCAGTCCAGATAGCAGGATGCACCGAGGATGGCGGCATCTGGGAACGTCTCTCCCTCCTCCTTCGCATATTTCCGGCAGAAATCCCGCAGCTGCGCCAAGCGGCTCAAGCCGCTCCGAGAGGTGCGCAGTGTCCCCGTCAGGATGAGTTTTTCCTGTGCGCGTGTCATCGCAACATAGAGGATACGCATCTCCTCCGCGATCGTCTCGCGGCGGATCACCTCTTTGACGCTTCGCCGACCCAGCGTATCATATTTCTGCCGCCCGATTACCGTGTTCTCATATACGCGCACGCCGATCCCCGCATGTGCATGATAGAGCACGTCTCCTGATATATCCTGCGTATTAAACGCACTGGCTATATTCGCGAGAAAAACGACGGGAAACTCCAGTCCTTTACTGCGATGAATGGTCATGATCCGCACGACATTTTCGCTCTCGCCCAATGTCCGCGCGGCAGAGAGATCGGTACTGCGCCGCTGCAGGGCATCCATATAGCGCAGAAAACGAAATAGGCCTCGTTCATTCGTACGCTCAAAATCGCCCGCACGATCGATGAGCATGCGCAAATTGGCCTGCCGCAGGATGCCGTCGGGAAGTGCGCCGACATAGTCATAGTACCCCGATGTACGGTATAGATGCCAGAGCAGCTCAGGCACACTGTGCAGTAAGGCCTCACGCCGCCAGCACCTTATCGTCTGCAGTGCCTCCTTTGCCTTATTTCGTACAGCAGGCGGAACCTCCTCTGCGTCTGCTCCCTTCAGAGCATCGTAGATCGAGCCGACAGGTGTGTGAATGCGCAGCAGGGCAAGTTCCTCCATCGACATCCCGATCATCGGCGATGTGAGGACGGCTGTCAGCGGAGTATCCTGCCTTGCATTGTCCAGGACAGCGAGAAGGGAAAGCATCATGCGTATTTCGCTTGCCTCAAAATACCCTGCCGTATCATCTGCATAGGACGGAATGCCCGCTTCTCGCAGGGCATCCATCAGGATGACTGCCCGTTCCTTTGCGCCGCGCAGCAGGACGACAATATCGCTCCAGCGCAGAGCTTTTCCGCTCTGGACAGTATATCCTGCATCGACCAGCTCTTTGATGCGACGCGCGATATAGTGTGACTCCACCGCAAAGGCAGCCAGCTCTTCGCCCTCATCATCCGCCTCCTCTGCGGAGTAATCCGCATCCAGGAGATCGATCTCCAGTGGCGATGCCAAAGATTTCCCCGCAGGATCGTCGTCAAAGGTGCGTCCCGGATTCAGGCGTGCACTCTGATCGTAGGCGATCTCGACCGCCGACTCCGTCATGATCTGCGAGAATATCTCATTGATGGGCTGCAGCACCTCGGCTCGGCTGCGGAAGTTCTCTGACATGGTGATCAGTTCACCCGCAGAGCTGCCCTGACGATAGGCACGATAGGTGTGTTGGAAAAGACTCGGATCCGCCAGCCGAAAACGATAGATACTCTGCTTCACATCGCCGACAATAAAGCGGTTGTCATCGCGCGCGATCTGCCGCAGGATGCCCTCTTGAATCCCATTCGTATCCTGATATTCATCCACCATGATCGCTGTATAGTATGCACGAAGCTCCTCTGCGATATCCGTCGGATCAACGGTATTAAGATCATCCTGCAGCTGCTCTGGATGTCGACACAGGAGTGCCAACGCACGATGCTCCAAATCACTGAAGTCCAAAAGAGAACGATCCAATTTTTCCTTTTGAAAGGCATGATGAAAATCCAATGCCAGACGGGCATATTGACGAATGGCGGTATTCGCCCTATTCTCCGCGGCACAGATCTCCTCTGCTGTGGCGGGCAGCTGATCGACAGCGGCGTCCCATGCCTTGTAAATGTTCGTTATCTTTCTTCTCAACGCACCGCCAAGCTCTGGATCATAGTTCTCGATGGACTTGTGCGGGATGCTTTTCCGCTGTTTCTTTGCAGCAGCTGCATCCACACGAAAGCGTTCCCATGCCTGATCTTCTGCGCCGCTTATGAGGAGCTGCAGCCCGCCCTGCAGTTCCTCATAGAGATCCAGATTATGATGGATGACTGCCATGTATTTCTCAGCTGCCGTGTGCAGTTCCGCATCCCCCTGCATCAGAACGTCCATTGTGCTGTGGTATCCGGCACATAGATCGAACAGTTTCTCGTGCAGCTCTCGCGCCAGCACATCAAACCCACGCCGCTTCCAGTACGGCACATCATCTTTTTCCTGTCCCTGCCGGCTGAGCCATACCGCAGGCGAAGGCTGACTGAGCGCGAAGTCATAGAGTGCGAGCACCTCTTCCTTGAGTTTCTCATCGTCCCCCTTGACACCTCCATAGGCATCGGCAAAGGCAAGAAATTCATCGCTGGCCTCCTCATATTTTCGCTCAAGGAGTTCATCCATGACATCGCGTTTGAGCAGACGTATTTCCTGCTCACTTGCCAGACGAAATGTCGGAGGTATGTCGGTCGCGTCGATATGCGCCTGCAGAAGTCGCTGGCAGAATGAATGAAACGTGGAAATGTCTGCGCCTGTCAGCAGAATGCGCTGACGCTCAAGGCGGTCAATTTCCTTGCTGATGCCGGCGTCCCCGGCAATGGCATCGATCTCCGCATTGAGTGCCGCCTCGATACGCTCGCGCATTTCAAGAGCGGCGGCCTTCGTAAAGGTAAGAACCAGAATACGATCCAGGGACAGCTCCTCATTCCGCACCTGCGAAATAATACGTTCCACCAGTACGCGCGTCTTTCCGGAACCTGCCGCTGCCGCGACGAGAATATTGTGTCCTCTCGCATCAATCGCGCGCTGTTGGTCTGCTGTGAATGTCAGCCGATCCGCCATCGCAATTCACCTCCTCTACGATCCGTGCAATTTCTTCCATCGCCTCCTGCGCATTATCGGCGATATCGTGGTATACGTCCCCCTGCCTGAGCGCAGGATCGAACGTGCAAATCGTATGATAGTCACAATACGTACACGCATTACGATCCTGAAAGCGATAGGGATAGACGCGGATATCTCCGTGCAGAATGTCCTCCGCCGTCGCACGGATCAACTGCGGCAAAAAGGCAAGAAGCTGCTGAAACTCCTCGCGCGAACGTACAAATTTTGCCGAGGATTTGGAGAGACTGTTATCTTTGTTGAACGAGATGCAGATATGATCCGCCGCCTGATCGAGCTGCTTCATGATATCCGCATCGTCGAGCAGCATCCCCGTGAGTTTCATTCCCTCCATTACCTTGCGCCGAAGCGCTGCTTCATCCAGGCGCACGTTACAGGGGACAACGGGATTTTTCACCGGAGCATAGAGCATCCCCGCGGGAAACGCCTCCTCCGTATCCAGGATGGAGCGCACGACGAAGAGATACAGGAGAAGCTGCATCTTCAGGCCGTGCCGAATCTCAGGCAGGAGAAGGGACGTTGCCCCCGTTTTATAGTCGAGAACCAGATAGTAGGCATGATGATCCATCACGTCCAAACGGTCGATCTGCCCGCGCAGAGAGAGCGTCATGCCGTCCGCGAGCGGAAAATCCGCCAGGCGGACGCCGTCATTCCTGCGCCCGAAGCTGATCTCAAACCCATAGGGATGAAAAGAAGATGCCGCCGCCCATGACGTAAGATGCTGTATGGTCTGTTGTGCTGTGCAGCGGATCCGCTCGATGCGGTGCCGATAGCTGGCACGGCTCATCAGCACGGTACTGTGCACCTGCGGGATCAGTTCCTGCAGTAGTTCCTCGATCTTCTCTGGAGCTTCTGCCAATGCCGCGCACCAATCGTTGCCGTATGCACTGCGCACCCACTCACCGTAGCCGCGCAGGATGCCGTGCAGAAGTGTCCCGAAATCATTACTCTGAAATTCGTAGCGATCCCGCTGCTGCAGCCGCAGCCCGTACATAGCAAAGTGGCGGAACGGGCACTGGCGAAACGTCTCCAGCCGTGTGGTACTACCGCTGAGCCTATGGTCGCGCGTAAACAGCCGAGCTGCCACGGGAGCAGGGATGGACCGTTCGCGCGGCGGGAGAAAAAGTCCATGGAGCATACGCCGCAGGAGCGGCTGCATCACAGCATCCTGCAGCATCCAGTTGTAGACATCCCCCCACATGGCGGGCATTTCCCCGCGCTCTTTCTTTTCACGCAGCGCAGCAGTCAAATGCGAGAATGCAGGATACGGTGCAGAGAGGAGCAGCGGATCATCTCGCCCAGCCAAGGCAAGCGGGATGGAGAAAAAGGAACTGCTGATTCGGCGCAGCCGTGCGATCAGCGGCGACGGAGCAAGGGTCGAACCATCCACCGAAGAAAGCGCATACGACACCCAGAGGTAGTCGCGTGCCTCCGTAAATCCACGGTAGAGCTGATACCGTTCCAAAAAGCTCTGCTGCGTGCGCCCCCCAAAGACGGTATGCCCGGAATCCGCTCCCGCTGTCTGAAGAGACTCACCGATGAAGAGGAGCTCTGTATCGGAAAATACGCCACTCGTCCTTCCCGCTCGCGGCATGATGCCGGCATTCGCCCCAATGACAAAAACAGCACGCGCTCCCGCGATGCTGTTCTGATCAAAGGAGGCAACGGTGACATGATCCAGCCCCGGCGGAATCAGGGCAATGGACATGGCGTCAAGTCCATCGCTCAAGAGCTCCTCATAGTCCCGACTCGATAGCGGGTCGTCTCCGCGCACCTCGACCAGCTGATCAAAAAGTGCCATGCAGGAACTCCAGATCTGGCGATGAGCGGCAGCATCCGCCAATCGACCTTCCCGGTCTGCCGTTTCGCTCCACAGGCGGAGTGTCTGCGGAACACGTAACTCATCGAGGAAGTCGTAGAGTGCCTTCGTACGCGCACGCGCCGTGCTCTCATGCCGTCGCAGGTGCCCGGTCAGCAGGGAAAGCGGTTCTGCAATCCGACGGCGTAGATGATCCAGCCACTGCTCTTCCCTGAGGCGTTCTTCCTCCTCGTCCAAATGCAGCTCATGTTCTGTGACCCGCCGCTGGACAAAGTCCCACGGCTCTGTCGCCGTCCACTGTGATTCACTGCGAATCCCGTAGGCAAGGCAGTAGTTTTCCAGACGATCGACAGCCTCCTGCCAATCCGCACAGAGTGGAAGAGCATCTTCGTCCTCCTCCGTTCCGAGCAGCGGAAAGAAGCCTGTGCGCAGCGCACGGAAGACAGTCTCATACGCCCACCCACGCCACGTCATCTGTGCAACAGCACGCAGGAGCTCAGCAAGCGGATGATGCGCACTCGGGCGTTTGACATCCAGATAAAATGGAATGCCGCAATCCGCAAAAGCAAGTGAGAGCAGATCGCCGTAGAGATCGACATCACGCACAAGCACGGCGATCTCGCGGTAGCGATACCCATTGTCGCGTGCGAGGCGGAGGATGTCTGCCGCCGCCGTCTCCACCTCAAGACGCGGATTGGCTGCCTCGACGATACGTATGGAATCATCCTTCGCGGGCGTGATATGTCCGTGGCCGAACAGCTGTGCTTCCAGCAGACGAAGCCCCTCCGTCCGCGCCCGATGCTGCACTGGCATCAGTCGAATTCCAATCTCCGCCGATGGCTGCTCCTCCGTAAAGATCTGCTGCAGGAGGTGCATCGTCTGATAACTGCGCGCAAACAGCCCCGTATCATAGATATTTTCCGGCAAATTGGTAAATACATGCGTTCCATCATCACGTCCGTCCATCGTCAGGCTGACATGAACGGTATCAGCAACGTGAAACAGCGCGCGAAATACTGCAAGTTCCTGCGGATTGAAAAAATCGAATCCGTCCACCCACAGTTCGGCGCCGCGCAGAAATGGTGCATCAATGAGCTGTGCGGCGAGCCGCTCCATCCGATCGGTGTGATCGGTCAGTCGTCCCTCCATGCGGGCAGCGAGTTCGTCCATGATCGTGGCAAGTTCTGTCAGCTTCGCTGACAGTCGTGCATGCTTTCCTGTACTGACATCTGCTGCCTGACGCAGATGATCGGAGCTGAGCCGATCACGCTTCAGCTCTGCGATCGTATGCCCGAGCACCTCCGTAAACCCACGCTTGTGCACGGAGCGCTGAAAGACGGAGAGTTCTCTGCTGTGCTGCAGCAGAATATCCTTGAGCAGAATACGCCTGCCGATATCGCTGATGCGCGGCAGATGTTCCCCGCCGGTCTCAAGCAACACCTGCCGAGCAAGGCGACGAAACCCAAAGACATACACTTGAAGGAATCCCGCTCCATGCGTCAGAGCCTCGGCCAGTGCCCGCTCCGCCGCATAGGTCATGTGCTCAGGAACGAGAAGGATACGCTGACGCCCGAGCGGCTCCTCCCGCAGCACATCCTTCATCGCCGTGAGACAGTCATATGTTTTGCCCGTACCCGACCGCCCAATGATAAACTCCAGCCGTGCCGTCATAATGCCAATCCCCCGCTTTGCGTAAAGGATGCATAGCTGCCGTTCTGCCCGCGGCACACTTCCAGATGGACGGGAATCCGTGCACGCAGTTCCTCGATGTGAGAAATGATGCCAACCAGCCGACCGCCCTCACGCTGCACATCGAGAAGCGCGCGAATGGCAACGTCAAGCGTCTCACTGTCCAGAGATCCGAAGCCTTCGTCGATGAAAATCATATCGAGATGCATTCCACCCGCATAATGCTGCACAACGTCCGAAAGTCCAAGTGCCAGTGACAGGGAGGCGAGGAATGTCTCTCCGCCGGAGAGGGTGCGTGCGAGACGCGGGAAACCCGTATACTCATCAAAGACATCGATCTCAAGCCCCCACCACTTCTTCTTTTGTCCGCCCTCCCCGTGGATAAAGCGGTAACGTCCCCGGCTCATCATCATCAGCCGCTCGTTCGCGGCATCGATGACATCCGACAGAATCGAGCGAAGAACATAGGTCTGAAAATGGATCTGATAGGGTGGTTTTGCTGCAGCGACATTCGCGAGTTTCCCGATCACACGGTAACGCTTATCGCGGGCTGCTCCCGCCCGTTCCAGCGCATCCATTTCCTTGGTCATGCGCGTATAGAGAGCCTTGCGCTCCATGCGGACGCCCTGTGCTCGCGCGCTGTCCTGCACACGCTGATCGGCGATGCGCTCCGCTTCGGTCAGTGCCTCCATGTCCGGCGGACAAAGCCCCTCTGCTGCTGCCTCGGCCGCCTTCACCAGCTCCTCTGCCGCCTGAAACGCCGTATCATACGCGGTGATACGTTCACGTACTTTTTCCAGATAGTCGCTCTTTGCCCAGTCTCCCACAATCGCATGATGGTATTCTTCCTCGGTCAGAAAATCTGCTGCACAATATGCAGCCGTATACGCTTCCTGCGCCGCTTGCCGCACTTCTTCCGCTTCCTTCAGAACGCGCTGCGCCGCCGCCTTAGCACTCTCCGTACGAGCACATTTCTGCGCCGCCGCCTTCTCACGCTTCTCTGCTTCAGCGCGGGCGGTTTCCGCTGTTTTTACTTCCCGTTCCAGAAGTGCCGCCGCTTTTCGTACTGCCTCTGCATCACGATACTCCTCGGGCAGCTGACGCTCCAATGCATTCTTCTCCCCCTCATGAAGCCCTATGAGATTACGATTCTTTTGAAGCAGGGCTTCCTGCTCTTTCTGCTGCTCCTTCCGCGCAAAGAGCTGCTGCTGCTCTTCGGCATACGTTTTCTCAAGGGCTTTGCACGCATTCTGTGCACGGCGAAGCTGCTTTTCCCGTTCCGCGACACGCGCACAGAACGCCTCCATGGTTTCATCCGCGAGAAGCTCTTTTATGCGTTTTTGCTCATGGAGAAGCTCCTGCTCAAGCCGAAGGCACGCTGCCTTTTCCTGCTCTGCCTGAGCAGTGCATTTCTGCAGCTCCTTTTCTGCTGTTTCCACATGCTGCATGCATACCTCCATCTCTTGTGCGGACGGGATCTCCTCCGCATGGACGGCAGGACTTGGATGTGTGAGAGATCCGCAGACCGGACAAGGTGTGTCTGCCTGCAGTGTCTGCGCCAGACGTGCGGCACTACCCATGTCGTAGAGGGTGCGCAGACGGTGCTGCGTCGTCCGCACGTCGGATAATGCCTCCTCTGCCGTCTGCAGTTTTTTCTGCGATTTTTTGACACGTGTGCGTGCTGATGTCAGTGCATCTTCTAGTTCACGTATCAGGTCTGACGCCTTTTGGCAGTGTTCAAGCTGTTTCTTCTTCTGCTGAACGATCTCACTCCCGACCAGGATCTGATGCAGTCTTGCACGTTCTTCTTCGTACTTCTTCTGTGCCTCGGTGAGACGTTCAATCTCCGCTGCGCCGCTTTTATATTTTTCTTCTCCCTCTACGGCACGGACGCGAAGATCGCGCAAGGCAGAAGTACATTCCTGGTAACGGCTCGCCAGCGGTTCGTAATCCCTCATGCGGCGCAGCTGCTCTACATTTTTCGTATGCTCATCTGTATGGGCTTCCACTTGCTTTAGGCATTCTATGGATGCATCATGTTCCGTCTTCGCAGCAGCGCAGTCCTCTGCTGCGGATGCGTATGCCTCTCTGCGGGTGCGTTCCGTGTTCAACGCTTCGATGTAGCTGCGCTCCTTGTAGAGCACCGGTTGTGCACGCTGTGCACGTGACAGGCGCACACGAAAGTCGCGGACAGACTCTGCCTGTTCGCGCTTTTTTTCCAAATCACTTTGTGCCGCATCCCGTGCACTGAGTTTCTGCTGTGCAGCAGCCCCCTCTTCACGTGCCCGCCGTGCACTCTTCTGCACCTTTTCGTGCTCCCGCAAGATTTCGTCCTGACGGCGTATCTCCTCCGAAAGTTCAGAGAGACGCGTGCGGAGTTCGTCCGATGACGCCATTCCCTCTGCGCGCAGAATGCCTTCCGCGCGCTCACGCTCCGCCTGTGCCGTCCGCTCAAGCTGCTGTGCCTCTTTCGTCAGTGCTTCTTCAATGCGCTGATACCGTTCCGTACGGAAAATACGCTGCATAATGGCGCTGCGATCCTTGACTTCTGCCAACAAAAACCGCTGAAACTGTCCCTGTGGGAGGAGAACAACCTGACGAAACTGGTCGGCATCGAAGCCGATCAGCTGACTGATGCGTTCCGAGACATCCGTGATGTTCGCGGCAAGCAGTTTTTCCTCGCCCGTCTCGCCAACATCGGGCAGACGAAATAGCTGTCCCGTTGCTGCCCGCCGCGTCATCTTACCGCGTGACATGCGAGAATAGGCCGGTGAACGCAGCACACGGTAGCGGCGGCGCCCGAGCGCGAATACATACTCCACCTCCGTCGCCCGATCCGGCGGTGCTGTGGAGGAACGCAGCATTGCTCCCTCGCGTATATCCCCGCTGGACTCTCCGTAGAGGGCGAATACGATCGCGTCCAAAATCGTGGTCTTTCCGGAGCCCGTCGCTCCATGGATCAAAAGGAATGGGGCATCGGCAAGGGCTGTCTCAAAGTCCAAAATCTGCTCGTCCACATAGGAACCGAACGCCTGGATGCGGAGTTTCAGCGGTCTCATTGCATTCTCTCCTCCCGTTCCAACGCATCGATGACATGCGTAAGTTCCTCGGTCTCCTCCTGCGTCATCTCCTCCGTGGTCATCTCCGCATAGAAATCCGCAAAGAGATGGAGATCTGACTTGCCGCGCTCATAGTTTCGTACTTCGCTGGAGGAATGTCCCATGTGAATGTTCGGGCGCGTGATGAGAAAAAGATTTGGATAGACGCGGCGCAGCTTTTCATGGGCGGCGAGTACGGCATCTGTGTCGGTAAGCTCCACGCAGATATAGTCCTCATGAGAAAGAGGATCGAATCCATCGGACATGATCTCAGCCATTTTTCCTCTCACGATCCGCACATCATGCCGCGGTGTCAGCGGATAGAATGTGTGGGAGACAGCCCCTGCTGCATCGATATCAACCAACGTGACGCCCTTTTTCTGATGTGACTCATCAAAGGAATACTTGAGCAGAGACCCGGCGTAGCGAATCTGCTCCGCCCCCGCACGCTGGGGCGCGTGCAGGTGTCCGAGAGCCGTGTAGTTGTATGGTCTAAATTTATCCGCATGCACCTGATCACTGCCGCCCACGGAGAGGGTATGCTCGGATTCGGAGGTCTGACCGCCGATCACAAAGGCATGGGCAACGGCAACACTGCGTGCGCCCTGCGGTATCATCGCCCGTGATGCGGCAATCTGAACATCCAATGCCGTATCGAAGGACGGTGTTTCGTCCAGCGAAAAAGCCTCACGGACATGCGGCGGATCCCCATAGGGAAGCAGCGAGAAGTACACGTCCCCGAATGCATCGGACAGCACCACGGGAGCTGTCGCCGCGTCGACAGTGCCTGCAATATACACACCGGAGGATTGCAGCAGCTGTGCGCCGAATGCCAGACGAACAGCACTGTCATGATTGCCTGCAATACAGAGAACCTTGATCCCCTGCTCTGCCAGTCGTGTCAGCACTTCATTAAACAACGCTACGGCTTCGGGCGGCGGTACTGCCCGATCATAGACATCACCCGCGATAACGAGTGCATCCGGTCGGACGTCGCGGCACAATGCCAAAAGTTCTTCCAGCACATACGCCTGATCTTCCGTCATGTGCCGCTGTCCAAAGAGTTTGCCCAGATGCCAGTCTGCTGTATGGATAAATCGCATGATAGTCCCTCATACTACATGACAATTCATACTGATCGTCGGAGGCTTTTCTCGCCCTTTACACGCCGTCCTTTTCTTCCGAAATCATGGCGTGAAGGGCTGCCTCGTCCAAGACGGGAATGCCGAGGTCCTCCGCCTTTTTCAGCTTGCTTCCTGCCGCTTCTCCCGCGACAAGATAATCGGTCTTCTTTGAAACAGAACCCTTCACCAGCCCTCCATGCGCCGTGATAAGGGCACTGCATTCCTCACGGGACAGAGTCGGAAGTGTGCCCGTGATGACAAAACTCTTTCCGGCGAGTGCCTCCCCCACACGCTCCGTTCGTGTTCCCGCAAAGTTTACCCCAGCTGCACGCAGGCGATCCAGCAGGGCACAGGCGGATGCAGAGGAGAAGAACTCCGTCAGCTTCTGTACCGTAATCTCACCCATATCCGGGACAGCGAGAATGCGTTCCGGGGACTCATGCGCCGCCTCCTGCAGGGCATCAATGGACGAAAACTCCTGCATCAGCGCGGCAGCTGCCGCACGTCCGATACCAGCAATTCCCAGCCCCGTCAATAGACGCTCGGGAGGGTTTTGCTTACTCGCTTCGATTGCCGCAAGACGCTGATCGACACTCTTTGCGCGGCCGATCAGTCCAGAGGCAACGAGCTCCTCTCGATGTTCATGCAGAGAAAAGATATCTGCAACATCATGGATATATCCTGCGTGGACAAGGGCAATAACAGCAGCCGCTCCTAGTCCCTTGATGTCCATTGCACTGCGGCTGACGAAGTTCAGGAGATGGTTCTCGATCTGTGCCGGACATACAGGATTTTGGCAGCGCATATCCGCCGTATCTGCTTCTCGTACGGCATGTGCGCCACAGACGGGACAGACATCCGGTATCACATAGGGGCGACTGTTCTGCGGTCGTTTGTCCTTCAGCACCGCCTTGACGCGCGGGATGATTTCCCCCGACTTATAGACGAGTATGGTATCACCGATACGGATGTCCAGACTGTCAATATAGTCCTGATTGTGCAGGGTTGCCCGCTCGACACGCGTTCCGCAGAGCCCCACAGGATCGAACACGGCCGTCGGTGTGATGCGCCCAGTCCGTCCGACGGAAAGTTCAATATCGCGAAGTACCGTCTCCTTTTCCTCCGGCGGATACTTATAGGCAATCGCCCAACGCGGCGCCTTTGCCGTCACGCCAAGTTCCTCACGCATGGCAAAGGAGTTCACCTTGACCACGGCTCCATCGATGTCATAGGGCAGGCTGCCGCGCCGCACACCGATCTCCTCGATGGCGGCCCAGACCGCGTCCGCCGTACGGCAAACGCGGTAATTCGCTATCGTCTTGATCCCCTGAGACTGCATGAATGCATACGCCTCGGTATGAGAGGAAAATACGCGGCCGTCACTGCGCTGCAAATTGAATACGAACATAGACAGCCTGCGCTCCTTCGTGATGCGCGAATCCAGCTGCCGCAGAGTTCCTGCAGCACAGTTGCGCGGATTGGCAAAGGGCTTCAGCCCGAGGAGTTCCTGCCGCTCATTGACCTCGGCAAATGCGGCGCGCTTCATATAGACTTCGCCGCGCACCTCAAAATATGGCAGTGCATCATGCAGCTTCTGTACAACATCGTCGATCACGCGTGCATTCGCTGTCACGTCTTCTCCCTGCACAATGCCGTCACCTCGTGTGATCGCACGTGCAAGCACACCGTTCTCGTAGCGAAGCGCCAGAGACAATCCGTCGATCTTTTCCTCGACGACAAATTCCGCCGCAGGAAAATGCGCAAGGACATTATCGACAAACGCATGAATCTCTTCCTCGGAGAATACATCCTGCAGGGAGAGCATCGGAACATCATGAGGAACGAGTAAGCCGACTTCGCGCTGTGCTGAGCCTCCCACGGTGCGTGTCGGCGAGTTCTTCGTAATGAGCTCCGGATACGCTGCCTCAAGTTTTTTCAGGCGCATCATCAGCATATCGAAGTCATAATCCGAAATCTCAGATTCATTATCGTCATAATACTGCTTGGAATACTTCCGTATTTTACGCCGCAGCTCTGACAGCTCTGTCTTTACCTCATCAATCTTGCTCATGATCTCCTCACAGCTTCAAAATCGGTGCATACTTTTGCACGAACTTCTTGATTCCTTCCCCCGGAAATGCAATGGACAGCTCGGCATCCTCACCTGATCCGCTGATGGCGACAATGCGCCCGTCCCCCCACTTGCTGTGGCGTACGGCATCCCCCGCCTTAAAGGCTGCCGACGCGTCGGGGCGGATCACACTGCCGTCCGCCGCCGTATGCTGCGGCGGCGGCATATAGCGTTTTCGCTCCGTGCGAGTACTGCGCTCACTCCATATATTGGATGGTGCACGCAGATCAGCCCCGCCGAAAAAGTCCGCCTCCTTATGCTCGACCAGCTCCTCCGGAATCTCTGCCAGAAAGCGCGAAGGCCGCGACATCTCCGTACGCCCGTAGATCGTCCGCTGCCTTGCATAAGTGAGGTAGAGCCGACGCTCGGCGCGCGTGATGCCGACATAGCACGTACGCCGCTCCTCCTCAATCTCCGTATCATCGAGCAGCGTGCGGGAATGCGGAAAGAGCCCTTCCTCCATCCCCGCCATAAAGACGGCGGGAAACTCCAGCCCCTTCGCCGCGTGAAACGTCATGAGCGTCACTGTCCCGTCCGACTGCTCCGTCTGATCGACATCGGAAATCAGCGCAATCTGTGCGAGGAAATCCGCAAGTCCGTTCTCCCCCTCCGCTGCACCATCATCAAAGTTCTTCGCCACACTGATGAACTCACGCAGGTTTTCGAGACGGTCACGGTTGTCTTCCTTCTTCTCCTCCTCGAGCGCAGCGGCATAGCCGGACGTCTCGATCACATCCTCGACAATCTCATGGATGGGACGCGTTCCGAGCTGTCCCATAAAGGTAAAGACCATGGCAGCGAACTCCTCCAGCGCCAGCTTTACCTTGGCGGAGAGTTTTGGAATCATGGAGAGCAACTGAGCATCCGTAATCACCTCAAAGAGAGATATGCGGTACTCCTCCGCCGTCTCCATCATGCGAGCGATGGACGTAGGGCCAAGACCACGGCGCGGGACATTGATGATGCGCAGAAGGCTCAGTGTATCGCGAGGATTGTAGATCACACGCAGATAGGCAATAATGTCTTTAATCTCACGTCGATCATAGAAACGCACCGAACCAACCATCGCATACGGGACACCTGTCGCGTAAAAAGCCTCCTCAATATTGCGTGACTGCGCATTGGTGCGGTAGAGCACGGCAATATCGCCATACTTGACATGAAACATCGTGTGCAGACGCTCCACCTCCCGCACGATATAGGAGGCCTCATTCTTTTCCGTTGCTCCCTCATAGATCGTAATGCGGTCGCCGGTCGGATTATCCGTCCAGAGCTCCTTCTTCTTGCGCGTCAGGTTGTTCTCGATCACAGCATTCGCTGCCGCAAGAATATTCTTCGTCGAGCGGTAGTTCTGCTCGAGCAGGATAACCGTCGCCTCCGGGTAGTCCTTCTCAAAGTTCATGATGTTCCGCATATCTGCGCCGCGCCAGCCGTAGATCGACTGGTCAGCATCGCCGACAACACAGATATTGCGGTGCTCTGCGGCAAGCAGCTTGGTGATCGCATACTGTGCGCCGTTCGTATCCTGATACTCATCCACAAGAATGTACTGGAACTTCTTTTGGTACTTCGCCCGTAATTCCTCATTCTTCGTGAGGAGTTCCACCGTCAGCATCAGCAGATCATCAAAATCCAGTGCATTGTTCTCCTGCAGCTTGGACTGATAGAGTGCATAGATCTTGGCGACCTGCTCGGCAAAGAAATCCGTTGCCTGCGCCGTAAATGCCGCGACATCAAGCAGACGGTTCTTCGCATCGGAAATATGCGCCTGCACCGCGCCGGGAGCGGTATGCTTCTCGTCGATATTGAGCTCTTTCAGGCACTCACGGATCAGCCCCTTGCTGTCCGCAGCATCGTAGATGACGAAGTTCTTCGCATAGCGCCCGTAGTGCTCGAGCTCCATGCGCAGAAAGCGGGCACAGAACGAATGGAATGTGCTCAGCCAAACGTCCTGCGCCGCATCTCCGATCAGTGCATCCACGCGTTCACGCATCTCGCGGGCAGCCTTATTGGTAAATGTAATGGCAAGGATGCGGTAGGGCGGAACACCATGTTCCAACAAATTGGCGATGCGAAATGTCAGCACACGGGTCTTTCCGGACCCCGCGCCGGCAACGATGAGGAGAGGCCCCTGCAGGCACGCGACAGCGCGCTGCTGTGGCTCGTTCAGCCCTTGCATCAAATCCATAGAATCGTCCCTTTCACTCCAAATAAGAAAGGCGGGGCCGCCGCCACGGCAACTCCGCCCCTCCCGTATACAGTATCCCTTATGTCTTAATTCGCTTGACCGCTTCCGAGAGCGGCGGAATGATCTGCTTCTTGCGCGACATGACGCCCGGCAGATAGAGATGTGTTCCGCTCGTATCCTTGCGGAACGCCTCTCCGATCAGCGTGCGCGGTGAGCCCGTAAAGAGCAGATAGGTCGCCTCCTCGAGAATATCCGTAATCATGACGAGACTGAGGTCAAAGCCCTCCGTGTCGCAGATGGACTTCATCGCTGCGAGGAGCTCATCCTCCTTTGCCATGATTTCCTTCGTGTCCATCACCGAGGTCTGACTGACGACGACACGATAGGCACCGATGGTGAATTCCTTGAGGTCGTTGCGTACAATCTCCATCGGCGTCATATTGCCGACACTGGAGCCCGCCTTCAGCATCTCGAGGCCGTACGCGTTCATATCCACGTCTGCGATTTCAGCGAGACGCTCCGCCGCCTGTTTATCCTTTGGCGTGCAGGTCGGAGACTTGAACAGCACCGTATCAGAGATGATGGCGGAGAGCAAGAGCCCTGCAATCGACGGAGGAATGTCGATGTCGTTCTGCCAGTGCATATTAGAGACAATCGTTGCCGTGCACCCGACTGGCTCGGCGTGAGTGTAGATTGGTTCGCTCGTACTGATCCCACCGAAGCGATGATGATCGATGATCTCGATGATCTTCGCCTCCTCGATGCCCTCGACCGCCTGGTTGCGCTCGTTGTGATCGACAAGAATCACCTGTGCCGGATCGGAGACCCCCAGACGGTCACGGCTCACGAGACCGACGATGCGGCCGTTCTCCAATACGGGATAATTACGGTAGTTGGTCTCCTCCATGATTCCCTTGATATCAGACAGGAGATCGAGCGGCTTGAAGCAGACGGGATTATCGTGCATGATGCGCCGAATGGGCACACACTGGTTGATGAGCCGCGCTACGGTATAGGTATCATACGGCGTCGAGAGGACGAAGATACCACGCGTCTCTGCTTCCTCCAGCGCCTCTGCCGGAACGCGACCGTCCCCGGTCACGACAAGGCAGGAAATCCCCTGGTTAATGCAGGTCAGAATCGTCTCGGGCTTTCGGTCACCCACGAGCACGATGTCGTTCCCTTTGATGATCTTCTTAATCGTTGCAATACTTCCGGCAGCGATGCGAATCTGTCCCTTGATTGTCTCCGACTCATCACCGGAGACAAGCACCTGACTGTCGGTGGCATGAATGATGTCGCGATAGCGTACACGCATATCCGCGAGATTCGTCATGCCGAGCTCCTGAAAATACCGCTTGGCAAGATCACTGACCGAAACGATGCCAACGAGAAGTCCCTGGCTGTCCGTCACGGGAATCGAGCGCAGATCATTCTCGCGCAGAACCTCCCCCAGATTGCGCAGGGTATCATGCTGGCGCACAACGATCTTGCAGTCCATCGCAATATCCTTGACACGCGGATAAAGATCGGGGATCAAGAGCGGCTTTTCGACATGGAAGTACTCCAGTGCAAACCGCGTTTCCTTATTCACTTTGCCGGCGCGTGCGGCAATGGCATTGACGCCCATGGCCTGTTTCAGATGGGCATAGCCGATCGCGGAGCAGATCGAATCCGTGTCCGGATTACGATGCCCAATGACATAAATTGGCTTCGCAACGTTCAAAATAGTACCTCCTATTACGGTTCTATCCACCGCATACATCCTTGTTATTATAGCATATTCACTGATTCGATTCCATAAGCAAAAGAGATTCGATAAGCAAAAGAAAAGATGCAGGACATGAACCGCACCTGCATCCTTTGTATCCGCCTCACACCTCAAAAGCCCCCTTGAGGTGATGAATCCCCCACTCGTTTCCCGCGGCATAGACCTCAACGATGTCAAAACGGCAAGGTGTTTGATCCATCTGTTTTTCGCGCAGATACCACATCGCCGTCTGTATAATCCTGCGCTGCTTTCGGTAGTTTACCGCTTCTGCTGGAAGTCCGCAACGGACGCTTCGTCGTGTCTTTACCTCGACAAAGACCAATGTATCACGATCCTTTGCGATCAGATCAATCTCCCCTATCTTTGTGCGATACTTCTGTGCCAGAATTCGATATCCCTGCGCACCGAGATAGCGGGCAGCACAGGACTCTCCTCGATCTCCCAGCACCTTATTGCTCATGGCGATTTCCTGCTCCCCATGTGACGATCAATCCGATAGACATGGGCGAGCACTTCAGCGATCGTACGATAGAGCTCGGGAGGGATCTCGCGGTCAATCTCAAGCGCCATCAGCATATTGACGAGCGATTTGTTCTGATAGACTGGTATGCCGTTTTTGCGTGCCTCCGCCAAAATGCGGTCAGCAACGAGGGAACGGCCTTTTGCCGTCACGCGCGGCGCACGATCCGACTTTGCATCATATTTGATGGCAACAGCACGCGGTTCTTCTTCGCGCTGCTCCTCTTCCCTGTCCGCGTGATCTGGCATATCTCACCATCCTTGTCTTTTCGTCCCGCGATCCCTCAGCAACATTATATGAGGCGATCTCATGATCGTCAATAGGCTATACCATGACTGTCATCATCAGTTCGTGAAGAAACGACGCTCGCCTATCGCGCCGATCTGTATGCCCTCGATCACCAAAGAGGTTCCGTCAGCGGACTCACGTATACTGTCGAGTTCGTTACGGAACTCCCATGCGGCATCTGCATCAGAAAAATAGAGACGCATATCGACATGATTCTCTTCGTAGATGCGATTGATGAGTTCGACAGTGCCGATGTGATCCGTGAGAACACAGATTCTAAGCCACGTCTCTTTCTTGACCTGATCCGTCGCCTCATCCTTGTGGGACTCATCATAGACATGAATGTAGGCGGGATACTCGGTCTCTCCCATAAAGAGCGGCATCACATAGCTCATAGAGCGCTGTCCCGGCTGCGGTGCCGCATTCTCCCCCTCCAGTGAGTGACGCATGGTCAGAGCCAGTGCCGCGACATCCCGCCCCGCACGTCTGTATTGCTCCGCCGTCATCTTGCGCACCTTGACTAGATCGGCCATCTGCATAAAAGCCCATAGGCGCGGAAGATCCGGCATCTGCTGTTCAAACGCCGCTTGGCGGACGGTTCCCGGAATGTTCTGCTGCGTCAGCTGGATGAGTTGCTGGAGCTGCTTCGCATCACCTTCACTCAGTGTCTGCGTGCGTCCGCTGACGAAGTTCTGGAGCAAAAGTGTCTCGCGCTGGCTGAGATTTTCATTTTGCAGGAGCACGCGTGCCATGTCGCGAAGCGTGCTCATCATCTGCGGTACATTCTCCATGGGGCGTGTGATGAACTTCGGAATGAGCGTCGGCGTCTCGGCCGTCTTTACAGCATCTGAGCCCTGCATCGTGGAAGCTGGCGGCTGTGCCGCCGCTGTCTCCGCCCGTCCCGCTTGTGAACGGGCGGCCTGCTCCGTGCTCTGAGGCGTTTGCTTTGCGGCTTCTGCGGTTCCTGTCCGCGCCTCTTCGCCAACGGGCTGACGAGCAGGATTCAGTGTCCCGCCCGTGCCTTCCTGACGCGCGGGTGCACTGCCCTGCGGGAGAGAAGTCTCCTGCTGCACGGCAGTCTTCCCCTGCTGCGCAGCGCTTCCCTGCACCACCTCTGCTCCCTGTCCGCGCTGTGCCTCTGCCGCAGATGGAGAGGGCGCGGCATTGCCTTTCGTGCCGATACCGACTGCGGCAGTATCTGCCTGACGAAGTGCAGGGGCTTCCGTTCCCTTTGCCGATGGTGCAGAGAAGCCCTCCCCCTGTTTTGCCCCCTGTGTAATGTTGTCGGCGGGAAGTTCCTCTGGGGCAGCCGCTGTATCTGATGCAGCTGTGGCAGCAGGCGCAGGATTTTGCATAGCTCCCGCTGCGGGTGCTGTCATGCGTACAGTCTGTCCACTTGCCGGCATCTGCGCCGCGCCCTCTTCTACGGAGAGTGCTGCGCTTCCCTGCTGCGGTGTTGCCTGTGCCTCTCCTGTCTGCACCGGTGACTGCGTCCCTCCCTGCTGCGTCGCCGCTTCCGCGTCACGCGGCATCAGCAGCTGAACCAGCTGATTTAGAAACGTCATGGAGGATGTACCGCCGCCGTTTGCCGCAGCGGGTGCAGTACCTGCACTTGCATTCAGCTGAGAGAGGACGGTCTGTAAATCCTTCGGGAGGAGTTCGGCGTTTCCTGTATCAATCAGCTGAAACGCGGCTTTCGTCAGCATGATCGGCTCAAATGTTCCGCCCGCATCCTTGGCAATGGCACTTTTCAACGCTGCAAGCAGGGTCGCCACGTCGTCGCTGACACGGGGAACTTCGTTTGTCTCCGCCATCGTTCCCATCTGATTCAACATCCGCGCCAGCGTCGTCAGCTGATCCGTCGAAAAGCGCTGACTTGCCGCCGTACTGCCAAGCCCCTGTGCAAGTGTGGACTCAATCGAAAAAGACTGCCGAATGATATTCCGTATGACCTCTTTGAGCTCCTGCGGAATCTGCTCAACATTCGTCTGCTGACGTCCGCTGATTTTGGACAGAACATCCGCCATACGGTCAATCGCAGTCTCAATGGACACGTTGGTACGCTGACTGAATGCCGCTGAGGCATTCTCCTGATCGCCGCGGCCTTGTACTCCTTCGGTCGGGCGTTCCGATGAAATCCGCTGTGGTGCGGAGACGGCAGCCGCTGCTGCAGTTGCATTTGCTTCAATCGGCACAGTATTCACAGCCTTTTCTGTTAGTTATCATCGAGCGAATGGGCTCGAACGTTTTACGATGCAATGGACAGATCCCATAGTTGCGGATCGCGTCGATATGTTCCTGTGTTCCATAGCCCTTGTGCTTAGCAAAGCCATACACCGGATACGCCTCGTCATACGTCAGCATCAGGCGATCTCGTGTCACTTTTGCCAAGATCGACGCCGCCGCGATTGATGCGGATTTGGCATCCCCTTTGACAATCGACTGTGATGCCATTCTCAGATGTGGAAGCGCCACAGCGTCAATCAGAACCTCCTGCGGTGTCGGCAGAAGCGCAGCGACAGCATCATACATCCCTTTACGTGTCGCCTCCAAGATGTTCATTCGGTCAATCGTCTCAGCGTCAATGAGCTCGACATGATAGGAAACAGCATCCGAAACGATTCTTTCGTAAAGCTCTTCCCGCACTTTTTCAGACAGCTTCTTTGAGTCGTTCAGGCGCAGAAGCAGGTACTCCTGCGGCAGAATCACCGCCGCTACTGCGACGGGACCCGCCAGAGGACCACGCCCAGCCTCATCCACACCGGCGACGATACAGTGCCCGCGCTCGGCGGCACAACGCTCATACGCATACATTGCATAGAGACGCGCACGCTCCTGCTGTGTACGTTCGTAACGGCGAAGAATCGCTTGGACGGTTTTTCGCGCGTCACATTTGCAGGTATTGAGGAAATCCTCCGTCACATCTCCGCGACGAAAAACGTCTTCTATCTCTTTTATCGTCATTTTCTCTGATTCCTTCACCGCACTGCTTATACTGATGGGATGCACGGCACTGCATCTAGAGAAATCCGCCCTAGTCTGCCACTCCGAAAATCCGACAAAATTACCTGCTCTGACTTTTCGTAATCAATTTTGCCGCCAGCGCGGAGGCATCCGCGCTTTCGTCCAATGGCATCAAGCAACTCAATCCCCTCAGGCAGAGGTTCATCCAGTCGATAACGCGTACACAACGACTGCGGAGTGTCCTCTCTCAAACGATTCAGGAGAAGCAGCACCACACTTCCTACATCGTAAACATTGTCATTGATTGCCCCTGTAAATGCAAGATGAAGCGCCGCCTGCTGATCCTCAAATTTCGGCCAGAGGATGCCGGGCATATCCAGCAGCTCGAGCTGTGCACCAAGGCGAATCCACTGCTTTGCGCGAGTCACACCGGGACGGTTCTCTACCTTTGTCTTCGTGCCGCCCGACAGCCGATTGATCAGTGACGACTTGCCGACATTCGGAATGCCGAGAATCATACAGCGTGCGGCACGTGGTTTCGCCCCATGCTGCACCAATTTATCCGTTTTCGGCTTTGCGCAGCGCGCAATCGCCTGTACGAGTTCCTTCGTTCCCTTCCCCTTCACGGCGTCCACGGGAACCGCAGAAAGCCCTTCTGCGGCATAATACTTGACCCACGCACGTGTCACATATTCATCCGCAAGATCCGCCTTGTTCAGCACGATGAGGCGCGGCTTCCCGCCCACAATCTCTCGCAGAACAGGATTTGCAGAACTCATCGGAATGCGCGCATCGAGGAGCTCTACCACCACATCCACCGACTTTAGATTCTCCTGAACCAGACGCTCCGCCTTTCGCATGTGCCCCGGGTACCACTGGAGACTTGGTATGTCGATTACGTTGTCATTTTGCATCATATTTTTCATCCTGTCCGCTCTGAACGATCCCACCATTCACAAAAAATGGATTTATTCCGCTCTACTCCAATTCTTCTGCCTTCGCACGGATGGCATAAAACTCCTGAAACACTGCTGGTTCTTCTGTGATGGATTCTTTCATCGCAAGCAGCCTCCTTTTCCCAACGCGCCGATCCAATACGGCAAATATGCGTACGAGCAAGTTTTCGCTCTTGAGGCTCGCTTCGATACATTGCTGCTCAAATTCCGTAAAGGCGCGATAGAATGATCGTTGATCGAACACGCCCAACCGTAAGGCAGTGTCATCCATGAACGCAAATTCTTTTTTCATGCGTTTTTCGTAAGTCTCACCTTGTGGAAAATGAGTTGCTTTCAGCCAATTATTGTAGTAACAGCCCTTGATGATTTCTTTTCCATTGTATCGTATAGCGGCGCGTCCCTCGTGATCCGGGCTCTTGCTATACGATGTCGCATAGTACTGAATATGCCCTCTGAGGCTCAGCGCCAGATAGTCCTTTTCGAGTTTTTTTCGGATTCCGCTCCAGCTTGCCATGTTTTCTTCTCCCAAGAAGCTGACACATCCATCCCGCTCATTTGGCTGGCAGGATGCCCTGTGACAGTGCGGATATTGTCTCTACGTGAATTCTGTCCTCAACTATAGTTTATTCTATCAGCCATTCTGTGAATGCGTCAAGTCTCACTCGGATGTCCTGCGGAAGTACGTTTCCAGTGCTGTGGTAATCCAAAGCAAAATCCCATGAGTGGGCGACAAAAGGGAAACCATAGGATGCTACTTTTCGTTCATTTCACGTATCAGTCGCCCCTCGGCAAAGGTTTCCACCGAGAGATGATGCCCGTCGGTATGAAAGACAATCGCGCCGTCCTCATCCGTTCGGAGCGTTTTTATGTCCATCCGATCATAGCGCTCCACCACGTCGGCATGCGGATGTCCGAAGCTGTTCCCTGCACCGACACAGTAGACGGCATACATGGGATGAACGGCACGAATAAATTCCTCTGAACTGGATGTATGCGAGCCATGATGCGGGATTTTTAGAACGGTTGCAGAGGCATCCGTGCCCGCACTGAGCATCTTCAGCTCATGTTCCCGAACGAGATCGCCCGTAAATAGGAAGGACGCATCACCGTAGCGGATACGGTAGACGTTCGACACCTCGTTGCCCGTCGCATTGTCCGATGGGTCACGTGCCGGTGCATAGATCACCTCCACGGTAACTCCGTCCAGAACAAAGGTCTCCCCCGCCTCCGCCCGGCTGAGTTTCGACAGCAGAGGATTTGCATCGCCGAGGCGCATGCTCATGGCGTAGGCATGGCGTCCCTCATCCGCCGTATAGACGTGTTTTACCGGCAGACGGGAGAGAATCGCCCCCGCGCCTGCCGCATGGTCTTCGTGGGCATGCGAGAGAAAGATGTAGTCCACCTCGCGCACACCGTAGTGGAGAAGATAGGGAACATCGACGCGTGCGCCAACATCAAACGCACCGTCTCGCGTTCCGCCCGTATCAAAGAGCATCGCATGTCCGTGCGGCGTCACAACGAGGGCACAGTCCCCCTGCCCCACATCGATGAAGTGTACGGCCATCTCGCGCGGCATGATCATCCGCCACGCACACACACCGACAAGGAGGGCGAGACACAGCACAGCGACAATATGGCGATATGTTAAGAGACGCGATAGGATCTTCCTGCGCATCTCGGATGGTGCACAGAGGATCAGGATCACCACATAATAGCAGACCGATGGGAAAAGCCCCATCGACGGCAGCCATACCTTGGACAGGGGAAGAGCTGCTAGGGCGCGTGTCAGCTCAAACGATATGCCGAGCAAGACGCTGTCAGCGGCAAAGAGAATGCCGCCGAGGAGCGGCAGGAGATAGGTGACAATACCGGCAAAGAGTCCCATGATGATGATGAGTTCAACGATGGGCACAACGATAAGATTGGCGAGGAGCGCGGAGATCGACACCTGATTGAAATACCATGCCAGTACGGGAAGCACCATGAGTTGCGCGGCAATCGTAATGGAAAAAGCCATAGAAACGAGGCGCGGCAGACGATGCATCTTTCCTGCGAGGACAGGGGCGAGGAAGAGAAGCCCTGCCGTCGCCAAAAAAGACAGCTGAAAACTGATGTGAAAGAGGAGCAGTGGCGACACCATAAGCATGAGCAGCCCTGTCAAAAGGAGCAGATACTTTGCGTCGCGCTCGCGCCCGAGCACCAGTCCGATAAAGGCGGCCCCGCCCATGATGCCGGAGCGTACGGCAGGCGGTACCATACCCGCCAACAGAACATAGAAAAAAATCGCAGAAAGTACAGCAGCGGCACTGAGCCCTCGCGGCAGACGCAGGATCACAGCAATCCACGCAATCACGGCGGCAATCAGACTGATATGAGAACCGGACACGGACAGAATGTGAACGATCCCCGTTGTTGTATACGCCTCTAGCAGGGCGGGGTCGATTCCCTCATAGCCGCCGAACAGCATCGCAAAGATTGCCGCCGCATCTGTATGCGGCATGACCGCACGCATGTGCTCAAGATAGTGCGTACGAATCTCTGCCGCGCGGCGCATCCACTGCTCCCATAGAGAGATATCATCACGGGACTCGATGGATACACTCCCCCGATGTGCCGACAGAGAGGCCGTGATCCCCTGCGTGCGGAGGAGGAGCGCCGTGTCTATCTGCCCAGGATTTTGATATCCATGGGGGCGGCGAATCTTCCCCTCTGCCGTGATCCTGTCTCCAATGCGCCCCACATGCGGTGACGTATCCTCCTCCTCCCGTTCATAGAGGAGCAGCTGTCCGCTCGCCGTACGCTCTGCATCGCCTTGCCCCAGAGCGTATACCGCTGCAGTATAGCGAATCTGCCGCGACCCGTCCGTGCGCTCCGTGACGCGCGGCATCTCCGTGATGATCCCAGAGACAACAGTCTCCTCTCCTGCCGCACGAGATATATCCTGCGCCGGCAGCTCATACGCCCCCGCAAATCGAAACATCCCCGCAACGAAAAAAAGCCCCACAAACGCGATCCATGTTCGTTCATGCTGTTTCAGAACGAGGATAACGGAGGCTGAAAAAAAGATCAGGATGGCGGCGATAAGATAGATACGATGCACGGAAAGAGAGATACCGCAGCAGGCACCACAGACAATGCCGAGACAAAACACCGCCAGCAGCCCCATGAGGAAGCGCAGCGGGTGCTGTCCCGTTTTCATAGCGTCACACGATCTTTCAGTTTTTCAAATTTAGCCGCACCAATGCCGCGCACCTTCTTGATATCGTCGATGGACTGAAATGCGCCATTGCTCTCACGATACTCCACGATACGCGCAGACATGGCGGGACCGATGCCGGGCAGCTCCTGCAGCTCCTTCTCGGTCGCCGTGTTGAGATTGATCTTTCCGTCTGCCTGCCTGCCGGGAGATGCCGCCGCTCCCTTTTCTCCTGCATCGCGCAGGCGCATGGGCACACGTATCTGCATTCCATCCTCAAGATGCGCCGCCATATTGATATGGTCAACGTCTGCGGTCTCGATCACACCGCCGGCAGCATTCACCGCATCGGCGACGCGTTTGTCCTCATCCAGCGTGACCAGCCCGGGCTTCTTTACCTCACCCGAGACATAGACGGTAACCTTGCGCAGGGGCTCGACGTGCTCGGTCGTCGCCGCGTCGAGCGCGATGGCATCCTGCTCTCGATAGTAGCCGTAGGTCGCACCGATCAGGACAGCACCAAGCAGCGCCAGGAGAATCAAAAGCGATTTTTTATAGAGCGGCATCCGATCATCTCCCAGCACACAAATACCTAGTACACGTTTCTCCCGCTGAAGATCTCGATCATCTCGCGGCGCAGACTCGTACTGATGAGGAGCCGTGTCTTGGGCGGGATCTCATCGACATCCGTATTGAAGAGGTAGTTTTGGAGCTGCGGCTCCTTGATCAGCATCCGCGTATGGAAAAGGCTTGCCTGATAGAGGTTGATGTCCACGGCATCATACTCATCCAGCGTCTCCTGTTTGATAAACTCCTGGATGGAAGTCATCTTGCTGTCCATAAACAGCTTGCGTCCCTGCAGATCGCGCGTAAAGCCGCGTACACGATAGTCCATCGTGATGATGTCCGAGTCGAACTGACTGATGAGATAGTCCAGCGTCTGCAGCGGTGTAATCTCTCCGCAGGTCGCGACGTCGATATCCACGCGAAAGGTTGCAATGCTCGTATCGGGATGAAACTCAGGATAGGTATGTACGGTGACGTGGCTCTTGTCTAGATGGGCAAGTATCGTCTCCCCCGTCAGTGCTGTTCCGTTGACGGGCTTCTTGCTTCCCGAGATGACCGCTGCCTCCTCGGCGATGAGCATCGTCACGCTCGCTCCCTGCGGCTCGTAGTCCTGCTTTGCAATATTCAGGATCCGCGCACCGATCATATCGGTCACCTGCGAAAGAATCTTCGTGAGACGGTCGGAGTTGTACTGCTCATCAATGTACTTGATGTAATCCCGCTGCTCACGCGCCGACTTCGCATAGCAAATATCATAAATATTGAAACTCAGCGCCTTCGTCAGGTTGTTAAACCCGTACAGTTTCAGCTTCCCATCCAACGCAGGAGCTCCTTCCTCGTCATACATATTTATCCATTATTCTTCTTGGGGGCATGCTCTGCCTTCCACGCCTTGATCCACTCCAGCCGCTCCCGAAAACGGCTCTCCATTCCCTGATCCGTCGGCTGATAGTACGCGCGTCCCACCAACGCGTCCGGAAGACACTGCATATTGGTGATGTGCTCCTCTGCATCATGCGCATACTGATAGCCCTTGCCATAATCCAGATCCTTCATCAGCCGCGTCGGTGCATTCCGTATCACCAGTGGGACGGGCTCGGCGAGCATCGTGCGGGCATCGGCCGCCGCCGCGAGATATGCCGTCTCCATGGCGTTCGATTTCGGTGCGAGCGAAAGATAGACGACAACCTGCGTCAGATGGACGTTGCACTCGGGATACCCGATGTAGTGACAGGCCTGATAGGCGGCGACGGCAAGCTCCAGCGCACGCGGGTCGGCAAGTCCGACATCCTCTGCGGCAAAACGCGTCACACGCCGTGCCACATAGAGCGGGTCCTCCCCCGCCTCCAGCATCCGCGCGAGCCAATAAACTGCCGCATCCGGGTCTGAGTTTCGCATGGACTTGTGAAGCGCCGAGATGAGATTATAGTGCTCCTCGCCGTTCTTGTCATAGAGCAGGGATTTTCGCGTAATGCACTGTGCGAGATTCTCCTCCGTGATGTATAGCTCGCCATCCCGCTCATCCGCATTGAGGACGAGCATCTCGAGCGTCGAGAGCGCACTGCGTGCATCACCGTTGGCAAAGGCGGCGACGGCAGTGATCCCATCATCGGACAGATGGATGTGCATCTGCGACAGCTCTCTGTCCGTTGCAATCGCATGGCGGAGGAGGCGTTCGATGTCGGCCTCCGTCAGCCCCTGCAGGACAAAGACACGACAGCGCGAGAGCAGAGCGTTGTTGATCTCAAAGGAGGGATTTTCCGTCGTCGCGCCGATGAGGACAATGCTTCCCTTCTCCACAAACGGCAGAAACGCATCCTGCTGTGCCTTGTTAAAGCGATGAATCTCATCGACAAAGACAACGATGCGCTCCCCGTACATACGGCGCCGATCCGCCTCCTGCATCACCGTGCGGATCTCCTTGATCCCGCTCGTCACGGCAGAGAACGTGATGAACTCCGCCTTCGTACGCGCGGCGATGATCTGCGCCAGCGTTGTCTTGCCGACGCCGGGCGGTCCCCAGAAAATCATCGAGGTGATGCGGTCACTCTCAATGAGGCGGCGCAGTATCTTCCCCTGCCCCAGAAGATGCTGCTGCCCGACAAAGTCGTCAAGCGTGCGTGGACGAACGCGCTCCGCGAGCGGCTGATATGCCGCCCGTGCAAAGAGCCCCCCCTGTTCGTCCATAGCCGCACCCCCTGCACAGATTCTTTCACTCTGAATTATCTCATAAAATGCACACTTAGGCAATAGAAAAAACGGCTTGGACTCATCCAAACCGTTCTTATCGGAAGCACGGATAAAGTGAAGTCCGTCAATCGTGATGGCGTGGCTGAGTTTATCCGTGCTTCCTGTTGTCAGAGAATAAATCGCGATACGTCGTGGTCGCCGGCGATGTCCGCGAGACAACGGTCAACATACGCTGCGTCGATAACGACCTCCTTCTCCGTGAGATCGGGCGCGTCAAAGGAAAGCTCCTCCAAGAGTTTTTCGAGCAGCGTGTAGAGGCGTCGTGCGCCGATGTCTTCCGTCTGCTCATTGACGGTCTCCGCCAGCTGCGCAAGGCGGCTGACGGCATCATCTGCAAAGCGCAGAGAGACGCCCTCCACGCCGAGCAGCGCACTGTACTGCTTGATGAGTGCGTTGCGTGGCTCGGTGAGGATGCGCTCGAAGTCCTCCTTGACGAGCGACTTCAGCTCGACGCGAATCGGAAAACGCCCCTGCAGCTCGGGAATGAGGTCCGACGGCTTCGCCGTATGAAATGCCCCTGCCGCGATGAAGAGGACATGATCGGTCTTGACAGGGCCATACTTCGTAACAACCGTAGAGCCCTCCACAATCGGCAGGATGTCGCGCTGAACGCCCTCACGCGAGATGTCGGCGCCCGCACTGCGTCCATTGCTCACGGCGACCTTATCAATCTCATCGAGGAAGACGATGCCGCTGTACTCGGCAGCGCGCACTGCCTCCTCGGCGACAACATCCATATCGACGAGTTTGTCCGCCTCCTCGGCCGCGAAGATCTTGCGCGCCTGTGCGACTGTCACCTTGCGCTTGTGACGGTTTTTCGGCACGAGTTTCCCGATCATGGACTGGAGGTTGTCGCTCATCCCCTCCAAGGAGGAGCCGGCAAACATATTGCCCATCGGGCGCGCGGATTCCTCCACCTCGACTTCGATGACATCATTTTCGAGCTCACCGGAGCGCAGCCGCTTGCGCATCCACTCACGTCCCGCCTGATACTTCGGCGGCTCTTCCTTTTTCTCCTCCGGCTCATCCTCCTGCGAGGAGAACAGGCTGCCGAGCGGATTCGTCGATTTCTTCGGCGGCGGAACAAAGACATCGATGAGGCGCTCCTCTGCGTTCTCCTTTGCCTTGTCCTCCACTTCCTCAATCTTCTGCTGACGCACCATCCGCACGGAGGTCTCGACGAGATCGCGCACAATGGACTCCACGTCGCGTCCGACGTAGCCGACCTCGGTGAACTTGGTCGCCTCCACCTTCAGAAAGGGCGCACGCACGAGGCGCGCCAGACGGCGGGCAATCTCCGTCTTGCCGACGCCGGTCGAGCCGATCATGAGGATGTTCTTCGGAATAATGTCCTCGCGCATATCCGCATCGAGCTGACGGCTCCGCCAGCGGTTGCGCAGAGCGATCGCGACCGAGCGCTTCGCCTCGTGCTGACCGACAATATACTTGTCGAGCTCGGCGACGATCTCGCGCGGCGTCTGTTCGTTGACTCCGATCTGACTCATGATTCCAGTACCTCCACCGTGATGTGATGATTCGTATAGACGCAGATATCCGCAGCAATCGAGAGAGACTCCTTTGCTATTTCGGGTGCATCCAGCGCCGAATGCGCCACGAGCGCACGTGCCGCCGCGAGGGCAAAGAACCCGCCCGAGCCAATCGCCGTGCAGTCACCATCCGGCTCAATGACCTCGCCGTTGCCGGAGATCATGAGGATGCTGTCCTGATCCGCAACGAGGAGAAGTGCCTCCAGTTTGCGCAGTACCTTGTCCGTACGCCAGTCCTTCGCCAGCTCCACGGCAGCGCGTTGGAGATTGCCGCTGTACGACTCCAGCTTGACCTCGAACTTTTCAAAAAGAGTAAACGCGTCTGCGACCGAGCCCGCGAATCCCGCAAGGATTTTCCCATGATAGAGACGCCGCACCTTGCGCGCGTTCGCCTTCATGATCGCACGCTCGCCGAAGGTCACCTGACCGTCGCCCGCGATGGCAACCTTTCCATCCTTTTTGACCGCCACAATGGTTGTTGCATGAAATGTCACAGTGTCTCTCCTTCCAGAAAATGCTCCAAGTCCTCCAATGCACGCTCTGCCAGCATCTTCTTTTTCTCCGGCTTGCGCGTGCGGCGCGGCAAATCCGCGAGCGGCGGCAGCAGCCCGAAGTTGATGTTCATGGGTTGAAAGTGTTCTGGATCACAGGTCGTGATATAGTGTGTGAGTGCGCCGTGGCAGGTGCTGGCGGGAAATACGACAGGTGATTCCCCCCGTGCCAGCCGCGCGGCATTTTTCCCCGCGACAAGCCCCGAGGCGGCGGACTCGACATAGCCCTCCACACCGGTCATCTGCCCCGCAAACAGCAGACGATCATCTCCCGTATACTGGAACGTCGGACGCAGATGCCGCGGTGCACTGATAAAGCTGTTGCGGTGCATCACACCGTAGCGGAGGAACTCCGCCGCTGCCAGCCCCGGAATCATCTGAAAAACACGCCGTTGCTCCGGCCACTTGAGATGGGTCTGGAATCCGACGATGTTGTAGATCGATCCCGCTGCGTTGTCCTGCCGCAGCTGCACCACAGCGTATGGACGCTCCCCCGTCACGGGATGCTCAAGGCCGACGGGCTTCAGCGGACCGTAGAGGAGTGTATCGCGCCCGCGCGCTGCCATGACCTCGACCGGCATGCAGCCCTCGAAGAAAATTGCTTTTTCAAAATCATGTGTCTCTGCCGCCTCCGCCGTCGTCAGTGCCTGCCAGAAGGCATCGTATTCCGCTTCATTCATGGGGCAGTTGATATAGGCGGGCTCGCCCTTCCCATAGCGCGAGGCGCGGTACGCCACATTCATATCAATGCTGGAGAAGCTGACAAGCGGTGCCGCTGCATCATAGAAATATAGCCCATCATCGCCAAGCAGGCGACGTATCGCCTCCGCAAGCTGCCCATCGGTCAGTGGTCCGGAGGCGACGATGAGGACGCTGTCATCCGTGGAGGGCAGCTCCGTGATCTCCTCGTGATGCACATGGATCAGTGGATGCTGCACAATGCGTTCCGTCACATAGGCGCTGAACGCCTCGCGATCCACCGCCAGTGCGCCGCCGGCAGGAACAGCCGTATGATCTGCCGCCTGCATGATGATGGAGTTCATGCGGCGCATCTCCTCTTTGAGCACGCCGACGGCATTCATCAGCCCCGCCGCCCGCAGGGAGTTGCTGCAGACGAGTTCCGCAAAGGCATCCGTCTTATGTGCCGGCGAACGGCGCAGCGGACGCATCTCAAAAAGCTCCACGGCAATTCCTGCTTCAGCCGCCTGCCATGCTGCCTCGGCACCAGCAAGTCCGGCCCCGATGATGCGTACGCCGCTCACGAGCGTGTCCCCTTACGCGCACTTGTCTTTCGTTTCGTTGCCGGCTCCTTTGCCGCAGCATCAGTCTCCTTCGTCTTTTCAAGGGCTTCCTGTGCACGCTTTTTCTGGCGCGCCAGTTCCTTTTCGATGGGGCTGCCGATACGCGAAGGGCATGCCCCGTTGCTGCAGTAGAGAATGGCGCGCCCCGTACGGTAGCGATGCTTCTGCATAAAGGCACCGCAGGTCTTGCAGGTCTCCTTCTGGGGCTCATCCCACGTTGTATAGTCACATTCGGGATAGCGGTCGCATCCGAAGAACGCGCGCCCGCGTCGACTCTTTCGCTCGACGATCCGCCCGCCGCACTTGGGACACGCGACACCCGTGTCGCGCAGGAGCGGCTTTGCGTTGCGGCACTCAGGGAAGCCGGGACACGCAAGGAACTTGCCAAAACGCCCCTGTTTGACGACCATCATGCGGCCACACTTATCGCAGGGGATATCGGTGACCTCCTCGGGGAGTTCCACCGTACCGATGGCATCCTCCGCCTTTTTTAGCGTCTGTTCAAACGGTTTGTAAAAGCTGCCGAGCAGCTCATTCTTGTCGAGCGTCCCATCGGCGACACCGTCGAGTTCTCCCTCCAGATTCGCCGTGAACTTGACATCGACAATGTTCTTGAAATGCTCCTCGAGCATATCCGTGACGATAAAGCCCAGCTCCGTCGGACGGAACTGCTTTTCCCGCCGCTCCACGTAGCCGCGCTTCTGGATGGTCTCGATGATGGGCGCGTACGTGCTCGGACGCCCAATCCCCAGTTCCTCGAGTGTCTTGACGATCGACGCGTCGTTATAGCGCGGCGGCGGCTCGGTAAAGTGCTGCTCGGGATTCAACGCCCCCAGCGTCAGGGGATCACCATCCACGAGGTCGGGCAGGAGCGTGTCCTTCTCCTTCTTTGCTGTTTCCGCCCCAACGTAGACAGCGGTATATCCCTTGAACTTCAGCTTTGAGCCATGCGCGCGGAGGCGATAGTCCCCTGCCGCAATCTGTGCCGCGATGGTGTTGTAGACGGCGGCAGACATCTGACTGGCGGCAAACCGCTGCCAGATTAGCGTATAGAGACGGAGCTGATCGCGGTTCAGATAGTTCTCCACCTCTGCGGGCGTGCGCAGGATACTTGTCGGACGGATTGCCTCATGTGCGTCCTGCGCCTTCTTCCCCATCGCGTAGACATTGGGACGAGACGGAACATACTCCTTCCCGTACTCCTCACTGAGAAAACTGCGTGCCTCATCCACGGCAAGATTTGAAATGCGCGTCGAGTCGGTACGCATATAGGTGATGAGACCGGTCGCACCGTGACGCCCCAGAACAACGCCCTCATAGAGCTGCTGGGCGATCATCATCGTGCGTCCCGACGTAAATCCAAGCTTACGCGCCGCATCCTGCTGCAGAGAACTGGTCGTAAAGGGCGGCGCAGCTTTCTTCCTGCGTTCACTCCGCTTGACCTCCTGCACGGAAAATTTCTGCTGTGCCAGATCATCCGTCAGTGCCTTCGTCTCTGCCTCGCTGTGTAGGGCGAGTTTCTTGCCGTGTGCATGTGTCACCTCGGCGATAAAGGCATGTTTATCCTTTTTCAGCTTCGCCTCGACGGTCCAGTACTCCTCGGACTGAAAGGCCTCGATCTCGCGCTCACGGTCGCAGATCAGGCGTACCGTGACCGACTGGACACGTCCGGCAGAAAGCCCCTTGCGCACCTTGCGCCAGAGGAGCGGTGACAGCTGATAGCCGACGATGCGGTCCAGCATCCGTCGTGCCTGCTGAGCATCGACCTGCGCCATGTGAATGGGACGCGGATGATGCACAGCCTCCTCAATCGCAGGCTTCGTGATCTCGTGAAAGACGATGCGGCAGTCCGTCGCAGGATCAACGCCGAGAATGTGCGCCAAATGCCAAGCGATTGCTTCCCCCTCGCGGTCAGGATCGCTTGCCAGATAGATTTTATCGGCGTCCTTTGCCTCTTTTTTGAGCGCGCGGATCAGGCCCCCCTTACCGCGCACATTGATGTATTTCGGCTCAAAGTTATGTTCCACATCAATGCCGAACTGACTTTTCGGCAGATCGCGCAGATGTCCCATCGACGCACGAACGGTATACTGTTTGCCGAGGTGCCGCTCGATGGTCTTTGCCTTTGCAGGAGACTCCACAATCACCAGTATTTTTTTCTGTGGTTTTTTTCCTGCCGTTTTCGCTGTCTTCGTTTTCTTCGCTGTGCCGGCTTTCGCCTTGCGGGCAGATGCTTGCGTCGCCAATCCGTCAGTTCCTTTCGGCACGCCGATAGGCGTGCATTTCATTCTCTATGATAACGCCCTTCAGCTGCATTTGCAGGAGAAGGAGCGGGAGGCTCGTTGTCGTGCTCACGGGCAGACTGTCGATGATTTCATCCATGGTCAGCGCATGATCGAAGGAGAGCACCTGATAGACGTGTGCCTCATCCGGCGTCAGCTGTGCACGCGCAGAGCGGCGCGGCTGTGCCACGAGGTGCATCTCCTCGAGAATTTCACGTGGAGATTCCACAAGACGCGCCCCTGCACGGATGAGGTTATGGCAGCCGCCGCTCTGCGGCGAATAGATGCTGCCGGGAATCGCATAGACTTCACGACCCTCGCTGAGTGCCATCTCAGCAGTGATCAGAGAGCCGCTGCGCCGTGCCGCCTCAACGACAAGCACCCCCTCCGCAAGTCCGCTGATGATGCGGTTGCGTGCAGGGAAGAACATGGGCAGTGGCTGTGTCCCGGGGGCATACTCGGAAAGGACTGCTCCGTCCGCCGCGACGATCTCCGTCAACAGACGGCGGTTCTCGGGCGGATAGGCAATATCTACGCCACAGCCAAGAACCGCAACCGTTCGTCCACCGCGCAGTGCACCGCGATGCGCGCGCGTGTCGATCCCACGCGCCGCACCGCTGACAACGGTGACTCCCGCCGCCGCGAGATGCTCCGCAAACTCGAGCGCGGCAGCCTCCCCATAGCCTGAGAATTTACGCGCACCGACGATGCCAATGCGCCGTGCATCGGGCAGAAGTGTGCCGCGATAGTAGAGCACGAGCGGTGGGTCAAAGATCTCGCGCAGAACGAGCGGATAACATTCATCCTCCATCGTCACCATCGACACATCAGCGCGTCGGCAGTCCTCCGCAATGCGTTCCGGCAGATTAGGATCCCCCTGTATGTGCCGCGCAAGTGCGTCGGCAGCGGCATCCGTGAGCACTCCTGTCGCACGCAGTTCCGCGGCAGTCATCGACCATATGTCCTTTGCCGCAGGACATACGCTTTGCAGCCGCTGCATACGAACGCTGCCCACCTGCGGACAGCGCAGAAGCGCCGCCAGATACCACCGATCTTCCACCTTCTACACGCTCCTCATCTTACCTAAATTTAGGAAAGAATGCAACTATCTTCTATATTATTATCGTGGAAACAGCTCATCGCCAAAGACATAGTAGACCATCAGAAAGATAAGCAGAAGTAAGAAAATATCCGCCATCCGAACCGCTCCTATCAAAAAAGAGGGGCTGAGCCCCTCTCAGATTCTGCATCATCACATCACGCGACGTGCACCGATATAGCATGCGCCCCAATAGCCGCCGTACAGGTTATCAATTGCGACTCCACGGCTCGACGAGGCATTGATGAAGTTGCCATCACCGAGGTAGATGCCGACGTGCGACGGACCATAGTCATACGTGGAGAAAAAGACGAGATCGCCGGGAACCATCTCTGCTGACGAGACTGGATAGCCGACCTCATACTGCGCATCTGCCGTACGCGGGAGATAGATCCCTGCATTGGCAAAGACGTAGCGGACAAAGCCGGAGCAGTCGAACCCTGCCGGTGTCGTTCCGCCGAACGAATACGGCACACCGAGGTACTGCATGGAGTCCGAAACAATGCGGCGCACGAAATAGTTCGAGCCGCGGCTAACCTGCGGCATCGCCTTTCCGAGAAGAGCCTCATAGGTTGACGGTCCCACAAGACCATCCACAGCAAGGCCGTGTGCTGCTTGGAACTCCTTGACTGCCTCCGCCGTTGCCGGGCCGAAATCACCATCAGCGGCAACATCATAACCATAATTAGAAAGCTGACCTTGAATCTCGGCAACATCCGTTCCCTGATCACCGATCTGGAATGACTCTGCGCTCGCGATTGATGCGGAGCAGAGAAGCATAGCGGATAACGCAAGAATCTTGATTTTCTTTCGCAAGCAAACACTTCCTTCCACAAGTGCACAATTACATTGGCTACGAGAAACCAATAAGCCGAGTTCTGTTCCGCCCCCAAAAAGGCGGTGACAATCATTTATCTGGGACACCTGTTGCCAGGCATCTCAAGCGACACTACCCGGAAGGCCGACGGGCCGCCGGAAATCCTTCCCTATTTGGTCTTGCTCCATGTGGGGTTTACCGAAGCCGGCCGGTCACCCGACCGCTGGTGCGCTCTTACCGCACCTTTCCACCCTTACCGACAATGTCGGCGGTTTAAATTTCTATGGCACTGTCCCTGAGGTCACCCTCGCTGGACGTTATCCAGCACACTGCCCTATGGAGCTCGGACTTTCCTCATCTGCTGAAACGCAGACGCGATTGTCTTGGTCTCTCATACCAACGGGGAGATTATACCACATCTGGGGGAGAGGTGTCAAAAACGCCCCAACGCCTTGTAGGATGCGGAAAGAAACGATTTCATAGGAACAAAGCGACGATTTTGGATCAAATTTCTCTAAAAATTATTGGAAAAATACATCGATTACCATGCTTTTCCGACAATTTCCTGTATATTCGATAGCTGTTTATCGTGCAGATACTGTCCAAGACCGTCACAGATTTTCATCGTAATCTCGGGATCAGCAAAGTTCGCCGTGCCGACAGCGACGGCAGACGCTCCCGCGAGAAAGAACTCCACCGCATCCTGCCACGAGGCAATCCCGCCCATACCGATCACGGGAACACGGACAGCATGAGCCACCTCCCACACCATGCGCACGGCAACCGGCTTCACGGCAGGGCCGGAAAGTCCGCCCGTCCGATTGCCGAGAACAGGCTGCCAGCGGTGTATATCAATCTGCATCCCGATGAGCGTATTGATGAGCGATATGGCATCCGCCCCCGCATCTTCTACAGCGAGAGCCATCTCCGTGATGCTGGTCACGTTCGGAGACAGCTTGGCGATGACGGGATGCGTGCTCTCCGCGCAGACCGCACGCACGACCTCTGCCGCCGCACGCGGATCCGTGCCAAAGACAATCCCGCCCTCCCTGACGTTCGGACAGGAGATGTTGACTTCGAGCGCCGCGACACCCGTGACATTTAGCCGTGCGGCGAGTGCCGCATAGTCCTCCACGGAGCTGCCTGAGATATTGACAATGACGTTCATGCCATAGTCTGCGATGCGCGGCAGTGTTTCATGGAGGAATACGTCTGCCCCGGGGTTCTCGAGGCCGATGCAGTTGAGCATCCCCTGCGGCGTCTCCGCAATCCGTACCCCATCATTTCCACGTCGCGGGAGGAGCGTCGTCCCCTTGACCATCACGCCACCGAGACGCGCGAGATCGACAAAGTCCGCGAACTCTTCGCCGAAGCCGAATGTCCCGGACGCCGCAAGCACAGGCGTCCGCATCGCAATGCCTGCGACATTGGTGCAGAGCAGCACGTCATACCGCGTCGCAGCGCTATGAGACATTTCCGTACACCTCCTCGGCAGAGAACACGGGGCCGTCCTTACAGACCTTGCGGCGTCCGCTGCGCGTATCCACGGCACAGGAAAGACACGCCCCGAGGCCGCACGCCATGCGGCGCTCCAACGACACCTCACAGGGCAGCCCAAAGGACGCCGCCATCTGAGCGACGCGCTCCATCATGATCGGCGGGCCGCAGACGGCGACAGCATCATAGTCCCCCTCCTGCAAAAGCTCCGGCAGAAGCGTTGTCACAAAGCCCTCCGTCCCGTATGAACCGTCATCCGTCGTCGCGTGAACGGCGCGAACATAGGGGCGGAAGAGCTCCTCCCAGAAGAGCTCTGCCTTCGTCCGTCCGCCCATCAACACAGAGGAGCTGCCATGCGCCGCCGCGAAAAAGAGAAGGGGCGTCAGCCCCATCCCTCCGCCGACAAGCAGAGGATGTCGATACGTGACGTTAAAGCCATGCCCCAGAGGGCCGAGTACAGAGATCGTCTCTCCCGCGTCCGCCGCAGCGAGGAGCTCTGTCCCACGCCCAATAACGCGATAGATGAGGCGAATCTCCCCTTCCTCCGCAGAGGTCTCCGCGATGCCGAGCGGACGCCGCAGGAGTGCTCCGCCATGCGGAACAGCGACCTCAACGAACTGACCCGGCCGCACACTGCGGGCAATCGTCGGAGCAGAAAGCGTCAGATCATAGACCCCCGCCATCGGACTCCGCTGATGCAGAACGCGGGCATCCTCACATACCTTAGGCAAGATCATCCCCTCCGCCGACATAGTCCTGCAGTGCAAGCGCATAGACGAGGCGCCGCTTCTGCATAAACTCGAGGACGCGGAGCACCTCCCAAGCCGTATCGAGCGAGGTGAGGCATGCAATCCCATGCTCGACCGTCGCGCGGCGAATCTTAAAGCCGTCGCGTGCCGAGTGCTTCCCCTGCGTTAACGTGTTGATGACCATGCTGATGCGCCCGCTCTTGATCATCTCGATGATGTCCGTGCTGCGCTCATGCACCTTGCCGACGATCTCAACGTCAATGCCGAGCGACGCGATGACTTTCGCCGTCCCCTCCGTCGCCGCGATCTCAAAATCGAACTCAGAGAACGCCTTTGCAAGCTGCTTGAGCTCGTCCTTATCTTTATCCGCCACCGTAAAGAGCAGGCACCCCTTGGTCGGCACATTGAGCCCCGACCCGACAATCGCCTTGTAGAGCGCACGGGCATAGTGATAGTCAATGCCCATGACCTCACCCGTGGACTTCATCTCAGGGCCAAGCGAGATATCGACATCCGTCATCTTGGCAAAGGAGAATACGGGGGCTTTGACAGCGACGTAGGGACGCGGCGGAACGAGCCCCGAGTGGAAGCCAAGTTTCTTCAGCGTATGCCCCATCGCAACCTGCGTCGCAACGTGAACCATATTGACGTTCGTGATCTTCGAAAGGAATGGAACGGTACGGCTCGAACGCGGATTCACTTCGATGATGAACACCTCGTCATGCGCCACGACGAATTGAATGTTGAGCAGCCCTTTGACATGCAGGGCAACGGCAAGACGCTTCGTATAGTCGATGATCGTGTAGATCACGCGTGCAGACAGCGTCTGCGGCGGATAGACCGCGATACTGTCGCCCGAGTGGACGCCGGCGCGCTCGATGTGCTCCATGATGCCCGGAATCACAACATCCACACCATCGGAAATGGCATCAACCTCGACCTCGGTGCCCTGCATATAGCGATCCACGAGCACGGGATGATCCGGCGTCACCTTGACGGCACGGCTCATATAGTCGCGCAGCTCATCCTCATTGTAGACGATCTCCATCGCACGGCCGCCGAGGACATAGGAGGGGCGAACCATGACGGGATAGCCGATGCGCGCAGCACCTGTGACAGCATCGTCGAGATTCGTCACGCTGATGCCTTCAGGACGTGAAATCTCCGTCTCTGTCAGCACCTCTTCGAATCGCTCACGATCCTCGGAGCGGTCAATATCGTCAACGGACGTGCCATAGACATGCAGGCCGGCGCGTTCAAGTTCAGCCGCGAGGTTGATGGCCGTCTGTCCGCCGAACTGGACAATGATGCCGTCCGGTTTCTCCTTGTCGGCAATGTTCAGCACATCCTCCACCGTCAGCGGCTCGAAGTAGAGACGGTCGGAGATGTCGAAGTCCGTACTGACCGTCTCCGGATTGTTGTTGATGATGATGGCTTCGATGCCCATCTCGCGCAGCGCCCACACGGAATGCACCGAGCAATAGTCAAACTCCACACCCTGACCAATGCGGATCGGCCCCGAGCCGAGCACAATCACCTTTTTCTTGTTCGATACGGCGACCTCGTCCTCCGTCCCGCGGAAGGTGGAGTAGTAGTACGGCGTCATCGCCTCGAACTCAGCGGCACAGGTATCCACCATCTTATAGCACGGCAGAATATTGTTGCTGCGGCGCATCGTGCGGATCTCATCGCGCGTCTTATGGGTGATCTCGGCAATGGAAACATCGGCAAGACCGACCCACTTTGCCGCAGCGAGAAGTTCCGGTGTGAGTGGCTCCTCCGCGAGCTGACGCTCAACATCGGCGATATGCTTCAGCTTATGGATGAACCACTTGTCCACCTTTGTGATGCGCGAGATGTCGTCCACGGACAGCTTGCCGCGGCGCAGCACCTCCGCCATGACAAAGATGCGCTCATCGTTGATGAGGGCAAGCTGTTTTTCCAGACGTTCATCATCCCAGTCGGCAAAACGTTCCAGATAGAGACGGTTCACGCCGATCTCGAGGGAACGAGCCGCCTTGAGAATGGCGCCCTCAAAACTGCGGTCAATGGACATGACCTCGCCCGTCGCCTTCATCTGCGTGCCGAGCGTATGGTCCGCATAGACGAACTTATCGAACGGCCAGCGCGGGAACTTCACCACGCAGTAGTCAATGGCAGGCTCAAAGCACGCCTTCGTCTTCTTCGTTACCGAGTTGACGATCTCATCCAGCGTATAGCCGATGGCGATCTTCGACGACACCTTGGCAATCGGGTAGCCCGTTGCCTTCGACGCGAGTGCCGAGGAACGGCTGACGCGCGGGTTCACCTCGATGACGTAGTACTGATCGCTCTTCGTATCGAGCGCGTACTGTGCGTTGCAGCCGCCCTCAATGCCGAGCTCGCGGATGATCCGCAGACTGGCACTGCGCAGCATCTGATACTCGTGGTCGGTCAGGGTCTGCGCGGGCGCAACAACGATACTGTCTCCCGTATGGACACCGACAGGGTCAAAATTCTCCATACTGCAGACGGTAATGCAGTTGTCGTTCCCGTCACGGATGACTTCGAACTCGATCTCCTTCCATCCCGCGACACTGCGCTCGATGAGCACCTGCCCGATCATGGAGTAGTTCAGCCCCTTGATGACGATGGCGATGAGTTCTTCCTCATTCTCAGCAATGCCGCCGCCCGTACCTCCCATGGTATAGGCAGGGCGAACGATGACAGGGTAGCCGATCGTGTTGGCAAAATCCACAGCTGCGTGGACATCCTCGACAATCAGGCTCTCGGGGATTGGCTCCCCGAGTTTCTCCATTGTCTCCTTAAAACGCTCACGATCCTCCGCCTTCTCGATGGCATCAAGAGACGTACCGAGAAGCTCCACGCCGTACTCCGCCAGGATGCCCTTCTCCGCAAGCTGAACGGCAAGGTTCAGCCCCGCCTGTCCGCCGAGCGTGGCGAGAAGGCCATCCGGCTTTTCCTTGGCAATAATCTCCGTCAGAAACTCCACCGTCAGCGGCTCGATGTAAACACGGTCGGCGATATTGGTGTCCGTCATGATGGTGGCGGGATTGCTGTTGACGAGGACGACCTCCAGCCCGTCTTCCTTCAATGCACGGCAGGCCTGTGAGCCGGCATAGTCAAACTCTGCGGCCTGTCCGATGATGATGGGGCCGGAGCCGATCACCATGACTTTATTGAGATTTTCCTTACGTGGCATCCTCTCACTCCCCCTTCATCAGTGCCCAGAACTCATCGAAGAGATACATATTATCGTCGGGTCCCGGCGCGGCCTCGGGATGATACTGCACCGAGAAGATTGGCAGCGACGTGTGCCGCAGTCCCTCGACGGTATCATCGTTGACGTTCGTATGCGTAATGACGAGCGGCGTCCCCTCAAGCGAGGCGGGGTCAACTGCATAGCCGTGATTCTGCGCCGAGATATGCACGCGGTTCATCCGCAGATTCTTGACGGGCTGATTGCCGCCGCGATGACCGAACTTCATCTTATAGGTCTTTGCGCCAAAGGCGAGCGCGAGCAGCTGATGCCCGAGGCAGATGCCGAAGATTGGCTTCTTTCCCGCCATCTTCTGAATTTCCGCGACGATCTCAGGCACATCCTGCGGGTCTCCCGGTCCGTTGGACAGAAAGATGCCGTCGGGATTCAGCGCAAGCACCTCCTCGGCACTCGTATACGCAGGCAGTACCGTGATCTTCGCACCAAGGCGGTTGATATTTTCCAAAATGCTGCGCTTGACACCGAAGTCCAGCGCGGCAATATGCGGCGCGTCCTCCTGATCCGTCTCCATGACATAGACTTCGGGCGTTGTGACCATCGCCACGAGATCGCGCGGCAGCTCCTCCGCCTGCAGTGCAGCGATCTCATCCGGGTCCGTGCCGTCGGGGACGATCACGCCCTTCATCGAGCCCGCAGCGCGGATATGTCGCGTCACCGCTCGCGTGTCTACGTTATAAAGGCACGAAACCTTGCTCTGCGTGAGAAAGTCAATCAAGCTCTTCTCAGACTGCCAATTATTCGGTGCATCGCAGAGCTCACCGATGACAAAGCCGCGCACAAAGGGGCGGTGGGACTGCATAAATTTCTCTGCCGTACCATAGTTCCCAATCAGCGGGTAGGTCATCGTGAGAATCTGTCCGCAGAACGACGGGTCGGTCAGACTTTCCTGATACCCCGTCATGGTCGTCGTAAAGACAACCTCCCCCACCGTCTTTGAGCTGCCGTCCAGAAGCTCTCCCGCATAGGACGAACCGTCCTCCAAAATCAGTTTTCCTCTCATATTGTTATGACTCCGTCCTTCATTACAATATTCCCGTCCACGACCGTCAGCACAGCCTTTCCTCGAAGTTCCCGTCCGACAAACGGCGAGTGACTTCCCCGCGTGTAGAACTTTTTCTCGTTCACCGTCCATACGCAGTTCGGATCAATGACCGTCACATCCGCCGGTGCCCCCTCGCGCAGCGTCCCCGCATCGAGATGAAAGATGCGCGCAGGCGCATAGGTCATGCGCTCGATTAGCGTCTCGAGCGGGAGCCTCCCCGTGTGGACCAGCTCCGTCATGAGCACGCCGAGTGCCGTCTCAAGCCCCGGGAAGCCGCTCGGCGCATAGATGTACTCGCGATCCTTCTCCTCACGTGCGTGCGGCGAGTGATCCGTTACGACCATATCAATCGTCCCATCGAGCAGACCCGCCAGCATGGCCGCTGTGTCTTTTTCCGTCCGCAGCGGCGGATTGACCTTTGTCGAGCTGTCCGTTGGATCAACGCAGTCCTCCGTCATCGTGAGATGATGCGGGGTGACCTCTGTCGTCACGTGCACACCGCGCGCCTTCGCCTCGCGTACCAGTTGGACGGCACGCGCCGAGCTGATGTGCGCGACGTGAACATGCGCACCCGCGTACTCGGCGAGCATGATATCGCGCGCGACGGCAATATCCTCGGCGACAATCGGACGCCCCTTGATGCCGAGCATCGCACTGCGATGCCCCTCATTCATTGCCCCCTCCTCTACGAGGGAGGTATCCTCCTCATGATTGATGATTGCCTTATCAAACGGCGCAAGATAGTCGTATGCACTGAGAAGAACCTTTGCCGACGGGTCGAAATGACCATCGTCTGAGAAGGCGACCGCCCCTGCCTCAACCATATCGCCGAGCTCTGCCAGCTCCTTGCCCTCCTGATTCTTCGTCACGGCACCGATGATGCGGATGTGCATGACCGCCGCCTCTTCGGCGCGTTTTTGCAGACTCGTCACCAGTGCCGCCGTATCGACGACAGGGCGCGTGTTCGGCATCGTCGCAATCGTCGTATATCCCCCTGCCGCTGCGGCACGTGAGCCGGAGGCAAAATCCTCCTTTGCCTCCTGACCCGGCTCGCGGAAATGCGTGTGCATATCGATCAGACCGGGCACAACTACCTTTCCCGCAGCATCGTAAATCTCTGCGCCATCGGCAGTAAGATTTGCGCCAACGGCGCGGATCACACCGTCCTCGACGAGGACATCGGCAACTTCATTTCGTTTGGAGGCGGGATCAATCACCCGTCCCCCTTTCAGCAGCAACGCACGCATTCAGGCCTTCCCTCCCATCAGTACCAGTGTAAAGAGCGCCATCCGCACGGCGACCCCGTTTTTGACCTCCTCCTGGATCCGCGACTGTACGCCGTAGGCGACGGACTCGGAGATCTCCCATCCCTTATTCATCGGGCCGGGATGCAGCACGAGAGCATCCTCCTTCGCCAGTGCGAGCCGCTCCTCACTGAGCCCGTAGATACGCGCGTACTCACGCGTCGACGGGAACAGCCCGCCCTTCATGCGCTCGAGCTGTATGCGTAGCACCTCTACTACGTCAGCCCCCTCAAGAGCATCCTCCACGCGGTCATGGATCGTGACGCCCTCCTCCTCACACAGAAAGCGCGGGAGAAGTGTGCGCGGTCCCGCGATATGGACATCCATCCCCATCTTTCGCATGCCCTGAATGTCAGAACGCGCCACGCGGCTGTGCAGAACATCACCGAGAATGGCAACCTTCAGCCCTGCGAGTTTCCCCTTGTTTTCCTCAATCGTATAGAGGTTGAGCAGCCCCTGTGAGGGATGCGCATGTGCGCCGTCCCCCGCATTGATGATGACGGGAGAGACCGCCTTGGCGGCGTAGGCAGCCGCACCCTCAGCTTTATGCCGCATGACAATGGCATCCACGCCCATCGCCTCGATCGTATAAAGCGTGTCGCGCAGGCTCTCCCCCTTCACGATGCTCGATGCGCTCGCCGTGATGTTCACCACATCGGCGCCCAGATACTTTCCCGCCAGTTCAAATGACGTCCGCGTCCGCGTGCTCGGCTCGTAAAAAAGCGTCACTATCGCCTTGCCGCGCAGCGCAGGCACCTTCTTGATGTCACGCCCGACGATATTCTTCATTTCTCGTGCCGTACTGAGAACCAGACGGATCTCCTCGGCGGAAAAATTCTCCAGACCGAGCACATCCCGTCCTTTGAGCGATAACTCCTGTCCCATGTGCATCCCCTTTCAACAAAAAAGCCTTCTCACGCCGAAAGAAAGGCATAAGAAAGCTTTGCATCCAAAATAAACTCGAATGACCGCGTCGAATATTTCATTGAAAACTCCCTTAAGGCCTCACAGGACCTCTTAAAAGGCAATATAGAGAAGAGTGCATCAGCACTCACTTTCTTTTTTATCATTATACGAGGTCATGACAAAAAAAGCAATGGAAAAATCGCGGGGGGCATTGTGTTCTTAGATTGTAAACGCAATCCCCAAAACACAGTAATTGCATACGATACTTTTATCTCTGTTCCAGCACTTCCCCCCGCTCCATGCGTGTCAGCTGCTGCCAATGCCGGTACATCGTTGACATAGCGAGGATGAAGGCGAGGATCTCGGCGATGGGCCCCGCGTACAGCGCGCCGTCCAGCCCAAAGATGCGCGGCAGGAGGATGAGCAGCGGCAGGAGGAAGAGACCCTGCCGCGAGAGGGAGAGTATGAGCCCCGTTCGCACGCTGCCGATCGCCGTGAAGTAGTTGACGGTGAGCGGCTGAACGCCGCTGATGCAGACCATCATCAAATAGATGCGCAGATATTTTTCGGCAAAGTCAAAATAGAGCTCCGATCCACCGCCGAAGATGGCGGTGATTTGCCGTGGAAAAAGCTGAAAGACCAGAAAGATTGCCATGCTCAGGAGCAGCGCAAAAACCAGTCCCTTGCGATAGGTCTCCTTGATGCGCCCGTAGTTCCCTGCCCCCATATTAAAGCTGAAGATCGGCTGACACCCCTGTGCAAGGCCAACGGTAAAGGCGATCAGCACACTGTTGAGCTTCGTGACAATCCCTGCCACAGCGAGCGGAATATCCGCACCGTAGACACTCGCTGCGCCATAGTGTGTGAGAATGTTGTTGAGTGTAATGCCGATGGTCATCATAATGATCTGATTCAAAAAATTCGACAGACCCAGTTTGACGATACGGAGCATCTCATGCCCCCGCACACGCAGCATGGAGCGCACGATGGGAAACGCCTGAAAGCGGGAGAAATAACGAATACATACGAGGAATGAGACGATCTGTGCCATGACGGTAGCGAGCGCCGCTCCCTCCATCCCCCAGCCGAATCCGAGCATGAAGAGTGCATCCAGCAAAATGTTCAGAACGGCTCCGCTGACCATACACCGCATCGCATAGGACGGCGCGCCATCCGCGCGGATGAGCATACTGTTCGCCGTGAAAAAGAGGAGAAACGGCAGTCCGCATGCCGTAATTCCGAGGTAACGCTGTGCATACGGCAGAACGTTCTCCGTCGCTCCGCAGAGCAGGAGCACAGGTGTCTGGAAGATGAAAATAAGACCGCCGAGCAGGATACCGAGCACGGCGGACATGACGAGCCCCGTGCCGACGTAGCTGCGTGCAGCGTCCTGCGCCTTTTCCCCCATAAAGAGGTTGAAATTTGCCGCCGTCCCGATGCCCACGAGCTGCGCCAGTCCCGTGGAGAGAATCACGATGGGAAAGGCGGTATTCGTCGCGGCATTTCCCAAGATGCCGACCGTATGCCCGATGAAGATCTGATCCGTGATGTTGTAAATCGTATTGACGAGCATACTGACGATGGCGGGCAGGGCAAACTTTCGAATCAATCCGCCCACGGGCGCAATGGCAAGCGGATTCTCCTTTGGTGTCACAATGGATTCCGTCATAATGCTCTCCTGACTAGCGCGGTATCGTCATTGGTTCTTCCATGCGCGGACAGACAGTTCACGCCGCAGGACGCTCCCGTTCCAAAGCGCGTCCTCCATACAGCGTGCGCCGCGCAGCCCCATAAAGGGAAGATCGGAGAGCAGCAGGCGATCCACAACAGGATAGGCGACGGGCAGATAGAGCATTCGGCGAGGGTCGGCGTACACGGACTCGCTGCTGCTGCCCATGAGCAGCCCGTGCTCCATCGCCGCAAGGAGTTCCTGCGCCCGCGCCGTATCCGTCTCCGCCAGCAGCTCATCGGCGATTGCTGCACCAGCCTCATCTGCTCGTAATACTGCTGCAACAGCAAGGTGGCGTACATCCGCCCACTCTGTACGCAGTGCCTGCGCCATCCCCCACGCCGTCGTACGCGGCGCACGAATGAGCACTGTATCAAAGCACAGCTCTCCCCACGTATTCTTGAGATCGTTAATCCGCAGGAAATCCCTGCGCTCCGCCGCATGGATCTCCGCCATCGCCGCCGCCATCTGCGGAGGCGGCAGTACGGCACAGATCTCCTCCAGCCATCGCCGCGTTCCTGCTCGTCCGTAGGGAGGCAGCGGAGCAATATAGGGCATACCGCAGCGTTCCTCGAGGTACTCTGCCGCCGCCAATCCGAGCTCGTCATGCACGACGATGTTCAGCTCCGCCTGAGCGAGAGAATCGACATCCTCGGGGCGCATGCCGCAGCCGAATACATGGCGGACTTCATAGCCTGCCCTCGTCAAGAGGCACACGAGTTCCCGTGCATCGTTCTCCCCGTTGTAGTAGGAGGAGGTCATGCCGATGAGGTTGACGCCCCGGCGCACGGATGGCTCCGTCGCCCGAAGCAGCACCTCAAGCGCCGCACAGGAAGCGCGCCGCCATCCATCCGCAAAGCTCCCGATCAGTCCGCCGCTGTCAAGGGAAACAATGGGACAGGTCACCCCTGCGGCACGTACAATCGCGCCGACATCGTCACCGATTAGGCTCGCCGAACTGCCGCTGATGACAGCAAGCAGCGCAGGCGGATGCGCAATATACGGCTGAAGCGCCTCGCGCAGATACGCCTCTGCACCGAACACAATCGCATCGTTATCGAGCTGTGTGCATTGCATTCGATGCGAGATATCGCTCTGCGTCTGTTCGATATGCCGCTGTGTAAAGAGATAGCACCAGAGCGGCCCATTGACGATGACCGCACAGCCCTTCATACCGGCAAAGAACGCCGCCGCCCCCGTCAGCGCGCAGCTCTCCATCCACATGGACATATCGTCAAAACTGAGATTGCCCTCATCCATAGATCAGCCCTCCCCTCTCAATATGCCGATAGAGTACGTGCTCCATATCCTCAATCAGCTGGCGCTCCATCGCCCAGCCGACCGTGGGCAGCTTGCCGAGCAGAATCTGACGCAGCTGCACATCCACGAGTTCATGTGTCGTAAAGGCAAAATCCACGGCATGCAGCAGCTCCTCGCCTGATGGATCGTCTGCGTCGAGAATCGGCGCGTCGGTGCATTGGCGCAGCCCGTCCTCTACCCCCGTCCGCTGTTCGGCAGTAAAAAGATCGAGGAGGATGATGCCCGCGAGACGCACTCCTGCCTTTTCGATCAGCCGCAGGAGGATCTCTGGCTGCAGCCAGTGCAGTTCCCGCCCGACGACGAGCACGGTGCGCCGCCCGTTGAGCATCTCCCGCGCACGGACGAGCACGCGATCAAATGCCTTTTTCTCGCGCTCTATGACCTTCTCTGCCGCTGCCGTACGCCCACAGCATGCCGCGATGGCGCGCAGCCAATGCGCAGTCTCCTCCGCACCGCCCGCAAACGCATCGGCAAAGTACGGCGTGCCAAAACGCGCATGGATCTCCTGTGCAAAGGAAATCAGCATTTCCTGTTTCTCATCCGACATCGCACTCCCGAGCACAACGAGCAGCTCTGCCTCCGGCACCGCCTGCATCTCATCGAGCGGCATGTAGGTTGGGAACTGCCCCGCAAGATGCAGCCCGATCCCTTCGAGCAGCCGCTTCAGCTCCTGCACATAGGCACTGTAGAGCCCGCCGTAGTCACCGAAGAACACGACCGTCCCCCTGCGCGTCTCCTTGGGCGGCTGCATAAAGCGTTCCACCAGCACACGGCCAACGGACAGGTAGCCATCGAAGGACACATCATCCAAAAAGCCGCCCGTCGGAATGGCGATGATGGGCAGACCGAGCTCCGCCTCCATCCCCTCCGCCGCTGCACGCGTATCATCTCCGATAATGCCGCTCACGCACGATCCGCCGATAAAGACCGCACGCGGATGATATTTCTCTGCAGCATAACGCACGCACGCGCGCAGGCGCTCCACCGCACCGAACACCGCATCGTTCTCGCCGATTCCGCTCGTGAGAAGCGGCACGGGCGACGGCGGCGCATACGTCTCCGCCCCGACCATGCGATGAAACGTCCCGACATCCTTTTCGCGCACGACATGAGCACAGGAACGCGGACTGTGAAAGATCACCAACGCGCCGCGCGCGTACGACAGCGCCCACCAGACGGCAGGCATACTGCAGCTGCACTGGGCACGCCGCACACCGGCGCGCTTTACCTCAATCCCCATACTGCTCCACTCTGTCCTCCAGCTCCTCGACGACGCTGAATGGTTCGTTCCGATCAATGTCCTCCGCCAGCTTTCGATCACCCTGCGCCTGTATGGAATCAGGAGCATAGGCGATAAGCATCTGCCGGAACGCAATTTGTTTCAAACTCATCTCTCCTTACTGTCTTTTCATATAGAATACCACAACGGCACGAAAAATTCTGTGCGTTTTGCGCCATCCGCCCATGGATATAATGCTCCATCGTTTTGCCGAACACCGACAACTTATGGTATACTATCGATAGAACAACACAGAGAAAGAATGCAGCACAATGGGAATGGGAGGACTCACAATGACAAAACTGCCAAAGATCGCACTCGGCACATGGGCATGGGGCAACGACGGCACGTTCGGCACGGCATACACGGAGGATCAGCTGCGCCCCGTCTTTGATTCCGCTATGCAGCATGGGCTGACCCTCTGGGACACGGCTTATGCATACGGGATCGGCACAGCGGAGAAGACACTCGGCGCATTTCTCAAAGGGTATGCACGCGACTCCTTCCTCCTCTCGGATAAGCTCACACCGCAGTGCATGGATGAGTCATTCGCCAATCCTGTCGCGGATATGTGGGCCGTGCAGAAAAAGCTGCTCGGTACAGACAGCATCGACATCTACTGGGTGCACAACGCAATCGAGGCACCACAGTGGATCGAGCGCCTTGCCGCATTCTTCGAGAACGTGGAACATGCGCCCATCATCGGCGTATCGAACCACAACATAGGACAGATCGAGGAGGCCGATGCAGTCCTTCAACATCATGGACTGAAACTCGGCGCGGTACAGAACCACTTCAGCCTGATCAACCGCTTCTCCGAGGAGGCTGGCATCCTTGACTACTGCCGCAAGAAGGATATCCCCTTTTTCTCCTACATGGTGCTCGAACAGGGCGCGCTCACGGGACACTACAGCACGTTGTATCCGATGCCGGCGGACGCGGCGCGCGCAGCAGTCTACAACCCGATCATGGACAAGATCGACACACTGAACCTCTCGCTCAAACTGCTCGCAGACAAGTACAAGGCGAACATCGCCCAGATCTCCATCGCATGGGCGATCGGCAAGGGTACGGTTCCCATCATCGGCGTGACCAAGGAACATCACGTTACCGATGCACTGCGCGCGACGGAGATCACACTCACCGCCGAGGAGATCACCCTCCTCGAGAGCACGGCGGACAAGCTCGACTTTGACATCATCCGCGACTGGGAAAAAGGGATGGTATAGATCAGTACAAATGCAAAAAGACTGCGGTACGAGGTATATCCCCGTACCGCAGCTTTTCTTTTATACAACAAAAAATCCCCGGAAATCCGAGAATTTGCACACAAAAAGAGCAGCCATTCTGCCGTTTTTCCTTTGCAGTGCAGAGTATCTCTGCGGGCAGGGAGCGGCGTTTCCGCCTGCTCCCCCGTAACTGCATGCCACAGTCAGACCGCCGTACCATAGCGTATGCCACAGGTACGGCGGTTTGAAAAACATAGCGCGTAAATTGCTTACTTAGTATAGTATGAGAATTGCATTAAATCAAGAGAATGTTGAAATACCGCTGACATCCGACCGCATGCCGACTCGTACCGTCAGCGGCAGTGACCGAAAAAGCTGCAAACAGTCCTCTGCAACGACAGAAGAGCTTCATGCACCTTCCCTCCGTGCAAGTTCCTCGCGCAGAACGCGCTGCATGAGGTCGGTGTTCGGTCGGACGCCCGTCCAGAGATAGAATGCCTCCGCGCCCTGCATGACGAGCATGGTCTCACCGTTGATCGTCGTGCAGCCATGCGCCGCCGCCGCACGGAGAAATGCAGTCTCGGCGGGGGTATAGATGAGATCGTAGACGGCGGCAGACGGGCTGATTGCCGCAGGATCCACAGGCGGCATTGCATCCGTCTGCGGGCTCATGCCGATCGGCGTGGTCTGCACGACAATGTCTGCCGTACAAAGCACATCCCGAAAGTGCGGGTCGTCAAAGCAGTACACGGCAAGTGTGCCGTCTTCCGCAAAGTCGGTGCAGAGCGCCTTGCCTTTTGCGAGATTCCGCACACCGATGCACACAGAGGATACGCCGCTGCGCAGGAGTCCCCAGAGGGCGGCACGTGCTGCACCGCCCGCGCCGATGAGGACAGTGCGTTTTCCCGCAAGCCCAATCCCACACGCGGCAAAGCCTGCCATAAAGCCTGTTACATCCGTATTGTGCCCCGTCATCTTCCCGTCCGCTGCGATAACGACGGTATTGACCGCGCGAATGCGCTGCGCATCCTCGCTCAGCGCATCGAGGAGCGGCATAATTTCTGTCTTGAACGGAATCGTGACGTTGAACCCCGCTATGCCCGCGTCGCGCAGTCCGCATACCGCCGAGGCGAGTGCCTCGCGGTGCACGGGAAATGCCGTATAAACATAGTCCAATTCGGACTCATGCAGTGCCGCATTCTGTATGATCGGCGACAGACTGTGGGCAATCGGCGCACCGATCACGCCCAGTAGTTTTGTTTTCCCCGTAATCACATGCATCCCTCTTATCTTTCCCGTCAGCTGTGCTTCCCGCGCACCTCTTCGAGCAGTCCCATCTTCAGCTCATAGTAGTCCGGCGTCGTATCGAGATAGTGCCGATGCGGATTCTCAAATCGCTGTTCCTCCGGCCAGATCTCCTCCGCCAGCTGACGGCGCACATATGCGCGAATCTCCTCCAAGGGCGGCAGCTCCTCGACCCGCTCCCCATCCCTGACATAGAGACGGCGCAGGTTCACCGCCGAACCACCCTCGAAGAAGCGGTTTTTCCACGGCTTGCGCGGATCAACATAGCGGAACGGCTGCGTGAGGTCGACCTGTTCGCCCTGCACCGCAATCATGTCCGCGACCGCCTTGCCGTGACGGTCATAGATGCGGTAGAGATCCTTCAGTCCTGGATTCGTCAGTTTCTCGACATTCTCCGACATCTTGATGCGCGGCTGAAAGATGCCGTTCTCCTCCACAGCAACAAGCTTATACACGGCGCCGAAGACAGGATCGGACTTTGCCGTGATGAGCCGTTCGCCGACACCGAAACTGTCCACGCGTGCGCCCTGCAGGAGGAGTGATGAGATGGTGAACTCATCGAGGCTGTTCGAGAGGATGATCTTGCAGTCGTCAAGACCCGCCTTATCGAGCATTTTTCGAATGCGCTTCGAAAGATAGGCGAGGTCGCCCGAGTCCACACGCACGCCTGCGAGACGATGTCCCTGCGGCGCGAGAACCTCACGGGCGATACGGATGGCGTTTGGGATGCCCGAGTGAAGCACATCGTAGGTGTCGACGAGGAGGACGGTGGCCTGTGGGTAGATCTCTGCATATTGTTTGAACGCCGTGTATTCATCCTTGAAGAACATGACCCAGCTGTGCGCCATAGTGCCCGAGATGGGAATATTAAACTGCTGCCCTGCCGAGACCGTCGCCGTCATGTCGATGCCGCCGATGTACGCCGCGCGTGCCCCATAGGTTGCCGCGTCCATATTGTGCGCGCGCCGCGCACCGAAGTCCGCAACTTTGCGTCCCTCGGCGGCACGCACGATGCGCGACGCCTTTGTCGCGACGAGGGACTGATGGTTGATCTGCGCAAGGATCGCCGTCTCCACAAGCTGTGCGTCGATGATCGGTGCAACAATCGTCAGGAGCGGCTCATTCGGATAGATGATCGTTCCCTCAGGCATGGCGTAGATATCGCCGCGGAAGCGGAAACCGCGCAAGAAGTCCAGGAATTCCTCGGAGAAGAGGTTCTGTTTGCGGAAATAGGCAATGTCCGCATCGGAGAAGGAGAGATTCTCCACGAACTCGATGACGTGCTGAAGCCCCGCAAAGATGGCGTATCCCCCCTTGTCGGGGACGGAGCGGAAAAAGAGATCGAACGCCACGCGAACATCGCGGTTCGGCTGATGAAAATATCCATAGGACATGGTCATTTCGTAGAAATCCATCATCATGGATAGATTTCGTTTATCAAACTGTGTCACAGCGCGCTCCCCCTATCGAGCATAGAAACAAGACAGATCAAATCGAACCCATTATATCATTTTCACGAGATTCACGCAAAGATTCTTTATTTTCTTTTGTTTTCTTCTGTTGCTCTAAAAAAATACGATCTGCCTGTGACAGCGTAACACGTGCAAGGAGCTCGGGACGATGCAACAGTGTCGTGAGGAGTGCCTGTTCGCGCCGCCAGCGGGCGATCTCTGCATGATTGCCCGAGAGGAGGACGTCGGGTACAGCCTTGCCCTCGAAGTCACGTGGGCGTGTGTACTGCGGATAGCCGAGCAGCCCATCAAAGAAGGAGTCTGTTGCGGCGGATGCGGCATCACCGAGCACGCCCGGCAGCATCCGCGCTGTGGCGTCTACGGTCAGCATGGCGGGAATCTCCCCGCCCGTCAGGACAAAATCGCCGACGGAGATCAGACGATCTGCGAGGTCATAGATCCGCGCATCAAAGCCCTCGTAGTGCCCGCAGATGAGCACCAGCTGCTCATAGGATGCGAGTTCCTTTGCCGTCCGCTGGGTGAACACCTCGCCTGCAGGGTCAAAGATGATCGTGCAGCGGTGCTCCGCATAGGCAGCGGTCTTCCCATATAGGTCTCGCACGGCGGCGTACAGGGGCTCGGGCTTCAGCACCATGCCTGCCCCGCCGCCGCACGGTGTATCGTCCACATGATGATGCTTATCCGTCGCGTAGTCGCGAAAATCTGTATAGTGGATGTCGATGAGCCCACGCTGTACTGCGCGGCCGATGATGCTGCTGCCGAACACGCCCGCAAACATCGCGGGAAAGAGCGTCACAAGGTCAATTCTCATAGCTGCTTCATCCTACTTTCTGCATATCCTCCCCATTATAGCATGAAGCCGTAGGTAAATTGTGCCGTCTCTGCAAAATATTTGATAAATATATTCAGAAAACCTCTGCTTTGATATATAATATAGGGGTAAGACAATGGCAGTGATTCGGAGCAGTACCATGGAAATCAATCTTGCACATTTCAATGTCAGTATCGGACGGCAAAAGCCCGAGAATATCCTCCACAGTGATGTCCCCTGCCCGTTCTGCGACACGTCAAAGTTGACGGGGATCATCGAGAGAGACGGCGACATCATCCTGCTCAAAAATAAATACAACGTCATCGAGGAAGCCGACCAATTTATCCTCATCGAGGGGGCAGACTGCCACGCCGATATTCCCGATTATTCCAAGGAACATATCCGTCGCCTCATTTCCTTCGGCATGCGGCATTGGCAGCGTATGCGCGCGAGCGGCGCATACGATATGGTTCTCTTTTTTAAGAACTACGGGCCTTATTCGGGCGGTACCATCCGCCATCCGCACATGCAGCTCGTCGGGTTTCCTCATTTTCGCCCGGAGCTTTCCTTCTCCCGCCAGGAATTTGAGGGACTGATGATCGATGAAACGGACGGCGTAACATTCACACTCTCCACGCATCCGCGCGTTGGCTTTCGCGAGCTCAATATTATCCCGCGGGATGCGCGTGCGACCGATGTGATCGCCGACTACATACAGATTGCCGTGGATTTTATCCGACGACGCAACAACAGCTATAATATCTTCTTTTATCACGACGGTGCGGATGTCTTTATCAAGATTCTGCCGCGCTTTGCCACCTCCCCCGTCTTTATCGGCTACGATATCCGTCTGCTCCCATCGAATCTCGAGGAGATGCGGGATGAGATCCGAACCATATATTTTGAAAGCGACCATACCAAATGCAGGACATGAACGACACGATTGAGGAAATGCCGCGCCGCAGGAAAACGCGGCGCAGAAGCAGCGCGCGAAAGAAGCCATCGCGCAGAAAAAAAACGCCCCTTTCCATCGGGCGTTTTTTCATGATACTGATTCCTATACTGCTTCTCGTCTGCGCGGGGACGTTCTTCTTCGCTCCACATACATGGCAGGAGCTCGGTGCGCTGCTGCCCGAGGCGGAACATCAAAAGCCTGCGAATCAGCTGCATGAGATCCGCGAGCCGGATGCGGCCGATCGGATTCTGCGCGTGCTCTTTGTACGACGCGCCATCGATGCGCGTCTTGACCGTGCGGACTACGTCCCCATCGGACACATTGCCCCCGATCTGCAGCACGCCATCGTCGCCGTAGAGGATCGCCGTTTCTATGAGCATCATGGATTCGACATGACGGGGGTGGCACGCGCGACCCTCGTCAACATCCAACACGGGCGCATCGAAGAGGGGGCGAGCACGATCACACAGCAGCTGGTGAAGAACCTTTTCTTCGGCAGCGAGCAGACCTTTGCACGTAAAGCCGAGGAGCTTCTGCTTGCCCTCGACATCGAGATCGCCTGCTCAAAGGAGGAGATCCTCGAGATGTATCTGAATGTCGTCTACTACGGCGGCGGATTTTACGGCGTACAGGCGGCATCTGACGGGTACTTTGGAAAATCTCCCGCGGCACTCGATCTGCCCGAGGCATCCATGCTCGCAGGCGTTCCGAATGCACCGTCCGAGGTCTCGCCGTTCGTGAACTTCATTGCAGCGAAGAAGCGACAGGCCATCGTGCTGGACACAATGCAGGCACAGGGAATGATTGACGTGCGGACGGCGGAGGATGCGAAGATGCAGGCTCTTATCCTGCGCCCGCGCCATTAGGAGGTATGGGGAAGTGGAAGTACGGATAAACTCAGCACTGCCGTCTTAGCGGTCGATGAGCGCTGCTCCCTCCGCAAAGAGTCCCGTGCGCGTCACGTATGCCTTGGCAGGATCGATGGGCAGAGCAAAGTCCCGCGCCATCACGCTGAGCACCTCGATGGGCTTTACACTGCCCGCAGGAGTGACAAGAAAATTCATCCAGAGAATGAGGCATCCATTTTCGTACTGAAACGAAATGGGTGCCTTTATGTATTCCTTCGTCTCAATGCTGCGGCGCTTCTTCGGGGTCACACGCTCCCATACGGCGTGCGTGGCACTGTTGTAGCGGCGTACGCTCTCACGTACGGGTGCGAGCTCTCCTTCGTAGGGGATCTTGAGCCGATAGCGGGCCTCATCCACGTCCGCCATCAGGGCGCGGTGTTTCCCCTCCTGAATGCGCAGCCGGATGATCTCCGCCCCGCGCGGGAGCTGAGCACGCAGCCGCTGCATGACCTCATGGGGCGGCAGTTCCTCGGTCATCTCAAAGTCCACATACTCCGCATCGCTTGCTGCGCCCAACGAGAGCGCCGAGGCAAAGGCGACCTTCATGTGTGGGTTAAAGCCCTCTGAGTATGCCATGGGAAGCCCTGCGCGCTTGCACGCGCGGACAAAGAGGTTTGCATAGTCGAGATGGGAGACATAGCGCAGCTCCTCCCCCTTCGTGATGAGTCCGCGATAGCGTACGGTCGTGCGTTCCTGCGGCGTACTCTCCTGCAGTGCAGGATCGGCAGTCACACCCGTTTCCCCATGCTTTTCCTGCCGTTCTTCCTCGCCGGCATAGTCGATCACATCGACGCCGAGCGTCGGACAAATCCCGCAGCCCGTACAGTGCGTGCGGCGGCAGTCCTCCGTAAGAGACGCTGTGAGTGCCTTCTGCCACTCCGTTTTCAGATAGCGTTCGAGCACGCCGGGCGAGGTGTGCGCCCACGGCAGCGGTTCACCGATCGTGCGCGTGCGGCGGCTGTAATACGTCCAGTCGATGCCGCAGTCCGCAAATGCGGCGAAATAGTGTGCATCGTCGAAAAGATCCGACCAGCCGTCAAACTTTGCCCCACGTTTCCATGCAGCGTACAGCGCTGGCGCAAGGCGTCGGTCGCCGCGCGCAAAAATCCCCTCGATCACGGAGAGCCGTGCGTCGTGATAGTGGAACGTAATGGCACGATCCGTGATATGCTCCTTCAGGAGTTGCTGGCGGCGCTGAAACTCCTCCATCGAGAGCTGCCCGAACCACTGAAATGGTGTGTACGGTTTCGGCACGAAACAGGAGACGGAGACGGTGACCTTGCACCCACGCCGTCCGCGAATCTCCGTATAGAGATCGACGACCTTCTTCGCGAGGCGGGCGATCCCGATGATGTCCTCATCCGTCTCCGTCGGCAGTCCCATCATAAAGTAGAGCTTCACCTGCTTCCACCCGTGGCGGAATGCCGCCCCACACGCCGTGAGCAGATCCTCCTCCGTCACCCCTTTATTGATGACATCGCGCAGACGCTGCGTCCCCGCCTCAGGCGCGAAGGTCAGCCCGGACTTGCGCACGCGCTGTACCTTCTGGGCAAGCTCCACGGAAAAGCTGTCAATGCGCAGGGACGGAAGGGAGACGCTGACCTTCTCGTCTCGATAGTCACCGATGAGATCATCCACCAGACAGCCAAGCCCCGAATAGTCCGCCGAGGAGAGTGAGGTTAGGCTCATCTCATCATAACCACTGGAGGAAATCATCCCATGCGCCATCTTGCGCAGACGCTTCTCCGTGCGCTCACGCGCGGGGCGATAGGCAATGCCTGCCTGACAGAAGCGACAGCCGCGTGAACACCCACGAAAGAGCTCAAGCATGGCACGGTTGTGCACGATGTCCATGTAGGGGACGATGGGATGTTCTGCCGAGACCGCATCGTTCATATCCTTTACGACGCGCTTGTAGATTACGGGGCGCGCATCGGGGTGAAGCGCATCCATGCGCACGAAATCCCCTCGTGCATCGTAGACGGGTGCATAGAACGACGGCACATAGATGCCGTCCACACGGAGCAGCTGGGTCAAGAACCCACGCCGTCCGCTCGGTCTGCCCGCTGCATTCCACCGGATAAAGGTGTCGCAGATCTCGGGCAGTACCTCTTCCCCCTCGCCAATGACGAAGAAGTCGAAGAAGTCGGCAATCGGCTCGACGTTGTAAACGCATGGACCGCCGCCGACGATGAACGGCATGTCCTCACCGCGCTCCTCTGCATACAGTGGAATACCCGCCAGATCGAGCATATTCAGCACATTCGAGTAGATCATCTCGTATTGGAGAGAGAAGCCGATGAAGTCAAAGGCACGAACCGCATGGCGAGATTCCAGTGAAAAAAGAGGTATCCCGCGTGCACGCATCTCCTCCTCCATATCGATCCACGGAGCATAGACGCGTTCTGCCGCAAGATCCGCACGGCGATTTAGAATCTCGTAGAGGATGGCGAGTCCGAGGTTGCTCATGCCGACCTCGTAGACGTCGGGCAGAGCCAAGGCAAATTTGCAGCGAACGCTGTCCCAGTCCTTGTGGACGGCGTTCCATTCGCCCCCCGTATAGCGTGCAGGCTTCAGCACCGACTGGAGCATGCTGTGATCGAGATGTACCATTTCCTATCCCCCACATTGTGTCGTTCACAAGAAAAGGGGGCTGCGCTGCACGAAGGCAGACAGCCCCGAAGTGTCTACAGAGTCAATAACTCCTTAAGGAAGCACTGATAAATTCGGCACTACCATCTTAACGCATCTTTTTCGCCCGCTTTTCGTTAGCAAATCCTCCACATAGCCTTTGCTATGCGTCCGGTTTGCTGCCTCAATCGGACAAAAAATCTACGTCAATCTGGCAGACCTCATTTTATCAGCGATTCCTTAAAAGAGTAGCTTTTGTCGTCGCAGCTGGATGTTCAGCAGGATGGCAATCGCCATGATGTTGGTCGTCAGGGAACTGACACCATAGCTCATGAGCGGCAGCGGTATGCCCGTGACGGGCATAATCCCCATCGTCATGCCCACGTTGACGAGGACGTGGAAGGCAATCATCGAGGTGATGCCGACCGCGAGCAGCCGTCCGAAGGTATCGCTCGCATTCTGCGCGATCCGTATCCCGCGCCAGAGGACGATGAGATAGAGGAGGAGCAGAACCGTGCAGCCAACGAAGCCGAGTTCCTCGCCCACAACGGAGAAGATAAAGTCCGTATGGTTCTCGGGCAGGAAGTTCAGCTGACTCTGTGTGCCGCCGAAAAGCCCCTTTCCAAAGAGCATGCCCGAGCCAATCGCAATCTTCGATTGGATGATGTGATAGCCCGCGCCGAGCGGATCGACGTTCGGATCCATGAACACCATGATGCGCATTTTCTGGTAGTCCTTGAGAAAATGCCAGAGCACGGGCATCGCCGCAAGTCCCGCGGCAAAGATGCCAAAGAAAAGGCGCAGTCGTATCCCCGCCGCAAAGACCATGCCGAAAAAGATCGCCAGAAAGACGAGCGACGTACCGAGATCCGGCTGTTTCAGAACGAGAAGGAACGGAACGCCGACATACGCTGCCACGGGGACGAGGTCCACGATGGAGTCAATCTTATCGCGTTTTTCGATCATGGCGGCAAGCGCGATGATCATGATGAGTTTCGAGAACTCCGACGGCTGTATGCTGATCGGACCGAGCGCAATCCATCGCTGCGCACCGAGTGCCGTCTGTCCGACGAGCATGACGAGGACGAGCAGCACGAGATTGAACACGTAGAAGTGATTCCCATAGCGCTGCAAGATCTTATAGTCAAAGTTCATCAAGAACGCTGCGAGGGCAATATCGACGATGATCGAGATACCCTGCCGCTGAACGAACCAGTAGCGTTCCTCACTCAGCGTATTGACATGGGTCGCACTGCCGATGATGACGAGACTCATGACGACAATCGCCGCAGCCGCGAGAATCAGCGTGACATCCGTACGGCGCAGAAGCCGTTTTGAGAGGATCATCTCCGATGCCTATGCGCGCCGCCATGCTGTACGCTGACAACGGGGATGTTGACAACGAGTGCCATGGCATCATTCTCGTTCTCAAGCGCGAACTCCATCTCGCGCGTGTCGATATACATATACTTTGAAATGACCTGCACGATCTCTGCCCTCATGCTGTCCATGATCTCAGGCGAGACATTTGCGCGGTCATTGATGATCACCAGCTGCAGACGACGGCGTGCCACATCGCCTGAGCTCTCTTTCTTTCCAAGAAGTTTTCTCAGTGCTTCAATCACGCCAACGCCTCCTTACTTCTTCCCAAAGAGTTTTCCCTTGATTGTTTCCCAAAGACTCTCTTTCGCCAACTCACGGAAGGGAACGTCCTCGCCGCAGAGCCGTGCAACGACATCGAGGTACGCCTGCCCCGCCGGAGAGTCCTTCATCGTAACACATGGCTCGCCACGGTTCGTGCTCGTCACGACCATCTCATCATCGGGAATCTGCCCGATGCACGTGACCGAGAGGATCTCGTCGATGTCGTCCATATCGAGCATATCGCCCTTTTCGATCATCTTCGGACGGATGCGATTGACGACGAGGCGGATATCCTCCTTGTCCGCGCGTCCGAGCTCACCGATGATCTTGTCCGCATCACGCACCGCCGAGATCTCCGGCATGGTAACGACGATCGCCGTATCGGCGGCGGCAATCGCCGTCTTGAATCCCTGCTCGATCCCTGCGGGGCAGTCGATGATGATGACATCGTAGGAACGACGCAAATCCTCACAGAGCGCCGCAAGCTCCTCGGGATTCACGGCACTCTTGTCCTTGACCTGCGAGGTCGGCAGCAGGTAGAGTGAATCGTATTTTTTGTGGCGGACAAGTGCCTTTTTGTACGGCACATGCCCTGATGTCACATCGACGAGATCGTACATGATACGATTCTCGAGTCCGAGCAGGAGATCCAGATTGCGCAGCCCCGTGTCGGTATCAATGAGCACGACACTCTTGCCGCGCATGGCAAATCCGACACCGATGTTCGCTGTCGTCGTCGTTTTTCCGACGCCTCCCTTACCCGATGTCACCACATAGATTTCACTCATACCTTAGAACCTACCTCTCTATTGGTTCAATGACGATTTGACCGTCTTTTACATAGGCGCGCTCTGCCTTGCCGCTGTCTTCGGGCTCATCCGGGGAGCGCGCCACATAGTTTGCGATGCGAATCTGGGTCGGCATCAGCCGATCCGCGATGATGAATGCCGTCGAGTCCCCTGCTGCTCCGGCATGGATCACGCCGCGGCATGTGCCGCGCACATCAATGCTCCCCCCCGCCGTGATCTGCGCCCCGGGGTTGACGTTGCCAAAAACGATGACTGAGCCCTCGGTCTCAATCGCCTGACCGCCGCGCAGCGTCTTATCGACAACGACCATCTGCTGCAGCTCTGGCTCACCCTTCCCTTTGGCGGACGGCTGCGGGGCAGATGTCTGTGGTGATGCGACAGGCGCGGACTCTGCCGCAGGCTTTGCCAGCCGGCAGATCAGCCCGTGCGTCCGAAAGAGCTCCTGCACATCGGCGAGTTCTCCCTGCGAGAAGCGATCACGCGGAACACGAACGAGCGTGCCGCGCAGAAAGAACCCAGCCCCCGAGTCCAGTTTCTTCCCCAGTTCCTCCATGATCTCCGAAAAGGGCATGGCGGCGGGAAAGGCAAGCGACAGGCCACCGTTCTCCCCTTTGATCTTGATCTTTTCCTCACTCATTTCCATCCCTCACTTGCTCCCTGCGGGCTGCTCACGATCCAGACCAAAGGCGGCTTCCATAATCCTGCGCCCGATCGGCACAGCTGACATAGAGCCAAAACCACCCTGCTCCACAATCACGGCAACCACAATATTCGGATTCGCAAACGGCCCGTACGCCACGAACCAGCCGTGGTCGCGCCCCTGCGAGTTCTCCGCTGTCCCTGTTTTACCGGCAATATCAATCGAAAATCCGGCGAACACGCCGGCTGCCGTACCGAACTTCGTCACCTCGTGCAGTCCCTCCTGCACCTGACGAATAACCCCTGGATTGACATCCAATTCGGAGAGCAGGACGGGCTGAAAGTCACGCACCGTATTGCCGTTGACATCGACAATACGCTGAACGAGATGCGGCTGATAGCGTCTGCCGTTCGCCGCAATCTCCCCCATGACCATCGCTGCTTGAAGCGGGGTTACAAGGTTAAACCCCTGTCCGATCGCCGCATCGAAGGTCTCAGAGAGATACCAGTCACCGTCCTCGTAGTTGTCCTTTTTATACTGACGGTTCGGCACTAGTCCCTCCGCCTCAAAGGGGAGATCAATGCCCGTGCGCTGTCCGAGACCGAACATCCGCGCATAGCGTTCGAGTGTATCGACACCGAGACGGTTGCCCATCTCATAGAAGTAGACGTTGTCCGAGTGCGCCATCGCCTGCTGGAAGTTGATCCAGCCAAGTGCCTCGCCGCCCGCGTTCGTCTTGGGGATAATCCAGTGGCGGCCGGAGTCGAAGATCTTTTCCTGCGGCGTCACCTTGTGCTCTGCGAGCGCCGCCGTGCCCGTGACAATCTTAAAGGTCGAGCCCGGCGGGTACTCTCCCGTAATCGCCTTGTTGTCCATAGGGTGAAACGGGTTGTTGTTCAGGACATTCCAGTTCTGCGTGGAGATGCCGCCCGCAAAGAGATTCGGGTTGAACGCGGGGCGGCTGACCATGGCGAGCACCTCGCCCGTCTGCGGGTTCATGACGACGGCGGCTGCCGCATTCGCATGGACGATGGCTAGCTGCTCATCAACGGCGCGCTCCGCTGCCTCCTGGATGTGCTTGTCGATGGTGAGGACAAGGTCATTGCCCGGCACAGGGGACTGACGTCCGAGGATCTGCACGGGGCGACCCGATACATCGACCTCCACCTGATCGCCGCCCTTGACGCCGCGGATCTCCTTGTCGTAGACGCGCTCCAGCCCGAACTTTCCGATGATGTCACCGGATTTATACCCCTCATCCTTGCGCTTTTCAAGCTCCATCTCATTGATCTCGCTCACATAGCCAAAGACGTGTGCCGCATACTCGCCGTATATGTAGTCACGCACGGGGAGAACCTCGATGACGACACCGGGATAGGCGTCCTTCTGCTCCTCGATAATGGTAACGATATCGGGCAGAACATCATTCTTGATGCGAATGGGGTCAAAGCCGACGTGAGCATCGATCTTTTTTTGAATCTCGGCAACGGGAACATTGATGAGCTTTGAGACGCGCGCGATCACCTCGGGGGAAATCGGCTCGGTCAGCGGCAGGAGTGATACCGTAAAGCCGGGGCGGTTCGTGACCAGCAGCTCTCCGTTTCGGTCGAAGAATGTTCCGCGCGCCGCCTCCGCCGGAATGATGCGGATGCGGTTGCCCTCCGCCAGCCGTGCATAGAGTTCCCCATCGTAAATCTGGAGATACGCCGCGCGCCCGATGAGAACGGCGATGATGAGAACGATCACACCGCCGAGGACTTGCAGACGTCCGCTGAAATCTTCATGTTCGTTCAAAATTACACTCCGAGAAAACTGTCTGAGGGATCAATGATACACTCCCTTATTGTGGTTCATGTATGCGCCGGCTGATGTAAAAGGTTGCCCAGTGAATCGGATAGGCAAAGACCACCTGGAATACGAGTAGGACAAAGAGCACGCGCTCCATGTGCAGGAAGAGATTGAAGCGATAGCCGAGCAAATAGACAATCAGTGCCGAGCACAGATACTTTGCCAGTGTTGCTGCAACTGACGCCGCGAGCGGCAAGAAGAACTGTTCCTGCAGTACGCGATCCGAAAAGCGACCAAAGAAGAGTCCGATCAGTGTCAGCAAAAATGCGTTCAGTCCAAAGAATGCGCCCGCACTGAGATCCTGCATGAGACCGAGCGAAAAGCCGATCAGAGCCCCCCATGCGCTGCCGCGCAAAAAGGAGAAGGAGACGGTTGCCAAAACGAGGAGATCAGGAACCACACCGTAGATGGAAATCAGCGGGAGAAAGGAAAACTGCAGGACAAAGAGGACGAGGAAAAACAGGACAAAAATCCGATATTTCTTCACTGTGCTGCCGCCTTTGTCTGTGCTGCTGAGATCTGTGCCGCTGCCTCAGCCCCCGGGCTGAGGGGCGTCGGCTGGATTGGCGTCGGAGGCGCTTCGCGCGACGCTGTAATGATCGCGACGTCCTCAAGCCGCCGGAAGTCCACCGCCGTTTCAATGACAGCGACCTTCAAAAGGCCGCTGTCGTCGCTGTGCTGTGCAGCGACATGCCCAACGGCAATCCCCTTGGGATAGATGCCGCCGAACCCCGATGTGACGACCGCATCGCCATCCTCTACGTCTGCATTTCGCGGGATATCGACCATCTGCGGCATATAGGGATTATCCATCGTTCCCGTGAGGATGCCCGTCACACGCGACTCAGGCCGCTGAATGATCGTACCGACCGAGGAGCGCGCATCGAGGATGAGCTGCACCTTGGAGGAGACCAGGCCGACCTCGGTCACGTGACCGACGAGCCCCTTGCCCGTGACCACAGGCATATTCTCCCGCACGCCGTCCTTGGAGCCGCGGTCGACGACAATCGTACTCGTCCACAGCTCTGCATCTCTGCCGATCACGCGTGCAGCGAGGAGATCGAACTGATGCGCTCCCTGCTTGTAGGCCAAGAGCTCGCGCAGGCGTTCATTCTCAGCGGCGTACTCCGCCGCTGTCGTATTCTCCTGCCGCAGCTGCTCGACTTCGTTTTTGAGCATCTTGTTCTGCTCATGTACCGTCGCAATTTCCCATACGTTCGCCGTAACGGTCTGGATCTGCTGTCCAATGAAGGACGCCGCCATCTCAAAGGGCGCGAGCACCGTGCCCACCGTCCCCGTCGATGCTGTAACCTGAAATCGACCGCGTGCCGCAAAGAAAATAATGCAGAAGAGGGCAAGCAGAACAAAGAGCAGCGCCCAGATCTTGCGTCCGGACTGCCGTGCCCGTTCGAGTCGGTCAATCATTGTTTTAATTTCTTCGAGGACATGACGACATTCTTGAGCAGCCCGATGTTCTCAAGTGTGCGCCCCGTCCCCTCACCAACACAGGAGAGCGCATCCTCCGAGACAAGCACGGGCATCCCCGTCTCATGCGAGAGCAGCTTGTCGAGGTTCATGAGGAGTGCCCCGCCGCCCGTCATCATAATGCCGTGATCCATGACGTCCGCCGCGAGTTCCGGCGGTGTCTTCTCAAGCGTGTTCTTCACTGCATCGATGATCTTGTAGATTGGCTCGTTGAGTGCTTCGCGGATCTCCTTGGCATGGATCGTCAGCGTCTTCGGCAGACCGCTCACGAGGTCGCGTCCGCGGATGTCCATCGTACGATCCGTATCGGGCGTCACAATCGCCGTACCGACAGAGATCTTGATCTCCTCTGCCGTACGCTCGCCGATCATGAGGTTATACATGCGCTTAATATACTGGACGATGGAGGAGTCCATCTCATCGCCGCCGATGCGGATGGAGCGGCTCGTAACGATGCCGCCGAGCGAGATCACGGCGATCTCCGTCGTGCCGCCGCCGATATCGACGACCATGCTCCCCGTCGCTTCTTCGACAGGAAGTCCCGCACCGATTGCTGCTGCCATCGGCTCCTCGATGAGATACGCCTCGCGCGCGCCCGCCTGCTGTGCAGCATCAATGACGGCACGCTTCTCCACCTCGGTGACCCCCGAGGGCACACCGACCACCACGCGCGGACGAACGAACGACTTGGAACGCATCGCCTTGCGGATGAAGTACTTCAGCATCGCCTGCGTCACGTCGAAGTCCGCAATGACACCGTCCTTCATCGGGCGAATGGCCACAATGTTGCCCGGTGTGCGGCCGATCATCTGCTTTGCTTCCTCGCCCACCGCGAGAACGTCCCCTGTATCACTTTTTATCGCAACCACGGACGGCTCACGCAGCACAATTCCACGTCCTTTGACGTGAACGAGCGTGTTTGCCGTACCGAGATCAATCCCCATATCGTGTCCACCAAAAAGACCAAACATTGTTAATGGAGTCTCCTTCCGCAATATGTGTAGCATGATATGCATTCGCGCATTGGCAGAATTTCTAAATTAAGAAGATATACTCCCTGCCATCTGTCAATGGACGTGCAGAATCAGTATAACATAAGAAGTGATTTTTTTCCATGTGACACGAGATTTTATTTTATAGAAACAACATCGCGTCCATTCTCTTGCTATCCATACATATTCGAGCCTTCTGCGATATGCCTTGACGGGAGCACCATTCTTCCTCTATAATGAGTGTAAGATTATACATGTAAGAAGGAGACTGAAGCAGATGGAGATTCAATCAAGGCTGCTGACCGTGGATTTTTATGATTGTAAAGGCGATCGGTGCAGCACGGAAGAAGCCCTGCGCGATCAAGTCTCTGATGCACTGCGCACGGTAGGGCTGTCACCCATCGAGATCATCAGCAACGGACAGGAGAGCGGCGTGCTCTCGCTGCTGTCACTCGTGCCGGGTGGACATGTTGCCCTCCATGTGCACCCGGCCATGCGCCACGTCTCCCTCGACGTCTACCTCTGTCGGGAAAACGTGCCACTCGACCCCATCGCCCACGTCCTGCGCAAATTTTTCCAACCGGACAAGATCAAGAGCACGCATCTGCGGCGCGGTGATTTCCGTACACCGACGGAGATCCGCCCCAAGACGACGACGCGCGTCGCCCCCATCCGCAAGATCAAGAGCACGGGCGCAAAGGTCATTCGCATTCTCGCACGCAGAAATCGCCGCTGACCGGTATAATTCAAAGGGACTGCTGCACGAAGTTTACAGCTTCGTACAACAGTCCCTTTTGCTTTAGTACGGATCATTTCAGAAGATCAGCAATCCCGCCTCTATTTTACGCGTCGAATTATCAAGTCAAGTGCAACTTAAGGAAGCACTGATAAATTCGGCACACAAAAAACACCCATACGATACCGTATTTCAGTTCGTATGAGTGTTGCCAATAACGCTCATGCGCGGCGCACAGTATTTCCCTATTTACAAGCTCATGCTCCTGCTTTCTTCTTTTGGCATTCGGGGCAGTACCCGAAGAAATACATCTGTTGAGAGACGATGCGGTACCCCGTCACCGAGGCAACATTCTTGTCCAGTGCCGGAAGCGCCGTAATCGGGACGTCTGCCACCCTGTCACAGGACATACAGCGGATGTGAGGATGTGGCGAAATATCCGCATCGTAACGAAATGCCTCCTCGCCCACATTCAGCTCGCGGACAATGCCGATCTCACAGAACGCGTCGAGGGACTTATAGACCGTCGCCAGACTCATGGTCGGATAGTCGGCGCGCAGCTCCTTATAGAGCGTCTCCGCCGTCGGATGCTCTGTCGTATCGGCGAGAGCCGCATAGACGGCAAGCCGCTGTGGTGTCACTTTTTTCTTGTTCCGGCGAAGGATGTCCGTCACTTCGCTCGGCGTTAATAATATACGTTCGCGCATAGTAATCCCTAATTCCTATAAATCTAAAATCATTATTATTTATGTATTATAATACTCTATCCACGGGTTTCTGTCAATAGTCCTAATACCGATTGATCGGCTGTCTCTTTTGCACCAAAAAAATTCATGTTATAATGATGAAAGAATCACAAGAGAAAGGTTGGATGTCATGCGTATTTCCGATATTCCTGCGTCAATTGCCAGGGAGCTCTCCATTCGGCCGAAACAAGTAGAGTCCGTCATTTCCCTCCTCGACGAGGGCAATACGATCCCGTTTATTGCGCGCTATCGCAAGGAGGCGACGGGCTCACTCGAGGATGAAGTGCTGCGCCGCGTGGAGGAACGACTGACCTATCTGCGCAGTCTCGTCAAGCGGCAGGAGGAGATTCTCACGCGCATTGAGGAGCAGGGCAAGCTGAACGAGGAGCTGCGCACGGCAATCGAGGCGACCGAAAAGCTGCAGACCCTAGAGGATCTTTACCGCCCCTACAAGCAAAAAAAGCGCACGCGTGCTTCGATCGCACGCGAGCGTGGGCTCGCACCGCTCGCCGACGCGATCCTCCTACAGCGCGAGACGAAGGGCAATGCCGAGGAATACGCCGCTGCCTTTGTCAATTCGGCAGCAGACGTCCCCTCCCCTGCCGACGCATTGGCAGGGGCACGCGACATTCTTGCCGAGCAGATCATGGACGAAGCAGAGGTGCGCCGCACCCTGCGCGACGTATACCGGCGCACCGCCATCCTCGAGACATCCCTTGACCACACGGCGGAGGGAGCGGATACCTTTGCGATGTATGACGGCTACCGTGAGCCCGCCCGTACCCTCCCCTCTCACCGTATCCTCGCCATTAACCGCGGTGAGAAGAAGGGCTGTCTCACCGTACACATCAGCATAGATCACGAGGAAAACACTGCATGGATCAGTCGGCGTATCCATCGGCGTCCGTCAATTTTCACCGAGGAGCTGCGCGCTGCCGTGGAGGACGGCTACAAGCGTCTCCTCGTTCCTGCACTGGAACGCGAACTGCGTGCCGACCTGACGGCACAGGCGGAGGAAAAGGCAATCCGCATCTTTGGACACAATCTGCGCCAGCTGCTCCTGCAGCCTCCGCTTGCAGGGCATACGGTACTCGGGCTTGACCCTGGCTACCGCACGGGATGCAAGATGGCGGTCGTCGACGCGACGGGTAACGTCCGCGCGAGCGGCGTCATTCAGGTGACACAGAGCGACAGCGCGCGCGCGGCAGCCGCAAAGTCGGTGGAGAAGCTCGTGGCAGAACACGGCATTACGCTCATCTCCATCGGCAACGGCACGGCATCCTATGAGACGGAGCAATTCGTTGCGGCACTGATCCGCACGAATAAGTGGAAGAACGTGCATTATCTCATCACAAACGAAGCAGGCGCATCGGTCTACTCCGCCTCCGCACTCGCCAAGGAAGAGCTGCCGGACTACGATGTGACGATTCGCGGCGCAGTATCCATCGCGCGCCGCGTGCAGGATCCACTGGCAGAGCTCGTTAAGATCGACCCACAGGCGATCGGTGTCGGACAGTATCAGCATGACGTGAGCCAGAAGGAACTGAAGGAAACGCTCGATGCGACCGTCGAGGACGCCGTCAACCATGTCGGCGTGGATCTCAACACCGCCTCCCCGGCACTCCTCGGTCGTATTGCGGGCATCAATACCGCGGTCGCCAAGAACATCGTCGCCTACCGCAACAAGCATGGCCGTTTCAAAAGCCGCAGTGCTCTGCACGATGTGGCGCGTCTGGGCGATGCTGCGTTTACCCAATGCGCAGGGTTCCTGCGCATCCATGACGGGGAAACGCCGCTCGACGGCACGGCGATCCATCCAGAGTCCTACACGCTTGCGCGCAGCATCCTCACCGAACTCGGCGCATCAGAGAGTGATCTCAGCGACCGCACAAAGCTGCCTGCACTCGCCCAAAAGACCGCCCACACCAGCCCACAGGCACTGGCGGAAAAACTGCACGCGGGCATCCCGACCGTCACCGACATTCTGAAAGCGATTGCACGACCTGGGCGCGACCCGCGCGAGGATCTGCCCGCGCCGCTGATGCGGCAGAATATCGTCAAGCTCTCCGACCTCGCCGTCGGCACGATCATGCGCGGAACCGTGCGCAACATCACGGACTTCGGCGCATTCATCGACATTGGCCTGAAGCAGGCGGGACTGCTCCACATCTCGGAGATGAGCCGCCGCCGTGTTAAGCATCCGCTCGATGTGCTGTCCGTCGGAGACACGCTCGACGTCATGGTTATCAGCCTCGATGAAGAGCGCGGCCGCATCGGGCTCTCCCTGAAGCGCATGGAAAAGGAGAAAAAGAACGCATGAATCTCCTGCAAAAGACCATCGCCGCTATCACTGTGCCCGATGCTGCGCTCGCCAGCCGCGTGACTGCTGCGCTCTGCACGCGCAGCGGGATTCATTTCGGGCAGCTGGGCGATGCCCTCGCACGCTATATTGCACTGACGGGTGAGCGTCATCCTGCCCCACCGCAGACGAGTGTCGTCATCTCCTGTGCCGATCACGGTGTTGCCGCAGAGAGCGTCAGTGCGTACCCGCCTGAGACGACGCTGAACATGATGTGCAACTATCTGATGGCACGAGGCGGCGCGGCAAACGCCGTCGCCAACTACGTCCCCGCCCGTCTCTGCGTTGCCGATCTCGGCGTCAATGCCGACACGGCGGGAATCCCCGACCTGCTTTACCGCAGCATTGCACGCGGGACGGCAAACATGACCAAGGGTGCCGCCATGACGCACGCACAGGCAATACAGGCAATCGAGACGGGGATCGGTCTCGCGGCGGACTGTGCTGCACGCGGCGACCGCTGCATTCTGCCCGGCGAGATGGGAATCTCGAACACAACATCGAGTGCCGCCATCACCGCCGCCATCCTCTGCCTCACCCCTGAGGAGGTCACAGGGCGCGGGGCAAATATCTCGGATGAGCGTCTGCATCACAAAGTGGAGATTGTGCGGCGTGCGCTCGCCGTCAATCAGCCCGATCCGCAGGACGGCATCGACGTACTCGCCAAGGTCGGCGGCTTTGAGCTTGGCTGTATCGCGGGCATCATCCTCGGTGCCGCCGCACATCACATTCTGGTTGTTCTGGACGGCGCAAATACGACATCAGCGGCACTCATCGCGCACGCCATTGCACCGAACTGCGTGCACGCGCTGCTCGCATCCCACGCATCACTGACAGAGCACTCTCAGCCCCACGCACTGCGCCATCTGGGACTCACCCCAATGCTGCGGCTCGACATCCGCCTGAGCGAGGCGGCGGGATCGTCGATTGCCCTGCGGATGCTGGAGCTGATGCTCAGGGCATGGGCGGCGACGGACGCTTCACCGCGTTGCTGCGAGCCCTTTCTCCTGCCGCCGCACAGGACACTCCCTGCCTCCTCAGCAACTGGGGAAAATACATACGACATCCCCGCGCCAAACCGCACGGTGATGGATGCGGCACAGTACCGTCTCGACAATCTCACAAAGCCGATTCACAGTCTCGGGTTCCTTGAGCACATCGCGGTACAGCTTGCAGGAATCACGGGGAAAATTCGTCTGCCGTCAAACAGCAGGGCAGCACTCTGCCTTCTCTCTGGCGGAGAGGAACTGCCCCCCGAACGCCACGCCATCATCTCCGCCATGACAGCAGCGCGTGATATTGACGTATACCTGTTCCCTACAGCGATGGAAAACGCGGAGTGTCACGCCGCCATGCACGCCGTCGCCGCCGACCATTCGCTCCTCATCATCGGCAGCATGGGGAGTGACGCACCAGCTGTCCGTACGGCACTTTGTGCAGCGGCAGAGGGCGGTGCACTCGTTCTCCCGGGGGATGCGGCGACCGACCACATTGTGCGGGAGTACTGTGTGATAAGCCCAGCCCTTACCCACTATGTGCTCCATCTCCTGCCAGAGATGATCACAGCGGAGATCGATGCCCCCGCCGGCATCGTCGGCATCCTCGGTCTTGAGATCGTCCACGCCGCCCTCCATATCATGAACGATATGAAGACCTTTACCGAGGCAGAAGTTGCGGTCGCCATCGACGGAGCAGGGGCAGGACGGCAGGTACGGGAATAAAAAAACGGCAGATCACTGCCGTTTTTTTATTGTATAAAGAAAACCACGCGATAGTCGCGTGGTTGGAAAGAGCTTAAGCGGTGAACAGAAAATCCCCAGTGTGCTAAACTATGCGTAAGCCTGCCAGCCTAAAAATAGTGAAGACACTAGGGAGGAAACAGCATTATGTCGAAACAACAAAATGCCGATACGCATAGTTTAGCACACACAAAGTGGAATTGTAAGTATCACGTTGTGTTTGCACCGAAGTATCGGCGAAAAGTATTCTACGAAGGGAAACGGCTGGAAATCCGGGAGATCCTAAGAAAGCTGTGCGCGTGGAAGGGAGTAGAGATCATTGAAGGGGAGATCTGTCCGGATCATATCCACCTGCTGTTAAGTATCCCGCCGAAGATCAGCATATCGAGCTTTATGGGATACCTAAAGGGCAAGAGTAGCTTAATGATATTCCAAAAGTATGGAAACATGAAGTTTGCATACAGAAATCGAGAATTTTGGTGCAAAGGGTATTATGTCGATACCGTAGGAAAGAACACCAAGGCGATTAAGGAGTACATAGCTGACCAGTTGAAGAAGGATCGGGAGCAGGATCAACTGAGCTTGTTTGACCCAAGAGACCCATTTATGGGTGGCAAGTAATCTGTGCATGGCTGGCAGGCCAATAAAAGGCGTACTTGTACGCCGCCAATTACATAAGGGCTATGCCCGAAAATGAAAAACCACCCGCTATGCGGGTGGATATTTATTGTTCTGCCTCTAACTGACCGCGCCGAAACACCTTGCCGATCGTACCGAACTGGAAGATCGCCGCCTCTTTGATCGTGAACCGTCCATAGGTATTCCCCAGACGATAGTTCGAGTTGAATGCCTCGCGCATCCCGCCCGCCGTATGCATCTCCTCTCCGTAAACGAGAAAGGGATTCGGCACAACGGCAAAGAGATTATTGCCGAGCGGCATGCCCCAGTAGTCCGCATCCCGCGTCGGCGTCACAGCGACAAAGCGCGGCTCAAGCTCGGGGCGGCTGTGACGCAGCTGCATATTCGTACAGCGCATCCCCTGCACCTCATAGTCTCGGATGAAATCGTCCTGTGCCTTCTTCTTCTGGAACATTGTTCCCGGCACATCATAGAGGGCATTATAGTCCCGCACGAAGTCCGCCGTCCGCTCCTCAGGAGTTCGCTCGCGCAGCTCATGCTGCGGAATCCCCGCCAGCGTTGCCTCAGCGGTTTTTTTGCGTGCGGCTTCCGTCTGCTTTGCCTGATCGTTGACCGCCGGCTCCCTGCCGCCGCCGGCGCGCGCATAGCTGCCGGCCGCACGCTGCATGGCATTCGGCGGTTTTTCCATTTTTTTCTCGGGTGGCTTTGCGGGCTGTGCACCGGTATAGGCACGCGCCAGCTCGCGCTTCATCTCCTCATCGAGGAGATCGCTTACCGATGGAACGGAGCGTGCCGCCTCTTCCTGTGCGGCGCGTTCCTTCGCATCTTCCCTCTCCTGCGCAGGGCGTGTTGACGTCCCTGTGACGTGCTGCGCCTCAAGAGCCTGCGTCAGTTCGTCGATACGGCTTTGCTGACGCAGCACCATCTTCTCGAGCAGCGTGACACGTTTCGCGAGTTCATGAATCCGTGTCAGTTCGTCGGTTCCCATTCCCCCGTCTTACCTCTCAGACTGTGATCGACTGTGCGTGGGCAAGCGTCTCACGCGCCTCACGTACAATGTCGTCGATGATGGTCTTGACCGGCTCGACCTTGCGCAGCAGCGTCAGTGTCTCACCCGCCTGCATCATGCCGTTGACGACATCGCCTTCGACCGCCGCCAGCTTATTGGTACCTGTCGCACGGTCGAGGAGCTCCTGCTTCGTCGCCTTGCCCGAGTACTCGAGCGCGACGAAGTCCTCGGCAAACTTATTTTTGATGCCGCGCACTGCACCGCCGATGGTGATGCCTGTCACGATGGTATCCGTGTCCACCGCTGCGATCAGCTTTTCCTTCATATTCGGATGGACGACACACTCCTGCGCAACGAGGAAGCGCGTGCCCATCTGAACGCCGGCCGCGCCCATGAGGAGTGCAGCGGCGAGTCCGCGTCCATCACCAAAGCCGCCCGCCATGATCACGGGCAGCGAGACCTCGGGGATGACCTGCTCCATCAGCGGCATCGTGGAGAGAACGCCGATGTGGCCGCCCGCCTCCATGCCCTCGACCACGATGGCATCGGCGCCCTTTTCCTCGACGCGCTTTGCGAGCTTCACGCTCGGCACGACGGGAATGACCTTGACTCCTGCCGCATGGAGTTTCTCAAAGTACGGGACAGGGTTGCCTGCCCCGAGCGTGACGAATGCAGGTTTTTCCTCGCAGATTACATCCACGATCTCTTCCTTGTTGGGCGCCATGAGCATGATGTTGACCCCGAACGGACGATCCGTCAGGCTGCGGCAGCGGCGAATCTCATCACGCGTATACTCCGTCGTGCGTCCTCCGGTTGAGATGATGCCTGCGCCGCCCGCATTGGATACGGCAGACGCGAGGTTTGCCTCCGAAATCCACGCCATACCTCCCTGCAGAATGGGTACATCGAGTCCCAAGAGTTCCTTCAGCTGATTTGCCATGTAAATCCCTCCTATATACGTTCTATGGCTGCTATGGCATGGGCGGACATCCCTTCGCCCGCTCCGGTGAACCCAAGTCGTTCCTCCGTCGTTGCCTTGACGCTGACATCGCGGAAGTCGATGCCGAGCCAATCGGCGATGTTCTCACGCATCGCCGGAATGTGCGGCTGCAGTTTCGGTGCCTGCGCCACGATGACAGCGTCCACGTTGCTGATGGAAAACCCTGCCGCGCGGACGAGCCGTGCCGTCTCGGCAAGGAGCTTCCCGCTGTCTGCGCCCGCATAGTGCGGGTCGGTATCGGGAAAATGCTGCCCGATGTCGCCGAGCGCCGCTGCTCCGAGGAGTGCGTCGGAAATGGCGTGCAGCAGCACATCCGCATCCGAGTGCCCCAGCAGCCCCTTTTCATACGGTATATCCACGCCGCCGAGGATGAGCTTGCGTCCCTCCACCAGTCGATGCACGTCGTAGCCGATACCCACTCTCGTCATACGCTGTCCTCCTTACGCCGACGGACGACACCGCCAAGTAGGCGCTTTGCCTCGTGAACGGCGGTCTTCATCAGCTCTCCCGCGCCCATGTCATTGCGCAGGATCGCCTCCGCGACCACCATATCCTCTGGCGTTGTCACCTTGATGTTGCTGTACTCCCCCTGCACAATGCGAACGGGAACGCCGATGCGCTCCACTAGGCTCGCATCATCCGTCCCGAGAAAACCATCCGCCTCCGCCCTGCGGTTCGCCTCGAGCAGGATCTCCTTGCGAAAGCCCTGCGGGGTCTGCACCTGCCAGAGCGTCTGGCGCGGCGGCGTCGCAGCGACCGTACCGTCCGCGGCGGCAATCTTGATCGTATTCTTCTCCGGCACGGCGACGATGCCCGCGCCCTCTGCGCGCACGACGCGGATCAGCTCCTCGATCGTCTCGCGGCGGATGAGCGGCCGCGCCGCATCGTGGACGAGGACGATGTCCGCCTCCTCCGATACGACGGCAAGCCCGTTGCGGATCGAATACTGCCGCTCCGTGCCGCCCTCGACCACGCGCCACGGAGCAAGTCCCTTAACACGACTGAGCAGCCCCTTGACCGCCGTCACCTCATCGGCACCGACCGCGATAATCAGCTCGCCGACCTCTGGAACCTTTGAAAAGGTCAGCAGCGTCCGCAACAGCATTGGCTTTCCCGCGAGGGTCAGAAAGACCTTGTTGAGACCAACCCGCATCCGATGCGCCTGCCCTGCCGCCGGAAAAACTACACTTACCATACATTCCTCCCAATGCACTCCATCATCGTGCCATTTTGGCAAAAATCATCCGTCCCGCTGCCGTCTGGAGTGCCGAAGTCACCTCCACGGAGACGACCTCATTCATGCAGCGGAATCCACCGTCCACAACGATCATCGTACCATCATCGAGATAGGCAAGCCCCTGTCCATGTTCCTTACCCGGTCGGACAATCTGTACGGACATCAGGTCGCCCGGAATCGCCACGGGCTTGACCGCATTCGAGAGCGCATTGATATTGAGCACGAGGACACCGCGCAGCTGCGCCACCTTGTTGAGGTTGAAGTCGTTCGTGATGATCTTCCCGCCGACCTCCTGTGCGAGCTGGAGGAGTTTGGAATCCACCTCGGCGATATCCTCAAAGTCCACCTCCGTGATCTCCACCTTCATGCGCGACTCCTTGCGGATCTTTTGCAGGATATCGAGCCCGCGCCGTCCGCGCACGCGTTTCAGGGCATCCGGCGAGTCGGCGATATGCTGCAGCTCCTCCAGCACAAAGACGGGGATGAGCAGCGTCCCCTCAAGAAAGCCCGTCTCACAGATATCCGCAATGCGGCCGTCGATGATGACGCTCGTATCGAGCAGCTTGTACTGCCTGTCCTCCTGCCCATCTCGCACCGCCAGCGGCATGGAGGTACGCACATCGGGGCGCATGCGGATCACCTCGCGCAAAAAGCGCGGAACGAAGTCAAAGACCTCGGCGATCTCCTGCTGTTTCTGCACCATGATATGCACACCGAGATACCCGATCACAATGCTGAACACGATGGGGATGTAGTCACCGACAATGGGAATCGTAGAAAACGCATCGCTTAGGAGGCGTGCTATGATAAGTCCGATAAAAAGCCCAATTGCCCCGGCAATCACATCGCGTGTTGGCATCTTCGCGAGCTGCCCCTCCACCCAGATGGAGAGACTGCGCAGCCGTCCGGTAAAAAATGGAGCCAATGGATAGCCGATCAGCCCGCCGAGCACCGTCCCGCACAGAATGCAGAGCAGTCCCGCAAGCGACAGGTCGAAGATCCCCAGCTCCGTATGCCAGAGCGGCGCAGAAAAATAGGCGTTCGCCGTCGGAACGGCAAGCTCAAAGACAGTCGCACCGACAACTGCCGTAATGAGTACGATGAAAAAGCGTAAAATTCGTTCGAATAACAAACATTCACCTCCCTTCTCATCCGAAAGATTGGGAAAATGCCATAAACACAATCTCCCCAACATGCCCAGTATAATAAAAAACAATCCCATTGTCAAAACAGAGTGAACAAAGAAAGCACGGAGATTTTCGGTCGCTCGGTCTTAAGAAAGCAATGATAAACTTAGCACCGTCGTCTTAGTCCATCTTTTTCGCCCGCTTATCGTTAGTAAATCCTCCACAAGCCCCTGCTATGCGTCCGGTTTACTGCCTCAATTGGGTAAAAATCTACGCCAATCTGAGAGACCGTTTTATCAGCGATTCCTTAATATATCTTTTTCTCGCACGTCAGCAAAAAGTCCTAGGCAGAGTCTCGCTCTGCATCCTGCTCGCCGCCTTGTTCCTGTAAAAATCTGCGCGTATCTGACAAGTTTTATTCATGATGCCCAAGATAAAATTTAAAAATATGAATTTTTCTATTGACACTTACATTATTTTGTCTATAATGATAATCACATTCATAAATGGCAAGAAGGAGGAAGAGACGAACAATGTCATTTCATGCTAAACTACGACACGGAAGGTATGTGATGGTGACCGCCGCCATACTCGCCTGTATGGGCAGCAGTATCACGTACGCTGCACCAGCGGAGGATGAGGGAACCCACGTATCAACTGACGATATCCATGTGGATGCGGATTTCGATAAGGAGATGCTGAAGGAAGCCCCTGAAACGAAGACGATCATCTCCCGTGCCGATCTCGACCGCAAGGGGGCACGTACGCTCTCGGACGCACTCGCGGCGGAGCAGGATGTCCAGATGGGCACGGACAACATGGGACGTAAGACTGTCAGCATCCGTGGCGCAGAGCCGCGCCACACCCTCATCCTCGTCGACGGACGCAGGCTCGCGGGAGGCCTGAGCAAGTACTACGGTGCAACAGACGAGGTGAACCGTCTCGGGCTCGATGACATCGATCACATCGAGATCATCCGCGGCTCGGGAACGGCACGCTACGGGGCGGATGCCATCGGCGGCGTCATCAACATCATCACGAAGGTCTCCCATCGCAGGGGCGTGCGTCTCACGACCGAGGGCTCGTGGATCGACGCGGGCGGCAGCCAGTATAACCACAGCATCGGCCTCTCCACAGGCGACCTCGGCGGCGGCACCTATATGGACTTCTCCTATGGCTGGAGCAAGACCGCTCCGTTCCTCTACGATAATGACGGCACATCCATGCAATACTACGGCAAGCGCAATCCGATGAGTGCACGCGCCGAGTTTACGATCGGCAAGGATGAAACGCTCACCCTCTCGGCGGATCGTCAGACAGAAGACTTGCAGAAAGATACAACGCTCGGCAGATTTACGCGAGGCAGGGTCATAGATATGGCGGCACTGGAAGATGCGTGGCGCAATAATTTCAGCGTTGACTGGAAGAAGCAGACGAGCCGCGCGGACTACCACGTGCGCCTCTACCAAACGGAACATAACTCCGATGTTACTTATCGTGTTTTTGGCAGAGGAATCCCCTATCATCATTTCTATTTCGATAATTTCAATCGTAAGGACAATGTGATCGAGGCATCGGTCGGTGTGATGGCACACGACAAACACTATGTGACCATCGGAGCCGACTATCACGATGAATACGGTGAGGGAACACGAATCAGTGTTCCGGGACAGACGGCGCGTCAGGAAACGAGATCCTATAGTTTCCCAAACCCGTCGGATCCCTCTGATCCCAATATCCGCTCCTACACCGGCAATATTTATAATGCCTCTCTGAACTACTACAGTGCCTACATCATGGATGACTGGCAGGTTGGCAAGAAGCTGCTCATCATCCCAGCCCTGCGCTATACGAATCACAGTCACTTCGGCGTAAACGTCTCCCCATCCATCGGTGCGACATACAAGGCACGCAATAACGTCCGCATTAAGGCGAACATCGGTACGAGCTTCGCAACGGGCGGCATTGCCGAGCTTTATCACGATTGGGAAATGTACGAACCGTCGCTGAATCCTAAACCGCCGATTCGCAACGGTTGGCTGTTCGAAGGCAATCCCGAGCTGAAGCCCGAGAAGGCGCTCAATATGGACATCTCTGTCGAAAAGGATTTCGACAAGAAGACCAGTGCAAAGCTCACCCTCTTCCGTAACGATTACAAAGATTATATGCAGATCATGTATAACGGAGAGAAGGAGAGCAAAAACCTTTATGGCCGCACCTACTATGATCCTCAGGTACGCTATCCGAGCGACTACGGATATGACTATCATACGCTTATATCCATGATAGAGTCTGCGCCCAACTGGCAGTATATTGAGGACAATATCCTTGATCCTGATGAAACATCTATGGTGTCCAATGTGCCTGCTACGGATGATGTCTATACCTACCGGAACATCTCCAAGGCGCGTACGCAGGGCATCGAGGCGGAGGTTACGCATCAGGTTGCACGCGATTTCAGCATCAAGGCGGGATATACCTTCCTTGATGCCTATGATCGTCAGACGGGCAAGCGTCTCGAGGGACGCGGTCGGCACATGCTGAACCTCACGATGACCTACAGCGACCCGAAGAACGGCTGGCGTGCCACATTCTGGGGCGACTATACGCGGAACTATCTTGATATCCGCGACCGCATTATCACAGGTCGACTGATGGATGCAAGCGGAAACACAATTACGGAGACACCTCATTACACGTTCACGAACCCCGAAACAGGTGAAGTCTATCATTTGTTCCCCAACGAAACAGATGCCAATACCCATGTAAAAGGCGGTATTCAGCATGACTTCACCCGTGAAAAGCTTGCCCGCGAGAAGAACTACGGTCTATGGAATCTCATGGTCGAAAAGGACTATCACCACTTCCTCACGTTCTACGCCGGCATCACGAATCTGTTCAACCAATATGACCCGTTCCTCGGAATGGGCGGGCGCGTCTACCGTCTCGGTATGCGCATGATGTTCTAATCTATACAAAGGAGCTCAACTTATGTCAGGTTTTGAAAGTGCAGTTCACCTCTTTCACAGCGGCGGACTAGTCATGTACCCCCTGCTGATTCTCTCGCTCATCACGCTTGCGATTGCGGTGGAGCGGTTCTACTACTACCGCATCAACCGCAAGGGTTCGCGTGTGTTCTTCCACGGGGTCTATCACGCCGCCATGCAGAAGGACTTTGACACAGTCGGCAAACTCTGCAAGGAGTTCCCCTCTGCAATCGCCCGCATCATCGAGAGCGGTATGGACAATGCCCGCACAGAGACCTCGATGAAGGGCGCATTCTCCGACCGCATGTCGATGGAGTCGATCAACTTCCGCCGCTATCTCGACTATCTGAGTGCAATCGTTACGATTGCCCCGCTGCTCGGCCTCTTGGGCACGGTCACGGGTATGATCCAGACGTTCAGCGTGCTCGATGCGGGCGGCGGCGCAGCCGCGATTACGGGCGGTGTCGGTGAGGCTCTTGTCGCAACGGCATCGGGACTCTGCGTTGCGATCATTGCATTCTGCGTCTACACCTACTTCAGCCATCAGCTCGATACGATTGTGACGGATACGGAGCGTCTCTGCGCGACGATCGTTACTGCGAAGAAAGAAAGCTGGGATGCGTAATGAATTTTAGCAATCACCGCCTCAAAAAGAAGCCGGAGTTCATGATTATTCCGATGATCGACATCATCTTTTTCCTGCTCGTCTTCTTTATGATGAACAGCCTGCAGACAGTGGCGCAGAAGGCTCTCGCCGTTCAGCTGCCGCAGGCACAGACCGCGACTGCACCGGCACAGCTCCCGATCATTATGACGATCGACGAGCAGGGGCATATCACGATTGACAACAATCCTGTGAGCATCACGGAGTCGGCGGCAATCATGAAGCGTCACATGGAGGAGAACCCGAATGCGGCGGTCGTCCTGCAGGCAGACAAGCGCACGGCACACGGTCAGGTCGTCGCCGTGATGGATATGCTCAAAGGAGCGGGGGTCAAACGGCTCTCGATTGCTGCAGAACAGAAGGGATAGATCTATGGAGCAACACCTCTCATGGAGTAAGGCCTATATTGTCTCTGCCGCCATTCACGTCGTCATCTTTCTCCTGCTCGCCGTCGGACTTGCTGCCGTCGTTGCAAAGCAGGAGCAGCAGGTCTATGAGATCGATCTGCAGGCATCGGATTTCAGTCAGGGCAGCGGGCATGAGGGCGGCGGCAGTGGCGAGAGCCTCTTCCCTGAGCCGCTGAAGGCGGAGGAGGTCGCAAAGCGCGTTGAGACGGTACAGCAGATGCCGGTGCCCATAACGCCGTCCACAGCTGCCGTCCCATCCCCGGATGCAGTGACCATACCGGATGCGGCATCACCTGCTGCATCAGCGACAGATTCCTCCGCGGCACCATCATCCTCCCCAAGCGGCTCTGTCTCAGGCACCAGCGGCGGCGGAGAAAGCGGCACAGGTTCGGGATTAGGAAACGGCAGCGGCGACAGCACGGGTGATGGAAAAGGTGCCGGTGCCGGAGCGGGGGCAAGTCAGGGATCAGGGGACAGTACGGCCCCCGGTACAGGCACCGCACCATTTGATGTGGCAGGATTCCGTGCCGCGGTCGATGCAAATAAGGAGTACCCCTATATGGCACTCAAGCGCCATCTGGAGGGAACGACGACGATCACCACAACGATCAGCGCCTCGGGAGCAATCACAAGTGTCTCCGTCTCCTCCCCCTCCGGACACAGCGTGCTGGATGAGGCGGCTGTCGCCGCAGCGTACGCAGTTGGCAGTTATCCCAATCCCACGGGCAAAACGGTAACCGTAGATACGAACGTCCGATTTAACATTCAGTAAAAAATAAGCTATGATGTGTGTGCATCATAGCTTATTTTTTTACTTTTCCTCAAGGAGCTGTACGAGCTCATCGTAGTCGCGCCGCAGCTGCTCATATTCATCCATCAGCTGGAGCACGGAGAGCACTGCGATGCGCTGCACATCGAAGCTGCGCACCTTCTTCGACATCTCCTTGATGCGGCGGTCACTCTCTGCCGCCAGCCGCTTGAGACGATCTGGCTCATCGGTCTTGAGCTGGTAGCTCTGCCCAAACATCTCGACGACAACACGCTGTATCGTTTGTTTTTCCTCTGCCATGGCTCTCACCGCCTTTTATCCGCGAAGCTGTGCGTGAAGCTGCTCCTCCGCTGCCTGCAGGATTGCGGCGAATGCCGCATCCACTTCCTCATCGGTCAGGGTCTTGTCATCGGACTGGAAATGCAGGTGGAACGCCATGCTCTTCTTCCCCTCCCCCACCTGTTTGCCCTCGTAGACATCAAAGAGGGTCGCACCACGGAAGTAACTGCCGCCCTTCTTCGCAATGACGCGCTCGATCTCCACCGTCGTAAGGCCAGCATCCACGAGGATTGCGAGGTCACGCGTCGATGCGGGGTACTTCGGCAGGGGCTTAATAGCAGTCTTTTTCTTGCGGTAGCGCAGCAGTGTCTCAGCATCCATCTCAAAGACGTAGACACTCTGTCCGATGCCAAAGTTCGCGGCGACCGTCGGATGAATCTCACCGAGAATGGCGATCACGTCGCGTCCTTTTTTGAAAAATGCCGTCTTGCCGGGGTGCATCGCAAAGTGCTCGCCGCGCTCCACCGTGTATTTTTGTACGCCGATGGCAGAGAGGAAGCGCTCCAGTACGCCCTTTGCATCGTAGAAATCGACCATCGCATTATCTGTATCCCATGCGATAGGATTGCGCCGCCCTGTGAGGAGTCCTGCCACCTTGCGCTTTTCCTCGACGAGTTCCGTGACAGGCAGTGCCCTCGGGAAGAATACGGGCGCAATGTCAAATAGCCGCAGATCGAGGTTCCGACGGGCGACGTTGCGCGCCGCATTCTCGAGAATGCTCGTCAGAAGGGTCGTGCGGACGAGCGGATACTCCTCCATGAGCGGATTCATGATGGGAATCGCACGGCGAAGCATACTGTCCTCGGGCACGCAGAGCTTGTCGAGTGCCGCTGTGCTCGTAAAGCTGAACGAGAGCTCCTCCGTCATGCCGAGGGAGGCAAAGGTCTCGCGCATGGTATCGACAAACGCCTGCATCTCACTGACCGATCCCTGCAGGACTGCCCCCGACGGCATCTTCGATGCGATGTTGTCAAAGCCGTAGAGCCGCGCAACCTCCTCCGAGATGTCCTCCATCAGCGTCACATCTCCGCGCCATGAGGGAACGACGACGCGATATGTCTCAACCCCCTGCTCCTCGACGACAAAGCCGAGAGAGCGCAGTGCCGAGGCCATCCACTCGCCCGGGATGTTCGCGCCGATGCGCTCTGCGACGGCACGCGCACGGAACGTGAGTACCGTCGGGACGCGCGGCGCGGGATTGACGTCAATCGCTCCCTCTGCCACGGTGCAGGCATCCATCTCCGTGAGGAGCTGTGCGGCGCGCGTCACGGCACGAATGGTCTCCGTCTCATCCACGCCGCGCTCAAACCGTCCCGATGCCTCTGAGCGGAGACCGATGCGCCGCGCCGTGCGGCGGATAGTCGGCCCATGGAAGGACGCCGCCTCAAGGACGACCGTCGTCGTTTGGTCCGTCACCTCGGAATCGAGTCCGCCCATGATGCCGGCAAGCCCTGCGGGCTTCTCGCTGTCGGCAATGACGAGCTCATCCCCGGCGGCGATGCGGTTGGAATCATCCAGTGTATGGAGCTGCTCTCCTGCACGAGCGCGCCGCGCCGTCAGCGTATGTCCTGCGATACGATCGTAGTCGTATGCGTGGAGGGGTTGGCCCAGCTCCAGCATGACGAAGTTCGTCACGTCGACGACATTGTTGATCGAGCGGATGCCCGCACCGCGCAGACGATCCACGATCCATGCGGGCGTGGGAGCGACCCTCACATCACGCAGGACACGCGCGGAAAAACGATGACACAGCTCCTTGTCGTCGATGTGAATGGAGACGAGATCCGCAGCGCGTACGCCCGCCGTCTCCTTCACCTCAATCGTCGGCATGCGCAGCGATTTGCCCGTCAGCGCGGCGACCTCCCGCGCAATCCCGATGACACTGAAGCAGTCGGCGCGGTTTGCCGTCAGCTCGAACTCGAGGATCACATCGTCGAGGCCGAGTACCTGCGCCGCCGGCACACCGATGGGTGTATCGGGCGGCAGAATGTAAATGCCGTTCACCTGCTCGTCGGGCAGCCCCTCGGTATCAATGGCAAGCTCTCCCGCCGAGCACATCATGCCGTTCGAGGGAATCCCGCGCAGCTTGCCCTTCGAGATCTTCTTGCCGCCGGGGAGCACTGCCCCGACCGTGGCGACCGGAACGATATGTCCCTCGCGCACATTGGATGCGCCCGTCACAATCTGCGTCAGCTCCGCACTGCCCATGTTCAGCTGACAGACGAGCAGATGATCGGAGTCCGGATGCGGCGTGATCTTCTCGATGCGCCCGGTGATGACCTTTTCAAGCCCCTCGTCGGCACGCACAATGCGCTCGACGGGCACACCGGCCATCGTCAGGCGGTCGGCAATCTTCTCCGCCGGCTCATCTATCTCAACATAATCCTTCAGCCATTTGATGGAAACCTGCATAGTCCCGCCTCCTTAGAATTGATGTAAGAAACGCACGTCGTTGTCGTAGAACAGGCGCAGATCATCCACGCCGTACGCGAGCATCGCGATGCGCTCCACGCCCATGCCAAATGCGAAGCCCGACACTACATTTGGATCGTAGCCGCTCATGCGCAGAACGTTCGGATGCACCATACCCGCGCCGAGGATTTCGAGCCAGCCCGTGCCCTTGCACACGCGGCAGCCCGCACCATGGCAGGCGGAGCAGGAAATATCAACCTCAGTGGACGGCTCGGTGAACGGGAAGAAACTCGGGCGAAAACGCACCTTGGCGTCGACGTCGAAGAGCTCATGCAGGCACAGCTCAAGCGTTCCCTTGAGATCGGCAAAGGAGATGTCCTTGTCGATGACGAGCCCCTCCACCTGCGTGAACATCGGCGAGTGCGTCGCATCGTAGGAGTCGCGGCGATAGACGCGCCCGGGCGCGATCATGCGGATCGGAGCATTCGGCTCGTTCTTCTGCATCGTACGCGCCTGCACGGGCGAGGTCTGAGAGCGCAGCAGAATATCCTCCGTGATGTAGAAGGAGTCCTGCATATCGCGTGCGGGGTGATCCTTCGGCAGGTTGAGCGCCTCAAAGTTGTAGTAGTCCGTCTCGATCTCAGGGCCTTCCTCTACCGTAAAGCCCATCTGCAGAAAGATCTTCTTGATGCGGTTCAGCGTGATTGTGAGCGGGTGCAGATGTCCGATCTGCATCGTGCGGCCGGGCAGCGTGACGTCGATCTGCTCGGCGTCGATCTTGGCCGCCAGTTCACGCTGGGCAAGTTCCTCGGACTTCTTCGCGAGGAGCGCCTCGAGCTCGGCACGCGCCTCGTTGACGATCTTGCCGATGCGCGGTCGTTCCTCCTGCGCGAGGGCGCCCATGCTGCGCATGAGGGTCGTCAGCTCGCCCTTTTTCCCCAAAATCTTGACGCGTATATCGTTAAGCTCACTCAGCGAGCCCGCCGTCTCTGCAATCGCAGCTCGGGCACGCGCCTTGAGTTCTCTGATCTTTTCGTCCATAACGTCCTCCTGTATGTGCACGTCGTCACGACACAATACGATTCAAACAACAATTCTCAGTTTACCATATTCACGCCAAAAAATCTATGGACATGCGGATAAGATGAAGGGAATGTCTGCAAAGAGCACATTTTCAATTTGAACAAACATCGTTTTTATAGTATTCTATACGAAGTACCGGACACCGATGTCCCCCACACAAATTGTATCCCCACAGGAGGTCTCCATGGATACACTCATGAAAAGTACTGCCGATCTGATCGCGCAGCCGACCAGTCTCTTTGCGCTGCTCGCCGTACTCATCCTGATCCTCGGCTATCTGCAGATGCGGCGCATTCACTTCACGACCCACATGCTCATCAGCGTCGCACTGATGCTCGCGCTCACGATCGTACTGCATCAGCTGCGCATCTTTCACATGCCGCAGGGCGGCAGCGTCACCATCGGCGGGATGATTCCCCTCCTCTTTCTCACCTACCGTTACGGGGCGGGCATCGGCTGTCTCGCGGGCTTCCTCTACGGCATGATCAACCTCATGCAGGATGCGTTCATCCTGCACCCCCTGCAGGTGCTCTTCGACTATCCGCTGCCCTATATGGCACTCGCGATTGCCGCTGCCGTACCGGGACGGATCTTCACGGGAGCCGCACTCGCCTTTGCGGCACGCTTCGCTTGCCACTTTATCTCGGGTGCTGTATTCTTCGGCTCGTACGCGCCGGAGGGAATGTCGCCCTATCTGTATTCCCTCGTGTTCAACGCGACCTACCTCGTCCCCGAGGCGGTGATCTGCTTCATCCTGCTGCGCGTACTCCCCGTGCCGCGCCTCCTCGCCGCGATGGACCGGCAAACGCCGCTCTATGGGGCGAAGCTGACGCTATAATGGCTTAGGGAATGACGGTGATCTGAAAGCAGTGAGCCCTTAGCTGTCCTCGTACGTGCGCACGCGCAGGGTCAGTCGGCATCCTGCTCGGCATCGGCGCGTCGTTCACGAGTCCTCGTACGTGCGCACGCGCAGGGTCAGTCCGCGCTCCGCACAGATCTTGCGGCAGCGAGCGATCTCCTCCTCGTTCTCCACCTTCTCCACGACGGTGAGTACGACATTTGGAATATAGTGCTTGCAGTGCTCGGCAAAGGTGAGCATCGCCTCATAGGAACCGATGCCGAACTTCGAGCGCGTGAGCGCAAGATAACGCTCGGCATTCGATGCATTGAGACTGATGGAGATGGTGTCGAGCAGCCCTGCAAAGCGCTGTGCAAAGACGGTGCCATGCTCCAGCTCGCCCAGTCCGTTCGTATTGACGCGCGTCGGCACCTGCGGATGATGTTTCTTGACATGGCGCAGGACACCGAGCACTATGTCTAGGCGCATCAGGGGCTCTCCGAAGCCGCAGCATACGACTTCGGAGATGTATTCCCACGGCAGGCGGTCGAGCTCTTCCGTGATCTCAGAAAGTGTCGGGTCATGGTCAATCCAGAGCGAGGATTCCTTTGCCATCTCCTTCATGCTGCGCAGACAGAAAACGCAGTCACAGTTGCAGGAGTTCGTAATATTGACGTAGATGGCACGCTTGCCCTCAGGCTGCTCGCGCAGACTCTCCTCCATCGGCAAATAACGTCCGCCCGCATGGGTCGCGTAAACAATCATAATATGCTCCTAATCATACACAGAAATGAGAAAAGCTGCCCTTACGGCAGCTTTTTTGTTGTACAGCCTTACAGTTTGGTCAGCTCGCCCATAAATTCCTCAAAGGGCAGCCCGTAATTCCACGGCAGATCCAGCTCCTCCGCATAGGTGAGGCAGTGACCGATAAAGTCGGCGGCACATTTCACCCCGTCCGCAAGTGGGACACCGCGCACGAGGGACGCCGCGACAATCGCCGCAAACACATCACCCGAACCGGAACGATCACGCCCGATCTTCACATGGTCGTAGCAGCGGCTCTCTCCATCCTCATAGAGGTACGTGCGCACGCAGTCACCCGCGTGAAGGCCGGTAATGACAACAGCACGCGGCCCCATCGCTGCGAGCTGGTATGCCATGTGAGACAGCTCTGCATCGGTCACTGCGCCGCCCGGCGGATACGGCAGATCGAGGAGCTGACACGCCTCCGTGAGGTTCGGCGTCACGACGTCTGCGTACGGCATAAGCTGACGCATCTTCGCACAGAGTGCGGGCGTATACGAGGAGTAGAGCTTTCCATGATCTCCCATCACGGGATCGACAATGACCAGCGTGTCCTTGCCCTTAAACGTATGCACCGCATCGAGCACGACCTCGATCTGCTCCTCCGAGCCGAGAAAGCCCGTGAGGATCGCATCGAAATCAAGAGCGTTCTCCGCCCAGTTCTCCATGTACGGGCGCATACGCGCCGTGTAATCGTCGAGATAGTGGTTCGGAAAGCCCGTATGTACGGAAAGAATCGCCGTTGGGAGCGGACACGCCTGCACGCGCATCGCAGAGATCAGCGGGAGCTGGACTGCCACTGAGCAGCGGCCAAAGCCCGTGATGTCATTGATGAGAGCGATCCGTTTTTGCCGCGCCGTCAACGGTTGTCCACCCGTTCTGGTACACGGTCGTGCTGTGCGAGGCGCTCCCACGCCAGTGTCTCGTACTTGGTCCCCGAGATGCCGTAGTTTGCATAGGGGTCGATCGAGATACCGCCGCGCGGCAGGAATTTCCCCTGTACTTCGATGTACTTCGGTGCCATCAGGCGGATCAAATCACGCATGATGACATTGACAACATCCTCGTGGAAGTCGCCGTGGTTGCGAAAGCTCACCAGATAGAGCTTCAGTGATTTGCTCTCGACCATGCGCTCCGCCGGCATATAGGAAATATAGATCGTTCCGTAGTCCGGCTGCCCCGTAATCGGACAGAGTGTCGTAAACTCGGGGCAGTTGAAGCGTACCCAGTAGTCGTGATCCGTATGCTGATTTTGAAAGGTCTCCAATGCCTCAGGCGCATAGTCATATCCGTAGTCCGTCCGCTGCGCGCCGAGTGAGGTCAGCCCCTCCTCTGCTTTTTCTCTTCCCATTACATCCCCAAAAACTTTTGTTCAAATACATCCTGCGGTTCAGGGCGTCCAAAGAGATAGCCCTGAATCGTATCGGTCTTGCAGATCTTGACGAGGCAGTCGTACTCGTCCTGACTCTCTACCCCCTCGATGCAGGTGGTCTTGCCGATGCTGTGGCAGAGCTCCACCGTATACTCGACGAGCTTCTGATCGAAATGATTGTCCAGAATCCGCATGACAAACGCACGGTCGATCTTGATGATATCACAGTTCAGATTCTTGAGTGAGGACAGCGAAGAATACCCCGTACCGAAATCATCCATGGCGATTTTGATGCCATGCAGCCGAAATGCATCGAACTGCGCATTGACAAATTTCAGATCGCTGACGATCTTGCTCTCCGTCAGTTCGAGGACGACGGCATCCGGCGGCATATCATGCCGATGCAGGCAGTCCTCGACAAACTTAAGGAACGAGAGATCCTTGATCTGCTCATAGCTCATGTTAACACTCATGCAGAAGTTCGGAATCTTCTTCCGCCACTCCTTGCAGACGCGCAGTGCCTGCTCAAAGATCCATCGCCCGACGGGCACAATGGTCTTAGTCTCCTCAAGGATGCGGATGAATTCCATGGGCGCGACCATGTGCCCCTTTTCGTTCTTCCAGCGGAGCAGCGTCTCCGCACCGACAATATGCTGGTCGTCGCCTGCGACCTGCGGCTGGAAGTATAGCTCGAAATTGCGGCAGCCAGCCTTGACATCCTCAAGAATTTGCTCCTGAATCGTCAGCGACCGCAGCCAGCGGTTATAGACCTCCTTTGAGAACGCATTCAGTCGGTTCTTTCCGCCGGCTTTCGCCGTATCCAGTGCCGCCTGCGCGTATTTATGCAGAACAAGAGGATCACGCGCCGCCTGTGGATAGAACACCATGCCCGCCGACATGGTGACAAGATACTGCCGTCCGTCATATACCTGCGGGTGCGCGAACTCACGCTGAACGCGGATGAAAAACTCCCGCAGCATCTCCTCATCTGCCTCCGGATAGATGAGTCCGAACTCATCACCATCCAGGCGATAGAGTGAAAGACGCCGCGGCACATTCTGCAGGATACACTCCGAAATCTCCCGCAGAATCACGTCACCGATCTCATGGTTAAACGCCTCGTTCACCGTGCGGAAATTATCGATGCCCATGACGAGGAGACCGCCGCCCTTCCCCGTCTCACGCGCCGTGCGCAGCGCCTCGCCAAGGTCCTCGGTGAACTGATAGCGATTCAGCAGCCCCGTCACCGAGTCTGCCGCATTACGACGTGCAAGCTGGCTGATCGTCCCAACGAAGAGATTCGGATGTCCATCCTCGGACAGTCCGATCTTCCCCTTCAGGCGCAGCCATGTGAGATCGCCCTTCGCATTCGTAATACGAAAGTCCAGCTGCCGTTCCCGCCCCTCCGTCACGTCCATCAGCGAGGAAAATATCGCATCAAAGGCGCGGCGATCCTGTGCGCAGATCAAGGGGTGCAGCACGTCGGCGACATGAGTCAGCGTCTCCGATGGCAGCGCATAATCACGGACAAACGTGGGTGAAGCAAGAAACACATCGGCAGCCGGATCCATCATGAAGGCATAGTCAGAGGTCGTGTTTTTCATCAAATCAAAGATCCGCTTGTTCTGCCTGAGTATCGGGCTCAGCGGTGCTCTTTTCTTCCCTGCCATCTTCCGTTCCCCTCTTCTCCATCACTCTATGGCAAATAAATTAAACTTCCATTTCTATCATTATATACTTTTTCTCCGGCACATGCAACCGACGGACGCTAGGAAGAGCTCATTTTATTAGGAAAAAAGTTTCAATGACTTTTTTCCTATACCTATTGAAAAATCTCTTGTTTTTTTTTATGATAATAGACAGCGTTCATAAAAATGCGGATAAACGAAAATTCGTCATCATTGATGTGGCGTTCTCCGTACATCCCATACTACGGCAAAGGAGATTCAGGCTGTGGCTGTCATTGAATTAACAAGAGAAACATTTACCTCCGAAGTCCTAGCGGAAAAGCGTATGGTCGTCGTCGATTTTTGGGCGTCATACTGTATGCCGTGCCGGATGCTCATCCCCGTGCTGGAGGAGGCCTCTACCACACGCAGCGATGTCAAGTTCTGTAAGATCAACGTGGATGATGCACAGGACATCGCCGAGCGATACGGCGTGATGAGCATGCCGATCCTCATCTTCTTCAAGAATGGAGAGCCCGTCGATGAGTCCATCGGGCTCATCACGAAGGATGAACTGCTCGCCATCCTCGAAAAAAACAAATAGCACGGCTGCGCTGCTGCATGACAGTGTTTCACTGCGTGCAGCAGTTTTTTTCGTAGTTGCGCTGACGCATCGACTCATAGAGGATCGCTGTGGCGGCCGAGGCGACGTTGAGCGACTCCGCCTGCCCGCACATTGGGACGTAGAGGTGCTGACACGCGCCCAAGAGGCGCTCCGATACACCGTTTGCCTCGTTGCCGAGGACGACAATCGTGGGGCGGCACAGATCCGCTGCAAAATGCGTCACAGCATCGGCGTCGCACGCAGCCGCATAGAGATATAGGCTTTGCTCCTGTGCGAAACGCAGGAGTTCCTCATCATCGACGCCGCTGATAAAGGGAACGTAAAACAGAGAGCCCATCGTTGCACGGACGACCTTGCTGCTGTATACATCCGCACAGCCGCGCAGGAGTATCACGCCCGCTGCGCCCGCTGCATCTGCCGTGCGCAGAATCATGCCGACGTTGCCGGGATCCTGCACACGATCAAGAGCCAGATAAAACGGTACTTTCTCCGCCGCGTGTACGAGATCGGTCAATGATCTGCGGGGGGGACGCTGCATCAGCAGCAGGATTCCCTGCGGCGCGTCCGTCTCCGCGCAGGCGGCAAAGAGCCGCGGCGGGACACAGTTAACCGGCACGCCGCGCAGATGCAGCTGCTCTGCCAGTATGGCAGCTCGCTCCGCTGCCAAGGCACGCTCCGTCAATACGGCGTGTAGGATTTGTCCGTCTGAGCGCGCTGCCATCTCGGCAAGGCGCAGTCCCTCCACCAAGAATACATTTTCCTTGGCGGCGCGGCGCGGACTTCGTACCAGCACGGAGAGGCGGCGGATGAGTGGGTTCTCCGCACTCGTGATTGTCTCGATCTTTTTCATCGTATAAAAAGAGCCTGATGAATCCGATGACTCATCAGGCTGCTCCCATCTTACTGATTTTCCTTTGCGACGTTCACAAGCTGCGTAAATGCCGCTGCATCGGCAATGGCGAGATCGGCAAGCATCTTGCGGTTGACCTCGACCCCTGCATTCGTCAGACCCGCGATAAAGCGGCTGTACGAGATGCCGTTCGCACGCGATGCTGCATTGATGCGTGCGATCCAGAGACGACGGAACGTGCCCTTCTTTGCACGACGGTCACGGCGCGCATAGTAAAGCGCCTTCATGACGGTCTCGTTTGCCTTCTTGAACTGCTTGCTGCGCGAGCCGCGATAGCCCTTGGCAAGCTTTAAAATCTTCTTATGACGACGGTGTGCCGTAACACCGCTCTTTACTCTTGGCATAGCAATTCCTCCTGTTTCCTACCCACGTAGGGTTCTCTTCATTGCCCCGTTTATGCGTAGGGGAGCATCTTGCGGATGCGCTTGTAGTCCGAATTGTCGGCAAGTGCTGCCTTGCGCAGGTTGCGCTTGCGCTTCGGCGTCTTCTTCTCCAGAATATGTCTCTTGTACGCCTTGTTGCGGCGGAACTCTCCGCTCCCTGTTACGGTGAAGCGCTTTGCTGCAGCGCGGCGCGTTTTAATCTTCGGCATCGCCATTTCCTCCTTTATCTTCCTGCTTCGCGGGTTTTGCCGCCTTGGCGGGCTTCTGCACCTTCGGCGAAAGAATCATCGTCATATTCTTTCCCTCGAGCTTCGCACCGCGTTCGATCGACACGAGATCGCCCAGCCGTTCGGAGACGCGGTCGAGAACCACGCGCCCGAGTTCCGGATGGGAGAGCTCACGCCCACGGAACATGATCGTCACCTTGACCTTGTTGCCCTCTTCGACGAAGCGGAGCGCATTCTTCAGCTTGACATTGAAGTCATGCTCGTCGATGTTCGGACGCAGCTTGACTTCCTTGATGCTGATGGTCTTTTGCTTCTTCTTCGCTTCTTTCTCACGTTTCTGCTGCTCATAGCGGAACTTTCCAAAGTCCATGATGCGGCAGACGGGCGGCTTCGCCTTCGGCGCCACCTCGACCAGGTCGAGATGCTGCTCCTCCGCCATGCGAAGGGCATCGCGCGTCAGCATAATGCCAAGCTGTTCCCCCTCCGCACTGGTGACACGCACCTCACGGATATGGATTTCCTCATTGATTCGCAAAGATTCCCTGCTTATGGCAAGAACACCTCCTGGTACGGATGCGCATGATTACGCCATCCGGCAATAGAAAAGGGCGGCATAAAGCCACCCTGATACACTCTCTCATGCAACCCGTCAGACATCTGCCCGCAGGTGAGAAGCGGTGGCTTCTGCTTTCAACGTGAGATATATTACCACAAATCGGAGTATCCTGTCAATACTCCAGTGCACGCGTCGCAATTTTTTCCTGTACGAGCGCGATAAAGTCCGCGACAGGCAGGACTGCGCTGTCCTTCTCTCCATACTTGCGGAAGGCGACTGTGCCGCTCTCCATCTCCTGATCGCCGACCACCAGCGTGTACGGCGTCTTCTTGACCTGGCTCTCACGGATCTTGTAGCCCGTCTTTTCGTTGCGTGCATCCACCTCGACGCGGAGGCCAAGGTCGAACATCTTCTTATACAGTTCCTCCGCGTATGCGGCATGACGCTCCGTGATCGGCAGGATACGTACCTGCACGGGTGCCATCCATACGGGGAACGCACCTGCATAGTTCTCGATCAGGATGCCGATAAAGCGCTCAATCGATCCATAGACCACACGGTGCAGCATGACGGGGCGATGCTTTTCGCCATCCTCGCCGACATAGGTGAGGTCAAACTTCTCGGGCAGACTCATATCGAGCTGGATCGTGCCGCACTGCCACGTACGTCCGATGGAGTCGCGCAGGTGGAAGTCGATCTTCGGACCGTAAAATGCGCCGTCTCCCTCGTTGACGACATAGTCCAGACCACGGTTGTCCAGTGCCTTCTGCAGGCCATTCGTCGCCATCTCCCACATCTCATCCGTCCCCATCGAGTCCTCGGGGCGCGTCGAGAGCTCCGCCTTGTACGTCAGTCCGAACGTACGGTAGACCTCGTCGAAGAGGTCAATCGTGTGCTGGATCTCGCCCTCGATCTGATCGGGGGTCACAAAGAGATGCGCATCATCCTGCGTGAAGTTGCGGACGCGGAAGAGCCCGTGCAGAGCACCCGAAAGCTCATGACGATGGACAAGTCCCAGCTCGGCAAGACGCAGCGGCAGGTCGCGATAGCTGTGCAGCTGGGAACGATAGACGAGCATGCAGCCGGGGCAGTTCATCGGCTTGATTGCGTAGTCCTCTTCGTCGATCTCCGTGGTATACATATTCTCGCGATAGTGGAACCAATGCCCCGAGGTCTCCCAGAGCTTACGGCTGAGGATCACAGGCGTGCTGATCTCCTGATAGCCGTAGCGGCGATGCACCTCGCGCCAATAGTCGAGCAATGCGTTGCGCAGTGCCATGCCGTTTGGATGGAAGAATGGGAAGCCCGGTCCCTCCTCGTGCAGGCTGAAGAGATCCAGCTCTCTGCCGAGTTTTCGGTGGTCGCGCTTTGCCGCCTCCTCCAGCATGTGCAGGTAGGCATCGAGTTCTTCCTGCTTCTCAAACGCCGTGCCATAGATGCGCTGCAGCATCTTATTCTTCTCACTGCCGCGCCAGTATGCACCTGCGACACTCTGCAGCTTAAATGCCTTGACCTTGCCGGTCGAGACGACATGGGGGCCTGCGCAGAGGTCGGTGAACTCGCCCTGCGTATAGAGGGAGATTACCTCGTCCTCCGGCAGATCCTCAATCAGCTCCACCTTATAGTTCTCACCCTTCTCACGGAAGAGTGCAATCGCCTCTGCACGGGGAATCTCACGGCGGACAAGCGGCAGGTTCTCCTTGACGATCTTCTTCATTTCCTTTTCGATATCGCGAAGATCGGCATCCGTCAGCTGGTGCTCCATGTCGAAATCGTAGTAGAAGCCGTTCTCGATCGCAGGCCCGATCGCGAGCTGCACATGGCTCTCCGGATACAGGCGCTTCACTGCCTGCGCCATGACGTGCGCCGCCGTATGGCGCAGAGCGTGGCGGCCGCCCTCATCATCAAAGGTCAGCACGCGCAGTGCAGCATCCTTCGTGACCGGCGTCGTCAGATCGACGACCTCGCCGTCGAGGCTCGCCGCAAGTGCCTTTTTCGCCAAGGAGTTGCTCATGCCCTTGACGACGTCCAGTATGCTCGTTCCTGCCTCTGCCTCGCGAACGGAGCCATCCGGCAGTGTCAGCTTTATCATAAAATGCTCTCCCTTCCAAATATACAAAAGCCCTGTCCCTGTGGGATAGGAAATCCATCCTCTCGGGGACAAGGCGACAGGAAGCACCGTGATTTCGTGCTCCCATAAGTTTCCACCCTAATCGGTAAGGTCATTATAAGGCGGTCAATTCTCTGTGTCAAGGGATTTGTGTTCTGCCATCGCCTGCAGCTGCTCTGATGGGGCAATCACGGGGATGCGAAGATGTCTCCCCGCATGGATTGTGCCGTCGGGCGGCAGATCGTTCACCTCAATGATTGCTTCCTCAAGATCCTTTGCCGTGGATTCTTTTGCCGAGTAGGTCTGTGCAATCGACCAGACGCTCTCCCCATGTGCTACGGACACTTCAACAAAGTCCGCCGAGCGCAGATAGGGATTCGTCAGATGCAGGGCAGAAATGCCCATCCAGACGAGCGCGATTACGCCGAAGAGAAGTCCGACGCGCTTCTTATTCACTGTTCTGCGTGTTTTTCTGCGTCTCATATCCGTACCTCCGAACACTCATATCGCATATATATTCTTAAAACCTTTGTTCGTATATAAGATAACACAGAAAAGGTGTTCGGTCAAGCATTTTCGAACGCATCTTTGCGAAAAATTTGTTCGCAGAACGAGTTTTTGCAAAAAAAAAGAGATGCTGCACATCGTACAACATCTCTTTGATAAACTCGGTACTATTTAGGCAAATTGACCGCCCGATCCATTTGCGCCTCAGGATGCACCGCTTCCTGCGGGCGACGCTCCTTTGCCACGGCAAGCATCAGTTTCAGGCGATTGAGCTGGTTGACCTCACTCGAGCCCGCATCGCAGTCGATCGCCGTGATGTTCGCGCCGTGATACGCCTTACGCAGGTCGTGCATGACGCCCTTGCCCGTAATGTGATTTGGCAGGCAGCCGAACGGCTGCAGGCAGACGACGTTGGGAACGCCCTCCTCGATGAGCTTGACCATCTCGCCCGTAAGGAACCACCCCTCCCCTGCCATGTTGCCGAGGCTGACGTGGCGCGCCGCAAGCTCCGCCGTATGGTCGATGGACTGCGGCGGACGGAAGTGACGGCTTTCCTTCAGTGCCTTGCGCATCGGTGCGCGGAAGAACTCGATCACCTTGATAAACATACGTCCATAGAGACGATCCTTGTACGAGCCCGCAAGCAGCTTGTGCTGTGCGATCGGGTCGTAAGCGGAATATAGGAAGAAGTCGACAAAGTCGGGCATCACGACCTCTGCCCCCTCCCCCATCAGTACCTTTTCGATGTCGTTGTTCGCGACTGGGTGGTACTTGACGAGGATTTCGCCGACGATGCCGACCTTCGGTTTCCACAAGGTCTCGTCGATGGGGATATGATCAAAGTCTCGCACGATGTCCTTCACCATGCGGCGGAACTTGAAGATGCTGCCGTGCAGCAGCTCCTCCTTTGCGCGCACCATCCATTTCTCATACGCTGCCTGCGTACTCCCCTTGACCAGCTCGTACGGCATCATGCGGTTGCGCACGTTCATCAGGAGATCGCCGTAGATCGCCGCCTTGATGGCGTCGACCATCATCTCGCGGTTAAAGGCAAAGGAATCCGTCTCCTCGGGCAGACCGCGCACGGCAAAGACGGCGACGTTTGGGAAACCCGCGTCACGTAGAGCCTTGCGCAGGACACCGAGGTAGTTGGTCGCACGGCAGGCACCGCAGGTCTGAAAGAGGGCAATGCTCGTGTGATTGGGATCGCACAGCCCCGCCTTCAGTGCGGCGAGGAGCTGCCCGATGACGACGATGGCAGGGTAGCACATATCATTGTGCACATAGCGCAGACCGAGGTCAATGGCCGCTTTGTCCGGCATCGGCGGAATGACGACGTTATAGCCGTGCTTTCTCATCGTCGTACGGAACAGATCAAAGTGAATCGGTGCCATCTGCGGGGCGAGAATCGTATGCGTCTTCCGACAGTCCTCAGTAAAGCGCGGACGCTCGATGACGGGTGCATCGTGGTAGACAGGCATCTCCCGCCGCGCGAGCGCTGCGATCAGCGAGCGCAGGCGAATGCGTGCCGCACCGAGGTTCGACACCTCGTCGAGCTTGATCATCGTATAGATGCGCTCATGCGACTCGAGGATCTCACGCACCTCCGTCGTTGTGAGTGCATCGAGACCGCATCCGAAGGAGCTCAGTTGGATCAGCGTCACATTCGGATGCTCTGCAACGAACTGTGCCGCATGGTAAAGACGTGCATGATAGCTCCACTGATTGACGACCTGCAGACGCCGTTTACTGACCGGCATGTGGTACACGGCATCCTCGGAGAGAATCGGCAGCTTATAGGACTGGATCATCTCGGGGATCCCGTGGTTGATCTCGGGGTCGATGTGGTACGGCCGCCCCGCAAGCAGGATGGCGTGCTCGCCCGTCTTTTCAATACGGTCTAGGATCTGCTGTCCGTAGTCACGAACATCCTGACGGTACTGCTCAATCTCGGCGTAACCGGCATCGACCGCCGCGGTGATCTCCGTCCTGCCGATGCCCTCGGCTTTGCCGAACTCCTCCACCAGACGCTCAATCATGCGCTTGCGGTCATTGATGGGCAGGAACGGCTGCAGGAAGCGGATGTGCCTTTCGCGCAGGACATCCATGTTGATGCGGATGTTCTCCGCATAGGATGCCACGATCGGGCAGTTGTAGTTGTTCGCCGAGGGGTCAGTCTTGTCCTCCATGTTGTGCGGTTCGCACGGATAGAAGATCGTATCGACACCCTTTTCGATGAGGTCGGCAATATGTCCGTGGGCGAGCTTTGCCGGATAGCAGAGAGAGTCCGATGGAACGGTTGCCATGCCCTTGTAGAAAAGCTGCGGCGAGGATTTTCCTGAGAGCACGACCCCATAGCCAAGCCGATCAAAGAAGGTGAACCAGAACGGATAGTCTTCGTACATATTGAGCGTGCGCGGGATACCAATACGTCCGCGACGCGGCTCATCCGGTGACTTATAGTGCTTGAAGAGACGGCGATACTTGAACTTATAGATATTTGGCGTCTCGTCCGCCGCCTTCTCGCCGCCGATGCCGCGCTCACAGCGGTTGCCCGTAAAGTAACGCTCCCCATTGGGGAACTGCTGCATCGTAATGAGGCACTTGTTGCCGCATTTTCCGCAGCGGTAGGTGCTCGTCTTGGCAGAAAACGTGCCCAGTTCCTCCGCACCCAGCAGGGAGGAGTGTTCCGTCCCTGCCTCCATCGCAAGGATCGCCGCACCGTATGCGCCCATCAGCCCTGCGATGTCAGGACGGATGACGTGCTTGCCGAGCAGGTTCTCGATGGAGCGCAGGACAGCATCGTTGTAGAACGTCCCGCCCTGCACGACGATGTGGTCGCCGAGAGCATGAACATCCTTTAGCTGCATGACCTTAAAAAGGGCATTCTTCACGACCGAAAGAGCGATACCCGCCGAGATGTCGGCGACCTCCGCCCCCTCCTTCTGCGCCTGCTTGACCTTGGAGTTCATAAAAACGGTGCAGCGCGTGCCGAGGTCAACGGGTGCCTTTGCGTCAATCGCCTTGCCCGCGAACTCCGCCGGCGTCATGTGCAGCCCCTCGGCAAAGTTCTGGATGAAGGAGCCGCAGCCCGCCGAACACGCCTCGTTGAGCGTGATGTTGCCGACGCTGCCATTCTGGACGAAGAAGCACTTCATGTCCTGTCCGCCGATGTCGAGCACAAAGCTCACCTCGGGGCAGAACTCCTGTGCTGCGCGCAGGTGGGCAAAGGTTTCCACCTCACCGCCGTCCGCATGGAGTGCCGCCTTGACAATCGCCTCGCCGTAGCCCGTCGTCACAGCACCTGCAATGTGACAGCCCGCGGGCATCACAGCATAGAAGTCCCGCAGTGCCTCGATGACCGAGCGCAGCGGCGAGCCCTGATTGCTGCCGTAATAGGTGTGAAGCAGTTCCTTGTCTTTTCCAATGGCGACGAGCTTCGTCGTCGTTGATCCTGCATCGATGCCGATCCAAACCGGACCGCGATAGGACGAAAGTTCACCGCGCCGCACGCGGTCCTGATCGTGTCGCTCCTTGAACGCAGCATAATCCGCCGCATCCTTAAAAAGCACGAAGTCCGCCGTGCGTGTTTCCGCTGCCGCAGCTGCCTCCGCACGCGCAATACACGCCTCCATCTCCCGCATATCGGTTGCCTTGGCATCATCGGAGAGCGCCGCGCCAACCGCGACGAAATAATTGCCATATTCCACATTGACGACGTGTTCCTCGTCAAGTTTCAACGTCTCGATAAAGCGTCGTTTCAGTTCCGGGAGAAAGTGAAGCGGTCCGCCAAGAAAGGCGACCTTGCCCTCAATGGGACGCCCCTGCGCAAGGTTACCGATGGTCTGATTGACCACCGCCTGAAAGATCGAAAGCGCAATATCCGCCTTCTCTGCACCGTCGTTCATGAGTGCCTGAACATCCGTCTTGGCAAAGACACCACAGCGCGAGGCAATCGCATAGACACGCTTTCCCTTTTCGGCAAGTGCATTCAGACCGATTGGATCGGTCGAGAGCAGGGATGCCATGTGATCGATAAAGGAGCCCGTACCGCCTGCGCAGACACCGTTCATGCGCTGCTCCGGCGCATCGCCGAAGTACGTGATCTTAGCGTCCTCGCCGCCGAGCTCGACTGCCGTCGAGGTATCGGGAATGAGCCGCCGTACAGCAGAGGCGCACGCGACAACCTCCTGCACAAAGGGCAGGCCGATGCGCTGCGCGATCCCCATGCCTGCCGACCCCGTCAGAGCAAACAAGAACTTCGACTCACCGACGACATCGCGCAGCTGGCTCAGGTTCTCCTGCAGCGCCTTGCCGATCTCTGAGAAATGCCGCGCGTAATTCTTATAGAGAATTTCGTGCTGTTCCCCCATAACGACCAGCTTGATGGTCGTCGAGCCGACATCTACACCGACGCGAAATGGTAATTCCACTATTACACCACCCATCATTTTCCATAGGAAAACGAGGGACATGTCCCTCTTTCCTTCATTCTGTATTAAATAGGAAAGCCCTTCTCAAGGCTTCCCTATTTTAACGTATTTCATAAAGAGATGCAAGCACAGACATCACAGCTCACGGCATTCTGCCGCGCTGTCCCGTCAGATGTTGTACGGAGCGATGAGTTTCTTGAAGTAGGTGCGCGCCTTCAGGAGGGCGCGGATGAGCGGCTCCATGAGTTTGGGCTGGCGAATGACGGCACGGATGAGCGACTTGCGCAGGAGACGATACTCGGCGTCGAAGTCGCGCAGCGCATCCTCCATCTCCGCTTCGATGGAGACGGTGGGACTGTTCGACGGGATCAGAACGGCACTCCGCCCCTGAATCGTTACAAGATCGCCGAGGAACGGCGCATAGACTTCGAGCCCAAGTTCCTCTTGGATACGCTCTTTCAGAGCCTCCTGTGCCTGCCCTTCGCCGTGTACCAGAAATACCTTTGCAGGACGAGGTGCGGTGACTGCACGCATCCACTCCACGGTCTGCGCTGCATCCGCATGAGCGGAGAACCCGTCGAGCACCTCGATCTTTGCCTTGACGGCGATTTCCTCACCGAGGACGCGCACGCGCTTGATGCCGTCCACCAGCCGCCGCCCGAGACTCCCCTCCGCCTGATAGCCGACGAAGAGCACCGTCGACTCCGGGCGCCAGAGATTATGCTTCAGGTGATGGAGCACGCGCCCCGCGTCCGCCATCCCCGAGGCGGAGAGGATGATCGCCGAGCCCTCTGCCGAGTTGAGTGCTCGCGACTCTGCCGCTGTCTCGGCGATGCGCACCTGCGGAAACGCCGGAATCATGCCTTCATTCCCGAAGAACGCAATCGTCTCCTCGTCGAACTCCTCGTAGTTTTTGAGAAAGACGCGCGTTGCCTGAATCGCAAGAGGACTGTCGATGATGATCGGGATGTCATCGTCGAGGCGCCCCTCCTTCCACAGATTGTAGAAGTAATAGAGGAGCGTCTGTGTCCGCCCGACGGCAAAGGACGGGATGATGACGTTGCCGCCCCGGTCCATCGTGTCACGGATGACCTCGAGGAGTGCCGTCTCCTTGTCATAGTCGCGATGAATGCGGTCGCCATAGGTGGACTCGACGATGAGGAAATCCGCCCCTGCGATCTGCTCCGGGTCACGCAAGATCGGCTGATGCGGCTGTCCAAGATCGCCCGAAAAAACCAGTTTGGACTCCTGCATCCCCTCGCGCACCGCGATCTCAAGGATCGCCGAGCCGAGAATATGCCCCGCATCACGGAATGTCACAGAAACAGGCCCCAGATCCACCGTCCCCTGATAGGGTACAGGCGTAAAGTGCTCCAATGCAGCAAAGACATCTGCCTGTGTATAGAGCGGCGTAATCGGCGCCTCGCTGCGTCGCGCATTCTTGCGGTTCAGTATCTCCGCATCGCTCTCCTGAATATGCGCCGAGTCCGGCAGCATGATGTGCACGAGGTCGCAGGTAGCACGCGTGGCGTAGACGTTGCCCACAAAGCCCTCACGCACGAGGCGCGGAATCCGCCCGCAGTGATCGATGTGCGCGTGGGTCAGAAAGACCGCATCGATCTCAGCAGGGTTGAACGGGAATGGCTCATAGTTCATCTCGCGCAGCCGCCGCGTGCCCTGATACATACCGCAGTCCACCAGATACTTATGGTCACCCGTATGGATCAGAAAGCACGAGCCCGTAACGACATGTGCTGCCCCTAAAAATTCCAATCGCATCCGTCATCCGTCCTTCCTACATTTCATTCCTATATACGTATAAGATTCGGAATCAATCGAAAAAATCCTGCAATTATCCGTGATTCCCTTGATTTTTTGCTTCATCCTGCTACACTGAAGGTATATGAAGAAGAATGGAGGAAATGCTATGAAGAAAATTGGATTCATCGGTCTCGGCATCATGGGCGCAGCGATGGCAGGGCATCTCATCGATGCAGGCTATGAGCTCAGCGTCTACAACCGTACGAAAAGCAAGGCAGAGCCGCTCCTTGCGCGCGGTGCACGTTACTGTGAAAGCCCGGGCAAGTGCGCGGCGGGACAGGATGCTGTCATCACCATCGTCGGTTACCCGAAGGACGTGGAGGAGATCTACCTCGATGCTGACGGTATCCTCGACAACCTAGCCCCCGGTACATACGTCGCCGATATGACGACCTCCTCCCCCTCGCTCGCCGTCCGCATCTATGAGGAGGCGAAAAAGCGCGGTATCCATGCCCTCGATGCCCCTGTCACGGGAGGAGATATGGGAGCGCGAAACGCTACGCTGAACATTTTGGTCGGCGGCGACGAGGACACATTCCACGTCATGCAGCCCATCTTTGCCGCGATGGGCAAAAATATCGTCTATGAGGGTGCTGCTGGCGCGGGACAAAAGACCAAGGCCGCGAATCAGATCGCCATTGCGGGGACGCTCGCAGGTGCCTGTGAGGCATTTGCCTATGCGCGTGCCGCTGGGCTTGATCTCGAGAAGGTGTTTTCCTCCATCTCGGGTGGTGCGGCCGCGAGTTTCCAGATGAGCAATATGATTCGTAAGGCACTCGATGGAGACTTCGCCCCCGGGTTCATGATCAAGCATTTCGTCAAGGATATGAATATCGGTGCCGAGACGAGCCGGGAATACGGCATCGACCTCCCCGTGCTCGAGCAGGTCCTGCGTGAGGCGCGCTCCCTGGAGGAGAGCGGCAGTGGTACAGAGGGAACACAGAGTCTCTTAAAGTACTATGAATAACGAAATATCCAGCTGATTTAAGGAATAGTCTTACTGCTATTTCCTAAAAATGACAGCAAAAAGCCCCGCCAAACGGCGGGGCTTTTCAGTATCCTACTATCGAAATCAGTAGTTACGAACAAGCTGCTGGAAGAACGACTGCGGATGCTCGCAGACCGGGCACTTTGCCGGTGCCTGCGGGCTCTCGCAGACATAGCCGCAGTTCAGGCACTGCCAGATGATCTTCTCATCGCGGCGGAACACCTTGCCCTCCTCCACATTCGAGAGGAGGATCTTATAGCGCTCGTCATGCTCCTTCTCGATCTTGCCGACTGCGTCGAAGAGACGGGCAATTTTATCGAAGCCCTCTTCGCGCGCCACACGGGCAAACTCGGGGTACATGCTCGTCCACTCGCCATGCTCGCCGGCAGCGGCATCGGCAAGGTTTTCCTTCGTGTCGCCGACACCGTGCACGAGCTTGAACCAGATCTTGGCATGTGCCTTCTCGTTGCGCGCCGTCTCGTTAAAGATGTCCGAGATCTGCTGATAACCATCCTTCTGCGCCTGCGAGGCGTAGTAGAGGTACTTCGTATGTGCCTGCGACTCACCCGCAAACGCTGCCCAGAGGTTCTTTTCCGTCTGTGATCCCTTCAGTTCCATCATGTTTCTCCTTCCACAAATACACAATACACATATATTACATCTATCAAAAGTGCCGTTCTGCGCCCTGCTCAGAGGCGCAGCATATTAGGAAATCGCTGATTCCCTAGGGAATCACTGATTTCTTAGGCACGACTGACCAAAACATCGGCAATCTCATCGATATTCTTCCTGCCGAAGAAAAGCTCCTCCCCCACAATAACGCAGGGAACGCTCATGACATTATACTTTTTCTTCAGGTCAGGGAAATAGCGAATGTCATAAATATCGGCACGCACATCCGCACGCTCCGCCGCAATCCGCTGCACGGCAGTGACCACGTCGGGACACATCGTGCAGGAGAGGGACATGAGTACCTTGACATCGGCGGGTGACGTAATCCGTGCGATCTTTTCGCGCGTCTCAGGGCGAATTTCCTGTCCCGGCCCTGCGACATTGTAGAGCGCGAGAATAAACGAGTTGAACTCATGTCCGCCCGGAACAGCATGGTAGACGATCCCGCTCGGTGTACCGTCCGCGTGCAGAATGGAAATCCCCGGCTCCTCACCAGACTCTATCGCGGTCTCCGTGCAGCTCACCTTGGGCGACAGCTCCGCGAACTCATCCATAAAGCCGCGCAGCTCGGCCGAAAGCGCGCCGCTATCAAAACGACCGACCAAGCGAACCGTGGAGGCAAATTTATCAAAGACAGGCAGCAGCTGCTCGCGCAGCTCCTCGGAGATGAAACCTTCCTCCTCATCACCGACAGCCGACTTCTTCTCGATGGAGGCCTTGCGCTGCTCAAAACGCTTCGGATCCACACCGGAGCGCGGAAACGAGGGCAGTTTCAGGCGGTCATGGACCGCTGCCGCGTGACGCTCCGCCGAAACGGCACTGACAGCACCGTCAGAGACCGCCGTCACCACCTGACGCAGAGACTTGATGCAGACATCGCCGGCGGCAAAGACGCCCTTGATATTCGTCTCCTTGTCCTCGTTCGTGATGATGTAGTTTTGCTCATTGAGATCGATCAGCCCACGAAACAGTTCCGTATTCGGTACGTAGCCGGCAAAGACAAAGACGCCAAAGGTCTCTCCCTCCGCCGCCATGTGATGCTCGACTTCACCTGTCGCATTGTTGCGAAAATCTGCATAGGAGATCATTGCATCGCCGCCGACACGCTCCACCACGGTATTGAAACGCACGCTGATGTTCTCGTAATCCGCGAGTGCATCCACTGTCGTCTGCGGTGCTCGGAATTTATCGCCGCGTACAAGAATCGTGACCGACCGCCCATAGCGGGAAAGAAAGATGCTCTCCTCAACAGCAGAAAGTCCGCCGCCGATAACGAAGATATCCATCCCCGTAAAGAACTCCGCATCGCAGGTTGCACAGTAGGCGACGCCGCGCCCACGGAACTCCTCCTCACCGGCAAAGCCGATTCGACGTGGGTTCGCTCCCGTCGCGAGAATCACGCTCAGTGCCTGTACGGCACCGGCTGTCGTCTCTATTTCCTTGATGTCCTGATCCAACTTCAGTCCTGTGACCTCGGCGCTGATGAATTCCGCCCCGAAGCCACGCGCCTGATGTTCCATCTGCGCTGCGAGCTCGGTGCCGCTCACGCGTCCTGTCCCGGGATAGTTGACCACATCGGCAGTGATGGTGATCTGCCCGCCGATCTTCTCCTTTTCGATGACAAGCACCTTGCACTTCGCACGCGCCAGATAGATCGCGGCAGACAGTCCTGCGGGACCGCCGCCGACAATCACGGCATCATACATATTTTCCACAAAACCGCCTCTTTTCCACCTCATAGGAAAAAGCACCTCACGAGCGCTCTCGCGAAGTGCCCCACTCCATACGCTTAGAGTTTGCCGACAAGATCAAAGCTGGGCTTCAGTGTCTTTTCGCCCGGCTTCCAACGTGCGGGGCAGACCTCATCGCCATGCTCTGCGACGAACTGCAGTGCCTGCACCTTGCGCAGGAGCTCCTTCGCGTTGCGGCCGACGTTGCCCGCACTTACCTCATAGGAGACGATCTTGCCCTCGGGGTTCACGACAAACGTGCCGCGCTCAGCGCGTCCGTCATCCTCGATGTAGACGTCGAAATCGCGTGCGAGCTTTGCCGTCGGGTCAGCGAGCATCGGATAGGTGATCTTGCCGACGAGCTCGGAGCTCTCATGCCATGCCTTGTGGACGAAGTGGGAGTCGCAGGAGACACCGAAAATCTCGCAGCCGAGCTTCTGGAACTCTGCATACTCGTCCTGCAGATCCGCAAGCTCCGTCGGGCAGACAAACGTGAAGTCTGCGGGATAGAAGAAGAACACGCTCCACTTACCCTTGAGATCCGCCTTTGTGTACTGCGTGAACTCGCCCTGTGCGCCTGCCTTCTTCTGGAAAGCATCTGCCTTAAAATCGCTGATTTCCTTGTTGATGAGTGACATGAATATCCTCCTTTGTTGATGGAAATGGCCGTCTATCATTTGCACGACCATCGTTGTTCTTTTGATGGTCACATCATAGCACGGAAAATTTTTCATGTCAATAGAAATTTATACTTTTTAATAATTATTTTTGTTTACATGGATATTGTCAAAGTACTTTGCCTTCTCCCCTACTTCTCCCAACTCGAATCCAGTTTCCAGCTCACAGGATGACAGGCCGTACATTTCTTTGCCGACTGCGGATGATGCATCGAATGGCAGTCCGCACAGTTCTGCGGATTCTCATTGCCCGCCAGATGCACGGGGTCGTGCGGATTTTCCTTGCCATACCGCGCCGTCGCCTGTTTGATCCCCTCAAAGGTGTGGCAGGAGAGACACTGCTCATTCGTATAGCCGTACTTCGGCATGGGGCTCTCATAGTTCCCCGTTACGAAGAGCCAGCCCTCATTCATCTGCTGGAGCAGCGTCGGCTCATGACAGTCGTGACAGGTTACGCCTGCATCTGCGTGCTGCTTTGCGAGCAGATTCCCCTGCGCATAGCTGTCATACTCGGGCTGCATATTGTGACAACTCACGCAGAACGCAGGGTTTGCACTGACCTGGGAAAGGATGGCGAGTCCGCCGAAGCCGCACGCTGCGAGTACGATCACGAGCACCAATAGGGTGCGCGGCTCTTTGAATTTCTGAAACATCTTCATTGTCCCGCCTTTCTCAGAGCTGCGCCGCAACGTTGCCGACAAGCCGCCCATAGACGAGCGCAAAGGCATGGCTGACGCCTGCCGTCACCACAGGGTAATCTCCGACAAAGCGTCCGCCCTGTGTATTGCCGGCCGCATACAGTCCGGGAATGCCGTGGTTCTCTGCATCCAGTACGTTGCCGTCCTCGGGGTTCACCGTCAGTCCGCCCATATTGACCAGGAGAGCCCCGCCAAGCATCTTGCCCGCATAGAACGGCGGCTTCTCAAGGGGAAAGAGGCGCTTCGCTGCCTTACCGAAATCCCGATCCTGATGCGCATTGACAAGCTCATTATAGCGTGCGATCTCCGCCAATATCGTACGCTGTACGGCAGGGCGGTCCGGCGCGAGTGCCGCCGCGAGTTCCTCGATGCTGCCCGCCTTGATGAGTCCCGGCGTCTTGTCCAGATCCTCGCGCGAGGTATAGGACGTCCGTCCGATCGCCCACTGACAGTCAGGCGGAAGTTTCGGGTTCTCTGCGGCAGGAACACAGTGGTTTACGCTCCCGTGGGAAACGCCCATCGCCCCCAGCTGCTCCGGCCAGTTGTCATCAAAGATCTGCCATGCGTAGCTGCCGCGCTGACGATAAATGGCGCAGGAGAGCTGCTGTCCGCCAATGTCCTCGTTGACGAACCGCTGTCCGTCGTCGTTGAGCAGGAGATAGGCATCGACGCCGAGCGGACCGCCGAGCGTATGGATCATCGGCGCGTGAGGACCGTCCTCGATCTTGCCGCCGACCCATGCCGCCATCCGATGCCCATCGCCCGTATTCGTCGGCGTATCCCACGCGTCGCGATTTGGGAAGACGTTCAGATAATCGACTGCCCACGGAACAAAATATGACATCATTTCCTTGTTGCTGCCGTAGTCCCCTGTCGCCAGAATCACGGCTTTGCGTGCCGTACACTGGACAATCTTTCCGTGAATGTCCTCGCCGATCACCGCCGTCACACGCCCGTCGTCCGCCTCACGGACGAGCTTCTTGGCACGCGTTGCATAGATGAATTTGCAGCCCTGCGCGAGACATTTTTCATAGACCAACGTCAGCAGCGGCTCCTGACTCGGCAGGAGCGTCATCACCGTCGGATAGGTCGGGCTGTTCTCCTCGCTGCGATTGTATCCCGGCGGGAGCGGATAGTGCATCATCTGCAGGTTGATCTTCGTGCGGTCGAGCTCCGTATCCGTCTCCTTCATCACGTGAACGGCAGGAGCGAGGTTGAGCATCCAGTCAAAATCCTTGCCGCTGTGCTCCGCCCAGTAGTTCCACATGCGCTGATCGGCACGGTAGCCCATTTGCTTCATATTTTCGAGGATGGCGGCATTCTTGTCAAAGCTGATGCCCAACTCCCGCTGATAACGGTTGCCGATCGTGCCGAACTGTCCACTGCGGCACTGCCATGTACTCGCCCGCTCCATGACAAGAACAGACGCCCCGTGCTCCGATGCCGCACGCGCCGCCGTCAGACCCGCAAGGCCTGCGCCGACGATGACAATGTCCGCACTGTACGTATCGCTGATTTTCTCCGCTGGAATCTCCGGTGCTGTCCCGAGCCACGCGGGCGGCGGCGGTGCTCCTTCCGGCGCCTTGGGCGGGATGAGGTGATCGTTGGGATTCGCGGCGCAGCCCGTCAGCAGTGTCGGCGCGGCGACGAGCCCCCCCAATGCAAGTGCGCTCCCTTTGAGAAAGTTTCTGCGGCTCAGTTCTGCGTTCTCTTTCATACGATCTGCTCCCTTCTATGGGAATATTATAAGGCGGCGCAGAAATAAACACAAGTTAGTTTGTCATAGGCAATATCTATTCAAAAGGAGAGAATCTGCCCTCACAGCAGTTCTCTCCTTTGGTCAAAGTCTCATCTTAAAATCATCATAGCCGAATGTGCGTACCGTCTCCCATTCTCCCTGCGGAGAGACGGCAATGATATGCGGCAGCGGCATCCCGTTGAACGTATTGTTCTTGACCATCGTATAGATTGCCATATCGCCGAATACAACGCGGTCGCCGATGCGCAGCGGCGCATCAAACGAGTAGGTTCCAATCGTGTCGCCCGCCAGACAGGTTGGCCCTGCCAGCGTGTACGTATGCGCCTTCTCCCCCGCTTCGCCCGCGCCGACGACAGGCGGGCGGTAGGGCATCTCGATGACATCCGGCATGTGGCAGGCGGCGGAGGTATTCAGGATCACGTTCCCGCCCGCCTGCACGTCGAGTACCTCGGAGACAAGAAAGCCCGCATTCAGCGCGACTGCCTCCCCCGGCTCGAGATAGACCGCCACATCGTATTTTTCCTGTACGCGGCGAATCAGCTTCTTGAGCAGGGAAATATCGTAGCCCGCGCGCGTAATATGGTGACCGCCGCCGAAGTTCAGCCACTTCATCCCATGGAGGTACTTTCCGAACTTTTCCTCCACGGCATCAAGCGTCTTTTCAAGTGCATCCGCCCCCTGCTCACAGAGCGTATGAAAGTGCAGGCCGTCGAGCCCCGCGAGAAGATCGGGACGAAAATCCGCAATCTTTACGCCAAGGCGTGACCCCGGTGCACACGGATCGTAGATGGCATGATCCTGCGTCGAGCACTCGGGGTTGATGCGCATCCCACAGGACGCACCGTGCAGACGTGCCACCGTGCCAAACCGTTCCCACTGGGAAAACGAATTAAAGATGATATGATCGCAGATCGACGCGAGCTGTTCGATCTCCTCATCCTCATAGGCGGGCTTAAAAACGTGGTTTTCTTTGCCCATCTCCTCCTGCGAGAGGCGCGCTTCATAGATGCCGCTTGCTGTCGTCCCTGCCAGATAGCGCCCAATCAGCGGATAGTAGTGATACATGGAGAAGCACTTTTGTGCGAGGAGAATCGTTGCTCCCGTATCCTCTGCGACCTCGGCAAGGACTTTGAGGTTCTTCTCCAAGAGCTCCTCATAGACGAGATAGGCCGGCGTGGGAACCTCGTTCCACTCCGCACGCCATGCATTCGCCGCCATCAGTCCACCAGCACGGGGTCATGGCTCTCCTGCCACGGCAGCCCCCACCGATTCAGCGCATCCATGAACGGATCCGGATCGAACTCCTCGACGTTAAAGACGCCGGGTTTCCGCCACGTCCCTGTCATGACCATCATCGCGCCGATCATCGCAGGCACGCCCGTGGTATAGGCGACCGCCTGCGATCCGACCTCGGCATAGCATTTCTCATGGTCGCAGACATTGTAAAGATAGTAGTTCTTCTCTGCACCGCCCTTCTTTCCGCGGAAGATGCAGCCGATGTTCGTCTTGCCCTTCGTCCGTGGGCCAAGGCTCGCAGGATCGGGCAGGACGGCCTTCAGAAACTGGAGCGGGATGATCTGCTTCCCCTCAAAGTCAATCGGCTCGATCGAGGTCATGCCGACATTCTCGAGACAGCGCAGGTGCGTCAGATAGCTCTCGCCGAACGTCATAAAGAAGCGGATGCGCTTGATCCCCTTGATGTTCTTCGCGAGGGACTCCAGCTCCTCGTGATGGAGGAGGTACATATCCTTTTTGCCGACTTCGGCGAAGTCGTAGACGCGCTTGATCTCCATCGGCTTCGTCTCAACCCACGCACCGTTCTCCCAATAGCTGCCGTTTGCCGATACCTCGCGGATGTTGATCTCCGGATTGAAATTCGTCGCAAAGGGGTAGCCATGGTCGCCGCCGTTGCAGTCGAGAATGTCGATGTAGTTGATCTCGTCGAATTCATGCTTCATCGCATAGGCGCTGAAAACGCCCGTCACGCCAGGGTCAAAGCCTGAGCCGAGGAGAGCCGTCAGCCCTGCCGCACGGAAGCGGTCAGCATATGCCCACTGCCAGCTGTACTCAAACTTCGCCGTATCCTCCGGCTCGTAATTCGCCGTATCCACATAGTGAACGCCCGCTGCGAGACATGCATCCATGATGTGCAGATCCTGATACGGGAGTGCCAGATTCAGCACGACGTCCGGCGCGAAATCCTTGATGAGTGCCGTCAGGGCAGGCACATCGTCTGCATCTACGGCAGCGGTGTGAATCTTCGTTTTACCGCCATCCAGTTTTTCCTTCAGCGCATCACATTTTGATTTCGTACGCGAGGCGATGAGGATCTCCTCAAACACCTCGGGGTTCTGACAGCATTTATGCACGGCAACGCTCGCCACGCCGCCCGCACCGATAATCATCGCTTTTCCCATGAAAACGCCTCCTTTTATGCTTCTTATCATACAACAGGAAAGGAGCCACTGCAAGAGCAGTGACTCCCTCTTACGCAGCCCATCCGTTTTGATGAGCTCTATGGAAGCACTGATAAATTCGGTTCAACCATCTTGACGCATCTTTTTTGTCCGCACTTCGGCGGAAAATCCTCCACAGAGCACCACTCTGCGTCCGGTTTTCCACCTCGTTCGGACGAAAAATCTACGCCAATCTGGCAGACCTCATTTTATCAGTGTTTCCCTATAACTTAAACTTCTTGGTCTCCTCCGCCAGTTCCTCGGCAAGCCCCGAGAGACGGCGCGACGCGGCGGCGATCTCCTGCGTGGAGGCGGACTGTTCCTCGGTCGCCGCAGAGACACTCTGACTGCTGTCCGCACTTGCCGTACTGATCTTTTGGATCTCGTCGATCTGGGCGCGTACGGTCTGCGTCTCGGTCTCCATCTGACGGATGCCGGACGTAATCCCCTCGATCCCGTCGCCAAGCTGCTGAATCGCCGCAGCAATCGACTGGAACACCTCATCTGCTGTGCGCACGGAGGTGAGGCCGTGTCCAACGTACTCATTGCCGCGCTTTCCCGCCTCAACAGCGCGTTCCATATCCGCCTGCACGGACGTCATGATCTCAGAGATCTTCTTTGAGAACTCACCCGATTCCTCGGCAAGCTTTCTGACCTCCTCGGCGACGACGGCAAAACCGCGCCCATGCTCGCCTGCACGCGCAGCCTCGATGGCGGCATTGAGCGCAAGCAGATTTGTCTGCTCTGCAATGCTGCCGATGACCTCAACGCTCTTGCTGATCTCCTCCGAGCCCTTGCCGAGTGCTGCAATCGCGGCATCGACCGTCTCCGAGCCCGTCTTGATCTGCTCCATGTAGTTCACGACTTCATCGATGGAACTGCGCCCCTCGCGTACGCGCTCGACGGTATGCTGTGACACTTCGGCAACGGCATCCGCCTGTTTCGCCATATCGGCTGCATGCCCGGAAATCGACGTTGCCGCTCCTGCCACCGAGGTGGACGAGGTGGACTGCCGCTCGATCCCCTCGGCGATCTCGGCAATCGACGCGGCAACATGGTTGGATGCCTCTGCCGTCTGATGGGATGCCTCCGTGAGCCCCTCTGCCGAGTTCGACAGCTCTGCGGCGTTGGACTGGATCTTCTTGATCAGCACGTTGAGCGTATGGCGCATCTGTGCCAAGCCATCGGAGAGCTGCCCCATCTCATCCTGCGACGTAATGGTGCGCGGCATCTCGCGCAGGTCGCCACTGTTGATGGTCTCACAGACGCGTACCGCCTTTTTGATGTTATCTGCAAAGCTATTCGAGATATAGAAGATAACGCCCGAAACAAGGATCACAATGATGAGGGTCAGCCCTGCAAGCACCAGCAGGAGGTCATGGGCATTCGCAAGGATTTCACTGTTCGATGCCTCGGACATGACCACCCAGCGCCGTCCGTCGAGATGAATCGGCACAAGAACGCCCGTCATCTCCTCGCCGGACTCACGCTCATAGTGGACGAGCGTCGGCTGATCCTTGTCGAGCATGGACTTAAAGCCATCCACAAGATCCTTTGAGAGCTTGGCACTCGAATTCTCCTTGCTGAAATCCAGCTTGCCAACCTGTGCCTCATCGTGAGGATGGATCATCACGATGCCCGACTCATCCATCACAAGCACCTGTCCTGTGCGGTAGGGATTCATCTTCGCAAGGAGCTCGTCGAAGCGCGACAGAACGACCGTCCCCGCGACCACGCCGACGACCGAGCCGTTCTCCTTTACAGGAACACCGATGACGGCAATCGCCTTCCCTGATGTCGCAATGATCGGCCCCGAGATTGCCGTCTTCTGCGTCTGAACTGCCTGCTTGAAATAGCCGCGATCCGAACGGTCGACAGAGCCGCTCTCCGTATCAATTCCGACACCGTTTCGATCGAGGTATGCCACATTCGAGAACACCTCTGTCTGAGACTGCACCGCCTGCAGGGCAGCAAGTTTTTCCTCATCGCTGCCGTGCAGAATGGCATTGTCCTCCGCGAGGATCTCCAAATGCACCACATTCGTCTCAAAGAGACGCTGCACCTCAAGTGCCGCCTGCTTGCCGACCCCTTTGCCAATCGTATCCGCGTTGTCAATGAGCATATTGCTTGCCATTTTATAGCTGATGCCAAAGAACGCGAGAAATCCGATCAGCATCACTGGCAGCAGCGATGCCAAAAACTTTGTCCGAATGGATCTGAACTGCATGATATCTCCTCCCACATCATGATTCCAACGCAGAAATAGTATCATGTATTCTAATTCTTTGCAAATAATTTTTAAAAGCAACAATATATTGTATTACGACAGAACGCTTTCTTTTCTGCATCTATGACAGCGGGAACGAGTTGTGCTATAATGTTTTCGTGTATTTTCATTTTAAGAAGCGATACGACAAAACGAAAGGATTAGCTACATGGCTGTTCACGTAATTAACGAGTCGCGGCGCTGCCTCCAGTGCAAAAAGCCGTTGTGCCGCCTGCAGGGCTGCCCCGTGCAGACAAATGTCCCTGAGATGATCCGCCTCTTCCTCGACGGGAAGATCAATGAGGCGGGTGCGATGCTCTACGACAACAATCCCATGAGTGTGTTCTGCTCCTTGGTCTGCGACCATGATGCCCAGTGCGAAGGGCACTGCATTCAGGGACGACGTGGCGCACCCATCCAGATCTCAAGCATCGAGCACTACATCTCAGACACTTATCTCGACAAGCTCGTCCTCGCGCGCAAATCCTACAACGGACACAATGTCGCCGTCATCGGTGCGGGACCTGCGGGCATCGTCGTAGCGGTCAAGCTGGCACAGGAGGGCTACGGCGTGACCATCTTCGAGCGGATGCAGAAGATCGGCGGCATGCTGCGCTATGGCATCCCCGACTTTCGTCTGCCGCCCTCGACGCTTGACCGCTACGCCGAGAAACTCCTGACGCTCGGCATCCACATCCGTCCGAACACGACCATCGGCGGTGCAATCAGCGTCGACGATCTCTTCCGCGACGGCTATGAGGCCATCTTCATGGGCACGGGCGCGTGGCGCGCCAAGAGTCTTGGCATTCACGGCGAGACGCTCGGCAACTGCCACTTTGCCGTCAACTATCTCCAGAACCCCGACGTCTACCACCTCGGCGACCGCGTCGCTGTCATCGGCTCGGGCAACTCGGCAATGGATGTTGCGCGTACGGCAATCCGCAAGGGCAGCCGCTACGTCACGATCTACGCACGACGCAACGGCATCTCTGCGAGCGAGCGCGAGCTGGAATACGCACTCATGGATGGCTGCGAGATCCAGTACGCAAAAGGCATTCACTCCGTCACACCAGAGGGACCCATGATGTATGACCGCGTCTTCGATGAGAATCAGAAGCTCATCAGTGAGGGCGAGCCGTATCTCATCCCCGCCGACAGTACGGTCATCGCGGCAAGTCAGGCAGCGAAGGACAAGATCGTACGCACGACGACGGGCATCCACCTCAATGAGAAGGGCCTGGTCAAGGTCGATGAGAACGGCATGACCGACCGTGACGGCGTATTCTCGGCGGGTGACGTCGTGTTCGGCCCGTGGAATGTCGTGCAGGTCGTCAAGGAGGCGAAGCATACCGCCGACGCCATGATCCGGTACCTGAAAGCGCGCGAAGCCAACGTGTAACCGCCAAGAACGCCCGTATTTCCCCAAGAAGAAAGGAAGAGTGCCATGAGCATGAACGATCACGAGATTACCGACCTCGTCCGTCAGATGGCAAAGCCCCCCGCTCCCCCCACCTACACCGACGCCGATGTGGAGGAGCTGGTGCGGATGCACGCAGGCGGACGCCACAAGATGCGCAGTGAGGCGGAGATCCTCGCGCGCTACAATCTCGGCCGCAAGCAGTACAAACAGCTGAAAGGCAGCCACGAGAACAACCGTGAGCAGCAGCAGATGCTCTACGCAGAACTGAAGGTGCTCGGCTGGATTCTCGGACGTAAGGAGCGCGAGGTCGTCATGGAGATCAATCAATGAAGCTGAGCCACACCAAAGAGGATTTTATCAGCGCGGCAAAAACGGCAAATCTCATCACTGTCTCCACAGAGCTGACGATGGATCTCGACACACCCGTCTCCATCTACTATAAGTTGGTCGGCGAAAAGAAGGGCTACATCATGGAGTCCGTCGATACGACACAGCAGCAGTTCGGACGATACTCCTTCATCGGCGGTGAGCCATTCGTGCGCGTGCAGGTCTTTGCCGACAAGCTGCTCATCAACGAAAACGGCCTGATGAAGAGCATCTCGGGTGCGCCGCATGATACAATGAAGGAATATGCGGCACGCTTTACCCCTGCGGAGGACAAAGAACAGCTGCCGCTCGTCCACGGCGGACTGGCAGGCTACTTCTCCTACGAAACGGCTGCGACGTTTGACCGCGTACGCGGCGTTCATCTCGGCGGTGAGCATCTGCTCGGGCAATTCATGATGTGCCGCTATCTCGTCGTCTACGATGCTCTGCGCAACAGTGCACGTCTGCACTACCTCGCCGACATCAAGGAGGGGGATGATGCGGGCGAGCTCTACGATGTGATCGCCGATCGCCTCTCCGCCATGCGCAGCCGCCTTGCCGCTCCCTGTGCCCTGCCCACAGCACCGCCGAGCAAACGGTCAGCGCCCATTGACTTTATGGCGCAGTACGGAACGGCGCCGACGGAATTTCTGGAGACAGTCAAAACGGTCAAGGAACATATCTATGCCGGCGACATCTTTCAGGCTGTTCCCTCCTTCCGCTTCCGCGCCAAGATCACGCGCCCGCCGTTCCTCTTCTATCGGCGTCTGCGGCAGGTCAACCCTTCCCCCTATATGTTCTACTACAACTTCGGCGCAGTTAAGCTCGTCGGAGCATCCCCTGAGATGCTGATCAAGGTGGCGGGCAGCACGGTCTATACCTACCCCATCGCGGGAACGCGAAAGCGCGGTGCGAACGATGAGGAGGATGCGCGTCTCGCAGCTGATCTGCGTGCAGATGAAAAGGAATGTGCCGAGCACGCCATGCTCGTCGACCTCGCACGCAACGACCTCGGCCGCATCAGCGTCCCGGGCACGGTGCGCGTGCCGAAGCTGATGGCGGTCGAACGGTTCTCCCACGTCTCCCACATGGTGAGCAGTGTCGTCGGTGAAATCGCCCCGCATTACGCACCCATGGACGTCCTGCGTGCCACATTCCCTGCCGGCACGGTCAGCGGTGCACCGAAACTGCGCGCCATGGAGATCATCCACGAGCTCGAGCCGCAGGAACGCGGCTTTTACGCGGGAACCGTAGGATACATGGACTTTCGCGGCAACATGGATATGTGCATCACCCTGCGCACCATGTGCATCGAGCATGACGATACGGCAATCATCCAGGCGGGGGCGGGCATCGTCAAGGATTCCGTGCCCGAGAAGGAATACCTCGAGATCCTGCAGAAGGCAAAGGCTCTCTTTGAGGTGGTAGAGGAGGTCGAGAACAATGCTGCTTTTGCTTGATAACTACGACTCCTTTACCTATAACATCTATCAGCTGTTCAGCGACATCGGCGCGCAGGTCGAGGTCGTCCGCAGCGACAAAATTTCCATCGACGGGATTCGCGCGAAAGACTACCGCGGCATCATCATCTCGCCTGGTCCCGGCATTCCGCAGGACGCGGGCATCTCCGAGGAGGTCATTCGTCAGCTCGGCGGCGAGATCCCGCTTCTCGGCATCTGCCTCGGGCATCAGGCCATCGGCGAGGTCTTCGGCGGACGCGTCGTCCGCGCGGGAGAAATCGTCCACGGCAAGGCATCCCCCATCCGTCACTCCGGCACGGGGCTCTACCGCGATATTCCGAATCCCACAGAGGTCGCCCGTTACCACTCCCTCATCATCGCGCGCGAGAACCTGCCCGATGTGCTGGACGTGACGAGTCAGCTCGACGACGGAACGATCATGGGGGTGCGCCACAAGACGCTCCCCATCGAGGGCATCCAGTTTCATCCCGAATCCATATTGACGCCCGAGGGGCGCAGGATGATGCAGAACTATCTGACGGACATCGGTGCAATATGAGCGAAAAACGATATGACGACATCCTCCTCATCAGCGACCTTGACGGAACACTGATTCCGCGTCACGAGGCAATCGCCGACGAGAATCTTGCGGCACTCAACGCATTTACGGCGGCGGGCGGAGCCTTTGCCGCCGCAACGGGACGCACGCCCGAGGCAGCACTCCCCTATCTGGACGGCATTACCGTCAACGCCCCGAGCATCTTTTTCAACGGGGCAATGCTGAAGGATTTGACGGAAGACCGCGTGCTCGAGGTGCGCACACTGGACGGTGACCTCTGGCGCACATTCGCCGCACGCGTCCTCTACCAGTTTCCGCGTGCCTGCGTCGAAGTCTACACGGAGGGGCGCTGCCACATCATCAGCCCCGAGGAAAACGACGATCCGCGCCTCACGGATGAGTTCTACAACGTCAACCATACGGAACTCCGCGCCGTGGAAGGCGAGACATGGCTGAAGTTCTTCATCTGTGACGCGCCCATCAATCTCAAATTCGTCGAGCGGCTCGCCGCGGAGCTCGGCATTGACAAATGCTCCACATCGTTCTACTCGGAGGCGAACTACCTCGAATTTGTCCCGCCCGGTACGAGTAAGGGCGCGATGGCAGAGGTGCTGCGGACGATGCCGCAGTATGCGGGACGCCGCATTATCGCCTGTGGTGACTACGAGAACGACGTCGAACTGCTGCGCATGGCAGATATCGGCATCGCCCCCGAGGACGCAGCCGACGCGGCAAAGGAGGCAGCAGACCGCATCGCTCCCCCCTGCCGCATACCGCTCATTCCGTGGATTCTGCGCGAAGTACTATAAAAATTAAGAGGAAAAGAATGGGACAGATGCAGAAAGGACTCCTGCACCTGTCCCATTCTTTTGCTCTTATGTGCTTCGCAGCGTCTTCTCCGTCCAGAAGTACGCGATCGCGACGGGAATACCGGCACCGATCCATGCGAGGGGATTGGCGAGACACGCGCCGAGAAAGCCGAGATGGGCGCAGAGGAAGATCGCCGCACCGGCACGCATGACGAGCTCCATCGCCCCCGCGATCGTCGGGACAACGCTCTGGCCGAGCCCCTGCAGGACGTTGCGGTAGACGAGCAGGACGGCGAGAATAATGTACGTCGAACCGTTGACAGTGAGGAAGGTTTGCCCATAGGCGATGACCGCCTCTGCCCCCTGTGCATCTGCGCCGACAAAGAGTGCGAGCAGATGCGTCCCAAAGACGATAAGCAGAATACCGATGGCGACGGCAAAGGCGGCAGACATCTTGAGACAGGCGTGCACACCCGCGCGAATGCGCGCATACTGCTGTGCGCCGTAGTTCTGTGCCGTATACGCCGCCATGGCATAGCCGAAGGAGAGCATGGGCATGACGGCGACGGCGTCGATTTTCTGCGTTGCCGCGTATGCCGCCACGGGCAGTGCACCGAGGTTGTTGAGGGCAACTTGGAGGATGATCGCTCCGAGGGCAATCACGGAGGACTGCAGCCCCATCGGAAGCCCCAGCCGCAGATGCGCAGCGAGGAGCGAGGCATCTGGTTTCCAGTCCTGCCAGGCGGGGCAGAGTGCAGGGATACGCCGCCGTATGTAGAGGAAAAAGACGATCATGCCGATCGCCTGTGCGGCAACCGTCGCACCCGCCGCGCCTGGGATGCCCAAATCCAGTACCAGTATGGCAATCGGCTCGAGGACGACATTGATGGCAAGGGTGATGCCCAGAATAACTGTCGGTGTCGTACTGTCCCCGAGGGCACGGATAAGGCAGTTCTGCAAATAGAGCAGGAGAAATATCATCAGCCCGGCAAAGATGATGGAGAGAAAGTCCACCGCTCCGTCTAAAATCTCAGGCGGAGTCTCCATAAGGATGAGCAGCGGCCGCGTCAGCGGAAAGACGAATGCGGTCAGGAGAAGCGCTGTCAATATGCCGAGCAGGATACACGTCGCCGCACTGCGGCGCACGCCCGCCGCATCGTCCGCGCCGAACCGCTGTCCCGTATAGATGGTGATCCCCGTGCAGAATCCCATAATGAAGCCGAGCGCGAGGAACATGAGACTGCCCGTACAGCCAACGGCGGCAAGTGCATTCACCCCAAGGAATCGTCCAACGATGAGCGTATCGACAAAGGAATAGAGCTGCTGCATCATATTTCCTGCAATCAGAGGCAGCGCAAAGAAAAAGATCAGCCGTGCGGGGTCACCCGCTGTCATATTCTTCGTCATTCGAGATACCTCGTCACAATGGTACGCAGTTTCTCTTGAAAGTACACAGTATTCGTATAGAGCACCCCTGCGTTTGGCGCAAACTTGATGAGATAGAGCTGCGGATCACCGCTCACCCAGAAGTCCGTGGGGTACGGGGTCACCGTGATGCCCTGTTTTTCAAAGTTGAGCACGGCGCGCGGCAGGTGGAACGCCGAGGTCACGAGAATCGGATGCACAAAGCCCTCACGCCGCAGGATCTCCGCCGTATAGCGTGCGTTCTGCCCCGTCGTGAGGCTGCGCGTCTCCACATAGATCATATCGTCCGGCACGCCGAGTGAGCGCAGGACGCGCCGCGCGATCTCCGCCTCAGAGCCCGTATCACTGAACACCTGCCCGCCCGAGAGCAGGATCGGCAGATGTGTGCGCAGGTGAAGGCGATACACCGCGAGAAGGCGCGAGGACGGGCTCTGCGCGAGCATCCCCATGCCGTCCACATCCTGCACATCCGCGATTGCCCCGCCGCCAAGCATGATGATGACATCGCCCTGCGGCGCCTCGGGCACGGGATACGTCCGCTCAAGCTCCCCCATCAGGCGATCCGATATGGCTCCGATGGAGAGGAGATAGAGCATAGCAGCCAGAGCACAGAGCAGCACAGCTGCACGAGATTGATGTCGCCTCTTCCATAGATAGACGGCAAGCCCTAGCATAGCAAGAACAAAAATCCCCGGCGGCAAAATCCACGCCGCCCCAAATTTTAAAATGTAAATCATAAAAAGGAAAACACGCCTCCACCGCGAATATTTAGAATATAGCACGTTCTTCTGCGTGCTTTATCGTTCATTGTATCAAATTTTATGTGTAATGACAAAGGAGAGATTCACTCATGGCAATCATCGAATCAGAGCACATTGATGCCGAGAAGCGCTTTGGCGGCAACGGTACGATCCACATTCAGAAGCTCCTCACGCCGAAGGAACTGGACGGCAAGTGCGCCATGTTCGCGCGTGTGACGATCCCGCCCCATGCATCGATGGGCGCACACAAGCACGAGGGCAATACGGAGACATATCACATCCTCTCGGGGCGTGCCCGCTACAACGACAATGGCAAGGAGATCGAGATCGGCGCAGGCACGACGACGTTCTGCGGCGACGGTGAGATACACGCTATCGCCAACGCCTCCGAAACCGAGGATCTCGTCTTTATGGCGCTGATTATCAATAAATAATTTCCGTAGAAAAGCGACTGCTGTACGTAGTTTCCCTTCGTACAGCAGTCGCTTTTGTATTGTATGGATTCACTCATACCGCAGTGCATCGATCGGGTCAAGGCGGGCAGCTTTGCGGGCAGGATAGATGCCGAAGAAGAGGCCGATCCCGACGGCAAAGGAAAAGGAGACGAGGATCGGCAGTATCTCAATGGAGGTCTTGAGTTCACCAAAGCTGCCAATGAGCTTCGAGAGAGAAATGCCGAGCGTAATGCCGATTACGCCGCCGACGATGCCGATGACCATGGACTCAATCATGAACTGCATGAGCACGTTCGATGAGGTTGCGCCGAGTGCCTTGCGGATGCCGATCTCACGCGTGCGCTCCGTGACGGAGACCATCATGATGTTCATGATGCCAATGCCGCCGACGAGCAGCGAGATGCCCGCAATCGAGCCGAGAAGGAGCGTCAGCATATTCGTGTTTTCGGTAAAGCTCTCCATGAGGCTGGTCATGTTGCGGACGTTGAAGTCGTCCTCCGCGCCCGTGCGGATGTGATGCCGCTGACGCAGGAGTGTCTCAATTTCCGCCTGTACCTCATCCATTTTCTCAGGCGAGGAGACCTGTATGTTGATGGAGTGCACGTGCGTGATGGCGAGCATACGCTCCTGCGCCGTCGTCAGAGGGATGTAGATCACATCGTCCTGATCCTGTCCGATGGACTGGCCCTTGCTCGCCGTAATGCCGATGACCTTGAACGGCTGATTGTTGATGCGGATATTTTTTCCGACGGGATTCTCCGTGCCAAAGAGGTTGGACGCGACCGTCGGGCCGATCACGGCAACGCGGCTGCGTTTCTGCATATCGCTCGTCGTAATGAATGTCCCGTTCTCCACCTTCAGGGAACGGATCTGCATCAGTTCCGGCGTCACGCCTTCCACCTGCGTATTCCAGTTGAGGTTGCCGTTCACGACCTGATAGGAGCTCGAGACGGTGGGCGATACATAGTCAATGCCTTTGATCTTGCTCCGAATCGCCTTCGCATCGTCGTATTTCAGAGACTTTCGCGTGCCCGCCTTGCCGCGCACACCGCCCTGATTGGACGAGCCCGGCATGACGATGAGCATATTCGACCCGAGACTCGCGAAGGAGTCCGAGACACTCGTGCGCACGCCCATGCCGATAGAGACCATCGCGATGACCGCGCCCACGCCGATGATGATGCCGAGCATCGTGAGGAGGGAGCGCAGCTTGTTGGCGAGCAGTGCATTCACCGCCATGCCGAAGCATTCCTTAAACAACATCCATCACGACCCCCTTTCCCTCATCGCGCGTGATCTTCCCGTCACGCACGAGAAGCTGACGACTCGCGCGCAGGGCGATCTCCGGCTCATGGGTGACGAGGATGATCGTGTGTCCCTTTTCGTGCATCCGCTCAAAGATATCCATGATCTCCGTCGTGGACTTCGTATCGAGGTTGCCCGTCGGCTCGTCCGCCATGATGATATGCGGGTCGTTGACGAGGGCACGGGCTATGGCGACACGCTGCCGCTGTCCGCCCGAGAGCTCGTTCGGCAGATGCTGTCCGCGATCGCCAAGCCCCACGGCAGCGAGCATCTCCTGTGCACGCGCCGTCCGCTCGTGCCGTCCCCACCCCGCATAAACGAGCGGCAGAGCGACGTTGTCGAGCGCCGAGATGCGCGGAAGAAGATTGAAATTCTGAAAGACAAAACCGATCTTCTTGTTGCGTGTCATGGCAAGCGCATCGTCGTCGAGGCCCGCTACCTCATCGCCGTCAAGCCGATACGACCCCTCCGAGGGACGGTCAAGGCAGCCGAGAATGTTCATGAGCGTGGATTTCCCCGAGCCGGAGGGTCCCATGAGCGCAGCGAATTCCCCGCGTCGGATATCGAGGTCGATGCCGTCCAGTGCGGCCAGCATCTCACCGCCGATACGGTAGACCTTGCGGATGCCGCGCAGACGAATCGTACTTGTCTCTTTGCTCTGCATCATGACCTCCGATCACATCGGCGGAGGTCCGCCGTGATCTTGGCTTCCGCCCGTCGACTTCTTCGCCGTATAACTGTTCACGACGTGCTCGCCCTCGCTCAGCCCCGACAGGATCTCAACGTATTCATCGCTGTAAATTCCGGTTTCGACATAGCGCTGTTCCTGTGTCCCATCGTCGTTCAGCACGAACACATACGCACCTGCCGTGTCCGTCTTAAGCGCAGAGAGCGGCACGACAAGGGCATCATCTTTGTCCGCCGTGTCAATGACGACACGCGCCGTCATTGCCGGGAGGAGCAGGTTGTCCGGATCATCCACATCGAGCGTGACATAGTAGTAGATGACGCTCGCACTCGATGATGCGGAGGAAGAACTCGATGAGCTGGTATCCCAGCTGTTCGTCACATCCGTCTGAGAGATTTTGGAGACGCGTGCCGTAAAGGTCTTATCCGTAAAGGCGTCCACACTGAATGTCGCGCTTTGGCCGATGCGAATATTGCCGATGTCCGTCTCGTCCACCTTCGCCTTGATCTGCTTCTTTGAGAGGTCTGCGATGCGCATGATGACCGTCGGATTATCCGAGCCCTGCACCGCCATCGTCCCTGCGTTCTTCGGCTCGCCGACGACCACGCCCGAGATCGGCGCAGTGATGATGGTCTCATTCGCGTCGGAGTTTGCCTCCTCGAGCGTGGACTGCGCCGTATCGTAGTTGTACTCTGCATCCTCAAGATCGGATTTCGACTTTGCGCCGATGCTCTCAAGATAGCTCATGCGGTTGTACTTCGCGCGCGTATTCGTCACGCGATACTGTGCCTGATCGCGCTTTGCCTCATAGTCTTTGCCGTCGAGAGTGGCGACGATCTGTCCCGCTGTTACGGTATCATTCTCCTTGACGAGAACGGAGCTGATGCGCGCCGTGATTTTCGAGCTGACCTCAACGGAGTCCACGGGGCGGATCGTTCCTGTCGCCTCGACGGTGGACTTGATGTTCATGCGTGCGGCATCGACGGTCGAGACCGCCTTCGCCGCTTCCTGTGCTGCACTCTGCGTGTAATACCAGTAACTGCCGCCGGCAATCAACGCCATTGTCAAAGCACCGATGCCGATGATCGTTCGTTTCCTCATGGCTGTGCTCCCCTCGCTGCCGCATCCGTCCCCTCAGCGTAAGCCGCCTGTGCCGCCGTACGCTCCTCATCCGTCACAGCAGGCAGTCCCTCTGCCGCTTTGTGCTCCTCTGCTGTGAGCTCCTTCCCCATCAGGCTTTCCACCTGCGCACGATAACGCGCATAGTCATATCGTGCACTAAGCGCATTCTGCCGTGCTGTTGTGAGGGCCGTCTGTGCGTCAAGAATATCAAGAAGGATGCCCTCGCCCGCACGGTAACGCTCCGATGCAATGCGGTAGTCCTCCTCCGCCTGACGTACGGCGTCTCCTGTTGAAGTAAAACGCTGCTCTGCCTCGCGCATATTGAGGTACGCCTGCCGCAGATTCAGGTCGATACTCTCCTCAGTTTTCTTGACATTCAGGAGGGCGATGTCACGCTCTGCCTCCGCCGCCTCAATGGCACTGCGCGTCACACCGCTGTCAAAGATGTTCCAGTTCACACCGACCGAGGCAGACACATCGGAGGATGTATCGCTGTGCGGGCGAAACTGACTTGTCAGTCCCGTACCGAGGGTCAGATTTACCGTCGGTTTCTTCCCCGCACGCGCGATATCCACCGCCAGCTCGCGCTGCTGCAGAGTCTCACGCTGTGCCGCGAGATCCAGCCGCGTGCGCTGTGCGTAAGAAATGCAGTCCGTCAGTGCCGTGCCAAACGGCTCATAGGGGACCTCTGTCGTCAGCTGCAGCGGTTCTGTTCGGTCAATGTTCAGCAGATTGCGCAGGGCCGCGAGATTCACCTCGTAGCTACTCTCAGCACGGATGAGCTCCTGCCGTGCATTTGACAGCTCCACCGAGGAGCGAATCACGTCGATTTTTGCCTGTGCTCCTGCTTCGTAGAGTGCATTGACATTCCTCAGATGGGCGTCGTACTTGTCCACGCTGTCGCGTTGGACCTCGATCTTTTTTTCCGCCTCTGCCGCGTTCCAGTAGGCGGCAATCACCTCGTATTTCAGCTCCTCGCGCGCACGCTCGGTCGTCAGTTGTGCCGCATGTGCGCCAATCTCACCCGAACGAATCCGCGTCTCATTTGCTCCGCCGCTGTAGAGCGGCAGACTTGCCGAGAGGCTGATCCCGTTGCTCACCTGCTCACTCGCGTCGCTCGCCTTCGACGTACGCAGACTATCACTCGCTCCAACCGAAATGCTGTTCTTCCCGCGCGCCTGACGCAGGACGGCATCGGCAGAGCGCTCTCCCTCACGCGTGATGCGCAGCCCCGTATTCGCCGAAAGTGCTGTATCAATCGCATCTTCGAGGCTGAGCCGCATCGCATCTGCAGACAGCGGAAATGTCAGCACTGCGCCCACGAGAAGCGCAGCAAGAGCACGCTGGCGCCTGTTCTTCATCATAACCACCTCAACGTATGGAATTCCTTTTCATCCCGATAAGAATGCGCCCATGCTACAGCAAGGGCGCTATATTCTGCTTAGCATACGGTTAGTTTTTTCTTAAGGAATCACAGATAAAATGAACTCTATCGAATTGACGTAGCTTTTTCGCCGAAGTGCGGGCAAAAATACGTCAAGATGATAACGATGAATTTATTTGTGCTTCATTAAAAACTCGGATGCTCCTCCAGATACTTCTTTGCCGCCTCGAACTGGACATCCGTCGTGTCCTGCGGCGAACGCTCAACGACGATATCCGGCGTAATGCCCGTGCCGTCGATGGAGCGGCCGTTCGGTGTAATGTATTTGGCAATCGTCAGTTTCAGCCCATCGTCGTGGAAGAGCGGCATCACCGCCTGCACTGACCCTTTCCCATAGGAAGTCGTGCCGATGATGGTCGCCGCGCCCGTATCCTGCAGTGCCCCCGCCAGAATCTCCGATGCGCTCGCACTGTTCTCATCGATGAGCACAACAATCGGATACTTGCGTGCTTCGAGATGCGAGCGGTAAACCTCCGTATCTCCGTCACGGTTGATGACGGAGACAATCGGCCCTGCCGGTACAATCTGCTCGGCGACGGCAACACAGCTCGTAATCAATCCGCCCGGATTCTCACGCAGATCGATGATGAGCGAGGTCATGCCCGCCTCACCGAGACGCGCCATCTCTGCGGCGAACTCATCGCCCGTGTGCTCTGCAAATGAAGCGATGCGGATGTAGCCAATCGTCGTCCCGTCGAGCATCACACCGCGCACGGAGTGTACCTGTATCACATTGCGCGTGATCGTCACATCCTGCTCTGCGCCGTCATGCAGGATGCGCAGTGTCACCTGCGTCCCAACCTCACCGCGGATACGCAGCGCGACCTCCTCGCTCGGCAGCTCGCTCGTCGGCACACCGTCCACAGCGAGGATCTCATCGCCCGCGCGCAGTCCGGCCGCCTCACCGGGCGTCCCGTCAAGCACGGAGATGATCTTTACCGTCCCATCCTTAAAGCCCATCGTCACGCCGATCCCGCCAAACGAGCCCTCCGTCTGCTGACGCAGCGTGCGAAACATCTCGGGCGGCATATAGACCGAATGCGGATCGCCGAGAGAGGCGACCATTCCATCGATTGCACCATCCACGAGTGTACTGGTGTCAGGCGCATCCACGTAACGCGACTGGATGAACTTCATCACGCCGAACAGGCGGATAACATCATCGCCGTAGATGCCCATCGAGCGCAGGAATACCCCCGCCGCAAGCACCGTCAACATACTGCCGCACAAAACCGAGATCATGGCGGTCAAGACAATCTTTTTTTTGCTCATATCCTCTTCAATTCATTGATGAGCGGCGTTCCGCCCGCTTACAAATACGACAGCGGATTGACCGGCTCGCCGTTTTCACGTACCTCAAAGTGGCAGTGCGGACCCGTCGAGTTGCCCGTAGACCCGCAGTAGGCGATCACGTCGCCCTGCGAAACGCTTTCACCCACACTGACATTCAGTGACTGACAGTGTCCATACAGCGTTGATATGCCGCCGCCGTGATTGATGATGACGGCGTTGCCATAGCCCGAGATCCAGCCCGCATATTCCACTGTTCCCGCCTGTGCCGCACAGATTGCATCGCCGTAATCACCGCCGATGTCGATGCCGCTGTGGAAGCGCTGTGCGCCCGTGATCGGATGAACCCGCCAGCCAAAATCCGACGTGATCGGTCCGCCCAGCGGCCAGATCATCGCGCCCGAGCCCTGCACGGGGAGGTTACGCAGACCGCTGCGCTGCAGCATCCGCGTGATGCGTTCTGACGCCGCGCGTGCCTCGTCCTGCTTGCGCTCGATGGTCGCTTTATCGTACTTCATCTGCTCGATGATTGCACGCTGCTTCTCGACCTTCTCCTCCATCGCGAGACGTGCCTCGCGCGCCTCCTTCTCGAGCGGCTCCTGTGCCGCCCGATCCTTCTCCAGCTCCTCCTTGAGCGCACGCATCGCATCGCGGTCGGCAAGCACGGCATGAACGAGATCATAATCCTGCTTGATGACACGCTTCAGAAGATCCATGCGCGTGAGGAAATCGGAGAAGTCCTTTGCCCCGAACAGCACATCGATATAGGAAATCTGCCCGTTGATGTAGATATCGCGGACACGCTTCCCAAGTGCCGCACTCTTGCGGTCATACTCGCGTTCTGTGACAGCGAGCTTCTCCTCGTTCTCCTCAAGGCGTTCAAGCGTCTTATTCAGCTCCGCACGACGTTCTTTATGCGTCGCGATTGCCGCATTTGCTTCCTCATCCAAAATTCGCTTCTGCTCCGAGAGCGAGTTGATCTTTCCCGCCAGCTCATCGCTCTGGCGTCCCAGATCCTCTGCCTGTGCATCGTAGCTGTCGCGCTCCTCCTCGAGGCTCGCCGCCCACCCCTGCCCCGCCGTAAGGACGGAGACAGCAAGAGATGCACAGAGGATACGTTTTGTCACTGCATTCATCGCTTACACCTTCAGGAAACGCTTCAGCGACACCCACGCACCTGCCGCGCCGATCGCCATGCCGAGCAGGACGATCACAATCCCCACATACGTCATAAACGGCGACTGCGGAATGAGCGGGAAGAACGCCAGTGTATCGTATACCTTGTTGACGACGCCTGCGTAGAAACTGCGCAGGACAAGAGCGGAAATCACACCGCCGATGAAGCCAAGCACAATGCCCTCCAATACGAACGGCCAGCGGATGAACTCATCCGTCGCACCGACATACTTCATGATGGCGATTTCGCGCCGCCGCGCAAAGACCGTCAGGCGGATCGTATTCGCGATGATAAAGATCGTCGCACCGCCGAGCAGGAGGATCAGGAGAACGCCGAAGAGACGCACCAGACGCGTGATATCAAAGAGATGCTCCACCACATCCTGCCCGTATTTCGCGGACTCGACGCCACCCATGCGCTCAATCTGCTTTGCCGCCGTCTCTACCATATCCGGCTGACGCACAGTCACCTCGTAGGCATTCGGCAGCGGGTTCTTGTCACCGAGCGCATCGAGCAGATACTTCTGCTCTCCCAGCCGCTCGGAGAGACGCTCCTTTGCCTCGTCACGTCCGACGTACTTCACGGACTCGATGCCCTGGAGCGCCTTGATCTTGGCACCGACATCCTGCTCTGCGTCCTCGCTCAGATCGTCCTTTAGATAGACGCTGATCTGCACCTGCGACTCGAGCATCGACGCCGCACGGTTCATATTGAGGGCAAGGATGAGGAATACGCCTAGGATAAAAAGAGAGACAGCGACCGTACCGACCGCCGCAAACGTCATCCAGTTGTTGCGGCGCAGGGAGCGCAGAACCTCCTGCACATAGTACTCCGCCGTCCTAATTTTCATATCCGTACCCCCCGCGCTGCTCATCGCGCACGATCTTGCCGTCCTCAATGGCGACAACACGGCGCTGCATCGTATCGACAATGTTCTTATCGTGCGTTGCCATGACAATCGTCGTCCCTGCCGCATTGATGCGCTTGAAAATATCCATAATATCCCAACTCGTCTCCGGGTCAAGATTTCCTGTTGGCTCATCGGCAATGAGGATTGCAGGATCGTTGACGATAGCGCGGGCAATCGCCACGCGCTGCTGCTCACCGCCCGAGAGCTGTGAGGGGAAATCGCGATACTTGTCACGCAGTCCGACCACGTCGAGCACAGCGTTGACGCGCCGCTGGATCATCTGGCGCGGCGCCTCGATAACACGCATGGCGAAGGCCACATTCTCATAGACCGTCTTATCCGACAAAAGGCGGTAGTCCTGAAAGATGACTCCCAGACCGCGCCGCAGATACGGTACGTCAGTCATATCCATGTGCACGACATCGTGCCCGTTGACGAAGAGCTCCCCCTCCGTCGGCAGCTCCTCACGAAACAGCATCTTGATGAACGTGGATTTCCCCGCACCGCTCACCCCGACGACAAAGACAAACTCCCCCTTGACAATCTCAATGTTCACATGGTCCAGTGCCACAGCACCATTCTCATATACCTTCGAGACATTTTTCATTCGAATCATGCGGTTCGTCTCATTCCTCTCCAATGCCAGCGCATGCATCCCAGCATATACGCTAAAAAAACATCTTTTATTATAGCACAAATTGAAGAAACCACAAAATATTGCGTTGTCTTTTTCTCGCGCACATGATATCCTCTTGCTCATGAGAATTCATTTCATTGATAGGGATACTACACCATGATCCTGAAAAAAATCTTTTTCTCCATTCTCGGATTTCTCAGCTTTGGACTCGGCATTCTCGGGGCATTTCTCCCCATTCTCCCGACCGTTCCTTTCATACTGCTCGCTGCGTACTGCTTCGCGCGCAGCTCCCGCCGCCTCGAGAACTGGCTGCCTACGACGCGCATCTACCGCACAACACTCCTTCTCATGCGCCAAGGGCGGCGCGGCATGACGCCGATGGAAAAACTCCGCATCATGCTCCCCGTCACCACCCTCATGGGGATCTCCTTTCTTCTCACCGATCACCTGCACGCACGCATCGCCATCGGCGTTGTATGGACGGCGCACGTTCTCTTCTTCCTCTTTCGCGTGCCGAACAGATAGTGACCTTCATTTATTGTGATAATTTTTATCTTTTTCTAATATATACTTGACAAAAAGTCAAAGATTCGATAGCCTATACTTATCATATAATAATTTTTTCAGTGATTGGACGAGGGTAACGGTATGAATTTTATCTTTGTATCTCCGCAGTTCCCACACGTCTACTGGAACTTCTGTGACCGCTTAAAGAAAAAAGGGGTAAACGTTCTCGGCATCGGCGACACGCCCTACGACCAGCTCACGCGTGAGATGCGCGAGGCACTGACCGAGTACTACTTTGTCCCCGCACTCGACGACTATGACCAGATGCTGCGCGCCGTCGGCTTCTTCACGTTCAAGTACGGACGCATTGACTGGCTCGAGTCCAACAATGAGCACTGGCTCATGAATGACGCCCGTCTGCGCACGGACTTCAACATCCGCACGGGCTGGCAGAGTGCAGACATGGAGCACATCAAGAGCAAGTCCGCCATGAAGGCATACTACCAAAAAGCGGGCATCCCGACGGCACGCCTCGTTCGTGTGACCACCCTTTCTGCCGCCGAGGAGTTTCTCGATACTGTCGGATACCCCGTCATCGTCAAGCCGGATATCGGTGCAGATGCGACGGGCGCTTACCGCATCGACACGCATGACGAGCTGCGGCATTTCTTCGCGTCAAAGCCCGACGTCCCCTATGTCATCGAGGAATTTGTCGCAGGCGATATCTGCTCCTACGACGCCATCGTCGATGCGGATGCGAACCCGATCTTCGAGTCCATGACCGTCTGGCCGCCGACCGTCATGGACATCGTTCTCTATCAGCTCGACCTCTCCTACTATACGGTACCCTCTGTCCCAGACACGGTAAAGCGGATGGGACGCGCCGCACTGAAGGCGTTCCGCGTACACAGCCGCTTCGTCCACTTTGAGTTCTTCCGCCTGACCGAGGCAAAAGCAGGGCTCGGCGCCGTCGGCGACTACGTCGGGCTCGAAGTCAATATGCGCCCGGCGGGCGGCTACACGACGGATATGACGAATTTCGCACACTCCACCGATGTCTATGAAATCTGGGCAGACATGATTACGGCAAACCGCCGCCTCCTCCCCGACTGCGGCGTACACTGCTGCTGTGCCTACGCGGGACGGCGTGATTTCCACCGCTACGTACACACACACGAGGAAATCCTCAGCCGCTACGCGGACAGCATCGTCATGTGCGAGCGTCTGCCCGAGGTCATGTGGCCACAGATGGGCAATCAGATGTATATGGCAAAACTCCGCGATCAGGAGGAAACGGATGCGTTCATCCGATTCGTGCAGGAACGCGTGAGAAAATGAACTGCTGCACGTCTCCCTATCGCTTCGCAGCGCCCCTTCCCCCTAAGCAGCAAAAGAATCACAAAAATAGCCTATGGTACGAAGTTTATTGTTTCGTGCAATAGGCTATTTATTTCTCATTCAATTTCGCACCCAGCCGTACTGCGTGAGATTTGAGGTATAGTGCAGGCGGTCGACAAAATCCTCGTTTGTCGCACCCGTGCGGAAGATCGGCACGCGCTCAAGGGCGAATACATTGCTGTTGCGGTCCACATTGCTGTACTTGACCGTAAAGCCTGCCTTGTATCCTGCCTCCTTCGCAAGCTCTGCGATATGCAGATCGTGGGCGCCCGTCGGATAGGCGATGAACTCGACGGGATGTCCCAATTCGCTCTCCGCCTGCCGCTTGGACTCCACAAGCTCCGCACGAATACGATCATCTGACAGCTCCGGCAAAGCCGCGTGCGTCACCGTATGCGACTCAATCGTGACACCGCTCTTTTCCATCTCACGCACCTGATCCCATGTAAGATAGCCCTTGCGCTTGCTCAGGAAACCCGTGACGACAAAGACCGTCGCCTTAAGGTGATACTTTTTCAGAATGGGAAACGCATTGGTATAGTTATCGACGTAGCCATCGTCAAACGTGATGAGCACAGGACGCTCGGGCAGAGCCCCCGTGCCTGCCAGATAGTCGTAGAGCTCATCGGGGCTGATCGTGTGATAGCCATGATCGACGAGATACTTCATCTGCCAGTCAAAATCCGATGGCTCAACCGCAAGAGAGAGGAACCGCGAGTTGATCATGTGGTAGTTGAGCACGGTCACCTTCACATCGTCCTCGGGGGGCGGCGGAGGTGAGGGCGCAGGCGTTTCCTTCGGATGTCCAATAATGAGCAGGACGCCGAGAAGAATGGCAAGGACAGCAAGCAGCGACCAGAACTGCCGTCCGCCGATCATCTGTTTTATGTTCACGCCATCCCTCCGTCAGAAAATTATTCTCTTGATATTTTACTTGGATTTTGACGGGAAATCAACACGGGCACAAAAAAAAGACTGCCAGACCGGCAGCCTTCATATTGTCGCTCAGAATCACAATACCGCCGAAATGCGGGAAACGTATCGAGTCAGCATGACTGAAATTTATTTTTTTGCCCAGACCACTGCCATGAGATCCTCATACACAGTCTCGAGCTGCTGCACGAGAATCGGCAGGAGGGTCCGAATCATACGGCTGTCAAAGGTCTCATCGACGAACGGGACACAAATATCGAGATAGATATTGCCATCTTCGCGGAGATAATACTTGAACATCTTGTACTCCGCATTGAGCATATTGAGGTGGCTCTTGATGCTGTCGATATTCTTCTCGTTGATGCCTGTCGCAACCTGTGTGCGGATAATCGTAAAGATGCTGTCGTCGATGAAGATTGCCATCGGCAAGGTCTGCCCCTTCGCCTCGATGCGCGAGCGGAAGATCGTCGTGTGGAACTCATCGGAAAGTGCCTGCGACTCAAAGAAATTGATGTCATTCTCCTTGAGGAATGCTTGGAACTTCTCCGCCTTTGTCGCACCCTCTGCGGCAGCGGCTTCCTTCTTCTCAATCAGCTTCTCTGCCTGCTTTTCGAGCTTCGGCTCTTTCTCCGTGCTCTTTGCCATGTAAATATGCCTCCCTTATCCGTTATGAGTAAATAATCCCGTGACTATTTTACCATAGTTTTTCATCTATTTGCAAGAAAAAACCGCTGCCACGCGGTATTTCTTCAAAAGCCGTGTGCAGCGGTATCGTTCATGTCAGGCCGTTCTTTTGCGCAGAATGAACGCACGCACGAAGAGTGCCGTAAAGAGTATAGCGAAGCCGATGCCCGCCGGATAGGTAATGTTCGTCGGCAGACCAAACCCCTCCGGTGCCTGCAGGAGGTATGTTGTCGTCACCGCCGACATAAAGATCGCAGGCACGAGTGCAATCACGTATGCATATGAGCCCGGTTTATTGAGGTAGAGGTATGCCGTGCCCGTCCAAAGCATAATCATCGCGAGTGTCTGGTTTGCCCACGAGAAGTAACGCCAGATGATGGAGAAGTCCATCTGCGAAAGAATCAAGCCGATGGCGAGCATCGGCACAGCGATCACGAGACGCTTCGACGCTTTCTTCTGTGGAATATCCATCCAGTCGGCAAGCGTCAGACGTGCCGAGCGGAAGGCCGTGTCCCCCGAGGTAATCGGACAGGCAATAACGCCCAGCATGGCAAGAATGGCCCCGATGCTGACCCCGCCGACACCGATTGCCCCCATGAAGCCGTTGCAGACCTCGTAGACAACGCCGCCGGGGCCGGCCTCCTTGAGTGCCGCGCCAAGTCCCGGTGTACCATCGTAGAACGTCGCACCTGCCGCCGCCCAGCAGAGCGCGATGATGCCCTCAGCAACCATTGCACCGTAAAACACGGGGCGTCCCATTCGCTCGTCCTTCAGACACCGTGACATAATCGGCGACTGCGTCGCGTGGAATCCCGAAACCGCACCGCAGGCAACGGTGATGAAGAGCAGCGGCCAAATCGGGAGGTGCTGCGGATGCAGGTTCTCCAGCGTCATCTCGGGCATCGTATGTCCGCCGACTCCGAAGAGCATTCCGCCCATGATGCCGAGTGCCATGACGATAAGGCAAATGCCAAAAAGTGGGTAGAACCGAGCGATGATCTTGTCAATCGGGAGCAGGGTTGCCAGCGTATAATAGATGAAGACGACCGCGAGCCAGAAGAGCACCGCCTGCCCCGTCAGCTTGGAAAGCAGCATCGCGGGTCCCGTCATGAATACAACACCGACGAGAACAAGGAGGACAATCGAAAAGATACGCATGATCTGAAGCATGATATGCCCCAGATTCTTACCGACAATCTCCGAAAGGCTCTTGCCGTCCTCACGGAACGAAATCATGCCCGAAAGATAGTCATGCACACCGCCCGCAAAGATCGTACCGAAGACGATCCAGAGGTAGACGCTGGGTCCCCAGAGCGCTCCTGCAAGCGCACCGAAAATTGGACCAAGTCCTGCAATATTGAGGAGCTGGATGAGGAACACCTTCCACGTCGGCAGCGGGATATAGTCCACACCGTCCTCCAAACGAATCGCAGGCGCTACCTCCCCCGTACGCCCGAATGCCCGATCGACGATTGCTCCATAGACGAGGTATCCAACGATAAGCGTTGCGAGCGCGCCAAGAAATGTAACCATTGCTTGTCACTTCTTCCTAAAATAAATACATGATATGCCGGTGTGCACCGGCCCCCCCCCCATGTCTGCCCTCCTTCCGTACAATGATAAAGAAGCCCCTTAAAATCAGTCCCAAAGAATTATCGGCTTCTTGACAATTATCATATCATAACTCTCTTCTCTTGTCTAATCCTTTCGATGTGCTATAATCAAGAATACACTGTGTATGTGTTTCTACTTATAGGGGAGGGGTTTCTATGGGACTTGATATTCTTCTATTCCTTCTGCTGGGGCTCTTCGTGGGCACGTTCGGCACGCTGGTCGGCATCGGCGGCGGACTGATCTGCGTGCCGATCTTCATCTTCTTTCTGTCGGACGGTGGAATCTATCCATACTTTCACACGGCGGCTCAGATCACGGGCACATCGCTCGTCATCGTCTGCGCCAATGCGCTCTCGGGGACATTTGCCTACATCCGTCAAAAACGCGTCTACTTCGCCGCAGCAGTCCCTTTTGCTCTTGCGACACTGCCCGGCGCGTTTCTCGGCTCATACATCGTCGACGACTTCACAGGTCCGATGCTCTACATATCCTATGGCTCGTTCCTCCTGCTCATGGCTCTTATGATGTACTGGAACGCCATGAATAAGAAGCACGCGGATGTGCACACCCTGCCCGCAGACTTCACCTTCAACCGTTCTCTGGGCGTTGGAGCAAGCGCAGGTGTTGGATTTATCTCGAGCATCTTCGGCATCGGCGGCGGCGTGATTCACGTTCCCCTCATGGTCTACCTGCTTGGCTTCCCCGTCCACGTCGCAACAGCGACCTCGCATTTCGTCCTCGCCTGCTCGGCGACTTTCGGCGTCATCAGCCATGTCTGGCTCGGTCATGTCATCTGGACGCCCGCCATCTGCATCTCCATCGGTGCTGCCATCGGTGCGCAGATCGGAGCCGCCCTCTCGAAAAAGACAAAATCCAAGGTCATCCTCGTTCTCCTTGCGCTCGCCATGTTCGGACTCGGACTTCGTTTGATCTGGATGAGCGGCATGCTCTGATCGATCCATCAAAAAAGAATCGCCTCGGTGTGAGGCGATTCTTTTTTCCGCTCTGTCTATTTCGATCAGATTGGCTTGATTCCATACTGTGCAGCCTGTGCGGACTCGACTGCCTGATGTGCCAGGTCAATCGAGAGCCCGAGGGTGCGCATGATCTTGTCGGGGTTGTGGAAGCCCATGCCGTTCTCGGCAGCGACCCAATCCCAATACCACTGTGCTTCGCGGAGCTTTGCACGGGCATCTTCGAGCGATGCGTCGGGCACGCCTGCCTCCATTGCAGCCTTGACCGTAAGATGTGCCTTTGCGACCGACTGTCCCGCGATGCGCTGAACCTTAAAGGTATTGTCATGGATGGTCTTGACGCGGGCGACCAGAGTCTCCTCGCTCTCATCATGACACTTCAGACATGCTTCCTTCGTGTACTTCAGCGGACTCGACATCCAGTGCGATGTGTACTTCTTTCCGCCGTCACGCATATAGGGCATGTGGCAGTCCACGCAGGTAACACCGGCATCGGCATGGACGCTCGTCGCCCACGTCTCGAATTCCGGATGCTGCGCCTTGAGCATCATCGTCTTGGAGTCGGGGTGCACCCAGTCGCCCTTGAATCCGCCCGCCTGCCCGGTCTGATAGAACTTGTACTCGGACTCGGCATCGAGGCCGTTGTCGTACGGGTGGTTCACACGTCCGTCCTCAGCAGTGAAGTAGTACTCCGTATGGCACTGCGCACAGACATAGGCGCGCATATCATTATGTGGTGCGGCATTCACATCGACACCACGGCGTGCCATTGCCTCGATGAAGCCCTGCTGATAGACGCGCAGCTGCATCGTATCGGGATCGTGGCATGTCGAGCAGCCGAACCACTCATCGTCGGTGATGGGAGCCGCAACTTCATCAAACGGCTTCGATGCATACGCCCATCCACCTTCTTTGAAGTACACATCATAAACATACGAACCCTTGCACTGTAGACAACTCCCCTTCTGTCCCGGAAGCCTCTTCGTATGCAGGAGATCGTAGCCCGCATACGTATGCCCGCGGTCATCGTCATACTGGATGGCGAACTTGTATCCCTTGAAGTTCTCGAGCATCTCGGGCTGGTGTTCGAGATTGGAGTTGCCCTCCATGCTGCCGCCGTAGCCCGTGGGCGACGGGGCTTCCTCATTGTTCTTCATGAAGGAATTGTACTGGAGCGGATAGGCATCCTTGTACGCCTCTTTGCCGATCTTGGCTTCCGTCCCGCCTTGGATGGCGACCAGCTTCACGCTGTCGTCATTCGGCTGCGCACCGATGCGAACGGCAACGAATCCAAAGAACAGGGCACAGACGCCGGCAACACCCGCAATGATTTTCTTTCTGTTACTCAACTCTTATCCCCCCTTCTAAAGGATTGGAACCATGTGGAATCCGGCTGTGACACTTCGTGCAGGTCGCACTTCCGTCCTTGCCCTTATCCACGCATACATTGCCCATTGTCGAGCTGTGACAGCGCAGGCAGTTGCTGTTGACGATATCCCGCCCATGATCCGAGATCTTGATGTGCACGGGGTAGTCGTTCAGCACCTGATGCAGCGTATCGTGCATACCGGTCTGCCCTTTTTCCATATAGTAAATGGCAACATTCTCGTGCGGCAGATGGCACTCCACACAGGCAACGTCCGCATGGGTCGACATGGCATGTGTCGCCGCTTCGTGCTTCATGGCGTGACAGGTTCCGCAGAATTTCGGTGATGCCGACGCCTTGTCCATGACCATACCGCCCGCAACGACGATGATGCCCAGAACAAATGCGCCGATGACGCAGCGGAGTGTGTTCTGCTGCACGAACTCCTTCAAATTCATGTGTCCTTCCTCCCTTCTATGATTTCTTACCGAGCGGATCTTCCGCGTCACCCCCTTTGGCTGGACTTACCGTCTGCCGTGCCGCGACGAGACCGCCGATTGTCACGAGCACACAGGCGAGCCACAGGAGCGATATACCGGGCTTCGTACTGATGGAAGCCGTCACCGGCATCGCCATCTCCTCCGCCAAGGAGGGCAGAATCTCCAGACGTATATCACGCTCATCCGCAGATACACCCGTAAGGCGTATGCGGAATTTGCCATTCATCACATCGACCGGGCGGGATGTCCCTCCCGTATCGGTGGCAAGTATCGTTGGTTCGGCCGTATCCACTGCCTCCCCGTCCGTCAGCGCAATCTGTGCGGTGACGAGGGTCTTTCCGCCGCCCTGCGGTTCAAAGGATACGCCCTCATAGCGGTAGGCATAGTCGTTGATGCCCATGACCGTCCTGCCGCGCCGCAGGATCATCTCATCGTGTTCTGCCGTCGTCGGCGTTGGAGCGATGTAGAGATCCCCCGCAAGACTTCTGGCAATCGCGGGCTCACGTGCCGCATCCTCGCCGCTCCCGCGCAGTTTCGTGACTGCTTCAGCAGGCGTTCCGTCCACCTCGTAGCGATAGGACTTTTCCTTGCCGCTGTCGGCAAAGTTCTGTCCGCGATAGACCACTGTGTGTCCGTAGACCTCCTGCGGAACATCCGGCGTCAGATCGACGGATGTCGTCTGACTGCCGCTGCCCGAAAGGATAAAGGCAAGGAGCGCTGTGCCTGTGCCGACGTGGGCAAGCAGTCCGCCGACACCGATCTGATGCCGACGATAGGTCTCAGCAGCCGCAGCTGCAGCAAAGAGCGCAAAGGATGCGAGAAGGACGGAGGGGATATCCGTGACGCCGACCGCCCCCGCTGCAACGCCGCCGAGCACGGTGAGTGCGAAGATCCAGTAGGGACGCTTCCCCATTGTTCCGCTCCACGACATGAGTGTGCCGAGCCCCATCAAGAGGGCAAGTACGATGGCAATCGGCAGGGTCGTCCGCACGTAGTAGCTCGTATCCACCGCCGCACTCTCGCCCATGAGCCCCGAGATCAGCGGCATCGACATACCGAAGAACACGAGAACCGTGATGAATACGAGGAGCAGCATGCCGAGCAGGATGAGGAAGCTGCGGCTGCGGTGTTCGCTGTAGATTGCTCCCTGTGGAAGACGATCCATCTGACGCACAAGGACGATGAGTCCAAAGAGCAGGATGATGCCATTCGCAAGGGCGATGTAAAAGCCGATGTCCGACCCCGCAAAGGAGTGTACGGAGAAGTCTCCGAGAATACCGCTGCGCGTCAGGAACGTCCCATAGAGGACGAACGCGTAGGAGAATACCGCAGCGAGATGGACGAGATAGAACGCGCCGCGCCGCGTACGTGCGACGGCAATCAGATGGAGCAGGATACAGGAGAGCAGCCACGGTACGAGCGAGGAGTTCTCCACGGGATCCCAGCCCCAGTAACCGCCCCAGCCGAGCACCTTGTATGCCCAGTAGCCGCCGATAAAGATGCCTGCGCCGAGAAACGACCACGCGATAAGCGTCCAGCGGCGCATCGGTGCGAGAAAGTTCCCGTCTGCGGGGCTGCGCATCATACTCTCAAGCGAGTAAACAAAGGGAACGGCGAGGAGTGCATAGCCGATAAAGATGATCGGCGGATGCACGGCCATCCACGGATCCTGCAGCAGCGGGTTCATCCCGTACCCGTCGGGCATAATATGCTCGGCGGGAGCAAAGGGACTCTTGATGAATACGAGAATGACGAGCATCGCCGTCAGGAGATGATAGATGATCCGCCCCGTCGCCGTCAGACGGTTGGTGCAGACCATGTACGTACCAACAAGTGCGTGAATGAGGAGCCAGAGGAGGAACGAGCCCTGCTGCCCTGCCCAGAATGCCGAGATCTTGTAGACCAGCGGCAGATCGATGGAGGAGTAGCTCGCCACATACGAGTAGCTGAAATCATTGGACAGGATGATGGCAAAGAGAACGGCTGATGCACCGATGGCAGCAAGCCCTGCGAGGATGGCAGAGATGCGGCTGCCGCGATCACTGTCCTTGGCATCAAAGAACACTGCACTGAGTGCAAAGAGAAGAACAAACCCCAACAGTACCGTACCGATCATACACGAGCCTTTCCTTTTTCTTCCTCATATTTGGACGGGCATTTGATGAGCAGCTTATCCGCTGCAAAGGCATCGCCCGTATATTTCCCAATGGCGACAACGTGATATGCGTCGTCGAACGTATCCGGCTTTGCTCCCTTGTACCGTACGAGCATCGTCTCTCCCGTATCCTCATCGGCGATGGAAAAGACAAAATGTCCGTCCTCCATGTGCGGGGCAACCGTGCCGTCGGGGACGCCCTTGACCTGCACATTGCGCTGTGCGGCGCGCGCGTCTGCTACACTGACGTACGGTGTGACCGAGTCGGCAAAGAAGTAGCCGGCATAGCCGATAAATCCCAGAATCAGAATGAGGAAAAAATATTTACGCATTGGGTTCCCCCCGTTTCATCAGCCAAATGTAGATCAGTGTCATATCAATCAATGCAAGCACGAGTGTCCCGAGCATCACTGCATCCATATCGATGCGTCCTGTCTCATTGAGGACGGGGGATGGATGGAGAGAGAAGAACATTCGCGGCAGGATAAAGACCAGAAAAGGAACAGCGATAAAGGAGAAGAGCGCATACACGGCAGAGGAGGAGGCACGGGCGCGTTCGTCCCGCATCGTCATGCGCAGTGTCACGTATGCGGCATAGATCAGCAGGAGGACGAAGATCGTCGTCTGCCGGGGATCCCAGTTCCAGTAGGCGCCCCATGTCAGCTTGGAGAAGACAGCCCCGCTCACCGTCGCCATGAGGGTGAAGATCAGACCGAGGATGGCAGAGCGGGCGCTCTTTGCGTCATAGTGCAGCTCCCTCGTCTTCAGATAGCGTGCGCCCCAGTAGGCAGCACCGAAGAATGCGACGACGGCGACCCATGCCGTTGGAATGTGAAAGAATGCGATGCGCACATAGTTCCCCAGCCCTTCCGCGGGCGGAACGATGAAGAACACGGCACCGAGCGATGCGAGTGTCAGCACGGCAATCACTCCGACAAGCATTAAGACTCCTATCTAACTCTCGATCCAGAGAGAATCAAACAGTATCGATGCCCCCACTGTGAGCATCATATCGTAGAGGGCCATACCGCCAAGGAGCGCCGGCTCTCCTCCACCCGCCGAGAGAGAGATCGCAGGCAGGAGAATCGGCAGCATCGACGGAAGCAGGAGCACGGGAACGAGCCCGCCGCGTACGCTCGCTCCTGCGGCGACCGCCGCGAGGAGCGTATCCGCCGCTGCCATGCCCCAAAGTCCCAGAAGCAGTGTCCCGAGAAAAACGGCATTGAGGACGAGCGGTGCATCCATCAAAATGATCACAAGGGGCAATGTAATGACAGCGAGAACGATGAGTGTGACGAGATGTGCTGCCATCTTGCCGAAGAGCACGGCCTGCGCCGGAACGTAGATCCGAAGGAAAAGCAGTGTTCCCGCGGCCTCCTCCTCAGCAAAAAGCCGTTCTCCCTGCAGCGTCGCTGCAAAGAACAGGACAATCCAGAACAGCGTTGCGGCAAGACGGACATCCATCGTCCCCCACGCAAGCGACATACTCATGAACGCGATCACCGTGAGTGCGAACATCCCCATCGTGACATAGCCCGCACGGTGGCGTACGCCGTCACGCAGTTCCTTAGCAGCAACGTGCAGAACTATCGGTAAGATCGATGCACGCATCCGCCGCCTTCCTTTCCTCCGGTTCATTCGTCGCCCACAGGATGAGGCGTCCGCGCTCAGCTGCATGCCGCGCCTCCGCGGTGAGCAGTTCCCGTCCGTGCACATCGAGGGCAAGTCCCGGCTCGTCGAGGAGCCAGATGGGTGCGTCTGCTCCGAGGAGAACGGCGAGTCGTACACGCTGACGCATACCCGTCGAGAGTTCCCCCGCCATGCGCGGCAGCACCTCAGACGACAGTCCCACACGCTCCAAGAGTCCTTCCAGCAATCCATCCGCTGGGCAGATCCCGCGTGCGGAGAGAAAGAAGGTCAGATTCTCACGTACGGAAAGGCGGGTATATAGCTCCATCTCGGGTGTCGCCATAGCGAGGATGCGGCGATAGTCCGCTCCGCAGATCAAGCTGCCATCCAGTGCCGTCTCAATCTTTCCTTTCGTCGGAAGGATCAGACGACCTGCGAGACGGAGCAGCGTCGATTTGCCGCTCCCGTTCCCCCCCGCAACGGAGGTAATGACGCCGCTACGAAAGGAATATGTCAGCTGCCGCAGGATTTCATGGGATCCGAAGCTGTGACTGACTTGATTAAAGGAGATTTCAACCATATTCATTCCTTCCATAACTTTGATTTATTTTAACACGTATCTGAATAGAATATAAAATACTTTTTTTGTATAAAATATTTTTATGTGTGTAGACTATTTCAAAAATGAATTCACTTTATATCGTGTGATTATTGAAGAAAAAGAAGTATCTGAACGCTTCTCGTCACGTTCCGAATACTTCTTCTCATTTTTAACGATATATAACATTTATCACGTCTATGTGACATTCCTTACACTTCCTTGCTTTTTCATACGAATTTCTCCAAAGACGGCAGACATTGGCATCCCGTCAAGCTCCGCATCAATGGCGGCGACCTCTCCTGCCGAAAGCAGGATATCGGCGGCTCCTGCATTCTCCGTCAGCCGCGCACGCTTGCGCGTTCCTGGGATCGGCACAATGTATGGCTTTTTGCAGAGCATCCACGCGAGCGCAATCTGTCCGCTCGTCGCTCCCTTTTCCTCCGCGAGCGTACGCAGGAGAGCGAGAAGCTCTGCATTCTCCGCCATCGCCGCTGCGCTGAACTGGGGCATACGCGCACGCATATCCCCCTCTGCAAAGGCCGACGTCCTGTCATACGCACCGGTCAGCACGCCGTTGGCAAAGGGCGAAAACGCGACAAAGCCGATTCCCAGTTCCTCGAGAACGGGGAAAATCCGCTCATGCGTGCGCGCCATCATGGAGTAACGATTCTGCACGGCAGTCAACGGACAAACGGCGTACGCACGGCGAATATCCTCCTCCGAGGCCTCCGAGATCCCCCAGTGAAGAATTTTTCCTTCCTTTATCAGCTCTGCCATCACACCCGCGACCTCCTCAGCAGGAATCTTTGGATCGACGCGATGCTGATAGAAGAGGTCGATGTGATCTGTCCCAAGCCGCTGCAGAGAGGCATCCACCGATGCTCGGATCACCGCTGGCCGTGCGTCTGGGACGATGGGGCTTTTGCCCTCTTTCAGCAGTCTCATATCGAAATGGATCCCGAACTTCGTCGCGAGGACGACCTTATCCCGATATGGCGCAAGGGCTGCGCCGACCAACCGCTCGTTGTCATGCGGATCATCGGGCGTACCGTATACCTCCGCCGTATCAAAGAGCGTGATGCCCATATCCACAGCGGCGGCGATCAGCTCGCGCATCTCCTTTTTGTCGGCAGGTGCACCATAGCCCTGACTCATCCCCATACACCCGAGCCCAACGGATGAGACCGTGAGATTCCCTAATTTACGGTAATTCATGTAAATCCTCCCTATCGCAAAAGAAGTACTTCTTTCATTATAACACAGGAATCAGGATATAAAAAAGGATGACGATACGTCGATTGTACCGTCATCCCTATGAGAAAGGGGGTGTTGCATATCCCTCCCATCCTAATATGCCGTTATCCTAAGCCTTCCCCGTTATCACGGGGAAGGGGGACCGCGCAAGCGGTGGAAGGGGCACAAAGGAGGGGCTGTTGCACGAAGTTTGCAACTTCATGCAACAGCCCCTCCTTGGAATTTACTTTTTCAGCGCTGCATTCTTCTCTGCGACGAGCTTGAACAGCTCTGAGCCCGCCGGAATCTCCGTGAAGTACGTGAGTGCTTTCTCGAAGCCGTGCTCCTTGAGATACGTCTGCACCTCGACTGCCTCAGGATCCTCCGCGTAGTCGAAATGGAGGGCGGCGGCGATGACCGTCGCAAGCGCCTCGGGTTTTTTCCCGCGTGCGACAAGCTGATTGGCGGGCGAGACGAGGCGGTCCTTCGCGCCGAGCTTGCGCTTCGGCCCGCGTGCAACGCGCGTCACAGCATCGGAGAGATGCGGATTCTTGAACCGCTCCTCTGCCGTATGGATGTATTTCGTATGCGCTTCACGGTCAAAGCCGTATTTCTCGATCAGGAGTTCACTCGTCTCTGCCCAGACGCGGCGGACGAACGCGACGATCTCCTCGTTCTTCATCGCCGATGCGATGTCCTCAATCCCGTTGAGGTATGCCATGTAGGCAATGGAGGCGTGTCCCGTATTGACGGAGAACAACTTGCGCTCGATGTAGGCTTCGAGGTTATCGACCCACGTCAGCCCCTCGATCTGCGGCTCTGCACCGACGACACCCGTGCGGTCGACGTCCCATTCACAGAACGGCTCAACCTTGACAAGCAGCGGGTCCTCGTTGTGCTGAATCGGCACGATGCGGTCAACCGCCGCATCGGGGAATCCGATGCAGCGCGCGGCTTTCTCCTTGATATCGTCAGCGAGGTGCTCGTAGACAAAATTCTTCAGCACCGTCGAGCCGCCGACCATATTCTCACACGCGATAATGTTCAGCGGTGCATCCGTCTTTTCAAGGCGCCGCACAATCCCCTTGGCAATGTTCGGCGCAATGAATTTCAGGATATTCGGCCCGATCGCCGTGGTGACAATGTCCGCCGTGACGAACGCATCGAGCAGTGCCTCAAGATCTTTGTTGCTGTTGATCGCCTTGACATGCTCGACGTGGATTTTTTTCGGCGTATCGCCGACCACCTCGATATCGTAGGAACGGCGTGCATTGATCTCATCCACCAGTGCATCCGACACATCGACGAAGGTGACCTCATAGCCCGAGCGCACGAGCAGTTCCCCGATAAAGCCGCGGCCGATGTTGCCGCCGCCGAAATGGATTGCCTGTTTCATGGTCATGTCCTTTCAATCCGCTTTCGTAAAGACGTGATAGAGTTCATCGGCACTCTTCGTCTTGAAGAGCTGCTCGAGCTGCTCATCCGTGTAGTCGCCGACCATCGTTGCGATATTGGCAAGGATCGCAAGATGATCGTTGCCGACGCCCGCGATGCCGATCACAAGATATGCCGTCTCATCGCCGAACTTCACACCGTCGGGATACTGACAGACGACAATGCCCGTCTTCTTGATCGTATCCTTGACTGCGTTTTCTCCGTGCGGGATGGCAATGCCCTTGCCAATGTAGGTGGAAAGATCATGCTCGCGGTTGAGCATGCCCTGTACATAGCCCTCATCGACGTAGCCGCTCGCAACGAGCATCTTGCCTGCCGCCGTGATTGCTTCCTCACGGCTGACCGACGGGAGTCCGATCTTCACGTTTTCCTGACGCAGAACATCTGCGCTCACCGTCTCTGCTGTCTCTTCCTGTGCGTCTGTGGTCGGTGCAGAGGTCTCCACTGCCGCCTCTTTCAGGCGAGCCGTAACGATCTCATAGACGTTGTTCTGCGTAAAGTCGCGCACCCAGATATGCTCTGCCTGCGGCGAATCCGCAAGGGCACGCTCGGCGAGTTTTTCATGCGAGATGACCAGCTGTGCTTCCTGCGGGATTGCACCGATGGCGCAGTTCGTCACAGAGATATCCTTATAGCCGTCCTTCTTGAGTTTCTTGCGCAGTGCTGCCGCACCGAGTGCTGACGAGCCCATGCCCGCATCGCAGGCGTAGACGATGACCTTCAGATCCTTGCCCGCAACCTTCTTCTCTGCGGGCAGCTCCTTGCCGCGATTCTTGCGCTCTGCCATATCCTCACGCGCCGACTCGAGCGATTCATCTTCGACGTCCTTCGACATCTTGATAAAGACAGAAGCAACCGCGCAGGACACCGCCGTCGCTACGGCAAATGCCGAAAGATTTGCAACAAGTGCCGAGGTGTTCGGGGTCATCGCGATAATCGCGAAGATCGAGCCCGGAGAGGACGGAGCAATCAGACCGCCGCCGAGGAGGCCAAGCGTAAAGACGCCGGACATGCCGCCCGCAATCGCGGCGATGATGAGGATCGGCTTCATAAGGATGTACGGGAAGTAAATCTCGTGAATACCGCCGAGTACGTGGATAATCATGGCTCCCGGCGAGGACGACTTAGCCATGCCCTTGCCGAACATCCAGTAGGCAAGCAGAATACCAAAGCCGGGCCCGGGGTTCGCCTCGAGCAGGAAGAACATGGACTTGCCGTATTCCTGTGCCTGCTGAATACCGAGCGGGCTGAGCACGCCATGATTCAGTGCATTGTTGAGGAAGAGCACCTTTGCGGGCTCAATGATGATGGATGCCAGCGGCAGAAGTCCTGCCGCGACAATCGCCTCCACGCCGCTGCGCAGGATGTTGTTTGCGCCGCTGACCACTGGGCCGACTACAGCAAAGGCGATCATTGCGAGGATGCCGCCGAAGATGCCGAGCGAGAAGTTGTTGACGAGCATCTCGAATCCGCCCGGGATGCTGTCACGCACGGCATTGTCAAACTTCTTGATCAGATAGCCGCCCAGAGGTCCCATAATCATGGCGCCGAGGAACATCGGAATCTCCGAGCCCGCGATGATGCCCGATGTGGCAATCGCTGCCATGACGCCGCCGCGGTGTCCGTAGACTGCTGCACCGCCGCTGTAGCCGATCAGCAGCGGGATGAGCCACTTGCTCATCGGTGCGCCGACCTGTGCCAGATACTCATTCGGCATCCAGCCCGTCGGAATAAAGAGTGCCGTTAGAAAGCCCCATGCGATAAATGCGCCAATGTTCGGCATCACCATGCCGGACAGGAAGCGGCCAAACTTCTGCATGGCCTCCTGTGCCCCTCCGCCTTGCTGACTCATAAAAATCCCCCTTTGTAAAAGCAGAACGATATGGAGCATTTCAGCCCCGTTATTTGTTGAATCACTGAATTTATCAGTGATTCTTTACAAGAGTTGTTCGAGATGTTCCCGAAAATGCTCTTCCAAAACGTATTCGAGCTCGCGGCGTATCCCCGCCGCATCCCCGCGCGCGAGGATGTCGGCAAACGCCGGGCGGTCTGCAATCTGTGCTGCAACATGCCCGAGTATCTGCCGTTCCATCTCCGTCTCTCCCGCCGGCACGAGCATGACCAATGCGGTCTGTACGGCACCCCCTCCGTAAGGGAGCGGATGCTCAAGATGCATAACGCCGAAGCGCGCTCTCTCCTGCCGTGCAAAACACCCATGGAGAAGAATCATCTGCGGCGCAGCCCACGTCGGAGCGATGCGCTCCCGCCGCAGGAGTTCGTCGGCAAAATCTTTCGCCGCCGCATCCTCTGCGAGGAGAAGATGCGCCGCCGCATTGGCAAGCTGCTCAATGGACGCCGCCGATACATTTTCCTGCAGGTGAAAGTCCGTGAGCAGATCGCAGATCAATCCGCTGCGGCGATGAATCTCTGCTATCACTGCAGGGAACGGCAGCGGCGCGGGAGCCGCCGGCACCTCCGCATGATGTACGCTGCAGCCGGCAAGGACGGCATCGATCTGTGCCCGATCTGCTGCCGTCAAAAATACACTGACAACAACGACCGGAACAGGAAGCGGCGAAAGCGGCACCGTAGAGACCACGAAGTCCGCTGAACGCCGCAGGATCTCCTGCGCAGTAAGGGCAAGCGAGGAGACGACACCGACCACACGAATCCGCTCGTAAGATCGGCGCAGACGGCTCGCAAGCAGGCGGCTCGTCCCAAGCCCTGTCGGACAGGCGACCAGAACACGTGCGGCGGGGTGATCCCCGCCCGCCTCCGTCAGTGCCGCACCGATGTGAATTGCAATATAGGCAACCTCATCATCGGGCACCGGCATCCCTGCCTCCTCCTCCATCATGGGAATCGCATGCCGTGCAATCTCCATGAGCTCCGGATGTTCTTCCTCCATCTGCGCGAGCAGAGGATTGCGGATATCCATGTGGAGTTTCAGACGATGCAGTGCCGGAGCAAGGTGATTCACGAGCCCCGTGAGCAGCGTACGGCTGCGCATGAGCGGCGCACCGCTCTTTTCAGAGGCGCGCCGCATGATCGACTGCGCGATCTGCACCAACCTGAAATTATCCACGCGCCCGCCCCCCGAGGGGAGGGTCATGCCGCGCGCACCGAGCAGATGCATGGTGATATAGCCGATCTCCGCTGCGGGGATGGAAATGGAGAATACCTCCCCCATCCGCACCGCAATCGTCTCTGCCACAGAAAATTCTTCGGTATCCTGCAGCTCCTCCAGCGTCCCCGCATCCATCGCAATCGTATCGCCCTGCTGCAGCCGCCGCACGGCGAGCGCGAGGTGGACAACAAGTCCGACGCGTGCACTGTCTGGGATGTGCCGATTCTGCGTCTCCGCTGCAACAGCATCATCAATGCGACGGATCTGCGCGGGATCAACGAGACCGAGCAGGGCACGATCCGCCGCGTACGCCGGCCCCTCCTCAGCCGCATCGTCCCCGATGAGGGCAAGGAGTTCCTTTTCATCCACATAGTCGTGGATGATGCGAACCAGTGCGCGGCGGATATCTTGCTCCGCCCCTTCAACGTAGACGCCGAGTCCGGGACGGCGCACGAGTGTGATCTGCTGTGCGGCGAGCCACGGCTGCAGGCGATCGAGATCGTGACTGACGGTACTGTCGGTCACGTGCAGAAGATGCGCCAGAGCAAATAGCTTGAGCGGCTCATCCGCCATGAGGAGACGCGCGATCAGGATGGAACGCCGCTGATCGGGGGTCAGTGTGCTGTGCACATCCGCCAAAGAGAGCTCCGTGCGCAGATGTCCAAGCGCTGCGGCATCCCCACTGAGCATGAATCCCGCACCCGTGCGCCGAAGGAGCATCACGCCATAGGACTTCAGTGCCGTTTCGATCCCGTGCATCTCGCGCGTCACAGTACGTGCGCTGACACCGAGCTCTGCGGCGATATGTTCGGCAGTCACATAGCCGTATGCGGCAAGAAGCAGAGACAGTATCGTCCGCATACGTGCCGTCAGTTCCATGTGACCGCCCCCCTCTCGCCCCCCTGACAGGCCTCATTATAACGAATGGGATTCATCATTGCAATGAAAAGACCTTGCCCTTTGTCATGAAGGGCTATGGACAAATAAAAAGAGCCGATGCACCATGGCACATCAGCTCTTACAATTGCAAACAAAATCCAGTCCCGGCACAGCATTCAGATAGAGATCGCTGTACTTGCCTGCTGCCGCCTGATAGGCACCGCGGCAGGCAATCATGGCTGCGTTGTCCGTACAGAGGCGCAGCGAAGGATAGAGATAGCGGATGCCCTCCTGCTCTGCCCTCATACGGAGCTGCTGCTCGAGGGCGGCATTTGCCGCAACGCCGCCGGCAAGGACGAGGGTATCCCGCCCCGCCGCATGAATCGCCTCGAACGCCTTGTGAACGAGCACCTCAGTGACGGCAACCTGAAACGATGCCGCAATATCTGCCGCGCGGAGTTCCCGTCCCTTCATGCGCTGACCGTTGATGTAGTTCAACACGGCGGATTTCAGACCGCTGAAGCTGAACTCATAGTTTCCCTCCTGCGCAAGCGCGCGCGGAAAGTCAATCGCCTGCGGATCCCCCTCGCGGGCGAGTCGATCGATCTCAGGACCGCCCGGATAGGGAAGGCCGAGCACGCGCGCGACCTTATCAAACGCCTCGCCTGCCGCATCATCACGCGTACTGCCCATCAGACGGAACGTCTCATAGTTCGCCACATCGACGAGTGCCGTATGCCCGCCCGAGACGACAAGCGCGATAAAGGGCGGCGTGAGATCGGGGGTCTCGATGAAATTCGCAAAGATATGCCCCTCAAGATGATTCACACCGATGAGCGGCACGTCGAGCGAAAACGCCAACGCCTTTGCCGCCGACACACCAACAAGCAGCGCCCCCACGAGTCCAGGGCCATACGTGACAGCGATCTGATCCATCGCCGCAAGCTCCGCTTTCGCCTCGTCGAGTGCCTGCTGTACGACGGGCAGAATGCTCAGGATATGGTTGCGCGAAGCAATCTCAGGAACAACGCCGCCGTATTTCTGATGAATCGGTATCTGCGTTGAAATCACGCAGGACAGGAGTTCACGTGTCCCACGAAGTACGGCTGCCGATGTCTCATCGCAGCTTGTCTCAATCCCGAGCGTCAGTCTCTCTTGCACATCTTTCATCAGACAGTGTATCCCTTAATTTCGTATTCCACATGAGAATGGCATCTTCGTTGTTGTCCTGATAGTAGCCCTTGCGGATACCGATCTCCACAAATCCCAGCCGCTCATAAAGACGGCGGGCGGGCAGATTCGACGGGCGCACCTCGAGGGTCATACGCTCGACGCCGCGCTCCGCTGCCGCGCGCATCAGCGCACACATGAGCAGATGTCCATAGCCCCTGCCGCGCTGCATCGCTGTCAGCGCGATATTTGTGACCTGTGCTTCCTCAAAGGAAATCCAGCAGCCGGCAAAGCCGATCACTGCCGTGCCCTCAAGTGCAACGATATAACAGGCAAAGTCATTCAACGCCTCGCGCCAAAAATCCTCGCGCGACCACGGTGTCGGAAAACTCTCTCGCTCAATGCAAGCCACGGCGTCCGCATCCTCCGGAGCAAGCGGACGAAAGGAGATCATGATGCCGCCGCTCCGCCATGCCGCTGCTCCCACAGCACCTCTGCCTCACTGCGGCGCAGATAGAGCGGTGCCGCTGTCACGGGGTCGTCCGTCTCCCCCCGCTGCAACCTGGCAAGTCCTGCCAGCCCCACACACGCCGCACGCGGCATGCGCAGATGCAGGGGAGCAATCCCGACATTGGCAGGAAGCGCAGGGAAATCGTTCCGCCGCGTGGCATCGCCAAGCAAAACGGCGGGCAGCTCCGTTCCCGCGAGTGCGTCGAGCACCTCGGTCAGCGGCAGGATGGAGAGTGAATGCTCCTCAGAAAGGCGCACGCCTTCCCCCTCGGGACACCACCTGAATTCCTGCACGTAGACATTTCCTTTCTGTGCATCCATCATCGGGAGAATGCGCAGCCCTACAGAACCCATATAGTGACAGGCGAGCGCCTCCAGTGTCGGCACGCAGATCATGGGGATGTTCAGTGCGTACGCCATCATCTTTGCCGCCGCAAGACCAATGCGCAGCCCCGTGAAGGACCCCGGCCCGATACTGACGGCAATCCCATCGAGTTCCGTTTTCTTGGCACGCGCCATCTGCAGAGCCATCTTGATATGCGGCATGAGTGTCTCGGAATGCGTCAATGCGCCCTGCATACTCACCTCGGCGGCGACACGCTCCTCAGAGAGCACCGCTACGCTCGATACCTGCGAGGACGTATCAAGGCTCACGATCAACAATGCGTTTCAACTCCTCCAAGAGCGCCTCGCTCTTTTCCCCAGCGGCAATAAAGGTAAACTTCCGCTTCTCAGCATCGAGTGCATCAATCCGTACCGAGAGATGATCTGCGGGGATGGCATTGGGAAACTTCTCTGCCCACTCGATCAGCACAATTCCCTCCGTCGCCTCTGCATATTCAAAGAAGCCGATATCCTCCAACTCCTCCTCGGAAGCGATACGATAGAGATCAAAGTGCACGATCGGGCACGCCGCCTCATAGATGTTCATAAGGTTGAAGGTAGGGCTGGTCACATCGCTCTCCACGCCGAGAGTGCGGGCGAGAGCCCGCACAAAGAGGGTCTTGCCTACGCCGAGTTCTCCATCGAGGCAGATGACCGTCCCCTCACGGATGATTTTGCCGATTGTCCCCGCTAAATGCGCTGTCTCTTCCGGTGAATGCGTAACACAAGTGAGCATAGTTCGTCCCCTTATGAAAAAAATAGCGACCTAGGGAATCGCTGAATGTATCAGTACTCCCATAGTTCTTACTATTATAGCATGACACAGAAATTTGCGCAAAGAAAACGCGGACAGAGATCATCTCCGTCCGCTATTCCGGCAGGCGCACGGTCATACAGCCGCCCGCTGTGTCAATGTTCTGCACCACGGTACGCAGTGCGGGTACAAGGAGTTCGTGCCCCTCGGCATCCCGTACCGCATAGACATCGTTGCTGCCCGTCCGCAGAACATCCGTCACCGTACCGAGTTCATTTCCATCCTCATCGCGCACCGTGAGGCCGACGATGTCGAACACATAATACTCGCCCTCGTCAAGCGGTGCCGCTTCCGCACGCGGCACCGTCAGCACACGTCCCGTGAGGCGCTGCGCCGTCTCACGCACATCGTATTCCCGAAAATGCATGAGAATATTCCGCCCCTGCGGCTTGACGGCAGTGATATGAAGGAGCTCATCCCCTGCCATCACCTCCCGCATCTGTGCAAAGCGCCCGGGGAAATCCGTCAGGGGGATAATGCGCAGATCGCCGCGCACGCCGTGCGGTGCGCCGATGCGGCCGATGACGATGCGCTCATCAGGAACGGATTGCGACAATCTTGTCATCCTCCACCAGAATCTCGACGTTCATCAGCTCACGCATATCGTCGCCGACCTTGGCTTCGACTTGACGTTCAAGTGTCCCCTGCACAATCTCCGCTCCCTCGGCAAACTTCTGCAATTCCTCCTGATGAGCGCGCGTCTCCTCAACGTAGTCCATGCGCCGCTGACGCTCCTGACGAATGTTATTGATGTTCTGGATTGCCTGCGGGGTGAGTTCGCCCTGCTCGGCTTCCTGCATCACACGCTTTTCCTGAATGCCAAGCTGCTGGAGTTCGAGCTCCGCACGGCTGAGTCCTTCCTCCATCTCCTTGAGCATCTTCGCACGCAATTTTTCCGTCAGCTTCGCCTTAACGGTAACGGGTACCTTGATTGAAATAGAATCCACTCTAATCTCTCCTTATGAAAAAACGACGGAATATATGCCGCCGTTTTACAGGGGTGCACCTTATCGGCACTCCGCCCGGCTCAGCCGATCTCGACTGTCGCCCGCTTATTCTCCTTCGTGGCAGCGGCCTTGACAACACTGCGAAGCGCCTTTGCGATCCGCCCCTGTTTGCCGATGACCTTTCCCATGTCATCCTCCGCCACACGAAGTCTTAAAATGATCTCCTGATCATCCTGTGTTTCGTCAACGACGACAGCTTCCGGATGATCTACCAAGGATTTCGCAATAACCTCGACTATCTCTTTCATGCGCGTCGTCTCTCCTCATCGCCGTGTGCGCACGCGACGGGAAGTCCTCTGCAGGAGAGGATATCCCCCCATCGAATCGCGCGTCACGCATCAGTCCTTCTGACGCTTTGCCTCAGCGAACTTCGCCATCGTGCCATTCTTGCTCAGAATGTTCTTGACGGTGTCTGTCGGCTGTGCGCCCTTCTTCATCCAATCGATCGCCTTCTCCTCGTCGATATTGACGAGTGCGGGCTGCTTCGACGGATCGTAATTTCCAAGGATCTCGATGAATCGCCCGTCGCGCGGTGCACGCGAATCAGCGACTACAATGCGATAGAAGGGATTCTTCTTCGCGCCCATACGGTTCAAACGAATCTTGACTGCCATAATTTCACCACCTTTCGTTGGACTCTGCCGCACTACCTAAAGAACGGCATCTTGGGGAGTCCCATGCCGCCCATGGACGGCATGGCGGGCATCCCGCCCTTCCCCTTCATTTTCTTCATCTTCTTCATCATCTTGCGCATTTCGCCGAACTGCTTGAGCAGTTTGTTGACGTCCTGCACGCGCGTCCCGCTGCCGGCGGCAATGCGCTTGCGCCGACTGCCGTTGATGATCGTGATGTCTGCGCGCTCCTTCGGCGTCATCGCGCGGATGATCGCTTCAAGCCGACGCATCTCTTTCCCATCGAGGTCAAACTCCTGATCACCGAGTTTCTTCTTCAGACCGCCCATTCCCGGGATCATGCCGAGGATGTTGCTGAGCGAACCAAGTTTTTTAACCTGCTGCATCTGATCGAGGAAATCATCGAGCGTGAAGTCGTTGCGGCGGAGTTTCTCCTCCATCTTCTTCGCGTTCTCGAGATCGAAGTTCTCCTGTGCCTTCTCCACAAGAGAGAGCACATCGCCCATGCCGAGGATACGCGACGCCATACGGTCGGGATGAAACACCTCAAGCGGCTCGAGCTTTTCGCCCATACCGACGAATTTCAGGGGACAGCCCGTTACCGCCTTGATGGAGAGCGCCGCGCCGCCGCGCGCATCACCGTCCAGCTTCGTCATGATGACGCCGTCCAGGCCGAGCGAGGCGTCAAACGCCTCGGCGACGTTTACGGCTTCCTGTCCTGTCATGGCATCCACGACGAGGAGGATTTCATGCGGCTTTACTTCCGCCTTGATGTCGCGCAGCTCCTGCATGAGCGTCTCATCAATCTGCAGGCGCCCCGCTGTATCAATGATGACAACGTCGTTGGCGTGGGAGGAAGAATGTGCGATTGCCGCACGCGCAATGGCGACGGCATCCTTCTGCCCCTGCGAAAAGACGGGCACATCGACCTTGCCGCCAATGACCTCAAGCTGCTTGATGGCAGCGGGACGATAGATGTCGTCAGCAACGAGCAGCGGACGCTTGCCCTGTTTCTTGAGCATGAGCGCGAGCTTGCCCGCCGATGTGGTCTTACCCGAGCCTTGGAGGCCGACGAGCATAATGACAGTCGGCGGGTTCGGACTGATGTTGAGGCGGCTCTCCGTCCCGCCCATCAGTGCGGTGAGTTCCTCGTCAACGATCTTGACAACGGCCTGTGCCGCCGTGAGTGTGTCGAGCACCTCCTGCCCGACGGCACGCTCCTTGACGCGCTTCACGAAGTCCTTGACGACCTTGAAGTTGACGTCCGCTTCCAGCAGCGCCATGCGCACCTCGCGCATCGCCTCGTTCACGTCGTCCTCGGTCAGCTTTCCGTGCCCGCGCAGCTTTTTGAAGATCCCCTGCAGGCGGTCGGACAGATTCTCAAAGAGCATTTCCTCACCTCCTTTTATCCATGGTCTTTATATCTCATTCTGTGATGTATATCGCTCCAGTTCATCCGCGATGCGTCGGACATCCGCGCGTCCAATCGGCTCGCGGAGCGCACGCAGCGCCGTACAGATGGCGGCGATCGCCCGCTCCTGCTCCTGTTGACGAGCAAAGAGCCCCAGCGTCTCCTCCATCTCCGCCAGTGCGCGCTCTGCGCGGCGAATATTGTCATGCGCCGCCTGCCGCGTGATGCCGAGCTCCTCACCAATCTCCGCGAGCGAGAAGTCCTCTGCAATATGTAAATGCAGGCACTCCCTCTGCTTCCCCGTCAGAAGGCCTCCATAGAGATCGTATAGCTTTGCGCGATAGTAGAGCTGATCCAATCCGTTCCTCCCCTCCCACCACGCGCTGCGTGGTCCCCCTTCCCCGCAGGCGAGGCAGGCTATTGTGGGAGACACTTGTGCAAGTATAGCGGGAAACAAAGAACCTGTCAAGTATTTTTCTTGACAGGCTTCGCTCAATATACTTCCATGAGCCTTTTTGAATGCACTACACCAAACGCAGATGTGTTCTCTTTGGGGACGGATGGTGAAACGGAATCCAGGAAAGCGGTGTAGATGCCACTGTCTCCCCCTCTATTGTGAGCGATATCGTAATCGCAATCAGATCATGCCCTGTCACATCTGTCAAGAGAAATGCATATGCATTTTGGAGGTCGGTTGAAAATGCAAGCAAATTACATTCTTCCAAAAACCTGACATAAGCAAACAGAACGCTTAAATCGTCCACCATGCCGCCGTCTGCCATGCCGACACACAAAGCATGAAACGCCTTGACCGGCTTTTGAATAAAAAAGGTCTTCGTATCGGTTGCTTCATTGACAAGCGGCACGCACTCTAGCTTCATGAAGTCTTCCGTAACAGGAAGATAGAATGCCACAGCCCGATCGCCATCGGTCTGCTCCCAGATTTCTGCCATAAAGGGAATTCCGTTCTTGGTTGTGCCATAAGAATAACCTTTATTCTCAGGCGAAATGTTTTCCTGCGAAAAGTTGTATGTGATGAACGGATGATTTGCTTGATAAAATCCCGGCACTGCTGTCACAGCTTTAGATGTATCATTGGTGCATATTGTTCCAACATTCTGAAATACATCTGCAAATGCGTGAAAATTTTTCTTTTCACCTCTATCAATAATTGCAAATGCTATCGTTTGAAAGTATTTATGATATCCTTCATCCATAAGAATATCATAAAAATACTTTGCAACACTGTGCGGATCGTGCCCAAATGCCCCGCATCCCCATGCGCCAAGAACGAGTGACGAATACCCATGCGCTGCGGCAACGGCAAACATTTTCCTTAGCCTTGATTTCATTACACGGGACAGCACATCGGGAGAAACCTCCCGCGCCGCACCGTTGCGGTTCGGCGCAGGAATCGTAATGACAGAGGTCAGAAACGGCTCATCCAAAAAAGCATCATGAAGATCCCGAAAGACGCATACATGGGGAGATAGTATCATGTAGTCGGAATCACAGGAATTTTTCCGACGATTGTTATAGTCATACATCTCGTATGCCGCATCGCTGCCTATGGAGTGATAAAGCGTACTCTCTCTGCACAAGCATTCTTCCTGTGCATTTGCGCCGTTCCGAAACCCGCCGCCGGGTACATGTGCATTGGCGAAATTCATTACGAGTACATTCTCCATTCCCTCGGCACAGGCAAAAGAATCTGCCTCCAAGACATAGATATCAGGAGTATCTGATATAGAGCAGCCACTTTTTACAACTTCTCCACAACGTCTTGCCTCTTTGGCATCTATGAGAATTGCTGCGCTATAGTCCTCTTTGGGAAGAAGTATTGTTTTGCCATGCTTTTGATACCTGCCTTGGTGCGTAATCTGTATGGTTTCTTCCGCAATTCGTCTGCGTTCCTGCCGAGACATCGCAGCCCCTCCTTTTCATCTCATTGCATGGATTTCTCCCTGACCCACTTCCAATCTTTAATTTGCTGCTCCAATGGTCGATTCCTTATCCCAAGACTGCCGCAATGTGCCAGCGGATAGATCACCCCGCCCCCATATGCAGGATCCGCTTTGATCTGTGGATGTTCTTCGATATATTTCATATAGCCCTTATATGGTATTCTGGATCCTTTTACAAGTGCCTTATAAACACATTCAAAGCTCATGCGTCCCAAGCACAAAATATTCTTCGGCTGCAATATGATACATAACTCCCGAAAACGTTCCCTGTCCTTATTCATGACCTCCTTCTTCATGCCCCTGCTGCTTTCTTTACGCCTATAGCCCAAGCAAAAATTCGTAAAGAAAAGCTCATCGTACCGCTGTTGTGCAATTTCATACCCCAAATGACGAAAGAGCTCAATCAAGTTTTTATCCGTTTGAAACCCACTGTCCATTTTCTTTTCGTCACTGATATACGGTAAGTCTTTTCCGCTGATAATCTCTCTGATCCTATCTTGAAACGTCTTCGGCGCAGAATGTGGGTTGCCCCAGTCCTGTCCAACCAATAGGTATTTGATTTCCGGTGTCGTTTCGGCATATCCTCTGCCCTGCCAATAGGTATAAAGATTGATTTCTTTACAAACACCAAACGTCTCATCAAGCGGCATCAGAAAAGAAGATCCATCCTGTTCCTGATAGAACTTCCGCGCATCTTTTACAAGCTTTCCATAGGCTTCACGTTTGTTCATTTCTGCCCCTCCTCATTTGATTCTAACATAATATTATCTACTTCGACAAACAATGTCAAGAATGAAAGTTCCATCAAAAAAAAGGCATGAAGCGGCTTCGTTCCCGTTCATGCCTAAGATTCCATTATTATATTGTCATATCCTTTTGTCACATTTCAGCGGCGAAATTTCTCGAGCGCCTCGGCGTGATCGGTCACAAACTCGACCGTGCCGAGATATTCGCCGGCCGCGTCGTACATCGCCTGATACTGTACGCGGATGGGCTGCTCGCGGATGCGGCGATAGACAATCATCTGCGTGCGCTTCTTCGCCTTGAAGTCCGCGATCAGATTACGCACGACGGGAATGATCTCGGGCGGGTGGCAGTTGATCACGTCACGCCCGAGCGCGGACATGGGACGCGTGAAGACCTGCCCCTCGTTGGTAAAGAAGCGGACGACGTCGTCCTTGTCGATGAAGGTGATGTCAACGGGCAGGAGTTTAAAGATCGCCGTCAGCTGTTCCATCGTAAGCGTACCCGTGGGGAATTGAAGCACTCCCTCGGACGGCGCGTCAGCCACGCGCGCCGCTTCCTGCTCGAGCCATGCCTGTGCCTCCGTCCATGTGGGAAGATCAACGCCGAAGGACGATCCCATCGTCACGAGATCGTGGTAGGCGCGGTACCATTCCATCTGTGTGAAGTACCGCAGACTGAGCGGGAACAGGATGCGCTCCTCCTTGAAGGTCATCTCGTGCACGCGCTGTACGAGATCACGAATGCGCGACTCGTAGAGCGGCAGTGTCTCTGCATCCGCCTTGAGTGCCTTGATGATCATGCTGAGCTCGCGCTTCATCTCATCGTCAATGCCCCACATCACCTGCGACGGCCCGGTAACGCCATAGTCATAGAGCACCGGCATCAGCAGCTCTTCCTTCTTGATGTAGTGCATCCGCAGATCGCCGAGGGAAAGCATGTGCGTCAGCATGACATCCATGCGCTTCGCGCCGTCCAGCTCCGCTGTAATCGTATCGAGCAGCTGTTCAAGGGCGTGATTCTCCGCGCGCAAAATCGTCAGCGGGTGTCCCGCGGGCAGTGCGTCCATATCATTCGGATCGACCGATGCCGCCTGCGCGTGAATCTCATCATGCGAAAGCGCACCTGCGGGCGGAGCAGACGCCGTCCCATGAAAGAGTGCCGAATGCACGTCACAGAGACGCTGCACCTCGCTGACCGGCATGCCCTCCTTGATGAGGGACTGCTCTGCATCCATGATCTCATGGGCCTCGACGTGGCTGAACTCCTTGACAAAATCCTTGCGGACGGAGTCCAGTTCCTCCCCATCCGACAGGCGCTCGATAAAGCCGCGCAGACGTCCCTGCCGCGACTGTGCGTCGTCAGTGAGCACGGTATAGCCGTGCTCCTCGAAGGCGGCAATCACCTTTGCGAGATCAATTCCCTTCACCGCCGCACCGCGCGGGATCGTCATGATGCGCCCCATCACATTGAGCGCAACGGGATTCGTGATCTCCTTGAAGCCGACCTCCGCCATGATCTCCCGTACCTCGGGATACTCCTCCACCAGTTCGGCAACGCTCTTCTTCAGATCCAGTATCTTTTCCATAATGAAAGCCCCTTTATACCAATTATAATTTTCACCTTGATGTGACAATTATAACGCAGGACGGTGAAGAAATGCTGTAACCGTTGGTACGGAAATTAAATAGGGAGCAACATGAAGGAAAACACTCCTTCACGTTGCTCCCTGTTGTGCCCCTTCCACCGCTTCGCGGTCCCACTTCCCCGCAAGCGGGGCAGGCTTTTGGATTATGGCATATTCGCTTCCCCCGTCGCAACGAAGAAAGCAGCGAGCCGATTGCAGCTCTCGCTTACAGCGTCTTAAACGTAAACGCCGTGCCGTCAAAGCCAAGCTCGACCGTGTCACCGCCGCGCACGTCGCCTGCGATGATCTTCTTCGAGAGTGCCGTCTCGATCTTATGTGTGAGGAGACGCCGCAGCGGACGCGCGCCAAAGTCAGGATCAAAGCCCTCCTTCGCGAGTGCCTCCAGAGCATCATCCGTCCACGCGAGTGCGATGTCCACCTGACGCTCAAGGCGTTTGCTGAGCGATTTCAGCATGATCGCCGCGATGCGCTTGACATCCTCCTGCGTGAGCCCCTTAAAGACGATGGTGTCGTCGACGCGATTCAGGAACTCGGGGCGGAAGTATTCCTTGATCAACGCCTTCACTGCCGCCGTTGCCTCCGCATAGTCCTTGCTGAGGATCTCATGCGAGCCGAGATTGCTCGTCATGATAATGACAGTGTTCTTGAAGTTCACCACACGTCCCTTGCCGTCCGTCAGGCGTCCGTCGTCGAGGATCTGAAGCAGCACGTTGAACACGTCGCGATGCGCCTTTTCGATCTCATCGAGCAGAATGACGCTGTACGGACGACGGCGCACTGCCTCGGTGAGCTGACCGCCCTCGTCATAGCCGACGTATCCCGGAGGCGCGCCGATGAGACGCGAGACACTGTGCTTCTCCATGTACTCGCTCATATCGATGCGGATCATGCTCCTCTCATCGTCAAAGAGCGACTCCGCAAGGGTCTTGGCAAGCTCTGTCTTGCCAACACCCGTCGGGCCAAGGAAGATAAACGAGCCGATCGGACGGTTCGGATCCTTGATTCCGGCACGTGCACGCAGAATCGCCTCGCTGACAGCAGTCACCGCCTCATCCTGTCCGACAACGCGCTCATGGAGTACATCCTCCAAACGGAGCAGCTTCTCGCGCTCGCCCGTCATCATCTTCGTGACGGGGATGCCGGTCCAGCGGCTGACGACGCGGGCAATATCCTCCTCGCCGACTTCCTCCTTGAGCATCTGTTCACCGTCCGCCTTTGCAGCGAGTGCCGCTTCCTCGTCGGCGAGCTTCTTCTCAAGCTCCGGCATCTTGCCGTATTTCAGCTCCGACGCACGGGCGAGATTCTGGGCACGTTCTGCCGCCTCCATCTCGCCGCGCACCTCGTCCATCTCCTTTTTGATGGCACGTACGCGCAGAATCGCCTGTTTCTCTCCTTCCCACTTCTCTTGGAGCTTCTGCTCCTCCGCGTGAAGTCCTTCCTTCTCGGTGACAAGTGCCGCAAGCTTTTCCTTCGAGTCCTCGTCTGTCTCTTTCTTCAGTGCTTCTTCCTCGATGTCGAGCTGGAGGATTTTGCGCCGAATCTCATCGAGCGGTGCGGGCATGGACTCAATCTCCGTGCGCAGCTTTGCCGCTGCCTCATCGACGAGGTCAATCGCCTTGTCGGGCAGGAATCGATCGGAAATATAGCGGTCAGAGAGCGTCGCCGCAGCGACGAGGGCCGCGTCGCGGATGCGCACGCCGTGATGCACCTCGTAGCGATCCTTCAGTCCACGCAGGATGGAGATGGTGTCCTCCACCGTCGGCTCGCCGACCATAACGGGCTGGAAGCGGCGCTCAAGTGCCGTATCCTTCTCGATGTACTTGCGGTACTCGTTCAGTGTCGTAGCACCGATGCAGCGCAGTTCACCACGCGCGAGAAGAGGCTTCAGCAGGTTGCCCGCATCCATCGCACCCTCGGCTGCGCCCGCACCGACAACCGTATGCACCTCGTCGATGAAGAGCAGAATCTGCCCCTCAGACTTTGCGATCTCGTTGAGGACGCCCTTCAGGCGTTCCTCGAACTCGCCGCGAAATTTCGCTCCCGCGACCAGTGCGCCCATGTCGAGCGAGTAGAGCGTCTTGTTCTTCAGCGACTCGGGAACATCGCCTGCCACAATGCGGCGTGCCAGTCCTTCGACAATCGCCGTCTTACCGACGCCCGGCTCACCGATGAGTACGGGGTTGTTCTTGGTACGGCGCGAGAGAATCTCGATCGTGCGGCGAATCTCCTCGTCGCGGCCGATCACGGGGTCGAGCTTGTTCGCACGCGCTGCTGCCGTGAGGTCGCGCCCGTATTTCTCGAGCGACTGATAGCCCTCCTCGGGGTTGTCACTCGTCACGTTTTGCTTGCGGTTCTTCTGGATGGCATCCTGCACGCTGCTCTTCGTCAGACCGAACTCACGCGCAATCGCCTGCACCTCCTCACTGCCGTCCGTCACGATGGCGAGCAGCAGATGCTCTGTCGATACGTAGTCGTCCTTCATGGACTTTGCGAGCTCCTCGGCACGACCGAGCACGCGCACCATATCCATCCCCATGCCGAGACGGTTTGATCCGTGCACGCTCGGGATAGAGGCGAGCTCCTTCTCCAGACGAGCCTTGAGCATCGGCAGATCCACGCCGCAGGCCTCAAAGATCGTTGCGAGCAGTCCCTCGGGCTCTTTGGCAAGTGCGAGCAGCACATGTGCCGACGTGATTTCCTGATGATAGCGCATCGCCGCAATCTGCTGTGCCGATTGGAGCGCAGCCAGCGTCCGCGCAGTATATTTATCCTGTTCCATAGGTATCCCTCCACTGTTTTCCTGTTTGATGGTTCTATTATAACAGATAAAGTCAAAAAGTCAAATAGAGATTTTGATTTTTTGACATTTAATGCAAAAAAATCTGCCGCATACGCGGCAGAACCTTTTTCATATCAGATCATATTCTTCTTGTAGATGTCGTAGAGGCTCTTCAGTTCCTCCATCTTCGCGTACATCTCGAGCTGCAGCGCCGATGCCGTTGCATCATCGCCGTCATTCAGTGCCTTGATCAGCAGGGTAAAGAGTGCCTTGTCGTCAATCGTATCCTTTGCGAGGTAGACGCGCAGGTCACGAATTTTGTTCCACATATAGGCATCCTGATCCGTCACGAAATCGCTCTTGATCTCCGTCATACGGCGAACGATATCGCGGTTCTCCGGAATGATGCGGCTGATCAGCTCGATCTTCCAGCGCAGGAGAGCACCGGTACGGAACGAGTCAATGATGCGCGGCGTCAGCGTTCCGCCCGCCGTGATGACCGCGAGCTTCTTCTCGTTGTGCTCAAAGCCGAGCATGTTCTCCCAGACCGTCGCGGGCGGCTTACCAAAGCGTGCATCGCGCTCCTCCGCCGTATAGTGCTCAAAGACATCCTCCTCGCTCCGATAGGCGCGGTCTGTCTCGAGGTAGAGCCCCTGCTCACCCGGCTGCTTGGAGAGCTCGGCGAGCAGTTCCTCTGCCGTGCGCCCCTTCGTGTGCAAAACGCCGTCGAGGATGGCGAGATACGAGGCGGCGAGGACGAAGTACGTATTCGAGTACGGATTCGTCGCACGCAGCTCAAAGCGCGTAGCCAGTGGATTCTTGATATCGCGGATGAGGCTCACGAGCACCGTGCGGTTACGCGCGGGGATCGCAGGCGTCGCGCCAAAGGACGTAACGATGCAGACCGGCGCCTCAAAGCCCGGCTTCAGGCGGTTGAATGCGTCATTGGTCGCCGATACGAACGGATTGATGACCTCGTAGTTGCGCAGGAGTCCCATGAGTGCGCCATAGCCGACGGCGCTCATATAGTGTGCATTCTGGTCGTCTGCTGCAAAGAGGTTGTGGCGTTTGCCGTCCTTCGTGATGGCCGCGAGGCTCAGATGGGTATGCTCGCCATTTCCCGCCAGACCGATGAGCGGCTTTGCCTTGAAGTTCACCTCAAGCCCGTAGAGACGGAAGATCTCGCGGACAAAGGTACGGATGAAGAGCTCGTTGTCCGCCGCCTGTACCGCATCGTCATATTTCCAGTCGATCTCGATCTGCTCGCAGACATGGGTCATGCGGCCGGTATCGTCGATCTGCGCCTTCACGCCGCCGACCTCTTTATGCCCCATCTCCATGTGGAACCCATATTTTTCGAGCTGGATCAGGCACTCCTCAAGCGCCGAGCGCACGGCACCGTGCGTCCGCTCCCAGTACTGCTCGTTCATCACCTGCGACGCCGACATCTCCTCAATCGAGGCATTGTCGTCGAGCGGCGTTTTGACCCAGAACTCGAGCTCTGTCGCGGAGGTGAATACGATATCCTCAATGTCCGCACCGTTCAGGCTCGGCGCCGCAGAGATCTTCGGATTCTCATGGAAGAACTTCAGCAGTTCCTTCTTTACATAGACAAGCGTATCCGTGAGCACCGCGCGGGGATCGACGCGCTTTCCCTCATGCACGACGAAGGACGGGATGCGCAGCGTGCCGATCGGCAGCCCCGTATCCTCATCCGAGCTCTCAGGATTATAGTCCACAAACCAATTGACAGAGGGGTCAACAGGGAGATCCACCTTGGCGTTTTCGATCGTTGCAATCTTCGGCAGAACAACCGAGGAGCCGTCCGTCTGCACGGCCGTACCATTGTAGAAAGCGTCGATATCGTCGAGAAAAATCTGTACCGGAATCTTCTCATCCGTATCATTTCCCGCCATATCAATGCCGACGAGTGAGACGAATCGCACCTCGGGATGTGCTTTCATTTGGGCGACAATTTCCTCACGCGGCGTATGGGCAGGAATTTTGTAGAGAAGTTCATTCATCATGCATACCATCCTTTTCCTAGAAGATATCGAAGGGGTTCTCCCGTCCACGCAGTAAAACCACGCGCCCATCTTACCATTTTTCAGCGTGGATTGTAAAGCGATTGAGAAATGTATTCACACGATTAATAATTCCCTAATACCGTCTACTGCCGATTCCACGCACACAGCCGACGCTCTGCCAGATCGAGCAGGATGAAGAGCAGCAGTCCGATTGCACTCAGCACGACGATGCCGGCGTACATATCGAGGTAGTTCACGCGCAGCCACGCGTCCATGATGTAGTAGCCGATGCCGTACTGTGTGCCGAATGTCTCCGTAAAGAAGAGGACGGAGATCGCCGTTGCCATCGCCACGCGCACAGCCGTGATGAACTTCGGCAGCGAGGCGGGCACGATGATGTGGCGCACCATCTGTCCGAATGACGCGCCGAGCACGCGCAGCGGGAAATACGTGGCCGGCGGAATCGCGGCAACGGCATCGCGCACCGTGACGATCACCTGAAAGACGATGATGAGAAAGACCAGCAGCAGCTTGCTCGTCTCCCCGACGCCAAAGAGCAGCATGACGACGGGCAGGAGTGCGATCTTCGGGATGGGGTAGGTCAGATAGAGGATCGGGGCAAGGAGATGATTGACGCGCCGAAAATAGCCCATCAGAATGCCAAGCAGATAGCCGACGGCAACGGCGGCAAGCACGCCCACAGCAATCCGCATCAGGCTGTACGCCGCGTGAATGGCAATCGTCCCTGTGAATGTCGCTGTCAATCGGAAAAACACCTGCACGGGCGATGGGATCACCGGCTTTTGAAAGAGCTCCGCCGCGCCCGCCCAAAGGAGAATACAGGCGAGCATCCCGACGGCGATCATCCGCAGTGAGAGTTTCTCCATCATGCCCCCTCCCCAGCGATCTTTTCGCGCAGTGTCTGCCCCATGGCGGAGAACGCCGGAGACCCACGGCGTGCGGTATCACCGACAAGCGCGTTGTCGATCACCTCGACGATACGGCCGGGTTTTCCGCACATGACGGCAATGCGGTCGGCCAGCATCAGTGCTTCCTCCACGTAATGCGTCACGAGCAGGGTTGTCACCGCATACTTCCTGCGGAGGGAGAGGAACACCTCCTGCATCGCCTCGCGCGTAATCGCGTCGAGCGCGGAGAATGGCTCATCCATCAGGAGCAGGTCGGGGGCGAGAAAGAATACGCGCGCCAGTCCGACGCGCTGCTGCTGTCCGCCCGACAGCTCATGTGGATAGCGCGTCAGCAAGTCTTTAAGGCCCAGCTCATCGACCAATGCGTCCAGCCGCTCCGCATCTTCATCGCGGCGAATGCCCTTGATCTCTGCCGCAAGCAGGATATTCTCGCGCACGGTTTTCCATGCAAGGAGCCCATAGTTCTGTGGGAGAAATCCGATCCGCAGGGCACGCGGATCAAGGGGTGCACCGCCGCAGGTCACCTGCCCCGATGTCGGATGAAGAAGTCCTGCCCCAACGCGCAGGAGCGTCGACTTGCCGCAGCCCGATGCCCCGATCAGTGCGAGCACCGTGCTGCGCTCCAGCTGTACGGACACATCCGCGAGCGCATGGACCTTATCGTCTCCGCACCCGTAGTCCACAGAGACATCCTTAAAACAGAGCACGCATTTTCCTCCTATGCACGCCGTGCATGACACCTGCATCCACACAGAGGAGCTGCCACTGCGTCATGCCTCGGCATTTCGTTTCTCATAGACACCGCTGAGGATGTCCTCCCACCACGACGTATGGTCACGATACCACGCAACAACCGCCTCAATGCCGTCATCGAACTTCGTCTGCGGCTGCCAGCCGAGTTCCCGTCCGATCTTGGTCGGATCGATGGCATAGCGGCGATCGTGCCCCTTGCGATCCGTGACGTAGGAGATCTGTTCCTCTCCCCTGCCCAGAACGCGCAGGATCGTACGGACGACATCGATATTGGAGCGCTCATTGTGCCCGCCAACGTTATAGACAGAGCCTTCTGCCCCACGGCGCACAATCGCATCAATGGCACTGCAGTGATCGTCCACATGCAGCCAGTCACGGACGTTCTTTCCATCGCCGTAGACAGGGAGCTGTTCCCCCTTCATGGCGCGGATGACCATGAGCGGAATCAATTTTTCGGGGAACTGGAACGCACCGTAGTTATTGGAGCAGCGCGAGATCGTCACGGGAACGCCATAGGTACGCGCATACGCCTGCACGAGCAGATCAGCCGACGCCTTGGAGGAGGAGTAGGGACTGGACGTGTGCAGCGGCGTCTCCTCTGTAAAGAGGAGATCGGGACGATCCAGCGGAAGATCGCCATATACCTCGTCCGTCGATACCTGATGATAGCGTTTGATGCCATATTTGCGGCATGCGTCGAGCAGGATGCTCGTGCCGATGATATTCGTCTGAAGGAAAATCTCGGGCGTCTCAATCGAGCGATCCACATGTGATTCCGCCGCGAAGTTCACGACCACATCGGGCTTCTCGCGCGCAAAGAGTGCATAGACCGCCGCGCGGTCGGCAATGTCGCCGCGCACAAAGGTGAACTGCGAGGACTTCCTTGCCTCGGCAAGAGTCGCAATATTCCCCGCATAGGTCAGAGCGTCATAGCAGACGATCTGATCCTCTGGATGCTCACGCAGTTCATAGTAGACAAAATTGGCGCCGATAAATCCTGCGCCGCCCGTAACGATCATCTTCATGGCTGATTCCTCCGCATCGTTCTATATCCTCTTTTATTTTCGACGCGCCTCACGTTTTCCCTTTTTCTGATTTACAGGAAGCAAACACATGTGCTATGATAGAACTAAGGAGGGATACCGCATGACGAACCGCACCTACATCGCAATCGATCTAAAATCCTTCTATGCCTCGGTGGAATGCATCGAGCGCGGTCTGAATCCGCTGACGACGCATCTCGTCGTCGCAGATGAAAGCCGCACGACGAAAACGATCTGCCTTGCCGTATCCCCTGCGCTCAAAATGCACGGCATCGGCGGACGCCCGCGCCTCTTTGAGGTCGTCCGCGCCGTGCGGGACGCAAACGCCAAGCGGAAATACCGTGCGCCGCAGCACAGGCTCACGGGTGAGACAACGGATGCGACAGAGCTCGCCGCATCTCCGCACCTCGGCATCGCCTACCACATCGCCCCGCCGCGCATGGCACTCTACGTCGCATACAGCGTGCGCGTCTATGAGGTCTATCTGCGGCATATCGCGCCGGCGGACATCCACATCTACTCCATCGACGAGGTGTTCATCGACGCGACGAGCTATCTGGACACCCTGCATATCTCCGCACACGACTTTGCCCTGCGCCTCATCCGCGAGGTACTGCAGGAGACCGGTGTTACCGCGACCGCCGGCATCGGGACGAATCTCTACCTAGCAAAGATCGCCATGGACATCGTCGCCAAGCGCATGAAACCCGATGCGGACGGGGTACGTGTGGCACAGCTGGATGAACTGAGCTATCGGCAGGCGCTCTGGGCGCATCGCCCGCTCACGGACTTCTGGCGCATCGGCAGGGGCTACGCTGCAAAGCTCGAGGCAAACGGCCTCTATACCATGGGCGATATTGCACGCTGTTCCCTCGGCAAGGCGTCTGAGCACTATAACGAGGATCTGCTCTATCGTCTCTTTGGGGTACAGGCAGAGCTACTCATCGACCACGCTTGGGGTATCGAGACGACGCGCATGGAGGACATCAAGCACTATCGCCCCAAGTCGCGCAGCATCCACCACGGACAGGTGCTGCAAATGCCATACGCCACCGACAAGGCGCGTCTCGTCGTGTGGGAGATGACGGATGCGCTCGCGCACGATCTCGCCGTAAAGCACCTCACCTGTGACCGCATTGAGCTGACCATCGGCTACGATGTGGAGTCCCTCACCCGCCCGGAGATCCGTTCTCTCTACCACGGCCGTATTCGGACAGATCGATACGGCCGCAGTGTCCCGTGGCCGTCACATGGGCACTGCACCGTGGAGCGCGGTGCGCCGCCGCGTGCATTGATGAACGCATTGACCCATCTCTACGATACGATTGTGAACCCGCATTTGCTCATCCGACGCATCACGATTTCTGCGCAGCACCTTCGGACGCTTGAGCAGGACAGTACTGATGCGGAGCAGCTGGATCTATTCTCTGCCGACGAGGCCGCAGGCACTGTGTTGACGGCGAAGGAGCGTCGTGCACAGGAAAAGGAAAAGGCACTTCATGCCGCCGTTGTTGCCATCAAGCAGGCCTATGGGAAGAATGCCATCCTGCGCGGGGCAAACTTTATCGACGGGGCAACCATGCGCCAGCGCAACGGACAGATCGGCGGACACAAAGCATAGCGTACGCACGGATAAAAGGAGGCACGACCATGCAGCGAAATATCCATGACTACGATGACATCATCCATCTTGCGCGGCCGATCTCCCGCACCCATCCGCCCATGTCACGGCACGACCGTGCGGGGCAGTTCGCCCCATTTGCGGCGCTCAATACCCTCCATGCCGCCACCGCGCGCGCAGAGCTGCGTCATGCGGCACAGTATGAGGAGTATGAGAAATACGATGAACCGCCTGCGTAAGCAGGCAAATTTGACAATGGGCTGTTGCACGAAGCTGAAAACTTCGTACAACAGCCCATTCTTTGTGCCCCTTCTCCGTGATAACGGGGAAGGCTTTTGGGAATAACAGCATATAGCTTCCCCCGCACTTTGAGGGAGCGGCGAGCATAGCGAGCCGATGGGGGCGTGCAGCCGCTCTTCTTTGCCTTATTGGTACGATCTCATTCGTCTGCCAGCTCCGCGAGTGTCTTCCCGCCATAGAGCCCCGTCCAATCGTCGGAGAATGCCTGCACCGCATCTGCAACGACCTGCTTGACAAAGATGCCGCGCAGAACATCAGGCGCCACGGTGACGGAATGCGCACCTGCGAGAATTGCACGATCGATCTGGGCGGGCTGCTTGAAGCTCGCCGCAAGAATCTCTGTCTCATAGCCATAGTGGGCAATAATGCCGGCAATGTTCCCGATCACAGACGCTGCATCGACGCCAAGCGCCTCCATGCGGTTATAGTACGGGGCAATGCAGTCCGCGCCAGCCTCCAGAGCCATGAATGCCTGATCCATCCCGTAGACGGCCGTCGCCGTCACGTTTGCCCCCTGACGGCGAAGGGCTTTGATGACCTTGACCCCTTCAAAGTCGACGGGAACCTTGATGAATACCTTCTCATCAACATGGCGAAACACCGCCTCTGCGTCGCGCATCATCCCGTCATAGTCCGTCGCCGTCACTTGAATATGCAGGGGGCGAAGCTTTCCGATGATGGAGCGAATCTCACGCATGTGGGCAAAGAACGGGACACTCCCCTCCTTCTTGACGATGCTCGGGTTGCTGGTTACACCGGCGATCGGCAGATATTCCGAAAGCGCACGAATCTCATCGAGATTTGCCGAATCAATCAGATACTTCATGGTATAGGATCTCCCTTCACATGGCAAAGCCCACCGACTTCACAGCGGTGGGCAATATTGTTCCCTTAAGCATCGAGTGCCTTGCGCATCGCAGCGATCAGCTGGATGCCGCCGTCGATATCACCGTCGAGAATGTGCTTGACGACTGCACTGCCGACGATCACACCATCTGCCTGCTTTGCGGCGCGTGCGGCAGCCTCGGGCGTACCGATGCCGAAGCCGATGGCAAGCGGGATATTCGTATAGCGGCGTGCGGCAGAGCAGACCTTCCCGATGATGCTGTAGTCGATCTCCTTGACGCCTGTGACACCATAGTTCGAGACGCAGTAGACGAAGCCCGCCGCATGACGGCACGTCTCCGCCATGCGCGCCTCCGTCGTTCCCGGCGTGATGAACTCCGTCAGTGTAAAGTCATGCGCACCGCAGATGCGGCGCATTTCCTCCGACTCTTCGTGCGGAACATCGGGCAGGATCACGCCGTCCATCCCCGCTGCCTTGAAGTCCGTGACAAAACGCTCAAACCCATAGTGGTTCACCATGTTGATGTAGCCCATGCCGACGATGGGGATCTCCGAGTGTCTGCGGATCTCCTTGACGATCTCAAGTGCCTTCTTCATCGTCATGCCGTTCTTCAGTGCCTCGACACTTGCCGCCTGAATCACGGGGCCATCCGCCATGGGATCGGAGAACGGCAGGCCGAGCTCGATGAGATCGGCGCCCGCCTCCTCGGCACGGCGTACGATGTCCACGGTTGCCTCCGCGCTGGGGCACCCTGCCGTCACGTAGATGTAAAGCCCTGTCCGCCCGTCGGCGCGGAGCTTTGCGAGTTTTTCATTCATCCGCTTGCTCATGCGATGTCCTCCCCCAGCTCCTTTGCCACCATCTGCACGTCCTTGTCGCCGCGTCCTGAGAGACAGACGACAACGCGCTCGCCCGCCTTGGTCTTGGGCATCAGCGTCTCCAGATACGCCAGTGCATGCGAGCTCTCGAGCGCGGGAATGATCCCCTCGATGCGCGAGAGACGCTGGAATGCGTCGAGTGCCTCTCTGTCCGTCACGGAGACATAGGTGACGATGCCCTCGTCCTTAAAGTAGGAATGCTCCGGACCAACGCCGGGGTAGTCGAGCCCTGCTGAGATGCTGTACGCCTCAATGACCTGCCCGTCCTCATTCTGCAGGAGGTTGCTGTACGCTCCGTGCAGGATGCCCGGCGTACCGCCGCCGCTGAGCGTCTTGGCATTGTCGCCGTCCGCATCGCTGCGCCCGCCGCCCTCGACGCAGAACTTCTTCACGTCGGCATCATTGCGAAAATCATAGATCGTACCGATGGCGTTGCTCCCGCCGCCGATACAGGCGACGAGATAGTCGGGTTTCGCGTGGAATTTCTCCTCTGCCTGTGCGCGAATCTCCTCACCGATAACCTTCTGGAAGTCGCGCACCATCATCGGATAGGGATGAGGCCCGACAGCGGAGCCAATGACGTAGTAAGTATCCGTGATGTTTGTCGCCCAGTAACGGATCGCCTCGCTCGTTGCATCCTTCAGCGTTCCTGTACCGCTCGATACGGGGACGACCGTCGCGCCGAGCAGACGCATACGGAACACGTTGAGCTTCTGCCGCTCCACGTCAAGTGCACCCATGAAGATGCGGCATTCCATTCCAAAGAGTGCCGCCACCGTCGCCGTCGCCACACCATGCTGCCCCGCGCCCGTCTCTGCGATAATGCGCTTCTTGCCCATGCGGTGTGCAAGGAGTGCCTGGCCGAGCGCATTGTTGATCTTATGCGCCCCCGTATGAAGAAGATCCTCGCGCTTGAGATAGATGTCCGCCTTGCCGTAGTGCTTCGTCAGCCGCTCGGCAAAATAAAGATTCGTCGGACGCCCTGCATACTCCTTGAGGTAGCTGCGGTACTCCGCCTGAAACGCCGCATCGTCACGGTATTTCAGATATGCCTCTTCCAGCTCATTCAGTGCCGGCATCACAATCTCGGGCACATACTGCCCGCCATAGTCGCCGAATCGTCCCTTCTTGCTCATATATTATTGCTCCTTCGTCTCAACATCAACCAGTTCTCTTGCAAACGCCCCGACATCCGCCGCACGCACCAATCCCTCTCCGACCAGCACGCCTTTGCACCCTGCCGCACGAACGCGTTCCGCATCCGCACGGGCAAAGATGCCGCTCTCGCTGATGAGCGTACGATTCTTGTCTGCGTAGGGCAGGAGGGCGAGCGTCGTCTCCACGCTCGTCTCAAAGGTCACGAGATTGCGGTTGTTGATGCCGATGAATTCTGCCGGCGTTTCCTGTGCAGTTTCCAAATCACGGCGGTCGTGCACCTCTACAAGAGCGTCCATCCCAAGACTCCACGTCAGGTAAAGCAGCTGCTTCAGCTGCTCCGGCGTGAGGATGCGCACAATCAGCAGAACGGCATCCGCGCCCAACGCACGCGCCTCGTAGACCTGATAGGGATCGATGATAAAATCCTTGCGCAGGAGAGGTGTATCCACACGTGCACGTACGGCGGAAAAATCCGCGTTGCTGCCGAGAAAATGCGGATCGGTATGCACGGAGAGCACGGCTGCGCCTGCCGCCGTATAGATATCGGCGAGCTCCGTGACCGTGTGCGCCGTTGTCAGCCGTCCCTTGGCGGGCGACTGCAGCTTGCACTCAGCGATCAGCCCCCACCCATGCCATCGGAAGTGCTCCGCCATACGGAACGTCCCACAGGACAGGTCCCGTTTCAGTACATCGAGCGGCATGGCCTCCTTCGCCGCCGCGACAATGCCGCGCTTCTTCGCCACGATTTCAGCAAGTATGTCGCGCATTGTGCACCTCCTTCAGATGATTCATTCTGCGCCTTTCGGCGTATTTGTCTATCTTAGAGGAGAATGCGGCATTTGTCAATGCGAGGACGCACACGATCACTTGTACCGTTCGTGTTCGTGCGGGACAAACGGATTACCGAAGCGCACACACCGCCTCCATAAACGCTGTGATTTTCGCCTTGGATTTCACGCCGTCCTCCTCAAGACCTCCCGATACATCAATGCCGAATGGATGAAAGGTCTCGACGGCCTCCCTGACATTCGCGGCCGTGATGCCGCCTGCGATCAGCACGGGCTTCGTAACGCGCGCAATCTCCCGTGCCGCTTCCTGCCAATGGAACGCCAGTCCCGTGCCGCCTGCTGCGCCTTTGACGTAGCTGTCAACGAGAATGATCTCCGCAGGATAGACGTTCGCTGCCTCTGCATCGAAGTCGTCTCCATAGCGGTACGCCTTGATCACGGGGCGCTCTGCCATGCGTGCCATCTCTGCCGTCTCGTGCCCGTGCAGCTGCACATAGTCCAGCCCAACGGCATCGGCAATCTGGTTCACCTCCGCCATCGGTGCATCGACAAAGACGCCGACCTTCTTCACGCGCTGCATCTCCCGCGCAATCTCATGTGCCGTCTCCGGCGCAGCATAACGCCGACTGCCCTGCGCGAAGATGAACCCGATGTAGTCCGCTCCCGCCTCCTCTGCCGCGCGTGCCGCTGCTGCGGTCTGCATGCCGCACATCTTCACCCGCATACCATCATCACCCCTCCGATAAAAAACTGCTGTACGAAGATAGAAAGACCTTCGTACAGCAGCGTTATTTGTTAGGGAATCACTGATAAAATGAGGTCTGCCAGATTGGCGTAGATTTTTTCGTCTGAACGAGGTGGAAAACCGGACGCAGAGTGGTGCTCTGTGGAGGATTTTCCGCCGAAGTGCGGACAAAAAAGATGCGTCAAGATGGTTGTACCGAATTTATCAGTGCTTCCCTAGTTCAGCACAATTTTGCTGTAATCTGCCGTCTCCAGCAGATAGTCGTCGATCATCTTGAGGAGCGACAGACGATTTTCCTTGATGCGCACATCCTTGTCCATGACCATGACCGCATCGAAGAATGTGTCGATCGCCCTCCCGAGTGCCTGCTCGGCGGGAAGCGTGTCCTCGCCCTCCGCGCGTGCAGCCGCCGCGGCCTGATAGGCGGAGAGCAGCGCGCCCTCTTCCTCTGCCTGGAACAGCGCGGGATCCACTGCGCCGCCCGTCACGCCGCGGGCGATGTTCCCGACACGGACAAAGGACTGCACGAGCGCATCGCCCCCCTCCGATGCGAGCAGACGCTCCACATAGGCGGCGCGCACGGGGACATCTGCGACAAGATCCACATCGCCCAGCACCGCCTCCTGCACATCGTAGCGCACACCGCGCTCACTGAGGACGTTCTTCAGGCGCAGACGGATAAAGTCCGCCACATAGACCTGCATCTTATCCCGAAATTCTTCAAGGTCGTAGAGATCACACGCCTCATCGACAAGGTCGGAGAGGAGCATCGTGCTCTCCTGCTCGATCAACATGAGAACGAGCCCGAGCGCCTGACGGCGCAGCCCGAAGGGGTCCTGCGAGCCCGTCGGAATCCTGCCTTGGCTGAACGTCCCGACAATATTGTCGATCTTATCTGCTACACTGAGGGCAACGCCGAGCGGCGTCTGCGGCAGCTCGTCCCCCGCAAAACGCGGCATATACTGCTCGTCAATGGCACACGCAACAGCAGGGCTCTCCCCATCGAGCAGGGCGTACTCACGTCCCATGATCCCCTGCAGCTCCGTGAACTCCGTCACCATGCCCGTCACGAGATCGGCCTTCGAGAGCTCGGCGGCACGCCGCGCATCGGCGAGAGCGGTGCCATCCGCATCACCCGCCGCCATCTCCTCGACAATCGCCGTCGTGAGCGCCGTGAGACGCTCCGTCTTTTCGTACATCGATCCGAGCCCCCGCTGGAACACGACCGTCTTGAGCTTTTCCCGATGCTCTGCAAGGGATTTTCTGCGATCCTCATCGAAGAAGAACTGCGCATCGGCAAGACGTGCCCGCAGCACGCGCTCGTTGCCGTGTGCCACGACATCAAGATGTGCCTTCCCACCGTTGCGCACCGTGATAAAAGCGGGCAGTAGGCTGCCGTCCGCCGCCTTGACGGGGAAATAGCGTTGATGGTCGCGCATCGGCGTAATCACCGCCTCGGAGGGGAGCGCCAGATACTTCTCCTCGAACGAGCCGCTGAGCGCCGTCGGATACTCCACGAGATAGAGCACCTCCTCGAGGAGGTCGGGCGTGATCTCCGCCGTGCCGCCGCACGCCTTTGCCGTCTCTGTGATCTGTTCGCAGATCATGGCGCGCCGCCGCTCGGGATCGACGATGATATACGCCTTCTCGCACGCCGCCTCGTAGTCCGCCGCCGACGTGATCACGAAGTCCGCCGGTGCGAGCGTCCGATGCCCGCGCGAGTGATTCCCGCTCGTCACTCCGGCAAGGGTAAAGGGCACGATCTCTGTCCCGTAGAGTGCCACGAACCAGCGAATCGGGCGGATGAATCGGAAGTCCAGATCCCCCCAGCGCATACTGTTTGGCAGCGGAATCGCACGCACAAGGTCAGGCAGGAGCGAGGTCAGAAGCTCGGCCGTCGCTGCACCGCTCTCATGCACGGAGGCATAGACATAGCCGTCACGCTGAATGAGGGCGGACGGATCGACGCCCTGTCCGCGCGCAAACCCCGCGCCCGCCTTCGTCGGGTTTCCGTCCGCATCAAAGGCAATGGCGACGGATGGGCCGCGCGTCTCCGTATTGACGTCTTCCTGCCGCTCTGCGAGCCCCGTCACAATGAGGGCGGCACGGCGCGGCGTGCCGAGCGTGCGCACCTTCTCATAGGAAAGGCGGTGCTCCTTCAGCATCGTCTCCGCCAGCTGTGCCAAATCCTCCAGGAGGTGCGGCATCACGTGTGCCGGAATCTCCTCCGTTCCAATTTCAAATAACAGATCCCGCTTCATGCCTTCCCCTCCTTTTTCAACAGCGGATACCCCAGTTCCTCACGCTGGGCGAGATACGCCTCCGCGCAGAGACGCGCGAGTTTGCGCACGCGCCCGATGAACGCCGTCCGCTGGGAGACACTGATCGCCCCGCGCGCGTCGAGCAGATTGAACGTATGCGAGCATTTCAGCACGTAGTCATGCGCCGGATGCACATAGCCTGCCTCGATGACGCGCACCGCCTCCGCCTCGTACTTGTCGAACAGGTCAAAGAGCAGCTTCTCGTCCGAGAGATCGAACGCATACGAAGACTGCTCAAACTCATTCTGGTGGAACACATCGCCATAGGTCACATCATCCGTCCACGCGATGTCATAGACGTTCTCTACGCCCTGAATATACATGGCAAGACGCTCAAGCCCATAGGTGATCTCCACGGAGACGGGCTTTACATCCTGACCGCCAACCTGCTGGAAGTACGTGAACTGCGTGATCTCCATCCCGTCCAGCCAGACCTCCCAGCCAAGTCCCCACGCGCCCAGCGTCGGCGACTCCCAGTTGTCCTCGACAAAGCGGATGTCATGCTCCTCCGCGTGAATGCCGAGGCGGGCAAGGCTCTCAAGGTAAAGTTCCTGGATATTGTCCGGCGACGGCTTCATGATCACCTGGAACTGATGATGCTGATAGAGACGATTCGGGTTGTCTCCATAGCGTCCGTCCGCCGGGCGGCGCGAGGGCTCCACATAGGCGACATTCCACGGCTCTGGCCCAAGAACGCGCAGGAACGTCCACGGGCTCATCGTCCCTGCGCCCTTTTCTACATCATAGGGCTGGGCGAGGATACAGCCCTGCCCCGACCAGAACTCCTGCAGTGTGAGGATAACCTCTTGAAATTTCATGCAAACAACCCCTCCAACAAAAAAACCGCGTATACCCTATAAGAATACGCGGTTTTGAGAAAATAGCAAGACCTATTTAAAACTGTTCCGCAAACTCTGCAAAATACCCGCCTGTCCTTCATTGATATCCTTATTCCATCGGCCATCATAGGCTCGATCGCCGGACGGAAGCAGAGCACACACAATGATGAGGAGGATAAAGGCAACGACGATACCGCCGATGATCTTACGCTGATAGGTGCTGCGCGCTTTTCGTACGCGCTGAAGCCGTGCCTCGAACTCCTGCTGTTTGCGCTCGCGCATCGACTGCATCGGCGTCTCCGTTTGGCTCTTTTTCTTTGCCATACAGCATGCCTCCCTGCATATTAATCAAATTAATCAAACAGGCTCTGTTCCTCATAGACCGGCTCTTTCATCTTTTGGTAGCAGAAGAGCGTCGCGAGTGTGTCCGCGAGTGCGCCGTGCGCCACCGTGTTTCCCCAGTCGTAGCGGTAGTAGTCCGCACACTCCGTCAGCTTCCACCATCGGTAGCCGCCGCGCCGTGCATCGGGGACTTTGCGGAACGCCGAAAAAGCAAGCATCACATCATGACGGTTCGGGTTCGTAATGCGGATCCCCGACTGCGCCAGAAGGCGAATATCGAACTCGATGTTATAGCCGACAAGGAGTGTGTCCGGCGCATTGAAGAGACGTTCCAGCTCCTCACGATGTGCGAGAATGGGGTCACAGCCCGCGACCATCGCCGGCGATATGCGATTGATGCGCTCGGCATCCGGCCACTCTGCCTTACGCGCCGGCGCATACATACCGTCGACCATCGTCTCACCCACGCCATTCACAACAGCGAGGGTCAGTACTTCATCATCACTGCGAAAGCCGGTCGTCTCCGTATCAAAGACTAGAACCTTTTCTTGCATCAAAAGTCCTCTTTCTTCTGGTTGTTTTATCCCAATTATACACAGCTTTCGTCATGATTATTATACAACAGACGGAATCATCTGTCAAGAAAACGCGTCACAAGACGCCCATCATCACAGGGTTGAGGGCAATTTGCGGTTGCAAAAGAATGGGTTTTACGCTAGAATACTTTTATAATATATAGATTATTTCTATAGCTTAAGTCTATTCTCTGTTAATCCATCCTATGGTTGAAAGGAGTCTTTTATGAACGCCATCAAACTCCGTGACAATATCTACTGGGTCGGCGCCATCGACTGGTCCATGCGCAGCTTCCACGGCTACGATACGCAGCGCGGCTCATCATACAACGCCTACCTCATCATCGACGATACGATCACTCTGATTGATACGGTCAAACACGGCTTTGAGGAGGAGATGCTCGCGCGCATTTCCTCCGTGATCGATCCGTCGCAGATCAACTGCGTCATCTCCAATCACGTGGAGCCAGATCACTCCTACGGTGTCTCCCTCATCTCCTCCCTCGCGCCGAGCGCAAAGATCGTCACGAGTGCGCCGAACGGACTGAAGGGGCTGCGCGCCTACTATGGAGAGCTCCCCTATGAGACCGTCAAGGCAGGCGACAGCATCTCGCTCGGCAAGCGCACCCTGCAGTTCATCCCGACCCCGATGCTGCACTGGCCCGACAGCATGGTCACCTACTGCCCTGAGGAGAAGATTCTCTTCTCGAACGACGCGTTCGGACAGCATCTGGCATCGGGCAAGCGCTTCGACGACGAGAATGACCTCGCTATCCTCTGTGAGGAGGCAAAAAAATACTACGCCAACATTCTCTTCCCGTACGGGGCACAGGCAAAGGCGGCACTCAAGGCACTGCACGGGCTCGACATGGAGATGATCGCCACGGGACATGGCATTATCTGGCGTTCCCATATCCCTGAGATCATCGAGCGCTATAAGCAGTGGTCGAGCGGCGAGACAGAGGAGCGCGCCGTCATCGTTTTCGACAGCATGTGGCACTCCACCGAGGCGATGGCGCATACGATTGCTGAGGCGTTCATCGACAAGGGTTACTCCGTCGGCTACTACGACATCAAGAAGAACTCCCATGCGGACATCATGACGGATATCCTCACGAGCCGCTATCTCGCCGTTGGTTCGCCGACGCTCAACAATACGATGCTCCCGACCATCGGCGGTTTCCTCTGCTATATGCGGGGGCTCGCACCGAAGGGACGTAAGGCTTTCGCCTTTGGCTCCTATGGCTGGGGCGGGCAGAGCATCCAGCAGATCGAGGACGAGCTGAAGGCGGGCGGCTGCGAGATCGCCATGGACAAGGTGCGTATCCTCTACGTCCCCTCCGAGGAGCAGCTCAAGTCACTCCACGATCAGGTGATTGCACTCTAAGGAAGCACTGATAAATTCGGTACAACCATCTTGACGCATCTTTTTTGCCCGCACTTCGGCGGAAAATCCTCCACAGAGCACCACTCTGCGTCCGGTTTTCCACCTCGTTCGGACGAAAAAATCTACGCCAATCTGGCAGACCTCATTTTATCAGTGTTTCCCTAAAAAACATAGAACCCCCGAAGGCGCAAGAGGAAAGCCTTCGGGGTTTTTCTATCCATATCACTCTTCCACAAAGTACTGCATCGATGTCTTCTTCCATTCTTTCTTGGTGTAGAGCATCGCGCGATCCTCGATGCCCGTCGCGGCTGCGAGTTCTTCTGCAATCTTCTCGCACTCCTCACGGCTGAAACCATGGATCATCGTATAGACATTATAGCGCCAATCCGCCGTACGATTGCGGTCATAGCAATGGGAGACGCGCTCGTGCTGCGCCATCCGCCGCGCCACTTCGTCCACGCGCGCGTCGGGGACATTCCAAACACAGAGGCAGTTGGACGTAAAGCCGACCTCGCGGTGACGGAGAACCGCGCCCATCTTCCGGATCTTCTTTTCTGCAATCATACGCTCCACACGCTGCAGAAACTCCTCCTCGCTGATGCCGATTTCCGCCGCGAGTGCCTTGTACGGCTCGGCGACAAGAGGAAACTGCCCCTGCAGGAGGCGGATGATCTTACGGTCGAGAGCATCGACCTCGATTGCTTCGCTCATAGATATGCCTTCCTTCCTGCATCAGTTCAGCTTAAACTGCACGTTGATCTTATATTTCTTATTCGCTTTCAGGTCCATCAGACGCTCCACCCCGGGCAGCGCCTTGATCTCTCCGATGATCTTCTCCTCCGTCGCCTGCGACGGTGTCATGAGCGTAAACCATAGGTTATACCTACCCTCGCGCTCATAGTTATGCGTCACGCCCGTATAGCGATTGACCGCCTGTGCGACGGACGAAAGCTGCTCCGGTGTCACACACAACGCGATCAGTGTCCCCTGATAGCCAAGGCGTTCCGAGTTGAAAAATGTCCCAATGCGCCGCAAAAATCCGTCCGCCTTCAGGGCGTCCAGCCGCTCAAGCACATGCTCCTCCGTCGTTCCGAGCATCTCGGCGAGACGCGCAAACGGCCGCGAACACACCGGCAGGTTGCCCTGCAGGAGGTTCAGCAGCCGTTTGTCAAATTCTGTCAGTTCTGCCATTGAAGTCTCTCCCATATACCGTGCACCATCTTCATGCACCGGTATCGGATCGTCTTGCTCATGGACAATCGTATCATAGGACACAGGCACAAAAATGAATGCGATTCACTTCTTTACGTGCCTATTCTAACAGATATTCCTTCATCACGTCAAGGAGTTCCGTACGCCCTTCGTTTTTCGGCACGGAATATGGCAGAATCGAAAGATCGGGAACGTCGAGCGTCCTGCGCATCAGGGACAGCTGTTTTTGCCGTGCCGTGCGCCCAAGCTTATCCGCCTTCGTGGCGATGACCAGCACAGGTATATCATGCGATACGAGCCACTCAAACATCTTTCTGTCGGAGGGCATGGGGGCATGACGAATATCGAGCAGGAGACAGACAAAGTGCAGATTCTCTGCATGGAGAAAGTACTCCTCGATAAACTTTGCCCATGTCTTTCGGCTCTCACGCGCCGCCTTGGCATAACCATAGCCCGGCAGATCGACCAGGTGTACAGGATGCCGCTCTTCCCCACCGTCGATGCGCATGAGCAGCTCATAGAAGTTGATCGTCTGTGTCTTCCCCGGTTTCCCCGAGACATGGGCGAGTTGGCGAATGCGTGTCAGGGAGTTGATGAGAGACGACTTCCCGACATTGGAGCGTCCGATGAAGGCGACCGCGGGACGCTGTTCCTCGGGGTACTGATCGCGCCGTACCGCAGAGGCAAGATAGGCAGCCTTTGTAATGACAACCGGCTCAGACATGCTGCACCTCCTAATTATACAGCGCGACCTTCAGTACCTCGTCCATGTGCGCTACGGGTACAAACTCAAGTGACGCACGCACCGCATCGGGAATATCCTCGATATCGCGTTCGTTTTCCTGCGGCAGGACGATGGTATGCACACCCTCGCGATAGGCAGCGAGCGTCTTCTCCTTCAGCCCGCCGATCGGCAGCACATTTCCGCGCAGCGTGATCTCCCCCGTCATAGCGACATCGGCGCGCACCTTGCGCCCCGTGAGTGCTGAGATCATCGCCGTCGCCATGGTGATGCCCGCCGAGGGGCCGTCCTTCGGAATCGCCCCCTCGGGCAGATGGATGTGTATGTCGTCCGTCTCGTAGAAGTTCTCTGCCAGATGGAGCGCATCCGCACGGCTGCGCACGTAGGAGAGTGCCGCCTGTGCCGATTCCTGCATCACGTCGCCGAGCTGCCCCGTGAGGATGAGTTTGCCCTTCCCGCGCAGGATGTTGACCTCCGTCCGCAGCACGTCGCCGCCGACCTCCGTCCACGCAAGCCCCGTGACGACACCGACGAGGGGCTTCTTCTCCTGCCGCGCCGGATGGTACTTCGGACGTTCCAGAAACTCCGTAAGATTCGCCTTCGTCACGGCGATGGGCGGCGTCTCCCCTTCGACGATGCGCCGTGCTGTCTTGCGGCAGAGCTGACCCACGACGCGCTCCAGCTCGCGCACCCCCGCCTCGCGCGTATAGGAGCGGATGAGCACAGGATAGACGCCTGCACTGATGCGGATGTCCTTTGCCTTCAGCCCGTTCTGTATGCGCTGACGCGGCAGGAGATGCCGCCGTGCGATCTCGACCTTCTCCATCTCCGTATAGCTCGAGAGGTTCAGGATCTCCATGCGGTCACGCAGCGGCGCAGGAATGCGCGCGGGGTGATTTGCCGTGACGATCCAGAACACCTGCGAGAGGTCAAACGGCAGCTCCACGAAGTGATCGCTGAACGTGCAGTTCTGTGCAGGGTCAAGAACCTCAAGAAGCGCAGCGGAAGGATCGCCATGAAAGTCCATGGCAATCTTGTCTACCTCATCGAGGAGAAAAACGGGGTTCTTCGTACCGGCACGGCGAATCCCCTCGATGATGCGGCCCGGCATCGCGCCGACATAGGTGCGGCGATGCCCGCGTATCTCCGCCTCATCACGGATGCCGCCGAGCGAGATACGGATGAACTCCCGCCCCATCGCACGGGCAATCGACGCTCCGAGCGACGTCTTGCCGACACCGGGTGCACCGACGAGGCAGAGGATGGGGGCATTCTGCTCCGGTGCCAGCTGACGCACGGCAAGATAGTCGAGGATGCGCTCCTTGATCTTTTCGAGTCCGTAGTGATCGCGTTCGAGCACAGCGCGCGCAGCATTCATATCGACCGTCTCTTTGGTCGTGTGCATCCACGGCAGTTCGATCAGACAGTCCAGATAGCTGCGGATCACACCGACCTCGGCACTCATCGCAGGGCTGACGTCGAGGCGGTGAATCTCACGCTCGATGGTCTCGCGTACGGCATCGGGGTACGCCCCCTCCGCGAGAGCCGTGCGATAACAATCCACATCAGCGGACTTATCCGCATCGTCGCCGAGCTCCTTATGGATTGCCTTGATCTGCTCACGCAGATAAAAATCGCGCTGAACCTTGTCCATCTGCTTACGTACACGACGGTTGATCTTCTGCTCGATCCCCATGATGTCCAGCTCATAGACGAGCACCTCATAGAGACGATGCAGGCGTGCGCGCACATCAATGGTGGCAAGGATATCCTGCCGCACCTCATGCTTCAGGCTCAAATGGCTCGCGATAATATCCGCCAGACGTCCCATGTCCTCCATGATTGAGATCGACACCAGCGCCTCGGGCGGAATCTTATGAGAGAGCTTCACCCACTCCTCGAATTTGCTCGTTACCCCGTGAACGAGTGCCTCCATACCCTTTGTGGAGGGCGTTTCCACACTCTCCTCGTCAATCACATGGACATCCGCCTCCGCATACGTCTCCCCCTCGCGGATCTCCATGATCTCCGCACGCTGCTGACCATCCACGAGAATCCGCAGCACGCCCTCGGGCAGGCGCAGAAACTGACGGATCTCCGCAACTGCACCGACATCATAGAGGTCTGCCGCCGTCGGGTCATCCAGTTCCGGATCCTTCTGTGAGACGACGAGAATCCGACTGTCTCCTGCAATCGCAGCCTCGATGGCGGCAACGGAGCGATCGCGTCCCACGTCGATGTTGACCATCATGTGGGGATAGACCACAAGTCCCCGCAGGGGAAGCAGCGGCAGTGTTTGTTTTTCAGACATGGTCGCGTTCCTTCCATCTATAGAAAAAAGGAGCACCGCACGCTGCAGGCTCCTTTCATTGGTATGTCGATATGTGTCAAAGGAAACACAGAGACCTTTAATTGGCGGCTGCCATCTTCTGTGCGCCCGCACCGTCGATGGTGAGGATCGGGTCACTGTGGTTGACAATGACGTCCTTCGTGACCTGACATGCTGTCACGCCATGGATCGACGGCACCTCATACATGACGTTGCGCATGATCCCCTCGACGATGGCACGCAGACCACGCGCGCCCGTCTTATGCGTCAGCGCTTCCTTCGCGATCAGGTGCAGTGCATCCTCCTCAAACGTCAGACGCACACCGTCCAGTTCGAGCAGCTTTTGGAACTGCTTGACAAGAGCGTTCTTCGGCTCTGTCAGAATGCGAACGAGTGCCTCCTCATCGAGGGAGTTCAGCGTGACTACGACAGGCAGACGCCCGATGAACTCGGGAATCAGCCCATTCTTCATCAAATCCTCGGGAATGATCTTGCTGAGCGACGCCCCCACGGTAACGCGGCGCTTTGAGCGCACCTCGGCACCGAAGCCCATCTGCTTCTTTCCGAGGCGCGATTCGATGATCTCCTCAAGGCCATCAAACGAACCGCCGCAGATAAAGAGAATGTTCGTCGTATCGATCTGCAGGAGTTCCTGCTGCGGATGCTTGCGCCCGCCCTGCGGCGGTACGGAGGCCGTCGTCCCCTCAAGGATCTTGAGCAGTCCCTGCTGAACGCCCTCTCCCGAGACATCTCGCGTGATGGAGGGGTTCTCCGATTTGCGCGCAATCTTATCGATCTCGTCGATGTAGATGATGCCGCGCTGTGCCTTCTCGATGTCGTAGTCTGCCGCCTGAATCAGCTTCAGCAGGATGTTCTCGACATCCTCGCCGACATAGCCGGCCTCCGTGAGAGAGGTCGCATCGGCGATGGCAAACGGCACATTCAGGATGCGTGCCAGCGTCTGCGCCAGCAGAGTCTTGCCGCTGCCCGTCGGACCGATCATGAGGACGTTCGACTTGCGCAGCTCCACATCCTCGTTCTTTCCCTGACCGGCATGAATACGCTTGTAGTGATTGTAGACCGCCACGGAAAGCGATTTTTTCGCCTCATCCTGACCAATGACATATTGGTCGAGAATGCGGCGGATCTCCTTTGGCTTCGGAATATCCTTGAGTCCGACATCAATATCGTCGCCAAGTTCCTCCGCAATGATCTCATTGCAGAGTTCGATGCACTCATCGCAGATATAGACGCCGGGCCCCGCCACGAGCTTCCTTACCTGCTCCTGCGTCTTACCGCAGAACGAGCACTTGAGCTGACCCTTGTCGTCCGCCCCAAATTTCATCGCATGACCCCCCCTCAGGCCTTGCTGTCAGCAGATGTATCCTTTGGTCGGAGGACAACCTCATCAATGAGGCCGTATTCTTTTGCCTCCTCCGCCGACATGAAGTTGTCGCGTTCCGTATCAACGTTGATCTTCTCTGTATCCTGCCCCGTGTGATGCGCGAGGATTTCGTTGCCGACCTCACGCAGGCGCAGGATCTCCTTCGCCTGGATCTGGATGTCGGTCGACTGTCCCTGTGCGCCGCCAAGCGGCTGATGAATCATAATACGGGCATGCGGGAGGGCATAGCGTTTTCCCTTTGCACCCGCCGTCAAAAGAATCGAACCCATGCTCGCCGCCTGTCCAACACAGATCGTGGAGACATCCGGCTTGATGTACTGCATGGTATCATAGATGGCAAGTCCTGCCGTCACAACACCGCCGGGGCTGTTGATATAGAGGTGGATATCCTTATCGGGATCCTCTGACTCCAAAAAGAGCATCTGCGCAACAATGACGTTGGCGACGCTGTCGTCAATCGGTCCACCGAGGAAGATGATGCGCTCTTTCAGCAGGCGGGAGTAAATGTCATAGGCACGCTCCCCGCGTCCGGAGGTCTCCACCACCATCGGTACATAGTAACTCATACGTTCCTCCCCGCAGGAGCTTTCTTACTCCGTGATATTGTCCACGATGAACTGCGCCGTCTTCTTGCGCAACACCGTCGCTGCAAGATCGCTGACGCGCCCCTGCTCCTTGATGATCTTCTGAACCTGCTTCGGCGTCGCACCATAGGACAGAGCCATTGCGTAGACTTCCTGATCGAGATCCCTTCCCTCGACCTTGATGTCCTCTGCCTTGGCAACCTCCTCGAGCATGAGATCGGTGCGCACGTTCTTTTCCGCCGTCTCGCGGTACTCGTCGCGGATGCGCGCCATGTCGAGCCCGGCGTACTGAAGGTACTGCTCAAGGCTCATTCCCTGCTGCTCAAGACGCATCGCCATTTCCTGGATCATCGCCGTAATGCGGTTCTCGACCATCACGGGCGGAATCTCCATCGTGCAGTTGTCCGTCGCCATGTCGATTGCCTTTGTGCGGCGCTCATTCTCTGCCTGACGCTCCGCCCCCTCCTGGAGGTTCTTGCGGATGTCCTCGCGCAGCTCTGCGAGCGTCTCGAACTTGCTTGCCTTCTTGGCAAACGCATCGTCCAGCTCAGGCAGCTCGCGCGACTTGATACTGCGCACCGTGCACTTGAAGACAGCCGCCTTGCCCTTGAGATTCTCCGCATGGTAGTCCTCGGGGAACGTGACGTTCACCTCGCGCTCCTCGCCGACCTTCGCACCGATGAGCTGATCTTCAAAGCCCGGAATGAACGAGCCCGAGCCGATCTGGAGCGGATAGTCTTCGCCCTTGCCGCCCTCGAACGGTGTCCCGTCCACAAAGCCCTCAAAATCAAGCGTAATGAAGTCGTCCTTCTTGACCGCGGCATCGGCAGGGGCGTCGATGAGCGTGCCCTGATGCTGGCGCATCCCCTCGATCTGACGATCGATGTCCTCCTCGGAAACCGAGACGGCAGGCTTCTCGACCTTGAGCCCCTTATATTCGCCGAGGGTGACCTCGGGACGCTGCGTGAACTTTGCCGTAAATACGACATTCTTGCCCTCCTCGAGGGTCACGATGTCGATCTCGGGGCGCGTCACAGGCTCCATGTTCTGCTCGGTCAGCGCTTCATCAAACGCCTTCTGTGCAACGCTCTCGAATGCCTCCTGAAGAATGGCCTCCTTGCCGACAAAATTCTCGACAATCTTGCGCGGTGCCTTTCCCTTGCGGAAGCCCGGGATATTCACGCGTCCCGCAAGACGCTTTGCCGCGCCGTCCGTCGCCTGCTCCAGCTTGTCCTGATCCACTTCAATCGTCAGAGTGACCTCACGGTTCTCCCCATGCTCTGCCGTAACCTTCATTGTATGAAACAACCTCCTGCTTCTTTCCATTGGAGGGCGCGCTGCACCCTCCGATTTGCGGGCATACAAAGAGAGCATTCCCGCCATTCTACTTGTATCCTATCACAAAACAGCCAAAATGACAAGCACGGCTATTTCAGCAACTCTGTCATGCGCGGCAGCGGCTCAGAGAGATCCATGTGCCCCGAGAGAGTTTCCACATCCTCTCCCTCAATGCGGATGCGCACCTTTTTCACCTCGGGGAAATCCGTGAGCGTGTTGACGATTGATCCGACGAGCATCTCTTCCCCCGTCGACCCGCCGTTGAAATTCTTCTGCAGCTCCTTGGAGAAATCCACCGTGGCGACACCGTCCTGAACCTTGACGCTGCGCAGCTTCACGTGTTTCGGGAAAACATTCGTCTGCCCCTTCTCCGTCGTGCCTGCGAGCAGGGACTTCAGCGCTGCCGTATACTTATCCTCGCCGCCGAGTTTTACCGTACGGCTGTCCGCCACAAGACCCATGCCGTCATTCTTCGGATAGTAGACATTCACCTTGACCTCTTTGTCCTTTGCCGCTGTGTCATCCGCAGCCGCAGCCTTCGTCTGTGTCTGCTGTGACTCTGCGGCAGGCGGGGCAGACGTCTTTTCCTCTGCACAGCCCGCCGTAAGCAGAAGTGCTGCGCAGAGCGGTGCGCCCAGCAGACGTGTGATATGTTGCGCGTGTTGGAACATTTCCGATTCTCTCCTCATTCCTCAAAATAGCGTGCAATCGCACGAAAGAGTGCCTGTGCCAGTATCTCCTGATAGGCAGGATCCGTGAGCATCTGCTCCTCCTCGGGATTCGAGATAAACCCCAGTTCCGCAAGGGAAGCGGGGATATCCGAATGCTTCAGGACGTAGAAGCGCGCATACTTGACTCCGCGATTATAGAGTCCGCCCGCCGCAGCAAGTTCCTCGTTCAGCAGCGTGGCGAAGCGTTCATCCGCATCCGTCTTGGGATAATAGTAGGTCTCCATCCCGTGTGCATCCGGATTGCTAAAGGAATTGCAGTGCACGGAGAGGAAGAGTTCCGCCTCCCCATGTGCCGCCGCAGCATCCACACGCGCCTGCAGTTCGCGGGAAGCCGAACTGCCCGCATACGCGACGTCCACATCGTCCGTCCGCGTCATGACGACATGCGCCCCCGCCTTGGTCAGGAGGTCACACGTGCGCAGGGAGACGGCAAGAGCGACATCCTTTTCGCATGCGCCCGATGGACCGATCGCCCCCGTATCACTGCCTCCATGCCCGGGATCAATGACCACCGTATGCCCCATGACCGCCTTGCTGAGTGCGTCTCCGCCATCCGCAAAAATCTCAATCACGAGCCGCTCGGTGTTCTTCTCACGTCCCGTCCCCGGGACAGTATACATGCGATAGGCATCCGCACTGCGAAGATCATGCCCTGCATAGATTCGCAGTGCCGCACGATGATTCTCGCGTGGGATAACAACAAGCCGCTGCAGCACCGCTCCATCGAGAGCAATCTCATGGGGAAGATGCTCATCCAGCGCAACATCCTCCAGCTCGACCAGCAGCTGATTGTCCGCATGGTAGCGCTCCGACAGAGCGTAGTGCAGCCCCGCCTTCTTGACGGTGATCTCTATGCGCTGCGCCGCGCGCCCGTCCACCTCCACCGCATGGCTGTCAATGCCCGTAATGCGATGGAGGCTGCCTGCTGCTTCTCCTGCTCCACCGAGGAGAAGCAGCAGGCAGACAAAAACCGCTGCAGCAAGCAGCGGTCGCATCCACAGATGCCCCCTGTTCTTGATCGTCAATGCCAATCTCGCCCCCATTCAGCCTTTCAGCAGCGCCAGTGCCTCATCCTCAGCGGCATCCGTCGCCGCCGCATCGCGCTCTATCGTCAGCTTCAGATAGTCGCCCTCTGCCACATCTTTGGGCAGGAATGCGCGCGGAAAATTCACCTTGACCATGGCTTCTCCGAGGAGAAGCACAGCAAGATCTCCTTCAAATCGATCCAGATATGCAGAAATCATTGTTTCTCCCCTCTCTCCGGTGTAATATGGTAGTCCTTTCCATCACTCGTAAGAGTAATCGTGCCATTCTCCGCCGTCACATAGATGTCCAGATTCATGGCATGGTACTTCTTCATCGTCTCCTTATGCGGATGTCCATAGTCGTTGTTCACACCGCAGGAGATGAGAGCCGCCGCAGGATGGACGGCACGCAGGAAATCTGCCGAAGAGGAGGTCTTGCTGCCATGATGGCCTGCCTTGAGGACGGTGCTCTGCACCGCGCCCTGCGCCCCCGCAAGGATATCCTGCTCCTCTTTCTTTTCTGCGTCGCCCGTAAACATCATGGAGAAATCGCCAAAGACCAGCCGTCCGACGACGGACTCGTTGTTCGGATCGTGCTTGTAGCCCTTGACGCTGCCCTGCTGGACAAGTGCCGCCGACGGGGCGAGCACCTCAAAGACTGCCCCGCCGCCGAGATCCACGCGATCCCCCGTACAGAGCCCCTTGCGCGCAATCCCCTTCGCCTTCAGCTGTTTCATATAGCCGATGTAGACACGCGACGTTGACGGCATCCCGTTGTCATAGACCATGCCGATCGGATATTTATCGATCAGCATCTCCATCCCGCCGATGTGATCGGCATGGGGATGGGTCAGGATCACTGCATCGAGTTTTTTGACCCCTGCCTTGTCCAGTTCGGCGCGAAGCTTATCCCGCTCGTCCAGATCGCCCGTATCAATGAGGACGTTCTGCTCTGCGGTCTGAATGAGGATGGCGTCCCCCTGCCCGACATCGAGCATCTTGACCGTGAGTGCCTGCTGCACGGGTGCTGTCGTGGATGTCTCATGCGATGCTCCTCCTGCACACCCACCAAAGAGCGCAGAGAGCAGCAACAAAAGACTCACGAGAAATGCCATGCGGTGTTTCATCTGCACGTCAGCCTCCTACGAACGAAGTGCCAGATTGATCAGGAAGGCAATCGAGACGAGATACATGATCCAGCTGACCTTCTTATACTGCCCCGCACAGAGCTTCATGACCGTGTAGCTGATAAAGCCAAAGGCAAAGCCGTTGGCAATACTCGACGTGAGCGGCATCATGATGATCGTAAGGAAAACCGGCAGAGCGTTTGTGAAGTCGGAGAAGTCAATTTTTCCGACCTCGGACATGAGCAGCGCTCCGACCAGGATGAGGGCAGGCGCGGTAGCAAATGCCGGCACGAGCCCGATCAGCGGCGTAAAGAGCAGTGCCGCCAAGAAGAGCACGCCCGCCGCAACGGCAGTCAGCCCCGTCCGCCCGCCGGCGGCAATACCAGCCGCACTCTCGATATAGGAGGTGACCGTCGACGTACCGAACATGGCGGAGACCATCGTCCCGACTGCATCCGTGGTCAGTGCCTTGTCGATGTTCTCGATGTGTCCATCGGGGCGCACCATCTTTGCCTTTGTCGTCAGACCGATCAAGGTGCCCATATTATCGAATAGTTCCACCACGGTGAACGTGAAAATGATCGAAATGAGGCCGTAGTGCCATGCGCCCGCGAGATCGAGCTGACCGAACGTCTCCCCCATGTGTGGGAGCGAGGTGGTCACGATATCCGTGATTCCCTTCGGTGCCGGCGTCATCCCGAGGATCATGGCGAGGATGGTCGTCACAAAGATGCCGATGAGGATCGAGCCATGCACGTTGCGCGCCATCAGCGCCGCCGTGAGAAGCAGTCCGAAGAGAGAGAGCAGCGTCGTCGGCGCGGTGACGTGACCAAGGGAGACATAGGTTGCGGAATTCTCGACGATCAGCCCTGTCCCCTTCAGGCCGATGAACGCGATAAAGAGTCCGATGCCCACACTGATGGCGTATTTCAGATCACGTGGGACAGCATTGATGATTGCCTGTCGGATTCCGCCAACCGTCAAAATCAGGAAGAGTACACCCGAGAAGAACACGGCACCGAGTGCCACGGTCCAGTGCAGTCCGAGAACACCGCAGACATAGTAGGCAAAGAACGCATTCAGCCCCATGCCCGGTGCGAGCGCGACGGGATAGTTCGCAAAAATGCCCATTGCGAGCGACGCGAGTGCGGCAATCCAAATCGTCGAGGCAATCGCCGCCTCCTTCGGGATGCCGGCATCCGCAAGTATATTGGGATTGACAAAGAGAATATACGCCATGGCAATGAACGTCGTCATGCCAGCGAGTAATTCCGTGCGCACAGTCGAGCCCTTTTCCCGCACTTTAAAAAATCGTTCGACAAAGGACGGCGGTGTGCTCTGCATCTCCATAGAAGCATCTCCTTAAATTAAAAAAACCCGACGCAGACCGGGTAATAAAAAATGGCGGAGTGGGAGAGATTCGAACTCTCGCAGCGGTTACCCACTCTAACGATTTAGCAAACCGTCCTCTTCAGCCTCTTGAGTACCACTCCATATTCACTTCACGCTTTCTCTGCGACAGATGTTATATTAACAGATGGATTCACGCTTGTCAAGGCAAAAATAAGGACTGCCATACAAAACCGCAGGATTCCGTAGGCAGTCCATTATCATTTATCATTTTATGCTTTGATGTCGAGATTGCTTCCGACATGCTGTGGCGCACGCGGGCTGATTGCATAGGCCGCCTTTGCCTGCTCCATGCGCTGGCTCGTTGCCTGGGCGCCATACTGCTGTGCTTCACGAAGGGACTTCTGGAAGCGGCTCGTGCCCAGCAGCGCAGGATCCATATTCTGCGCCGCCTGCTGCGTGGCGCGTGAAGTAACCTGCTCCGCCGTGCGGATAACCGTCCGCTGCGTCTGCTGGAACTCACTCGTCCCTGCCTTCGTGCCCGAACCGAACTTCGAGTCGCCTATAACCGCCTTGACCTCGTCCATCTTGGCCTGCGTCGCATGGGCACCCATCTGCTGTGCCGAGCGATTCGACTTCTGGAATGCACTCGTGCCCAGCATTGCAGGATCCATGTTCTGTGCAGCCTGATGTGTGGCGCGCGACGCGCTCTGCTCGCCCGTGCGGATGACGGTCCGCTGCGTTTGCTGGAACTCACTCGTCCCTGCCTTCGTGCTCGAACCGAACTTCGAGTCGCCTATAACCGCCTTAACCTCGTCCATCTTGGCCTGCGTCGCCTGTCCGCCGAGCTGATGGATCTCACGGTTTGACTGTTGGAAAAGACTTGAACCAAAGCCCCCTCCGATGGCTGATAGAGCCATATTGGATCCCTCCATTTCCTCTCTGCATCCCATATTCCCTTGGGATACTACGTCCCCATTATAAGCGACGGATACGCATTATGCAACAAGAAAAGGGCGGTACGATACCGATTTTTCGGCCAACTGCCCTATATTTCCGGTTACGTTGCTGAGGCTGTGACACGGCCGACGCGCACCACTTCAGAGATCTGCACCTTATGCGACTGTCCATTGACATCGGCGATAATGCTCGGTGCACCGTCTGTGATACTGACCCCGATGACCTTGCCTTCAAAGTTCTGCTTCGTTACAGCACCATCTTTTCCCTTCGTCTCTGTAATCCACTGGATTGGCTGTCCAATCATCGAACTGAGCTGTCCGATCAATACCGAAGAATCGATATTGTCAACAATCTTGCTGACCTTCTCCAGCCCCTTGGAGACATTCGTCATCTGCTCGAGCGCGGAGAACTGTGCCAGCTGCGAGAGATACTCCGCATTGTCCTGCGGATTAAGCGGATCCTGATAGCGCATCTGCGTTACGAGCAGCTGCAGGAACGCATCCTTGCCGAGAGCGCTGTTGTCCTTCTTTCCGGCCTTTGCCTGGTTCTGGGCCGCCTCATAGTCGGAGACCTTCTGGATGACGCCGCCGACATTGATGGTATTCAGTGGGTTTGTACTTGCCACTTTTTTTCCTCCTCACATGGTCAGACGCGATAGTCCACACCGTCTGCCGTTACGCCGCCAACGCTTTCCTGTGTCGATGCGGTGGTAACGCCATCATCGACGATTTCCCCGTCGAGATAGTCGTCGGCATCACCGCGTGCGTAGACCTGTGTCTCACTGTGCCCTGCCTGATGCTGCCATGCTTCCTGCCCTTGTCCCTGGGGCATCTGCCCATCGGCAAGTCCCGTATAGACGCCGACGCGATCCACCTTGATCCCCTGCGTGTTCAGCTCCTGCCGCAACTGGACGAGCGAGTTCTCGATCACGCTGCGCACGTGGGCGTTGTCGCTGTGGAAGGACGCCTGTACCGCACCGTCCGAGCCAACGGCAACACGCAGTGTCAGCTCGCCGAGATGCTCCGGCTTCAGGCGAATGATCATCTGCGTGTCGTTCAGGGTACGCAGAAGCCGTGCCTGCTCGACAATCTGACGCGGGATCTCGTAGTCGGTCTGCGGGCGCTGCGGCACTTCTGCGGCGGGTGCTGCCTGCTCCGTCTGGACGGGAGGCGTCCCCGTCTGCACAGAGGCCAGCTGAACGGGCGTCTCCGCCGTGCGCACCGTCGTCTCAAAGGAGACGTTCTCATGCGTCGGTGCTGGCTGGGGGATGCCGCTCTGCATCGGCTGCTGGTTCTGCTCCGCGTTTTCTCCGCTCATGTCACGCTGCATTGCATCGTGGCGCATCGTACGCTGTGCGAGAACATCGAGCGGGCTCGGTGCAGGCTGCGTTTCCTCGGTCAGATGCTCACCGACCAGCGCCGCCGCACTCTTCTCCCGCGGCAGAGTCTGTTGCTCCTGCATCGCGGAAACGACCGCTGCCTGTACCGCGGGCTGCTGCACAACCGTCGGCTGCTCCGCAGGTGCTGCGGGAACGGGGTCCTCCTGCACGACGAGCTGCGATACAGGGGTCTCATCCGTCACCGCGGCCGGTACCGTCGCTGCATCCTCCGCAGACGGCAATGCTGCTGCCTGAAGTGCCGCACGCAGCTGTGCGGGCATCGCCGCATCGAGCGCTGCGAGACGCGCCGCCGCAGCGGCAGGTGCATCCGTCTGTGCCAGCATGACAGCGGTATTCGCCGTCTCCTGCGTCAGCGGTTCACCGGCTAGGGCGCGGAGAAGCGCGTTTCCCTTCTCATCGGTCTGCGGCATCTGCTGCAGCAGATGCTCGACCGCCGTCTGCAGCTTCGTATCACGCAGCTGCTCAGCGGTCAGCCCATAGCGTTCGAGAATATCCGCCAGAGCCTGCGGCAGCTCCCCCTCCGCCGGGGTGCTCTCCACGGGAACCTGCTCCACATCTGCCGGCAGGAGTGCTGTGAGCACGGTTGCCGCCGCTGCGGAGGCTATGGCTGTGTCCTCGGCGGACACGTCCTTCAAGGCGTCGCTTTGCCCTTTTGCCGCAGGCATGGACGCTGTTTTTTTCACATCCTGTGCGTTCTGCGCCGTCCCGTCCGTCCCCGTCGCCGCAGGCTTATCCTGTACGGCAGACAGCGAGGAATCACCGGTCTGGATCTTGGTCGCATCTGCACTCATACCCTTTTTCTGCAGTGCGCCCATCGTATCGCTGAACGTATTCTTCCCTGAGGTTGTCTGCGTACGACTGCCCGCCGCTGCGCTGCGCGCTCCCTGCACGCCCGCTGCCGTCGATGCGCCGTCCGTGGTCGATACCGCCATAAGATTTCCGGCATTCATCTACACATCACCTCTTCAATCTCTTTATCGTGGAAATCTTATCTTTTCTTAAATATTTTTTGGCATCGCACACTTTAAGGCATCGCCAATCGTCTCTGCACCGAAGAGTTCCATCCCTGCGAACTTGCCTTTTAGCTGACGGTAGTTCTTCATGGGGATCACGGCGGCGTGAAAACCGAGCCGCTGCGCCTCGATGATTCTCTGCTCCGCCTGTGAGACGGCGCGCACCTCCCCTGAAAGCCCCACCTCACCGCAGACGACCATCTGCGGGCGCGGCAGACGTCCTGCAAAGCTCGATGCCATGGCAACACAGAGGGCAAGATCCGCCGCCGGCTCATCGAGACGGATACCGCCCGCGACTTTCACATAGACGTCCGCGGCGCCGATCGGCAGACGTACGCGCTTTTCGAGGACGGCGAGCAGCAGCTGGATCCGCTTGACATCCACGGAGTCCGCCGTACGACGCGGCGGCTGATAGGGTGTCGGGGCGACCAGCGCCTGCACCTCGACGAGCAGAGGACGCGTCCCCTCCACCGTCGGCACAATGACCGAGCCGCTCTCGGGGGCGCGCTCGGAGAGAAACAGCTTCGACGCATCGGGGACATCGACCAGTCCGACATCCCGCATTTCAAAGAGCCCCAGCTCGTTCGTGCTGCCAAAGCGATTTTTCACGGCGCGCAGTACGCGATACTCCGCATTGCGCTCTCCCTCAAAATAGAGCACCGTATCGACGATATGCTCGAGGACACGCGGGCCCGCCAGGCTTCCCTCCTTCGTTACATGGCCGATAACAAAGACGGCAATCCCCGCCGTCTTTGCGACGCGCATCAGCTCCATGGCGCACTCGCGCACCTGCGAGACGCTGCCGGGCGCACTCTCGATGTCGGGACGGTACATCGTCTGGATGGAGTCGATGATAAAGAGCGCGGGCTTAACATTTTCTACGTGTGCGCAGATTGCATCAAGATTCGTCTCGCTGACGACGAACAGCTCATCGGCAACGGCCTGCAGACGATCGGCACGCATGCGGATCTGCCGTGCGCTTTCCTCGCCCGTCACGTAGAGGACACGGCGTCCTGCCCGCGCTATATCCGCCGATGCGCGCAGGGTAAGGCTCGATTTCCCGACGCCGGGATCACCGACGACGAGCACCATCGCTCCCGGTATCACACCGCCGCCGAGAACGCGGTCGAGCTCCCCCGAGCCCGTCGAAAAGCGCGGCAGATCCTCTGCGCGGATCTCCGCAATCGGCTGCGGCGGCTCACCTGACGAGGCGGTACCGCGCCGCTCCTCCGCCGGCGGAGCAACGACCTCCTCCACCATCGTATTCCATGCGCCGCAGCCCGGACATTTGCCCATCCATCGCGTATTGTCGTAGCCGCAGTTCTGACAAACGTACATCGTCTTTTTCTTCTTTGCCATAAGATCTCCATCGAAAGAACACGAAAAAGGGACTGTTCCCCCATCGCTCGCTATGCTCGCCACTTCCCCCGCAAGCGGGGGAGCTACTATGGCGTTATCCCAGCCTTCCCCGTTATCACGGGGAGCGGTCAACGTCAGCCAATCACACATCGCTGTCGCTCGTGTTCTTGGGACGTTTTCCCATACGACCTGTTACCCAATCAGCTTCGTCCTGTAGACTTGCTTCTTGGACAGGTCAGCAAGGGGGACCGCGCAAGCGGTGGAAGGGCACAAAGACGGGGCTGTTGCACGAAGTCTCTCGCTTCGTGCAACAGCCCCCATTCACCGCAGCAAAATCATTCGCCGCACTGACCGTGCGAGCCAGAACAGCGACCATGCGAAGTTGACGAGAAAGTCCCCCCAACATCCCATCCGCGAGTGCGGCGCAAGTACGTTGCGTCCCTCACGTTTCATGGCATGGTTCCTTCTTATTATTCTTCTTCGTCCGTCGATTGTGCGTCTTGTCCTTCTTCACGAAGTCCAATCCATCACCGAGCTTTCGCACGGAGATGACATCCCCCGCCGCAAAGTCACGGGCGAGCAAACGCTCTGCCAGTGCATCCTCGAGGTTCTTCTGGATGGCGCGCCGCAGCGGACGCGCGCCGAACTTGACATCCGTCCCCTTTGTGATGAGTACGCGCTTCGCCGACGGGCTGACCTCCATGTTGATCTCCTGCTCCGCAAGACGCAGCTTCACATCGCGTAGGAGAATGTCCACAATCTTCGTCAGTTCCGGCTCACCGAGCGCATTGAATACAATCATATCGTCCACGCGGTTGAGGAACTCGGGGCGGAAGATCTGTCGCACCTCATCGAGGACGCGCTTTTTCGCCTGCTCCTCGTCAGATCCTGCCGTCCCGCCGACGGCAAAGCCGATGGTGCCGCGGGTCGAGCGCAGATGATCTGCGCCCGCATTCGAGGTCATAATGATGATGGTATTGCGGAAATCCGTAACGCGCCCCTGTCCGTCCGTCAGGCGGCCGTCTTCCAGTACCTGCAGCAGCATGTGGAAGACATCGGGGTGAGCTTTCTCCACCTCATCGAAGAGAATGATGGAAAAAGGCTTGCGCCGCACGGCGTCGGTCAGCTGGCCGCCCTCCTCGTAGCCGACATAGCCCGGAGGCGCGCCGACCAGACGTGCCGTCGTATGCTTTTCCATGTATTCAGACATATCGAAGCGGATGATCGCATCCTCGGTGCCGAACACCGACTCAGCGAGTGCCCGCGCCAGTTCCGTCTTGCCGACGCCCGTCGCCCCGAGGAAGAGGAACGAGCCGATCGGACGACGCGGATCCTTGACACCGGCACGCGCGCGGCGGACAGCACGCGCCACGGCATGCACCGCTTCGTCCTGCCCGATAACGCGGCGGCCGATCTGCGACTCAAGTGCCAACAGGCGGTCGGATTCCTTGACCGCGATGCGCTGCACGGGAATGCCCGTCCACTGTGCCACCACAGCCGCAATATCGTCCTCCGTCACGCGGATCTCCATGCGTGCATCCTCGCCCTTGCGGGATGCATCGAGCTTCGCGCGCAGATCCTTCTCGCGGTCGCGCAGGTGCGCTGCCGCCTCATAGTCCTGCTTGCTGACAGCGGCATCCTTCTCCTTGACCACCCCTGCGATCTCACGGCGCAGGCCGACCAGACGATCCGTCCCGCCCGCACTCTTCATGCGCACATGGGAGGATGCCTCATCCATCAGATCAATCGCCTTGTCCGGCAGGAAGCGATCCGTCAGGTACCGCTTTGAGAGTCGCACGGCCGCCGTAATCGCCGTATCCTCGATGCGCGCATGATGAAACTCCTCATAGCGACTGCGCAGACCGAAGAGAATCTGCTCCGCATCCGCAGCATCCGGCTCATCGACCGTCACCGACTGAAACCGCCGTGCGAGCGCGCCGTCTTTCGCAAAGTACTTCTTGTACTCGCTGAGCGTCGTTGCCCCGATAATCTGCATCTGACCGCGCGCAAGAGCGGGCTTCAGGATGTTTGCCGCATCGAGTGCGCCCTCGGCACCGCCCGCACGGATGAGCGTGTGAATCTCATCGATGAAGAGAATGATGTTCTTCGCCTTGATGACATCATCCACCACATTTTTCAGACGCTCCTCAAACTCACCGCGGTACTTCGTGCCCGCGACGAGTGCCGTCATCGACAGCGTCACAATGTGCTTGTCCTCAAGCAGAAAGGGCACCTCTCCGGCGGCAATGCGCCGTGCCAGTCCCTCGGCGATGGCCGTCTTGCCGACCCCCGCCTCACCGAGCAGGAGCGGATTGTTCTTCGTCCGCCGTGCCAGAATCTGAATCACGCGATCAATCTCCGCCGTACGGCCAATCACGGGGTCAAGACTTCCTGCCCCGGCCGCTGCGGTCAGATCCGTGCCAAACTTTTTCAGTGAGGCGGGCAACCCCTTGCGCGTGTCCTTGCCGCTCTTGCGGCGCGCGAATTTCTCTTTGACCTCGTCCTCCGTGTCGTCCATCTTGGCACTCACCTCGCTCTGCAGAGCCTCGATATCGACGTCGAGATCCTCCAGTGTACGGACAGCCGTCCCCTCACCTTCGGAGAGCAGGCTGAGCAAAATATGCTCCGTTGTCACGAAGGAACGCGCTTCACGCGCCATATCAATCGCCCCCTGCATGACGCGCTGTGCGCGCCGCGTGTAGTAGGGCGTCTCCTCTGGGGTCAGGACGTCTTGAAAACCGTCCCCCTCCCGAATCACCTGCTCTGCGCTGTCGTAGTCCACGCCGAATTTATCCAGCGTCTCGGCGGCAATCGTATCGCGCATGTGCAGAATACCGAGCAGCAGCTGGCCGGTACCGATATACCCCTTGCCGCGCCGCTGTGCAATATACTGCGAAAACTCCACGGCCTTAATCGCCGTCTGCGTAAAAAATTGACGGTAGTTCAAGCTGTTCCCCTCCTTACCCCTGTGTTCTGTATCGATCTAAAATCGCGCGCACACGCGCTGCGCGCATGCCAGCGATCTCCCCCGCGGACTGTTCCGCCCCGCCTGCCATATACCGAAGATAGGCATCGCGCGCCGCAACCATGATCTCACCGTAGCAGTCCCCCGACACCCCGGTGACGATCCCACGGTCTATACCATAACGCACACGCGAGAGCAGGTCAAGTGTTTCCTCCTCTGTCAGTGACCTTGCATACGAAAGAATTCCGAATGCACGCCAAACGCCATCCTCAACACTGTCCTTTCCGACGTAGGAAAGTGCCTTGCGTGCACGCCGCTCATGTGCGGTGATCTCTCCCACGGCAGCGCGCAGGTTCTCGATGATCTCTGCCTCTGCATAACCGAGGGTGAGCTGATTGGAAATTTTATAGAGATGCGCGCCCTCGCCGCCCCCATAAAGCGGCTGAACGGCAAGGCCAAGCTGCGGAAACGAATGACTGATGTTCTCGATGTTGCGCGTATAGACCAGCCCCGGCAGATGGACGACGACCGAGGCGCGCAGTCCCGTGCCGAGATTTGTCGGCTGTGCCGTCAGATAGCCCATGCGCTCGTCGAAGGCAAGATCCAGCTTTGCCTCAATAAAGTCGTCCACCTTCGCCGCCGTGCGAAATGCCTGCGCAACGGACAGACCGGGCGTCATCACCTGTATCTTGAGATGATCGTCTTCATTGATGAGAATGCTGATCCCCAGATCGGCACTGATGTAGGCTGCGCGCTGCGGCTGCCCCGCAGCGAACTTCTCACTGATGAGCCGCTTTTCAATCAGCACCGCCCGTTCTACATCCGTCAGCGCGTCGACAGCGATGCGCTCAAACGGCTGCCCGAACACTGTGCTGATATCCGCCAGTGCCTCATCCAGGATGCGCCGTATCTCCGCCAGCTGATCCTCATCAGCACGTCCCGGAAACGGCAGGCGCAGAAGATTGCGGGCAAGGCGTACGCGGCTCGAGAGCACGACATCGGCATCCTGTCCCCCCGCAGCAAACCACGGAAGCCGCTCCGCACGCAGGAGATCCTCAAGCGCCATGACTGCTCTCCTCCATCCGCTGCTCCAGCGAGCGAATCCGGTCGCGCAGCTCTGCCGCCTTTTCATACTCCTCATGGGCGACGGCTTCCTTTAGGCGCGTGCGGAGCTGCTCCGCCTCACGGCGCAGCATGATCCCGCTGCCTGAGCGGCGCGGAATCTTTCCACGGTGAATACTCGCTCCATGGATGCGCCGCAGGAGCGGCGCGAGCTCATGATGAAATGTCTCATAGCAGACCGAGCAGCCGATCTGCCCCGTCTTCGAGAGATCGTCAAAATGCATCCCGCAGTTCGGACAGGTAATGCGCGGTGCATCCTCCTCCTCTGCGTTCTCCTCCTGATTGCTGCCAAACAGTCCCTTCAGGAAGTCATCCGCCGAAACATTCTCCTGCTGCGCGCGAAGGATCGACGCACCGTAGCGCGCGGCGCAGCTCATACATATATTCTTTTCACTCTTGCCGCCCGGCCCGATCTGCACGATGTGCACAATCGCCTCATTGCGGCCGCATTCCTCACAGATCATCAATGTGTCCTTCCCAATAGTCTCCGCCGTCTTCTATCTATGTTATCGAACGGCTACGTAAATTTCTCCAGTGTCAAAAACATCGTCTTTAACATTTGGACGCGCTCCTTCGCATCGAGTGACTCCGCATGAAAGAGCCCTGTTACCATCTGCAGCATCAATGCTGCTTCACGCGTCTCAATCATCCCATGCTGCATGAGATAGCGCAGCATGGACTGTACGGACTCGCAGTCCGTATTCTCGTCGATCTTCGACATCATATCGCGGTAAACCAGATCATGGAGCGGCACCTGCACAATGCGGATGAACCCGCCTAGGCCACGCCGTGACTCCACCACGAAGCCCTTATCCTGCGTAAACCGCGTTGAGAGCACATAGCTGATCTGAGACGGTGCACACGAAATCTCATCGGCAATATCCGTCCTGCGCAGTTCGACCTTCCCGTCCTGACGGGCGGCCAGCTGGCGCAGGATATAGGATTCTATCATATCGGCAATGTTGCTCATCATACCACCTTCTTTGTGTTCTTTGCATATTTGATATTATTATATTTGACTTTTTGATTTTTGTCAAATATATCTCAAGGAATCGCTGATAAAACAGTCCCTTGGATTGGTGCGGATTTTTTGTCCTGTCAAGGAGACAAACCGGACGCATAGCAGAGGCTATGTGGAGGATTCTAGGGCACAGACAGGGCGAAAAAGATGTACTAAGACGGTGGTGCTGAATTTATCAGTGCTTCCTTAAAAACACGAATGCCGCAGGGCGTCAGCGTTGACGCCCTGCGGCATTCAAATTTCTCTCTCGATCAGTTTTTACAGGTGGAACTTATGCACCTCGTTCTGGAGTTCCTGTGCAAGCGTCGCAAGCGTATTGCTTGCATCTGCCATCTCGTGCATCGCAGCAGCCTGCTCCTCCGCAGCTGCCGAGATGGTCTGCGTATCATCCGCTGCCTTGCGCGAGATGTCTTCGACGCGCTTCAGCGATTCGATCATGTCATCCCTTGCCTTGCTGACAACATCAACTGCGTCCGAAGCAAGGCGAATGTTCCTGCCAAGTTCCGTAAAATTCTCCGCCACAGTACGGAACGCCTCACCCGAGGACGCAACGACAGAGGCCCCCTCATCGACGTTCTCATTCCCCTGACGGATGGCGGCAACAGCATCTGCCGTATCTTTCTGAATGAGGCGGATGAGGTCGGCGATGTTCTTTGCCGACTCGCCCGACTGCTCTGCGAGCTTGCGGACTTCCTCCGCGACGACAGCAAAGCCGCGTCCTGCCTCACCAGCGCGTGCCGCCTCGATGGCAGCGTTGAGCGCGAGGAGATTCGTCTGCTCGGAGATCCCCGATATGGTGTCAACGATCGATCCGATCTCATCGGAGCGCCTGCCAAGGGCCTCAACAAGTCCTGCTGCAGCGCTGACCTGCTCTGCGCTGCCCTGAATCCGATGCACGGCATCGTTTACCTGGTTCTGCCCGTTTGCCGTACTCTCCTGTCCATTCTGTGAAAGCTTGTAGACACTGTCCGTCTGCTCGGCAAGCTGATTCATTTTATCCGACATTTCATCGGCATTAGCAGCGAGGCGATCGATCATATCTGTCTGTTCCGCTGCTCCCTCTGCAAGCGAGGTGGTGTTCTGTGCGACATGCGTAATGGATTCGAGGGGCTCCTGTGTGCTCGCCGTCAGCTGCTCCGACGACGCCGCAACAGTCTCTGCCGAGCGGGAGACATTCGACATGACCTCACGCAGACGATTCTTCATCGCGTTTGCACTGTGTGCAAGTATACCGATCTCGTCTTCGCGGGATTCGTCCAGATCAGCAACGCGAAGATCGCCCTTTGCAATCCTTCCCAGGCTCTCGGTGAGTTCCTCAATAGGCTTCAGTGATCTGCCGATTGCCACATAGGAGAGCACACTCAGAATGAGAATGACGAGGATAGAGGCGACGACCGTAACCATGAGGAACTGATGGCGCACATCATCCATGACATACGAGCCGATACCGACGAAGAGCATGCCAATCGCCTGACCGCTCGCATTTCGCAAAGGTGCGTACGCCCCCAGATAGTCGATGCCGTCAATCGCTACCATACCGCTGTGTTCCTTATTCCCTTTGATGACAATATCGGTCACCTCTGCACTCGCCTTTGTGCCGACATTGCGTTCTCCGTTTGCCTTCTTGAGGTTCGTCGAGACACCGACATCCTCTGCAAAGAAGGTGACGTAGCCCTGACAGATCTCGCCGAGTTTGTCGGCAACCTCATGATTGTCGCCGAAACGGTGATCGCCCTTATAGAGCTTTCCGTCCTGCAGCGACCAATCCCCCGGGTAGCGGACATCCATGTTTTCAAAGATCAGCTTGACATTTAATACTGCCTGTGTCTGCAGGGCAGAGTTAAAGCCGCTGTTGGCACTCTCCCATCCGATCAGTGCCATGCAGACACAGATCAGCACCACACACAGATCAGCACCACACACAGATCAAAAAACAAGACAGATTTGGTTCTAAGTCCCATTTCTTACACTTCCCCCTTAATGGAATGATGCAGCATTCTCCGGCCAGAGCACCGAAGCCGTCGATTTCCATATCAGTTCCCATGGCCGACATAGTAAGTTAAGTATAGTATATCCATATTTCATACTGCTATAAAGATGTTTATTTTTATTCTTATGGAATTACAGATCGAAACTCCGTCTCTGGATTGACGCAATTTTTGTGATTGAAACGAAAGGGATGCGATTCGTCAACTTTATTGAAGCAATCGTAAAGGAATAGGAGAAAAGAGGTCGTCACGAGCTGAATCCCCCCACATATTTCACAACACAAAAAATCTGCACGAGCGGATGTCGTGCAGTCGGAGATAGCTCAATACCGCCGTAAAAACTCACGGCCAAAGACGGTAACGGTGTAGTAAAAACCGATGAGAAATGGAAGATACTCGGCGATGAGCCGCCAGCAAACGGCAACGATGCCAACCGTCCCCGCAGGGACGACGGAGGAAAAGAGGAGGACGAATCCGCCCTCAGCGATGCCCGAGCCGCCCGGCGTTGGACTAAAGTAGAGGAGCATATTGAGAAAGATCATACGCCCCATGACGGTGTACCAATCGGCATCCGTGACGCCGAGCCCCAGCAAGAGACATGGCACAACGGCGTAGATACAAAGGAGGTTCAGCCCGGACTCAACGAATACCACGAGCATCTGACGCGGCGCGTCGAGCAGAAGGGAGATGGCGCTCTTCGTGTCGCGGTAGAAGGCAAAGAGCTTGCGTCGCCGATGGTCGCGCAGGCGGCGCGCGATCCGCACGACGAGATAGTCCAGATAGCCGCGCCGTGCGCTGACGACGATGAGAATGATGCCGACAAACGCGGTGAGGGTAATCGCCATGAGAACATCGTTCGATATCCCCGGGACAATGCCCTCATCGTGCAGGAAGATCAGCGGCATGCAGAGGGCCAAAAAGAAGATCGAGAGCAGCGTGCGCACGATGACGAGCACGGCCGCCTTCCCCGTAGGCACACCCGCATGGCGCAGGAACATGACCTGTGCCACGGCGCCGCCCGTTGCACCGGGGGTCAGAAGGGCGAGAAAATAGTTGCCGAAGATCACCTGCACCGCCTGATAGAGTGTAATCCGTTCGTTTGAGATGCGGACGAGGTGCATCAGGCGGCTGCCGTCAAAGAACATCCCGAGTGCGATGGCGCAGAGCGCAAGGGCGAGCGACCACGGCTGGAATTGGTTCAGATTCTGCAGCGTATTGATGTCCACCGTCGTGTAGATGACGGCGGTGGAAATGCCGACGACAAGAATGAAAAGGAGGAGAAAGCGTCGTATGAATTTGCGCATCGTCTGCCTCTCCTCCCCTTCTCCCTAACTCAAATACTCTTCATGTGCCGCAAAGGCATTGTGGCTGTGGATGGACTCCTCATTCTCGCAGGCGAGCGAGAAGTACGCAAGCCCCGGCAGCTCCCGCAGAGCAAGGACCGTATCGCGCAGGATATCCTCGACGAATTTCGGATGCTCGTAGGCTTCCTCTGTGACGTATTTCTCATCGGCGCGCTTCAGCAGCGGATAGATGGGCGCAGAGCCCTGCTGCTCGAGAAGCTTCGCCAGATCCTCGATGTAGATGCACGGCACGCCCGCATGGAAGCGAAGGTGCACGCGTGCCCGCGAGCGCTGATTGTGTGCCCCATAGGAGGAGATCTCCTTGCTGCACGGGCAGAGCGAGGTGAACGGCATGGACAGCCCCAGCTCAAACTCCATCGGCATCCCGCGCCGCTTGCGTCCCGTAAAGGACGCATCGACATCGAGGAGGGAGGTGCGTCTGCTGACGGGCGCACTCTTTTCGACGAAGTAGGTAAATGCGAGCCGCACCTCTGCCGCCTCAGCATGGAGACGATCAAGTGCCTCCGTGAGCATCGCATCCATCTCCTCCTCGGCGAGAGGCTTCTCGCTCCACGGAAGCAGAATCTCGAGGAAACGGCTCATGTGCGTTCCCTTGAACTCCATCGGCAGGGAGACGGTGAAGGTAATCGTTGCCAGCACCTGCTGATAGCCGCCCGCCTGTTTTTTGATGAGAAAGGGAAGGCGTACGTCCTTGACCCCGACGCGCTGAATGGCGATGCCGCGCCCGTCCTCCCTGCTCTGTACGTCCTGCATCAGTTCTTCCCCTCAGCATACGGGATGGGATCATGCAGACCTGCCTCAGCAAAGCCGCGCAGCCGCAGAAGGCAGCTGTCACAGACGCCGCACGCCACGGAGCCGCCCTGATAGCAGCTCGTCGTCAGGGCGTAGGGTGCGTCGAGCGCATCGCCGCGGCGGATGATCTCCCCCTTGGAGAGATGCTGGAGCGGCGTCTCGATGACAATGCGCCGTCCGTCCTCTGCCGATGCCGCCGTCGCCGCATCAGCCGCGCGCTGAAACGCCGCAATAAATGCGGGACGGCAGTCGGGATAGCCCGAGTAGTCCACAGAGTTCACGCCGATGTAGACATGCGTTGCACCGATGCGCTCCGCATAGCCGACGGCATAGCTGAGGAAGATGAGGTTGCGGGCGGGCACATACGTAACGGGTATGTCCGTCCGCTCCGCGTCGCCCTGCGGGACATCAATGGCGCTGTCGGTCAGCGCCGAGCCGCCGATGGCGTCCATATTCGTTTCGATGAGGAGATGCTCTGCCACATGGTAGTGAGCGGCAATGCTCTTTGCCGCATCCAGCTCACGACTGTGGCGCTGATGATAGTTAAAGCTGATCGGATAGAGCTCCTGTCCCGCCGCATGGGCGATCGCCATGCAGGTGCAGCTGTCCAGTCCACCCGAGAGCAGAATGACCGCGCGTTCTCCCATACTGTCCTCCCCTCTCTCAATCAGCCGCGCAGCGACGCGATGGCGGCAGATACATCTGCCGCACCGTAGATATACGATCCGGCGACGAGCACATTCGCTCCCGCAGAGCGGACGGACTCCGCCGTCTCTGCATTGATTCCGCCATCGACCTCGATGTCGACATCCAGCTCATTCCCCTCAATCGTATGGTAGAGGGCATGTATCTTCCCGAGCGTGTTCTCGATAAACTTTTGCCCGCCAAAGCCGGGGTTCACCGTCATGAGGAGCACCATGTCGACATCGTCGATCAGCTCCTCGAGCGTGTAGATGGAGGTGCCGGGATTCAGCGCGATGCCCGCACGGCAGCCCGCCGCCTTGATCTGCTGGATGACGCGGTGCGCGTGACGCGTCGCCTCGACATGAAAGGTGATGATGTCCGCCCCCGCGCGCGCAAAGCTCTCGATGTGTGTCTCGGGGTGCTCGACCATCAGATGCACGTCAAAGACCGCCTTGGACACCTTGCGCAGACTCTCGACCACACATGCACCCATCGTGATATTCGGTACAAACGTCCCATCCATCACGTCAATGTGGATGTACTCCGCCCCCGCCTCCTCGACGCGGCGCACCTCTGCCCCGAGATTCGCAAAATCCGCCGAGAGGATGGACGGCGCAACAATCGTTGGACGCGCAACGTGGATATGCTCCTCTTCCTCCATGATCTCTTCTTCGTATTCGTGTTCATGTGCCATGGATCTGTCTCCTATTTTCTAGCCGACCGAATTTCTTTGAGCAGTGCGATGTAGGCATCGTACCGCTCACACGCGAGCCGCCCCTCCTCTGCCGCCACCTTGACGGCACAGTCCGGCTCATGACTGTGGCTGCACGGCGTAAAGCGGCAGCCTGGAAAATGCAGGAACTCAGGAAAGCAGTCCGCGAGGTCGTCCGCTGCGACGCCCGTCAGTTCCTGCTGCGTAAAGCCCGGCGTATCGACGACATAGCCGCCCACAAAGGGAAGGAGTTCGGCGCGGCGCGTCGTATGCCGCCCGCGTCTGATTTTCTCACTGACCGCTCCCACCGCCAGACCGAGGGACGAATCCATCGCATTGAGCAGAGAGGATTTTCCTGCACCCGACGGTCCCGCAAAGACGGTGATCTCACCACTCAATCTTTCCCGCAGTGCCGCAATGCCCGTCCCCTCCGCAGCCGAAACAGGAAGGACAGGATACCCCGCCGCTTCGTACGGTGCACAGAGCTGCGCTGCTGCCTCCCCGTCGATCAGGTCAATCTTATTGATGCAGAGCACGATGTTCCGTATGCCGCTGTGCTCGGCGAGCACGAGAAAGCGACTGACGACGAGCGGATGCGGGTCGGGTGACGCCGCCGCCACAGTGATGACGATCTGCGTGAGGTTCGCCACGCGCGGGCGCGCGAGGAGGGACGTACGCGGCTCAGCCCCCTCGATCACGCCTTCACCGTCTGTGCCGCACACTACGCGCACAACATCGCCGGGAAGCAGAGCATCCCGCCCGCGCATACTCTTGCCGCGCAGCTTACAGAGCATCTCCGTACCATCCACAGAGACGTGGACGACACTGTTGTAGACCTTCAGAATCCGTCCGTACTGATGCACAGCCGCCTCCCTACTCTGTCTTTTCCGTCTGGATGCGTCGTCCCGCAGGGTCTTTATCGCCCTTCTTCGGTTCGCTGTTTTTCCCGCTGTTCTTCGTCTCAGCACCCTTGCCGCTTGAAACGGTCAGGCGCACGGCTGTGCCGGCCTCTGTCTCGGCCCCCGCCGCAGGCGACTGACGGATGACCGTCCCCTCTGCCTGTGTGCTCGTTTCCTCCGACGTGCCGCCGACCTTCAGGCCGCTGCCCTCCAGCATCGCGCGTGCGCGGTCAAGCGGGACGCCCTGTACATCGGGAACAGCAACCTTCTTGACCTTCTGCCCCTTGCTGACGGTGATATCAACACTCTGCCCCTTGCTGATGCGCGACCCGCTGCGCGGATCCTGCGAAATGACTGTACCACTGTCCTCATCCGAATACGTCTCGTATGCCGAGCCGAGGCGCAGCCCCATCTTTTCGAGCTTGCTGATGGCGTCTTCCTTTTTCAGTCCGCGCAGGTTCGGCATCTCAATCTCTTCGCCGCCCTTGCTGACGTAGATGGTGACTGTGCGCTCTTCCTTGACCGTCATGCCCGCCTCGGGTGTCTGTGAAACGACGATGCCGACGGGCACAGACGCATCATAGGTCTCCGCCACGGTGACACGCAGATGCTGATCCTCGAGGATCTGACGTGCGAGCGTCAGCTGTTTTCCCGTCACATCGGGCACAGTGACCTCGACTGAGCTCCAGAACTTGCCGAAACTGAGGAAAAATCCGGTGAAAAAACCCAAGAGAAGAACGAGGACAATGCCGAACTTAAACTTCTTTTTCTGATAGAACGGCCGCTCATTCACCGGTACGGGTTTCGTATTATCCTCCACCGGCACGGCGGCGTGAATCTCCTGTGCCTCCTGCGGGCTGAGGACGCGCGTCGCATCCGGATCAAAGGCGGGGACGGCGGTCGTCTGATCGCCGCGCAGCAGCTGCTCCGTATGGGCGATATCCGCCGCAAGGGTGCTGCTGTCCGGCCGCTGGGCGGGATCCTTTGCCATCATGCGGGCCACGAGGGCCTCAACGACGGGAGGAATGCCGGGCACGAGGCGGCGAAGCGGCTGCGGCTCCTCCTCGAGATGCTTGCGCGCAATGCTCACCGCCGTATTGCCGTCAAAGGGAATATGCCCCGAGAGCATCTCGTAGAGGACAACGCCGAGGGAGTACACGTCGGACTTCGGCGTGATGATCGTGCCGCGCGCCTGTTCCGGGGAGAAGTAGTGCACTGAGCCCATGATGTTGTCGTTGTAGGTCATGGTGGACTCGGTGACCGCGCGCGCGATGCCGAAATCCGCCACCTTGACATTCCCGTCGGGCATGACGAGGATGTTGTGCGGCTTGATGTCGCAGTGCACGAGATTGTTCGCGTGCGCCTGTGCCAGTGCACCGGCAATCTGTTTTGCTATGTGGAGTGCCTGTGCCACAGGCAGCGCGCCCTCTTCCTTGATGCGTTCCTTCAGCGTACGCCCCGGCACATATTCCATGACGATGTAGTGACGCCCTTCGGCGACACCGACATCGTAGACATTGACGATGTTGGGATGCGTAATGCGCGCCGCTGCCTTTGCCTCGCGCTGGAAGCGTCCGATGAACTCCGTGTCGTGCTCATACTGCTGATGCAGAATCTTTACGGCGACAGTGCGCTCCAGGAGCTGATCTTTCGCCCGATAGACATCTGCCATGCCGCCGCTGCCTACGAGCATCTCCAGTGCGTAGCGTCCATCCAAGACACGCTCGACCATGTTTGTTCCTCCTATCGCCTCTGCCTGTATGGGAGGCTCGATTCGTGAGGGCGTCAGCCCTCGAAATATGTACGTATGATCTGACGGGCGATGCCCGCCGCGGCTCTGCCGCCGAATCCGCCCTCCTCCACGAGGACGGAGAGGACGATCTTGCGCCCGCCGCGCTCGGCCGACCCGATGAACCATGCGTGATCCGTACCGGTGGCGTTCTCCGCCGTACCGGTCTTGCCCGTCACGCGCACGCCCGCGACATCCGCCGCCGTACCTGTCCCGGAGGCGACAACCCCCGCCATGTCCCCGTCGATGATGCCCGCACGCTCGGGGGTCGTCGCCGTCCGCCAAACCTTTGGGCTGGATGTCTCAAGTGCGATGCCGCCCGTCGTCAGGACGGCGTCCACGAGGTAGGGCTGCATGATGCGCCCGCCGTTTGCGAACGCATCGGCAACGAGTGCCATCTGCAGCGGCGTGACGAGCAGCTGTCCCTGCCCGAAGCCGAGCTGAGCGATCTCCCCATCGCTCAGCCCGTGCAGTGCGGGTACATGTGCAGCCGCCATGGAAACCTCCGGCGCGTTCAGCTCTGCCCCGATCCCGAAGCGGTCAAAGGCATCGCTGAGTCCCTTGTCCCCCATGCGCATAGCGAGGGTCGCAAAGGTGATGTTGCACGATTCGCGCAGGGCATCCGCCAGACGCAGACGCCCGTGTACCTCGCCATGCGGCTCATGCAGGACATAGTCCCTGCCGATCGCGAGCTCACCCGTGCAGTCGAAGATCTCGTCCGTCGTCGTGACGCCCGTGGCAAGTGCCGCATCGGCGACCAAGGTCTTGAAGGTCGAGCCGGGCGGGTAGAGTCCTTGCGCGGCGCGATTGACGAGCGGGCTGTCCGCACGCGACGAGAGCGTATCCCATGAGCGCTCGGTCACGGACGGGTCAAAGGACGGCGTACTCACCATCGCTAGGAGTGCGCCCGTCTCCGCATCCATCACGACGACGGCACCACGGTGTTCACCGAGGGCACGATACGCAGTCTGTGAGAGCTCCGCATCGACGGTGAGGCGGACATCATAGCCCGCATCGGCGCGGAGCAGGGTGCGCAGCGGCCCCATGCCCGCGACATCGTTCGTCACGCCGCTGAGCGGCGTCCCCTCCGTCTGTTCGATGCCTGTCGCCCCATGGCGATCCGTGCGGTACCCCGTCACGGGGGCGAGTACAGCACCATAGGGATAGGAGCGGTTTCCTGCGGCATCGCTCCCCGCAAGAACGCGCCCCGTATGATCGAGGATGCGCCCGCGCCGTATATCCTCCTCCATGAGGGCAGAGCGCATATTGAGCGGATGCGCAGCGAGCGATGCGCCGTCCCACACGGAAATCTTGACCAGATAGAGGATCTGGACGGCGATGAGGACGAGGAGGCAGGCTGCCGCCGCTGCGATGTGGCGGCGCATTTTTCCATCCGTCATGATGCCGCCTCCTTGCGTGGGGCAGAGAGCGCAGTCAGAATCCCGAGGAAGACAAAACTCGCCGCCATCGAGCTGCCCCCGTAACTAACAAACGGCAGGGTAATGCCCGTCAGGGGCAGGAGTTTCGTGACGCCCGCCACGATGATGAACGCCTGCAGCAGGAGCGCGACCGCAGCCCCCGCAGCGAGCAGCGTCTCCTCCATCCGCGCCTGCCGCAGCGCGATCTGAATGCCGCGCCAAAAGAGCAGCGCATACGCCATGAGGACAAAAACGGCACCGATCAGCCCAAATTCCTCGGCAATCGCCGAAAAGATAAAATCGGTGTGCACCTCGGGGATGAGCCCGGGATGACCTTCGGAGAGCCCTGTCCCCCAGACGCCGCCGCTGCCGATGGCAAAGAGGGATTGGACGATCTGATACGACATCCCGTTGGGATCTGCCCATGGGTGCATCCAGATATCAAAGCGCACGCGCACGTGCCCAAAGAGCATATAGCTGAGTGCCGCCGCAGCCAGAATGAATACGCCGGCGAGGAACACATACGACTTGCGCCCCGTCCCCATATAGGTCATGACCACCGCCATGCCAAAGAAGAAGAGCGCCGCGCCGAGGTCATGTGCAATGACAAACATCAGCACCGAGAGCCCCCAGAGCGCCACGAGCGGCGCGATAAAGCGCACGGGCGGCAGATGAAGAAAGGCAACGCGGCGCGCCGGCAGGGTCAGCACGGCATGATGATCGGCAAGATACGCCGCGAGGAAGAATACGAGAAGGATTTTTCCAAACTCCGAGGGCTGCACAGAGAACGCGCCGAATGCCAGCCAGTTCTTATTGCCGCCAATGGAGACGCCAAAGAGCAGCGGCAGGAGCAGAACGATGGTCGTCGCTGCACCGAGCACATAGGGATAGGCGAGCATCCGACGCAGCCGTGCCCAAAAGAGGAGCACCAGCATCCACGCGGCAGTGCCGACACATGCCCAGCGCAGCTGTGCGGCAAAGAGATCGGGCTTCAGCCGCGCCACCTCGATGAGCCCCACAGCGAGAAGTGTATAGGCAAGGGCAAGTGGTACCGTGTCCAGATGACGCCGCGCCGCCAAGATGTACCCCGCCGCACCGCAGAGCACGAGGACGCCGAGATCGGGCAGATAGGGCAGATCTCGCTGCCAGTCAAAATGCCACCCCGGCTGTCCCGCCCCATGCTTCAGCAGGAGAACACCGAGTCCGCAGAGGAGAATGCCCAGCGGGGCGAGTCTCGTCTTGAGCATCATGACGGATCACAGGCGATGACAATCGCCGTCACATTGTCCGTCCCGCCCGCATCGAGGGCACGCTCCACCATCTGCCGCGCTGCATCATCTGGATTCCCGCCGAGCAGCGCACACAGATCCGCATCCTCCACCATATTGGTCAGACCGTCCGTGGCGAGGAGGAAGCGGTCTCCTGCCATGACGGGGAACGTATCTCCATCTACGTGCAGGCGCTCCTCGACCCCGACGGCACGCAGCAGATAGTTCTTGCGCGGATGATGCTGCGCCTCCGCCTCGCTCAGTTCCCCACGGGCAACCAATTCCTCCACGTAGGAGTGGTCGCGCGAAATCCTGCGCAGCGCCCCGGCGCGCAGGAGATAGAGACGGCTGTCACCGACGTGCGCATAGCACGCCGTCTGCGACTCCTCGTCGATATGAAGCACCGTCGCCGTCGAGCCCATCCCCTCATAGGCGGAGTTCTTGGCGGCAGCATCCAGCACCTGCTGATTGGCGCGCAGGACGGCACTCTTGAGCGCTGCCGTGTCAATGGGCTCTCCGGCATTTGCCATATCATGCACAGCGGCGACGACGATGCGGCTTGCCACCTCGCCTGCCGCGTGTCCGCCGAGCCCATCCGCCACGACGTAAACAGCGGGCGAAAACACGCCGCAGCTGTCCTCGTTCGATGTGCGCACGCGTCCGATGTCCGATGCGCTTGAAACCTCGATCATGTATTTACCTCTCAAACCGCAGCGACACAGCACCGATGCGCAGGACATCACCCGCGCGCAGATAGGCGCGCCCGCTGAGCTGACCGTCGTTCAGATACGTGTGATTCCGACTGCCGAGATCCTCTGCGATATACGCGTTCTCGCGCTGATAAATCAGGACATGATGATGCGAGACGAAGCTGTCGTCAAGAACGATGTCATTGTCCGGACTGCGCCCGATGGACAGCTCATGCCCCACGGGATAACGCCGCCCCTCCAGCCCCTCGCCGGCAAGCACGACAAGTGCCGCCGCCCCGGCGGTCTGCGCCGGCGTGTGCGGTGCTCGTATATCGGCACGCAGCGCCGTGAACATCTGCCGCCCAAGATGCAGGACGGCATAGGCGAGCCAGAGCAGCGCGCCGTATTCTAGGACAACGCGCAGTGCTTTCAGAACCAGTGCTGGCATCAGCGCACCTCATAGCGGAGCGCCGTCGTCCCGAGGCAGATCTCATCTCCATTCCTCAGACACTGCATCTCTCTCCGCTCTCCGTTGATAAATGTACCGTTGCGGCTCTGCGCATCGTAGAGAACATGCCGATGCCGCTCGTAGGAAACCCACGCATGCACGCGGGAAATATTGCTGTCCGTCAGGATGAACTCATTGCGCGGCATCCGCCCCATATAGATCTTGCGCTCGCCGAGCGGCATCACAACGCCCTCATCCGCCCCGCTGAGTACCGTGAGCTCCGCGAGCTCATGCTCGGGCGGCAGATCGAGACAACGTCCATCACGCAGGGATGGCCGCTCAAGCACGATGGTCTGCGCGAGCGTGTCATGCGGAACGGCGTCGCTCGGCTCCGGTACGTGATCCTGCTGCATCCGCCCCACCAGACGGTATGAGCCCGCGCGCAGGGACGCGTCAACGTCAAACGAAATGCTGAGCCGCCCTTCCATATAGAGATCCTCACGGATGATACAGCGCTTGAGTGCCGTTCCCAGCTCATCCACCACACGGTGGGAGCAGAGCCGCTGATAGTCCTCCGTCCCGAGAGAGATGATATACGCATTGGCAAGAGAGGCGCTGTTCTGACGCTTCGCCTCTTTTTCCAGCCCCTTGATCAGTTCCACGGGTTCCAGATGACTGCTGAACTTGCGGTTAAAAAAACCTTCGATGTGATCCCCCAGAAACGATTCCACGCGATCCATCATCGTGCATCGCTCTCCTTTGGTCGCAAAGCACAGGAAAATCCACATGCTTCATACAAATACAAAACAACTTCTAATAGGAAGCACTGATGAATTCAGCACCGCCGTCTTAGTACATCTTTTCCGCCCTGTCTGTGTCGACAAATCCTCCACATAGCCCCTGCTATGCGTCCGGTTTGTCTCCTTGACAGGACAAAAAATCTGCACCAATCCGACGGACTTCATTTTATCAGCGATTCCTATATCATAGCATAAATCTTGAAAAAATTATAGTCCTGCTTCCATGAGGCGGCTGCGCAGCTGTCCGCAGGCCGCTTGAATATCCGTCCCCATCTCGCGGCGCACGGTCGCCGTGACATGATGCGCCTCGAGAATCCGCTGAAAGCGAAGCACCGTCTCGCGCGGCGGACGAAAGAGATGCCGCTCGGCAACGGGGTTGATCGGGATGAGATTGACGCTTGCCAGCTGTCCGCGCAGGAGGCGTGCGAGCTGCTCTGCCTCGCGCACGCCGTCATTCACATCACGGATGAGGATGTACTCGTAGGTCACACGCCGCTTCGTCCGCGCGGCATAGGTCTGTGCCGCCCGCAGCACCTCCGCCATGGGGTACATGCGGTTGACAGGCATCAGCGAGGAACGCAGTTCCTCCGTCGGCGCGTGAAGCGAAATGGAGAGCGAGATCGGAAGCCCCTCCTCCGCAAGGCGCAAAATTCCCGGAACAATCCCCGAGGTCGAGAGCGTCATCCCGCGATAGCTGAGCCCGATGGTCTCCTCCGCATGCAAAAGGCGCAGCGCGCCGATTACGTTATCGTAGTTCTCCATCGGCTCGCCCGAGCCCATGACGACAATGGTATCGACGCGCGCGCCCTCCTGCCGCAGGTAATCCGCCATGCCAATCACCTGCGCGGCGATCTCCCCCACGGTCAAATTACGCGCCAGGCCGTGCAACGTCGACGCGCAGAATGCACAGCCCATGCGGCAGCCCGCCTGCGTCGAGACACAGACACTGTTGCCATAGGGATGGCGCATAAGCACCGTCTCCGCCGTCTGCCCATCGGCAAACGCATAGAGCAGCTTGATCGTCGCGCCGTCTGCCGACGTCAGGCGCGCACCGACCTGCGGCCGCTCGATTGAAAAGCGTTCCGCCAGCTGCGCGCGCAGCAGCTTCGGCAGATTGTCCATGACATCAAAAGAGACCGCGCCGCGCTGATACATCCAGCGGATGATCTGATCGGCACGGAAGCGGGGAATCCCCTCCTCGCGGAGGGCATCGGCAAGCTCTGTCTTCATCCATCCAAAAATATTCATCGGCGTCTCATACGGGCGATAAAGAAGCCGTCCGGCCCGCCCGTCTCCGGCATGATCTGTACCATGCGATCTGCTGTTTTTTGCTCCGGCAAAAATGCCCCCGTCTCCTCGAGGACGAAGTCCTCATGCCCGCGCAGAAACGCCTCTACCACGGCGGCATTCTCGCCGCGCTCCATCGTGCAGGTACTGTAGACGAGGACACCGCCCCGCTTCACTGTCTGTGCCGCACTCGCCAAAATCGCAAGCTGCAGCGGCGGCAAGGTCTTCGCGTCCGACGGGCTTTTGCGCCAGCGTGCATCGGGTTTGCGACGCAGGACGCCGAGCCCTGAGCACGGCGCATCCACGAGAACACGGTCAGCACATACACCATAGTGCGCACCAATCTCACGCGCATCGAGGAGCTGCGTCTCGATGATGGAGATGCCGAGCCGCTCCGCGTTGCGCATGATGCGCCCCAGCTTTTCCTCATAGATATCAAACGCTAAAATGCGCCCGCGATTTTCCATCTGCTGAGCGATATGCGTTGTCTTGCCGCCGGGGGCGGCACAGGCATCGATCACCGTCATGCCGGGCTCTGCCCCAAGGACATGCGCCACGAGCATCGAGCTCTCGTCCTGCACCTGCGCCAGCCCCTCACGCAGCGGCGCGAGCGCATCGAGCGCCCCATGCGTGCGCAGGAGGATGCCCTCGGGAACGTGCAGCGACGCCTCGGCGCGAACGCCTGCCGCCGTCAGTCGCTCCATGAGGGCAGTGCGGCTCGTGCGCAGGGTATTCGTCCGCAGCGTGAGCGGTGCACTCTCATTGTCACAGCGACACAGCCGCTCTGCCTCTTCATAGCCGTAGTCGCGCAGCCACCGCTCCACCATCCACACGGGATGCTGCATCCGCAGGGCAAGCGAGCGTGCATCATGCCCCTGAGGGAGTGCTGCACGCTTCGGCTCGCGCAGCGCCGTCCGCAGGACGCCGTTGACAAAGGACGCCGCACCCTTTCCGCCGTGTTTTTTCGCGAGCTCCACCGCTGTATGACAAACGGCGGACGACGGAATTTTATCCATGAAGAAGATCTGGTAAAAGCCAAGGCGCAGAAGCTCTCGTATGGGCGGCTGTGCCTTTTTTAGGTCGGCGACATAGCGGCGGATCATGACGTCGAGCGTCTCGCCCGCCTTCACCGTGCCGTAGACCAGCTCTGTCAGAAAACGGCGGTCGCGCTCCGTCATCTGTGCGATGCGCAGTTCCTCTGCCAGCGCCACATTAGCATAGGCCCCCTCACTGTGAATACGCAGGAGCACCTGCATGGCCTGCTCGCGTATGCGGTCGATTTTATTCGCATCGTACGGCTTTGGCATCTATACGTCCTTTTTCTTCGATTCGATGATTTCTTCCAGTTGACGGCGCACCTCCGCCATATCCACGCTCGTATTGTAGCAGGGACCATTCGGGCGGATGTTGAGCACCCCGACGGCGGGAAGCGGAAAGACATCCTGGATGCCGCTCATCAGATCACGCTCGCACGCAATCGCAAGCACCGCCTTCGGCCGCGTGTTGTAGACGACCTGCCGTGCCAGTGTCCCGCCTGTCGCGACAAAGAAATGGAACCCCATCTCCTCAGAGAGCGTGACGAGATCGCCAATGTTGCAGCCGCCGCAGCGCTTGCAGTTGTTCGGGTCGCGCGTCACCTTGTGCGGGCAGCTCGCGAGCTGCAGGCAGTGCGGTGTTACGACGAGCAGGCGGTTGGCGGGCACGCGGATGTGCATGCGGTGAAAGAGCAGATTGCTGACCGCGATAAACGAGCCCTCCAGCCGACGACGCTTGACGCCAAAGAGCGCTCCAAGGCGTACGGCAGCAGGAAAGAGCAGATTGATCAGCTCATAAGTCTGTCGCTTCATCCACGGGAGGTACGGCAGCCCCGCGACGGCAAGCACCATGTTGAAGATGCCGAAAAAGGACAGGAGTACCGCGCCCGTCAGCAGAGCACCGATCGCCCACGGCAGAAGCGGCTGGATGCGCTCGAGCCCCGGCACGCCGATGTACCAAATGCCAAAGAGAAGTACGGCAGCAAGCAATGTCACGAGCAGGAGCATCCCGATGAAGAGACGCTTCTTTGGCCGTGAGGGCAGGCGAATCGTCTTCTTCTCCCCCGCCTTGCCGCCGTTGACCGTCAATGTCTCCGTACTCATGATGTAAAACGTGCTCCTGTGGTCAGTGCAAAGCCGTTCAAAAAGTCGGATGCCGCCATCATCCGTTTCCCGGGTGCCTGAATCTCTGTCACCTGCACGATCTCATCGCCCGCTGCGACGCGCAGGCCTGCCCGCCGATCTGCCGTGAGAATGGTGCCGTGCGGCGCATCGGTCCGCTCCCCTGTGAGGGACAGCATACCGATCTTATACCGTGCGTCCCCCAGATGCGTCTCCGCGTAGGGCACAGGGTTCAGCCCGCGCACGAGAGCATCGAGCTCCCGTGCCGTACGCGACCAGTCGATCTGTGCCGTCTCGCGCGTAATGCGTGCGGCATAGCTGCTCTCCCCCGTCTGCGGCGTACGCGTGAGCACCCCTGCGGCAAGCTGCTCCAGCGTCTCCACGAGGAGCGCCGCTCCCGTCTTCATCAGGGCATCGTGGAGCGTTCCGTACGTCGTATCCCTATGGATGGGAACCTCGCGCCGCAGGAGCATATCCCCCGTGTCGAGCCCCGCATCCATCTGCATGGTCGTAATCCCCGTCATTTCGGCACCGTCCATCACCGCGTGCTGAATCGGTGCAGCACCGCGATACAGCGGGAGCAGGGACGCGTGCACATTGATGCAGCCATGCACGGGGATATCCAGAATCTCCTGCGTCAGGATCTGCCCGAATGCCGCCACCACCGCCACATCGGGACGGAGGGCGCGCAGCTCTTCGGCAAATGCCGCATCACGTGCGCGCGCAGGCTGGAGGACGGGAATGTCATGTGACAGCGCCCACGCCTTGACCGGAGAGGGGCTGAGTTTCTTCCCGCGCCCGCGCGGGCGATCCGGCTGCGTAACAACGGCGACGATATCCGTGAGATCGCGCCGCTCTGCCATCGCCGCAAGAATCGCCACGGCAAAATCCGGCGTCCCCATAAAGACGGTACGCATCGGCGTCATTCCTCTTCCTCCCCCTTGCGCAGGCGCACGGCAATATCGATGAAGAGGCGCCCCTCAAGATGATCGCACTCATGCTGAATGCAGCGCGCCAAAAGCCCCTCCGCCGTCAATGTGCGGCGGCGGCTGCGGCGGTCGGTATACTCCACCGTCACGCGCTCCGCGCGCTCCACATCACCGTACACCTTCGGCACGGAGAGGCACCCCTCCGACTCCGTCACGCTGCCCTCACGCATGGTGATGACGGGATTGACGAGCTCCAAGAGCCCGTGCTCATCCTGCACGTCGATCACAACGATGCGCAGAGACTTCCCCACCTGCGGCGCAGCAAGGCCCACGCCGTCAGCAGCATACATCGTTTCCGCCATATCGTCGAGCAGCTGTCGATGCCGCTTCGTGAGGCGTTCGATCGGCTCCGCCGTCTGTTTCAGGACGGGATCCCCCGCCTTCTTGATGTCAAGTATCGCCATAGTATTCCTCATGTCAGGCGCAGATGATAGATCCGCACCGCATTCTCATAAAACACAGCATCCCAGTGCTCCTCGGGAATGAGGAGCTTCGTGAATGCGACATAGTCGCCGAAGTTTGCCAGCGGCCAATCCGTGCCGAACATCAGCCGATCGTACGCATTCAGGTACGCGAGCCAGCCGCGCAGCTGCTCGATATAGAAATGCTTCCGCGCACAGAAGCGCTCGAAATCCACAATCTTTCCCTCAAGCATCCCCGAGAGATCAGCGGTGACATTCGGATTCTTCTCCATCACCGCAATGGCATCAACGAAATACGGCTCCCCCAGATGGCACATGACGAAATTCACCTGACGGAACTTTGTCGCCGCCTCATCCATGACATTCGGATGCGCATACTTCAGCAGCGCCTTTTCCGTCGCAGTCAGTCCCGTGTGTACGGCGACGGGCTTTCCGTACCGTGCTGCCAGTTCGTAAACGGGGGCAAGCATATCGTCATAGATATAGAAATAATTGTAGCCGGGATAGAGCTTGATGCCGACGCAGCGCTCGCTCCGAAGATGCTGCTCGAGGGCAGGCAGGAGCTGCTCAATGCGCGCAGCGCTCATCTCCGTCTGCCCGCCGTCGCCCGCGATCCCGACACAGTAGTGAAAGAGATCGGGATAGTTCGGCGCGAGCTCCTCCACGGGGAGATTGCCCATGATAACGCCGTGGACAATCCCCGCTGCACGGCAGTCGCGCCGCAGAGCCGCCTCTGTGTTCTCGTGCCCCGCCGCACGTGCGACGGTATCAAAATACTCCCCTCTGCCATAGTGCAGATGGGCGTCAATAATCTTCATCGTCTGTTGTTCTTTCCTCAAAGAAATCGCTGATACGTTCAGCGATCCCTTAATTCCTGTGATCGTTTTGTTTTAGTTTACCATATCCGTCAATAGTTTTTGTGGGAATCATGCACCGAGGTCTTTATCCGTGCGCCCCTAAAGCATATCCATCATCCGATGGGTCTGCGGAATCACACGCACATGTGCAAGGCGCCGCAGCGCGTTCTCCTGCCATGCGAGCAGCTGCTCGGGTGAGGGCTTCGTACATCCGCCGTAGGGCGTCACGGGCTGCAGAATCAGCATCGTCTCCGGGGCGATATCCGCCACGAGGCGAATGGCGGTATCGACTTCGCCGTCAGGGCTCTCCCCCGCGACGACAATCTTGACCCACGTATCCTTCGCCTTTGCGATCTCCAGAAAGCGCACATGCGCATCCCAGACGGGATGTGTCGTCGCAGAGGGCAGCTTGATGTCCATGCTGATGCCCGCCACGCAGTCAACGCACTTTTTCAGTTCCTCATGGAGCGTTCCGTTCGTCTCCAGATAAATCGGCAGATGCACATGCAGCGCCAGGGCGCGGATGAACGCAGCGTGCAGCAGCGGCTCGCCGCCCGTAATGCTGAGCGCCTGATGCGGTACGCCCGCCGCCGCGATCTCCACCAGCTCCGCCGCACGCTGCGGCGAGATGGGATTCGGGTAAGGGACGAGATGATACGTCCCCGCTCCCTCCTCCACGACACAGTCGGGGTGCATTCCGACCGCGCTGTTCGTATCGCAGTAGCTGCAGTGGAGATTGCAGCCCTCAAGGCGGAGGAACACCTGCCGGCAGCCGACGTACTTCCCCTCGCCCTGAACCGTCGAGAAAATCTCGATGATATTCTCGTTCATTTCAGTCCCTCTCATACGTGACAGATGATTTTGGCGTCTCCCAGACGGTCAGCGCAGCGAGATGCACCGCTGTCGCCGTAACCTCAGGACGCACGGCAAGACGCTCAAAAATAATCCGTGCCAGATTCTCCGCCGTCGGATTCGCCGCGGCATCAAACGGCGGAATTTCATTGATATAGCGGTGGTCGAACTCATCCAATACCGCCATCAGCGCTGCCTTTGCCATCTTAAAGTCGATCATCATTCCGAGATCGTCGAGCTCCGTGCCGCGAAACACCGCCTCAACGACCCAGTTATGCCCGTGCAGGCGGTCGCACTTCCCAGGATACCCGACAACGCGGTGTGCCGCCTCGAATGCGCCTTCAACGCGCAGTGTATACATTCTGTTCTCCTTCGTTTGTCAAAAGGCTGCCGCACGCGTGCAGCAGCCTCTCTCGATGCCATTATTTCACATCGCTCATCACTTCGTCCATGCTCATGGCGCGCGTATGCTTCGTATGGCTCCACTCATGCTCATTTCGATGGATGAACCCGAGAAAGATGATCGGTATCCACGAATAGATGAACACAGGATAGAGGAGCAGATAGAACCACGCCTTCAGCTTGGCACGTACCTTGATGAGGATAATCATGGGCAGAAGATACTGCCCGATCATGATCGCCGTCATCAGCTGCGACGGCAGGAATTTGTAGATACTCGTATAAAACGGCGGGAACGCCAGCTGCACATAGCTGATGATGATGAAGAACGTCGAGATCATGAGGAAATGCGGCTGCAGAAGATAGATGCAGCCATCCCAGATGCGTATGTCGCGGCGTTTCCATCCCTCGCGGATCATGATCGGGATGAAGCGGTGCGCCACGTCAAACTGTCCTTGTGCCCAGCGTCTGCGCTGGTTCCACGCCTGCTTGAACGTGAGCGGCTTCTCATCGTAGACCACGGCGTCATGCGCCCACGTCGTCTTGATGCCCTCAGCAAGCAGCTTCATCGTGAACTCCATGTCCTCGGTGAGGCAGGTCGCGCGCCAGCCGTGCCGCTTCAGCACGTCCGTCGTAATGCACATGCCCGTACCGCCGAGGCACGCCGAGAGACCGATGTTCGTCTTTGCGAGATGCGAGATATGGTCGATGACCCAGAACGCGATGGCAAATGTCCCCGCCACCCATGTGTCGTATGGATTCTTCGCATCCAGATAGCCCTGAATGACTTTGTCTCCCTTGAGGAGGCGGTTGTTCATCTCCTTGAGGAAATTCGGGTGTACGAGGTTGTCCGCATCGAAGATGGCGACGGCATCGTACTCTTTGTCCATCGCAAAGAGCTGCTCAAACATCCACTCAAGCGCAAAGCCCTTGCTCTTCTTCGTCGGATGCGTGCGCGTGCAGACAATGGCGCCCGCCTTCTCCGCGATCTCCCCCGTATTGTCCGTACAGTTGTCGGCAATGACATAGATGTCGTACAGTTCCTTGGGATAGTCGAGCCGCTGCAGATTTTCGATGAGCTGCCCGATGACCGCCGCCTCGTTGTGCGCGGCGACGACGACAGCAAACGTCTTCTCCGGCGTCAGGATTTTTTTCTCCCCATGCCGCCATAGACAGCAGAAGCCGATGAAGAAAAAATACAGCGTGAAGAGCAGGAGGAGGATCTGCATCGGCACCATGATGATGTCAAAGACATGTGCCGGCAGATAGGGCGAGAGTGCATGAAAGATCTCTGTCATATCAGCTTTCCCTCGTCCGCATCGTCAGCGCAGTCACATGGTTGACGATGCCAAAGAGCGCATACGCCGCAAAAATCGCCGTAAAGACAGCGGGCAGAACAGCCGTCCGTCCGACATAGAGGATGCCGGCGAACACGATGAGTGCGACGAGCTTGGATACAAAGTAAATCCGCTCTCCGCCCCCCTTAAAATCCGGGTAGTGGACGTGACTGACCATGAGATAGCCCGTCACAGCGACCGCGGCGGGATAAAGAAGCCCATAGTCGGCAGGGTTAATGCCGAGCGAGAGAAAGAGCCACGCCGACATGGCGACGAGATTCCCGCCCGCAGGAATGGCGAGCCCCATAAAGTAGCCGTGCACCACATTGGCATTCACATTGAATCGCGTGAGGCGCCACATTCCGCAGAGGGCAAAGCAGATCGCCGCCGCTGCACCGACGAGCCCGTGGGAGAAGAGGGCCAGTTTCCACGCGAGCAGCGCGGGGGCGATGCCAAATGAGCCGAGGTCGCAGAGGGAGTCCATCTCCTTGCCGAACTCACTGGAGACGCCGAGCGCACGCGCCACGCGTCCGTCCATGCCGTCCGCGACAAGCGCGAGCAGAATGAAGATCGCCGCCCAGTCAAGATGGCCTTCTGCCGTTGACAGGATGGAACACATACCAAAGAACAGATTCATCGCCGTACACAGATTCGGCAGAAATCGTCTGTAATTCATTCGCCTTCAAGCCTCCCCAGGACAGTCCTGCCGCCCTGCACCTTTTCGCCTTCCCGCACGAGGATCTGCGCCCGCTCAGGCATCACGATCTCAAGGCAGGAGCCGAAGCGGATCATGCCGTAGATGTCTCCCTGCTTCATGCGGTCGTCGAGCGTCACCCACGAGACGATGCGCCGCGCGAGGATGCCCGCGATCTGCTTTACCGTGATGCGCAGATCACCACGGTCAATGCCGATCAGATGGTGTTCATTTTCAAAGCCGACCTCGTCCTTGTAAGCGGGACGAAAACGACCGCAGTAGTATTTCTGCAGCTTGATTTCCCCATTGATCGGACTGCGGTTGACGTGCACGTTAAAGACCGACATGAAGATGACGATCTTGTTGCACGGCTCTCCAACGAAATCATCCACGCCCACAGAGGAGATCTCCGTCACCGTGCCGTCGGCAGGCGACAGAATATGATGTTCGTTTGCGGCGATCGTACGTGTCGGGCTGCGAAAGAAATAGGCAAAATAGCACGCCAGCACGACGAACGGGAGCGCGGCATACGGATGCGCAAAGTATCCAAAAATAACCGCCAAAACGAGTGCGGCGCCAATAAACTTATAGCCTTCACTGACAATGACCACGCAGACGCGCCTCCTTTTTCTCTCACATTATAATGGAAAGCCTATTCTTTGTCCACAGATACGGCTCTTATTTTCGCGATGCGTGCACTTTCAGGACGAATTTCGGCAGCGCCAGCAGACGACCTGCACGTTTCGGCTGCATCAGCCCGCGGAAGAGCCATTCCAGTTTTGCCTTCTGCATCCAGTGCGGTGCGCGCTTCATCACGCCCGCCATGACGTCGAGCGTCCCGCCGACGCCGATGGCGACGGGAACGTCAAGCTCTGCGAGATGCGCGGCGATCCACTTCTCCTGCTTCGGCACGCCGAGCGCGACGAGCAGGAGGTCAGGGCGTGCTGCGCGAATCTCCGCGATGATCGCCGCATTGTCCGCAGGGGAAAAGAACCCGTTGCGCACCCCCACGATCTCGATGCCGGGATAAAGCTGCTCCGCCTTTGCCTTTGCCTTCTCCGCAACGCCGGGCGCAGAGCCGAAGAAGTAGACGCGCCGCCCCTCGGCAGGGGCACAGCGCAGGAGTTCCTGCGCCAGATCGTAGCCCGCGACGCGCTCGGGCATCGCGTGCCCGAGGTGACGTGCCGCCCAGACCGTCCCTGCCCCATCGGGCACAACGAGTGCCGACGCATTCAGGATACGGCGCAGCTCCTCATCATGCGTCGCACGCATCAGCATCTCGGCATTCGCCGTCGCAACCATAACGCCCGCACGCGTGTCCATGGCACGGCGCACGACATCGACAGCCTCCGCCATCGTGACGGCATCGACATCGACCCCCAGGATATTCACCCGCTCTGCCAAGCGCAATTCCTCCTTCTGTCTCGCGAAAAGAGAGCGTCCGCATGGGACGCCCTCGAAATGCTTCGTCGTACCGTTTTACCGTGCAGCTTCGTCTGCCTTCTTCTTCGGCACAGCCGTGCGGATATAGAGCTCACGCAGCTGCTTCTCATCGACGGTCGCAGGTGCTTCGCTCATCACATCCGATGCGCTCTGCGTCTTCGGGAAGGCAATCACGTCACGGATGGAGCGGCGCTTTGCCATCAACATCACGAGACGATCGAGGCCGAAGGCGAGTCCGCCGTGCGGCGGCGTGCCGTACTCGAAGGCATTCATCATAAAGCCGAAGCGTGCGCGTGCCTCCTCCGGCGTGAAGCCAAGTGCCTCAAAGACTTGTTCCTGCAGATCACTGCTGTAGATACGCAGACTGCCGCCGCCGATCTCAACGCCGTTCAGCACCATGTCATAGGCATTTGCCTTGACGCGGCCAGGGTCGGACTTCAGGAACGGAACGTCCTCATCGCGCGGCGCGGTGAACGGATGGTGCATCGCCTTGTAGCGCTTCTCCTCCGCACTGTACTCGAACATTGGGAAGTCCACAACCCAGAGGAAACGCAGCGCATCGGGATCGATCAATCCACGGCGACGGCCCATCTCAAGGCGCAGCTCGCCGAGTGCCTGTGCCACAACGAGCGGCTGGTCGGCGACGACGAGGAGCAGATCCCCCGTCTTTGCCCCGACGGCATTCTTGATCGTCTCAAAGGTCTCATCGGAGTAGAACTTCTTGAAGGGCGACTTTACCCCCTCCTCCGTGTACTGAATCCACGCTAGTCCCTTTGCACCGTAGCCCTGCACATAGGAGACGAGACCGTCCAGCTCACGGCGCGGAATATTCGCATAGCCCTCGACGTTGATGACCTTCACGCGGCCGCCTGCCTCCATGACGGCGTTGAATACCTTGAAGTCCGAGCCGCCGACATAGTCCGTAATGTCCTGCAGCTCCATGCCGAAGCGCAGATCGGGCTTGTCCGAGCCGAAGCGATCCATTGCCTCATCCCACGACATGCGCTGGAAGGGCGTCTCGATCTTCGCGCCGATGCTCTTTTCAAACAGCTCTTTGACCATCCCCTCCATGAGCGTGAGGATGCTGTCCTGATCCATAAAGGACATCTCGATATCGAGCTGCGTGAACTCAGGCTGACGATCGGCGCGCAGATCCTCATCGCGGAAGCAGCGCACGATCTGGAAGTACTTCTCAAAGCCCGAGACCATGAGCAGCTGCTTGAAGATCTGCGGGGACTGCGGCAGCGCATAGAACTCGCCCGGATTGAGACGGCTCGGCACGAGGAAGTCGCGTGCCCCCTCGGGCGTGCTCTTGCAGAGCATCGGCGTCTCGATCTCAAGGAACCCGCTGCGGTCAAAGAAATCGCGCATGATCTTCGTCACGCGATGACGCAGGATCATATTCGCCTGCATTTCGGGGCGGCGCAGATCGAGGTAGCGATAGCGCAAACGAATCATCTCGTCCACATCGACGCCATCCTGAATATAGAACGGCGGCGTCTTTGCCTTGTTGAGAATCCGCAGCTCGCTGACGACGATCTCGATCTCCCCTGTCGCCATGTTCGGATTGACCGTCTCCGCACTGCGTGCGCGCACCGTGCCGCGCACGCAGAGAACGAACTCCGAGCGCAGCGTCTCCGCCTCGTGGAACGTCCCCTCTGCCATTGCCGCCTCATCGAAGACGATCTGCACAAATCCCGAGCGGTCACGCATATCGACAAAGATCAGCCCGCCGTGGTCACGGCGGCGCGATACCCAGCCGCACAGCGTTACTTCTTCACCCACCTGCTCCTTGCGCAGTATGCCGCAGCCATGTGTCCGTTTCATTCCCTGCATCGTTTCCATCTCAGACCTTCACCTCAGAAATCATCTTTTCTACCAAATCGTCAAGCGCACAGGTCTCCTGCGCACTCTCCGCCATATCGCGCACGAGTGCCGTATGCGCTGCCAGCTCATCCTCACCGAGGATGACGGCATAGCGCGCACCGGATCGATTCGCCTGCTTCATCTGCGCCTTCATGCTGCGCCCCGCGTAGTCCATGAGGGCACGCACACCGCCGTGACGCAGCTCATGCAGCAGGGGGAATGCCGCCTTTGCCGCCGCATCACCGAGCGCGATGAGGAATACATCCGCGGCAGGCGGCTGCACCGGCAGGAGATTCTGCTGCTCCAGTGCGAGCAGGACGCGCTCCAATCCGGCCGCAAAACCGACGGCGGGGGTGGGATTCCCTCCGAGCTCCTCGACCAGTCCGTCATAGCGTCCGCCCCCCGCCACGGCACTCTGTGCACCGAGCGGCGGATAGGCAATCTCGAACGCCGTCCGCGTGTAGTAGTCGAGTCCCCGCACAAGGCGCGGGTCGAGCTCATAGGAAACGCCTGCCGCCGTCAAATGCTGCTGCACCTGCTCAAAATGCTCGGTGCACGCAGGGCACAGGCAGTCTGTAATTGCGGGAGCTCCCGCCATAAACGGCTGCTCCGCATCCCGCTTGCAGTCGAGGATCCGCAGCGGACTGCGTGTATAGCGATCCTTGCAGTCATCACAGAGCGTAGGCAGATACTCCTTAAAGTACGCCTGCAAACGCTCCCGATAGACAGGGCGGCAGGTGGGACAGCCGACGGAGTTCAGCTTCAGTGTCAGCCCCGTCAGGCCAAGTGCCGTCAGAAAATCATACGCGAGGAGGATGACCTCGGCATCGAGCGCAGGGCTCTCCTCGCCGAGTGCCTCCACGCCGAACTGATGAAACTCACGCATCCGCCCTGCCTGTGGGCGGTCATAGCGAAACATCGATCCGATGTAGAAGAGCTTCTGCAGACCGCCATCCGCATAGAGTTTGTTTTGCAGATAGGCGCGTACGGCAGACGCCGTGTTCTCGGGACGCAGCGTCAGACTGCGGTCGCCGCGGTCGGAGAAGGTATACATCTCCTTGTCCACGACATCCGTACCGTCGCCGATCCCACGCTGAAAGAGCTCCGTGTGCTCGAACATCGGCGTGCGGATTTCACCGTAGCCATAGCGGGCACAGAGATCGCGGATCACATGCTCGACATGTGTCCACGCACCGACCGCGTCAGGCAGTATATCCTTCGTGCCGCGCGGCGCATTCGTCAGCATCAGTGCTGTTCCTCCTCGTATTCCGCGCGCAGGAGCGCACGGCGCTTTTCAATATAGACGTCAATATCGCGCAGATAGGTCACAAGATCCTTTGCATGAAAAGCAGAGTGCAGGCGTCCGCTGCGCACGCCGATCACCTTTGTCGCGGCAGCGCCGCCGATGCCGATGATCGTCTGCCGCTCCTCCATGATGCGGATGTTGTAGATGCTCTCCGCACCGGGGCGGGCATAGCCGACGTTCTCCAGATCGCCGCTCATATAACCCTGCCGATAGAGATAGTAGGGATGGTAGCCCGCCGCACGGACGGCAGCCGTCGCCGCCGCACTCATGCGCATCGTCTCCGCATCAGACGGCAGAGCGACATGCTCCGTCTCCATCATAAGGCGCAGCCGCGAGCCGCGCTTCAGTGCAAGTGCGTGGAGGGTGATGTCGTCCGGGCGGAGGGCTGTCACCGCCGCCATCGTCGCACGGACATCCTCTGCCGTTTCGCCCGGCAGACCGAGGATCACGTCCATATTGATGTGCACGTCCATCGACGCACGGATGTCCTGCACCATGCGCACAATATCGGACGGCGTATGATGCCGTCCGATGCGCTCGAGCGTCCGCTCCTGCATCGACTGCGGATTGACACTGACGCGCGTCACCCGATATGCCTTCATCGCTGTGATCTTCGCCGCGCTCATGCTGTCGGGACGTCCTGCCTCCACCGTGAACTCACGGACAGAAGATCTATAGAAAGCATTATATACCATTTTGAGCATTTCGGCAAAAAAAACATCGGGCAGGCTCGTCGGCGTCCCTCCCCCGATGTAGATGCACCCGACGGTCAGCCCCAATGTGCGCACATCCTCTGCAGCAGCGGCAAGATCACGCGCGAGCACATCCATAAATGCACGCAGCGTATTCTCCCCCGGCAGGAGATGCGAGGGAAAGGAACAGTAGAGGCAGCGCGAGAGACAGAACGGAATGCCGACGTAAATGCCCACCGTCCGCGCGTCCTCATGCGCAAGAAACGGCAGCTGACGCACGGCAACCTCCGTCATGAGACGTGCCTTCTCCGCACTGCAGAAATAATCCTCCTGCAATCGCTGCACGGCAGCGTCGGGCGTCATGCCGCCCCTCAGCCAGCGGTGCACGATCTTCGTTGGGCGCACCCCATGCAGGATGCCCCACGGGGCAGGCGGCAGGGCAAAGCGGACACGGAAAAACTCGTAGAGATTCCGCTTGATCGTGCGGTGCACCGCTGCACGCGGCAGTTCATCCGTGCGCCCCGCAGAGGAGAACGAAAGGCACTCACAGCGCCCATCCAGCGCATAGAGCCAGACCTCCGTCATAACAGAAGGCGGCTCACTGCCCGACGGCCGGTTCACCACCGACAGCTGGGCGTAATCCGCCTCTCCTGCTGTTCCGACGATCTCCACCTTGAAGAGGTTCAGTACCTCATGCACAACCTTGACGATGACCTCGCTGGGATGATTGATGGTGAGCGATCGTATTTTCACGCTTTTTTCTGCTTCTCCCGGCATTTCTTGCAGATGCCGAAGAACTTCGCCTGATGATTCTCCACCAAGAAGCCCGTCTTTTCGAGAATATCCTGCTCCAGATGATCGAGCATATCCTCCTCAAACTCCGAGATCTCCTTGCACTCCGTGCAGATGAGATGATGGTGGAAATGCTGGTTCGGGTCAATCGGATTCAGCTCATAGGAATACGATCCCTTGTTGCGCTTGTCGAACTCCTTGCCGAACTCGATCTTCTGCAGAATGCCGAGCGAGACCAGAATCTCCAGACTGCGATAGACCGTCGCGAGTCCGATCTCCGACTCCGTCCCGCGCAGAATGTCATAGATCTTCTCCGCGCTCAGATGCTCGCTCGGATGATCCAAAATGACCTGCAGCACAATCTGCCGCTGCGGCGTCATCTTGCGCTGTGTCGCCTGCAGACGCTTCTTCAGATCTTCCATGGTATATGTCTCTGCCATATCTCTTCCCCCTCGATCCACCAAGTGGGTCACAATGTATTATCACAATCAATGAGAATAGTATATCACAGTGCGCAAGTTTTTACCATAGTTTATGAAGATAAGGTTTTATGATAAACGTTGCAGACAAGACTATGGCCGCAGACAAGACGATGAAGATCTGCCCTCACTCCGCGATGCGGCGCAGCGTCTCCATGAGGAGTTTTGCCTCGGGAACGATCGCCGCGATTTCGATTCGCTCCTCGGGCGTATGGATGCCGTGTGCCGTCACGCCGACAGACACCATGTCGAGCGCAGGATTTTTCGATGCGTGCCAGCTCGTCTCAAGCCCCGCATGGATGCTCTCGATCTTCATCGGTGTACCGCCGTTCTGCGCCGCATAGACCTCCGCCATGATCGTCCGCAGTTTGCTCTTGGGGTTCTCACGCCATGCAGGAGATGCCGTTCCAACAACGAGGGAAAAGCCCGTCAGTGCCGCCAGCGTCTCTGTCTCGCAGACGATCTCGTCCAGCCGCTCATTGACCGAGGAGCGCGGGAAGAACGCAACGTGCACCTCGTTCTCATCCATGCGGACAACGCCGAGGTTTGCCGAGGTCTCCACCCCGCCCGTCTGCGTATGTGTCATGACATGAACCCCCGTGCGAAGGAGGACGAGGAGGTCGATGAGGGCGCGCTGTTCCTCCTCGCCGATGACGCGCCCCGCCTCATGTGCAGGATGCAGCGTAAATTTCATCGCGGGATCGGCCTCGCCGTAGATAGCATGAAAGCGTTTTTCCTCCGCCGCCAGCAGACGGGCAATGCTGCGCTCATCCATCGCCGTGCGAACGATTGCCTCTGCCGTCGGCGGAATCGCGTTGCGCGCCGTCCCGCCCGTGAGGGAAACGAGTTCCACGTCCCCCTCCTGCGCCAGCGCATGAAGTGCCAGTGCCAGCGTGCGGATCGCATTGCCGCGCCCATCGCCGATGCGCTCGCCCGAGTGACCGCCGCGCAGTCCCTCAGCCGTAATGCGATAGGCGGGCAGATCGGATTCTCTTCGCGTCAGCGCACGCGTATAGTCGAGATTGACACTGCCCGCACTGCCGACCGTCATGATGTGATAGTCCTCCGAGTCGCAGTTGATCAGGTACTGTGCATTCTTCAGATGATCTGCCGAAAGATGCCGTGCCCCCGTCATGCCCTGTTCCTCATCCACCGTGATGATGGCGCGCAGCGGACCATGAGCCTCCGTGCACTGCATCGCCGTCAGGATCTCCGCCACGCCGATGCCGTCGTCTCCGCCGAGACTTGTCCCATCTGCCGTGAGATACTCCGCCGTCCGCTGCATCTTGATCGGATCGGTCAGCGGGTCATAGGAAACACCCGGCTCAGCCACGCAGACCATATCCATGTGTCCCTGCAGGATCGTGCGCGGCGCATTCTCCTTTCCCTTCGTCGCAGGAAGCTCCGCGATAATATTGAAGTGCTCATCCTGCGTCACCGTGCAGCCAATCTCCTCAAAGTGTTTTTTCAGATAGTCACTGACCGCCTTCTCGTGCCCCGAAGGACGCGGGATATGCGTCAGTGCCTCGAACTCCGAAATGACCTTTTCCAGCAGCTTTGCATCATCCATCATAAATTCCTCCCATCAAAATTCCTTCCCATTATAACACAGAATGCAAAAAATGGGGCTGCTGCATGAAGTGACAAACTTCGTGCAATAGCCCCCATGCCATATTCTGCTCTTTTACTTCTTCGCCTGCTCTACCGCTTTCGTGACCGCTTCCTTGAACTGGTCATAGCTGACGGTTGCCCCTGAGACAGCATCCACCTTCGCAAGATCCTTCGACGCAGTGAGCTGCTCACCATAGGACACAATCGCCTTGTAGGCGTTCTGTGCCTTCTTCTGCGCGCCCGGCTCCTTCCCCTCGCCGTAGTGCTCGTCCTTCTGCTTGCCCTCTTTGTCAATGCTCGTGTGAACGACCTTCTCGATCGCGCCGTTCTTGATCGTCAGTTCCACGTGCGAATGCCCAAGCTTTTCGTGCTCTGAACTGTCCGCCGTATAGGTGCCGTCCTTCACGCCCGTCATATCAAGCGCGGCAGCCTGCTGCGGCTTCTCCTTCGGTGCCTGCTTCTCCTCACCGCAGCCCGCTGCAAGGACACTGACCCCCAGCAGAAGTGCAATCCCGAGGCTAAGTTGTTTCTTCATCGTTATTCCTTCCTTTCCCGCATGTGTCCATGCTCAATGATGACACAGCGCTCCGCCTCGTCGCCGACTTCGGCGGAGTGTGTGACCGTCAGAATCGTGTGGCCCTCATCGTGCAGCTCATGGAAGATCTTCATGACAAGGTTCTGGTTCTTCTCATCGAGGTTGCCTGTCGGCTCATCCGCAAGGATGAGGACAGGATAGTTGATGAGTGCACGCGCAATGCAGACGCGCTGCTGCTCGCCGCCCGAAAGCTGACTGGGAAGATGGCTCGCACGGTCAGCGAGTCCGACGCGCTCAAGTGCCGCCATGGCTTCATCGCGGTCGGGCATGCTGTGGTAATACTGCGCGACCATGATGTTCTCGACTGCCGTCAGATAGGGAATCATGTGGAACTGCTGGAACACGATGCCGATCTTATCGCGGCGGAAGCGTGTCAGCTCCTCGCGTGTGGCGTTCGTCAGCACGTCGCCGTCGAGAATGACCTCGCCGCTCGTCGGGCTGTCCATACAGCCGATAATGTTCATCAGTGTTGACTTGCCAGAGCCGGAGGGACCCATAACCGCAAGCCATTCGCCTTTTTCAACGTTCAGATTGACGTCATCCAGGGCGAGCACCTTTTCGTTGTACGCCTTGGAGACGTGCTTCAGTTCAAGCAAACTCATTGCTTCGTTCTCCTCTCATTCGCCGCGCAGGATGATCGCGGGGTCAACATTGGTCGCAATACGTACAGGCAGCAGCGACGCAAGACCTGTAACAAAGATGGACATGACGAGTGCGACAACGACAATCGTCGGCGAAAACTCAATGCCGCGTCCAAAAACGTTCACACTGACGCTCTGGGCAAAGAGATAGCCGAATCCCGACCCAAGAATGCCGCCAAGCGCACCGAGGAGGCAGCCCTCGCCGAAGAACTCTGCAACAATGTGGCGGTTATCCGCACCGAGAGCCTTCTTGAGCCCGATCTCACGGCGGCGCTCCGTCACAATCGCCATCATCGTGGTTGAGACGCAGATCAGCGTCAATACAAGGACGACAATGGTCACGATGAGGACGAGTGCCTGCAGTTTTCCAAGCACGGTGCCCTCCGACTTCGCGATCTGCTTGACAAGCTGCGGCTCCACCGTCGGGACCTGTGCGCGGATCTTTGTCTCTGCGCGCGTCAGCTCATCCTGTCCCGCCACAACGGAGACCTGCGCGAGGCTCAGTTCCCCGGCACGCCCCTTGATACGCTGCAGATCGGGCAGACTGACGAAGACGAAATTCTCCTCGTTGCCGCCCGTGCGGACAATGCCGGAGACACGATAATCGCTGACAATCGACCCTTCACCGCCCGAGACACTGATTGTATCCCCCGGATTCACGCGCAGTTTCGATGCGAACTCCGCGCCGAGCAGGATCTCCTTCTCCCCCGGCGTCGGCCACGCACCGCGCACCTGCCAGTAGGGGCTGACCTCCTGCAGGACATCAAAGTCCGTGCCGCCCGCCATGACGGTCTGATGATTGATGAGCAGGGTGTCGTAGAGGAACGGTGTAATGCCGACTACCTCGTAGTCCGAGAGTGCCTTGCTGACCGCACTGACATCCTCCTCGTGAATCACGCCTGCATCCTTCCCCGGCAAAATGAGAAGGTTTGCCCCATAGGCACGGAATGCACGTCCCATCTGCTCCGGGACTTCCTTGTAGACGGTAATCATCCCCGAAATAATCGTCGCGCCGACGGCGACGGCGAGAAGAGCGATCGCCATGCGTGCGCGGCGGCGCAGCAGAGAGTTGGCGACCATGATAAAAAACATTTTATAGCGACTCATCATTTATCACCTGCCATACAGAACCTCTGCCGGCTGCAGCGACAGCAGCATGCGAATCGCAGGCACGCTCCCGATGATCAGCACGAGCGACATCAAAACGGCAATAATCGGAATGACATACGGATTGACCGCAATGCCGGAACCGAAAACGTTCTCCCCAATGAGTTGGGCGAACCCAATTCCCACGACATAGCCAAGGATGCCGCCGAGAATGCCCGCGATAAAGATCTCCGCGAGGACGGAGAGAACGACGGCGAGATTGGTCGCGCCGAGCGCCTTCAAAAGGCCGATCTCACGGCTGCGCTCCATGATGTTTGCGCTGATGAGGTTGCTGACACCAAGGCTCGAGGAGAGCAGGGACAGCACCGTGATCAGCAGCATGAGGAGCTGCGTCTTGTCAAGGATCTTCCCCTCGGACTCCGCGATCTGGCGCACGGGATGCGCCGCCGCATTGTGCATGACCTCCTCAATCTGATAGGCGATTGAGCCAACATAGCTCGTGCAGTACCAGATATCATACTCCGCCTGCGAGAGCGACTTGGGATTCTCCGCCGCCCTGCGGGCAAGATCATTCTCCGGTGTCGTCATGGCACTGACCTCCACCTGGTCGATCTTGCCCTGTGCACCTGCGAGTTCCTGTGCGAGCGCGAGAGAACCGACCAGCTGGTTCTCCTCGTCACCGCCGCCCGAGACTGTGCCCGTGACGTGCAGTGCCCCCTGCGTGCCGTCCGGCTTCTGATAGGTGAGTGTGCTGCCGGCTGAGACGCCAAGTTTCTGTGCGAGCTTCATGCCGACGAGCACCTCATCCGTGTGCGTATCGTCTGCCCAGTCGCCGTCCACCTGCCACCACGACTTCATGAACTTCACGCCTGTCGTGTAGACCTCATCCGTCGGCAGTTTGAGCGTATGCTCGAACCACGTACCAAAGAACGGCACACTCTCACCATCTCCGAGCGTCACCTGCGTCGTCAGTGACGGCGCAAAGGCGACGATGTTGTTCGTCCAGAAAATCGTTTTGATATTGCCGAGATCTGCCTCTTCCAGATACTCGCGATGTCCGCTCTTCGACGTCTCCACACCGTAAAGGTCCTTCAGAACCATCGAGTTGCGCGGCGTCACTGTAATATTTGCTCCAAACGCCTTGAGCTCCTGATTCACCTTTTCGCCGATGTCAAACATGACGTTCAGCATGGCAGTCGCAAGCGAGACGCCAAGGGCGACCGTCAGCGCGATGAGGATAAACCTCCCGCGCTGGCGGATGAGCGCCCCTTTTACCATTTGCCAAAACATGGCTTACCTCCTCTCATGCCATCCTGTCCGTCAGCGGAAATGAATCCGCGCTGCCTCAAGCGTGTCAGCAGAAATCTGCACCGCACCATTCTGCACGTGGTACTCCACGGGGATCGGATTGCAGCCGCCCGGCAGACCAATTGTCGCCTTGTTCATGACGACATCACAGAGCCGGCAGACGATCTGCCCATCACGCTCAAAATAGCCCGTTGCACCGCAGATATCGCAGGCATCGAGACCGACACCAAATGCGGAGCCGCCCTTCTGCACAATGATAACGCGCACCGTTGTTCCGTCTGAGGCGTGGAATGCATAACGATGGAGGTGGCCGTCGGAGACCTGCTCGAGCGGGATCTGCACGAGCCCGTTCTCCGCCTTAACGTCAACCGCCGGCACAAGCTGTTCTTTTTTATTCGCATACCATCCGCCGACACTCGATACGAAAATCGTCAGAATGAGGATTGCAAGGAGCCCACTGCCCCAACGCTTGCGGCGGATCGCGCTCGAGACGATCTGACGGTACTGCGCAGGATTTGCCCACACAGGACGCTCGGGCCGCGGCTGAAGAAACAGTGTAAAAGGGACGAGCACAGAAACAAAGTAGATCGCATAGATGACCTTGCCCTGATTGTCAATAAACCATGCCATGTACGGAATGAGGTTTTCCGCACCGAACATCTGCCGCGCCATCAGCACCGTCAGAACGAAGATCACCTGCTGAATGGCGGTCGCCACGACCTGCACGGTAAACACGAAGACGAGGCGCCCATGATTGAGCGCCGCCGCCGCTTTATACGCCAGATAGCCCGAGAGGAATCCGAGGAAAATCCCTCCGAAAAATCCGAGCATCTTGACGAGAAATGTCAACGTCAAATAGTTCCCCATCGCTACCTGTACGGTACCGACAGGAATCAGCCAGAGTTCCAGCCCGTGATAAAGGCACAGCCCCAGCGTCAATGCCCCCGTGCCGAAACGGAAAAAACGCTCCTCCTGCGGCGACCATTCCCGATGGAGACTGCGCAGAAGAATTGCACAGAGAAGAATCGCGCCGATGATATCGACGGTGATTGCCATACTCTCGAAGATCTCGCGGTTGACTGCCGACTTCGTGCCGACACGCACCGCTGTCATAAAGAGCGAGAGGAAAAAGCCCCATTTGAGCACGCGCGTAAAGGTACGCCGTATGCTCTGATCGGGCAATGGCAAAATGATTGCAAGCAAAATACCGAGCGGCACGGCGAGCTTAATGCTCTCCTCCAGTGCCGGCACCAGCTGTTGAAGAAATGCCTGTAACATGTGTGAACCCTTTCCTATGAGAAAAGCCGCCGTCCCCCCCGGGGCGGCAGCCATTCTGTGATTGGGAGGGCACGAAGAACAAACGTATGCCCTTGCTGCCCATACGGAATTAAATTACCACTTGCGCGGAACGTAGTTGAATACCCAGTGCAGCTTGACCGGTTCCGTCCAGAAATGACCCCGGACACCCGTCTCCTTGTCCGTGTGGAGGAGGTAGTTCTGACGTGCAGGGCTGTCGATCGAGAAGTCGCAGTCGTACGTGCCTGCGCCAAGCATCTTGACATTTGCGCCATAGTGCGGGCCATCATCTGCGCTCATCGGCATGAACACACCCTCGATGCTCTCGCCCGTCTCACGCTTCGTGAACTTGTAGTGCACCGTCAGGTTCGGGATCCACTCGCCGACGCCGAAGCCGCACTCATTGCCCTCGGTTGCATGGATATCCGTCTCGATGTGGATATCTGCCTGGTCTGCCGGAAGGCTCATACCGGCAGGCTCCATCGTCACCGGCTGGAAGTAGACGAGCGCCGCCTTGAAGTGGTTCGTCGTATCCTCGATCTCATCGCCGATCGGGAACTCCTCGAACGCAGCTTCGCTGACGTGCGCGTTGATCGCGAACGTAGAGAACGCGACTGCACCGACGGCGAGAGCCTTTTTGAGCATACTGAGACTAGATTTCTTCATGGGAAAATCCTCCTTTGAAAGATGAACCTGACTTACGCTTCTGCCGCAGCAGAGCGTTTTTTATATGATACCATTGCAACTGCCGCGAGAACCAAGAGGATCTGCGGGACAATGGTTTCATAGGTGGGATAAAGGCCGAGCAGATCGATGCTCGGAATGGGGATGGCCTCAATGATCGTGGTGGAGATGGTATCTGACTCCTGCAGCTCCTTCAGACCGCCGCCAAGGAAGGTAACCGCAAGCACAAACATGAATGCACTCGTAACCTTGAAGAACGGTCCGATGGGGATGCGCAGCGCACCGCGCTGGATGAGGAAGAAGATAACCGCGAGTGCCGCACACGCGGCAACGAAGCCCGCCCAGATCATGTCGGTATCGCCGACGGCGTTGTTAAAGAGCGCCTGATAGAAGAGGATGACCTCCGCGCCCTCGCGATAGACCGCAAGGAATGCGGCAAAGCCGAGCGCACGCGACTTGCCCGTCGAGAGTGTGATCTTGACTTGGCTGTCGATGTAGTTCTTCCATGCCTTTGCATTGGATTTGCCGCCCATCCACGCCGACGTTCCGAGAAGGACCAGGACGGCGAAAAGCGCCGTGAAGCCCTCGATCATCTCGCGGCTCGCGCCCGTCGTCGTCGTACTGTCGAGCACCTCGGCAAAGAGATAGGCACTGATAAAGCTGCAGATAATGCCTGCAATCGCCCAATTGTAGACGGTCGAGAGCTCCTTCTCATGGCCGGCGCGTCCGAGATAGGCAATGATGCCGACAAGGACGAGGATCGCCTCAACACCCTCACGCAGGAGGATGAGGAACGCCTGGAGGAACATCCCCCAGCCGCCCGACTGAGCACCTGCCGTCTCGAGCTGCGTCACCTCGGTCTGAACCATATCGAGGAGCTTTGCGCCCTCGGCCTCGACCTCTGACTGCGGAGCGCCCGAACGGATGACTTTTTTCAGCGTGTAGAACTGATACTCCGTGAGGTTCGCGCTCTTGGAGGAGATGCTGCTGCGCACAGCGCTCTCCAGACCGTCTTTCTCGTAGATGCCGTAGTAGATATTGTTGACGGCATCCTTTGCACCTTCTGCATCCCCCGACTGATAGATGGCATAGACACCGTCCATCTCCGTCGCGATATGGTCGTGAATCTGCTGCCATGTCTGTGCGGCGTTCGTCGACGCCGCCGGCAGGAGCAGAAAGAGTGCCGTAATGAATGCAAACAGCTTTCTCATTGGATTGTCTGCGTTCCCCTTTCCTCGATCATTTAATATTACGTGCCGGTTTCATGTTGAAATACACAGGGCACTGCATATTCGATTCCATCGGCTGCCCATTCATGTCCTTGGCCGGTTCGAACTTCCACTGCTTCTCAACAATACGCCGCGCCAGACGGTCATAGACGAGATTCCCCGAGCTGATCTGAATCTTCGTCCACACGACACGTCCGTCCGTGCCGATATGGGCTGACACGGCAATACGCCCCGTGAACGGAATCACACCGTAGGCAGGCTGCTCGGCATGGATGATCTTGCCGGGCTGCCCGATCTGCTTTCCGTCGCCGGATTTCAGGACATGTTCTTCCTCGGGCTTATTCGCCGAATCCTCGGCTTCCTTCAGCAGTGCCGTCGTCGCCTCCTCGGGAATCTCCGCCTCAACGACGGCGGGCTCTTCCTCTGCCTCCACAGGCTCAGGCGGTGGTGGGGGCGGCGGAGGCGGTGGTTCCTCCGGCTGCTGTTCCTCCTCGGGCGGCCCATCGTCATCAGCGAGCTCCACCCACTCCATCGGCTCATCTGGCGGCGGCTGCTCGATGTGCTTAAAGACGTGTGGGATCAGCACCATCAGAAAGAGCCATGCGACGATGTGGAAGAAGAATGCGACGAGGAAGGCAAGCCGCCAATGTGTCTGATAGCGCATCAGACGCCCCCCGTCTCCGTCGCGATGGACACGTGACGTGTCCCCGCTTCCTTCAGTGCATCAAAGACACTGACGACGAACTGATAGTCCGCCTTCTTGTCGCCGCGCACGACAAACACCGTATCCGGATCGCTGTCCAGCTGTTCCTTGACGCGTGAGGTCAGCTCACGGGTCGGCTCATCATCGCGGTCGAAGAGCACCTTGCCGTCCTCCGTCACCGTGATGGAGACGATGTGCGGACGTGTGTCCTGCTGTGCGCTCGCCGCCTGCGGCAGGCTGACCTGCACCGTGCTCGCGTTCACCATATACATCGTGCTCAGCATGAAGAACACCAAGAGGAAGAGCATGATGTCGATCATCGGGACGATCATGACGAGCGGCTCGCGCACATCATGAAAATTACGACGCATGAGCCTTCCCTCCATCCGCCGCCGCGAACCCCGCCAAGACGGTATTCATCGTCTTTTCGAGGAGCGTCAGCATCACATCCAGGCGCTGTGCAAAGTAGGTGTGCACGACGAGCGAGAAGATCGCGACGAAAAGTCCTGTCGCTGTTGCGACCAGCGCCTCACCGATGCCGCCCGTGATCGCCATGGGCTGACCGGCCTGCAGGTTGAAGATGCTGAACGACTGGATCATGCCCGAGATCGTTCCCAGAAGTCCGAGGAGCGGTGCGAGCGTAACGATCATCGAGAGATAGTTGAGACGTGCACGCAGGAGCATCGCCGCCTCACCGTAGGCCCCCTCGAGCGTCATCGGGACATCCTCCCCTGCCTTGCGGGCATCCAGTGCACTCTTCACGAGATGGGCGACCATGTTGTCCTTGCCCTCAACGGCGGGGGCAACCTCGTCCATCTTGTGCTTGCGGAGCGACTCAGCAACCGTCGCCTCAAGTTCCCTTGCGCCCTGCGATGCACGCCGATAGAGCAGGAAGCGGTCCACCGCGATTGCCGCCACTGTCAACGAGCACAGGAGCAGCAGGTACATGACCGGACCGCCCTTTTCAAATAGTTCTGCACTGGTCACAAAAACACCATCCTTATCTTCTCAAGCCGTGGGAACCCCCCATCTTTATACCACATGGAGAATGAAACCCATCCCATATTTGAATCGATTCTCAGTATATCTCCAAGGAAAGTGATTGTCAATATTCTTTCCAATAAATGTGATCTAAATGAATTTTATTCACTTATTGATTTGTATGATTTTGCAAGTTCTTCAAATCGTGGCAGTGATTTCTCGATCATTTTTGTGTGAACACAGTACGCCGCACGGAAGTAGCCGGGACAGCCGAAGTCCCGCCCAGGCACAAGCAGGAGATCATACTCCTGTGCGCGGCGGCAGAATGCCGCATCGTCCGGCTCAAGCGCCTGCGGGAAGAGATAGAATGCCCCCTGTGGGCGCACGCAGGAAAAGCCGAGTGCCGTCAGGCCATCATAGAGGAGGGCCGCATTTCTCGCGTAGGTACTGAGATCGGCGGCTCGTCCGGCACAGCGTGCGACAACGAGCTGCCAGAGTGAGGGCGCATTGACGTGGGTGAGGACACGCGCTGCCCCCGCGATCGCGCCGTAGATGCGAGCGAAGTCCGCCGCCGTGTCCGGCACGACGATATAGCCGATGCGCTCGCCGGGAAGGGAGAAGGATTTGCTGTAGGAATAGCAGACAATCGTATTGTCATAAAAGAGAGGAATGCAGGGGACGACGGCACCGTCATAGACGATCTCGCGATACGGTTCGTCTGCGACGATGAAGATCGGGCGCCCGTACTCCTGCTCCTTCGCGCGAAGGAGATCGGCAAGGCGGCGGATCGTTGTCTCACTGTAGACTGCACCGCTCGGATTGTTCGGCGAGTTGACAATGACCGCCTTGGTCCGTGGGGTCACTGCCCGCTCAAGTGCCGTAAGGTCAATCTGAAAATCGTCCGTCTTGGCCGGGACGACGACGAGCTTGCCGCCGCACGCCTCGACAAAGACGCGATACTCCGGGAAGAATGGCGCAAAGGTGACGAACTCGTCCCCCGGCTCGGTGAGTGCCTTGAACGTGATCGTCACCGATGCCGCCGCGCCTGCCGTCATAAACAGATTTTTCCCCGTGACCTCCATGCCGAAGCACCGCTTCAGATCGGCGGCAAGCACCTCGCGCACGGCAGGCTTTCCCGGTGCAATCGTGTAGCCGTGCACCTCGGTTGGGTCGCCGTGCATGAGAATGTCGACCGCCGCATCCCGAATAAAGTCCGGCGCAGGCACATTCGGATTGCCAAGGCTGAAATCAAAGATATTTTCCGCGCCGACCTCTGCCGCACGCTTCTGTCCAAACTCAAAAATCGTGCGAATCGTGGACTTTTTCGTCCCGAGCACATACATTTCCTCTGAGACCATCGTACTCCTCCCCCTATGTGAGTGAAAACAGATGCTATTCTATCATATTGTGAAAAAAAATACTACACATTGAGTTGCACTCTCACAAAGCTTTCATGGAAACAAAAAAGCTGCCGCAGTATGGTCTCCCCACGCTGCGGCAGCCTCGATATGCGATAGTTACGCATTCCGCAGGAATACGTCATACCCCTTTTTCATCTCATAGATGTCCGCCTTGCTCGTAACCTCCCACGGCGCATGCATGCTCATCACCGCAACGCCGTTGTCGATCACGTTCATCCCGTAGCGCGCCATAATGTAGGCAATCGTCCCGCCGCCGCCGAGATCGACGCGTCCAAGCTCTGCAAGCTGATAGCGGACGCCGTTTTCATCCATCATGCGGCGCAGTTCGCCCAGATACTCTGCACTCGCATCACTGGAGCCGGACTTGCCGCGTGATCCCGTGAACTTGTTGAATACCATTCCTCGTCCAAGATAGGCAACGTTCTTCTTCTCAAACGCATCCGCATAGAGCGCGTCATAGGCGCTCGAAACATCCGAGGAGAGCATCCGCGAACAGGCGAGCGTACGGCGCAGGGCAAGCTCCGTATACTGGCCGCAGGCAGAGAGCACCTCGGCGACCATGTTTTCAAAGAAGCGCGACTGCATCCCTGTCGCGCCGACGCTGCCGATCTCCTCCTTGTCAACGAGGAGGCAGCACGCCGTACGCCGCACATCCGCCGTCTCAACCATGGAGCGGAGTGCCGTATAGGAGCAGACGCGGTCATCCTGTCCGTAGCCGAGCACCATGCTGCGGTCAAATCCCAGCTCACGCGCACGGCCTGCCGGAACGAGGGTCAGCTCTGCCGACTGGAAATCCTCCTCATCAATGCCGTACGTCTTCCGGATGAGAGCCAGCACGCCATCCTTGACGGACTCCTTTTCCTCCTTTGCGAGAGGGATTCCGCCGATCAGCACATCGAGTTTCTCGCCCTCGATCACCTTTGCCGCCTTTTTCTCCAGCTGCTCCTGCGAGAGATGGACGAGCAGATCCGTCACGCAGAACACGGGGTCGTCCGCCTTCTCCCCGAGCGTGATTGTGACCGTTGTGCCGTCCTTCTTGACGACAACACCGTGCAGGGCAAGCGGAATCGTCACCCACTGATACTTCTTGATGCCGCCGTAGTAATGCGTATCAAAGTACGCCAGTCCGCCGTCCTCATAGAGCGGATTCTGCTTCACATCGAGGCGGCACGTATCGATGTGCGCACCGAGGATATTCATGCCGTGTTCCATCGGCTCTGTGCCGATATGAAAGAGCACAATCGCCTTTTTCATATTGACGGCGTAGACCTTGTCCCCCGCGCGGAGCTGCGTCCCCTCAGCGATAATGTCCGCCAGATCGCGGTAACCCGCCGCCTCAGCAGCACGTACCGCCTCCTGCACACTCTCACGCTCCGTCTTGCAGTCCGAGAGGAAATCAATATAGCCGCGTGCGAGCGCATCCACCTCTGCGCGTTCCTCTGCCGAATAGCCAGTCCAAACAGACTTTTTCTTATCGTCACTCATAATGGTTCCTTTCTACCTATACTCCCCATGCCCCATGGAGAATTTCTGCAAACTCTGTCCGCGACGCCGCGCGGTTAAATCGCTCACGCAGCTCTGCGCTGCCCTTCAGACCGCGCGTATACCATGCCGCATGTTTGCGCATCTCGCGGGTTCCGATGTACTCGCCCTTGTACCCGACTAAGAGATCGAGATGGCGCAGAATCACCGCCGCACGCTCCGCCAGCGTCGGCGGCGGCAGCTCCTCCCCCGTATGCAGCCAGTGAATCAGCTGCGGGAAAATCCATGGATTTCCCTGCGCACCGCGCCCGATCATCACTGCATCTGCCCCCGTGATCTCAAGTGCACGTTTGAGATCGGCAGGACGGCGGACATCCCCGCTCACGATGACGGGAATCCCGACCGCACGCTTCACCTCAGCAATCGCTGCATAGTCCGCGCTGCCGCTGTAGAACTGCTCGCGCGTTCGTCCGTGCACGGCAACTGCATCCACGCCGACTGCCTCCGCCATGCGTGCGATTTCCACTGCGTTGCGCGAGGCATCGTCCCAGCCGAGCCGCATCTTCACCGTAAACGGCAGACGCGTCGCACGGCGGATCGCCGTCAAAATCTCCTCCGCCCGCTTTGGGTCACACATCAGTGCTGATCCTTCGCCGTTCCTGACGACCTTCGGTGCGGGACATCCCATATTGAAATCGAGGATATCCGCCGTTCCAAGCTCCTCGATATACGCCGCCGCCTCGGCTGCCATCGCCGCCGACTTGGCAAAGATCTGCATCGCAATCGGACGCTCATCCGGCTCCGTACGCAGCATATTCATCGTGTGCTCATTGCGATAGTGGATCCCCTGACTGCTGACCATCTCCGCGAAGGCGAGCGGGCAGCCCATTCCATGCGCAATCACGCGGTAGGAAGTATCCGTGACCCCCGCCATCGGCGCGAGAAAAATCGGATCGTCAAAGGCAAACGCGCCGAGTTTCATCGGGTTCACGGCAGATTCCTCTCATAGAGGACGCGCAGACCCGTCAGCGTCAGAAAGTGATCGACCTTGTCGATGGTCTGGGACTCCTTTGCTACCATACGAGCAAACCCGCCCGTGGCAACGACCTTCATCTCCATCGCGAGCTCCGCCTTGATGCGGCGCACGATTGCATCAATCTGACCCACGTAGCCATAGATGATGCCCGCCTGCATGCCCTGAATCGTACTGTGGCAGACCACCGTCTTGGGCGGTACGAGCTCGATGCGCGGGAGCTGCGCTGCCCGCTGAAAGAGCGCCTCGGCACTTGAGCCAAGTCCCGGTGCAATCACGCCGCCGAGAAAATCTCCGTTCTCTGCCACAATGTCAAATGTCGTCGCCGTTCCAATGTCGATCACGATCAGCGGGCCGCCGTACTGCTCATGTGCACCGATGACATTCACAATACGGTCTGCACCGATGGACCGCGGATTCTCGTAGTTCAGCCGAATCCCCGTCCGTATCCCGGGACCGACGATGAGCGGGCGGATGTGGAAATATCGCTCGCACATCTTGCGCAGTGGGACGACCAGCGGCGGTACAACCGACGAGATAATGACGGCCTGAATATCCGACAGAGAGAGCCCCTGATAGTGAAAGAGCTCATTGATCAGGATGCCATATTCATCTCCTGTCTTCTGACGATCTGTCGAAATGCGCCAATGCCGCAGGAGCTTCGCCCCCTCATAGGCACCCATCACAATATTGCTGTTTCCGATGTCCAGTACAAGCAGCAAATTCTTTCCTCCATACAGTCATTTCATTATCGGCTGCTCCATGCAGCCATATCGAAACTCATTTCTTCGGACGAATCGAAACATCCCCAGCGAGCACGCGCCGCCGTCCCGTCGCCGTATCGACAAAGAGCGCACCATCGGCGTCAATATCCGCCGCAACGCCCTCAAACTCCTCACCTGCAGGGCCGATGACGCGTACCGTCTGCCCAAGGGTCACGGCGTACGTCCGCCACGCCGCGAGCACAGGAGCAAATCCGTCGCTCTGTACCACCCGGTAGAGTGCATCGAGCGCGCGCAGGAGCTCCTGCAAAAATGCCACACGCGGCAGCGGCTCCCCCTTCATCTGCATCAGCGATGTCGCCGTGTCCCGCAGTTCCTCGGGAAAATCCTCACGTGCAATATTCACGTTGATGCCGATTCCGATCACGACATAGTCCACGCGATCCATCTCCGCGCTCATCTCCGTCAGGATGCCGACCAGCTTGCGTCCTTCATGGAGAATATCGTTCGGCCACTTGATGGCGGCACGCAGGCCGAAATGCTCCATCGCACGTGCGACGGCAACCGCCGCCATCAGTGTACACTTTGGTGCATCCTGCGGCAGAAACGTCGGGCGCAGGAGAATACTTACCCAAATTCCTTTGCCCGGCGGTGAGAAAAAATGCCGCTCCATACGCCCGCGTCCCGTCCCCTGGCTGTCGGCAACAACGACCGTGCCGTCCTCTGCGCCCTCATGTGCCAGCTGTTTCAGGACAAGATTCGTCGAATCCACAGCATCATAGCAGATGATCTTTTTCCCAACGAGTGCCGTTCCCAGATCCTTTGCGATCTCCGCCTCAATCAGCCGATCCGGAGCAGCCCGCAGGATGTATCCGCTGCGCGGTGCGCTTGCAATATCGTAGCCTGCCTCACGCAGTGCCGCGATCTTCTTCCATACCGCCGCCCGCGTCACACCGAGCCGTGCCGCAATCTTCTCGCCCGAAATACAGCCCCCTGCCTCACGCAGCAGTTCCAATACATCGCTCCGCATCGCCGCACCTCCAAACAAAAAGTGATCTGCCCCATTATACAGCAGATCACTTTTCCACGCTACAAAAACATTAAGCGATACATCAGATCCCTACACCCGCTTCGCCCGAACAAGCCACTGATAGGCATCGAGGTCCTCCGCATCCACAGAGATCGTTTGGAGTGACAGAAGTTCCTCGCGCAGCCGTTTCCCTATCTCAGGAGATGGAACGGTTACGTATCTCATGTCCTGGATACCAAATTGGGCTTCCTGAAAGAGCCTGATGATCTCTTTTTTCGTAAAAAACCGGAAGTGCGTCCGATCCAAAATCCCCATATCCTCGTAGGTCCAACGGCCGGAGAGGAGACCATAAAACGTGCTGATATGAGCCACATTGGGAATGCTTGCGATAATTTCTCCGCCGGGAGCGAGCAGTTCCCGCATATTCTCGATTGCTTTCCATGGATTCTGTAAGTGCTCAATGACATCGCCCATGACGATATAGTCGAAGCGTTCGGCAACTTGTGATGGATCAAGACGCTCTACATCCATCGAAAGAATCGTCGCGTACGGCGCAGCAATTTCTGCTGCCTTTTCGTTCAGTTCCACACCATAAAGACGTACTGATGGATTTTGTGCACCGATTTCCCGCAAGGTCGCCCCACAGGCACAGCCGATCTCAAGGACACGCAAACCAGCTTTTGAGAAGTCCATCAAAGACATAAGATCTCTGCGCGGGAAAAATGAATAGTCCAGTGAAACGCCCCATTTTTCATGGAAGAAATCACATTCCCGTCGATAGCTGTCCGACGTCGTATCGGGATTTTCTCCATCACGATGCACATAGGTGCTCGGCAAGGACGCTAGCCCATAGCCTGCCCGCGTCATGCTCACCGTAAAGTCATAGGACGCAAGTGCAGGAAGAGAGTAACGCTCATCGAGATTTCCTGCCGCCGATACGGCATCTCTCCGTGCCATCAGCGCAAACATCTCCGCAAAGATTTCTGGACGAGGCGGATTCCCCTGCGCACGAATCTCCTCCGCCACATGCACATAGTCATTCCACGAGAGATAGTCGTTCGGCGGGATCAGCTGCGCCCTCCGATATGCCACAGGGGCAACGGCGGTCACTGCCCCAACGTTTGGGTCCGCAATGAGCACATCCAACATATCCTCCGCCGTATGCTGAGCGAGCATCACATCTGCATGAAGGAAGAGAAGAACCTCCCCCTCTGAGGCTCGAATCCCCTCATTCACCGCATGTGCATAGCCGTGATGCTCCTCACTGCGAAGGATACGAACATGGTCCATCGCATCAGACGTAAAAATCTGCTCATCTGCCGACGAACCATCATCGACAACGATCACTTCATACGGAATACGCACTGTATTCCGTACAGAAAAGAGGCAGCGTTCCAGATGTTCCCGCATGTTGTAAACTGGAAGGATAATGCTTAATTTTGCCACCTGATTACCTCACAATCTCTGCTATGCCCACAGCTTCCACGGAGCACTGTTCTTATTCCACATATCATTCAGCCGCAGCTTATCTCGCTGGGTGTCCATGCACTGCCAAAAGCCGTTGTGTTTATAGGCATGCAGCCCTCCCTCCCGTGCAATGCTCTCAAGCGGTGTCGTCTCAAAAACGCACAGATCATCATCCCGCAGATAGTCAAATACTGTCGGCTCAGCAACCATAAAGCCGCCGTTGATCCATCCGCCGTCTTCCTTCGCCTTTTCGACAAAACGGTTAATTTCGTTCGTTCCAGAATCAATATCCAACACGCCAAATCTGCCGCCGGGCTGAATCGCTGTCATCGTCACCACGGCTTTTCCATGATTTTTTTTATGTGTGTCAAGCAAATCATGAAGGTCTACATCGCTCACCCCATCACCATAGGTCAGCATAAAGGCCTCATTTCCAATATACTTCTGCACGCGCTTAATACGCGCGCCTGTCTGCGCATCAAGCCCTGTATCGACAAGCGTTACCTTCCATGGTTCAGAGACATTGTTGTGCACGGTCATGCGATTGCCCTGTGTAAAGTCGAAGGTAACATCTGAGGTATGCAAATAGTAGTCTGCAAAGTATTCCTTGATCATATACCCTTTATAGCCAAGGCAAATGACAAACTCATGAAACCCATAGTGGGAGTAAATCTTCATAATATGCCAGAGAATCGGTTTCCCACCGATTTCAATCATGGGCTTTGGTCTGGACACAGACTCCTCGCTGATGCGCGTTCCACGTCCACCTGCCAGAATCACGACCTTCATACAGTTTCTCCCCTCTGCTGCCAACAGACCGCATCAACAACGCCTGAGATGCTTACATCAATTCTTTATACATTCGCTCCCAACCTGGCAGAATCCTGCCTCCGCGCCACGGCATCATCACTTCACGCGCCCGATATGGCTTTGCCCCCCAGTCCACAGGAAACTTTACCCCCAAAAGGAGCTCATAGCGACGAACCAATTCCTTCAGCATAATGGCATGCCCTGATGACACAGCATAGTTGCCGCATCGTTCAATATGCCCTTCTGCAAGATACTGTCCTGCCAATAGAAAAGCTCTTGCGGCATCCTTTACATGGACAAAATCCACGTACTGCTCTCCTTCTGACAGAGCAAGCCGTTTTCCCTGCGCAGCAAGTGTCGGCAAAACGGCAAGAAGCTTATTCCTGCGATCATGTTCTCCATACGTATCAAACAGAGTCAAACGGATGCTGTGCAGATCGTGCGCCGACTCATAGAATCGAACCATCGCATCAAACGCCTCTTTTGATGCCGCATACAGATTCACCGGCTCATATACATCACCACGATAGTACTGCCACGAAGACCGCGCATACACGAAATTTTGTACGCCATGCTGTGCCATGGCATCGAGCAGCTTTGTCCCAAAGGTAATATTGGCAGAAATCAGTGCATCAATTTCCGCCGGAGAATGTACCGTCGTATAGTACGTGGCGAGATGAAAGACAACATCCGGCGCAGCTGTACGCACGATCTCCGAGAGAGGCATTTGATCTGCATCATAAAACTGCATATCGTCCCGCACTGTCGGCGGCAGCACATCGCGCTGCGATGTCGAGCGTACAACGGCCGAAACATGCCACCCCTCCGCATGCAGGCACTCCGCCACATATCCTCCGACAAAGCCTGTGGCGCCTGTAATCAATGCCCGGTACTTCATTGTTCTCCTCCGCAAAACTCATTCCGCCATTCCTGCAGCTGAACATCCGCAGGAAACACACGCGCAAAATGCGGCAGTGAGCTTTTGTTCTCTTCCCTGAGGATCGGCGGCAGTTCACGCATGATCGGTTTTTGTCTGCAAAAAAGATCACGCAGTTCAACAGGCAGTCCATACAGAAAGAACTCATGCGGTACGCGCCCAACGGCATGACAAAAACAATACTGCCGCTCATCCTCTTGGAGCACTTCGTCATAGAGCTCATGCAGCTGCCGCACCGTATTGGCAACAGAGAAATCATGCCGGACTTTTTCCCGCGCTGCATTCCCCAAACGAACACGCTCCTCCGGATGTGCAAAAAGGAACTCAATGGCCCGGCGGTAATCGTCCCTGTTTTTAATCAACATGCCCGTTTCATTATGTGTAATGAGATACTTTTCCGCACACTGGTCAAGTGCAATCACAGGAAGCCCTGCTGCCATGGCCTCCAGAAGTGCATTCTCCGTCGTACCAAAATGATGGGAGCTCAGCAGATAGCCGAATACATCCATCTTCGCAAGCTCCGCACTCACATCCCGCACATAGTCAACAAAGCGGAACTTTTCCTCAATCCCAAAGGAGCGCGCTTCCGCGCGAATCTGCGCCACGTTGGTCAGATCGCCGACCAAAACGAACTCAATCCCAGGGACATGCGACACGGCCGCACAGTACCTCACAAAGTCCCGATTCATCTTCGCATAGGACTGGGTACCAACATAGCCGACAACGAATCGGTCATTACGCACACGCGGCTTATGTGGACGGATCGCACCGAATCCGCCCGAACTGTGGATCATCGACGTATGCGCACGCGCCCATGTGCGCTCTGCTTCACTCCAATAAGGATTATCCAGTGAGTACGGCGATGTAAAAATAAAACGCTGCGGCACACGCAGGAATGCAGGCGAAATATACGGATACCAACAGCCGGAGACATGTGCCCAGACCGTCAGATGCATCCGTGTCTGCGGGAAATCTGCCAAAAAAGCCGCCATGCTCGGATGGTGCCACCATTCGATCTGCACAACATCCGCAGCATGAACGGCTGCCTCAATTTCCTTTCTGCCCGGTGCGCAAAGAATCTCCACCCCATTCGCACGGCAGGCATCAATAAAGTTCATTTTTTGCGGCTGCTCCAGCAGCAGAATGCGGTGCCGATACGGGGCGTTTGTGCGTGCCGCATACGATGCAGCGCCCGAGAGCACCTTGCCGACACCGCCGCCCATATGCGTCGTAATATGCAGTACTTCGCGCATAGAAGTCTCCTTCACTCAAACACAAACGGGCTGACAAACTCATCCAGCGGAGGAAACAGCGCATCCCGTGCCGACAGAATAGGATGGGCAGCGTTCCACGGAATTCCTGCCGAATCCCATCGCACACCTGCATCACAGTCCGGTGCATAGACACTCGTTACCTGATACATCATCAATGCATTTTCACTGAGCACATAAAAGCCATGCGCCATCCCTTTCGGGATATAGATCATTGTGCCCTCTCCCGCGCACAGATGAAAGAGCTCGTGCTGTCCATACGTCGGCGAACCGCAGCGCAGATCGACAACCGCGTCCAGGACTTCCCCCTGTGCACAATAAACGATCTTTTCATGATCCATTGGTGGGGTCTGAAAGTGAAGTCCGCGCAAAACACCACAATGGGAAACGGAAAAATATTCTTCCGCAAAGGACGTGGGGAGCCCCAATCGCCGAAACTCCTCAACATGAAAGGTCTTGATGAATATGCCGCGCTGATCTGCACGTACAACGGGACGAATTCTCAGACATCCGGGCAGCGAGGTCTCCTCTGCATCAAACATACTTACGCCTCCTCACAGCGGCACAACAGTACAGAGCCCGAGCACAGACTCCACCGACCGTCCCATCCTGCGCTCGAATTCTGCTTTCATCGCAAACAGCTTCCGCCAGCGCGGCATCGAAGTATGATCTACGCCATAGCGTAGCATGATATCCATCATACGCCGTTCAATCGCCACAATCCCCTCATGGGTCGCCATCGCGTCGCAAAGCTGAATGAGCTGATCATACAGTGTATAGGTTCGCTTCTGCAGAAAATGATCCAAAAACGCATAATCCTCATCGCTCAGATCCCATCCTCCGTTAACGCCCATGATGTCCTGCACGGGAAAAGAATGCGTCAGACATATCTCTGCAGCCTCTGCATCGCCCTCTGCCAGCAGAAAGCGATAGCCTAGGATCACATGATTCATCCCCATCTCGCCAAATCTGCGTCCAATATCGTGCAGGGCGCCAAGAACAAAGGCACGTTCCGCATCCAGTTCTTCGATATGGACAGCGATACGCTCCGCCGCCGTTCCTACGGCAAGCGAATGAGAAATCCATCCGCCATTGTTGAGAGCACGCGCTTGATCCAGATGGCACAAAGCGTCCCTGCGTGAGATTTTCACATTTGACCTCTTCCGCACACAATGATGGAATCACTGATAAAATGCGGTCTGCCAGATTGGCGTAGATTTTTTGTCCGATTTAGCCAGCAAACCGGACGCAGAGCGGAGGCTATGTGGAGGATTTGCTAACGATAAGCGGGCGAAAAAGATGCGTCAAGATGGTTGTGCCGAATTTATCAGTGCTTCCTTATATTCAAACTGCATAAAATACAGACTCTCCGCTCGTCACACTGTGATGACGGAAATAGAAGCGATATCCGCCATAAAACGACTGAATCAACAGCGGTATACGAATATAATCTTCAAGGCTGTGATAAACGCAGACGGCAAGTTTTGGATGAGACTCACGGATTGTCCGCTCTGCCCCATGGAGAGCTTTGTACTCTGCCCCCTCGATATCCATCTTAATCAGCGTCGGCGCTTCGGTCATCACTGCATCGAGCGGCATTGCCGTGATCTGCGCCCCATCTCCGTCTCCCTCAATCCCCAAACGAGAAGCAGAGGGGGTTGCCTGATTTCCTGAAAACGAGAGCCGCTCCTCCACATTCCAAAGAGCATAGGGATAGAGGGCGACCTGCGGAAGATCCACATATTTTTTCTTGAGCAGCTCACAGCTCTTCCCATCCGGCTCAAATGCATGCACGCGGACTTTTGGATTCATGGCGAGTGCCTTGTCGATCTCCTCACCGCCGCATACTCCCGCGTCCACAAGCACATCATCATCACGCAGCACAGGAATCACATCATTGGCAAAATATTGATTGACTTCCACAAGAGAGAAATCGACTGGTCGACCATGAACCATATTATCGATTAGGCTGCGATAGAGTCGGCGTGATTTCTCATCGGCAAAAGAGGCACAGATCGTATCAACGTCCTGCTCATGCTCTGCAAAGTAACATGACGCATCAATCTGGACAGCAGAGCGTATATCTGCTTTTACCTCCTGTTTCTCCAACTGAGAGATAATTTGCAGCAGATTGATGCCGGTAACCCCAACAATGATGACAAGCGGCTGATCCATTAAATAATACCGACGACAAAGCTCGAAGATTTGTTCCGACGACCGCACTGCAATGCCGTCAATCGTTGTTCCCTGCTTATCTTCTGCATTATCACAGTAATAAAGCGGTTCCTGCAGCATTTTCCGCTCTGCGCAGTATTTTCGATAAAACGCACGCGCCACGCGCCCTGTCCCCCAGAGCACATAGTCCCGCCCGCGCAGCTCAGCAAAGACATCCATTCCTTCAGCACACATGCGCCTCACTCCTCAGTGGATTGAATCAGATCCAATATATTGATGATATAGAACCATTCCTATGTTGTACTTCTTTATGTATGCCTACACCGTCTCGGCAGCATTCCCTCCTCATGGTTCATATTGACCGTATATACTCTCAACTCTGTCGCCTTCATACAGGAGGATACATAGGGAATACCCAGCGGGAGCTGATACCATTCATCGGCTTTGTCAACAAAACGAAGCATTACCAGTAAATAATTCAACAAAAGTGCTCCTCAAATAGATTATCAGCAGATCCGTCCAGAATATCTCCTATGCGATCACACCACGCACCAACAGTTCTGCTGCATACTCGTCGAGGACATCTTCCTCGAACATGGCATACTGATACTGTTGGCATTTCGCACAAATCGGATACTGTTCCTTATGAAGTTCCAGTTGTGCGCGCCGAAACGCTTCTGTCTTCTTCCCCCGCCATATATCCCGCATCGATTCTTTAGCAAGATCTCCCAGAATATACGGTGTCTCCATCGAACAGCAGGGCACGATCATACCGTCCGGATTTAGCTGCATCATATAGAATGGCTGCGGACAGACAGCAGCGTGTCCGACGGCGGCACCATTCTGCGTCACGTTTGCAGCACCGCCGAGGCTGTCATAGTCGATCTGTGATACGGCAGGGATGAGATGCTCCACGGCAATAAAGTCCGAAATATCACCGAATATCTCCAAAAAGCGCTTCTCCTCGCCCTCTTTGAGTGCACAGTCGATGATTTTTACATAGATCTTCGTCTCTCTGCGATGCTCGTAGAAAAAACGAATTTTTTCCACCAGATCTTGAAAGACGCCGCGCCGGCGTGTATGTGCATACGCCTCGTCATCAAGCCCCTGGATCGAGATGCGAATGCGTCCTAGATTCGCTGCAATAAGTGCACGCGAAAGCTCCTCCGTAAGGGCAAGGCCATTCGTCACGATATCGACGGTATCCGCAACCCTCCGCTCCGCAGCATAAGCAACCATATCCGCGATGCGAGGATGAAGCAGCGGTTCGCCCGTCCCGGCAAATCGGAGCATCTTCAATGGATGTGGAAACTCCATCAGCCCATCAATACATTTCCGATAGAGCGCGTAGTCCAGCATAACCTTGCCCGCAACAAATCCGCGCTGCTCCGTTGGAACAGAGTGAATGCAGTATGCGCAGGCAAGATTGCACCCATACACTGGAAATATTTGCACAGAAAAAGGCGTGGAAAGCGGCAGCACGTCAGCGAGACGAGTGCGTTTTCCTCCCGGGGTCTGTCCGTCGATTCGCTGTGCTTTCATCGACGCACCTCCGCAAGACGTGACAGGATCTCCTGTGCTGCGTCATCGAGATGATCCTCCGGGTGTGCTACGTCATTCGGTGCACAGCAGTTCGCACAGCGTATATTCTCACTGCGGCGGCCTTCCAGCTGCATCCGCCAAAACTCATGCATCTTTTTACCATGCCACATATCCAGAATACGCCCATGATGGACGTTGCCGAGCACGATGGGTTTATAGATGGTATCGCATGGTTCGACATCGCCGTTTGGAAACACCCCAAGCATATAGAACGCAAGCGGGCACACCTGATAAATGCGGTCTGTCTTCACACCGTTGCGGTCTGTTTCGATCACCATGTCCTTCGTCATTTCGACACCGTCGTAGGCCGGCAGCATGTGCTCGATATACATCCGATCAGTGCAGTCACCAAAGAGCCGATAGAACTGCTCCTCCTCTCCTTCGTCCAGTGCGACATCCATCACCTTAAGGAAAAGATTGGTCTGCTTCTTATGTGCATAAAAGTAACGAATATTTTCGACGAATTCATCAAAATCCACCTTTGCCCGGCAGATATCTTCATATTTCTTCGAAGAGAGCCCCTGCAAAGAGACACGAAGTGTATCCAGTCCTGCATCGATCAACGCATCAGCAAGAGCAGGACGAAGCAGCGATGCATTCGAGATGATCTCAATGCGCTCCACGACATTCTTCTCCTTGGCAATGCGCACCATATCGGCAATATGAGGATTGAGCAGAGGTTCCCCTTGGCCTGTAAGGGACAGCATCTTGAGTTTATGAGGAAACTCGGCAAGCTGATCGATGGTCTTTACATAGGTCTCCATCGTCATGTGCTCAGGCGTAAAGTCATACTGTTTCTTCATCTCAGCAAAGCCAAGGGAGTGTCCGCAGTAGGCACATTTGAAATTGCAGAAAGTCGTTGGAAAGACGAAAGCACTGTATGGTGCAGCAAGAGGAAGTACAGAGGCAAGCTGGACACGATCCGTCCCGTAGATAGGTTTAATCTCTGATGCCATAATTCCTCCTTCCTAGTCGGCAAAAAGCGGCAAGAGCCGCTCTGCATCGTCATCCAGCTGTTCCATCGGATTGTTGATCGCATTAAAGCAGGTACACGTTGCACAGTCCGGAATCTGATCTTTCTCCTTCTTCAGCATCTTGCGCAAAAATCCTCTGCGCCGGCTGCCGTTCCATATCTCCATGAGGGTATGTTCCTTCGCATTTCCCATCGAGAGATTCTTGCCAAGCCCCGGGACGGGACAAGGAAAAATATCCCCCTCGCAGCCAATCTGCATAAAGTAGAAGGACTGTGCACAGACCTTGCGGTTGACATCAAGTTCTTCACCATAGAAATTCTTTGTGCCGTCAACGATCTCGCGCAGTCCGTCCATTTGCTGCTGCATGACAACGAGATGCTCAATGTAAATACGATCAGCAAAGGGACTGAAAATCTGGAAGAATTTTTCCTCGTTTTCTTTTGTTTTGAGCGTCGCGTCAATCGCCTTGATGTAGATTTGTACGTTTCCCTTATGTTCATAAAGATATTTCAAATTCTCCAAATAGCGATCAAAATCAATCAGGACGCCGCAGGTTTTCTGATAGCCCTCGGCGTCTAGGCCCTGCACAGAGATATTGATATTGGTGATGCCCGCCTCGACGAGTGCACGGCTCTTCTCCGGCGTCAAGAGGAGTCCATTGGTGATCACCTCGACGCGCCCTGCGATCCCCGCTTCGACGGTCATACGCACATAGTCCGGCAGACGTGGATTCGTCAGCGGCTCACCAAGCCCCGAAAATACGATTCGTTTGATCCCGCCCTGCGGGAATTCTTTCAATTCTCGGATAATCTTCTCGAAAAAGCCCTCGTCGATGTGCTGCATACGGTGTCCGAGTGCGCGGAACTCCCCGTCCGCCTCGTCACGTGTGGAGTGGATACAGTAGAAGCACTTGAAATTACAGTACTTTGTCTGTTCAATATAAACGGTGAACGGATGTGCAAGCGGGATAATCTCCGCGAGCTTCTTCCTCTTCGTATCGTAGTTTGGTTTGATCTCTGCCATTGCTCTTCTCTCTCCTAGCGGCGATCCTTCGCCACGCGGTCATGGAACGGCATACACGACCGTTTCCAGCCCCATAAATTGATAGTTGCGGATATAAATGCGATATCCGTCATACAGCGACTTGATCTGCAGAGGGATCTCCCACAGATGCGAAATATCGTGATAAACACAGATGGCAAGCTGGGGATGATACTGACGTATCAGCTGTGCAGCACCTGCAAGCGCGCGCGGCTCCATCCCCTCGATATCCATCTTGATCATCGTCGGGGCAAAACCACGCAATACGCCGTCGAGCGGCACACATTGGAGAACGGCTGTCCCGGATGGATCTGCCTTTGCTGCAGAGCGTCCATCTGCCGTCTCGATAAAGCGCAGCTGCTCATAAGAATCCGATACTCCCAACGGAAGAATATATGACTCAGGAATATCATTTCGCTGCTGAACAAAGGACTGAATCCCCGCACAAAGATCTCCCTGCGGTTCAAAAGCGGCGTATGCCTCGATGCTCTCCCCATGATGAAGCAGACTTCGCAGAGTATCACCATCGTAGGCACCGCAGTCAATCATACGACGATAGTCCATCTGTTCCGGGACATCTTCCGCAAGATACTGCCCCTCTAGAGGAAGCGGCATGGGAAATCGTGTGACATCACCTGCACGGTATGCTGTGAGGACGGCGAGAAAAAACGCCCGCTCCTCCTCCGTCGAGAACAGTTCGCATGCTGCCTTTATCTGCTGTTCATCACGTGCGAGATTGGCAGGATCATAGGATCCGATAAACAGATGAGACAGAAAGGATTGACTTTCGATGGTCTGCCAGTTGATCTCATGAAGGGCATATATATGGCGAAACCCCTCCTCCCTGAGGCAGTGCCGTATCATGGCATCCTGTGTCCGTCCGAACAGTCCTGCCAAGATGACAATTGCATCCTCATGGTAAGGTTCCAGTTCCTTTGCTGTCGGAATAAAAGCCGATACAGGCGTACTGCAAGCAGCAGCATTCCGATCAATAAAGCAGATCGGCTGCACCCCATTTTCCATGAGACACGCATACAGCTTCCTGCCAAGATTCCCCGCCCCATAGAGCAGTATCTTGGATTCCTTCCATGCAGAAAATCCGCCAACACTGCCGGCTCTCGCCTTCTCTGCAAAGAAAGGGTTCAAGGACTCACTGTCTCCAAAATGCTTCATTGCGTTTTCCTCAGCAGAATGACATACTTCGTCATCAATGTATCAAACCGCTCTTCCGAATACCGTGCCCTCATACGTACATCCGTATGATATTCCTCTATCGATGCCAGTTGATCAAAGAAAGCCTGTTTCACCTCGGCAGGAAATTCCATATAGGGAAACAGACGAATCTCGTAGTTCATCTGCTCCAACAGGGGAATCAATGCATCCACATTCCATGAAACTTTGGAGGGAGTGTTCTGCAGTGCATTTACGATTTCCTGCAAATCATCCGATACATCGTAATACCTGACTTTTAATGCCAAAACACCACCATCGGAAAGCAGATCCGTAAGATCTCGTATCAGTGCAATCGGATTCTCATAGGTATCCGGAAATTCTCCAAGAATAATGGCATCATATGTGTGTCCGCCTGCTTTGTTCTTCACACGATCCACATCGCCGCAGAATACTTTCCCTTCGCAGACATAATACAGATCCTGCCAATACTTTGGTGCGGTTGTATAGGCAGCTAAGGAAGCATCCGATATCCCTCGTGACCGCAGCATATTCTTCACTTCGAGAAGTGGTGTGCCGCACCGCACATCAACCCCTAGTATGTGTGGAGAATTCTGTCGAAGCAGCTCCGACTCTTGAAAGAGTACATCCAGCATAGACTCTTCATAATTAACTACATCAGACCAAGCGTCAATCCCACAATACTTTTGCTGAAATAGTCTGCGCCCTTTCGCCAGGTCTTCTGCCTGCTTCACAGGATCAGCACCGACAACCGTACTCCCTTCATGATGAACAAACACATCCCCGCAGAGCACGTTGCGGTAGCCGAGCCGACGATAGGCAAACGAAATATCATCATCGGCAAAATTATAGTAAAAGGCATAGTCTGCTTCATAAAATTCACGCAAAGATGCACGAATCATACAAACCGTCGGAATCAGACGTATACGGTCATACCATTTGGATGGATCGGATTGATTGAACTGCGCCGCCTTTTTTTGCATATCTTCAAAATCAGTATACCCCAAATCCACATCCTGAAAGTTTGATACATGATCCGACATGGGGACAATAAATCCAATACGTTCATCAGACTCCGCACAGATCAGCATGTTTTTCAGCCAGTTTTCGGTAACCAAAATATCATTCGGCACACCGACAAAATATTTTCCGCGGATAAAGCGTCCGCATGTCGCATTTTTTGCACCAAAATACCCGTATAGAGCACCAATATTTTTTGTAATGCGATAGATGCGTTTTCTTGGGTGATCGAGACTTTTGAAATATTCAAAGGTTCCATCGGTCGATCCGTTATCCACCAAGATCAGCTCATAATCAATATCCTTCGTATAGCGAAAAAGCGCCTCAATCGCTGGTTTTGTATAGTCCTCCAGATGATTGTATGCCTGAAAATAAATACTGACAAGAGGATCATCCGTTTCGGCGATCGTCTCCATATTCTTCTCACGGTTCGCATAGGGATTTAATACATCTCCATAAACGATAGGCTCTTTCTCATCTGAGTCTACAATGCAAACCATACCATCGGCCGCAGCTGCTCTCACAGCGCCTCACACTCCCCTCGTATGCCTGATGCGTCTCACTTATACATTATCGGACATATAGCACGACGACATCTCCTGCCAATAAATAATGCAGATCGCTTGATGCCCCGAGAATCTGTGTCACCATCTGCTCAAAATTAGTTATAGCCTCAAAATAATGAGCACACATCCAATAGCCGACACGTACACGTTCAGCGGAGAACTGCTCTTTCAATGCATAGATAAGGCGCGGAATGGGAAAAACGCGTCCTCCATTTAACGACAGAATGCTGTCATAGATGAAATGTGGTATATCATTTGGGAGATTCTCCATTACATGTTCAAAGCTGTTGTAATTGAGCAGAGTTGCATAAATAAATCCATTAGATTTCAAGATCTCATGTGTTTGTACGAAGAATGGGACAATCTCTGAAATGGGCAACACATTGAGAAATGTTCCCAAGATGATGGCATCATAGGTCTCTTTCACTTCATCCGGCAGATTGTCAAGAGCCGTCAGTCGCAGAACTGTGTCTGCCATATACTTCGCTTCGGTCAAACACCTCTCATTGCAGACAACAGCATCGATCACAACCTTCTTCTGAATACGACGGAAGTAGTTGCGAATGGTCAAAAGGCTCTCACCAAACATTGGTTCGACGAAAAGAATCCTCGCAGGAACTTCACCCGCAGGAATGTTTTTGATCAATTGATCCAAAAAAGGCAGATGACCGCGTGACTCCCACGGATCGACGCTCCATTTGCTTTGAAAGACCGGACGCATGGCTATAATGCTCTTATAATTCCCGCGCTTTGTGCGCACCTCGTTTAAGGTTACGCCCCCGAAATGATGGACAAAGGTATCCTTGGCGAGAATTTGGCGGAAACCTGACCGGCGTAGTGTTGCAGAAAAATCATCGTCCTCAAAATCACAGAGGACATAGCGATAGTCTGCACGAATCTCGGGCACATCAAAAAGATTCGGCACAACGCTCACAAAGGGCATAAGAACAGCCCGTTCCTCCCAGAGGAGTGGGTTCGACACATTATGCACGGCGGCAAACGCCTCCATTTCCGGCATCGCTTCAAAGCGATTTTCATAGTCTACCGGAATTCCTTGGCGATTGGAAATGCAGTTCTCATTGCATGTGGGAACGACCCAAAAGACATCCTTCTCCGCCTGGTGTACGGCGAGGAGATTTTCCAGCCAATGCGGTGTGGCGACGGCATCGTTGGAGAAATAGACGACGTACTCGCCCTCTGCGATATGACGGGCAATTCCCCACCCGAGGTGATTGTATACGTTGTACTTCAGATTGATTTTCTTCTCGTGAGGCAGGCTGTTAAAATATGCCTCTGTCCCATCCGATGATCCATCGTTGATCGTAATGAGTTCAATATCTCCATGTGAAAAGGCCGTATGGCGAAGGAGGCTGTCGATGGCACAACGCGAATACTCCACTTTGTTGTAGGCAGGGACGATGATCGACACGCGGTATTTGAAGTCCGTCCGGCGCGGCCTCTTCCGCGCCGCCTCAAATGCTGCAATCGTCTGCGCCAGATAGGCATCCTGTACTTCCGGATGCTGCAGAACAAGGTATTCCAGATCCAACTGATAGCGCAGATCCAAAAAGAGTGGCCGCAGTTCGTAGAAAAAATACTTCCACGCATCTCGTGCGTCTTCCGCGGTCAACGCTTTCTGTCCACTCCACGCAGCATTCAGCGCATAGCGACGGCACTTTTCCATGAGCGTTCCCTTCTCCTGGGATAGACGCTCCGCAACACCGTTCATCGCCACAGCAAAATCCGTCAACACCTGACGCGTCGGTTCTTCCATGCTGCCGTCTGTGGAAAGCATACTGCCGATGTAGTCCACAGCTTCCCGCGCTGTGTCCATGATCTCCTCATACCACTGCATACAAACCTCTCTCTGACTCCCTGCTGAACCCTTTTTCCTATATTATAACTATCGGAAAAATCATACATAAGCTAAAGAAAAAAGGCACTGCCGCTCATCTTTCCTCGCGGCAATGCCTTTCCATCATTTATCCCACTGGGTTACGTTGAACTTCGGTTCCGGCGCAGCGACAGGTGCGGGACGCTTTTCAGCGGCGCGCTCTGCCTCCTCACTGGTCTGTGTAGAGTCGTCGATCACAACATCGACGGGAATCGGTGCGGGTTTCCCCGTATCATCCGTATCGTCGTTCTGCTTGTCCTTTTCGCTGATCGCGCCCTGCGTCATCAGTTCCTCAAGCTCTGCCGCACTCAGCGTCTCGCGCTCGAGAAGTTCTTTTGCGATCAGATCGAGTTTGTCGCGATTCTCCACGATGATCGTACGGCAAGCCTCATACGCTTCCTCGATGTAGCGGCGCACCTCACGGTCGATCTCACCCGCAATCTCTTCGGAGTAGTTGCGCTCGCGATTGAGATCGCGCCCGAGGAAGACCTGATGGTTCTCCTCGCCATAGGCAATCGGACCGATCGCATCACTCATGCCGTATTCCATGATCATGCTGCGGATGATACGCGTCGCCTGCTGGATGTCGCTGGATGCGCCCGTGCTGATCTCGCCGAGCACGACCTCCTCGGCCACGCGTCCGCCGAGTGCGACCTTGATGCGGTCGATGAGCTCGGAGCGCGTCCGATAGGAACGATCTTCCTTCGGCAGGGAGAGCATATAGCCGCCCGCACGTCCGCGCGGGATAATCGTTACCTTGTGCACGGGATCGGCGTGCTCGAGCAGAAGTCCTACGAGCGTATGTCCGCCCTCATGATATGCCGTGAGGCGCTTTTCCTCATCCGTCATGACATGAGACTTGCGCTCCGGACCTGCGAGGACACGCTCGATCGCCTCCTCCATCTCCGCCATCGTGATCTTCTTCTTGTCACGGCGCGCGGCAAGGAGTGCCGCCTCGTTGACGAGGTTGCTCAGATCCGCTCCCGTAAAGCCGGGCGTGCGCCGCGCGAGGACGTCCAGATCAACGTCGTCAGCGACCGGCTTGCCCTTTGTATGTACCTTCAGGATGGCCTCACGTCCGCGCACGTCGGGCTTATCCACCACGATCTGACGATCGAAGCGGCCGGGACGCAGGAGCGCAGGGTCAAGCACATCGGGGCGGTTGGTCGCCGCGATGATGATGATCCCCTCATTTGAGGCAAAGCCATCCATCTCGACAAGGAGCTGATTGAGCGTCTGTTCACGCTCATCGTGTCCACCGCCCAGCCCCGCGCCGCGCTGACGCCCAACGGCATCAATCTCGTCGATAAAGACGATGCACGGAGCCGCCTTTTTTGCCTGCTCAAAGAGGTCACGCACACGGGATGCGCCGACGCCGACGAACATCTCGACGAAGTCGGAGCCGCTGATCGTGAAGAACTGAACGCCCGCCTCACCGGCGACCGCCTTGGCGAGAAGCGTCTTGCCCGTGCCCGGAGGGCCGAAGAGCAGTACCCCCTTGGGGATGCGTGCGCCGAGCTCGTTGAACTTGTCGGGGGTCTTGAGGAACTCGACGACTTCCTCGAGCTCCTGTTTTGCTTCGTCCGCCCCTGCCACATCGGCAAAGGTCACCTTTTTCTTATCGCTCACCATGAGGCGCACGCGCGACTTGCCGAAGTTCATCATGCGCCCGCCGCCCATCTGGGACTGCTGCATGATGAAGAACCAGAAGCCAATCAGAAGTGCAATCGGGATCAGCGAGGTGAGGAGCGTCTGCCACCACGGTGGCTCGGGCGGGTTTTCCGCCGAGATCGTCACGCCCTTTTCCGAGAGGCGCGTATAGAGGTCGCGGTCGTTGCTCGGGGCATCCGGCGCAATCGTCGTGAACTCCGTCCCATCCTTCAGCGTACCGCGGATGTTGTTCTGGACAATGACGACCTTGTCCACGTCCCCAGCCGTTACTTTTTCGGTAAAATCACTGTATCCCAGCGCCGTTGCCTGTGCCGTCTGATGGCTGCCCGACATGTAGTCGGCGACCGTCCAGACGACGAAGAACATGAGCGCATAGAACGCGAGATTTCGCAGAATTGAATGATTCAAAAGGCGCCTCCTCACTCATAAACGGAACGCCGCAGCACCCCGATGTAGGGCAGATTCCGATATTTCTCCGCATAGTCCAGCCCATAGCCCACGAGGAACTCATCGGGAACCTCATGTCCGAGATAGTCGATCTCGACCGGCGTCACACGGCGCGAAGGCTTGGAGAGGAACGCACAGAGGCGGATGCTCTTCGGATGTCGCCCCTGCAGCAACGTTTTCAGATAGTGCATGGTCGTCCCCGAGTCGATGATGTCCTCCACGATGATGACATGTTGGTTCTCGATGGAAAAATCAAGATCTTTCAAAATCTTAACCTGTCCGCTGGAGACGGCCGCGTCGCCATAGCTGGAGACAATCATAAAATCGAAGTTGACCGGGCGATCAATGGCGCGCACAAGGTCCGTAAAGAAGACGGCAGCTCCCTTCAAAATACCAACGCAGTATACCTTCTCCTGTGCATCGCGGTAGTCCTGTGTAATCTGTGCGCCGAGCTCCTGCACGCGCGCGCGTATCTCCTCTGCCGAGAACGATATGTGCTCAATATCATCGCTCATCATGATGCTGTACTCTCCTTTTCCCAGGCAATGGCAAAAACAACACAATGTTCCGTCACCGGTGCCAAGATGCTGCGCCTTCCCCCGACCATCCAAAAAATCTCACTGCTGCCGGCAACGGCAAGCAGCGGAATGCTGTCCCGCGCTTCACGCGGGATCTTATCGTCGATCATAATATCCTTGATTTTTTTGCGTCCGATGGAGAGCCGCATATAGTCTCCGGGACGCCGTGTACGCAGGACAAGCGGCGGCAGCCCTGCCGCATCAGCATAGACAGCCTTCCCGTCCACTGCCTTCTGCCAATCCTCATCCGTCACGTCATCCATCCGACGCATGGAAAATAATCTTCCTTGGAAATTTATTATATCATATTCGTGGGTCAAAGGAAGGAAAATTTCTTCTTCCTTTCCCTGCTGTGTTGTCCGTGTTTCTTCGCGCTGAAGTCTGAGTACGCCATAGCGCATATGCGCACGCCATCCGTGCGGCAGCTCGCACTGTGCCGTTCCCGCCCGTGTGAGGAGACAGCGCATCCGTTCCTCATGCTCGTAGGAAAGATCCTGCTGGCCATCCGTCACGCGTTCCCAGAAGAGACGCAGGACGCGCCGTACCATGGCCGTATGCAGCGTATTCAGCACGCCGACGGAGAGGCCACCGCCGGAGGATGCGCGCTCCAGTTCTGCCGCAGCATACTGCGTGAGGAAATCATCCTCCTCACCCGCGAGATCACTGAGGCGCACGAGTGCATCACGGATATTTCGATTACCGTAGGTGCAGAGGGTCGGCAAAAGCGTGTGGCGAATCCGATTGCGCTGCGCATCCTGCTGATCATTCGTCCGGTCATGGCACGGGTGAAGCTTATGCATCCGAATATATCTCTCAATCTCCGTGCGTGCCGTATGGAGCAGCGGGCGCAGGTGGACGCCGTCCCACTCACGCATGGCGGCAAGCCCTGCAGGTCCCGTACCGCGCAGAATACGCATGAGCACGGTCTCCGCCAAATCATCTGCATGATGGGCGAGCGCTATCGCATCGCAGTGTTCCTGCTCCTGCAGCCGATGGAGAAAATCATAGCGGCAGACACGCGCCGCCGTCTCAAGCGAAAGTTTATGCGTCCGCGCATAGCGCGGTACGTCACCTGCCTCTATGATGCAGGGAATATCGCGTGCCGCACAGTATGCCGCCACGGCATCTGCGTCCGCACGTGACGCTGCTCCGCGAATGCCGTGCTCGTAGTGTGCACAGATGATCTGCGGGCCGCCCTCCGCATGTAAATCGCTGAGCATGTCCAGCAGAACCAGAGAATCCGTCCCGCCCGAGCAGGCGGCGAGCACGCGGCGATCGGGCGCAAAAAATCCATGCGTCCGAAGAATGTCTGCCACCTGTCGTTTCAACATGATCTCCCGATAAAGGAAGCACTGACCCATGCGTCCATCGCGTGGTGCACGCGTCGTACTGCCCGCTCAGAATTATCTCCGCGCAGACCATCATACACCGGTTCGATGAAAATCACGTGATCAGTGCTTTCCACAAAAAAGGCACTCCACATGGAGTGTCCTATTTCTCCTCATATCCTATCGCAGCATACGTGCTCAGCCACGGCGTGAGCCGCGTCCGCCGCGCTTGGAATCGGTCTTGCGGCGCAGATCGGTCAATCGTTCATCGCTGTCCTTGAGGAAGCGCGACAACTTGTCCTCAAAGGACGGCGAGCCGATCTGACGTGATGCCGCCGTACGGCGCATATCGCGCGGTGGACGCGGCGGACGTGCCGGCGCAGCAGCGGACTGCGCAGCGGACGATTTATCCTGCAGAGCCTTGATCGACAGACCGATCTTCCCACGATCATCCACGGTCAGTACCTTGACCTTGACCTTGTCATGCTCTTTTAGAAAATCATGCACATCGCTCACGTAGACGTCGGCAACCTCCGAGATGTGGATCAGCCCCGTCTTCCCTTCCGGGAGTTCGACAAAAGCACCAAAATTCGTGATACCCGTGACAACACCCTCTACTACGCTGCCGACTTCAATGGCCAAAACAAATCTTCCCTTCAACGATAAACCATCGGGGTCTCCCCCACTGTCAGACATAATTATTATACAGGGCGGACGCCCGTTCTGTCAAGAAAATACGCAGCCCAGTCAGTTGCCGTTTCCACGCTTTCCCGGTGCATAGGGAAGTTCCCCTTCCCCCGTCATGCCGAGCTCCTCACGCGCCAATTTCTCAATGTACGGCAATTCCCCAAGATGCGTTTTCTCCGCCTGCAAACGGTCATTCTCCCCCTGTGCAGCCGTCAGCCGCTCGGATGCCGCACGCTGCTCCGCACGCACGTGAAAGAGATAGATTCCCTGTGATACGATCATCGTACCAAAGTAACCAAGGATCAGAAGAACCGTCACAACAAACCAGCGCGGCCGCCGTGCATTCTTTCTCCGTGCCATCCGTCTCCCTCACTTTCGCTGAAGCATCTCTGTCAGAATCTCCGCCACGCGCTGTGCCGCCTCCTCGCGGGCACAGTCGCGTGCCGCCCTGCGCATGGCAGGCAGACGATGCGTAAGTATGTCCTCCACCGCCGGCGCCATGCGCTCGCCCGGGTGCAGCCATACGGCCGCTCCACATCGCGTCGCATAGACGGCGTTCTCCGTCTCCGGCCCCGGAATCGGGTCATGCAGGAGGAGCGGCAGCCCTGCAGCGAATGCCTCGCTGATTGTGAGCGCACCGGGCTTCGTGATGAGCAGATCTGCCGCGCGCATCAATACCGGCACATCGTGGGTATAGCCGCGCACGGAGATCGCATGATGTGAATGTGCCGCGCGCGCACGCGCACGCTCCTCCAGTGCAGCATTATGTCCCGCCACGACGAGAACGGAGAGGCGCAGCTGTACTTGCTCCAAAGCCGCAAGGGTCGCCTCCATATCGCCAAGCCCCAGACCACCGCCCATGAGAAGAACGGTCGGCCGATCTCCAGAGAGTCCTGCCTGTACCTGTGCCTCGCGGCGTGCCAAACGGCTCGCCATGAGCGTAATCGGTATGCCCGTCGCATGGATGCACTTCCGATCAAAGCCACACGCCGCCATCTCATCCGCCATCGTCTCTGTCGCAACGAAATAGGCATCCACGTTACGCACAAACCAGATCGCGTGGAGAGCGTAGTCCGTGAGAAGTGCCGCCAGCGCAAAGGAGCCGCCATGCTGCTCGCGCCAGAGTGCTGCCGCCCCCTCGGGAAAGGGATGGGTGGCGACGACAAGGTCGGGCTGATACGTCCGAATGATCCGTCCCATCGTACGCACCATCACCCAAGCAAAGGCAGCACGCACCGCACCCCCGCCCGCCTTCTTTCCCGCAATGTGGAAGAAGACATCGTAGAGATTCGGCACAAAGCGCAGCATCGTCAGATAAATACGTTTCATGAGATAGTGGATGATGGACACCTCTCGCGACATGAAGTCCACAACATCGATCCGCTGCTCCGCCGCTCCCGGCTGCGCCTTCAGTGCCGCACGAATGGCCTCTGCCGCCCGCGTATGCCCTGCACCGATGGAGGCGGTCAAAATGAGAATGCGGGCATGTCCCATCAGCCACCTCCTCATACAATCTTATTTTAACATAATTTTTGACAATGGCAAATTTTTTTGACGGACGATGTGGATTTCTATGCCATCAGCCCGCCATCCACCATATAGATGCTGCCCGTTACCCATGCTGCCGCAGGAGAGGCGAGAAAGACGACAGCGGCAGCGGCCTCATCGGCCGTGCCGATGCGCCCGAGCGGATAGAGCGACGCCATCTCCCGCAGCTGATCCTCTCGTGGCAGATGCGCCGCGAGCTGGCGCTCCGTCATCGGCGTGAGAATATCGGCAGGTGCAACGGCATTCACGCGCACGCCGTCGCAGGCTGTCTCGCGGGCAAGCGAGCGCGTCAGCGCGACAACCGCGCCCTTCGTCGCCGCATACGCTGCACAAAAATAATTCCCATGCAGCCCTGCATCAGAGGCGATATTCACGATATTTCCATGCGTCTGCCGCAAATAGGGCAGAGCCGCCTGTGACAGATGGATCGTCCCCTTGATGTTCGTATCAAGCAGAGCGTCGAGCTCCTCCGCCGAAAGCGCATCCAGCGCGCCCTCGTGGTAGATGCCTGCGGCATTGATGAGAACGTCTAGCGCCCCACAGCAGCGGATTGCCTCCGCAACAACGCGGCCACAGTCGGACAGAGACCGTACATCGCCGGCACAAAACAGCACACGCCCTGTGGCAGAGAGCTGCTCCTCTGCGCCCTTGCCCCGCATCTGGTCACGCCCCATGAGCACAACGCGCGCACCGGCCGCCAGAAACATTGCCGCCGCCGCGTATCCGATGCCCGAGGTGCCGCCTGAGATCAGCACGGATTTTCCCGTGAATGCATCCGGTGCAAAGATCGTTTTGCTCATATCCGCCCCACAACGCAGAAAAACCGGACTCCCGTCGGAAGTCCGGTCACACTGCAAAATCAGTTCACAGCATCCTTCAGAGCCTTGCCGGCCTTGAACACAGGATTACGCGAAGCCGCGATCTCGATTTCCTTGCCCGTCTGGGGGTTACGCCCCTTGCGTGCCGCACGATCCTTCACCTCGAACGTGCCGAATCCGATCAGCTGAATCTTGTCACCCTCGGAAAGTGCGCCCTTGATCGTCTCAAAAACAGCATTGACTGCCTTCTCCGCGTCCTTCTTCGTGAGACTTGCCTGCTCTGCTACGTTTGCGACCAATTCCTGCTTGTTCAAAGTAGCATCCTCCTTTAAGATATTTTCCATTTTCCTCGCGACCGCTTAGTGTCGCACTGACATGAGAGAATTTAACAGAATTACCCCGAAAAATCAAGGGGAAATATTAAAAAAAGATGATTTTTCCCAAAAACTCCCGTTTTTTTTACGGATTTTCCCAAAAAGTCGGCATATAAGGGACAAAAATGGAGGTCAGATGATCCACATCCTCCTGCCGATCGAGTGCATAAAGCGGAATGCGCCGCACGTCCTGTTCGGGCAGACTGAGGTGGTGCAGATAGAGCACCTCCTGTACATCGTCGCAGTGCTCCATCAGGAGCAGTTTGACATCGGAAGCAATCGCACGCGAATAAATTTGTGTAATGATGCGGTCCTGCGTCGGCACGGCACGGATCTGCGCCTCATTCAGCGCGTCGAGAATGGAGAGCCCGTTCACGGGATCGATGCCCACCGCCGCAAAAAGCGGATCCAAAAAACTCATCCCGGACAGGATGTCGAGCGGTATCCCCTCGCGCTCTGCCGCAGGGCGCAGGAGCTGTACCGTGCGCTCTGCGACGTGCGGGCTTCCGGGAACGAGATAGAGCACAGAGCCCGTACGGACACGCGTACAGAGATCCGTGACAATCGCGGCATAGAGCGCGTCAAAGTCCCCCATCTCCTCGTAGAGGGGATCGTATGTCTCATAGGAAATCTGCACATCATCCAGTGCCGATACACTCGGGTGGATGCGCGTGCGCAGCACGATCTGCTCCGCCCTCTCGATCTGCGTCCATGTCTCGCGCGTAATCAGCCCCGCGTCACCGGGGCCGAGCCCCGCAACGGTCAATCGATAGTCATTCATGCCGCTCTCCTGTGATCAACTGCACAATCTCCAGCACCGTATCCAATACATTCCTGCATTCACGTGCCGCGAGGCGGATGCGATAGCCGCTCCCCTCGGGCAGGGGCCCGACGCGCCGCCCAAAGGCGCGGTCGAGGCGCATGAGTGCCGGGAGCGGCAGCTTTTCATCCGCCGGCAGGGCGATATCGAGCGCATTTTCCTTCAGCGCAATGCTCCGTGCATGAAAGGTCCGCGCCGCATTTTTGATGCGCGCGATATCGAGCAGAGCAAGGACGGGCGCTGTCGGCTCGCCGAACCGGTCGATCAGCTCGTCGAGCAGTGCATCGAGATCCTCATCCGTCTGCACCGCCGCGATCTTCTGATAGACCTCGATCTTGTGCATGGCGTCCTCGATGTAGCCGCCATCCAGATACGCCTCCACGGGGAGGTCGATGACGGTCTGTACGGGCGGCGGCGCAGGTTTCTCGCCCTTTTTGCGCGCCACGGCCTCCTCGAGCAGCTTCACATACATCTCAAAGCCGACGCCTGCGATATGCCCATGCTGCTGCGCACCGAGAAGGCTCCCCGCGCCGCGGATCTCGAGATCACGCATCGCGATCTTAAAGCCCGAGCCAAGGCGTGCAAACTCCTTCATCGCCTGTAGGCGCTTCTCCGCCGTCTCGCTGAGCACCTTGTCGCGCCGATACGTGAAGTAGGCAAACGCCATCTTCGCCGAGCGGCCGACGCGTCCGCGCATCTGATAGAGCTGCGAGAGGCCGAAGCGGTCGGCATCGTAGATGATGATCGTATTCGCGTTGGCGACATCGATGCCGTTCTCGATGATGCTCGTTGCAAGCAGGATGTCATAATGTCCCTCGTAAAAGTCCATCATGACCTGCTCCAAAATATCCTCGCTCATCTGTCCGTGCGCGGAGGCAATACGTGCCTGCGGTACAATCTGCTGCAGGTGCTCGCGCATCCGGTCGATGCTCTCCACGCGGTTGTAGATAAAGTAGATCTGCCCGCCGCGCGACAGCTCACGCTCGATCGCGCCGCGCATCATGGCATCACTGCTCTCCACGACGTAGGACTGCACAGGGAGGCGCTCGGCGGGCGGCGTCTCGATGACACTCATATCACGCGCACCCGCGAGCGACATGTGCAGCGTGCGCGGAATCGGCGTCGCAGAGAGCGTCAGTACATCGACGCCCGTCGCGAACTCCTTGATCTTTTCCTTCTGCGTCACGCCGAAACGCTGCTCCTCATCCACGATGAGCAGGCCCAGCTTCTGAAAGCGCACGCGCTTCCGATTAAGAATCGCATGTGTTCCGATGAGGATGTCCACTTGACCACGCGCCACATCGCGCAGCGTCGCCGCCTGTTCCCGCAGCGTGCGGAAGCGGCAGACAACGTCCACCTTCGGAGCGAAGTCGGCAAAACGCGCCGCAAAGGTCTGATAGTGCTGCTGTGCGAGAACTGTTGTCGGCACGAGCACGGCGACCTGATAGCCGTCCATCGCCGCCTTGTACGCCGCGCGAATCGCAACCTCCGTCTTGCCGAAGCCCACATCGCCGCAGAGCAGGCGATCCATCGGCTTTTCGCTTTCCATATCGTGCTTGATCTCTGCAATGGCGCGCAGTTGATCGTCCGTCTCCTGATACGGAAACGCCTCCTCGAACTCGCGCTGTCCCGCATCATCCGGCGAAAAGGCATGTCCCTTCGCCATGCGCCGCGCAGCGTAGAGCTCAATCAGATGGTCGGCGATATCCTCGACCGATTTCTGCGCCTTGGCTTGTGCGCGTGCCCAGTCTGCCGTACCCATGCGGTGCAGGCGCGGCGCAGCGCCTTCTGCACCGATATACTTTTGCAGGAGACTGACCTGATCGGTCGGGACGAAGAGCTTGTCATCCCCGCCGTACTGGATGTGCAAATAGTCGCGGTGAACACCGGCGACCTCGATGGTCTCCACGCCCAGATACTTCCCGATGCCGTGGGAGATGTGCACCACGTAGTCGCCGGGCGCAATCTCGCGAAAGTGGCGGATGCGCTCTCCCGCCGACGCTGTACGGCGCAGCCGTGCCTTATGACGACCGAAGATATCCTGCTCCGTCAGGACAGCAGTGCGAGACGTGCTCAGCTCAAAGCCCGCACGCAGGGTGCCGGGCGAAATGGTGACGGCATGTTCGGCCGGTGCATCTGCGCCGCGTGAAATGACCGTCGGGAGCTTCCAGAGCGTGAGCATCTCGCGCATTCGCGCGGCCTGCTCCGCCCCGCCCGCTAGGATGAGGACGCGCATCCCCTCTCCCAGATAGCGATGCAGCTCGCTCTCGAGGAGCGAAAACTGCCGCTGAAACGCCGTCATGGGCACCATCTGTACGCCGATGAGCGTCTGCGGCGTACACGTCGGGACAGCGCGATTCATGAGTGAGATGAACACCTCATGCCCCTCCGTACCGGCGGCGGTCATCTCTGCCCACGAGAAACACCGCGCCGCACGCACGGCATCCTCCCGCACGCCATCCTCCAGCGCCGCCATCAGGCGTGACGGCTCGTCAAAGACACTTGTTCCGGCTGCGCCGAGATAGCTCAAAAAACAGGCCTCCCCATTGTCGTCTGCGGCACGCAGAGGCATGATGGAGGCCGTTCCGATATTTTTGATGGAGCGCTTGGTCAGAGGATCGTACTCTCGCATGGAGTCGATCTCCGTATCGAAGAACTCCACACGGATGGGCGAGAGCGCATTGATGGGAAACACATCCACAATGCCGCCGCGCACGCTGAACTGTCCGACGTTCTCCACCTCCGGCACATGTTCATAGCCGAGCGCCGACAGCCGCTCCATCAGGGTCTCACGCGGGAGGTCTTGTCCCAGGCGCAGCGACAGTGCGGCACGGGAGAATTCCGTCGTGCTGAGCCCCTTCTGCGCCGCCGCACTGATGTCCGCCAACACGATGATCGGCTCATGACGCAGGAGACGCGCCATGATGTTCATGCGCTGTGCCGAGCGCTCCAGCCCCTTCGCCGCACCGGGTGCAGCAAAGTCAATGCGGTCCAGCTCGGGCAGCTCATAGACATCCGCCTCGGGCAGGAGTGCCGTGAGATCCTCCTGCCACGCGCGCAGCGCATCCCGTCCCGCCGTCACAATGGCGAGCGGGCGCGGTGCTGCATCATAGGCGGCGGCGACGGCGGCGTGCTTCAATGCCCCTGCGGCACCGTGCAGCATGGTCTGTGCTGCCGGCTGCGCAAATACCTCCGTCAGCTGACGGAGGGCGGGATCATCCCGCAGAAGCGAAAAAAATGTATTCATTTGGATGCGGCAAGAGCCGCGCGGATAAAGCCTGCAAAGAGTGGGTGCGGATGATTCGGCCGCGACTTCAGCTCCGGATGAAACTGCGAAGCGACGAACCACGGATGATCCTCGATCTCCACGATCTCCACGAGCTGATCATCGGGGCTTGTTCCTGCGATGCGCAGCCCCTTTTCCTCCAATTGAGCGCGATAGGCATTGTTGAACTCAAAGCGATGGCGGTGCCGCTCGCTGATCTCAGGCGTTCCATACGCCTCACGCGAGAGCGAATCCGCTGCGAGGACGCAGGGATACGCCCCCAGACGCATCGTACCCCCCTTCTCCTCCACGCCCTGCTGATCCTCCATCAGGGCAATGACGGGATGCGGTGTCTCGGGTACGAACTCCGTGCTGTGTGCACCGGAAAGTCCCGCCGCATGGCGCGCAAACTCGATGACAGCGCACTGCATGCCAAGACAGAGCCCGAGGAACGGGATCTTGTTCTCACGCGCATACTGGATCGCGCGGATCTTTCCCTCAACACCACGGTCGCCAAAGCCGCCCGGTACGAGGATGCCCTTGCAGCCGACGAAGATCTCGTCGAGATCTGCGTTCGGATCCTCCAGTTCCTCGGCGTTGATCCATGCGATCTTCACCTGCGCATCGTTTTCGATGCCGCCGTGATTGAGTGCCTCCGTCACCGACATATAGGCATCGGGCAACGCTACGTACTTGCCGACGACGGCGATTTTTACCTTCTTTGCGGGGTGATTGATCTTAAAGACCATCTTCCCCCATGCCTCCATGTTGGAGGGGTCAAAATCCATCGCCATTTTCTCGAGGACAATGCGGTCGAGGCCTTCCTGCTGCATCATCAGCGGCACCTCATAGATCGTCGAGGCCGTACGATTTTCGATGACTGCATCGGCGTCAACATCGCAGAAGAGCGCAATTTTCTCCTTCATCTCGCGCGGAATCGGCTGCTCCGTCCGGCAGACGAGGATGTCGGGCTGGATCCCGATGGCGCGCAGTTCCTTGACGCTGTGCTGGGTCGGCTTCGTCTTGAGCTCCCCCGCCGCCGTGATATAGGGGAGCAGTGTCACATGGATGTAGAGCGCATCATTCTTTCCCACTTCCTTTTTGACTTGGCGGATCGCCTCAAGGAAGGGAAGGCTCTCGATATCGCCGACGGTACCGCCGATTTCCGTGATGACGACATCGGCGTTATCCGCCTTTGCCACATCGTAGACGCGCTGCTTGATCTCGTTTGTGATATGCGGAATGACCTGTACCGTCGAGCCGAGGTAGTCGCCGTGACGCTCCTTGTTCAGGACGGATGCATAAACCTTTCCCGTTGTGATGTTCGACCGCTTTGTCAGATTGATATCAATGAAACGCTCATAGTGACCGAGGTCGAGATCCGTCTCCGCGCCATCGTCAGTGACGAATACCTCACCGTGCTGATAGGGGCTCATCGTGCCGGGATCAATATTGATGTACGGATCGAACTTCTGAATCGTCACCTTGATGCCACGGTTCTTGAGCAGGCGTCCGAGCGAAGCCGCAGTTATGCCCTTGCCGAGGGAAGAAACAACGCCGCCCGTAACGAATATATACTTTGCCATATTATGCCTCCGCCGTATCCTATCAGTTCTGAATGCTTTCGAGCTTCTTCTTGCGTGCTGCTTCCTTCGTAATCGCGGTCTTCGAGGTGCCGGAGGACGCGCGTGACGAGGAGCGCTTGACCTCGGGCGGCACCCACTCAGTCAGCCCCCAGCGGCTCTCGCCCTCGTAGTGGAAACGGCTGTCCATATTGATCATCGTATAGATCTCCGAGATCGCCATGGCGAGCGACTGCACGGGACGATGCGTCGCCTCGATGACCTCAAGGATCAGATCCTTATAGTTCATTGTCTCTTTCTTCTCTGCGAGGATATGATAGGCGGCGTCGACTTCCGACATCTTTGTATAATCCATGGATAGACTCCTTTCAATAGGACGTTGCATGATGGTTCACGGATCCATTCAACACCATCATCTTGGTGTATTTTCCCGCACTCCGGCGGAACATCTGCACCAATCGGATGACTGTCTCCCGTGAGGCCTTACATCTTCTCCGGCGCGGAAACACCCAGAATACCGAGACTGTGGCGAATCACGCGCCCGGTCGCCATGACGAGGGCGAGGCGGGCAGAGGCAAGTGCCGGTTCCTGTCCAACAATGCGGCATTTATTGTAAAACGCATGAAATGCAGCCGCGAGCTCATGGCTGTAGCGTGCGATGCGCTGAGGAGCGTATTCCGCTGCAGCGCGCTCGATCTCCTCAGGATAGGCAGCGAGCTTCTTGATGAGTGCCGTCTCCGTCTCATCCGTCAGGCGTTCCAGCTCCGCCCCATCTGAGGGGACAATTTTCGATTCCTCCGCCTGGCGGAAGATGCTGGAAATGCGTGCATGCGCATACTGGATGTAGTAGACGGGGTTTTCGTTCGTTCTCTTCTTCGCGAGATCGAGATCGAAATCCAGCTGGCTGTCGAGGGAGCGCATCAGGAAGAAATACCGCGCCGCATCGACGCCGACCTCCTCCATCAATTCCCGCAGCGTCACCGTCTCGCCCGTGCGCTTGCTCAGCTTTACGACCTCACCGTCGCGATAGAGGCTCACCATCTGCAGGAGAAGTACCGTAAGCTGCTGGGGATCGTGTCCGAGCGCCGCCATCGCAGCCTTGACGCGGGCGACATAGCCGTGATGATCCGCCCCCCAGATGTTGACGAGCCTGCCGAAGCCGCGCGCGTACTTATTGTCATGATAGGCGATATCCGCGGCAAGATACGTCGGTACGCCATTGTCGCGGAAGATCACGCGATCTTTGTCATCCCCGTAGTCCGTCGAGCGCAGCCATACCGCACCGTCCTTCTCGTAGGCGGCGCCGCGTTCGAGCAGCACATCGACGACGCGGCGCACGGCCGCCGGATGGAGCGTGCGCTCACTGAACCACGCATCGAACGTCACACCGAAGTCTGCGAGATCCTCGCGAAGCGCAGCGAGTTTCTCGCGATAGGCAATGTCCTTGAACTGTTCCAGACGCTCCTCCTCGGACAGAGCGAGATAGCGATCCCCGTCACGGTCGATGATGCGCTGTGCCGTCTCCACGATATCCGCACCGTGGTAGCCGTTCTCAGGGAACAGTACCTCCCGTCCGAGGAGCTCCAGATAGCGCGCATTCACCGACACGGCGAGCAAATGCATCTGGTTGCCCGCATCGTTGACATAGTACTCGCTCTCCACCGTATAGCCTGCCGTCCGCAGCAGCGTCACCAGCGCCGAGCCGACCGCCGCACCGCGCCCGTGTCCGACGTGCAGCGGTCCCGTCGGATTCGCGCTGACGTACTCCACCTGAATCGGCGCCGCATCCTTCGGCGCCAGTGTACCGTAGGTCTCCCCCGCACGCAGAATCCCACGCAGGGTATCTGCCATCACATCTTTTTTGAGATAGAAATTGAGGAAGCCCGGTCCTGCCACCTCCGCATGATCGAGCCATCCGCCCGTAAAATGGGCACGAAGCGTCTCCGCGATCTTCTTCGGCTGCTGACGAAAGACGCGCGCCGACTGCATCGCAAAGTTCGTGGCAAAATCGCCCAGCGCCTTATCCGGCGGCTCCTCCAGAAGAATGGGGGGAAGTGCGCCGCCCTCCGGCAGCTCTCCCGCCGCCGTGGCGGCCTCCACGGCACGAAGCAGTGCCTGCTCAATCTGCTGTTTGATCTCCACCTTGATTTGATCTCCTTTGCATTGGCTCAATTCGTATTTCCATCGTGTTGTCGCTCTGACGCATCCCGTCCACATAGAGCGTATAGAAAATATACGCTTCCTCCACCCCGTCCGGAAAGCTGCGCACGCGCAGGCGCCGCGTCAACGTGGACAGCGAGAACCGCCCGTACGGGGTGCGGTAGTCGCCGCGCCGTTCCTGCCCCGGGACGAAGTTCTGCGTACAGCGCACGACGCCACGCCGCTGCAGACGCACATCGTCCGCACCGATGCGCAGAATCGTCGGGACAATCGCGCCCTCAATCAGCTCTGCATCGTCATAGCTCACATAGCGGCTCTCTCCACGCAAAAAACGCCGTCCTATCACGGACAGCGTAATGCGGCTCTCCTCGCCTGCAGCATCCACCTGTCTTCCCTTGAGAAAGACACGCACCTGCTCCGCACCCTTCATCGAAACCTCCTCCGATAAAAAGTGTTCCGTGCAGCGAGAGCACGACATCGATCATACTCTCGACGCGTTATTCTTGAAATCACCGATAAAGCAGCCCCTCGGATGAGCGCAGATTGCCCGTCATCGCATCGACAAAAAAGATGCGCTGAGATGGCCGCACTGTATTGATCGGAGATTCCTTTATACCTGGTCAACGGCAATATCCAATTCCACAAGTTTACCGCTCAGATCCATTGCGACGACGAGGTACTGGCCATCGCAGACCTTCACCTCGAAGTCCGCCCCCACCGTCAACGACGGCGTGGAGATATCGACATCCAGCTCCAAGGCCGTGATGTTCGTCGCCGTGTGAGCCGTCAGCATATTGCTCAGCTCTGAGATCGCGCTCTGCGCCATCTCGTCGAACATCTCGACCGGCATCCCCATCATCATCTGCGACGCGATAAACTTGGCCGTCTCCTCACTCATATTGTAGACGACATTCCCGCGAATCTGCTTGGTAAAGCCCACCAGCATCGAAACGCCGAGGCTCTTGACGCGCGACTTCGCTGCGTAGAGCTTCGTCCGTGTCGGTTCGGGGAATCCCAGCATCGGCATCACCGTCGTAAAGGCGTCCACAAAAGGATTGATCAGTTTTGCATCCATCGATTACTCTCCTTCTGCAAAGCCCACATTGATCCGGACGGTTCCGATCGGCAACTGCATGCTGATACAGAACGTCGTCATGCGGGGACTTACAATATGCACCTGCGTGCCCGAGATCGTCCCCGGAGGCGTCAGGCGCAGTTCCTTCCCATCCAGGACATTGTTGATCTTGGAAACGGCTCGCCCTGCAATGATATTTGCGGCTTCCTCCACGGCATCTGGTGCCTCGTTCTCCGCGAGCTCTTCTACGGTCGAATATCCAAGCATGTGCATGGCGAAGAGCTGTACCACAGATTCCTCTGCGTAGAGGATCACGCGTCCTGTCGTATAGCCCGTGATGCCGATGATCACTGCCGCACCGCTCACATCGAGTGTGCGCGACTCATAGGGTGCAATCTCCGGCTCTCCCTCCATATTGAGGAGCCCCGACACACCCTGCTGGAGGGCACGTGCAAACGGCTTTGCATAGAGTTCCCGAAACTCTGTCTCCTGCGTGGCGGATACCTGCCCGATCAGGTACAGCGTATCCAGCAGATCTGCCTGCGAAACCGGCTTTTGAAGGAACGCACGCACGCCGACAGCCTTCCCTTGTGTGATGAGCTTCAGATCCTTCATCGCACTGATCATCAGAATCCGTGCATCCGCATCCAGCGCGAGGATACGTCTGCTGCACTCAAGGCCGTTTGTGTCCGGCAGGTTCATATCCATCGTCACGAAGTCCGGCCGCAGCTCTTCGTAGAGTTTCAGCGCCTCCACGGCATCTGCCGCCATCCCGCAGACCTCGAAATCCGTTTCCCTTAGATGTTCAGCAATCATCACGCGGCTGATCTTGGAGTCGTCCACGATCAGTACCCGCAGCTTTCCCATTCCTACTCCCCCTCTGCCACGAACACTCTATTCTAATTCTATTATACACAAAAAAAGCTGTTCGTCACATATTTTTTGGGAGAACTTCGATCCAATAGCCGTCGGGATCCTCTACGAAGTAAATGCCCATTTCGGCATTCTCATAGCAGATGACCCCCATCTCCGTATGCAGCGCATGCGCTGCTGCATAGTCGTCCGTATGGAGCGCGAGATGGAACTCCTTTTCCCCGAGATTGTACGGTTCAGTTCGCGCGTCCAGATAGGTCAGCTCCAGCTCAAAGTCCGTCGTGCCGTCCGTCAGATAGACGAGGGTAAAGCCCTCCGCCTCTAGGCGACGCTTCTCACGGAAGCCAAATGCCTTCTCATAGAACGCCATGCTGCGTGCCAGATCAAGCACATTGAAATTCACATGCGTAAAATTAAATGCCATAATGTCCTCCCCATTAAGGAATCGCTGATAAATTTCGTACTTTGTGTATATCGGAAAATGCCGTCCTCCTCATAAGCGCATCACCGACAGCTCCCTACTGTCGTGATGCGCGGTCAAAGAGCTCCGTCACGGCCGCAGGCGGCTCTGCATCGAGCCGGCTCACCACATAGATGGCAGCGAGTGCCAGCAGAAATCCCGGCACGATCTCATAGAGTCCAAAGAACGCAAACTGCTTCCAGACGAGCACCGTTACGCCGCCCGTCACAATCCCTGCGAGCACGCCGCGCTCCGTCGTCCGCCGCCAAAAGAGGCACATGAGGAGTGCGGGGCCGAAGGCGGCACCGAAGCCTGCCCACGCATACGCCACCATATCGAGGATAAAGTTGTCGGGGCTGAGCCCGAGATAGATCGCCGCCGCTGCAATCACGAGAACGGACAGACGGCTCACCCAGACCAGCTCGCCCTGCTGCGCTTCGGGGCGGAAGCTGCGCCGATAGATATCCTGCGCAAACGCCGAGGCGGCTACGAGGAGCTGCGCCGACGCCGTGCTCATGATCGCTGCCAGCACCGCCGCGAGGATCAGCCCCGCGACGACCGGCGGGAAAAGCTCACCCGCCATCGTGAGGAACACCGTCTCCGTTGCTGTTCCCGCCAGCGGTGTCTTAAGATACACCGCCCCCACCATGCCGACGAGAATCGCCGCCGAGAGGGAGATCACCACCCATGACATGGCGATGCGCGTCGCCTGGGGCAGCTCCTCTGCATGGCGGATCGCCATAAAGCGCACGAGAATATGCGGCTGTCCGAAATAACCGAGCCCCCAGCCCATGAGGGAAATGAACTCGATGAACCCGAGTGTACTGCCGTCGGGCTTGGTCAGCGGCGCGAAAAATTCTGCATGCTGTGCATGGATCAGATCCGCCGTCGCCGAAAAGCCGCCCAGCATCAATGCCGCCCCCACAGGAACCACGAGAATGGCAAAGAACATCATCACGCCTTGGATAAAATCCGTTCGAGACACGGCGAGAAAACCACCGACGAGCGTGTAGAACACCACGACCACGGCACCAAAGAGCAGCGCCGTCAGATACGGCAGCTGGAAAATTGTCTCAAAGAGGCGCCCCGCCGCCACGAATCCCGATGACGTATAGAGGATAAAAAAGATGAGAATGAAGATTGCAGGTACGATCCGCAGTGCGCCCGACGTGGCAAAAAAACGATTTTCAAAGAAATCCGGCAGCGTCAGTGAGTTGTGTGCCAGCTCTGTATAGACGCGCAGGCGCGCCGCGATGAACTGCCAGTTCGCCCATGTGCCGAGCGCCAGACCGAGTGCAATCCAGCCGGCGTTGAGCCCCGCCGTATAGGCAAAGCCGGGCAGCCCCATCAGCATCCACCCCGACATATCCGACGCCTCGGCACTCATCGAGGTCACCCATGCGCCGAGCTTTCGATTCCCGAGGAAGTAATCGCTCATATTGCGCGTCCGTCGATAGTAGTAGACGCCAATGCCCATCATCAGGAGCATATAAACAAGAAAAATAACACTGATCTCAATCCGCTCTGCCAACAAAAAATCTCCTAACACCATAATATGTCGTTTATTATACGGGATTCTCGGCGGAAAAGCAAAAATATTTGCAAGGAATCGCCGATAAAACGTGGCCTGCCGGATTGGCGCAGATTTTAGGAATCACTGATAAAATGAGGTCTGCCAGATTGGCGTAGATTTTTTCGTCCGAACGAGGTGGAAAACCGGACGCAGAGTGGTGCTCTGTGGAGGATTTTCCGCCGAAGTGCGGGCAAAAAAGATGCGTCAAGATGGTTGTGCCGAATTTATCAGTGCTTCCTTTATCCACAAAGATAAAAACCCCGCTTACGCGGGGCTGTGTCGTCAGTGCTTCCTTTACGTTACTCCTGCAGCTCAAACATACTCTTATCCACGCCACAGAGCGGGCAGACAAAATCGTCGGGCAGATCGTCAAACGCCACGCCCGGAGCGAGATCGTAGTCCGGATCTCCCTTTGCCTCGTCATACACCCAGCCGCAAACCGAGCAAACCCATGTCTTCATAACAAATTCCTCCTATAATCATACACAGTTTCAGTAGATGATACTGGTTCTTTCTTTTACTAACCAATAACTATTATTATAATATAGCATTTTTCTCTTTTTGTCCATACCCCTGCGCAAAATTTTATCCATTTTTTCCGTAGCGATATTCCGTCGGCTTCATGCCCATATGCTTCTGAAAGACCTTGCTGAAGTAGCGCGTATCCTGATAGCCGCAGGCGGCAGCGACCGCATAGATCTTGGCATCACTCTCGCGCAGCATGTGTCCTGCATGACGCAGGCGGCATTCCGTCAGGTAGGAGCTGAAGGAGGTTCCGCACCGCGCAAAAAGTTTGTGGAGATAGCTGACGCTCAGCCCCAGCTCTCCTGCAACCTCGCGGACGGTGATCGGTTCTGCCATGTGTGCCTCTATGTGCCGTACAGCATGCAGGAGATAGCCGCGCACGGGCTCTTCCGCGGGAAGCGCTAAATTCCCGTACACTGGATCATCATCATCACAGTGTACGCCATGACGACGGCTCATGATATGCCCAGCGGCGAGTTTGATCGCGGCCGCAAGCTCCTCATCATCCAGCGGCTTGAGGAGGTAGGCACATACACCGAGGGCAATCGCCTGCTGTGCATACTCAAACTCCCCGAATCCCGACAGGATAATGTACTCGGCATCGATCTCCTCGCGCAGACTGGCGATGACATCGAGCCCCGTCATCCCCGGCATCTTGATGTCCACGATCAGCACATCTGGATGGTGTTCCCGCGCCATGAGGATGCCCTCCATCCCGCCAGAGGCCACACCGATTACCTCTGCACCAAAATCCTGCCACGGGGTCAGCTGTACGATGCCCTGCCGCTGCAGCGGCTCATCATCAATCACAAGCACTTTAATCATCGCGCGGAGCCTCCTCCATGTACTTCAACGTAAGCCGCACCTCTGTGCCCTTCCCCTCCGCACTGGAGAGGTCAATCCCGCAGTCCGCATCACCGTTCAGCATAGCGCGCATGTGGACGTTATAGAGGCCAAAGTGATTATCATCCTGCTGCGCGAGCACTTCCTGCTGGCGCGCTTCGGACATCCCCTGCCCGTCGTCCTTCACGCGGAGAAGAATATGATCGCCGTCGCGCCTGCCGACGATGAGGATGCGCCCGCCGCTCTCCACACTCTCAAGTCCATGTTGAATCGCGTTCTCGACCAGCGGCTGGAGGATGAGCTTCGGCACATAGCATCCCATGATGCGGCTGTCTACATCCAGCGTCACCTTCAGACGTCCCTCGAAGCGCCGTTGTTGGATTTTCAGATAGGTGCGCAGGAAGGATAGTTCCTCTGCCACCGTCACGAATTCCTTCATGCTCACCGAAGCACGCAGGATCTTGCCGAGCTGGACGGCGATATCTGCCGCGCCCTCCGCGTCGCCGAGCTTTGCACTCCACTTGATGAGGTTCAGCGTATTGTAGATGAAATGCGGGCGCGTCATTTCGGTCAATGACTTGACCTCCGCAATGCGCAGGCGCCGCTCTCGCGCACGGTTCTCCGCTAGGAGCGTCCGTATGTGCGCAATCAGGCCATTGAACGTCCGTGCGAGCTCTCCGATCTCGTCGCGGCGATGCGCCTCCAGCTGCGTCGAAAAATCATCCGAGCTCCGTGCACGGCGCATTGCCTGTGTCAGAATGTGGAGCGGATGCCAGAGACGGCGGCTGAGCCGCCACGCGAGGTATGCCGTCACCGCAAGCGCGGCAGCGTCTACGGCAAGGATGAGACGTATCAGCTCCTCCACCGGTGTCCCATCCGTCCGCTGCCGGAGATGCACGGCAATCCCCGTCACGGCAGAGCTGTTCACGAAGTCACGAAAAACGGACGCTGACGTTTCATCCTCCGCCGCCGAAGCAAAGAGGGCGGAGAACCCTTCGCCGCGATGATCGAGCAAATCCATCATCACGTAGCGGTAGCGATCCGTCAGGATGATCTGCCCCTCGTTGCCGTCCTGCACCCGCTGAATGAGCGGAACGAGAGCCTCGCGGCGAATATCGACAACCACGGCACCGAGCAGCTTGCCATTTTGACGAATGGCATGAGCCATCGAAAAAACAGTATTCTGCTGGTCAGGAGCCGTGCGGTCAGCCGCAATCAACGCCCAGCCATCTTGCTGTACCGCCTGACCGATCACGCCCCAGTGGAGATTCGTCGGGAGATGATGGTCACGCGGCACATCGTCCGTGGCAATCGCACGCCGCCCATCCGCTGGAAGCAGATAGACGGCCGCCTCCCCCGTACGCCCGGAGAGGACACCATAGAGATCGGCATAGAGATGCGTCGTATCCGTCGGCTCCCCGTGCATATACGCCATGACATCATCCCGCATGAAAAACGGCATCATCAGCCGCTGATAAGCAAGTGCGAGATTGTCGATCTCACGGGAGATGCGCTGCACCTCAGCGTACCCGGCTTTCTCCTGTGTACTCTCATAGGCACGATCCGCAGCGTAGAGGATAATCGACGAGACGATCAGGAGAGGAAGGACGCCGCCTAAGAGAAGGTATGCGAACAGTCGCTTCTGATAACTGATCGTATACCACTCCATTTCTGTATCCTCCGCCTTTCCCATACATCAAAAACAAGATCTCGCCGCGTCAGAACAACCATAAGAATGTATAAAAATACATTATGTTCCTCAATCTTCAGACTATATAGAAAGAATAAGGATAAATCGTTTTTCTGTCAAGTGAAATTATCATTTTGTAGGGATTTTCATTCCATGTTGTGAAAACAGAAAAAGGAAAACCGCCACACGAAGTGACGGTCTTGGAAGGGGAAAATATGGGAATGGGGGGATGGGGGGAAATGGGGATTTATTTGATAACCGCAGCACGCCATTCGCTCAAAAACTCATCTCTGAACGCGGCGGCATGCCGGGCATCAAACCGTGTGGAATGAATCTCCGCGAGCGTTGGGAGATTCGGCGGTGCCGTGACATCGGCACGTGTGGAGCGTCGTTCATATACGCCGAGACGTTCATGAACACGACGGCTCATAACAAAATCAAGGAATTTTTTTGCATTCTCTATGTGCGGAGCATTTTTTATGATCGCAACCCCGGTGGCGGACACGCGTGTCCCTTCCCGTGGATAGACGACCTCGATGTGTGCCCCCGCCGACCGAGACCGCAGAACTGGCTGCTCCGCTGTCGCCGTGACCGCATACGCACCACTCACAACGGCCTTGACCTGCTCTGCCGAGGCAGAGACCATGTGCCCATCCAGCTGATCTTCCATGCGAGAGATCAGGGCGTTATCACCGCCGAGCACATCCATCATCGTCATAATTACATCGTATGAGACCAAGGATTTGGTCGGGTCAGCAAGCGCAATGCGCCCGCGAAAACGTGATTTGAAAAGATCGCTCCATCCGGTCGGCGCATCCTCGGCATCGATGAGATCCGTGTTGTAAGCCAGCACATAGGGATCCTCTGTGATAAGGTAATATGCCTTGTCACCGCCAACATAGTCACTGCGCAGGGCACCTTCCTCCGGGCAGTCGTAGGATGCCAGATAGGACGTGAGGGATAGGTAGACATCTTCCACACCGCCCCACAGGACATCGCCGCGCGGATTCTCCTGTTCCGTACGAATGCGTGTCATGAGGGCATCGGATGTACCGTCCACCAACTGGACGCGGATTCCCGTCTCCTCCTGAAACTCCTTGGCAATGGGGTCTGTCCAATCCTCTGCACCGCAGTTATAGACCACGACCAGATTCTCATCGTCCGTAGGAGCCTGACGAGCAGACCCACATCCGACGAGAACAGAGCTAACGCCGAGGAGAAGTGCCGCACACAATATCTGCATACGTTGAAAGATGAGCATCGTGCGACACCTCCTAAATGAGATGTCATCAATTTCAAATCTTTTTGATAATTCTACAATAATCAGAACTGCAATTCAATCGTACAGTTCATCATTTTGGTGTGATAATCCTATTCTGTTATTGTTTCCCACGTAGTTCCTGCTGTGCATCGAAGAAATGACGCACTGCCTCGGCAGAAGTGCGATTCATGCCGGGAGCAGCAGCGAGTTCCTCCACAGACGCCTCCTTGATTTTTTCCAGCGATCCGAAGTGGGTGCGCAGGCTCTGCCGTCGTTTGGGACCGATGCCGACGATATGGTCGAGTACGGAGACGAGGTTGCGCTTGCCGCGCAGTTTTCGATGAAACGTGATGGCAAAACGGTGTGCCTCGTCGCGAATACGCTGGATGAGATAGAGGGCCTGACTGCGGCGCGGCAGTTCAACCGGCTCTGAATTTCCCTCCGTAAAGACGAGCTCAAACTGTTTCGCGAGGCCGACGACGGGGACATCCTTATGCCCTGCCGCGTGGCGGATGATCTCAAGGGCGGAGGAGAGCTGTCCCTTGCCGCCGTCGATGATGATGAGATCGGGCAGCTCTTCCTCGGGCAAACCTACATAGCGGCGCGTCGTCACCTCGCGCATAGAGAGGAAATCGTCGGGCTTGCCCTCCGTGCTGCGGATCTTAAAGCGGCGATAGTCCGATTTCTTCGGTGCGCCGTCCTCAAAGACGACCATCGAGGCAACGGTCTCCTGCCCCTGATTGTGCGAGATATCAAAGCACTCCATGCGACGCGGCGGATGCTTCAGCCCGAGGTATCGCCCGAGTTCCTCCACGGCGCCAAGCGTCTGCTCATCCAAGAGACTGCGCCGCGTCTCCTCGTCTGCGAGGAACTTCGCGGCGTTGCCCGTCGCCATCTGCACAATATCGTGCTTCGTGCCGCGCTGCGGCGTGAGGAGTGCGACCTTGCCGCCCCCCTTGCGTGCGGCAAGCCACGCCTCGATGGTCGCCTGCGCCGCTGCGTCAATCGCACACGGCAGCAGCACCTCACGCGGGACAAAGGTCGCCTGATTGTAGTACTGCTCCAAAAAGGCGCGCAGGATATCCGCGTCACTCTCCTCCTCGCTGCCGCGCAGGAGAAAGTGCTCGCGCCCGATCATCTTGCCGCCGCGGATGAAGAAGATCTGCACGCAGACGCCCACCGCCGAGCGCGCCATGCCGACGGCATCCTGATCGCCCGCCCCCGTCACGATGTTCTGCCGCTCCGCCGCCGTGCGCACAGCACTCAGCTGATTGCGAAGCCGTGCCGCCGTCTCAAAGTGATACGCCTCTGCCGCCGCATTCATGCGCTGCTCCAGTTCGCGCTCGACGTCATCCGTTCTGCCCTCAAGGAAGAGGAGCACGGCGCGGATCATGGCACGGTAGTCCTCCGCCTTCACCTTGCCAACGCACGGGGCAAGGCAGCGTTTGATATGATACTCGAGACAGGGACGCTCTGGCATCGTGCGGCAGGTGCGCAGAGGAAAAAGACGCCGCAGGAGCTTTAAGCTGTCCCGCAGCGCCGTCACATTCGTATAGGGGCCGAAGTAGCGCGCGCCGTCACGCAGCACACGCCGCGTGATAAAGACGCGCGGAAATTCCTCCTGCACCGTCACCTTGACATAGGGGTAACTCTTATCGTCCTTCAGCCGTATATTATAACGCGGCCGATGCTTCTTAATCAGGTTCGCCTCAAGGATCAGCGACTCCACCTCGTTCGCCGTCATGATCGTCTCAAAGTCGGCGATATGCGAGACCATCGCGCGCACCTTCGGCGTGTGATTGCGGCTGCTCTGAAAATACTGCCGGACGCGGTTCTTGAGGACAATTGCCTTGCCCACGTAGATGATCTTCCCGTGGTCGTCCTTCATGATATAGACGCCCGGGCTGTCCGGCAGCAGCTTCAGTTTTTCTGCAACAATATCGGTCACATCAGAGCCCTGCCTTCATGCGGTTGATCGCAGAGAAGAGTGCCAGAATGGACGAGGTGATGATATCCGTATCCATCCCTGCGCCCCAGTACACCTTTCCGTCCTCGCCGGTGATGCTGATATAGGAAATCGCGCGCGAGCTCTGCCCCAGCTCCAGGGCGTGCTCGCTGTAGGTCAGATTCGAGTAGGAGAGATCGAGGTTTTCCTGCAGCGCATTCGACACGGCATCCAGACGTCCGTTGCCGTGCGCCTCGTAGGTGCGATCCTCGCCGTCCACGCGCAGATGCAGGTCGCCGCGCCGCGTGCCGTCCGGCTGCTTGTTCAGGCAGAAGTCCGCCAGTTCGTAAGGGGAAACGACATTGACATAGGTGTCCATAAACACCTTGTAGATCTCATCCGGCTGCAGTTCCCTGTGTCCAACATCGGAGACTGCCTTGACGCGGTAGCTGAGATCCTCACGCATCTTCTTCGGCATATCGATGCCGTACTGCTGCTCCATGACGAAGCCGACGCCGCCGCGCCCCGACTGGCTGTTGATGCGGATCACATCGCTGTCGTAGGTACGCCCGATGTCCTTCGGATCGATGTAGAGATACGGCAGGCACCAGTGCTCCGGATGCTTCTCTGCCCAGTAGTGCATCCCCTTCGCGATTGCATCCTGATGTGAGCCGGAGAACGCTGCAAAGACAAGTGCGCCCGAATATGGCTGGCGCGGGTTGACCTGCATCCGCGTCACCTTCTCATAGACCTCGACGAGATGCGGCAGATTGGAGAAATCGAGCTGCGGATCCACGCCGAGGGCGAACATATTCATCGCCACCGTGATGATGTCCACGTTGCCCGTGCGCTCCCCGTTGCCGAAGAGCGTCCCCTCGACGCGATCCGCCCCCGCCAAGAGGCCCATCTCCGTATCCGAGACGCCGCAGCCGCGGTCGTTGTGCGGATGGAGTGAGAGCACAACCGCATCGCGGTACTTCAGATGATCGTTCATATAGGCAATCTGCATCCCGTAGACATGCGGCATCGACATCTGCACCGTCGAGGGCAGATTGATGATCGCCTTGCGGTCAGGCGTCGGCTGCCACACGTCGAGCACGGCGTTGCAGACCTCGAGGGCATACTCCGGCTCTGTGCCCGTAAAGCTCTCGGGCGAGTACTCAAAGCGGTACTTCGCGCCCGCCTCCTCCGTCAGTTCCTTGAGGAGCTTTGCACCGTCCACGGCGATCTTCAGGACCTCCTCCTTGGAGCGCGCAAAAACCTGCTCGCGCTGAGCCGCCGAGGTGGGATTGTAGACGTGCACGATGGCGTTCTTCACCCCGCGCAGTGCATCGAACGTCTTGCGGATGATGTGTTCACGCGCCTGCGTCAGAACCTGTACCGTCACATCATCGGGGATGAGGTTGTCCTCCACCAAACGGCGCAGGAACTCATACTCCGTATCCGAGGCCGCAGGGAAGCCGACCTCGATCTCCTTGAACCCGACGCGCACGAGGAGATCAAAAAAAGCGAGCTTCTCATCGAGGCTCATCGGAACGATGAGTGCCTGATTGCCGTCGCGCAGATCGACCGAGCACCAGATCGGTGCATGATCGGGTGCATCCTTTTTCAGCCAGTCCATGTGGATCTCCGGCGGCATAAAGTAGCCCTTCGTATATTTCTGATAATTCATCATGATGATTCCCCCGCATCCATGTATTTTCTCAGCGCAGCCGCGCGTTGAATTTCTCGATCAGCTTCTCGGGTTTATAGGACTCCTTCGCCTTGCGCAGCCCCTCGATGCCCATATCCTCCTCGCGGTTGATGTAGGTGAGATGGCTCCATGCGTGCTCCACGAATCCCTGATTGATCGCGGGATATGCGCCGCGCACCTCGGGATCCGCCTTCTCCACATGGATGACGGCCGTATCCGTGTTGAGCTGCTCGCCGAAGGTAAAGGCGACGATACGCCCGCCCAAGCGGACGGCACCGCCCTGCAGACCAAAGTAGTCAAAATCGTTCAGCACCTCGAGGATTGCCGTGCGCTCGTACTCAATGAACGGGTCGATCGTCCCGTCCTCGCGGATGTGCTGCTTGTACCAGCTATTGAGCTCCAGCTTGCACTGCGTGACGACATCCTCTGTGATGGGCAGATACTCTGCCTCGGGGTGCTCCTTGCGGAACGCATTCAGATGGTTCTTCTTCGAGTGCAGCTTGCGCCCCGCAAGGCTGATGAGCTTCTCCGAGAGATACACATAGTCGTAGTTGTCGCGGTCGGCGACCACGTCAAAGTCTGCAAAATCGCAGCTGCGCAGATAGTCTGCATAACCGCGCTCCATATCGTAAAGGTGCAGCGGCTGCTCCACTTCCTCAAAGTAGGCGATCAGCTTCTTCGTCGCTTCGGGATAGCGCGATGGATCGCAGAAGGGCTGCAGCAGCGAAAGGATCCCCTTCCACTCGCTCGCCACATAGAGCACATCATCCTCTTCGGCAATATGCACGAAGAACGGCGCGCGCCACATATAGAGATTCGTAAAATTAAAATGCGAGTTCTCGTAATAGTTTGCATGAAAATATCGATCCAGCAATGGCTTGTCTTCTTTTTTCAATGGTCGAAAATCGATCATCCTAAACCTCCCCATGAAGAAAGCACTGATAAACTCAGCGATTCCCAAAGTATCGTGTTTTCATTATAACAAAGGCGTCAAGTCCCATGAAAGCCGTCTGCGGCAGTCACACCCTGCTGAGGATCAGCTCCCCCATCCCGTGCAGCATATATTGTCCAAGATGCGCGGGGATAAAGACACTCTCCCCCTTGACGGCGGAGAGCTCCCCGCCCGCCCACGTCAGCGTCAACGTCCCTGCGAGAATCGTCAGACAGTGAAAGGAGTCTGCCCCCGCCGTGCTCTCGCACATGCCGTCAATACGCAGATGATAGGCGGTAAAATACGGGCATGCGGCGAGCAGGCGCACCTCCGCGCCACGAAATTCATCCGCCGTAGGAAGCTGCTCTGCACGCAGCGAAACGGGCACGAGCGACGTCACATCGAGAGCCTTTTCGACATGCAGGTCGCGCGGCTTCCCATCGGCGCCGATGCGCCCATAGTCGTAGACACGATACGTCGCGTTGGAGCTCTGCTGAATCTCACAGATGAGCAGCCCCTTGCCGATGGCATGGAGTGTCCCCGCAGGAATGAAGAACGCATCCCCCTTCTGTACCGGTACATGACGCACGACCTCAAGGAGTGTGTTGTCCGCAATACGCCTGCGAAATTCATCTTTTGCGATCGCATGCACAAAACCGTAGAGAATCTCTGCGCCCGGGGCGGCATCGACGACGTACCAGAGCTCCGTCTTGCCGTACTCCCCCTCCACGCGCAGGGCATAGTCATCGCTCGGATGCACCTGCACAGAGAGATTGTCGTGTGCATCGATCAGCTTGATGAGGAGAGGGAAATACGGAAACTGCGCGGCTCGTGTGCCGAGTGCCTCTGCCCCCGCGCGTGTCAGCCACGCCTCGAGCGTCTCCCCTGCCGCCGTGCCGCTGGCAATCACGCTCTTTCCGTCACGGTGACAGGCGAGCTCCCAGCTCTCTGCCACCTTCGACAGCTCCGTGCGCTTGCCGTATTCGTCCCGCAGACGTGTCCCGCCCCAGAGATAGTCCTTCAGCGGCGCGGTCAGCTTCATCGGCTCATTCATCGGCAATTCCTCCTTTATAATATCTTACCGAATCCCTCTGAAATCTTTAAGGAAGCAAAGAAAAGATTTCGCTGTCCATCGATTCCCTGATTTTCCCCGTGACTCCCTACTCCTTCAAAAGTCCCGATTGTCCCCCATTCGCCTCTATGGTATCATAGGAAGTTAAGGGAACACTGATAAATTCAGCACTACCATCTTAACGCATCTTTTTCGCCCGCACTTCGGCGGAAAATCCTCCACAGAACACCACTCTGCGTCCGGTTTTCCACCTCGTTCGGACAAAAAATCTACGTCAATCTGGCAGACCTCATTTTATCAGTGATTCCCTCTAAAGGAGTGATTTTTCCATGTCTCAAACCAAGATCGACACCAATGAACGTCCGCCGCTTCGGCGAACCATCCCGCTTTCCCTGCAGCACCTCTTCGCTATGTTCGGCTCAACGGTGCTTGTTCCGATTCTCTTTCATGTTAATCCTGCGACCGTGCTGCTCTTCAACGGCATCGGCACACTCTTCTACCTCATATTGTGCAAAGGGAAAATCCCTGCCTATCTCGGCTCGAGCTTTGCCTTCCTCTCTCCCGTCTTCATCGTCCTGTCCGAGTACAGCTATGAGGCGGCACTCGGCGGCTTCATCATCGTCGGCATCGTCTTCTGTCTGGTCAGCCTCATTGTTCATACCATTGGAACGAGCTGGATCGACGTGATCTTTCCACCCGCATCAATGGGCGCAATCGTCGCCGTCATTGGACTGGAGCTGATGCCGACGGCGGCGGGGATGGCAGGTCTGACAGCGGAGAAGGTCGACCCGACCGTCGTTTTTGTCTCCATCGCAACGCTCGCCATCACGATCTTTGCCTCCATGGCATTTCGTGGCTTCCTCTCCATCATCCCCATCCTCATCGGCGTCATCGCAGGCTATCTCATTGCCTGTGCCGTCGGCATCGTCGATCTCTCGAACGTCGCCGCTGCGCCGTGGCTTGCCCTCCCGACCATCTACACGCCGACCTTCGAGCTGAATGCCGTCCTCATCATCCTGCCTGCCGCCATCGTCGTCATCGTCGAGCACATCGGGCACCTCATCGTGACGGGCAACATCGTCGGACGCAACCTCGCCAAGGATCCGGGGCTTGACCGCTCCCTCCTCGGCAACGGCATCTCGACCATCTTCTCGGGCTTCTTCGGTTCCACGCCGAACACCACCTACGGCGAGAACATCGGCGTCCTCGCTATCACCAAGGTCTACTCGACATGGGTCATCGGCGGCGCAGCGATCTTTGCCATCCTGCTCTCCTGCCTCGGTAAACTTGCCGCACTCATCCAGAGCATCCCGACCCCCGTCATGGGCGGCGTCTCCATGCTGCTCTTCGGCGTCATCGCCGCCTCGGGCATCCGCATCCTCGTCGAGGCAAAGGTGGACTACAACAATCCGATGAACCTTCTCCTGACCTCCATCGTCATGGGTGTCGGCGTATCGACCGCCAGCATCACCATCGGAACGGTGACCCTGCGCGGAATGTCGCTTGCCACCGTGATCGCCATCATCCTCTCCATCTCCTTCCGCATCATCCTCGCCCTGCGGCGCAAGGATGCCGCCGCGCCGAAATGACAGAGCTCCGCGTTGATCTCCCCGCAGGAGAAATGTGTCCCGTCAAGGCATACCTCATGCGTGTGCACGGCATCTCGGGCAGCCTGTGGAAACGCATTAAACACCATGGTGCATTCGCGCTGAACGGCAGCCCCGCGATCGCTGCACGCACGATGGTGAAGGACGGCGACCGCATCACATACGATCTGCCCATCGTCAGCACCGTCGTTCCCGAAGCGCTGCCGCTTTCGATCGTCTATGAGGACGATGACCTGCTCGTCCTCGACAAGCCCGCAGGACAGCTCGTCCATCCGACGACAAAGGAAACGCGCGGCACCATCGCGAACGCCGTGCGCGGATACTATGCCGCCTGCGGCGTCCATCTCGACGTTCACCCCTGCCACCGCCTCGACCGCAATACGAGCGGGCTGCTCCTCATCGCAAAGCATCCCGAGGTGCAGTACCAGATCATGCGCCAGAACGCGCTGCGGCGCGAGTACCTCACCCTGATCGAAGGCACGCTCATCCCCCCTGCGGGCTGTATTGATGCACCGATTGCGCGTGCCCTGCCGAGCATCATCCTCCGCTGCGTGGCAGAGGGCGGCAAGCCCGCACGTACCCATTATGAAACGCAGCGGACGAACGGCAAATACAGTCTCCTGCGCCTGTGGCTTGACACGGGGCGCACGCATCAGATCCGCGTCCATCTCGCCCATTGCGGACATCCGCTTCTCGGCGACGATCTCTATGGCGGAACGACGGAGCCAATCGCACGGCACGCGCTCCACTCGGCGCATCTCACCCTCGTGCATCCGCGCACCAAGGAAGTGCTCATCTTGACTGCCCCGCTCCCTAGGGACATGGCACAGATCGCTGCGTGCCTCGTCCATCCATGAGACAAAAACCCCGCAGATGAAAATTTGCATCTGCGGGGTTTTCTCTATGCTCGATCCGAATCTTACTTATTCGCGCCGAACCACTTCTGATAGATCTTATCGTACTCGCCGTTATCATGCAGCTTCTTAAGTGCTGCATTGATCTTCTGCTGAAGCTCGGTGTTGTCCTTCGCCATAGCGATGCCATAGTCCTCAGCAGAGAGGCGGTCTGCGAGTGTCTTCACACCGGTTGCCTGTGACTGATTGATGTAGTAGTCATTGACCGGTCGGTCGTTGATCACGGCATCTACGCCGCCTGCTTTCAGCTCCATGAAGCAGTCCGCCGGCGTATTCAGTTCGCTGACGGTGACGCCCTCCATCTCCTTTGCCATCTTGGCACCCGTCGTGCCGATCTGAGCGGCGACCTTATGCCCCTTCAGATCGCTGAACGACTTGATGTTCTCCTCATCGCTGCGCACAACCATCGTCAGACCGGACTGATAGTAGGGATCAGAGAACGCGACCTTCTCCTTGCGCTCGTCGTTGATCGTCATACCGCTGATAATCACATCGATGTTCTTCGCCTGCAGGGCAGGAATCAGACCATCGAAGCCGATGTTCTGGATCTCTGCCTCGCTGCCCATCTCCTTGGCAACAGCACGGATGAGATCCATATCAAAGCCCTGATAGTCCTTCTGTCCCTCATCCTGGAACTCAAACGGGGCAAAGTCAATCGATGCGCCGACGCGGAGCTTGCTTGCCTGCTTCGCCTGATCGCCGCCTGCGCCGCATCCGAGCAGGGAAAGGCTCACGAGTGCACCCGTCAGCATGAGTGCCAATTTCTTCAGCTTCATGGGAAACCTCCTCAAAAGATAAAGGCCACACGGATAAACCCAGCCACATGATTGCCAGTCCGACGGACTGTTTTATCCGTGATTCCAAAAAACAAAGGGGGATGCCGCACCGTCTGTGCTGCTATCCCCCATGAAATCTAAATCGTTTTAGAAACGTGCTGCGCGCTTTGCATTGAAGCAGTCGCGGCAGTAAACCGGACGATCCGTCTTCGGCTCGAACGGGACTTCCGTGTCCTTGCCGCACTCGGCGCAGACCACATGGAACATCTGACGCTCGCCATGATTCTGATCGTCACGGCTGCGGCGGCGCTTGTCGCGGCAGTCACGGCAGCGCGCCGGCTCGTTCTCAAAGCCTTTTTCAGCGTAGAACTCCTGCTCACCTGCGGTAAACACGAAGTCCTTGCCGCACTCTTTGCATACGAGGGTTTTGTCTTCAAAAGCCATTCTTCCACAATCTCCCTTGAAAAATAATTTTGACTCTCCATTCGCCACACTCGGAAAGCGTTCACTGAGATTATGGTTCGGGCAAGCGCTGCATATATAAGCAGTGCTTCACTCGTTCATTGAACGACGATCAGGACTTGAGGAACGGATTTCAACGCTCTGTATTATACAGTCATTTTTCATGAAGTGCAAGCATTTTTTATTGTCCTTCGGATGGTCGGGCTGCCATGCCTTCATCGCCCTTTTACGTTCCATCATTAAAGCGGTACCCTGCCCCCCAGACCGTTTGCAGCCACTGTGGATGGGCAGGATCGCATTCAATCTTTTCGCGCAGCCGATTGATATGGACGGAGACGGTCGCCGTACTGCCCATGGCATCCAGCTCCCAGACGCGGTCATACAGCGTCTCCTTGCTGAAGACGACCTGCGGATGCTGCGCGAGAAAGAGCAGGAGATCAAACTCGCGTGCTGCAAGAATCACCTCGTTTCCCCCAAGAAATACGCGCCGCGTCTGCGGCTGAATCTCAAGCGCGTCAAAACGCAGGACGTCAGACTCCCCCGTACTGCCTTTGAGGCGCTCATAGCGCGCGAGATGTGCCTTGACGCGTGCCGCCAGCTCACTCGGACTGAACGGTTTGATGATATAATCATCCGCCCCCAGCCCGAGTGCGCGTATTTTATCGACATCCTCAAGGCGCGCCGAGACCATGAGGATGGGGATATCGTATGCCTTCCGAACATCGCGGCAGATGGCAAATCCATCCGCCCCCGGCAGCATCACATCCAGCAGGAGAAGATCATAGTCCCCCGTCATGGCGAGACGCTTCCCCGCATCGCCGTCCGCAGAAATATCGGCAGTAAAGCCATCCGCTTCGAGATAGTCACGCTCCAGCTCGGCAATAGCACTGTCATCCTCGACCAGCAGTATCTTCTTCATGCGTGTCCTCCTTTTTCTGAACCGGCAGCAGCAGGACGATGCGCAGCCCCCCTGCGGGGGACTCCTCGGCGCGCACCGTGCCGCCGAACGTCGTCATGATCCGGCGCACGATCGCCAGCCCCAGCCCGCTGCCGTCAGCGACATGGGTACGCGCCGCATCCGTGCGGTAAAAGAGGTCAAACAGCCGCTCCCGTTCCTCCTCGCGCACGCCAACGCCGTCGTCGTCGCAGCAGATGGCGAGAAAATCCCCCTCATGGGAAAGCGACATACAGACGTGTGCTCGTTCCCCACGGCGGTACTTCCCGCTGTTTTCCCACAGATTTTCGAGCACGCGGGCAAATGCACTGCGGTCAATGCGGATATACGTCTGCCTCCCGCCTTCCGCCATCGACAGCTCGATGCCCCGCTCGCGAAAGTCCGCCGCATGCGCGTCAATGAATGCTGTGATCCACGTCCGCACCTCAACGACCTCCCATGTAAGCGGCACCTCGCCTGTCTCCGTGCGTAAAAACGCGCGCAGCTGTGTGGTCAGCCCCTCCATCGTCGCCGCCGCACGCGCGATGCGCTCGGCATAGGCACGCTGCTTCTCCGGCGTCGCAGCGATCCCGTCGATCAGGCCGCTCGCATATCCCTTGACGGCAGTCAACGGCGTTGCGATGTCATGAAGTACACCGATGAGAAACTCCCGCCGCCGTGCCTCCTCCTGTTCCTCCCGCAGGCGTGCGCGCCGCAGATCGCTGCGCATAGCATCAAAGGCGCGGCAGGTCGCCCCCACCTCATCACTGCCCATCGGGGGCAGGGCATGGTCGAAATCGCCATGCTGCATCGCGCCGGCGGCATCACGTATCGCAGCAAGCGGTGCAAGAATCTGCGCCGAAAGGAGGCGGGCAAGATAACGCCCGAGCAGGAAAATCCCTGCCGAGGTGATGACGATGAAGAAAATAAACACAGCGTTGATCACCGTCTCCCGCATCGGCGGCGAAATACGCATCTCATCGTGATGCCGCATCATAGGAACAGCGCCTGCCCCCATGAAAACAATGCCGCTGCGGTCCCCCTCATAGCGAAAAAAAAGTCCCGCATCGTTCCATGTCAGTGCGGAGCCGCGCGCCCCGCATTCACGCATGACCGCATACCGAATGTCATCGGCATCTGCCCCATCGGTCAGATAGAGGAGACCATCCTGCACGATAGAGACGCGGACGCCTGCCGACTCCAGCAGATGAACGTCACGCTCAGCATGATTCCATTTGAACTGCTTCCTCTCTGCGGCAGCACGCAGCGAACTCAGTGCAAAGGGTACAGAGAGATTTGTCCCCTTCTCCGGCCAGAGCAGTTCAAGTGCCTGCTGCTGCAGCGTTCCTGCATGGCGCAGTCCGCCAAGAAGCGCTGCACCGATGGCGACAAGGACGCAGATCGGTATGACGACCATCAGCGCATTGGTCAGCAGGAGCTTTGTTTTCAGCGACAAATCACGCAGGTGCATATCGACACCTCACTTTCATGATGCCATTATAATGGATTCAGAGGAAAAAATCCGCGCTGTCCGTCGATTTTTGAAAAAGTTTTACGCGTGTTTACACTTTGTTTAACTTTCTCCGATAGGATATACCTGTCAGCAAAAATGTGACAAACAAAAGGAGGATTTCATCATGGAAGCACAGAAAATCAAAGAACAGGTCAAGAGCGTATTCAGTCCCGCACATCTGAAGAAGGCAGCAGCTCTCGCTGTTCTCGTCGGCGTCGCCACCGCCGGCACAGCCTACTTCCACTATCAGCAGGCCGAGGCACAATCCCTCATGAAGCGGCAGGCTCGCTCGGAAATGATCGCTGCTCAGGCAGCACAGCGAAACATTGTTCTGCTCGATGAGGACAAGGTGCGGTCGATTGCCGCCGAATCCATCGGAAAATCCGAGGCAGAGCTGACCTTCCGTCCGCTCGAACTGAAAATGAGAGATCACGACGGTGATCGTGACCACGACCGCAAAGGGCACAAGAAGGGGAAGCACGGAAATCGAGACCACAGAGGACAACAGGCACAGTCCGCACCTGCTGCAGCGGCGCAGGACGCAGCGGCACCTGCCGTGCCTGCTGATCCTGCCGCACAGACAGACTTCCGCCCATTCTACAAGGTGAAATGCACGGCAAACAACATCACCTACAAGCTCCGCATCGACGCCGTGACCGGCGCACTCCTCGCGAGTGACGCTGATACAGACGACCATATTTTCTAAACAATAGAGGACTCGCATCAACGGGAGAGTCATGCACAGACCAATCGTCTCGCATGGCTCTCCCGTTTTTATATCCGCTAAAATAAATTCTCCTGCCGTTCGAGCCAGCTTTCCTGCCGCGCCTCATGGATACGGTCCCCCTCCTCCGCATGGCCGATGAGAAAGGGGGATGCGGGATCGTGAGCGAGACGGCTGCGGCGCACACGTGCAGGATGCGTATTGGCGTAGCAGTAGCGGCAGAGATGCGGGCAGCTGTCGTATGCGCCGATGTCCGCGCCAAGATAGCAGCGACACTCCCTGCGCTGGGGCTGATAGCGCGGGAAGTGAATGCGCCGCCCAAGTGCCCGCTCATAGATGCGAGGGGTCATGCAGCCGCCCGTATCCGCCCCGTATAGAGCGAGTGCATCACCGCCGCCGCACGGATAGACGGTCATACCGCACCGCCGTGCCGTCTCAATGATAAATGCACCGAGCTCCATGCGCTCTGCGTGCGTGACATCACGTCCCTCGGGAAAGTTGCGGCGCGTCTTGGCATAGCGCGTGAGAAAGCTGATGACGACCACCTCCGTCTGCCCCGCCAGCTGCTCTGCCATCGCGGCAAACATCGTTCTGTGCCACGCCAGCGTATGATGTTCGTCAAGGATGATCGGATCGTAGCGCCACCCGACGGCGCGCGTTCCGAGAGCAGCCGAGAGCTGATGAAATGAACGCACAACCTCCTCCCATGGCGGAACATGGGGCTCAATATCCCTGCCGTAGGGCGTGATGGTGACGTACCAGAACTGCCCGAACGGTGCGAGGAGTTCCATATAGGGAAGCATCGGTGCGGGATTCTTCGTACAGAAGCCGATGAGGTCAACCACGCGCGGATCAAGGCGATAGTGCGTCACCTGCTGTGTGTCATAGGGATTACGGACACAGACCTCGCCCGCACGCAGCCGATTCACCAGCCACGGCGCATAGAACGCCGGAATATCCGTACGCATGCCCGTGTTGAGTATCATCGCATACCTCCTCCCCTTTTCACAGGATAACACGAATCGGAGAAAAAGAAAAATGGGGCTGTTGTGCCCCTTCCACCGCTTACGCGGTCCCCCTTCCCCGTGATAACGGGGAAGGCTTTAGGGGGGGCTACAACAGATCCACTGTAGTTTACATTCTCTTAGAGATACCGGATATAGACGTAGATGTTCGAGATGATGATCGTAAAGATCATGACAGGCATAGCGACCTTCATGAAGCCAAGGAAGGAGATCGGACGGCCGCGCTGTGCCGACATCGACGCGACGACGACATTCGCACTTGCACCGATCAGCGTTCCGTTGCCGCCGAGACACGCGCCGAGAGCAAGCGACCACCACATCGGATCGAGGTTGCTGAGTCCCATCTGTCCCATATCCTGAATCAGCGGAATCAGCGTGGCGACAAACGGGATGTTGTCGATAAAGGCAGAGGCAAAGGCACTCATCCACAGAATGAGAATGGCGGTTGCCTCGACATTGCCGCCCGTCGCCTTGATCGCCTCAGCCGCAAGCATACGGATGACGCCCGTCTCTACGAGTGCACCGACAAGGATGAAGAGCCCGCCGAAGAAGAAGATCGCGGGCCACTCAATCTTTGAGAGCACCTTGACGATCGCGCCCTCATCGCGCGTCGCCGTGAGAAGGAGGAGGAGACCTGCGCCCGAGAGTGCGACCGTCGCGGACTCAAGGCCGAGACTGCCGTGCAGGACAAAGAGCGTAATCGTGAGGAAGATAACGGCAAGGCACTTGCGCAGAAGAGCATGATCGGTGATCTGTGCGCCCGCAGGGAGACGCATGATCTTATCCTGCAGCTCCGGCTGAGTATGCAGGCCTTTATGGTAGAGGCCAATAAGAATGAATTGTACCAAGATAAAGATAATTATCGAGATCAATGTAAGGTTCTCAACGAACGCCATGAAATCGAGCCCGACCGCGCTGCCGATCATAATGTTCGGCGGGTCGCCGATGAGCGTTGCCGTTCCGCCGATGTTCGATGCCAAAATCTGCGAAATGAGATACGGCATGACGTCGACCTTGAGCTGTGACGTGATGCTGAACGTGATTGGTACGGTAAGCAGAACCGTCGTAACGTTGTCCAGAAGAGCCGAGCAGACCATCGTAATGGTCGAGAGAACGACGAGGAGCGCAATGGGCTGCGCCTTGACCTTCTGCGCCGCCCAGATGGCGAGGAAGTTGAATAGTCCCGTCTCACTCGTAATATTGACGATGATCATCATGCCCATGAGCAGTCCGAGCGTATTGAAATCGATATGGTGAACTGCGACCTCCTGATCGATGATCCCGAAGAGTATCATGAGCATGGCGCCAAAAAGTCCCACGATGGTGCGGTGCACCTTCTCGGAGATGATGAGCGCGTATGCGACGACAAATATGACAATCGCCACAATCGTTGCTGTTTCCATCATTACACATCCTTACTTCTCGTTATGAGAAATCCATCACGTCGCCGTGATAATCACCTGTCGGCCGCTGCGGCGGATCTTCAGCTTGGCGTTCGTCTCCCCCTCCTGTGCGAGTGCCAGCTTCAGCTCCAGCAGAGCCTTGCCGAGTTCTTCTGCCTGCGCGGCGCTGAGTCCCGCACGTGCGAGATCGGCGGGCGGCTCCTTTGCCGCTGCCGCACGGGCGCGTTCCTCTGCCTGCCGCTCCTGACGCAGCATGGTCTCGGCGAGAGTTTCCTCTGCCTCGTGCCCCTGCATCATATCCTTGTCGGACAAATCTTTTGGTATCTTTGCCACAGCAAACCTCCTCCTGCCGTCCGTGGCACATAACACATCGAGAAAAAGAATGCGCTACTTGATTTTGCTCCACGTATCCTTCAGCCCGACGATGCGGTTGAACACTATATGATCCGGCGTAGTATCCGGGTCAACAACAAAGTAACCAACGCGCAGGAACTGATAGCGCGTCCCTGCCGCTGTGAGACGGACGCTCGGCTCCACCTTCGCGTCTGTCAGCACCTCAAGTGAGTGCGGGTTGAGCGCCGCAATGAAGTCTGCCGGCTCCTCCTCGCCCTCCTCTGCCGTACGCAGCAGGCTGTCATAGAGGCGCACCTCCGCTGTGAGCGCATGCTCTGCCGCGACCCACTGGATCGTCCCCTTCACCTTGCGGTTCGCCGCCGTACCGCCGCTCCGCGTCTCTGGATCATAGGTACAGCGCAGCTCCGTGATCTCGCCCGCCGCATCCTTTACGACTTCCTCACAGCGGATAATATAGGCGTGCTTGAGGCGCACCTCGCCGCCCGGCTTCAGGCGGAAGAATTTCTTCGGCGCATCCTCCATAAAGTCTTCGCGGTCGATGTAGAGTTCGCGCCCAAAGGGCACATATCGCCGTCCTCCGTGCGTCGGGCTGTTCTCGGCGAGCAGATACTCCGTCTCGCCTTCGGGATAGTTGGTAATGACGAGTTTCAGCGGATGCAGTACCGCCATAATGCGCGGCGCGTTGCGGTTCAGCTCGTCGCGTACACAGTGCTCGAGCATGGCGCTGTCCACCGTGCTGTTGCTCTTGGCGACGCCGATCTCCTCACAGAACGCACGGATGGCTGCAGGCGGATAACCGCGCCGCCGCATCCCCGAGATGGTCGGCATACGCGGATCGTCCCACCCGCGCACATGCCCCTCCTCAACGAGCTGGCGCAGCTTGCGCTTGCTCGTGATCGCGCCCGAGAGATTCAGACGTGCGAACTCAATCTGACGCGGCCGCTCCCCCGCAAGGAAACCCAGTGACGTGAGCAGCCAGTCGTAGAACGGGCGATGCTCCTCGAACTCCAGCGTGCAGAGCGAGTGCGTAATGCCCTCAATCGCATCCGAGAGCGGATGGGCAAAGTCATACATCGGATAGATGCACCACGCATCGCCCGTCCGATGATGCGGCACATGGGCAATACGGTAGATCACGGGGTCACGCATGACGAGATTCGGCGACGCCATGTCGATCTTGGCGCGCAAAACGCGTGCTCCGTCCGGAAACTCACCCGCACGCATACGCGTGAAGAGATCCAGATTCTCCTCGATCGAGCGCCCGCGGCACGAACTTTCCTTGCCCGGCTCGGTCAGCGTACCGCGATAGGCCCGGATCTCCTCCGCCGTGAGATCATCCACATAGGCAAGCCCCTTCTTAATCAGCTCGACTGCATATTCATACAGCCGCTCGAAATAGTCCGAGGCATAGAACCGCCGATCGCCCCACGAGAAGCCGAGCCAGCGGATGTCCTCCTGAATGGAATCCACATACTCGACGTCCTCCTTCGTCGGGTTCGTATCGTCAAAGCGCAGATTGCAGAGACCATTGTAATCCTCAGCAACACCGAAGTTAAGGCAGATGGACTTTGCGTGTCCGATGTGCAGATAGCCGTTCGGCTCGGGCGGAAACCGCGTATGGATCCCCTCCGCATGTCGTCCCGCACGCAGATCTTCGTCGATGATATTTCGGATAAAATTTGATGTCTTTACATCCGCCATGTTCCTATCCCTCTATCCGTATAATTCGATATCAATCGTTCTGTGCGCAGTACCGATCGATGTAAGCGCGCAGCTTCGCTACGCCCTCGGCAATCCCCGCCTGCGCAGGAAGGCTCGCAATAAAAGTGTCCACATAGCCACGTTCTACAATGCGGCGCAGCGTCCACATAAAGTTGATATCGTAAATCCACATGAGACGTACGATCTTGCGGTCTCCATTCGTACGCAGACGGTAGTAGTCCGCCTGTCGTCCTGCGGCAAAGTCCGCCACGAAATCGGGGCTGACCTCCTGCGCTGCGTCCGACGGGACGAAGTTCGGTGCCTTCTCCGCGCCCTCCGGCGTGAGGAACGGGAGGAGAACGCGATAGATGTCAAGCTTGTCCGCATCACGGATTACCTTGGCAAAAAACAGCTTGCGCTCATCTCTGGTCGGAGCAATTTCCTTTTTGTTGTGATATTTGATCGCAAAACGCACCGCCTCTGCATCCACATCGCTAAGCGGCGCGAGGATATTCTCCTCTGCGAGTACCTTCAGTCCGAGTTCCGCATGATCCTCCGACGCAGCATCGTTGAACGTCCGATAGCGGGCATACTGCCGAAACCGTCCAACATCGTGAAAGAGTCCGATGATCTCAGCAATAGCCATATCGTGCGCATGGCATCCAAGATGCTTGGCAAGTGCGCGGGCATGTGCCGTCACATAGCCTGTATGAATCTCCTTGAGCTGAATGCCGCGCATGACCTCGGGGTCATTGGTACGAAAGGAGCGCATATAGGCATTCATCCATGTGTGCATTTCATGCAGGAGTTTTTCCATCTGCGTTCCTCCTTTCACGTACATCGCCCCGATCATCCCTCCTCGGGCGGAACATAGCTCTCGTCAAAGTCCGTCGCGACCAGCGTCGCCTGCACCTTGTCTGCCATGCTCTCCTGCACAACCAGTCCTGCAATGATATTGACCGCAGGATGTGCATGCCCATGGATATAGCGTACGGCCTCATCCACATCACGCAGACTCATCGCGGGGCCTCCCGTGAGATTGAGGACGACGCCGCGTGCGCCCGCCGTATTGCGGTCGAGCAGCGGACTCTCCATCGCCTTTCGCACCGCCTTCTGCGGCGTCTCATCGGTACCGATGGCGAGCAGGGTTTCGCTCGATGCACTCTGCCGAAAGATTGTCGTCACATCGGCAAAATCAACATTGATGACCCCCGTGGTCAAAATCAGTTCTGCCACGCAGCCAACCGTCTGCCGCAGCACCTCATCGGCAAGGGCAAAAGCATCGACAAACGACATCTTGCGGTCGGGGGCAATCTTCAGGAGGTTGTCGTTGCGCATCGTGATGAAGGCATCTGTCATGCCCTGCATCCGTGCGATCCCCGCCTGCGCCGTCTGCATCTTGCGCGGCATCTCAAAGTGGAACGGGCTCGTCACCACGCCGATGGAGAGGATCCCCATGTCGCGTGCGATCTCCGCCACAACAGGTGCCGCCCCTGTCCCAAGGCCGCCGCCCATCGTCGCCGTGATGATGACGAGATCCGTCCCCTCAAGCATCTGACGAATCGCCTTTTCCTCGCTGCGCGCTGCCTCCTCACCGACCTCGACTCTGCCGCCCGTGCCGCGCCCCTGCGTCAGTTTTTCACCGATGGGCAGCACGGTGATCCCCTGTTTTTCGAGCGCATGCAGCTGACGAAGATCCGAGTTGAGCCCGACAAGTGTCATATCGAGATCGTAGTTCTCACGCACACTGCGCAGGATATTCCCGCCGCCGCCGCCCACGCCGACCACCTTGATGGTAATTTTCGCCTGAATAATTCCCTCAGTCGGCATATCGCGCCTCCTTATTCTCTACACGCTTTCGGTGCTGCCTGTGCCATGACCGCGCCCGCAAGCAGCAGAGCGCAGCCAAGTACCTGCACTGCGCTCATCGTCTCCCCCAGAACCGCCCATCCTGCCACGGCGGCAAATACTGCCTCCATCGACATGAGAATCGCCGCCTGTGTCGGCTCGACATGCGCCTGCCCCAAAATCTGACAGGTGTATGCGACACCGCAGGAGAGGATGCCCGCATAGCCGATCGGGACCGCGGCGGCCGAGAGCGCCGCCCACGTGCAGGTCTCAAAACATACAGCGAGCAACGCGCTGCCGAGCGTGCAGATCAGCATCTCCATAAGGCACAGCTCGATGGCATCCACCATGCGGGCAAAGCGGTCAATGAGCAGAATCTGCGCCATCCAAAAGAACGCACAGATAAAGACAAGCACATCGCCTTGGTTCAGCGTCGTTTCCCCGTAGGCAGAGAGAAAGTAGACGCCCAGAAAGGCAAGGAGCGCACCACCCCACTGCACCGCTCGGATACGGTGACCAAGCAGCACTGCCGCAAGCGGCACGAGTACGATGTAGAGCGTCGTGATAAACGCCGTCTTACCCGCTGTCGTCGAGAGGAGCGCCACCTGCTGCAGCGTCACGCCGACAAACATCGCCAGCCCGACGGGAATCCCGGCGCGAAAGCCCGAATGGAACGTGCCCGCGCGCCGCTGCGCCTTACGCTGTCCGCGATAGAGCAGCCAGAGCGCCGTCATGAACAGTGTCCCGAGGGCAAAGCGCGCTGCTGCATAGGTATAGGGACCAAGCCCCTCCATCCCGAGAATCTGTGCGACGAACGTCGTCCCCCAGAAGAAAGCCGCCGCCAGCAGCATCAAACTCCCACGCAGGCGCATCCTAGAGCACCTTTGACAGGAAGCTGCGCGTACGCTCCTCCTGCGGATGCTCGAACACCTCGCGCGGTGCCCCCGACTCAATGATGCGTCCCTCGTCCACGAAGAGCAGGCGGTCGCCTACCTCACGGGCAAAGCCCATCTCATGTGTCACAATAACCATCGTCATGCCCTCGTTAGCGAGGGCACGCATGACATCGAGCACCTCGCCGACCATCTCGGGATCGAGTGCCGACGTCGGCTCATCGAAGAGCATCACCTTCGGGTGCATCGCGAGAGCACGCGCGATGGCAACACGCTGCTGCTGACCGCCCGAGAGATTGTCGGGATAGGCATCCGCCTTCTCCGCCAGCCCCACGCGTGCCAGCAGCTCACGCGCCGTTTTCTCAGCATCGGCGCGTGCGATATGCTTTACCTTCATCGGGGCGAGCATGATGTTGTCGAGCACCGTCATGTGCGGGAACAGGTTGAACCGCTGGAACACCATGCCGACCTCTTCGCGCACTTTATTGATGTTTGCCTCGCCCGAAAGTGTGATGCCGTCGATGGTGACCTCGCCCGCCGTCGGCTCCTCGAGATGATTCATGCAGCGTAAAAGCGTGCTCTTGCCTGAGCCGGACGGACCAATGATGACAACGACCTCCTTCTCCGCAATGGAGAGATCAATGCCCTTCAGCACCTCATCCGTGCCGAACGACTTACGCAGTTCTTTAATCTCAATCATGGACGCGGCACCTCCGTTCCAGATACGCGACAAAGCGCGAGATCGTCAGCGTCATCACGAGGTAGATCACGGCGACGCTCATCCAGATTTCAAACGACCCGTAAGTCTTCGCGATGATGAGCTGACCGCGCCGCGTCAGCTCCTCAAAGCCGATGACGGAGACAAGGGACGAATCCTTCAGCATCGCAATAAACTCGTTGCCGAGCGGCGGAATGACGCGCTTGAACGCCTGCGGCACAATGATGTAGCGCATGGTCTGCAGCCACGTCATACCAAGCGAGCGCCCAGCCTCCATCTGCCCCTCATCGACCGACTGTATCCCCGCACGAAAAATCTCCGCCACGTACGCGCCGGAGTTGATGCCGCAGGCGGAGATCGCTGCGATGAACGGATCGATGCGCTGCCCCGTGATCACAGGAAGGGCAAAGTAAAAGAGGAAAATCTGCACGAGCAGCGGCGTGCCGCGGAAGAACTCCACATAGACCTCCGCCAGCATCCGCAGCGGGCGCAGATGCGAGATGCGCGCCACGCCCACGACCAGACCGATCACAAAACCGATCGCCGTCGAGAGCACCGTGATCTGAATCGTCACTCCAGCACCGACAAGCAGGAGCGGGAACGAATTAACCACGAGATTCATATCGAAATTCATAAACTCATCCATTCCGTCAATAGTACGACGGCATAAACAGCCGCCTTAAGGAAGCACTGATCAATTCAGCGCCATCATCTTGATGCATCTTTTTGCCCGCACTTCGGCGGGAAATTCTCCACAGAACACCATTCTGCCTCCGGTTTTCCACCTCGTTCGAACGAAAAATCTATGCTAATCTGACGAACTTCTTTTTTTCAGTGATTCCTTAATATTATATTTCAATCCCCCTGTGCTGTCAATAAATTCACGCTCTTTACAGCTGTTGTATTACGTTAATTCACATTCCCAAATCTCACGGCACATTTCTCTGTTTTTGTCCCATTCATTGTAAGGTTCACTCTTCGTTCGATGAAATCCAAATTTATCATAAAGATGGCGTGCAGGCTTTAAGAGATCGAGCGTCCCCAGAAAGAGCCGGCGGTAACCTTTTCTGCGGCAAAAAGAAATCGCCTCCGCCAGCAGACGATTTCCAAGCCCATGTCCCTGCACATCCATATCTACACCAAGCCAACGCAGCTGTGCCCGATTCGTCCCCTTTTTGATGACTGCGATATCACCGACCATCTTCCCATCCAGTTCGGCAATCCACATCTGACTGCCCTCCACGTCATCGTAAAGCTCCGCCATCCCGCGCAGCATCTCCTGTTCATAAAATCCGTTAAAGCCATACTGACGCTTATAGAGCTCGTATTGAAAATAACAGACCTTGCTTGGATCTCCCGGCTGATAGGTACGAAGTATGATGTCACTTGACATCTTCTCATCCCCTTTTTATTTGAATAGATAAACTAAATTTCCCCCATAAGCACACGAAAGATGCTGCTTATGGGGGACTGCGGTCGTTTACAAGTCAATATTGACCCATGGATATATGGTTACAGCTTCTTAGACAATGCCTCGATGTTGTCCGACATTGCCTTTGCCTCCTCAACCGAAGCACTGATCTCCTTCATGTTCGCCGCCTGATTCTCAATCAGTCCGTTGATGGACTTAATGCGCTCGGCGATATGACTTGCGGCCTTCTCCATGGATTCGAGTGCCTCGAAGATCTTGCTTGCAGCATCGCGGCTGCTGTCGGCAAGTTTTCTGACCTCCTCCGCCACAACAGAGAAGCCGCGCCCTGCCTCACCGGCGCGTGCCGCCTCGATGGAGGCATTCAATGAGAGAAGGTTCGTCTGCTTCGAGATCGTCATAACGAGCTCGGACATCTTGAGCGTGTTCTCCGTCTGTCCGCGCGTATCCTCTGCAGCCTTCGTGATCTCCTCCTGTACGTTTGAGATCTCCATCGTGCGCTCCATCGTCTGGCTCACGCTCTCCGTGATCGCATCAATCGACGCATATAGGCTGCTGAGCATCGTCTCAAGCTCGCCGTAGAACTTTTCCTTCTTCTGTGCGGTCTGATCCAGCACCTCCGATTTCCGCTTTTCCTCGTCGATATCGACAAAGACACCGATGATCTCCTCCGGATGCCCGCTCTTGTCGCGTACAACATTGCCGGACGCATGGTACCAACGATAGCTGCCGTCATGAACTTTGAGACGATAGTCTGCATTGTACTGCGTATGGCCCGTGAGATCCCGAATGCAGGCGTTGAAGGAGGAAAACGTTCCCTCCACATCGTCCGGATGCAGACGCGAGCTCCACGACTCGATTGTGTTTGGGAAGTCCGATGCGTCACGGAAGCCGATCATACGGCGGAACTCATCCGACCAGATTGCATAGGCAATGCTGAAATCCGGATTGATCTTCATGTACCACATACCGGATTTGATTGCCTCGTTGACCGTACGCAGACGAAATCGCTGATACTCAAGCTCCTCGTTCACACAGTCGATCAGTGCATTCAGCTCTGCGGCGTATGGCTCGCTGTCATGCAGCTTTGAGAACAGCTCATTCTTCTCATGCCCCGCAATAATTCCCTGAATCTTCCCTGCAAAATCCTGTGTATCACCGGCAGCGGCACTGTTCTTGTCAAACATTGCCTTCCCTCCAAAAACATTTCTCAACCTTAGATTTATTGTACCATATCATCCTATATATGCAAGCAAAAAGTCTTCGGCCTGATGCACCGCCCTAAGTTAAAATGTCCGCCGATAAAATGACATTCGCCAGATTGGTGTCGTTTTTTCGTCTGAACGTGTGGTACTCCGAATGCAGCGTGGTGCTCTGTGGAGAATTTTCCGTCAAAGTACGAGCAGCAAAAACTACGTCACGGGGGTAGCATCGAATGCATCAGAACCTCCTTTACTCTACAGCCGTCAAAAACTCCTGTCGCGACAGTCGGAATTCATCGCCATAAAGAATCCATGCAGTCTCTTGTATGCCAAATACAATATCTTGAGAAATATTATAGGCATATCGTGCCCACGGATGTCCAATGTGCTTTTCCCGTATGGCCGTCATCTGCGCCAGCGAAGGGTCTTCTAAGTACTGCTTGCCAAACCCTTCTTCCCGTGAACCCGCGTTTTCATGGCTTGGGAAGAAGAGGTAGTCAGGATTCGCAGCAATGAGCTGTTCTTTGGTCATCTCCTGTCCCATATGATTCCCTGCGGCAGCCTTTGCATTGATGGACTCCGTATAACGGCAGAGCTCATCAAAGGTAGACCCCGCGCCGCCATAATTTGGCATAATGGAAATAAGCGCAATACTCTTGTGTTTCTTCTCCTCCGGCACTAAGGCAATTTTCTCTTGGAGCTCAGTAAGTTTGTCTTCCATTTTCTTAATGAGCTTCTCCCCGCGCTCCGATTCTCCAACAGCCGCAGCAAGCAAGCGTATATTTTCATGGATATCGTCTATGGTGGCTGCTGACTTGAATACAACAACAGGTATATTCAGGTCTCGTATTGCATCGACATTCTCTTTCGGCAGCCATTCCGGAACAGCAACGAGATCCGGCCGCAAAGCAGCGATTTCCTCCACTGATGGGTTGCGAGAAATAACGTTTGAGATTTTCTCACGTACCCATGGAATATTCGTATCCTCTGTATTGGCAAGAGTCTCGTTGATGGCAGCCATGCGCTTCGGCTCCACAAGGCCAAGCATCATCTCATCACTGCTCGCACCAATCGTCAGGATCCGTTGGGGCTTATGCAAAATAGACACAACCGTCCCGTCCGCATCAGTAACACGGTAGGCGGTCTGGTTCTGCCTGTCCGAAATACCACAGCCCGTCAAAGAGAATAACAGCATGAATATGCACGGCAGCATCACTGCACGCAGCCATCTGCTCATAGTTCCACAACTCCTTTTATCCCTCTCGCAAAACTTTCCCCATTATTTTGGAAACTCCCCTCTCTACAGCGCAGAAAGGGGAGTTACAGTGTGATAAAGTTATGATATCCCTCGACGGCGCACCACACGGGAACGCTGCCGGAGGGAAATGACATGGTTCTTAGAAACTCTGCTCCACGCCGATCATGAAGTTGCGTCCGGGTGCCGTCCACCACTCTCCGGGGCCGCCCCACTTTACATTCGAATGCTCGGCATAGAACTGGTTGAAAATGTTGTTCGCCTTGAGATATACCTTTGTTGCGTCGGCAATCTGGTAGTTCATTGCAAGATCGACGACCCAGTAATTATCCGTCGGGAAAGCACCGCGTACCGGTCCCGGGCGTCCAACGATCCCGCGCGCAAGCAGCGACGCATCGAATGCACGGTTGCGGTAGTCGACACCGATGTTCCACTGATCCTCGGGCAGATAACCGTCTGCATTCACGCCTCTCTGCTCCGTCTTGCCGACATGCGTCCGTGTATAGCCAAGGCGCGCGCGCAGATGCGAGTCAACGCGCTTCGCAAGCTGCAGCGACCAGCCATGGGCATCCTCATCGCCGACATTGATGTTCACGTATGTCACAGGATGGTAACCGATACGATCCTTCGAGTGGCGCTTGAAGTAGCTCGCCGTGAGGCTGAGCCCCCTGCCAAAGTCACGGGCAATACCGATCTCCTTCGTGTTGCCGGACTCGGGCTTGAGGTTTGGATTGCCGTATGTCGGTGCATAAAGCTGATTCGGCGTCGGCGTAATGAAGTACGCACTGTAAGAAGCATAGGCGTGCGTCATCGGATCAATGTCATAGCCGAGGCTGACACTCGGGCTGTTGTGACTGCCAAAGGACGAGTTGCTGTCATGACGAATACCCGCTGTGAGTTTCAGCGTCGGAAGGATGCTCCACTGATCCTGTAAATAGAAGGAGCGGTTGATGAGCGTACGATCATCGATGCTCACAATGCCGCCGTTCTTGATCGTCGTATCATCCTTTGTGAACTCGAAGCCGGCCGTCAGCAGATGGTGGCCGAGCTTCTTGTCGAATTGGTCGCTGAATCTCCATGTCGAATCACTAAAATCATAACTGGATCCCGCAGGAGTCCACATGCCATAGGTGAAAATATCATAATCATATTTGCTGCGCGAGATGCTCATCTGATTCTTGGTCGTGTCATTGATTTTCACATTCCAAATCAAATCGCCATCCAAATAATCATAGTTCCCGCGATTGACATTGAGCCCCTGCTGCTTTTCATAGAGTGCCTGATAGCGATCCGAGTCCTTGTATGAGCGCAGATTGAAGGCAAGATAGGATGCCTTGCTCAGATCCTTGCCGAGGTGAAGATTGACCGAGTCCGCATCCAGATGAGACGGCACCGTATTGCCGTGCGCATCCGAAAAGTCTCCGCTCTTATCCTTCTGGTACTTGATGCGCCAGTCCCATCCGTGCTCACCGCCCGCATTCGCGATGCTGTACTGCTGACGTCCATAACTGCCGTAGCCGATGCCGAGCGTCGTCTTCATCCCCGATGCCTTCTTCGTGATGATGTCGATAACGCCGCCCTTCGCATCCGAGCCGTAGAGCGTCGACGCCGAGCCGTGCAGTACCTCGATGCGGTCGATGCCGCCAAGATCCTTCATCGCAGATGCCAAAGAGGCCGAAAAGCCCCCCGCATAGTTCTGGCGGACCCCATCGATCAGAAAGACGACGTCCTCCGACCCGTTGATGTAGAATTTGCTGCTGTTGTTATATCCCGCCGGTGCATACGCATTGACCGTAACGCCCGGCACATCGCGCAGCGCCTGCGTGAGGTCTGTGTAATGGCGGCGCTCGAGGTCCTTGCCTGTAATCACCGTGATATTTGCATCCGTCTTGAGTTCCTTGTTCGGGGTTCTTGTCGCCGTGACGACCGTTTCCCCCAGAGCATGTTCATCTGCCGTATCACTCGCATCGGCTGCGAATGCATGACTGCCCAGAGACAGAACGCCTACACTGAGGGCTGCTGTCAGCGCTGCTCCTAGCTTCTTCCTTGAACACAATCTCTTCATCTCGTAATCTCCTCCTAAAACATTACACATTACTGCAAGGCTGTATACATCTATTCATCTGCTGCGAAGGGATGCACTTCGTCAGTCAGAGAAAAGCATATTCAGGAAGCACTGATAAATTCAGCACAAGCATCTTGACGTATCTTCTTGATGCATGGCATGAATCATAGAAAATAAAAATCCCCTTCCTGCGATACAGAAAGGGGATAGACTCACGAAAAGGCATGATTCGGGCGCAACAATATACGCTCGCGATAGAATCCCTTCCCCGTCTCTCGCAGGTACAAGCAGTGATTCATAACTAGGCAGTTCTCCTGGCTCCAGGTCATCGTTCACCTGCGCCTTCCCAGAGGACATTCCTCCAGTGGCAAATTGGGACGGCAGATCATCTCTGCGCGCCCTGCAGGCTCACTCGCTGATACAGTGGCGGGACCGCTTCGGCATCGGTCTGCATGGCATACTGCCATACAGCCTTCACCGAATTCTCTATTAAGTCTTTGACACCTAACTCGACAATATTCGGTTTTCCAGTAATTCAACCTATCGTACTATAATACGAATTTATTATCTTGTCAAGCGCAAACATACCAACAACACTAAATCCCGATATAGGGCACTACGAATACATGACAAAGCAGTGCTCGATAAAAGGGAGAAGACACACCATGCAGTGAACCTGAATCTATCGGTCGTGCGCTGCGGCGCGCTGCTGTATGCGCAGCTTACTCACCAGATCATCGCGGAAACGATGCTGGAACTCGTGAACGAGATACATTGGCTGGACAGTATCTACGATACTGCATGCTGCGTCGGTATGAAACGGCTGATGCTGATCGACATGCATGACGTAGTCCATCGCCGTCTGCCAGTCGAGCGGCGTCTTCCATCCTGCATGCCGCCGCATCATCTCCCGCGTATATGTCCCTGAGAGGGACTGGTGCAGGTGAATGCCATAGACGCGCTTTCCCAATTCTCCAAGCTCGCGGTAGATCTTTTGCACGTATGCCGCGCCCTCCGCCTCGCTCTGCAGATCCAAGTTCGTGTTCATCAGATGTCCCGTGTCGAGCATAAAGCCCGTATCGGGATAGCTGACGCACTCCAATAGCTCAGCGGCAAGCTGTGGTTTCTGAAAGGTCAGCCCCGGCCACCAGAAATTTTCAAAGAGGAGTTTACACCCCCTCGGTATCTCGTCGGCAATCGCATTGACGAGCTCGATGGCCGTGCGAATAACTTCCTCATCTGTGACAGAAAACATGCGCGTATACATCTCCGACGTGCAGTTATGCGCGACGTGGAAGACGAGATACTGCGGCTGACATTCTGCCGCCCGCCGCAGATTTTCCCGCCAGCCCTCCACCCAGTCGGCAACATCCAACGAGCCGTAATAGCCTCGGATATTGTCCTCGCTGCCGAACTCTGCCATGAGTGCAGAACGGTCCCCGCGCCAAAAATCAACCCACGTCGGCCAAAACAGGAGATGTACGCCCTTGATGTACGTGGGCGAAAACAGCGTGCGATCCCACGTCGCACAGAGCATGAACTCGATGCCGTCAAGCCCCAGTTCCTGCAGAATGGCAGGAAGGGCATCAGTATCGCCGTGAAGGATATGCTCCACATCGCAGTCCGCATTAGAGAGATTGGTTAAGGTAAGCATGGTTAGAACTTGTAGCTGTAGCTCAGGAGGTAGTTGATCGGTGCGCTGTGGTAACGGAGACCGCTGTGCATCGTCGTGTCATCGCGGTCGAGCACGTTGTCAATGCGCAGACTGATCTCGTTGTTCTCATCGGGGGCATAGGATGTGTTCCATGTTGTGAGCAGATAAGGTTTGACCGGGCTAGGCAGCTGCTGTGACGGCAAAACCACGCGACTTGCAAGATAGCTTGCCGTGAGCGAGGAAGTCCACTTGTCCTTTCGATAGGTCACGCCGCCCGTCAACTGTAGCTTACCAAAGGTACGGTACCACCCACCGCCCTTTCGATCAGAGTTATTGATCTGGGGATTCTGCCATGTGACACCCCAGTGATAGGAAAATCCGTTTTTCCCGTGAATCTCGTCGGACAGTTCGATGCCCGTATTGCGAAAATCTTCATTGACATAGGCATATTGTGTGTTGTTCCTTTTGTTCACAGACGCTGTAATATTGTCCTTAACATCAATATGGAAGAGCGCCGCCTTCCAATGATGTCCGCCGTGATTCTTCTTCCATCCGATCTCATAGTTGATGCCCTTCTCCGGCTTCAGATTCGGTGCAGGCCTTTGCATATCATTATTGGGGTACATCTGGGAGAAAGTCGGCATCACAAAGGACTGACTGACATTCAGATAGACGCTGCTGTCACGGTTCAGCTTATGCAGCCACTGTGCCGAGGCACTGAGGTTGCTGTAGTTCTGCCCTCGTGCTGCTCCAGTCGTCCACGTCTCGCGCAGACCGAAGATACCCGTATTCTTTGCATCAAAGCGTTGCTCCCATTGCCCATACAGCCCCCAATTGTTGCGTACATAACGTGCTCCTGTCTTTGTACTGAATGCAGGGAGGAGCGCGTATGTCTCATGTTCCATGCTGAATCCAGCAATTGCTGTGGACTTTCCACCAACATGCCAGGTACGCTGGAGATCCATGCCGTATGTCACATTCTTCTCCCGTTTATCCGTTCGTCCATTGGGTGTCCCGTCCGATTTGATATAATCGGGACCGTTGTATGCCACTGTCCCCGTATTGAAATACAGGCTGCCTTTCCAAGCTCGATCCTTATAGTTTAGCTGTGTCGTATATCGTTTGGTTATGTATTTGCGTGCATTGTACGGATCTCCTGCCACAACCCCCGACGTAGTGTAGTCAACTCGTGTGAATGTGCGCGTGTAACGCACTTCACTTTCATAATAACCCAGAAGAAGATCGAGACGAGGATTCACATGGTAGGTCAATCCCATGCTTTCTTTCTTAATGTCGTGAACATCTGTACGCTGCTTACCTTTAAATTGCGGAACATAAACTGAGCCAATCTTTTTCTTTAGATTCTCTTCACCATAATAGAGCGCATCCCTGCGTCCAAACTTGTCGGTATTGTAATAGAAGCCGAAGCGTTCATCTCCAATACTGACACCATAGCTGCGCTGTCCATAGTTACCGAAGCCCGCGTGAACCTCGTTGGGCATCGTCTTCTTTGTGATGATATTGACAACGCCTGCCGTCGCATCGCTGCCATAGAGTACGGAGCCGCTGCCCTTCACGATCTCGATGCGCTCGATGCTCTCTGCGGGGATTGCATCGAGATTGTACTTGCCGCGCCATGCAATTGGGTTGCCGTTCATCAGCACGAGCACACCGCTTCTTACACCGCGTACATTCAGTTCATTCGACATCGTTCCCATCGACGCACCCGCAGGACCATAGGACTTATAGGCAAAGCCATTCACCTTCGCAAGCACATCCGACGCGTTTGCCGCCCCGCTGTCCTTGATTTCCTGCGCCGTGATAATTGTCGTCGCAGCAGGTACATCGAGATCCCGCTTCTTCGTCCGCGTCGCTGTCACCACGGTCTCACCGAGGGCATGCGTCGCTACCTCCTCGCCAGCGGGCACATCGGCATCCGCCGTCTCCGCCGCATAGACCTGTCCCGTCGTGGCAGAAAGCACAATCGCCGCTGCCAAAAGTCGCTTGTTCCACATTTGCATTACCATTCTCCTTCTCTGCAAGAGTACGGATCGACGCAGTATCAAGGAATCAGTGATAAACTGCATCTATCAGTACATCCATAAGATTGTGACTATATTTATGTTCACCGCCCAAATACATGGGCGAAGTGATTTCATGATTGTTACGTCAGTCTCCCGCTGTGCTGTTGCGATGCCTGCACGCCGTTCCTGTCATAGCGCGCCGCGGCATCAGAACTTGTAGCTGTAGCTCAGGAGGTAGTTAATCGGTGCCGTATAGTACTCCGACCCAGCATGGGATGTGCTGTCATGCCGATCCAGTACGTTGTCGATGCGCAGACGGATCTCACTGTTCTCATTGGGCGCATAGACCGTATTCCATGTGGTGAGCAGGTACGGCTTCGTCTCATAGGCAGGCTCTTTGGACGGCAGCTGGACGCGCTCTGCCAGATAGGACGCAGAGAGATCGGACGTCCACTTCCCACGCCGATAGGAGATCCCGCCTGTGATCTGAACCCGCCCGAAGCTTCGTTCCCAGCCGCGATTCTTCATGGTGTTCTTCACCTGAGGGTTCTGCAGTGTCACGCCCCAGCGATAGGAAAGCCCATTCTTGGCTTGGATGCGATCTGAGAGTTCAATCCCTGTATTGCGAAAGTCCTCATTGGTATACTGATACTGCCCCGACCGAAGTAGGCGTGCAGAGATATTGTCCGTGACGTCCATGTGAAACAGTGCCGCCTTCCACGCATGACCGCCGTGCGTCTTCTTCCAGCCGATCTCATAGTTGATCCCCTTCTGAGGCCGCAGATCGGGTGCTGCCTTCTGTCGGCCGTTATCCGTATACATCTGGGAGAACGTCGGCATGACAAAGGACTGCGTGATGTTCAGATAGGCGCTGCTCTGCGCGTCGAGCTTATGCAGCCACTGTGCCGAGGCGCTGAGGTTGCTGTAGTTCTGGCCCCGTGCCGCCCCTGTCGTCCACGTCTCGCGCAGGCCGAATATCCCCGTATTCTTTGCATCAAAGCGCTGCTCCCACTGTCCGAACAGTCCCCAGTTATTGCGTGCGTACCGCTTGTCCTCCGTGCTGGCAGGTGTCGGCAGCTTCGCATAGATCTCATGCCCGAGATCCATGCCGACGACCGCCGTGGCTCTCGGCTGAACCTCCCACGTACGCTGCACATCGACCCCGTAAGACGTATTCTTTTCACGCGTATGATAGCGTTGATTTGGTGTGGCACTGGAAAATGCCTCGGGGAAATGAACGACACCGGCATAATCCAGCGTCCCCGTGTTGAAGAACAGATTCGCCTTCCATACATGGTCATGATAGTTCAGCTGCGTGATGTACTGCTTCGTCTCGTACTTGCGCCGATTCATCGGATCACCCACATGGATGTGATAGGTGTTATGCGCCGGATCAACAGCGGTAAAGGTACGCGTATACATCCCCTGTGTCTCGTAATAGCCGAGCTGGAAATCCAAGTGCGGATTGATGCGGTAGGTCAGTCCCGTATTGCGCTTGATGACGTTGCTGATGTCCGTCCGCGATGCCCCATGAAAATGCGTGACGGCATAGTCTGTATTGGTGACGCCGCTCTGCCGTCCCCACTTATCGTAGTTATAGTAGAAACCAAATTTCTCATCGCCGACGCTCACGCCATAGCTGCGCTGCCCATAGTTGCCGACGCCGACATGCACCTCGTTGGGCATTGTTTTTTTTGTGATGATGTTGACGACACCGCTCACTGCATCACTGCCGTAGAGAACGGATCCGCTGCCCTTGACGATCTCGACGCGCTCGATCGTGCTCGCAGGGATCTGATCCAGATTGTACTTGCCGCGCCATGCAATCGGATTGCCGTTCATGAGAACGAGTGCACCGCCCTTCAGGCCGCGGATGTTCAGCTCGTTTGTCATGCTGGCCATCGCCGCACCGTTCGGTCCAAAGGAGGTATACGTAAACCCATCCGCCTTTGCCAGCACATCCGATGCCGTTGCCGCGCCGCTCCGTGCAATATCCTCTGCCGTAATGGTGACCGTCGCAGCCGGCACATCAACATCACGCTTCGTCGTCCGCGTCGCCGTGACAATGGTCTCGCCGAGCGTGTGATCGTCTGTCACCGCTGCGGACTCTTCCGCATAGACCTGACCTGTCAGTGCGGAGAGCAGGACCGCCGTCGTCAGTATTTTCTTGTTCCATCGTCTCATGATAATACCCCCCCAAAAAGATAGCAATTCTCATATTCCAAGCCTTATTCCAAACGGAAGTAAAATGTCCACGGAAAAACACCCTTTCGTCCATTGTCTCCCGGGTTAAACTGAAAGCGATACCCCGCCGCAATCGCAGCGCGGTCCATCGCACTGTAGCCAGAGGAGGAGATGAGCTTGACGGACTCGACCGAGCCGTCTGCGGCAACGAGAATCTTGACCGTCACCGAGCCCTCGACATCATCCTCGATGAGTTCCTGCGGGTACTCAGGTGTTGCCTCTGCCCGCAGGCTAGCTGCAACGCGCTCTGCCGGCGGGGCGGGAGGTGCGGCAGGAGCTGCATCTCCGCCGCCCGATGTGCCGGACGTTCCGCCCTTCGTCCCTGTCCCCGCTGTGTCACCGCCGCCGTTGCTGCCGCTGCTGCCCGTCGTCCCCGTCTGCGTGCCGTCTGACGTTTTTGACGATGTGGCAGATGTTTGGGGATTGCTCTTCTGCTTCGATGTCTCCTGCGGTGTTTCGGGCGGAAGTGTCTTGTCGACGATCACAACGTCGCTCACCGCACTCACTGCCGGAGCTGGTGCCGAATCACCTGCGGCAGCCGCGGCGGGCGATCCCGAATCGTAGAGCGTGACCTCCACGGGCGTGTCCCCCGTCTGCGGCACGGCAATCGAGAACAGTCCCAATGCCCCCGCCGCCAAGAGGAGAATCACATGCAGCGCCAGTGACAGGCTGAGTGCTGTGTAGGTCCCCCGTTTTTCCTCCATTACCGTATCCATTTCACCCCTCCAATTTCACACGACGCCGCAGCAGATACAGGAAGTACGGCGTACCGATAAATGCCGTCATGATGCCGACGCGTATCTCCATCCCGTGGAGAAGGATGCGCCCGATGGAGTCGCAGAGCACGAGAAATACCGCCCCCGCAAGAAGGCTCGCCGGAAGCAGCCGCCGATGATCGGGACCAACGAGCAAGCGCATCATGTGCGGAACAACCAGTCCAACGAATCCGATGTTGCCGCTGATGCAGACCCCCGTCGCCGTAGTGAGTGCCGCAAGCACGAGGAACAGCAGGCGAAACGGCGTCACAGACATCCCCGCCGTGCGCGCCTCCACCTCGCCGAAGGCGAGGAGATTCAGATGGCGCGCGAGGAGCAGCATCACCGATGCGCCGACGCCGATTGGCCCAATCCCCAAGAGAACATGATCCCAGCGGCGATAGTCTAAACCGCCGATCGTCCAGAAGAGATACTGCTGCATCTTCTGTTCGTTGAGAACCGTGAGAATGGCCGCCGTACACGCGGCGAGGAACATCCCCACCACAACGCCCGAGAGGAGCAGTGTCATGACCGGGATTCGTCCGTGGCGCATGGAGAGCGATACGGTCAGCCCCACGGCGAGCATCGCCCCGACAAAGGCGAAGGCAGGGAGCAGGAGCACGCTCGATGCGCCGACACCGAGACCGATGGCGAGCACGGCACCGACCGATGCCCCGCTTGACACGCCGATGATGCCGGGATCGGCGAGCGGATTGCTGAAGATCCCCTGGAGCACCGCGCCCGATATGCCCAGCCCGGCGCCGACCATCAGGCCGACGAGCGTGCGCGGCAGGCGAATGTGCAGAAGAACGGCCTCCTGCTCCGGTGTGAGGACGACGTGCGGGAGAATGGGCAGTCCCACGGCATGAGCGAAGTACGCGACGACGTACTCCGCGCTGATGTCATACTGCCCCGAGCACAGAGACAGGACGACAACCGCAGCGAGCGCCCCAACGAGCCCCGCGAAAAAAACACGCTGTTTCATTGTGCCGTCCCTCCCTCTGCCGAAGTCCCAAGGATCACGCGGAGGAGTGCCTCCTTCTCCGCGCGGCTTTCATCTGCCTCCGTATAGACCTCCATGTGATGCGTCATCGGATTTTCGGTGACCCGCACAGGTGCGCCGTACGCATGGGTCAAGAGCGCGTCCGTCAGTACGTCCTGCGGCCGCCCGTCCGCGAGCAGCCCGCCGCCCCCGATGAGAAGGAGGCGCGAGCAGAACCGCGCAGCCAGACTCAGCTCATGTGCGACGAGAAGCACGGTCTTGCCCGCCGCGCAAAGCTCACGGCAAAAACGGAAGATTTCCTCCTGATAGATCACGTCCAGTCCCGTCGCCGGCTCGTCGAGGAAGAGCACGGGGGTCTGCTGTGCGAGCACTTTTGCGAGCAGGACACGCTGCCGCTGTCCGCCCGACATGGCGTGGAGGGGCTTGTCAGCCAGTTCCGAGACCCCCGTATAGGCCATACACGCTGCCGCAATGGCGCGATCTGATTCCGTTTCCTGCTGCCACCACGAAAGGTAGGGATAGCGTCCCGCCAGAACGACATCCAGCGCCGTGTAGTCAAAGGCGATCTCTCCGCCCTGGCGGAGGTATGCCGCACGCTGCGCAAAGTCACGCGGCGAGAGCAGCTGTATCGGCAGCCCCATCAGTGTCACCTGCCCAGCGAGCGGCGGCAGGATTCCGCGCAGTGTCTTGAGCAGTGTACTCTTCCCCGCGCCGTTCGGTCCGATCAGCCCGATGATCTCCCCTGCCCCCACGGAGAATGATACGTCCTCGAGGATCACCTTGCCATGATAGCCGGCATAGAGTTTCTCAACGCGAATGATTTCCTCCAACATCGTCCCCCCTCGTGCTCAGTGCACGGCCGAAAGATGCTCGTCCGCAGGCTGCCGAAATACGTCGCCATAGACGCGGTAGGCAATCTCCTGCACGCCGAAGACAAAATCCTGCGAGCAGTTGTAGATATACCCCTCGAAGGGTTCGGCAAACGCCTGATTCCGAATCGCCTTCATCGTCTGCAGAGAGGGATCCCCCAGATACTCCCTGCGGAACTTGTCCACATCATAGTTCCCGTGATCGTTGTACGTCGGCAGGAAGAGGATGTCGGGATTGATCGCGACAAGCTGCTCTTTCGTCATCACCTGTCCATCACGTATGCCAAATGCAGCGCGCCCGTTCGTAACTCCTGCGAGAGAACAGGCCTCGTCAAAGCTGCTGCCAATGCCGCCGTAGGCACTCATGAGCGAGATGAGGACGACGCTCTTGCGCTGCTCCGGCGGAATCTGCTGCACCTTTGCCTCAATCTCCGCCAGTTTTTCATCCATCATAGACTGCAGCCGTGCGCCGCGTTCCTCTTCGCCCGCCGCTGCCGCGAGCAGAGCGATCGTCTCACGGATTTCTGTGAGGTTCTTTGCCCCTTTGCAGACGACCACCTTCAGCCCCGCCTCGCGCAGAGACGGCACGATGGAGAGATCCCCCCAGTCCGGCACAACGACGAGATCCGGCTGCAGTGCCATGATCTCCTCCACGGTCGGATTTCCGATGCGGTGTGGAATCGCTTTTACGAGCTCTGTCACATTGGAGCTCACAGGATCGTCAAGGAGACCATTGACCGCTGCTATGCGTTCCGGCTCGACCAGCCCCAGCATCACCTCATCCGTACTCATCGACAGTGTGATGATGCGTTTGGGCGGCGCAGGAAATGCGGTGACCGTCCCCTCCGTATCTGTCACCTGATATGCGACAGGCTCCGACGAACGGGGTCCCGACGGACTGCACGCCACAAGCAGAAGGCTCAGCACGCAGAGGAGGAGTGCCATGTATTTTCTCAATGATATAGTCTCCTTCCCTTCAGACACAAACATGAATTATAGCATAATTTTCTAGTGTTTTGATTGTTCTTTGTGTTATTTTTATCGAATCATTTGCTTGCGCCGCAAAATATTTCCATTCCACAGCAATTCCTCGATATGACGTGAGCCGCGCAGTCCCATGAACGAGCTCTCCGACAAGTACAGCGCATCCTGCACGGGATAGGCAACGGGAAGATACTGCGTCCCACGCGGATCAATATGGGCAGACTCGTTGCTGCTCCCGAGCAGCAGCCCGTCCTCCATCTCCGCAAGGAGTTCCCGTATCCGCATGGCATCCGTCTCGCCCAATATCTCATCCGCGAGGGGCAGGGCCTCCCGTGCCCCTGCCGCATCTGCCGCAACCGCGAGATGGCAGACATCTGCCCACTCCGTCCGAAGTGCCTGCGCAAGCCCCCAAGCAACGGAGCGCGGAGCGCGGATCAGCGTTGTGTCATAGCAGAGCTCCCCCCAGAGGCTCTTGCATTCGTTGATGCGCAGAAAGTCCTCACGCATCACGCGCACAATCTCATCCTCTGCCGCGCCCCCATGTAGGGGCGGCAGCACACGGGCGATCTCCTGCAGCCAGTGCCGCGTCCCTGCACGCCCATACGGCGGCAGCGGTGCGAGATAGGGCATGCCGCAGAGCTCATTGAGCAGGCGAGCGCTCCCCAGTCCGAGCTCATCGTGCACGACGATATTTAGTGCCGCACGCGTCAGAGTGGCCATTCCGGCAGCGGACAGATCGCTGCCGAGGACGGCATTCACATGATAGCCCGCCATCTCAAGCAGTCGCACGAGTTCGCACACATCGTTGCCGCCATTGCAGTAGGTACTCGTCATGCCGATCAAATTGACCGTATGCGCCCGAGTCTCCTGCCGCCCTGCCAGAAGCAGCGGCAGTGCGGTGCACGCTGCCTTGTCCCAGCCGTCGGCAAAGCTGCCGGTAAGGCCGCTCGTATCGAGGGCGACGATCGGACAGGTGATCCCCGCGCCGCGCGCAATCGCCTCAACATCGTCGCCGATGAGCCCTGCCGCACAGCTGCTAATAATTGCAAGCAGTGCGGGCGGCTGCTCCACATAGGGAGCAAGGGCCTCGCGCAGATACTCCTCCGCACCGAAGACAATCGCATCGTTGTCAAGCTGCGTACAGAGCATACGATGGGAGATTGTCGCCTGACTGTGCTCAATGTGGCGCATGGCAAAGAAATGACACCAGAGAGGACCGTTGACGACGATCACCGCATCCTTGATCCCAGCAAAAAATGCCGTTGCTCCTGCCAGCGCACAGGTATCCGTGCACATACAGACATCGTCGAAGGATTTTTCACGATCATCCATAGATCAGCCCTCCCCTGCTCTCGTGCCGATGCAGAATCCGCCGCATATCATCCAGCAGGCGGCGCTCCATCGACCAGCCGACCGACGGCAGCAGCGCAAGGAAGAGCTGGCGCAGCTTCGTATCGACAAGTTCATGTGTCGTGAGGACAAAGTCCACACGGTGCAGCAGTTCCTCTGCCGCAGCATCCCCCTCATGATGAATGGGGACATCGGTTTGTCTCTGCAGCTCCTCCTCCATCACCGCACGCCGCTCGGGCATGAAGCAGTCCAGCAGAACGATGCCGTCCAGTTCAATCCCCGCCTTGTCCAAGAGCCGCAGGATGATCTCCGGCTGGAACCATGTGAGGTCGCGGCCGATGGCAAGCGCACATCTGCGTCCCGCAAGATCATTGTGTGCCTTTTCCACGGCAGCGACGAAGGAAGCCTCCTCCGCCACAATGGCGCGTTCCGCCGTCTCCTCACAATGACAGATCTGACCGACGCGCCGCAGCCACCGCGTCGTCTCCTCCGCCCCCACGGCGTAGACATCGGCAAGATAGGGCGTCCCGAGACGCTCTCTGATATGCGCGGCGAGCGCCGCCAGTTGTGCCTGCTTTTCGTTGTCCATGCGACGGCCAAGGAGGATGACGAGCTCCGCCTCCGGTACCGCCTGCAGTTCATCGAGCGCGAGATAGGATGGGAACTGTCCCGTCACGCGCAGACCGAGTAGGGAGAGCAGCCGCCGCAGTTCCTTGACATATTCACCGTGCATCCCCCCGCAGTCGCCGAGGAGCACCACGGTGCCTTCCTTTCGTTCGGCGGGCTGCATAAAGCGATCCACGAGTGTCCGTGCAGCATCGAGATAGCCCGCATAGTACTCCCCGTCGAGAAAGCCATGTGCCGAGACTGCCGTGACCGGAAGCCCCAGTTCCTCCTCCATCTCCGCCGCGATCGCCTGTGTATCGTCGCCGATCACACCGCTCACACAGGAGTTGGCGATAAACACCGCCTGCGGATGATATTTCTGTGCGGCAAAGCGAATGCACTCGCGCAGACGCTCCTCACCGCCAAAGACCGCCTCGTTCTCGCTAAGCCCACTCGTCAGGAGCGGCACAGGAGAGAGCCGCACCGATGTGCCCGCCGCTGTCAGCCGATGAAAGCTGCTCACGTCCATCCCGTGCGCGATGTGGGCGCATGGACGCGGACTGTGAAAGACGACGAGCGCACCGCGCACGAAGGAGAGCGCACGCCAGACACCGGGCATGCTGCAGCTGCAGTTCGTACGGCGCACTCCGACGCGTTTGACCTCAATCCCCATAGCTCTCCACCAGTTCCTCGAGCTCCTCGAACGCCATCGGCGTCGGCACGGTCAGCATTTCGTTTGTATCAATCGCATGCGCGAGTGCCTTGTAGTACTGCGCCTGCTCTGACTCCGGTGCGTAGGCGATGAGTGTCTGTCGATGGATCTCCGCCTCGTGCACAGCGCGCGAACGCGGGATATAGGTGATGAGCTGCGTCCCGATACGCGCGGCAAACGCCGCAAGGAGTTCGCGCTCGTTGTGTACGTCGCGCCCGTTGCCGATGATGCCGCCAAGCTTTACCGCACCACGCGCAGCAAAGCGGCTCACGCCCTTTGCAATATTGTTCGCCGCATACAGCGACATGAGCTCGCCCGAGGAGACGATGTAGATCTCCTCAGCGTACCCCTCGCGGATGGGAACGGCAAATCCGCCGCAGACCACATCGCCGAGGACATCGTAGAGTACGACATCCAGATCGTCAAAGGCATGCAGTGCCTTCAGACGCTCAAGTGCCACGATGATCCCGCGCCCGGCACAGCCGACCCCCGGATCGGGGCCGCCCGCCTCAATGCAGCGCACGCCGCCGGCACCCTCGTGCACGATTTCGTCAAGCGTGAGTGCCGCGCCCTTCTTCTCACGCTCGAGATCGAGGATCGTGGACGGGGCAATACGCCCGAGCAGCAGACGCGTCGAGTCGTTTTTCGGATCGCAGCCGATCTGACAGACACGCCGCCCCATCTGGGCAAATGCCGCAGACACATTCGCAGCTGTCGTGGATTTGCCGATGCCGCCCTTGCCATAGAACGCAATTTTTTTCATAAGCTCACCTATTCTTACTCATATACTGCCCTCTGCCCGTTCCTCCAAATCACCCTCAATGGAGAGGTAGAGGCTGCGCAGCTCGTCCAGCGTTTCCTGTGAGGCGTTCCACAGGCCACGCTGCTGTGCCTCAAGCAAGGTCTCTGCCATGCGGTGGAGCGCCCATGGATTGACCTCCTGCATCCACTCCTGCATCTCCGCGTCGAGGACATATTTGCGCGCGTAGCCCTCGTACATCCAGTCCTTCATCACGGCACTCGTCGCGTCCCACTGATAGCTGTGCGCCAGATAGTTGGCGAGATCGGAGGCACCCTTGTAGCCGTGCTTTTTCATCCCCTCGATGAACTTTGGATTCATCGCCTCCCCACGGAACAGACGCGCCGCCTCCTCCGCAACGCTGCGCAGGACAATGCGCTGCCGGTCACTCGAATCGCCCGTATAGGAGCGCGGTGCCTTGCCCGTCAGTGCCCGCACGGTCGCAATCATACCGCCGTGGTAGGCGTTGTAGTCATCCGAGCTGAACATGTGCGTCTCGCGCGTATCCTCATTCTTGACCGTGACATCCAGCCCCGCCATGCGGCGCTGAAAGACCTCCGGATCATACGCACGCGCCATTCCGTCGCCGCCGTACGCTGTTCCCGAGAACCGCGTATAGACCGCAGCGAGGTCATCGAGGGTTTCCCACGCCTTGGACTCGAGCAGGTCGCCGACACCTGCGCCATACGCTCCCGGCGGATCGCCAAAGATGCGGACGGAGGCGCGTTCCCATGCACTCTCCTGCGTCTCGCCCTGCTCCTTAAGCCATGCCGTATCGGAGAGGACGTGCTTGCGCACATAGTTCTCCTCATCGCTTTCGTCGAGATCGCGCACCATGCGCACTGCCTGATCCACCCAGCGTATGGCGTTCGGCACTGCATCACGGAACAGCCCGCTGATGCGTGCCGTCACGTCGATGCGCGGCCGCTGGAGCTCTGCGAGGGGGATGATCTCAAGCCCGCAGACACGCTGCGACGGACGCCGCCAGACAGGACGCACGCCCATGAGGTAGAAGAGCTCCGCGATACACTGTCCATGACTGCGCATGTTCGAGCCCGCCCAGAAGACGATGCCGACCGCCTCGGGATAGCGCCCCTCATCGCTGATGTACTGCTCGATGAGCGCGTTCCCCAGCTGTTTGCCATACTCCCATGCAGCGGGCGTCGGCATACAGCGCGGATCGAGGCCGTAGAAATTACGCCCCGTCGGCAGTACATCGACGCCGTTTGTCGTCGGCGCGCCCGCAGGGCTCGGCTCGATGTAACGCCCCGTGAGAGCACGCAGCGTCTCCGTGATCTCCCCCTCCGTGCGGCGCAGGCGCGGCACCATATCCTCCACGACCTCATGCAGCGCATGGGCAAAGGCGGCGTGCATCTCCTCCGAGGAGCCGGCTATCACGGACAGCTCCATCGCCCGCGCGACGGCCTCCGGTGCATAGTCATGCGCCGCAAGGAAGGAGATAAGCGCACGCATCTCTGCCTCGACAGCATCCAGCTTTCGCCCATAGGTCATGCCATCCGTCGTCATGCGCTCGCTGTGTGTGAGCAGCTCCTCATAGTCGTACCCCGACTGCTCGGCCACGAGACGGACGAGGGATTTCTCCCCGCCATGCTCCATGCGCGCGAGCGCACACAGGAAATCGATCAGCGCTTCGCCCGCAGGCGCACGTCCGAGGATGTGCAGCCCCGTGCGAATCTGCATATTCTTGAGGTCGGTCACATAGTTGTGGAGGGCATCGGCATAGTCGTCAAAGGAATCGCCTTCGTCGATTTCCCCCTCGAAGTGGCAGGCGGCAGCTTTCTCACGGACAAGCTCCTGCGCCGCCTCGATATTGTCCGGCTGTGCTGCGCGAAAATGGACATACTCATCGAGCGCCTGTTCCAGTTCTCCGATCTCCTCAAACTCCCCCGCGAGCTCCATCGGCGGCGAGAGGTGACTGATGAGGCATGCCGCACCGCGCCGCTTTGCCTGAATCCCCTCCCCGACAATCGTGATCCAGTAGGGATAGATATCCGGCAGATCGCCAAGCGACACATCCGGCCAGCAGCGGTTCGAGAGCGCCGTGCTCTTGCCCGGCAGCCACTCGAGGGAGCCGTGCGTCCCGACGTGAATGACCGCATCCGCCTGCCAGATGTCGCGCAGCCAATGATAGTACCCGATGTAGTGGTGTGTGGGAGCGGCGTCCGGCGAGTGGAGCAGCTTGCCGGGATCCTCGCCAAAGCCGCGCGGGGGCTGCACCGTGATGAAGAGATTCCCGTTCAGCGTGCCCGGGATGAGCAGTGTCCCATCGTGATTGAACACATCACCGGGCGCATCGCCCCAGTCTCGCTCGAGCTGTGTACGCACCTGTTCCGGCAGCTCCGTGAAAAAGGCGCCGTACTGCGCTGCCGTCAGCTGCCCATCGGCAGACTTTGCCTGCTCCATCGTCATAAAGCGGCGATCATTGGTCGCGTGATCCGTCAGCAGCTTCATGAACGCCTTACTGCTCTCCGGGATCTCCTCCATGACGTAGCCCGCCGTCCGCATTGCCCTCAGCAAAGAGAGGACGCTCTCGGGCGAGTCCAGCCCCGCGGCGCTGCCGATGTTTGCATTCGTCGCGGGATAGTTGTGAAAGACAATCGCGACTTTCTTCTCCGCGTTCGGCTTATGGCGCAATGCCACCCATTTCCGCGCCTTGCGTGCCATCCGCTCCACGCGCTCATCCAATGGCGCATAACTGACCTCGCCGGCCTCATCGCGCACCTTCGCCGCAATCGGAACGGCGTGGATCACACCGTCAAACTCCGGCATGGCGACGCTCATCGAGACCTCCATCGGATCGAGCCCCGCCGGAGAGCGCTCCCACTCCTCCTTTGGCGCGAGAACGGTATACGCCTCAAGAACGGGCACACCGAGCGCATAGAGATCCTCGGGACGCGTACCGCCTGCCTTGAGAGAGAACTTCATCGTGCTGATGATAACATCGACGTAGGGCGTTCCATCCCTGCAAAAATATTTTTCGATTGCTTCCATCAGGGTCGGAGATTCCACGCGCTCATCACGATAGGCGTTCGAGAACACGGCGACGGCGTTCATCCCCTCCGCCTCAATCGCACGGATGAGTGCCGTGTGATAGGTAAAATCTCCCGTAATCCACTCCGAGCGATAGAAGATCACGCCGACCGTCGGGCGTCCCTCCACGTAATGCGCGCCGAGATAGCCCGCGATGTCCTCGGGATCTCCCGCCCATGCCGGATGATAGACACCGTTCCATGCGAGCGGTTTGGGCGGCTCTGCCGTGCAGGAAAGCCCTCCGAACACTCTGCCGAGCCAGCGGAAGAGGTTGCACATATTCTCCTCGCCGTCATAGCGAAAATACGCCCACGTCAGTTGAATCTGCTCCTCTGAGAAGCCATACGTCACCTTGTCATGCTCCGCATTGTCCACGACAATCAGATGCAGCATCCGACGTTTCTGCAAATCGCGCGACGCCTGCTTCAAAAAGTCGTTGTCCAGCCCTGTGCCCATCCAGAGAAAGAGATGGAGATCCGCTGCCGCGCGCATTTCCTCCCAGCGATCCATGCCGTCGACGGCGCACACACGTACCTCCGGCTTTTCCATATCCGCTGCACAGCGGCGTGCGAGCACGCGCACGCGCAGGATGTTGGTGTAGACTGCAATCCTCATATCGTACCGCTTTCTTCCGAGAGCTTTTCTGCCCTTGCACAAACAGAATCCACAAGAAATCGTGTCATTCTTCTCATGTTATCCTCTTCATCCTGCCCCTCAGCAGGCGATGGGACGTCTGCACAGCGTGCCATCTCCATGAGAAAATGCGTCCCCATCGCACGCGTCTCCTCCTCCGTGAGCAGCCCCCACAGAAACTCATCGCAAAGATGGATATAGCTCACACCGAGGGCAAAGACGCCCGGACATTCCCCGATTTCGTGGAGAATCTGCAAAAAACGCGGCTTGATGAGGTGTACCGTCTGCTCCCGTGCCTCATAGTCACGCCAGAGAGAATCTCCGGTGATGCCGAAGCGGCGCAGTCGACGCAGGAGATTGTGTTGGCGCGCAGGGGTCAGCCCCGACTGCTTGCCGAGCGTCTCCTTGACCGCAGCTATGACCGCCTGTCCGATCAGCTCGCCGAGTTTGGAGTGCTTGCCCGCCCCCTCGAAGTACAGCGGCGATTCCGTATTGGCGACGACGATGGTCTGATCGGTGCCCGATCCTGTGGCAAGCCCGCAGGAGTAACGGCTCTCCGCCATGAGCTCCTGCAGTGCGGCTGTCTTTGCCTCCGTGCAGGTAACGAGTGCCCGCGCGAGAATGCCCGGTGGCAGATCGGCGTCGATCACGAGGATGATGTTGATCGTTCCGCATTTCTTCGGAACCGTCTTGTAGTACGATGCCGGATCGCCAACACGCCCGCCGTTGGTCTCCACACCGCCCGTGACAATGGCCGTGACCGTGAGCTCCTTATAGCTGCGCGACTGTACGGAGACGTTCTCCATCTGTGCCGCCGTCCCCATCCCCGTGCTGCGATCCGGATCCAGACCGATGCGCTGTGCAACAATGCGCATACTCTCCACATAGGTGTCTGCAAAGCTCTCACAGGGCATCCCTGCGCCCTGTGTCATATCGCGGTTGAACACTGCTGTAAAATCCTCGTGGTACCCCCCGTTGTATAGTGACGTGCTGAGTACCTTGCGCGCACCGGCAAAAAACAGTGCGATGCTCTTGTCGTATCGGTAGGCGATGTCCCCCGTTGTCAGCTTTACCAGTTCCACGATGTTGCCAACCTCCTAGTCACATCGACACGCCGCGGGATGCGCAGACAATCTCAAGCACGCCCTCCGCCGAGAGCTGCTCCAAGGTGTAATATCGTGCGTCCATGCGGCGGGCGAGCTCCGGCGCAATACCGACGCGCGGGACGGTGCGCTCCGTATCAAGGACAAGACTGAGCGCCTGTGTCCCGGCAACTTCCTCCGCCGCCCGCAGGGCGCGCTGCACGCCCGCATCCCCCTCTTTGGCGTTCGCCCGACCATCCGTGACCAGCACGAGAACATTTTTCCCGCCGCCCCTGCGCTCCAGCTCATGCAGCATCTGCAGGGCGTGGGCAAGCCCCTCGGCAAGCGGGGTTCGTCCGCCCGTCGGCAGCGCGCGCAGCTGCTTTTCCGCCAGCTCCACGCTGCGCGTCATCGGCAGGAGAGTCTCCGCGCGATCGCGCCGAAAAGCAATGAGCCCCACACAGTCCCGCTTTTGATACGCCTCCTGCAAGAGGGAAAGAATCGCGCCCTTCACCATGCGCATACGCTCACGTGCGCCCATCGAGCCGCTGGCATCGACGAGGAAGAGGATGTTCGCTGCTGTGCGCTTTGCCCGCACCCAGACGCGCACATCCTCAGGGCGAATGACAACCGCCGGACTGCCCTGACGGATGTGCTGATGGGGCGCGGCTGCGCGCAGTGTCGCAGAGAGCGCGAGATCGGGGCGGCGGCCGGCACGCGGCATCTCCGTTCGCAGGCCGCGCCCGTCTGCTGTATGCGTTTGGAGGATGTCACGCTTGCCGCTCTTTCCGCCCTGTGTACGCATCGTCATGGAGAGAAGCGAGAGCCGCGCCATGACGCCTTCGAGCGGGGCAGAAATGCGATCTTCCTCATCAGCACGAGGAGAGTCCTCCGACGGTGATGCATCATCCGTCTCATCCTGCGAGGCGTCCTGCTGTTCATCGCACTGCATGGACTCCTGCCGCTCATCCGCTGCACCCTCATCCTGCGGCAGAAGCGGATCCTGCGCGCCATCTGGTACATCGCTATTGCCCTGCTCCGCCACATTCGCGTTGTCAGGTGGTGGCTGCTGTTCCTCCTGCGGACGGCTCATCCGATGCACGAGTACGAACTCCGCTGCCTCCTCCACATCCACGGGCATAACGAATGCTCTGCCCGCGAGCGCCGCAAGCGCACGCGACGCCTCGATGAGATAGATCTCCGCATGGTTTCCGACACAGTGCGCACGCAGGACGCAGGCGGCCGCAAAGTGCAGAATGGCAGACGGCACCGCCACGCGCGGCAGGAGCTCACGTGCACGGCAAATCGAGGCTGCAAATTCCTCCTCCTGCGCGGCATAGGACGCACGAAACGCCGCCGAGTCGCGCTCAAAGGCGAGCACCCGTGCGGCGATCTCCCTGCGCTGTGCAGGGTCAGTCACATCCTCCATCGACACAAAAAGCCCGAAGGCATCCAGCAACGTGGGGCGGAGCGTCCCCTCTGCGGGATCCATCGTACCGACAGGGGTATAGGAAACTTCTTCGGTAAATGAAAGCCCGTCTCGCTCAAGGCGAAAGAATCGATCCTCCGCACATTTCAGAACCGTGGACAGAATGTCCTCGCGCAGGAGATTCACCTCGTCCATATAGAGGAAGGTATTGCGTGCACGATGAAGAAGCCCGTGCCGCAGGCGTCGTTCTCCCTGCTGCAGGGCAGCCTCCATGTCGATTGTGCCGAAAATCATATCCTCCGACGCACCGAGCGGCAGTTCCGCCATGCGTCCCGTCACCGTAAAGGGGGCTGCCGCACGAACAAGAACGGATTTTGCCGTTCCGCTCGTACCGGAGATCAGGAGGGCGCCGGCACGCGGGTTCACCAGTACAGCCGCAAGTGCGCGCTTCGCGTGCTCCTGCCCGACCACAGCCGTCAGTGGATAATGCGGGATATTCAAGCTCTTGCCTCCGAAATGCGGTTTACGCAGATTCTCCTAAGATCGCATCCACCGCGCTCCAGTCGACCGCCTCTTCCTCGAAGGGACGGCGACGCATACGGTGTGCGAGGACCAGTCGGCTGACGCGCAGCAAATCCTCTGCCGTGACAGCCGTTCGTCCGGCAAGTGCCGCGTGCGCAATCCCTGCCTTGATGAGGGTAATATCGGCACGATGCCCATCAACGCCAAGCGTCAACGAGACCTGCGCCGTCTGCCCGAGAATGTCGTCGGACACTGCCACAGCGGCAACGCGCTGACGTGCCGTGACAATCTGCGTACGCAGCTGCTCCTGCTCTGCTGCGTATATCGCGGCAAAGGCATCTGCATCCCGCTCGTAGGCAATCCGACGGCGGATCACCTCCACGCGGCTTTCGGCATCCTGCTCCCCCGCAACAGTCACCGAGAGCGCAAAGCGATCGAGAAGCTGCGGACGGATATCCCCCTCCTCCGGATTCATCGTACCGATGAGGACAAACCGTGCCGGATGCGCATAGGAAATCCCCTCGCGCTCCACGGTGTTGACGCCCATTGCAGCCGAGTCGAGCAGGATATCGACGATATGATCCTCAAGCAGGTTGATCTCATCCACATAGAGGATATTGCGGTTCGCCGCCGCCAGAATACCGGGCTCGAACGCCTTGCGTCCATGCTGGATCGCCGCCTCCATGTCGAGCGTCCCGACCACGCGATCCTCCGTCGCACTGACGGGCAGCTCCACCACGCACATTGGAACTTCTTCCTGCGGCAGCTTTCCCTCCGCGCTCCTCTCTTGACAGGCATCGCAGTAGAGCTCGGGGCGCGCGGGATCGCAGTGACAGGCACAACCACGCACGGCGTGCAGATCCGGCAGGAGTGCAGCGGCAGCGCGTACGGCAGTGGATTTTGCCGTTCCCTTCTCCCCCTTGATGAGCACACCGCCGAGAGACGGCATGACAATACTGAGGAGAAGTGCCGTCTTCATCTCTTCCTGCCCAACGATGGCAGTAAACGGGTAGGTTGCCCTCTTCTTCATTCGTATTTCCTTTCATAGGAGATATTCATCCGCAGTACCATTCACATCGGCTGTAGGCGCAGGTCCTCTGGCGCTAGACAAAAAGGCCCGAGGTAAGCGTTGCCATCACGTTGACACTGTCTTTTTGAAACGCTTCGAATTCCAGACACAACAGCATTTATTACTCATCAACAGCCGTGATGTGCGCATCATTCGGCAGATAAAAAGCATCCCCATAGACCCGATAGGCGATCTCCTGCACGCCGTAGACAAAATCCTGTGAGCAGTTGTAGAGGAAGCATGAGCGCGGCGTAACGAGATGCCCCTCGCGCAGTGCCTTGAGTGGCTGCAGTGCCGGGTCCTCCGTGTAGCTGCGGATATAGTCATCCAGCCACGCCTGTCCCTTCCACGGATAATCCGGCAGGAACAGAATATCGGGATTGATGGCGAGGATGACTTCTTTCGTCACCTCTTGCCCGTTGCGCAGTCCATAGGCCGAAACGCCATTGATAACGCCCGCATGGTGACAGGCATCATCAAAGCTGGATCCAATGCCCCCATACGTGCTCATGAGGGAGAGAAAGACGACGCTCTTGCGCTCGCTTTCCGGAATGGCCTGCACCTTCTCCGCAATCTCGGCCAGTTTTTCATCCATTTTGCGCAGTAAAATATCGCCGCGTCGATGCTCTCCGATTGCATCCGTTGTGAGACGGACGAGATCCCGTACCTCCGCCAGATTGTGCGGTCCGCGTCCGACCACGACGTTGAGCCCCGAATCACGCAGAGGATCGGCGAGTTCGAGATACTGCCAGTCCGCTATCAAGACAATGTCCGGATGGAGGGAGACGATGTACTCCACGCTGGGGCGCTGTATCGTTTTCTCAACCTGCTCCGCAACCTCAACCATATTCGAGTTGATCGGATCCTTCATGCTCATGTTGACGGCGACCATGCGCTCCGGCGGAGCAACGGAAAGAACGATCTGATCGAGCGTCGAAGACAGCGTAACGATACGCTGTGGCGACGTGTCGAAGTGCACGGTGCGCCCCGTAATATCCGTAACCGAGTACCCCTCCGTCGCTGCCGTCTGCCCCGTCTCTGCTCTGCCGCAGGCGGTAAGCAGCTGCACAGCACAGAGGAGGAGCACGACTGAAACGATCGCCGGTATACGCTTTGCGACTCCCATAGAATTCCCCTTCCAATCCACTGCTCAGGATCCTGCCGCCCTCATCGCCGCACGCTTCAGTGCACATTCGGCAGCGGAGACGGCGGGAGATCCCTGCCCAGTTCTGCGCGCATAGCACGCGCCGCCGCAGGCGGAAAAATCCGCACACGTCCTGCAGAACGCCATGGCATTCTGCATCTCCTGTGCCACCTCTTTCTGGCGCTGCACGTCAATGCCGCGTTCCACATTGCCGAGCAGAAAGTGCGCATCGCCGACGAAGGAGGAACAGGCGTAGATATTCCCGAGCGCGTCAACGTGCACCCCCGCCCCGTTCATCGCGTGGCAGTGGGAAAACCCGCCGCCTGTGCGCCGGGCAAGACACGTCGCCTGCTCCATCTGGGTGATCGCCATCGTGCGCCCGGTCATTCGCCCGAGTTTGCGGTTCAGTGCAAAAACCGTTTCCATCGCCTGCGCCATGTCCTCCGCCCGTGCGCTACGGACGGCAGAGCCCCGCCCCTGCGGCCGCAGGAGATCAAAGCCCACACGGCGCACATTGCCGAGATAGTACGCCATCTCGACAACACCGAAAAGCTCTGCAACATTATCCGCTGTGACGACCGTGGTCAGGCCGATCTCTATGCCGCACTGTGCAAGCTGGCGAATGCCCGCGACAACATCCGCTGCCGTTCCTCTGCCGTCAGGATAACAGCGAAGCGCGTCGTGCACAGCAGGTCTGCCGTCAAGACTGACGCCGATCCCAATGTGCGCATTGCGCAGAAACGTCACCGTCTCCTCGGTCAACAATGTCCCGTTGGTCTGCAAATCCATGCGTGCCGGGATACGATTGCGGCGCACGTAGTCTGCCATCTGACGCAACAGCGGCAGTGCAAGGAGAGGTTCTCCGCCCGAGAACTGCAGGATAAAGGGCATTTTTCCCGCCGCCGCGAGGTCGATGGCACGCCGCGCCGTCTCCCATGTCATCGTGTGCCTGTCCTGTGCTGCGGCATAGCAGTAGCGACACGCGAGATTACAGTTTCCGGTAAGGCTCATGATGAGCATGCGCAGCGGCACTGCCCCGATCTCCTCACTTTTCATCGGCAAAGCGCTCCGGATAGACCGCGCGCGCCAGTGCGTAGACAGCATCTGCCGCATTCTGTGAAGTATTGTAACGATACCGATCGGGAACTGCATAGAGGTGGTTTTCCTGCACGGCCTTCACATGGATAAACAAGGGGTCGCTGCAGAGTTTTTCGCGAAATTCCTCCGTCGTTTTCCCCTCCGTACTCCACGTCGGCAGAAGGAATACATCGGGATTAAGTGCGACGACCTGCTCCATCGAGACTGCAGTCGTCGCCGTCAGCCCCGCCATCGCCACGCCATTGCGCAGGGAGGCACGGCGGCACATATCGTCAAAGAGCCCATCCTTGCGTCCAAACACACCACTGAATGCAAATGCAACAACGATGGGCCGCTCCTCCTCTGGGATATCTCCAACGCGCCGCTCCACATCAGCGAGAAGAGCACGCTTTTGAGCGATGAGCGCGGCGGCATTTTCCTCCTGTCCAATCAGGCGTCCAACCGTCTCAATGCGCGTAAAGATGTCCTCGAGGTTGTTCGGCGTACGTGAGACAAAGACGGGAATCCCCAAATCACGCAGGCTATCCACTAGCTCCTTTGGTAGGCCGTCAATCGCAAGGACAAGGTCGGGATCCAGTGCCGCAACGCGCTCAGGGCTTCTGTCCTTGAGTTTGACGGATACGGCGCGTGCCTCTTCCGTCATGCAGGATATTCCCGGATCATCCACCGTGGAGGTAAGCCCCGCAATCTGCTCCGGCGGTGCGATCCCAAGGAGGATCTCATCCATCCCTCGTCCCAGTGACACGATCCGATGCGGCTTCTCCTCAACAACGACCTCCGCCCCGGTATCATCCGTACCGCGATAGAACGCATCCCCATCCGACTCCACCCGTGCCCCGTTCCCACAGCCTGCAAGAAGGAGCAGGCATCCCGCGACAAGGAGTGCATAGAGCAGTTCCTTAGAACGCATGGGGATCGGTGTATTGCAGCTTCTTTTCTCGTGTCACTCTTCGTCACCTTTCTTCATCCTGCACCGATGAACCTGTGCGCAAAGCGAGAAGATGCGCATCAAAAGACCCCTCCTGCACGCGCAGAAGGGGTACACAAAAAAAGGATCACAACGGCATCAGAAGACGCGCAGAAATCCCCATCCCTATCACTCGCAGGTCAAACGGCGATTGTCAATCAGGCAGTTCTCCTGGCTCCAGTTCCTCGCGCACCTGCGCCTTCCCGAGAGAAATCTCTCAGTGACGGAGACAATGGCTCCATGCAGGGTTGCTCACTGATACAGTGGCGTGACCGCTCCGGCTTGATGGGAAAATACGTTTCCTTACCGGATTCTCTATTATATCTCTGCAAACTGTCAAACAACCTGGCAGTTCGCGCCGATACCTGATCCACTTCATATAAAGTTTTCATAAAACGCATTTATAGTAACATTGGAAGAATCGCTTGTCAATACGACAAAGGGATATTTTACGAATCATCTCAATACGCTGGGATTTTTCCGAGTCTATTTTTCCAGCAAATAGAGATAGTCCCCATAGCCCTCCTCCTCCATGTCCTCCTTCGGGATGAACCGCAGGGACGCACTGTTGATGCAGTAGCGCAGCCCACCCGTTGCGGCGGGGCCATCGTCAAAGACGTGCCCGAGATGCGCGCCGCTGTTCGCCGCCGTAACCTCGGTACGCACCATGCCGTGCGAGCGATCTTCCTGCTCTGCAATCAGCGCCGCATCGATCGGACGTGAGAACGCCGGCCAGCCGCAGCCCGAGTCATATTTATCCGTGGAGACAAAAAGCGGCTCGCCCGTCGTGATGTCACAGTAGATACCCGCACGAAACTCGTGATCGTATTCGTTGCGGAAGGGCGGCTCTGTCGCCTTCTCCTGGGTAACGGCGTACTGCAGATCCGTGAGACGTTCTCTGAGTTCAGCCTTTGTCGGCTTTTCATCATGACGCACGTTTTTCTTCTCCCCCATCGGTTCGGCTTCCGCACGTTTCTCACGCATCGCAGCGATGAGCGCAGGGGAGATATGGCAGTAACCGTTGGGATGCTTCTCGAGATACTCCTGATGATCGTCTTCTGCACGATAAAAGTTCACGATCGGTCCCATCTCGACAGCCGTCTTCTGACCGAGACGATTCTGCAGTGCGTCCAACGACGCACGGATGATCGATGCATCCTTGCCGCCGTCTGCCTTCACATAGTAAATGCCCGAACGATACTGCCGCCCGACGTCGTTGCCCTGCCGATCGACTGCCGTCGGGTCGATGGAGTCGTAAAATGCGGTCAGAAGCTGATCGAGCGAAATGATGTGCGGGTCATAGATAACATGAACCGCCTCCGCATGCCCGCTCCCGCTGCATACCTCCGCATAGGAAGGATGGGCACTCATACCGTTTGCATAGCCGCACTCTGCAGAGACAACGCCCGGCACCAGACTGAGGTAGAGTTCCGTCCCCCAGAAGCAGCCGCCGGCGAGATAGATCTCCTTCTGTCCTGCGGCAGCTTGGTTCTCCTGCACGATCTCATGCGGCATCTCACTCGACGACGATGCGGGTGCACCGCAGCCGCCGATGCAGCTGAGCAGGCCAAGGGCACAGATACCGCGCAATAGTAATGCATTCATGATAATCTCCTTTCAGCAAGAATCAAAGATTACGGCTTGATCTCACTTGCCGGAGGGAGCTGCCAGTCGATGGGCGTCTCCCCCACACGCGTGAGGAAGTCGTTGACACGCGAGAATGGATGACTGCCGAAGAAGCCGCGGTGCGCTGAGAGGGGGCTTGGATGCGGCGACTCGACGATGAGATGGCGCGGATTCGTGATGAGGCTGCGTTTCTTCCGTGCAGGACTGCCCCAGAGGATGAAGGCGAGCGGTTTCTCACGTGCTCCGAGGAGGCGAATGATGGTATCAGTGAACCGCTCCCACCCGTGTCCCGCGTGCGATGCCGCCGCATGAGCGCGTACGGTAAGAACGGTGTTGAGGAGGAGCACGCCCTGCCGCGCCCACGGGATGAGACAGCCGTGATCGGGCGGGACGATCCCGATATCGTCCTGCATCTCCTTGTAGATATTCAGCAACGACGGCGGCGGGTCAACGCCGACCTGCACGGAAAATGACAGCCCATGAGCCTGTCCGTCTCCATGGTAGGGATCCTGACCAAGAATGACGACCTTCGTATCAGCAAAGCTTGTGTAGTGCAGTGCATTAAAGATCGAATACATATCGGGGTACACACGCCGTGTACGGTACTCCTCAATGAGGAATGCGCGCAGCTCACGATAGTAGGGCTGCGCCATCTCATCCGCAAGGAGTTCCTGCCAATCGTTTTGGAAAATTGCCTTTGCCATGCTAAACTCTCTCGTAAACTTCAAATATACAGTCTTGCCCTGTGCTGCTGCTCGTCATGGAAAATCCATCCAGCGAAGGAAAAAAGACATCTGCATCGTAGCTGCCCGAAAGGCGTGTCACATGCGCCCGCCATACATACGGCAGAAGCAGGCGGTAGCATGCTGCGCCGCCGATCACAAAGATCGGACGCGCCTCCTCCGCCGTCAGGCGCCCCAGAAGACGCCAGAGTGCCAAGATGTCGGCTGCTGCATAGAATCCGTCTATCTTCTGCATCGTTCGTGAGAGGACGATATTCGCACGCCCTGCGAGCGGACGCCTCCCCGGCAGACTCTCCATTGTACGCCGTCCCATGACGACGATGCTGCCCATCGTCATACGGCGAAAATGTGCCATATCCTCGGGGCAGTCGGTGAGCAGATGCCCCGCCCGTCCGATGCCGCCCGCATCATCCACTGCTGTGATGAGTTCGAGCGGATACGGGGCAAATACTTCGGGGGCACGCACAATCCCCGACGCATCCGCCTCCTCCCGCCATGCGGAAATTGGTCTGCCGTCAACGCAGAGCGTCGGTGCAATCTCCGCCAGCGGAACGAGCACAAAGGCGCGCTCTGTCAGATAGGGATGCGGCAGAGTCAGCCGCTTCTGTACAGACGTGACGCCGTCCACATAGAGCAGATCGAGATCTATCGTACGTGCGCCCCAATGCTCATGCCGCACGCGTCCGAGTTCCTGTTCGATGCACTGCATCGCCGCGAGGAGGTCTTCGGGCGTACGGTCAAACGTGATGCACGCGGCGGCATTCAAAAAAGACGGCTGATCCGTCTTTCCCCACGGCGGTGTCTCATAAAATGCAGAGACGCGTTCCACACGAATGCCATCCAGTTCCGACAGCCGCCGCAGTGCCGCGCGCATCGTCTCACCGCGTTCGCCAAGATTTGCCCCAAGCCCGATATACGCTGTCCGTACCATCACTGTCCCCTGTCCCGCGTAATAGAGACGCCGACATCCGCAAAGATGCCCGCGATCGGAGCGGCAGGTTTATGCACAGTGAGCGTAACGGAACGGATGCGGGGGAATGTCGCAAGAATCTGCGCCGCAGCCTCCTCCGCGAGAGCCTCAATCAACGCCTTTGGCACTCCCTCGATCACCCGACGTATCAGCTCATAGACCTCAGCGTAGTTCACGGTGTTCCGAAGATCGTCCGTCTCCCCTGCCTCACACAGATCAAGCCTCAGTTCCGCATCCGCCTCGAATGCCTGCGGCACCTCCCGCTCATGAGGGAGGGCACCATGACACGCCATGAAGCGCATACCGTGCAGAAAAATACGATCCATGCTACGCCCCCAATATCGCATCCGTCATGCGGCACATTCGCGCAATCGGCTTCACATCATGCACGCGCACAATGGATGCGCCGCGCAGAATACCAAGGACGCACGCCGCCCCCGTCGCCTCCATGCGCTCCGTGACGGGCAGCCCGAGTGCTGCCCCGATAAAGCTTTTGCGGCTCGCACCGAGCAACACAGGATAGTCTGTCCCATCATAGGAAATGAGCTCGTCCATGCGCCGAAGAACGTGCATATTCTGCTCTGCCGTCTTGCCGAAGCCGATGCCGGGGTCGAGGATGAGATTGTCCCGTGCCAGTCCTGCCGCATCCGCCGCTGCAAAGGAACGCGCGAAAAAATCCCGCATTGCTTCGATGATGTCTCCCGCGTATGCCGTTCCGTTCTGATTGTGCATCACGACGACGGGCGCATGAACCTCTGCCGCCGCACGCGCCATCGCCCCCGGCTCCTCGGCATACTGAAGCCCCCATATATCATTCAGGAGATGCGCGCCCGCACGCAGTGCCGCGCGTGCCGTCTCCGCCTTGAACGTATCCACGGAAACGGGCACGGGGCATGCGGGCAAAACGGCTTCGAGGAACGGCAGCAGCCGCTCCGTCTCCTCCGCCGCGCTCATCGGCACAAAGCCGGGACGGCTGGACTCCGCCCCGACGTCGATGATGTCCGCCCCGTCCCGCACCATCTCCTCCATGTGGCGGAGCGCATCGTCGCGCGTGTTCCACTTGCCGCCGTCAGAAAACGAGTCCGGCGTCACGTTCAGAATCCCCATGACAAGCGTCCGCCCGCCAAGGGTCAGTTCCTTCCCGTCAGCAAAGCGATAGTGTCGATTCGCCGTCATCCTGTGCTCCTCTCTCCATCCCAAGCATCGTCCATGCCTGCATCCGTGATGCTGCATCCGTGCGAAATATGCCGCAGGACGCCGACGTCGTTGTCTGTGCACCGTGTGCTCGTGCACCGCGCATCATCATGCAGAGCTGCTGCGCATCGAGAACGACAAGCACGCCCTCCGCCCCGAGTCCGCGCTCGACCTCACGCGCGATATCAGCCGTCAGCCGTTCCTGCAGCTGAGGACGGCGCGCCATCGACGCGACCAGCCGTGCAAATACGCCAAAGCCCGCCACGCAGCCCGCATGGGGCTGGTAGACGATGTGCGCCGTGCCGAAGAACGGCAACAAATGATGCTCACACATCGAATAAAACGGAATGGCACGTACGGCAACGAGACCGTCCGTCTCCTCCGTCAGGACATCCACCCAAAGTTCTGCTGTATCTTCATGCTGTCCCGCAAAGAGCTCTGCATAGAGCTGTGCAACACGCTGCGGCGTCTCCTCCATCCCCTGCGCTACAATGTCGACGCCGAGTGCCGTGAGAAATTCACGCATCGCTCGTGCAGCGCGCGGAAGATCCGCCGTGTGCTCTGTCTCCATCTCCGTCCCCCCATTTCCTGCCGCCCTTTACCCACGCCGCAATCGCCGCCGTATCGCGCGGCGTCGTACGGCAGCAGCCGCCGATGATGCGTGCCCCCGCCGCTGCGTATTCCCGCGACCGTGCGCCAAAATCCTCCGCCGTCCCGCGCCACATCTGTGTCGCTGCATCATAGTACTCACCAGAATTCGGATAGACGACGATGGGCTTATTGGTCTCCTGTCGCATCGTGTGGATCAAATCACTCACATACTGCGGTGCTGTGCAGTTTACACCGATGGCCGCTGCCTCGGGCATGGCATCGAGCACGCGCGCACATGCCGCAACCTCCGTCCCGTCACTGATGTGCGCACCGTCCCGACAGGAGAACGAGAAATACGCGGGGATGCGGATCCCCTCCGCACGTAGTACGCGGACGATGGCGCATGCCTCATGGAGGCACGGCAGGGTCTCACAGGCGAGAAGATCGGGTGCTGCGGAGGCGAAAATCCGCAGTCGCTGTGCGTGAAACGCCGTGAGCGCCTCCTCATCCACCTCATAGTCGCCGCGATACTCCGAACCGTCGGCAAGATATGCTCCGTACGGTCCGACGGACGCCGCCACGAGCGGCACAGCGGCATCTCCGCCGCGCTCTGCCCGATAGAGATCGCGCGCCTCCTGCGCCAGTCGGACGGAGCGGCGCAGCAGTTCTGCTGCCTTCTCCGCTGTAAAACCGCGCCGCATAAAACCGGCGACGGTCGCCTGATAGCTTGCGCTTGTCAGGACATCTGCACCCGCACGCAGATAATCCAGATGAATCTCACGCACGAGGTCGGGGCGTTCAAAGAGCGCCTTTGCCGACCAGAGCGGATCATCTACGGAGAAACCGCGCGCCTCCAGCTCCGTTGCCAGTGCTCCGTCAAGGACGAGCACATCCTGCGCCGCAAGCCGCGCCTCTAAGACATTCATCCCATCCCTCCAGGCCAAAAAATGCCCCCCTGCACGCGGGACACAGCCCATGCGGCAGGAGAGCGAGAGATGTGGTCACTTCAGCAGGCCATGCTTACGCAGTGCCGCATCGAGCTGTGCCGCATGGACCGGCTCCATCTCCGAAAGCGGCATGCGCAGAGGCCCCGCATCATAGCCGAGGCGGCGCATCGCCGTTTTGACGGGGATGGGGTTGACCTCACAGAAGAGCGCATCGATGAGATCTGCATAGTCGATCTGCATCTTTGCCGCCGTGCGCACATCACCGTCAAAATAATGCTGACATATATCGTGTGCCGCGCGCGGCGCAACATTCGACAGCACGGAGATCACACCCGAACCGCCGAGCGACAGAATCGGCACAATCTGGTCATCGTTGCCGGAGTAGACCGCAAAATCATCGCCCGTCGCGGCGCGCAGACGCAGGATCGCCGTGAGATCGCCGCTCGCCTCCTTCACGCCGACGATGCGGGGATGCTGCGAAAGCTTTGCATACGTCTCCGTCTTAATGCCGACACCCGTACGCGACGGCACATTGTAGAGAATCGCCGGAATGCCGACGCTGTCCGCAATCTTCATATAGTGGGCAACGAGACCATTCTGCGTGCATTTGTTGTAGTACGGCGTGACGAGGAGGAGCGCATCGGCACCGACCTTTTCGGCATACTGCGACAGCTCGATCGCGTAGGACGTCTCATTCGAGCCCGTACCTGCAACAACGGGAATGCGCCCGCCCACCTTCTCCACAGTATAGCGGATTGCCTCGCGATGTTCTGCATCCGTCATCGTCGCGGACTCGCCTGTCGTCCCCGTGATAACGATGGCATCCGTCCCGCCCGCAATCTGATCCTCAATGATGCGTCCAAGCTCGTTGTAGTTGACCCCAGTCTCCGTAAACGGCGTAATAATGGCAACGCCCGCACCGCGAAAAATCTCTTTTCTCATGGCAAGCTCCCCCTTTATTTATTCTGTCATCATTATCCCACGTGCCGCGCGAAAAGTCAAAAGCTTTGTTGATCTCTGTCACATCCGCAGCGCAGGCCGCACCGCATCAAAAAGCGCGGCATTTTCGCGGATCTTCTCCTCTCCGCCAAGCACACAGCGCACATTCGCCTGCATTGCATCCGCAACGAGCGGTGCAAGCGCACGGATGTCCGCCTGCTGTGCTGTGAGAATCTCATCGCGCGCACGCTGGCGATCCCCCTGCGTGATGCCGCGCAGATGGAACGTTGCGGCAATATCCCCCTTCATCTGCGGCGTCATCGGCGCATCCACGCCGCTCATCGTGCCGATGATGAATTTATCCATCTCACGGTCGGACACATCGAACGTGCGCACATAGTCCGCCGTCTCATCGAGCACATCCAGCGTCTCGGCGAGGTTCGGGTCACGGTAGGAAGAAAACACCATGAAACCGTTGCGGTTGAACTGCGTCATCGCGCCGTAGGCTCCGCCCTGCACACGGATGCGTGTCCAGAAATAGTCGTAGCGGAGCAGTGTTTCGAGCACGCGCATCGTCCCCGTGTAGCGATAGCCCAGCTTGAGGAAATTCGCCCCCTTTGCCACGTACTGCACGCGGCTCTGCGTCGTCAGTCCCTCGTTGCGTGCGCAGATGTTCCACGTGTACAGCGCAGGCGGGAACACTGCCGCAGAGAGCGTGTCCCTGAACGCGGCGAGTTGCTCTGCCGTCTCATCATACATGGAGGCGGGTGCCGTCACACTGAGAATCAGATCATTGCGGTTAAAGATCTGCGGCAGGATGCGTGCAAATGCCGCTTGCATCTTCGCATGATCCGCGTCAAAGTTCTCCTTGAATGCAGAGAGAAAATCGTGAAACGGCAGTCCGCCGACCTCCGCATAGGCGCCCGCCGGTGTCAGATAGGCAGCAATGCGTGAGGCGACAACCTGATTCGCCGCACGCTGGAGCGAGAGCTCCATGCCCGTCTTCTCCTCATCGACCAGCTCGCGGATACGCTTGCTGCCCGAGAAGTCGCTCGTGCCGATGATCTCCGTGAGAAGCTCAAACAGACGCGGCAGATTCTCACGCAGCACCTTGGCGCGCAGCTTGAAGCGCGGCATGAGTGAGTCCGCCTCACCCGCACGCGTATAGGCGACAATGTCCGCCCCGATGCCGCCCGTATAGAGACTGCGCAGCATCGCCAGCTCTGCATAGCTGTGCGCCGCCGTATCGACCGCACCAAACATCTCTGCGAGCAGATACGCATACGGCAGATCCTCCTGTGCAACCGCCGCCATCGGGAAGTAGAAATTCAGATAGACAATGCCGTTCGTCTCGAGATCCGAAAAGAGCATCTTCGTCCCCGCGAGATCGCGCACCTCGAGCGGCAGACGCTCCGCATCCTTGCGAATGTCCGACCGTGCAAGGATAGGGATCGAGCGCAGTGCCTCCTCCGTGTCAGGAGCCTCCTGCGCCGCCTTCAGCGCCGCACAGGAGCGCATAACCTCCGCAACCTCGTCTGCACTCATCGCAGCCTTCTTCTCCGCCAGCTCCGCCGCCTGGACTGCCGCCCGTTCCGCACCGAGTGTACGGCTCGGCGCGAGTGTCACGAGAGCGGCGTGCGGATTGTCGAGGAACGCCTCACGAATCAGCTGCTCGAAGTAGCCGTCCTTAAGACCCTTTTTGAGAGCAGCAAGGGTATCCTCATAGCGCAGATAGTCCTCGGGCGCACCGCCGTAGAGCCACGTCTTCATCAGGCGAATCCCGTAGATCAGCCCCTTGGGTGACGAGCCGAAGTCCGACTCACGCAGGCGGAACTCGAGCGTATTGAGCGATGCCTGTACGAGCTGATGATTGAGTCCCCCATCCGCGAGCTGCGTCAGCGTCTCCCGCACAACCCGTGCGAACTCCTCCGCGCGCGCCGTCTCCGACTTGCTGACCACGATGCTGAAGAACGGCTGAAGAATGTCACTCTCGTAGTTCGAATCCACATCGCGTCCGAGCCCCGCGTCGATGAGCGCCTGCCGCAGCGGCGCACCCTGCATCCGCAGCAGCGCATGGTCGAGAATCTGCAGTGCCATGACACGCTTCATATCCGACGTATCGCCGATCACCCAGCTAAGCGAGAGAAAGGCATTCTCTGCGAGTGGCTCCTCCGCGCCGATGGGATAGAAATGATTCTTGCGGACGCACGCCGGGAATGCAGACTGACGATCAATGCGCGACGGCACGGGAATGCGGTCAAAATGCGAGAGGTAGGCACGGTCGAGATACGCCAGCTTCTCCTCGATGTCGAGATTTCCATAGAGATAGATATAGCTGTTGGACGGATGATAGTAGCGAGCATGGAACGCGAGGAACTGCTCCTGCGTCAGCGCGGGAATCGCCTCGGGATCGCCGCCCGACTCATAGCCATATGTTGTATCAGGATAGAGTGCCGCCATGATGCGGCTGCCGAGGAGATCATCCGGCGCGGAGAGCGCGCCCTTCATCTCATTGTAGACCACTCCGCTGTACGTCAGCGGCGCATCTGTATTTTCAAGCTCGTAGTGCCACCCCTCCTGCATGAGTACCTGCGGATTCTCACGCATCGCCGGGTAAAACACCGCATCCAGATAGACATCCATCAGATTTTGAAAATCGCGGTCGTTGCGGCTTGCCACAGGGTACATCGTCTTATCGGGGAACGTCATCGCATTGAGGAACGTATTGAGCGAGCCCTTCACGAGCTCCACGAACGGCTCCTTCAGCGGATACTTGCGCGAGCCGCAGAGCACGGAGTGCTCCACGATATGCGCCACCCCCGTATCATCGACCGGCGGCGTACGGAAGCTGATCGAAAACACCTTGTTGTCGTCCGCCGTCTCTAAAAAGAACAGCTGCGCTCCCGTCTTCTCATGCACAAACGTGCGTGCCGTTCCCTCTGCCTCTGTAATCTGCTCCGAGCGAAGCAAACGAAACCCGTGAATCACATCATCTATTTTCATCAAACGTATCCTCCTTATCGTTACGCCTGCCATTATACCATAGAGAGGGAGATTCTCAAAACAAAAGGACTGTCGATACGACAGCCCAACAAGGGAAATATGAATAAATTCCTCTAAATCTCAAACCGGTGGAAACGCCTTCTCCGGGTACATTTCCTGTGCATCGGCATCATAGCGTCCGATACCGAGAAAAACGCCGTCCGCATAGACACGATAAAGCCCTGCAGCGAGAGGGCGCCGTTCCGTGGTTGAGAGCCCGCTGTAAAACGCCTTGACACGCTGCTGTGTCAGCTCGTAGCATGGGAGCGACAGGGCGCGGTCTGCCGCGCAGACGGCATCCTCCCCCGCCTCTGCAAGTTCCTCTGGGGTATAGGTATCCGCAAGGGTGAACGCACCGACACGGCTGCGCAGGAGGAAGCGCATCGTCGCGGGCAGATGCAGTGCCGCACCGATGTCGGCGCAGAGGGAACGGATATAGGTTCCCTTGGAGCAGTCCACGTCGATGCGGATACGCCGCCGCTCAGCATCAATGTGCAGGAGTTCCAATCGGTGAATGGTGACCGTGCGCGTCGGAATCTCCACCGCCCGTCCCTGCCGCACGAGATCGGCGGCGCGCTTCCCGCCGACCTTGATTGCCGAGTAGACGGGGGGACGCTGGGTGATGCACCCGCGAAAGTGTGCGAGTACCGCCTCGACCTCCTCCGCCGACGGCAGAACGGGGTACTCTGCGCACTCCGTTACCTCCCCGTAGACATCCCCCGTATCCGTCGCATAGCCAAAGGCAATCTCGGCACGGTAGGACTTATCCGCCCCCTCAAGATACTCCACAAGCCGCGCAGCACGCCCAAGGGCAACAGGGAGAATCCCTGCCGCAGCAGGATCCAGCGTCCCCGCATGGCCGACGCGCTTCTGATGAAAGATGCGCCGCACGACATCGACGACATCGTGCGAGGACATCCCCGTCGGCTTCAGTATATTGATGAATCCGTCCACGGTTTACGCGTTCAGCTCCTCCCCGATGGCATCGAGGATCGCCGTACGAGCCTCGGCAAAGGGCGCGTGGATCGTGCATCCCGCCGCACGGATGTGCCCGCCGCCGTCAAATTTCTGTGCAATGCGCGAGACATTCGTCCCCTTTGAGCGCATGCTGATGCGGTAGGTATTCTTTTCCAGCCATTTCATAAAGAACACAACCTGTGTCCCCTCGATCACGCGCAGCTTGTCGAGCAGCCCCTCCGTCGTTGTGACCGCGCGCGCCCGCTCCTCGTCGATAAAGACGGCGGCAACCCTGCCGTCGAAAAACATCTCAAGGTTTCGGATCGCTTTGACCTGTGCCATGACCTCATCGTACGACTTCATCTCCATCGCCACGGAGACGACGTTCGGCTTCACACCGATCTCGATGAGATCCGCCGCCGCGCGCATCGTATGCGGCGTCGTATTAGAGAATCGGAAAAAGCCCGTATCCATTGCAATCCCCGTATAAAAGCAGATCGCCGCGTCGAGCGTTGGTGTAACGCCGAGCGTGCGTGTGATGTCGTAGGCGATCTCGCAGGTGGCGGCAGCATCAGGATCCAGATAGAGATAGTCCGCTTTCTCATCGTTCGTCACATGATGGTCGATGTTGAGCAGCCGCACGGCGTCCACAGAGGGCACTGACTCCCCCGTACGCCCGAGCTCGACATCGCAGACGACGAGCAGGTCGGCAGTGTACCGCTGTCCCTTGACGGGGCGTTCGATCTGATCCACATCCGGCAGAACGTTAAAAATGCGCGGGATCTCATCGTCGATCAGGACGCGCACATCCTTGCCCTCTGCACGCAGAACGTGCATGAGACCGAGCGCCGAGCCGATGGCATCCCCATCGGGGCGGATGTGTGATGTGAGAATGACGGTCTGTGCATCGCGGAGCATCTGCGCCGCATCGTCCATAGTGATCTTCATACGTCCTCCTTCTTCCCATTTGGCTGCTCCTCATGGATCTCGTTGAGCAGGCGCTGGATGTGGTCGCTGTAATTCAGTGATGTATCGAGCGCAAAGCTGATCTCAGGCGTAAAACGCAGACGGATGCGCTTGCCGATTTCGCGCCGTACAAAGCCGAGCGAGCTATTTAGTCCGTTCAGTGTATCGCGCGCCTTCTTCTCATCCCCCATGACGCTGACGTAGATCTTCGCCTCACGCAGATCCTCTGTACACGCAACGGAGGTGACCGTCACGAAGCCGATGCGGGGGTCTTTTAACTCGTTGAAAATAATATCGCTGACTTCCTGTTTCATCAGCTCCTGAACCTTTTCTACGCGAACCTTGCTCAAGGTGCGCCTCCTCTCCGGTAAAACGCAGGAAAATCCATACAAAGACAGCCCGCTGTCCGCCATCATCGGCGGGCAGCAGACTGCCGGTTATTATTCTTCTTCGGCGTGCTCTTCTGCCTTTGCCGCAGCTGCAGCAGCCTGTTCCTCACGCTTCTGCTCTGCCGCCTTGTTCGCCTCGGCAATGGAGGTCTCGATCTCCTCCATCGTATACGCCTCGATGATATCGCCCTCGGCAAAGTCGCGGAAGTCGACAATCGAGATGCCGCACTCATAGCCGGCGGCGACCTCCTTCACCTCATCCTTGAAGCGGCGCAGGGAGTCGATCTCTCCGTCGAACAGCTCGACATTGTCGCGCAGGATACGGATCTTGGAGTTGCTCTTGATCTTGCCCTCAAGGACGTACGAACCAGCGACCAATGCCTTGGAAAAGCGCATGACCTGACGGATCTCGACCCGTCCCTGGATCACTTCCTTGTACTTCGGCTTCAGCATGCCGCTCATCGCATCCTTGACATCGTTGAGCGCATCGTAGATGACGCGGTAGGTGCGGATGTCCACGTTCTCCGTATCAGCAAGGCGGCGTGCGTTCGCATCGGGACGCACGTTGAACGCGATGACGATTGCCTGTGATGCGGAGGCGAGCATGATGTCGGACTCGCTGACCGCACCGACGCCCGAATGCACGATGCTCACACGCACCTCGTCGTTCTTGTTGAGACCGAGGAGGGCCGAGTTCAGTGCCTCGACCGAGCCCTGCACGTCCGCCTTGACAAGGATGTTGAGATCCTTGATGTCGCCTTCCTGAATCTGCTGGAAGAGCGCATCGAGCGAAACGCTCTTCGATTTGATGAGGTCGCGGCGCTGATTTCCAAGGCGTGCCTCGGCGATGGAGCGTGCTTGCTTCTCATCGACGGCGGCAAGGATGTCACCTGCCGAGGGCACATCGTTGAGACCGAGGATCTCGACCGGCATCGACGGCCCCGCCTTCTTGACGTTGTCGCCGCGGTCGTTGATCATCGCGCGGACATGTCCGTACGCCGTACCGACGACGATAGAGTCTCCGATGCGCAGCGTACCACTCTGGACGAGCACAGTCGCCACGGAGCCGCGTCCCTTGTCGAGCTTTGCCTCGATGATGACGCCGCGCGCCTCACGGTTCGGGTTTGCCTTCAGCTCCTCAACTTCAGCGACGAGAAGGATGTTCTCAAGCAGATCGTCAATGCCCGTATGCTGCTTTGCCGAGACGGGCACCATGATGGTATCTCCGCCGTACTCCTCGGCGACGAGCCCGTACTCCATCAGCTCCTGCTTGACGCGCTCGGGATTTGCCCCGGGCTTATCGATCTTGTTGATGGCGATGATGATCGGCACATTCGCCGACTTCGCGTGGTCGATTGCCTCGACCGTCTGCGGCATCACGCCGTCATCCGCCGCGACCACGAGGATCGCAACGTCCGTGATCTGTGCACCGCGCGCACGCATTGCCGTGAACGCCTCATGTCCCGGCGTATCGAGGAAGACAATCTTCTTCCCCTTGCAGACGACCTGATAGGCACCAATGTGCTGCGTGATGCCGCCCGCCTCATGCGTGCTGACCGAGGTATTGCGGATGGCGTCGAGCAGCGACGTCTTGCCGTGATCGACGTGGCCCATGACCGTAACGACGGGCGGACGCTCCTTCAGCGTCTTCGGATCATCCACGATCTCGGGGATCAGCGTCGGATCGATATCCGGCGGCAGTTCCTCGGTGGTGACACCAAACTCCCCTGCCACAAGCGTTGCCGTATCGAAGTCAATCTCCTGATTGATGCTCGCCATGACGCCCATGAGCATGAGCTTTTTGATGATGTCCGATGCAGTGTAGCTCATCTTGGAGGCGAGATCCTTGACGGCAATCGTCTCCGGCAGTTTGATGTGCTTCGGCCGCGCGATCTCCACCTTTGCTGCGGGAGCAGGCGCTGCAGTGCCGCGTCCCCCCTTGCGCCCCTTGCGTGCGCCGCCGCGGCTGCGGTCGTTCTGACGCAGATCGCTGCGCTCCTCACGATCGCGTCGCGCGCCGCCACGCCCGCCGCGGCCGCGATCCGAGCCCGCACCGCCTTCATTGCTGCGACCGCCGCCGCGTCTGCGGCTCTCACCGCGGCCCTCCGTCGGCGGCATCGCAGGCATTGCCGGCGCTGCCGGGCGTGCACCACCGGGGCGCCCTGCCGGACGAGAGCTGCGGCTCGCAGAGCTGCCTGCTGCCCCTGAGCTGCTCCGACGCTGCGGCGTCTCGGCCGCAGTCTTGGCAGGTGCCTGCCGAACGATGACGATGCCGGGCGCCTTCGTACGCGCACGAAGAACAGGGCGCTCCTTCTCCTCAGCGGGCGCACTCGGAGCCTTTACCTCCGGCTGTTCTGCCGGCTTTTCCGCGTCGTCAGCCTTCTCAGCAGGCTTCTTTGGCGCAGTCGTCTTCGGTGCCGCAGATTTCGCTGCTGCCTTGCTCGGCAGCGCCTCCTTACGCACGGGCTTCGCCGTACGTCCGAGCTCCGCCTTGACGGCTGCGCGCTCCTCCTCACCGACGGCACTGAACATATTTTTTACTTTGTAGTTCTTGCTCTTCAGGATGTCAATAATGGTACCTTTGTCCATCTTAAATTCCTTCGCCAAATCGGTGATTCTGTATTTCGCTTCTGACATCAATCCACCCCCGTCGGTATATCATGCAAGCAGGCGGCGAGCCTCTTTGCAAATCCTCTATCTATCAGCAGTGCAACAGCACGGTATTCCTTGCCAAGACAGTGTCCCAGCTGCTGCATCGTCAGCAGTTCCGCCGCCGGCACGTCCATCTGTGCCGCCATGCGGGTAAATTTATCCTTCGTCTCCTCCGACGCATCCCGCGCGAGCAGGAGATAGGCGCCGCGCTTCTTCCGCAGCATCTCCTCCGCCATGAATGCTCCCGAGACAATACGCCGCGCGCGTGCCGCCATACTGAGGAGATTCTGTACGCGCGTTTCAGTCGCTGCGTCCATGAGCACACTCCTCTCCGGAGACCGCCGCCTCCGCCGCATCGTAGACCGCAGGTGCAACGCGGCCTTTCAGTGACCACGAAAGACCGCCATGACGCCGTGCCTCCTGCACACAGGCGACAGAGCGACAGAGATAGGCCCCCCGTCCCGGGCTCTTTCCGGTCGGATCAATACCGACGGTTCCATCCGCATGACGCACAACACGCAGCAGTTCGTCCTTGGGATGCAGCGTTCGACAGCCGACACACAGCCGCTCGGGCTGTTTCGCCCGCCCCATTTAGGCCTCCTCGGCCGCCGCTTGGTCTTCGGACGGCGCATCTGTAGGCGCACCATCGGCCTGCTCTGTTTCCCGTGCCTGCGTCTCACTCTTGATGTCGATCTTCCATCCCGTGAGTTTTGCGGCAAGGCGGGCATTCTGCCCCTCCTTGCCGATGGCAAGCGAGAGCTGGTAGTCGGGCACCACAACGCGGGAGATTTTTTCCGCCTCGTTCACCGCGACCGAGATCACCTTGGCGGGGTTCAGCGAGTTGGCGATATAGGTCGCGGGATCGTCACTCCATTTGACAATGTCGATCTTCTCCCCCGCCAGTTCATCGACAACCGCCTGTACGCGCATATAGTGCGGGCCCACGCAGGCGCCAATGGGATCGACGCGCTCCTCGGACGACCAGACCGCCACCTTGGAGCGGCTGCCCGCCTCACGCGCGATGGAGCGAATCTCGACGACCCCCTCCTGAATCTCCGGCACCTGCAGTTCAAAGAGCTTTTTGAGCAGTCCCGGATGCGTCCGTGAGAGCATGATCTGCGGACCGCGGCTCGTGCGCTTGACCTCGATGATGTAGGCGCGCACCGTGTCGCCGTAGTTGTACGTCTCATTCGGCAGCTGCTCTGTCGCCATGAGCACCGCCTCGGCGCGCCCGATGTCCACGAACACATTATGCCCCTCAACGCGCTGGACGATCCCCGTGACGATCTCCGAGGAGCGGTTCATGTACTCCTCGTAGACGATGCCACGCTCTGCCTCACGCAGTCGCTGCATGACGACCTGCTTCGCCGTCTGTGCGGCAATGCGTCCGAAGTTTGCCGGCGTCATCTCGATCTCGACCACGTCGCCGACCACATAGTCCGGATTGATGGCTCTAGCCTGTGCAAGTCCAATCTCCGTGACATCGCTCTCCACCTCATCCACCACCGTCTTGATGGCGAAAACATGGAATGCGCCCGTCTCACGTGACAGGGAAATGCGGACATTCTGCGCCGCACCGAAGTTACGGCGATACGCCGAGATCAGTGCCGCCTCGATCGTCTCAAAGAGGAGCTCTTCGTCAATGCCCTTCTCGTACGCCAGCTCCTTCAGCGTCTGCAAAAATTCCTTGCCGCTGTCCTTCTCCTTGGTATTTTTTCTTGCCAACCCCAAAGCCTCCTAAAAATCGATATGCAGGCGCACCTGTGAGACCTGCTTCATGGGAATCCGTATCCCATCGTCCAGTGTCAACGTCTCACCGTCATAACCCGCGAGCGTCCCTGTCCACTGTTTCTTCCCCTCAAACGGAGCATAGAGCGTCACATCGACGACGCGTCCATGCTCACGCACAAAGTCACGTTCCTTGCGCAGGACACGGTCAAGCCCCGGCGACGAAACCTCCAGCATGTAGGCGTCGGGAATAACGTCCTCCCGATCGAGAACCTCCTCCAGCCGCTCACTGAGACTCTGACAGTCGTCGATGTCGATGCCGCCCGCCTTGTCGATGTAAACGCGCAGATAGTAGTCACGCTCCTTCACGTACTCGACATCCACCAGCTCGATGGCGGGCGAATCCGTCAGCAGTCCGCGCACCATCTCCTCGACGCGCTCCTCGATCTTCGCGCTCATGCTCTCCCTCTTCTCATACGTAATGAAAGAGTGGGCTTCCACCCACTCTTTCCGAAACTTAAATGAATTTCTTGCAGTATAGCATAGGATAGGACTTTTGTAAAGCCCTACTTCTCACGAAACATCTGCTGTTGCCGCGCCAAAAGGCGAAGATAATGTTCTCGTTCTCCAAAATCTATCTCCCGTACAGCCGCCGTACGATCCACGACATCACGCGGCTCGGACCGATGAGACGGAGGATCGTTCCTGCAATCAGGACGGCCACGAGAATCATGGCAATCGCGGGCAGCGCGACAAAGAGGAACGCTGCAAGGAGTGCCGCAAACACAGCTGCCCATACAATGCTCGAAAACAGCGAACGGCGCGGTATCCCGGTCCCGATGCGGACATAGCGCACAGAGCCGCGCCCGCCGCCATAGGCAGAGCCATGCCGTGCCTCATCCTGCGGCTCTGCGCCGCTCTCATCCACCGTCACACCGCGATAAGCGGCATTCTCCTCCGGACTCATCGGCCGGATACGCGGATCCTGTTCCATGGGATCTCCTCCCTTCACGACTCTGTTTTCTCATCCACCTTGCGCATCGCCGCACCGCACAACATCGTCACGAACCCCTCCTCGCTCAGATAGCGCGGGTCGAATGGAACGCAGCCGAGCGTCTCCCGCATGCGGCGATACGCGGCATTGACACTCCGCTTATTCGAACCGAGTACATGATACAGCTCCGTGAGCGACGTGAGATCAATGCCATTGATCTCGGCAAAGAGGAAAATCGCTGCCGTCAGCATCTCCGCCGTCTGTGCCCGCTTCAGATCAAACTGCGCGTAGTCAAAGAACATCGTCCCGAGCAAATCCCGCGCATGGTGGCTGAATCCCAGTGCCTCCGATACGACAGCAAGTGCACTGAACTCCTCCGCACACCTATGCTGCGAGAGCGTCCATTTCGGACGCCTCGGCGGCAGCGCATGCTGCGGCAAAACATTCAGCCGTGCACGCGACGCGAGCATGTGAATCGTATGACGCACGAGTGCCGCCTCGCGTGCGAGAAAATTATCCATATCTGCCTTGGGCGACTGATAGAGAAAGAGCTCATACTCCTGCTGAATCGTATCCTTGATGCGCCGCTGCAGCGGTCGGCTCGCGGGTACGGCCGTGATATAGTTGAGCATCATCATGCCCTCATCACAGATGTGTCCGAACAGAATATTCTTCTCGAGCGCCCCCGGGATGTCAGGCCGCGGCAGAACGACCTCCTCCTCACGCAGAAGATCGCTGCAGACAATGTGATCCTCATACGTCTCCTCCACCGTCAGCACGGCAAACCGTGCTGCGAGGAGATCGCGCAGAATCTCACGTTCATCCTGCCGCAGCGTCTTATCCTCCTTCGCACAGAAGTGCTCGATCGGTGTCTCATCCGTACTGATCAGATGGTAATCAAAGAAGAAATAGTCCCAGAACCGCAGCCAGAACGCCTCTTTTTCCTCGTCAGAAGACTGCTCGTAGGCACTCGCGTCGTAGAGATTGCCCGTATAGATCATCGCCGCGCGCCCGATCTCCCGCTGGTACATGGGGCGACGGAAATACTCGCCGATCTCGTGGAGGAGCTCGTTGAGCTGCAAATTCAGCTCCTCCATCTCGATGCGCTCATCCTCCTCGATATCCTCAAGGGTCAGCCCTTCGATCTCCTCCCACGCCACACGCTCCGGCAGGCGAAAACGCCCCGTAAGGTAGAACATCTCCAGATCGGCATCCAGCTCACCGAAATCGATCTCATACTTCCCCGTCTCATCCAGATACGTGAGGAAATCATTCATGCGTTTAAAATAATCCTCCGCATGGCGTTTCAGCGGACGACGGTCGATATGTGCGTCGGCAAAGCGGAAAAAAAGCGCAAGGTAGTCGATATGGATCAAAAGCCGTGCGAGCGAATCATCACGCCGCATAATGACCGTGAGAAAGTCCTCGATGCAGTACCAGTCCGTACACAGCCCCTCAGCACTCTCGCCCCGCCACGCCGCCTCACGCAGATACCGCTCCGTCAGTGTGCGCGGAACAAAAATCTGTGCGCGTCCATGCGCCAAGTAAAAGCGCTTGACCAACGCGTAGACATTTTCCATGAACCCTCCCGATGCCATGCGCCCTCAATACAAATTTCAATTCCTTTTATCCTAACAAAAGTAGGAAACGATGTCAATGCGCAGTGAGGCGGCCGCAGCAAACGCTGCAGCCGCCTCGCTGAAATAGATCAGGTAAACAGATCCTTGAACTTCTCCGTAAAGCTCTTTTGCTCCGGATTCACCGCATCGCCACTCAGCTCCGCGAACTCCTTGAGGAGCTCCTTTTGCCTTGCTGAGAGCTTCTGCGGCGTTGTGACCTTGACGCGGACATGCTCGTCACCGCGTCCCGTGCCGCGCAGGTTGGGGATTCCCTTGCCCTTGACGCGCAGCACCGTCCCCGTCTGGATCCCCGCCGGGATCTTGAGATCGACCGCCCCGTCGAGCGTCGGCACCTGTACGGTTGCGCCGAGCGATGCCTGCACGAACGTGATCGGGATCTCGATGATGACATCGTTGCCGCGCCGCTGGAACAGCTTGTGCGGCCGGATGAAGATGTAGACGTAGAGGTCGCCGTTCGCCCCGCCGCGTACACCCGCCTCGCCGCCGCCCGTCACACGGACGCGCTGGCCGTCGTCCACGCCGCGCGGAATGTTGACCTTGATCGTCTTCGTCACGCGCTTGCGACCCGTACCATGACAGTCGGGACACGGCGTCTTGATGATCTTGCCCGTGCCGTGGCACTGGCTACACGTATGTGCACTCATCATATTGCCGAACATCGTTCGCTGCATGACCTGTTCCTGTCCCGTGCCGTGGCACGTCGGGCAGGTCTCCGCCTCCGAGCCTTTTGCCGCACCGGAGCCGCCGCAGGTCGGACAGTTCTCCTCGCGCGGAATGGAGAGCTCTACCTCCTTGCCGAATGCCGCTTCCTCAAACGAAATCTCCAGATCGTAACGCAGATCAGCCCCGCGCTCGGGGCCCTGTCTGCGTGCACGGCGACCGCCGCCGCCCATGCCGAACATATCGAAGATATCGTTCATATCGAAGCCTTCGAATCCGCCGCCGAAGGGGCTGCCCCCTCCGGCCCCCGCACCGCCGCGGCGCGGGTCAAAGGCATCGTGACCGAACTGGTCATACGTCGCCTTCTTCTTCGGATCCTTCAGCACATCGTACGCCTCGTTGACCTCCTTGAATTTCTCCTCAGCGGTCTTCGGGTCGTCACGGTTGAGGTCGGGGTGATACTTGCGCGCGAGTTTCTTGTATGCTTTTTTGATCTCGTCGTCCGAGGCTCCCTTTTTGAGCCCCAGGACTTCGTAGTAATCGCGTTTCTCGCTCACGATACCACCTTACTTCTTATCATCCTTGACTTCGGTGAACTCCGCATCGACGACGTTGTCGTCCTGCGGCGCTCCCTGCGCACCTGCGCCGGCATTTGCCTCCGCGCCCGGCGCTGCACCGGCGGCACCCGCCGCCTGCTGTGCCTGCTGATAGGCAGCGGCAGAAAGCTCATAGAGCGGCTGGCGGACTTCCTCCGTCGCGGACTTGATTGCCTCGATGTCAGAGCCCTTGAGCGCCTCTTTCAGCTTATCAATGCCTGCCTGTACCTTGGAGACGAGCGCCTTGTCCGCATTCTCGCCGAGATCCTTGATCGCCTTCTCCGCCTGATAGACAAGGGAGTCGCCCGTGTTGCGCGCATCGACGGCTTCCTTCTGCGCCTTATCCTCGGCAGCGTGTGCCTCGGCTTCCTTGACCATGCGGTCGATGTCCTCTTTGCTCATGCCGCTGTCGGACTGAATCGTGATCTTCTGCTCCTTGCCCGTGCCGAGATCCTTTGCCGACACATTGACGATGCCGTTTGCATCGATGTCGAACTTGACTTCGATCTGGGGTACGCCGCGCGGTGCGGGCGGGATGTCCGTCAGTTGGAAACGGCCGAGGGTCTTGTTGCCCGCTGCCATTTCGCGCTCACCCTGCAGGACATGGATCTCAACGCCCGGCTGATTGTCCGCCGCCGTCGAGAACACCTGGCTCTTCGAGGTCGGGATCGTCGTGTTGCGCTCGATGATCTTCGTACAGACGCCGCCGAGGGTCTCGATGCCGAGCGAAAGAGGGGTAACGTCGAGGAGCAGGACATCCTTGACCTCACCGACGAGGACACCGCCCTGGATCGCGGCGCCGATGGAGACGCACTCATCCGGGTTCACGCCCTTCGAGGGCTCTTTGCCAAGGATCTTGCGGATGGCTTCCTGTACCGCAGGGATACGGGACGAGCCGCCGACGAGAATGATCTTGTCGATGTCGCTGCCCGAGAGCCCCGCATCCTCCATAGCCTTGCGCGTCGGCACCATCGTGCGTTCCACGAGGTCAGCTGTCAGCTCATCGAACTTCGCACGCGAGAGCGTCAGATCGAGATGCTTCGGGCCCGTGGCATCTGCCGTGATGAACGGCAGGTTGATGTTCGTCTGGCTCATGCTCGAGAGTTCGATCTTCGCCTTTTCAGCCGCCTCGATGAGACGCTGTGCGCTCATCTTGTCCTGCGAGAGGTCGATGCCGTTCTCCTTCTTGAACTCCTCGACCATCCAGTCCATGATCTTCTTATCGAAATCGTCGCCGCCGAGCACCGTGTCGCCGTTCGTCGCCTTGACTTCGAACACGCCCTCGCTCAGCTCAAGAATGGAGACATCGAATGTGCCGCCGCCAAGGTCGAAGACGAGCACCGTCTCATCCTGATCCTTATCCAAGCCATAGGCGAGTGCCGCCGCCGTCGGCTCGTTGATGATACGCAGCACCTCAAGGCCTGCGATCTTACCCGCATCCTTCGTCGCCTGACGCTGGCTGTCATTGAAGTACGCCGGCACCGTGATGACCGCCTGCGAAACCGTCTCGCCGAGATATGCCTCTGCATCGCTCTTGAGCTTCTGCAGAATCATTGCTGAGATCTCGGGCGGCGTGTAGCTCTTTCCATCAATCGTGACATGATAGTTCGGATCACCCATGTGACGCTTGATCGACGAGATCGTGCGGTCAGGATTCGACACCGCCTGATTCTTCGCGAGGCGGCCGACGAGACGCTGGCCGTCCTTCGTAAAACCGACAACAGACGGCGTGATGCGGCTGCCCTCAGGATTCGTAATAACGACCGGCTCGCCGCCCTCCATCACGGAGACAACCGAGTTCGTCGTACCAAGATCAATACCAATTACTTTAGCCATGTTATATTCCCCCAAAAATCATAAAGATATTATTTCGTTAGTTACCGGCGACCTGCACCATCGCGGGGCGGATCACACGTCCTTTTGCCTGGTAGCCCTTCTGGAGCACCTGTGTGATCGTTCCGTCCTCTGCATCCGCATCCTCCACGCGCATCACCGCCTGGTGAAAATTCGGATCGAAGGGCTGGCCCTCTGCCTCGATGGCCTCAAGGCCGTGCTTCTGCATGACCTCACGCAGCTGCGTGTGAATCATCTCGACGCCCTTCTGGAACGCCTCGACATCCGTCTGCTCCACGGCGAGTGCCCGCTCAAAATTATCGAGGAGCGGCAACAGATCGCCGAGCATATTCTGCGTAATGACGGCGGCGAGTTCTTCTTTTTCCTTCGCCGTGCGGCGGCGGAAATTTTCAAAATCCGCCTGCAGGCGCAGGACACGATCACTCTTTTCCTTCAGCTCCGCCTCGAGTGCAGCAATTTTATCCGCCTCGGTCGGGGCGCTGTCCTCCTCCCCTGCGGGTGTGTCCGCCGCATCCGTCTCAGTCACAGCATCCGCAGCAGCCTCAGACTGCCCCTCTGCCGTGTCCTGTACCTTCTCTTCTTCCTGCAAGCCGTTCACCTCTCCTACCACTTTAATTGATAGATCATTTCTGTCAAGTTCGTATTGACATATTCAAGGATGCGCATTGCTTTCGCATATTCCATCCGCGTCGGCCCGAGCACGGCAATCGTTCCGAGCAGCTTTCCGTCGACATGATAGGTCGCCGTGATGAAGCTGCTGTCCCAAAACGTACTGCTCTCGTTCTCTCGCCCGATCGTGACTGTCAGTCCCTCTCCCGCATGGGTATGCAGGATATCCTTCACAAGATCCTCGCGCTCAAGGACGAGCAGCATCGCGCGTACGCGATCGAGATCCTGAAACTCGGGATTGCTGAGGAGCTGCGCTGTCCCACCAAGATAAAGACGACCATCCTCACGCCCTTCGAGCGCGCGGTGCATCACCTCCACCGCCGCGACGAAGATCGACTCATCGCCGATCGCATCGCGGATGCGTCGCATATCCTGCTTTGTCACAGCACGGAGTGCCTTGCCCGAGAGCGTCTGATTCACCGCGCCCGCCATCCGCTGGAAGTCTGCGAACGTCGCACCGTCTGGAATCTCGACGATACGGTTTTCGACGAACCCTGCATCCGTCATGAGGACGGCAATCGCGTGACCGAGATCAAGCGGCAGGAACTGCAGCATGCGGAACGTGGACTGTGCGGCCTGCGGTGCAAGCACGAGCGACAGGTTATGTGTCACATCGGCGATGAGGCGCGCCGTTTCCTGAAACACCTCATCGAGCCGCCGCACGCGCCCTTTGTACCAATCATGAATCTTTGTCTTCTCGGCATCCGTCACCGGAGCGATGGGCTGCAGCCCGTCGACGTAGAAGCGATAGCCCTTCGACGACGGAATGCGTCCGGCGGATGTGTGCGGATGCTCCAGATAACCGAGCATTTCCAGATCCGCCATTTCGTTGCGAATGGTGGCCGGGCTGATGCCGAGATTGTACTTCTGCGCAAGCGTCCGTGACCCGACCGGCTCCGCCGATGCAATGTAGTCATCGACGACCGCCCATAGGATTTGGCTCTTGCGCTCATCCAGATCGTTCGACATTCACCCCTCTCCTTTCAATTCTGTTAGCACTCTATTGGTCTGAGTGCTAATCAAAATCTATAAAGAATATACAGCGTAAAAAACAAAAAGTCAATAGCAAAATGACAAAAAGTCAAATTTTTTATTACGGATATCTCTTTTAGCGTCCCCTGCCATCCAAAAGATCGCAGGATTCCTTACCGTGACAGGACACAAGAAAAGAGCGACACGAAAACAAACTGTCCCGTACCGCTCCATAGGATGGAATAAACTACTACGCAGTCGGTTTATCCGCAAAGACCTTGAAGATGTAGACCGCGCGGATCTCTACCGGCGTTACGCCGAGATTCTCAATTGCTGTGAGAAGTCCCGATGCCAGCACGGCGCGTTCCGCCTTGCGGTCTGAACTCGTCACAATCGTAAGTGCCGGTTCATCCTTCGGATAAAGCGTCACAATGCCGTTGCCAAACGTCACCTCATAGGCTCCGTTTGCTGTCTGATAGAGGAAGTTGAGCCTCTGCTCAGACATATTGCGGATTTCCTTCGGATCCGGAATGTCCGCCTTCTTTGAGGCAGGCTTGATCGTCAGACGTACGGGACTATAGTTGATCGTATAGATGCCGTCGAGATCGCGCGAGCCGCCGTCCGTAAAGAGGAAGGGGATTGCCTCAGCCGTGCTGTTGGGGATCTCCTCGTGGTGCACACCACGAATCCCGCGTGTCTTCCCGAGGTCAAAGCCGAACGAGCCGTCCGAGCCCTCAACATAGTCATGTGTCTCAGGGTTGTTCCCCATCGTGACAATGACCTTGTCGCTGGTCAGCACCTGCGTCGACCCCTGCGGCGTATTCGTCTCGGAGCCGCCTGTCGACGTGCCCGAACTGGAAGAAGATCCACCCGAGCTAGACGAGCCGCCGCCCGAGGAGGAGCTTCCGCCGCTTGTGGACGATCCACCCGTGCTGGTCGAAGAGCCGCCTGTCGTGGTAGACGAGCCACTCGTACTCGGCGTTGTGCCACCGGTTGTTGTGCCCGTGCTGGGGGTTGCCCCGCCTGTGGTCATTCCTGCACTCGGCGTAGAGCCCGTCGAACCGCCCGGAGTTGTCCCCGTGCCGCCCGTGGATGTACCTGTGCTCGGTGTCGAACCACCAGTAAGTCCGCCTGTGCTCGGTGTGGAACCACCAGTAAGGCCGCCCGTACTCGGTGTCGAGCCTCCCGTGAGGCCACCTGTGCTAGGTGTCGAACCGCCGGTCAGGCCGCCGCCGCCAAGGCTGACACCGCCGCCCGAGCTGCCGCCCGGAATCGTCGTGCCGCCCGTCAGGCCGCCCGGATTTCCGGTAATGCTGCCCGTGCCGCCGCCAACGACGCTGATGCCGCCCGAACTGCCGCCCGGAATTGCCGTGCCGCCGCCGACGCTGCCGCTGGGCATGCCCGGAACAGAGCCGGAACCGCCGCCCGTGAAGCTAAAGCCTCCCGTGCTGCCGCCCGGTGTTGGTGTAGCGCCCGGGACTGTGCCAGTACCCGTCGTAGAACCGCCGCTGGTCGACGTGCCCGAACTGGACGAACCGCCGCCCGAAGAGGAGCTTCCGCCACTCGTGGAGGAGCCACCAGAGCTGGACGAAGATCCGCCGCTCGTGGACGAACCACCAGAACTGGAGGAAGAACCTCCTGTTGAAGTAGAAGAACCGCCCGTGCTGCTCGAAGAGCCACCTGTCGAGGTCGACGATCCACCTGTGCTTGTCGAGGAACCGCCTGTCGATGTGGACGAGCCACCCGTCGTAGTCGACGTTCCGCCCGTGCCCGTGGTCGAGCCCGTCGTGCCGCCGCCGGTTGTTGTCCTCGAAGTAGACGAGCCGCCTGTGCCCGTCGTGGTGCCTGTTGTCGTTCCCGGTGTTGTACCGCCACCCGTTGTGGACGAGCCACCCGTGCTCGGCGTTGTGCCACCGGTTGTTGTGCCCGTGCTCGGGGTTGACCCGCCTGTGGTCGTTCCTGCACTCGGCGTAGAGCCCGTCGAGCCGCCCGGGGTTGTCCCCGAGCCGCCCGTGGGTGTACCTGTGCTTGGCGTTGAACCACCAGTGAGGCCGCCTGTGCTTGGCGTCGTTCCACCCGTAACACCGCCGGTACTCGGCGTTGAACCACCCGTCAGGCCACCGCTGCCAAGGCTGACGCCGCCACCCGAGCTGCCACCCGGAATTGTCGTGCCGCCCGTCAGGCCGCCCGGATTTCCGGTAATGCTGCCCGTGCCGCCGCCAACGACGCTGATGCCACCCGAACTGCCGCCCGGAATTGCCGTGCCGCCGGTACTGCCGCCGGGCATTCCCGGGACAGAGCCGGAGCCGCCACCCGTGAAGCTAAAGCCTCCCGTACTGCCGCCCGGTGTCGGTGTGCCGCCCGGGACTGTGCCAGTACCCGGCGTAGAGCCGCCGCTGGTCGACGTGCCCGAACCGGAGGACGAGCCGCCGCCCGAGGAGGAGCTTCCGCCGCTCGTGGACGAACCACCCGAACTGGAGGAAGAACCTCCTGTCGAGGTAGACGATCCACCTGTGCTTGTCGAGGAACCGCCTGTCGAGGTGGACGAGCCACCCGTCGTGGTCGACGTTCCGCCCGTGCCCGTAGTCGAGCCCGTCGTGCCGCCGCCTGTTGTTGTACTCGAAGTAGACGAGCTGCCTGTGCTTGGCGTCGTTCCACCCGTAACACCACCGGTGCTTGGCGTTGTGCCGCCAGTTACACCACCCGTGCTCGGTGTGGAACCACCAGTAAGTCCGCCCGTGCTCGGTGTAGAACCTCCCGTAAGGCCGCCCGTGCTCGGCGTAGAGCCGCCCGTAAGGCCACCCGTGCTCGGTGTGGAACCACCAGTAAGGCCGCCCGTACTCGGTGTCGAGCCTCCCGTGAGGCCACCTGTGCTAGGTGTCGAACCGCCGGTCAGGCCGCCGCCGCCAAGGCTGACACCGCCGCCCGAGCTGCCGCCCGGGATCGCCGTGCCGCCCGTCAGGCCGCCCGGATTTCCGGTGATGCTGCCCGTGCCGCCGCCGACGACACTGATGCCGCCCGAGCTGCCGCCCGGGATTGCCGTGCCGCCACCGACGCTGCCGCCGGGCATTCCCGGGACAGAGCCGGAGCTGCCGCCTGTGAAGCTAAAGCCTCCCGTGCTGCCGCCCGGTGTCGGTGTAGCGCCCGGTACTGTGCCAGTACCCGGCGTAGAGCCGCCCGTCGAGGTAGACGAGCCACCTGTTGTGGTCGACGTTCCGCCCGTGCCCGTAGTTGAGCCCGTCGTTCCGCCGCCCGTTGTTGTACTCGAAGCAGACGAGCCGCCTGTGCCCGTCGTTGTTCCTGTTGTCGTGCCCGGTGTAGAGCCGCCGCCCGTTGTGGACGAGCTGCCCGGTGTTGTGCCCGTGCTCGGTGTCGAACCACCGGTAAGTCCGCCTGTGCTTGGCGTAGAGCCACCGGTAAGGCCGCCCGTGCTAGGTGTGGAACCACCCGTAAGGCCACCCGTGCTCGGCGTAGAGCCGCCAGTTGCACCGCCGGTGCTCGGCGTCGAACCGCCGGTAAGGCCGCCCGTGCTCGGTGTGGAACCACCCGTAAGACCACCTGTGCTAGGTGTCGAACCGCCGGTCAGGCCGCCGCCGCCAAGGCTGACGCCGCCGCCCGAGCTGCCGCCCGGGATCGTCGTGCCGCCCGTCAGGCCGCCCGGATTGCCCGTGATGCTGCCCGTGCCGCCGCCAACGACGCTGATGCCGCCCGAGCTGCCGCCCGGGATCGCCGTACCGCCGCCGACGCTGGCGCCGGGCATTCCCGGAACAGAGCCGGAGCCACCGCCCGTGAAGCTAAAGCCTCCCATGCTGCCGCCCGGTGTCGGTGTAGCGCCCGGGACTGTGCCCGTGCCCGGCGTAGAGCCACCGCTGGTCGACGTGCCCGAACCGGAGGACGAGCCGCCAGAGGAGGAGCTTCCACCGCTTGTGGACGAACCGCCAGAACTGGAGGACGAACCTCCTGTTGAAGTAGAAGAACCGCTCGTGCTGGTCGAAGAGCCTCCCGTCGAGGTAGACGAGCCACCTGTTGTGGTCGACGTTCCGCCCGTGCCCGTAGTTGAGCCCGTCGTTGTTCCTGTTGTCGTTCCCGGTGTAGAGCCGCCGCCCGTTGTGGTCGAGCTGCCCGGTGTTGTGCCCGTGCTCGGGGTTGACCCACCCGTGGTTGTTCCTGCACTCGGCGTAGAGCCCGTCGAGCCGCCCGGAGTTGTCCCCGTGCCGCCCGTGGATGTACCTGTGCTCGGTGTCGAACCACCGGTAAGTCCGCCTGTGCTTGGCATTGTGCCGCCAGTTACACCGCCGGTGCTCGGCGTTGAGCCACCCGTGAGGCCACCCGTGCTCGGTGTGGAACCTCCCGTGAGGCCACCGCCGCCAAGGCTGACGCCGCCGCCCGAGCTGCCGCCCGGGATCGTCGTGCCGCCCGTCAGGCCGCCCGGATTTCCGGTGATGCTGCCCGTGCCGCCGCCGACGACACTGATGCCGCCCGAGCTGCCGCCCGGGATTGCCGTGCCACCGCCGACGCTGCCGCCGGGCATTCCCGGGACAGAGCCGGAGCTGCCGCCTGTGAAGCTAAAGCCTCCCGTGCTGCCGCCCGGTGTCGGTGTAGTGCCCGGGACTGTTCCCGTGCCCGGCGTAGAGCCACCGCTGGTCGACGTGCCTGTGCCGGAAGAAGAGCCGCCCGAGCTGGAGGAAGATCCACCAGTTGTAGACGAACCACCCGAACTGGAGGAAGAACCTCCTGTTGAAGTAGAAGAACCGCTCGTGCTGGTCGAAGAGCCTCCTGTTGAAGTAGAAGAGCCACCTGTGCTTGTCGAGGAGCCGCCTGTCGAGGTAGACGAGCCACCTGTTGTGGTCGACGTTCCGCCCGTGCCCGTAGTTGAGCCCGTCGTTCCGCCGCCCGTTGTTGTACTCGAAGCAGACGAGCCGCCTGTGCCCGTCGTTGTTCCTGTTGTCGTTCCCGGTGTAGAGCCGCCGCCCGTCGTGGTCGAGCTGCCCGGTATTGTGCCCGGCGTCGGAACAGTTCCGCCGCCTGCACCGCCGCCACCTCCGGCACCCGTACCACCGCCGCCACCGCCAGGCAGTCCGCCGATGCTGGGTCCGGGGCCGCCGCCGATGCTGCCGGAGCCGCCCGTCTGCGTGCCGACAGATGCACCGCCGCCGCCCGTCGTCATGCCGGATGTCGTCTGTGACGATGTCGTCGTGCTCGTCATCACTGCTGCACCGCCCGGCGTGCTCGGCGTAAAGCCCGTCGGTTTGATGGTCAGCGTGCCGGGCTCATATACAAAACGATAGTTTGCAAGATTCGTCGCACCGGTATAGCTGCCCGTAACAGAGGATGGGTCAATGGTGATTACGTTGTTATACGTCCCCGCATTGGTCGTTGTCGTTATCGACGGCGCATAGGTCGACGTGATTCCCGTAATGGGAATGCTATCCACCGGGAGCAGCCCGCGATTTGTTGCACTCGTTCCGTGCTCAACGGTGTATGCCGTCACGACGGGATTCGGCTGCCCGTAGTTGCGCTCGGCATTTCCTGCCGTCACCTTTACCTCACGCGGCGTGATGCTGAAATTGCCATCTCCGTAGTGAATCGTATAGTCGGAAGCCAGCCCTGTACCGAACGTTGCGCCCGAGACCCGTGTCCAGAGACCTGTCGTTCCTGCATCCGTCGTGACGGTCACCGTCGGATCAATCGTCTCCGTGACGGCAGAAATCGTATCGCCGTTTGCAAGCCCCGTCGTCGCCGTCGCCGTGCGTACGTTAATCATCGACGTACCGCCCGTATAGGTTGCTATGCTGTTCTCTGCGCCGTACGCGCGGGTCTTATTTCCTGCATCAATATAGAGGTCGCGCTTCGTGATGTCGAAGCCACCGTCGACGTAGGTGATGTTGTAGTTCGACGCCTTGCCCACGCCGAAGGTCGCGCCCGCGATCTTCGTCTTGAGCCCCGTCGTGCCCGCGTTCGTCGTGATGAGGGCGTTCGTCGACTCCGTGACGTCGGCGATCGTGTCGCCGTTCACGAGACCCGTCGTCCCCGTCGCGGCGTCAGCGCGGAACTTCGACGTGCCGCCCGTATAGGTCGCCGTGCTGTTCTCCGCACCGTAGACACGCGTCTTGTCGCCCGCATGGAGCGTCAAATCGCGCTTCGTTATATTGAGTGTGCCCGTCTCGTAGGTAATGTTGTAGTCATTCGTATTGCCGGCTCCGCCGCCAATTACAGCCCCCGAGATATGCGTCATGAGCCCTGTTACGCCCGCATCCGTTGCCGCATTGCCGTCAAGTGACTCCGTCACCGAGGTCACCTGATCGCCGTTGACGAGGTTCGTCCCTGTCTTGACTGCAAAGAGCCCCGTCCCGTTCACATAGGAGGCCGTATTGTTTGCCGCACCGTAGATGCGCGTCTTATCACCCGCAACGAGCGTCAGATTACGCTTTGTAATACTCAACGTGCCGTCCGTATAGTGCACGTTGTAGTTCGCATCCGTGCCCACGCCGAAGGTCGCGCCCGAGACCGTTGTCTTGAGTCCTGTCGTTCCCGCGTGCGTCGTCACCGTCGCCAAGGGGTCGAGCGTCTCCACTACATCCGAAATTTTATCGTCGTTCGCAAGGCCTGTCGTCGCTGTCGCCGTACGCACGGTGAACTTCGATGAGCCAGGTACATACGTCGCCTTATCATTGTCATCGCCGTACGCACGGCTCTTGTCTCCCGCCGTGATATAGAGGTCACGCTTATTGATCGTCAGTGTACCTGGCGTTGAGGTAATTTTGTAATCCCCGTCCCGTGCAACGCTGCTGGAGGCAATGGTGGCTCCCTGCACCTTCATCGTGTAGGTGCCCACGCCTGTTTCCTTCGTCACAGCATGGTTCGCGCTGTCAGTTGCCGTAACCGTATACGCGTCAAAAGAGTCACCTGAAACAAGCCAATCTCCCGTATGAGACAGGCTTCCCGTCAGCTGTGCGGTATTATTTTCATTGCCGTAAATACGCGTGCCGCTCGGTGCAGTAAAGTGAATCTCGCGCGGCTGAATCGTCAGTTTTCCTGGTTTGTAAACAAAATTATAGTTTGCTGCCCTCAGGTTTCCTGACACATCGAGATCATAGGTCCCTGCGTGGATTGCCCCCTGGGCATAGCCGCTCGTCTGTGTGGAATCCACAATCGGCGTATAGGTAATAGACCCCGCCGTAATTCCCGCTGATGATGCCGTCTGTCCGTTCGCAAAGTTGGCAAACGTGACCCCATTATAACCGGAATAGGTATATCCCGAGCCTTTATATTTCTGTGTGTCCGTCTTTCCTGTCACAGTGACAACACGCGGCACGATGCGATAGTCTACCGTAATCTTATAGTTGAGATCATTATGTCCGGTATAGATAATCTTCTCACTCGCGACAGTCGAATCCGAACCATAATGGCGCATCCCTGCACGCATCGTAACATCGTCCGCTGCGTGCTCCACTTCGCCCGATGCCGTATTGATATCAGCATTGGCTGCGGTCGCCTGTGTCGTACCAAAGTTATGCGTACCGGAATCTTTCACGTGCTCCCTGATGTACTTGACCTCGTCCTTATCGAGTTCACGCCGCTTCAGATCGCCGTCATCGACAATCTGGAATCCGGAACCATCATTGAAGAATGCCGCATTGATATCACCGTACGCGCGTGTTGCATAGAGCTTCAGCTCCGGCTGATACTCGTAGAAGAGTGCACTCTGCCCCGCCGGCGGCGTAAAAGACGCAATATTGCTGTCATTCACGCCATATTTGCGTACATTAAATACGAGCCCGTCCAACACATTGCCGACCGAATCCTTCGTCCGTACAATATATCGCTGTCCCGGGTCTGTCTTAAGTGCATTTGCCCCCCCCTTATTGATGAAGAAGCCATCTTTCGCATTGATGGCAATATCTGAGGTCCCCTTGCCGACGATCTGCCCGCCTGGCGCGATCGTCACATTTCCGCTGGTTGAATTGGTAATCTTGATGGGAGCATCCTTCCCCGTGACCTTGCCTGCAATCGTTGTGCCGCCCTTCGTCTCGATGTTGACACCGCCCGCAGACGTCACATTGCCGATATTCTGGATTTCATTCGGTCCCGTCAGATTGACCGATGCAGCATCGACATCAAGGGTCGGAACACTCTTCATGACACCAGTTGAACTGACGTTGCCGCTCGTCTTGATGGCAACACCGCTTGCCAGCCCCTCCGGCAGGGTTATATTCCCCACCTCGACATTTCCTGCGTTCACGCCTCCGATGCGAATTTTCTTAAATCCCGTACCGTCTGCATTTTTTTGAAGAAGACCGGAGCCCTCAAAGATATTCGATGGCAGCACCAAACTGCCGGGCATACCGCCCAAGGCAGGTGCACCAAAAGCGATCGTCGTTCCCGGCGTATAGGTATCAAAAACAATATCGCCATGTCCCTTAATCGTACTGCCATTCTGTGTCGTCAGTTGGTCTGTCTTAATGGTGACCGTACCGTTCTGCCCAGCCCCCGTCGCAGGATTGCTGTCCGCATTGATGTGCGCGTTGTCCAGATTGACCGCACGGCTGTCGACCGTATAATCTCTGCCGTGAGTGTTGATGGTGCCGCGAAGATCAACACCACCCGTACTGGTGTTGATTGCTTGTTGGATATTAACCGTAAACGGGATGTTCATCGAGCCGCTCTGCCAGAGTCTGCCCGTACCGCCCCGATCACCGATATTGACACTCCCATACCCCCAGAACACAGGGGTATTGCCATTGACCGTATTGAAATACTCATCAATCAGTGAGAGCTTTGTCGGGTCGTCCGAACCAAGACTGATATCCTGATTGCTGGAAATGGGAAGGACGTTAAGCTTTCCTCCGCTGCTCCCCATACGCCCCTTCAGATCCATCTTATCGGTCTTGAGCGTGAGATCTCCCGTACCTGTATTGACTTGACTGCCGGGATCGGTGGTCAGATTTTTCGACTCAAGATCAAGGTTATTTCCGTTCGTAGTGATGTTCGTGGTGCCGTCGAGGTTCATCGCCCCCGCTGTCTTGCCGGATCGGATCGTCGTCGGATCAAGGAAGTTCAGACTGCCTCCGACATTCGTCGTGCCTGTTGCATCTTCCCGGCCAAGATAGACGTGCTCAAATCCGTCCTTAATCTTATTCCCCCCGAAGATGCTCGTGGGGAGAGTCAGTCCCGTTCCTGTCTTCCCGACGTTCAAGTTGGTCCCCGCCGTCGCCTGCTCAAGCTCGAGAGTCCCCTTGCCCTCTGCTCCGTCGGTGAATGTCATACTATCGGCAGCGAGTTTAATGTTTCCATTCGTCGTCGTACTGCCCGAAGTGACGGAGCCCGCCTTGACCCCCGTAATCGTACGGGATGCGACAGGTGCTCCCGCCGGAGTTGTGATCGTGCCAATGGTAAGCGCATCCGACTTGACGTTGATGGAGAACGCATCTGCCGCGAGCGTGCCGATCTCATTGTTCTTATCCAGCTTAATTTCTTTGCCAAGCGCAGCAAGGTTGTCCGTCTTGATCTTACCTGCCGTCTGCTCCGCCTTCACACCTGCGTTGACGGTCAGGATCTTGCCTGAGGAAAGTGTCATATCACCTGCAAAGTTGATATTGTTCGCCTGCAGGGTCGTATTCTGCGTCAACGATGAATGATTGACATTGATCGTTCCCTGCGTGATGGTCGATCCTGAAACGGAGCGAGTTCCACCAATGCTGTAGTGCTCAAAATTTGGTCCAAAAACCGTATTGAATGCATTATTCGTCAGCAGGAGATCACCTGTTGCATTATCGCCGACACCAATCGACTTTGTACCGTCAAACGTACCAATGCCTAGAGTGCCATGTCCCTTAACGGCAGGACCGGATGGAACCGCCGAAAGATTTGCTATGCTGTTTGTATAGAGGTTCAATGCGGCGCCTTGTGCAATCTCCATCGTACCGCCGCCCGTATTTTCGATCTCTCCCGTTGTAAGTGTTACGTTATACGCCTTTCCTGTACCATCTGTACCGACCTTCAGACCGCCTGCACCAACCGTTACCTTCCCGCTGTCCGCCGTTTTGACGACAACGCGGTTGTTTGCAGCAAGGCCGTCGATCGTGACGGTGTTGCTCCTCTGATCACCAAGAACAAGCTCTGCAAACTCGTTGCCAAAAAGTTTGCCATTGAGTTGGTCACTCGTGATGTGAAGCCCTGCACCTGCAGCAGAGTTGTTGAGTGTCAGATCACCTGCGGTCTTGCGCGTGATGACAAGTCCACTCTTTCCTACAATATTGGTCGTATTGTCATCTGCCATCGGCGTGATGATCTTATCCGTGTGCACGCGAAGAGCGCCGACCGTGTCCGTGCCGGAGTCGAGCTGTGCCCTTGCATCCAACTGCACGTTGTTGCCCGTAACATCAACCCAAACAGGCGTAGAGCCATCAACGACCTTTACCTTGGCATCCTCATTCAGAACGACATCACCGCCGCGCGAGTTGAGTGTCGCCTGTGCATAGTTGCCCTCGACCTTGAGTGCAGCCCCCTGCTCCAGGTGAATATCCCCCCCCGTCTGAATGTTGATCTCCGCACCTTCCGCCTTACTGCCCGCACCAACACCCTTGACGTGGACGGTCTTTCCCTGTTTCACAGTAAAGCCGCCGTTAATCACTGTATCAGGCGTACCTGCAGAAGGATCAGATCCGATCTTTAGTTTCGTCCCTTTCCCCTCAATCGAAAGATCATCACGCACCTCAACACCGAGTTTGCCTGCCGCATTGATGGATTTCTTAACCGCACCGCCATAGAAGTACACGTGCTGGTCGCCTGCAACATCGAATCCCTTAAAGCCGTCAAGTGTGTCGTTGATCGTACGGTAGGAAATGCGGAAGTCTCCCGCTGCTGCATCAGAAGCATTATCACTGATGACGATGTCCTTGCCCGTGGGGACATTGCCGACCTTGATGTTTCCGCCCTCTGCTCCATGCACCTTACCGTTTCCAAGGTCAATGCCGCCCGAGAGGTTGAGCGTGAGATTCTTAACGGCAAGCGAATCAGCGGCAGTCGGCAGTTCTGCCGTGTTTGCCGTAATCGTCATGTCGGACTTTCCGTCCGCTCCTGCCTTATTTGTCCCCGTCAGTTTGACCTTTCCTGTCGTCTCAATATCCGATGGGTTCTTAAAGGTCGTGCCCGCGATGTTGATATCGCCGCTCTGTCCATTGCCGCCAATCTTGATCTTTTCATACTTGGAATTGTTGAGCCCGTCCCAATCTCCGCCCGTACCGATATTGACTGCACTGTTCTTGTCTGCCTTCTCAAGTGTGAACTGCTTGCCGATATCTACTTTGCTGCCGAGATCCATCTTGTCCGCCTCGAGCTTCGCATCATCCGTGGTCTTAATGTTGCTTCGGACATCCAGCTTTTTACCTATGCCAAGATGAATCTCCGTCGACTTCGCCGCGATACCATCGACATCTGCGGCAGGAGTGACGGTACGGTCCTGGATCTTGTCCACCTTCATATCCGTTTGATTCTTGAGTTTGAGTACACCAGTGCTCATATCAGCGGCAATATTGCCAATCTCATTATTCGCGACACCATCGAGAGCCACTGTCCCTTTGCCGAGGAGGAGTAGATTGCCGACCTTGATCGGTGCTGTCTGCGTCAGCCCGCCCTCCCCATGCAGGACAAGAGTATCAGTCGCGCCGCCGTTGACCGTCCCCGTGACAGAGAGTGCCCCCTTCGTCAGGATACTCGTATAGGCAGGAAGTTTCCCTGTGGAAATCGTATTGATCGTTGCTGTACCAACGTAGTCCTTTGCGCCGATCTCGACATTATAAAAGCCGCCTATGAGTTTGCCGAGTCCAGCATCCGAAACGAATGTGCTCGCGCCGCCGACCGTAAAGCCGCCAGCCGTCTTTTTCTGTACACGAAAAATCCCCGTCCCCGTGAACGAGCCATTGTCAAGTCTTACGTTGTCTGCAACAATGGTCGTCGTCCCCGAGCCGGCTGCGAGAGATGAACCTGCCGTGAAGTCAACCGTATTCCCTTTAAAGGTTACATCTTTGTTGTTTGGGTTCGTGACCGCTCCCGTAACGCTGACTGTCGCGCCCGAGGTGACCGTCAGCGGCGCGTCAACCGAAGTTGTTCCGATCTCGATGCTTCCCGTACTGGCATTGCCGATCTGCACAGCTCCCGTACCGGAGTTGATAAAGCCGAGATCCGTCATCTGTATGTCGGCAGTACCGCCATTGACGGACATGGTCTTGCCGGCTGATTTTGTCTCAACCGTAACAGTTCCGTTTGCGCTCGAAAGAACGCCCTGCTCTCCCGAGGGAAGCGTGAGCGCATCCGTCTTGACATTGATCTTGCCGCCTGTCGTCTTGATCTTCGCCCCTGTGCCGACGGCAACAGCACCTGCCTCGAGGGAGGTATCTGCCGCCCCCGTCGATGCAACCTCAGCCCCCGCATCCATACTGAGCGTACCCGAGGCCTTTAGTGCCAGTGCCCCCGCACCGTTCTTAAGTCCATGTACGCCGACTGTGAGATCACCTGCCGTCACGGCGATATTTGCGCCGCCGGCGCCTATTGTCAAGCCCGTCTCTCCGCCCACGACAAGGTTGGCGCTGTTCTTAAATGCCAGCTCCTTCGCCTTTCCATCGAGCTTCTGAATAGCATGCGTGCCCGTAAGACGTACTACTGCATCTGCTGCATCAAGATTTACTGCATCTGCGGTGATGACGCCTGCCCCCTCAACAGAATCCTTGGAGGCAAGGGTCAGGCCATGCCCCGCAGCGACTGTCACCGCTCCGCTGACGGTGATCTTCCCCGCCGCACTGCTCAGTACGAGGTTATTGTCCGCGGTCACGCCACCTGCCTTGATGTTCGATTTCTTCGCAGCATCACCGACGATGTTCTTCTTGAATCCCTGGATCTTACCCGCACTGGAGAAGGTATTGCCCGCAAGATCGAGTCCGCCTGAGCCAGTGCCAAAATTGATTATTCTGTCTCCTGTGAATGTCCGAACTGTCGCTGATCCGTCCGAATCACCATCGCCCGTAATCGTTCCCTGAAGGTCGATGGTATCTGTGCGCAAGTCAACACTGCGCGTATCCACGGTCGTCGCGCTGTCCACAACGATGCCCTTGCCGCTCGAGGATACACCTGTGAGGGCGACCTTGCCCGCCCCCGCATGGATCTGCGCGCCCGTGAGGGCGATACCCGTATCATTCCCTGTCACACTGCCCGACATCTCTACATTGCCGCCCGTCGTACCTGAGGAATCACGCGTATCAATGACGGCACCGCTGCCGATAGTAATCCCTGCAACACCTGAGCTCTGGGAATTGGCAAAGCCAACTCCGCCCATGACGAGTCCACCGCCGATGTTGACATTTCCGCCGAGCGTCTCGATGTGCTTTCCAGCGCCAACATTTACACTGCCGCCTGCGAGGTGGTTGGTATCCGAAACGATCATGACGTTGAGCTTACCGACGGTCGAGGTGTTCTGAACATCCGCGCCGATGTTGACATCACCCGTTGCCTTGAGGGTCAGTGTTGAATCACTGCCGCCCGTCTTCTGAATCGCATCCTGCACTGTCAGACTATAATCATTGTTCCCCTCGGCTGTCTGCACGATGATTGACGACCCGCTGCTCAGTGACGTATTGACACTGTTCACGTCAACCAGCTCGGATGATGCCGATTCACCGGGCAGCAGGTTACGAATCACAACATTGCCGGGATCAATGAGCCATGAGCCGCCTGTTCCTGCCTCGGACGACGCGTTGACAAGCCCTGTGATGCGGACTTTGTGGCCCGATGTCTCGACCATGCCGCCTGCGCCCGCGCCCCTGCCGCGCGCCGTGATCTCGCCCGCGAAGCGCGTCTCGCCGTCCGACCAGACGGCAACGGTGCCGCCCGCACCGCCGTCCGCTGTCGCGTCGGCGCGCAGAGCCGCGCCATGCGCGATGCTCACGTTCGTGGCGTGTGCAAGCGTCCCCGTGCCCTGCCAGCCGCCGCCGATCTCGATCGTGCCGCCCTGCATGCCGCTCGCATCCGTCAGGCTGCCCGTGCCGAGGTTCACGTCACGCGCCGTGATGCGGATTGCGCCCGGCGCGTCTGCGAGGGAGGAGACACGGACGATGCCGTCCTGATTGACCGCCGAACGCGTGAGCATTTCGCCTGTCGCAGCGGACATAAAGACAAGGCCTCCGTCTGCCTCGACGAGACCTTTGTTCGTGACCGCCTGTTCCAGTGCCGCCTTGGTGGGGACGACCTCGACCTTGCCGTCACCGCCAAAGTCGAGTGTGACCGCCTCGCCCGCTGCGAGGGCCGCCGTGCCCTTCTTCGCGACGACGACGCCCTCGTTGACGACGTCCTTGCCGAGGAGGGCGATGAGCCCGCCGTTCTGAGCGGCGAGCGATGCCTTGTTGATGACCTTGCCGTCGTGCTCTGTGCCGACGAAGTTATAGCGTCCCGCCATGAAGTCCGCATTCGTGATGTTCATGGTGGAGGCGATGATCGCGCCCGCATCGACCTGTGCGCCCGGGGCGAAGTAGACGCCCGCCGGGTTGACGAGGAAGACGCGTCCGTTCGCCTGCAGCTGTCCGAAGATCTCGGACGGGTTGCTGCCGAGGACACGGTTCAGGAGGGCCGCCTGTGCGTTCGGCTGGAGGACGCTCACGCGCTCGCCCGCTGCGATGTTGAAGCTCTGCCAGTTGATGACGGCGTTCTGCGAGTTCTGATGGATCGCCATCTCTGCCGCGTTCGAGGCGATCTGTGCGTCGCCGGCCGCGACCTGTCCGCCCTGCGGAAGGGCAAGTACGGGCTCTGCCGTGCTCGCCAATAATGTCCCTGCTGCAAAGAAACTGACGCCGCTGCGCAGGGCGCGTCGCAGGCGTCCGCGACGGTGTCTGTTCATGATGCTCATTGTCGTATCCCCTTTATCCCAAAGACCGTCCGACGTGCGTCGGAATCCCTATACTCTGTCCTCTGTTGATTCTTCCTTATGGTGCCCCCACCACCGCAAGCGGTCCCCCTCCCCCGTCAAACGGGGGAGGCTATTGGGGTGTGCCGCGCTGCCTCCCGTCGAACGAGGAGGCTGTGGGGATTGCCCCTCTGCCTCCCGTCAAACGGGGGAGGCTATGTGTGTCACCGCTCTGTCTCCCGTCAAACGAGGAGGCTGTGGGTGTCGCCGCTCTGCCTCCCGTCAAACGGGGGAGGCTATGGGTGTGTTTGCCGTTCTGCCTTCCATCGAACGGGAGAGGCTGTGGTGTTGCCGTTAGCTTCTCCCGTCGAACGAGGAGGCTATGGGGGCTGGTGAAATCTCAAGGAAGATCACCGTTTAGAAGAATTTATAGACCTGAAACCAGAAGCGTCCGCTGCGGTCACTGTCCGAGACCGCAGGCTCGTGCCCAAGCTTCCACGCGTAGTTTACACGAGCGACCCAGTTATCATCATTGCTCCAGTTGACGCCGAGGCCTGCCCCATACAGGCTGCGGCTGTCCGATCCCGTATAGCCGGGATAGCCCTCATGGTAGATGCTCACATGTCCTCCATCGACGAATACGATCATCTGCCAGACGTTGGTATCGCCCTCGCGCGTCGGTACGTTCCACCGCAGCTCCGCCGTCCATTTCCAGCCGTCGTCGCCCGACGCCTCACTGACGGGATAGGCGCGTACGCCGCTCGGCCCGCCGAGGGGGAATTTCTCCGAGGAGTCGAGGTTTTTCTCCGCCCACTGGCGGCTGTAGCTGAGGTAGAGGGCAAGCCGATCGTCGATGTGCTGGAGCCGCGTGAGGTCGAGGTTCCACTTGCCGAAATGCCCTGCCGTGCGCCCCGTCACCGCGTCGTTGAGCCGCTGCATGGGCTCGTCGATCATGACGTTGCCGCGCGTATAGGAGAGCGAGAAGGTGTTGCGCCCGCCCGTCAGGAAGCGGTCGAGGTTGTCCCCATTGATGCCGAACACCCAGTTGCGTGCGTGTTTCGGGTCGCGGAAGGACATCTGCCGCGCCTCGCTGCCCATGCTCTTGAAGTCGAGCCGCACGGAGCCGTAGAGGTTGAGGTCGCGGCTGCGGCGAAAGTTGTGCTGCCAGTTGAATCCGATGCTCTGTAACGAGCCCACGAAATCCATGGAGGAAAATGCGCCGCCAAGGGAGTAGAAGGATCGTGCGTAGCTGATGCCGAACCGCTCGCCCTGCCGCCAGAACGGCGTGCTGTAGGAGACGGAGCCCGACCACATCTTGCCGTTTGACATGACACCGCCGATGGAGAAGATGTCCCCCTCGCGGAAGGGGCTCGCGTAGTTGAAGAATGCGCTGTACTGGTAGCGTCCCGTGTAGCGGTAGCCGCCGTTGTCCACGCCAAGGTAGCCCCACATGCGGTGTCCCTTGCTCTTGACGTTGACGATGAGATCGGTCGTCCCCGGCTCGCTGCCCGCCTTGAGTTTGGTGTTTGCCTCGATACGGTTCATGTCGTTGGTGAGCCAGACGCCGCGGCTGAGTTCGTTCTTGTCGATGATCTGTCCCGGTGCGACGCCCATCTCACGCAGGATCGCCCGATCGTGCACGTAGGTCTCGTTGTTGACGATGATCTCGCCATAGCGCCCCGGTACGATGGTAAAGGTGACGACGCCGTCACGAAATTCCTGCGGTGCGAGGTAAGCAAACGCGACAAAGTAGCCCTTGCCCCGCAGGTATTTCGTAATCTCCTCCGCCTGCGCCTCAAGGTCGGAGAGCGTCGCCTCATGGTGGCGATGCGGCGCGAGTATGTCCCGCAGCTCGGCATCGGTCACGGGATTTTCTCCGCCAAATGTATAGCGTGCGACCCATATACTCTCTGTCGTCTTCTCTGTCGCCTTTTCGGCGGCGTGCACGGCGGGGATGCAGCTCACGGCACAGAGGGCGGTAAGGCCTGCGGTCAGCAGTCGTTTTTTCACGCGATGCGCGTTCGTTACATGTTTTATGTTCATCTGATTCATTCGCACATTTCCTTCTGTTTGCGCGTATTGCTGTCCTTAATAGATACTCTTAATATAGTTATCGCCAGTTTATACTTTATATTAACACATCTATGACTTTATTCCTAGAAACAAATGTTACGGTTCCGCTTTTTAATGTATCAGACAACAATAGAAAAGCCTGTTACACGAAGCTAAAAAGCTTCATGCAACAGGCTTTAATGTCTTATCCGACAGGCGCCCCCTCCACCGCTCGCGCGCGAGGGTGGACAGCTTAGAGTGTTCCGAAAATGCGGTCGCCCGCATCGCCGAGCCCTGGTACGATGTAGCCGTGCTCGTTGAGACAGTCGTCCACTGCCGCGACGTAAATCGGTACGTCGGGATGGTCTGCCGCGACGCGGCGGATGCCCTCAGGAGCGGAGACGAGGCACATGAGGATGATGCTGCGCGCGCCCTTGTCCTTGAGCATGGTGAGTGCTGCCGACGCACTGCCGCCCGTGGCGAGCATGGGGTCAGGTACGATGAGGGTGCGATCCTCGATGCCGCGCGGGAGCTTTGCATAGTACTCGACGGGGGCAAGTGTCTCGGGGTCGCGATAGAGTCCGATGTGGCCGACGCGCGCCGCGGGGATGAGGTTCAGGATGCCGTCGAGCATCCCGAGGCCTGCGCGCAGGATGGGGACGATGCCGAGTTTTTTACCCGCGAGCATTTTGGCATGGCAATGTGCGACGGGGGTCTCGATCTCCACGTCGCGCAGGGGGAAGTCGCGCGTGATCTCGTATGCCATGAGCATGGCGATCTCCGAGAGCAGTTCGCGGAATTCCTTTGTCCCCGTTTCCTTGCGGCGCATGATAGTCAGTTTGTGCTGGATGAGCGGATGATCGACGAGGTGGAGTGTCGGTATGTCGGACGGGCGGAATGTGTCAGCCATGGGATGTTTCCTTTCCACGGGGAGGTCAGTTCTCCCCGAGATGTTCATAGATTGGATATTTTTTGCAGAGTGCATCGACGCGGCGGCGTGCCTCTGCGCGGCGGCTCTCGTCTGTCGGTGCATCGAGGACGTGCGCGATGATGCGTGCGACCTCACGCATGTCCTCCTCGCGGAAGCCGCGCGTGGTGAGTGCGGGCGAGCCGAGACGGATGCCGCTCGTGACGAACGGGCTGCGCGGCTCGAACGGGATGGTGTTGCGGTTCGATGTGATGTTGACCTCGTCGAGGAGTGTCTGCGCTTCCTTGCCCGTGATGTCCTTGTTTGTGAGGTCAACGAGCATGACGTGCGTGTCCGTGCCGCCCGAGACGATGCGGTAACCGAGCTTTGTGAGTTCGTCGGCGAGCGCGGCGGCGTTCTTTACGACCTGCGCGCCGTACTCCTTGAACGAGGGCTTTAGTGCCTCGCCGAGGGCGACTGCCTTTGCCGCGATGACGTGCATCAGAGGGCCACCTTGGATGCCGGGGAATACGGCCTTGTTGATCTTTTTTCCGAGTTCTTCGTCGCGTCCGAGGATGAGGCCGCCGCGCGGGCCGCGCAGGGTTTTGTGCGTGGTCGTGGTGACGATGTCGGCGTAGGGGACGGGGCTGGGGTGCTGCCCTGCTGCGACGAGCCCCGCGATATGTGCCATGTCGACCATGAAGATGGCATCGACGCTTTTGGCGATGGCGGCGATGCGCTCAAAGTCGATGATGCGTGCGTATGCCGATGCGCCTGCGATGATCATGCGCGGATGGTGCTCGGCGGCGAGTTTTTCGAGGGCGTCGTAGTCGATGCGCTCGGTCTCGCGGTCGACACCGTAGGGGATGACCTTGTAGTAGGTGCCGGAGATGTTGACGGGGCTGCCGTGCGTGAGGTGTCCGCCGTCCGTGAGGTTCATGCCGAGGATGGTGTCGCCCGGCTGCAGGAGGGCGAAGAATACCGCCATGTTCGCCTGTGCGCCTGAGTGGGGCTGAACGTTCGCCCACGCCGCGCCGAAGAGTTCCTTTGCACGGTCGATGGCGAGCTGCTCTGCGACATCGACGTACTCACAGCCGCCGTAGTAACGCTTGCCGGGGTAGCCCTCGGCGTATTTGTTGGTGAGGACGCTGCCCTGTGCCTCCATGACGGCACGGCTGACGATATTCTCCGAGGCGATGAGTTCGAGCTTTGTCCGCTGACGGTTGAGCTCGTGATCAATTGCCTCCGCGACCTGCGGGTCTGACTGTTTCAGCGTGTCCATAATGCTCATGTGTACTCTCCCCTAGCTGTTAGCTGTATTTCTGCTGCTCAAGTGCCATGATCTTGTCGACGCGGCGGGCGTGGCGGCCGCCCTCGAACTCCGTGCAGACCCATGCGCGCACGATTTCACCCGCCGGGCCGATGCCCGTGACGCGTCCGCCCATGGCGAGGACGTTTGCGTCGTTGTGTTTCCGCGACATGATCGCCGAGTAGACGTCGCCGCAGAGTGCGGCGCGGATGCCGTCGATCTTGTTTGCCGCGATGGAGATGCCGATCCCCGTGCCGCAGAGGACGATGCCGCGATCCGCCTTGCCGGAGATGACATCAGCGCAGACCTTCTCCGCGATGTCGGGATAGTCGACCGACTCCGTGCCGAAGGTGCCGACGTCCGTGACGCGGACATCCTCAAATTCGTGGAGCACCATCTTGACTTCCTCTTTCAGCTCTACTGCCCCATGATCGCTGCCAATCGTTATTTTCATCCGAACGGCCTCCTTTAGATGTTTTATTTCTGCCCATTTTAGCATAATTCGATGAAAAAAAACAGATCACCGCTGCACGCGTGTACGGAGTGCGAGCGAGAGGAAGAAGATGAGGGCGGCGGCGGCGACGATGGCCGCGCCGGCCGCGATGCCGAGGTAGTAGGCGGAGAAGAGCCCGACGATGCCCGCAACGAGGGCGGTGAGGATGGCGATGAGGTGGTACTCCTTGACGCTGCGCGCCACGTTGCGCGCGGCTGCCCCCGGCAGGACGAGGAGTGCATTGATGATGAGGATGCCGACCCACTGGATGCTGACGGCGACGACGACGGCGAGCAGGGCGGCAAACGCCGCCTCGATGCGTACGACGGAGATGCCGCGGCTGTGCGCGAGTGACGGGTTGACGGAGAGCAGGAGCAGATGGTTGAAGAGGACGGCCCAGACCAGTACGACGAGGAGATCGACGGCGAGCAGTCCCGCGAGGTCGGACGGCGTGATGCTCAGGATGTCGCCGATCAGGAGCGGGGAGAATTTCGAGAAGCCGCCGCCCCGGCTCATGACCATGAGGCCGACGGCGATGGCGGTCGAGGAGAATACGCCGATGACGGTGTCTGCCGATGCCGCTGTCCGATGTTTGATGTAGGTGATGAGGAGGGCAAAGGCGATCGAGAAGATGATGAGCGCGGTGAGCGGCGAGACGATGCCGACGAGCGCGCCGATGGCAATGCCCGTGAATGCACCGTGGCCGAGCGAATCCGAGAAGAACGCCATACGGCTTGAGACGACCATGGTCGAGAGAAGCCCAAAGAGCGGCGTCATGAGGAGGACGGCGAGGAGGGCGTTTTTCATAAAGGTGTACTCTGTCCACGAAAAGGGCAGGAGTGTGTCCATGATGTGATAGATCAGTTCCATGCCGTCCCCTCCTCTCCTGCCGTGCGTTTCTCCGTCGGTGCGTGCAGGCTGCTGAGGTCGGGCAGGATGCCGAAGATCTGCTCCATCGCCGAAGAGCGATAGACCTCCTCGGGCGTACCGGCCGCTGCAATGCCGTGGTTCATCAGGACGACCTTGTCCGCGTGGCGTGCTGTCATGCCGAGGTCATGTGAGATGAGAAGGATCGCGAGATCCTCCTTGGCGCGCAGCTCCGCAACGATTTCGTAGAACAGCGCCAGTCCGCGCTGGTCGACGCCCGAGACGGGCTCATCGAGGAGGAGCAGGTTCGGGATGGGGTCGAGCGCGAGCGCGAGGAGAACGCGCTGCAGTTCTCCGCCCGAGAGTGCGCCGAGGCGGCGGTCGATGAGGTGCTCCGCCCGCACGCGCGCAAGGCTCTGCGTGGCACGTGCACGATAGCGACGTGCGGGGCAGAGCCAGACGGGGCGCGCCGTGATGCACGCCATAAAGAGATCCATGACGGTGGTCGGTGCGCTCACGTCGAGGCGGAGGTACTGCGGGACGTAGCCGATGACGGGGCGGCCGGTATGGCGCCCCTCGGCGTCGACGAAGCGGATGTGTCCCGTGTGCGGCACCTCGCCGAGGATGGCGCGCAGGAGGGTTGATTTTCCCGCGCCGTTCGGGCCGATGATGGCGGTGAGCTCACCGCAGTGAAAGTGCAGATTGACGTGCGAGAAGACGTCAAATGTCCCGTAGGAGACGCCGAAGTCCTCGACGCGCGTGCAGCAGAAGTGCGCGCAGCCCTCTGCTGCGCCGCTGTGATGAAAGATATGCCTGAGCATGATTGTCCTCTGAGTGATATGAGTGATTGCTTAGTCAGTCAGTCGGCGGAATTTCCATGTACCGGCGACGATGCCGAGGATGGCGTAGAGCACGACGACGGCAAGCGAGATAACGGAGTAGTCCCCTGCCCCGCTGAGGCTGCGCAGGAGGTAGCTCGTATGTGTCAGTGGGAGGATCTCCACGAGATAGCGCACTGCATCCGGCAGTGCCGCCGTGGAGAAGAATGTCCCGCAGAGGAACGACATGGGCAGGAGGACGTAGAGGTTGACCTGTCCCATCTCCTCGTAGGTGGAGATATACATCGCCGCGAGAAAGCCAATCTCCGCGAAAATCGCACAGTTCAGCGTCAGCACAAGAAGAAAGAGCGGCGTGACGGAAAAATGTGCACCGAAGAGATAACTCAGTCCGATGATGATCGCCGAGGAGATCAGTCCGCGCAGCACGGCACCCGCGACCTTGCCGATGACGTAGGCATCGGGACGGATGGGGGCGATAAGGTACTCCTCAAGGCTTTTATGGTAGATGCGCTCCGCGTGCACGGGGATGATGCTGTTAAAGCTGATGTTCATGGAGTTCATCGCGAGCAGCCCCGGTACGAGGAAGTCGATGTACGAGCCGCCGCCGACGTCGATGCTCCGCCCGAGTCCCCAGCCGAAGGCGATGAGGAACATGAGCGGCGAAACCATGCGACTCAGGATATATTTTTTCAGGCGGCGGCGCAGCACGATCCAGTCGCGCCAGAACACCGTCCATATATCGCCAAGCATCAGAGCCCCTCCTTCCGTCCCGTCAGCTCGATAAAGACATCCTCTAGATTCGTCGGGCGCAGGAGCACACGCGCCATCGTATCCTCGATGCTGCGCGCATAGCCGCGCGCCTCCTCCTGCATATGGAAAAAGCGGTAGGCGCGTCCGTCCGCCCCATCCCACTCCACGGCGTGTCTGCCCAGCGCCTCACAGAAGGCCTGCGGCGTCTGCAAGTCAACGAGCCGCCCCTTATTGATGATGGCGACGCGTGCGCAGAGCGCCTCTGCCTCCTCGATGTAGTGTGTGGTGAGGAGGACGGTCACGCCGTGCGCTGCGATGCCGTGCACCACATCCCAGATGTGGCGGCGAATCTGCGGATCGAGGGCGACGGTCGGCTCGTCGAGAAAGAGCACACGCGGTCGGTGGATGAGCGCACGCGCAATGAGCAGCCGCCGCTTCATCCCACCCGAGAGCTGCCGCACACCGTCGTTGCGCACCTCCATGAGCGACATCTCCGTCAGGAGCTCCTCGATGCGTGCCGTGCGCTCCGCACGCTCCATGTGGTGCAGGCGCGCGTGCAGCTCCATATTGTCCCAGACGGTGAGTTCCTGATCAAAGTTCACGTGCTGCGGTACGACGCCGATCTGTGCCTTGACACTGCGCTCTGCCGCGTGGATGTCCTCTCCGCCGATGCGGATGCGTCCGCTCGTCGGACGGGTCTGCATGGTGAGCATCCGGATGATCGTCGTCTTGCCTGCGCCGTTCGGGCCGAGGAGGCCGAACACCTCGCCGCGCCGTACGGAGAGCGATACATCATTGACGGCGGTCTTCCATGCGCTCTCTTTTTTCTCATTGGTATGCGGAAATTTTTTGACGAGATGTTCCATCTCGATCATCATGTCATTGTCCATGTATCAATCCGCCCGAAACTGGATGCCCGCCATCAGGCGTGCTTTTTCTATGACGGCCATCACCGCACGCGTCACGGCAAAGCCATCCTCCACGGCGGCGTAGTCCCGCTGCTGATATATATGCTGCATCTCCTCAAACTCGTGCACCATGCGGTGCTCGTGGCGGTTCAGCGCGAAGGTCTCGGGCGCCGCACCGCGCAGGCCGATGGTGAAGGAGCGCAGTTCGTTCGGCGTGCCGTCGGTGCGAATCCAGCCGTTCTCGCCCTGGATCATGAGGAACGAGGGGCTGCTGCTGTCCTTCGCCGCTGCCGACGAGGCGCAAAAGCCGTCGTAGCGCAGGGTCATCACCCCTGATGTGTCGATGCCGTTGAATCCGATGTTTGCCAGATAGGATGCAGACAGAGGGCGTCCGAAGAGTGCGATGATGAGCGCTAGGTTGTAGACGTTCAGGTCATAGAGTGCGCCGCCCGAGCAGGCAGGGTCAAACGCGGGAGCAACGTCGCGCGCGAGGTAGCGGTCGTAGCGGCTCGAGTACTGGGAGAAGTTCGCCTGTACGAGGCGGACGAGCCCGAGCAGGGGCAGCCGCTCCACGATGCCGCGAAAGTTCGGCATATAGAGCGGCGTCATTGCCTCAAAGACATAGCTCTGTGCCGCACGGGCGCGCGCGATCAGCTCCTCCGTCTCTGCGAGGGTCGAGGCAAAGGGTTTCTCCACGATGACATTCCAGCCCGCCGAGATCGCCTGACGCGCGTAGTCGAAATGTGCGCTGTTCACGATGCCGAGGTAGACAAAGTCGGCCGCATGGGATGCGAGCAGCTCGGCGTAGTCGGTCACGACATACGGGATGTCAAACTCCTGCGCCATGCGTTCCGCTTTTTCCCTGCTGTGCGGACGTGCACAGAGCACGGGAACCTCCACACCTCTCACCATGCGCAGTGCATTAAGCGCCTCGCGTGCGATCATTCCCGTTCCGACGACTGCAATCTTCATTCGCGTACTCCTGTCTACCGTTCTCTTACGTTTCGTGCCATTTATTATAACAGGGTATCTCCATAAAGAAAAGAGCCTGCCACAGAAGCAGATGCTCCTGCGACAGGCTCTGAGCTGATACGCTGTATTACTTCATCATTTTGATGTGGTCTGCATCCGCCCCCTTGCGTCCCTGCAGCGCATCCCATGCGTCGTTGGCACGCTCCACGAAGGCAGCGCGGATCGCCTGGTTCTCACCGAGGCCGTGCAGATAGGTGTTGACTTTGAAGCCCTGGCTCTCAAGGATACTCTTGTGCGAATCCGAATCCTTACCCGCCATGTCGTTGTGCGCATGATCGCCCGCAACCATCATGATCGGCATGAGCGTAACCATCTTGATGTGGTTCTCCTTGAGCTTCGGCAGGATCGTCTCCAAGCTCGGCCAGCCCTCGACTGTGTAGACGTAGACGTTCTTATAGCCGAGCTCGTTAAGCTTTGCCTGGATCACGGAATAGTAGGCGTTGGAAACGTGCGGCGTGCCGTGTGCCATGAGGAGGAGTGCCTCATCCTTGCCCAGCGCCGGGAACTGCGTCGAGACCGCCTTGATGAACTCCGTCACATCGTCCGCCTGATCTTCCTGTCCCTGCCAGTACATGAGGGAGGTGCCGCAGGTCATCGTCTTGAACTGATCCTTGTACTCGTTGTAAACCGCCTTGACGTAGGAGTACTCCATGCCCGGAATGACGTCGAGCGAGACCAGTGCGACGCGGGAGTAGCCCTCTGCCTTGAGCTGCGTCAGAGCCTCCTCGGGCGTCGGATAGTGCTTGCCTTCCTTTGCCGCGATACGGTCGATGATGATATGGGAGGTAAATGCCGTGACGACCTTTACACCGGGGTTCGCTGCCTGGATGTCGCGCACCGTCGCCTCGATCGTCTTCTCACGCGTGTCCTTGAACGTCGTACCGAAGCTTGCAACAACGATGGCGTCCTTGTTCGTGTAGTTCGCCATCTGCGGGTTGTTGTACTTCAGAACGCCGATTTCTGACGCCTCCATGAGTGCCGGTGTCACCGTCTTGACCTCAGGATTGAGCTCGTACGCAGCCTCTGCCGGGCTGTACGAGGACAGACCCAAGACTGCCGAGCACGCAAGCGAAGCGACCAGCATTTTCTTCCAGTTTTTCATTCCGATTCCTCCTAAAAATAGATACTCTCCCGGCAAAGCACGCGACCTGCCGCCTCTCTCATCAATTCAGTTCTATTATATGTATATAGGGATGTACTACGTTACATAGCATACAACGTCAGGAGGAAAATGTCAATCCGTCTTATTTCGTCTCATCCTTTTCGACATGATCCTTCCACGCACCGGATTCCTTATCGCCGCTGGCGCGCTCCGCCACGTAGATGCCTACCGCGTCGTAGTTCGCACGGACACCGCTCGATGTGTTCTTGTACGTCACGGCGTTCGCCTTGCGCACCCCGATGGCGTCTGCTTCCTCAGCCGCGTCGATGTTCGCACCGAGGTAGATGAAGTCCCAGCCCGCCTTTTCCTGCTTGTCCGAGATGAGTTCCTTGATCTTTGCCTTGGTGAACTCGGTGCTCGCGTTCTCCATGCCGTCCGTGATGATGACGACGATCACCTTTGTCCCCTGCCTGTCCCCCGCGCCCGACTGCTCCATGCGCAGGATGGTATCACCGACGGCGTCGAGGAGTGCCGTCGTGCCGCCCGTCTCATACGTCCGCTCGGTCAGCGGGCGCACGCTCTGGATCGCCCTGTGCTCGTAGAGGCGGTCAATCTTGTCGTTAAAGAGCACCGTCGTCACGCGCACGTCGATGCCAAGCTTCTTCTCCTTCTCGATCATCGCATTAAAGCCGCCGATGGTGTCCGCCTCCAACCCGTGCATGGATCCACTCCTGTCGAGGATCATCACGAGTTCAATGCGGCTCGGCTTTTCCTGCGGCGCAGCCGCTCTCGGTGTGCTGTCCTCTGCCGCCTGTGCGGACGCCACGGCACAGGCGAGACAGAGCAGTACCGTCAGCAGGATGGATGAAAATTTTTTCCACATGGTCATGCCTCCTATTTCTCAACTGCTTTTTGAATGACAGCAATAGAATATGATATTCACATAAAACAAAAAGGCTGTTGCATGAAGTCGCAAACTTCGTGTAACAGCCCCTTCTTTGTGCCCCTTCCACCGCTTGCGCGGTCCCCCTTGCTGACCTGTCCAAGAAGCAAGTCCACAGGACGAAGCTGATTGGGTAACAGGTCGTATGGGAAAACGTCCCAAGAACACGAGCGACAGCGATGTGTGATTGGCTGACGTTGACCGCTCCCCGTGACCACGGGGAAGGCTTTTAGGATAACGGTATATTAGCTTCCCCCGCCGCGCGGGGGAAGTGGCGAGCGCAGCGAGCCGATGGGGGTATGCAATGGTCCCTTGATGTTTCTTTATTCCTGTGCGCGTCCCACGCGGTTGATGGTCGTCAGTCCGCGATAGACTGTCCCGATGTCGAGCTCGTCCCCGCGCGACTCCATGTATTTCTCCAGCTTGCGCTTGACGCGCTGCAGCGCATTGTCGATGGATTTGACCTGACGATGCAGGTCGACGGCGATCTCCTGATAGGATTTGCCGTCGAGGTAGCTCATGAGGACGCGCCACTCAAGGTCGCTGAGGATTTCCTCCATTTTCTGCTCGATGTCGATGAATTCCTCGTGACTGATGACGAGTTCCTCGGGGTCGCTGATGCGCGCACCGGAGAGCACGTCAAGCAGGGTGCGGTCAGAGTCCTCGTCGTAGATGGGCTTGTTCAGTGAGACGTAGGAGTTGAGCGGGATGTGTTTCTGCCGCGTCGCCGTCTTGATCGCCGTGATGATCTGGCGCGTCACGCATAGCTCCGCAAACGCACGAAACGATGAGAGCTTGTCCGGGCGGTAGTCACGGATCGCCTTGAAGAAGCCGATCATGCCCTCCTGCACGATGTCCTCGCGGTCTGCACCGATGAGGAAGTAGGAGCGTGCCTTGGAGCGCACGAAGTTACGGTATTTGTTGATGAGATAGTCGAGTGCCTCATCACCGCGCTCGCCGCGAATGTGGGCGAGGAGATCCTCATCCGAGCAGCCGTCATAGATGCTGTTTTCCGCCGTCTCGTCTGCGTAGGTGTCCCCATCGGCAGCGAGCTCGCCCGTATCCATCTCCTCCGACACGGAACGTTCTTCATCCAACAGGGGCTTTTGCTTTTCGCCGTAAAAAATCATACGATGCACCGTCTTCCCATGCTTCCGGTGCATGACAGTCACCTGCCACGCACAATCGTCCCATGATTATTATAACTCTATTGCAAAAGTCCCGTCAAGAGACAAAAAGGACTGTGCATGATGGTTCTCACCTCATGCACAGTCCCTATTTGTCCCCCTTCCCCGTCAAACGGAGAAAGTTATGGGGAAGAGAAAAAACTTAGATTACTTCAGCTCGACCGTTGCGCCAGCCTCTTCGAGCTTCTTCTTGAGCTCTTCGGCCTCAGCCTTGGCGATGTTCTCCTTGACCGGCTTCGGTGCGCCGTCAACGAGCTCCTTCGCTTCCTTCAGGCCGAGACCCGTTGCCTCACGAACGGCCTTGATGACGTTGATCTTCTTGTCGCCTGCTGCCGCGAGAACGACGGTGAACTCCGTCTTCTCCTCGCCGCCCGCAGCCGGAGCAGCGCCGCCGACAGCAGCAACTGCAACCGGTGCAGCTGCGCTGACACCGAATTTCTCCTCCATTGCCTTCACGAGCTCGGAGAGTTCGAGAACGGTCATGTTCTCAATGGCTTCCAGAATCTGATCCTTGTTCATGCTGTATACCTCCAATAGTATGTAAATTCTCTCTCAATCGTATGTTTATGCGGACGCCTTCTGCGCACGCACAGCCTCAAGCACATAGACGGCATTGCGGATAACGCCCTGCAGTACGTTGACCGTGTTCGAGATCGGCGCATTCATGCTGCCCATGAGCTTTGCGATAAGCTCTTCGCGCGACGGGAGCGATGCGAGCGCCTGAACCTCAGCCGTCTCGATGACCTTGCCCTCAACGGTACCGACCTTGACGGACAGGATCCCCTTCTCGTCGAGCTTGTTTTTCTTGATGTAGCCGCAGATGACCTTCGCCGGAGCGACGGCATCGTCTGCCGAGAACGCAAATGCGGTCGTGCCCTCAAGGTGCGGATCGAGCCCCTCAAGACCAAGCGCATCTGCCGCACGGCGCAGCATCGTGTTCTTTACGACGTGATAGGAGACGCCCGCAGCGCGCAGCTCGCGGCGCAGCTCCGTATCCTGTGCAACGGTGAGACCGCTGTACGTCGTAAAGACAGCTCCTTTCGCCGAGGAGAGCTGCTCTTTCAGCTTCTCGACGATGACTTCTTTCTTGTGATCTGCCATGTAATCATTTCCCTCCTTTCTTGTCGCCGTTCATCTTGGCACGTCCTTCCGTTCTCGCCGCGTCGGAACATCCTCCACGCAGGACTTAACTGCGCGTCCGGTGTTCCTCCTTGCTCGAACAAAAATCCGCACCAATCTGGACGGCTCTTATTCTTTCCAATGAAAAATCTCCGGCTGCTATCCTGCCGGAGATGAATGTTCAAATTCACGTCCGGCCTCGGCAGGCGACTATGTCGTTAGATGCTTGCGCAAACCTGCTGTCTACAGCCCGGGGAAATTCCGTGCGCCGCTAAAATTAGCTAAGCGCAACGGGGACGGCGGGTCCCATCGTCGCCACAACGGTGATGGAGCGGATGTACTGCCCCTTTGCCGCTGCCGGCTTCACGCGGATCAGCGTGTCGATGATCGCCTGATAGTTTTCGCGGAGTTTCTCCGCATCAAAGGAGGCCTTCCCAATGGGAACGTGGACGTTGCCCGCCTTGTCCGTGCGGTACTCCACCTGACCTGCCTTGATTTCGCCGATGGCTTTCTTCAGATCCATCGTGACCGTGCCGAGCTTCGGGTTCGGCATGAGTCCGCGCGGACCGAGAACCTTACCGAGGCGGCCGACCGTGCCCATCATGTCGGGCGTAGCGACAGCGACATCGAAGTCGAGCCATCCGCCCTGGATCTTCTGCACGATCTCATCCGAGCCGACGAAGTCAGCTCCTGCTGCCTCAGCCTCAGCGACCTTCTCGCCCTTTGCAAAGACGAGCACGCGCTGGGTCTTGCCCGTGCCATGCGGCAGGACAAGGGCGCCGCGCACCTGCTGATCCGCATACTTCGGATCGACGCCGAGGCGCACGTGCAGCTCGATGGTCTCGTCGAATTTGGCCGTTGCCGTCTTCTTGACGAGTTCCATCGCTTCCTGCGAAGTGTAGAGTTTGCCGCTCTCGATCAGCTTCGCAGCGTCTTGGTATTTCTTACCAACCTTTGCCATGAATAACTCCCTTCGTGGTCATAACGGGCGTACGCCCTTCCACTTGGTCACGGACAATTAGTCCGTGATCTCAATGCCCATGCTGCGGGCCGTGCCCTCGATCATGGACGTTGCCGCCTCGATCGATGCGGCGTTCAGATCCGGCATCTTGGACTCTGCGATCTCGCGTGCCTTCGCGCGCGGGAGCTTTGCGACCTTCGTCTTGTTCGGCTCGCCCGACGCCTTTTCAATGCCCGCCGCCTTCTTCAGCAGAACTGCTGCCGGAGGGGTCTTCGTAATAAAGGTAAAGGAACGATCCTCAAAGACTGTGATCTCAACCGGAATGATGAGCCCCGCCTGCTTCGCCGTGCGTTCGTTGAAGTCCTTGACGAATGCCATGATATTGACGCCCGCCTGACCAAGCGCAGGTCCGACCGGAGGAGCCGGTGTCGCCTTTCCCGCAGGAACCTGCAGCTTTACGACACGCGCAACCTTCTTTGCCATCCACATTCACCTCCTTTCGGTGAAAAATCAGCGGTATATCTGATCTCAGATCCGTTCGACCTGATCGATCTCGACATCCAGTGGGGTTCCGTCCACATCGACCTGCACACGCATACTCGACGTGTCGATCGACGTGATCTTGCCCGCGTAGTCCTCGAATGCGCCCGAGATGATGCGCACCGTGTCACCGACATCCACCTTGGCGCGGCGTTTCGGTGCCCCGCCCACCGAGCCGGAGAGGATGCGTTCCGCCTCCTCCGCCGTCAGCGGAATGGGGTGCTTCTCCGAGCCGACAAAGCCCGTGACGCCCGTCGTGTTGCGCACGACGTACCACGAGTGCTCATCGACAATCATGTCAACGAGGACGTAGCCCGGGAATACCTTGCGCGGGACGACCTTTTCCTTGCCGTCCTTGACCTCGATCTCGTTCTCCACGGGCACGACGACGTTAAAGATCATCTCGCTCATGCTCGCCGAGTGCATGAGGCGTTCAAGGTTTGCCTTGACCTTGTTCTCATACCCCGAGTAGGTGTGGATGACATACCATGCGCGATGCGGATTTGCCTGCCGGAGATTGAGTTCTTCCTTGTCTGCCATGTCCCTCACCCCGTCTAGTAATGCAGGATAACCTGAAAGATGCGCGCAAAAATAGTGTCGCAGATCCAGATGAGCGCGCAGACGACGACGATCGCAATGCCGACAACACCGGTGTAGGTGACCAGCTCGCGCCGCGTCGACCACGAGACCTTCTTCATCTCGGCGACGACTTCCCGCAGGAATTTCACAATCTTTCCCATGATGCGGGCGCTTACTTCGTCTCTTTGTGCGGCGTGTGCTTGCGGCAGAACTTGCAGTACTTGCTGAACTCCAGACGATCCGGATTGTTCTTCTTGTTCTTGTTCGTGCGATAGTTGCGGCTATGGCACTCCGTGCACTCAAGCGTAATGTTGTTGCGCATGAATATCGACTCTCCTTGTTAGTTTTCATGACACGAAATCACTCGTATCAATTTATCATACTTGGAAAATGCTGTCAACGCATGAAGTACATTTTCCCTAAGGAGACACCGGAGTGCTCCCTGAAAGCATAAAAGAACCCCCGTTGCGGGGGGATCAAGCAAAATGGTGGCGGCACAGAGATTTGAACTCCGGACACTGCGGGTATGAACCGCATGCTCTAGCCAACTGAGCTATGCCGCCGTTATATGGAGCTGATGACCAGGATTGAACTGGTGACCTTATCCTTACCAAGGATACGCTCTGCCGACTGAGCTACACCAGCGCACAGACTTGGTTGCGGGGACAGGACTTGAACCTGTGACCTTCGGGTTATGAGCCCGACGAGCTACCGACTGCTCCACCCCGCGATAAAAAGTGGTGGGCAGGGATGGATTCGAACCATCGTAATCCGAAGATGACAGATTTACAGTCTGTTGCCTTTAACCACTCGGCCACCTACCCATGATATGCTATTGGTTGCGGGGACAGGACTTGAACCTGTGACCTTCGGGTTATGAGCCCGACGAGCTACCGACTGCTCCACCCCGCGATGTTCTGTCGTGTGTTGCACTGACAATACGGTATTATACGGCAAAGGAGCGGGCGCGTCAATACCTAAAATAGAAAAAAGGACGATGATGCGAAACTTTTTCGTTTCACACCATCGTCCTTGGGCAGTTCTACGGCGAAATTACTCTGCGGCGTCGCCGTCAAAGAGATAGGAGTAGCGTTCCTTGAACTCCTCCTGCGTCATGCGGTAGGCATTCGCAAGTCCCGGATCGTCGAGGTCGCCCTTTTCGAGGCGCATCATGAAACCGCGTGCGATACGGTAGTGGACGGAGCCGATGTTGACCTTGCGCACCTTCGTCTTGCCCGTCTCGGGGTCGCGAATCTCGTCGAAGCGCATCGGCACCGCCTGATTGTCCTGGATCGTGATGATCGCGCCCGTGTCGCCCTGCATGAGGAACTTGACGGCGGAGTAGCCGAGCGAGCGGCAGTAGTCGATGTCATAGGCGATCGGTGCCGTGCAGCGCAGCTCATAGCCGATCTCCTTGTCGATGACGCTGATGGTGATGCCGAGCTTCTTCGTCTCGGCGAGCACCGCCTGTTTGATGATCTCGCCGAAGTCGAGCTCGCTGTAGCGGATGTGTCCGTGCTCGTCCGTGACGACGTTGCCGAGTTTGGCGAAGTCCTCCTCGGCGATCTTCTCGATCACGCCCTCAGCGATGACGGCAACGCCGTAGTTGCGCCCCGTGAGGTAGCGCTTCACGATCGAGCCGACAATCACGTCGACGACCTGCTGCAGCGGAATCTTTTTCTGGGAGAACTCCTCGGGGATGATGGTGATCGCCGCGCCTGCGCTGCGCCCCATCCCGAGGGCGAGGTGCCCCGCCGTACGTCCCATCGCGATGGTGAAGTACCACCGGTTGTTCGTCGTGCTCGCATCCTCCATGAGGTTCTCGATCTCCATCGTACCAAAGGCACGCGCCGTCTCAAAGCCGAACGTCGGCACGCCCTCGGGGAGCGGCAGGTCGTTGTCGATGGTCTTCGGGACGTGGACGACGTTGATCGTGCGCCCCATCTTGCGTGCGTACTCGGAGACCGCCATGGAGCTGAATGCCGTGTCGTCGCCGCCGATGGTGACGAGATGCGTCACGCCGAGCTCGGTCAGGGTCTCGACTACGGTGCGGAGGTCGGATTCCTTCTTCGTCGGGTTGAAGCGCGACATCTTCAGAATACAGCCGCCCGTCAGATGAATGCGGCTAATGTTCGCGGGCTCCAGGCGCACGTAGTTCTTCTCGCCGCGTGCAATCCGCGAGAACCCATCGTAGATGCCGAGCACATCCCACCCATGCCGCGTCGCCTCGCTGACCACGGCAGAAATAACGCTGTTGATGCCGGGTGCGGGGCCACCCCCGCAGATGATCGCAATGACGTTCTTGATCCCAATCATGAATATGCCTCCTCTTTTAAATTGTCTGTACTTTATATAAATTCGACGAAATAAATTATTTTCCTGCTCTCTTCATCACCGATTCAAATCAGCTCGCTCAAAGCATCAAGAAGCTCTCGTATGATCCAGCCGCTGCACAAGCCGCAGCACATCGGCATCACTAAGCAGGAAACGTGCTCTGTAGTTCAGAATGTAGGAACGCACAGCGTCGCCGCGATCCGTAAAGTGATCCGAACAACCGTTCAGAATTACATCCGGATTGGTGAAGAATACAATGCCGTCCACCCAAACATGCATCCCAACAGACTTTAGATAATCTGCCAAGACATGGATCTGCCGCTTCATATGCTTGACGGGATTCCGCATGGAGGAGGAGTAGTCTGTGCCGCGCCGCCCCGTCTTTTCCTGCCCCCAATCTCCATTGCTCGGTGTGATGGTTCCGTTGTGGTGCTTGGTATTGATAATAAAGACTCCGTTCCGCCCAACCACAACAAGTCCACAATAGGCGCCAGGCACCTGAACATTGCTCAGGATATGATAACTGTCCGGCAGCTGCCGCAGGACATCCATTGCCCGTTCCACCCCCTTGTCACCTGAGGCAGACTTCCTGTAGGCGTGCCAAAAGCGCTTGCCGACAAAGCCTGCCGCACCGAAGGCAAGGAGCACAGGAACAGCAGCATCCGTCTGGAGCAGGTGACCGGAGAGGATGTTATTCACCCACCACAGCCATATCAATAAGCACAAGCCGCAAAAGACACCTGCAAAGAGGAGATTCCTCCTCCTCGCCTGTGCAAAGGAGGACTCTCTTGTATGCAGTACTGCCATAACATCATCCACTCTCGCAATCCAAAAAGAAATGATTTTCTCTCGCCATTCACCGCTTCCTGCGGCTGCGATGTCCAAGATTTGTAACAGTCTTGCCGGACTTTTTGCTGCGCGGCCTGGGCTTTATTTTTTTCGGCGTTGTCCGCTTCCGCTCACCGCGCTGCACCCGTTGCTGCATCTCGGTCGTCTCCGTCGGACGCGGTTTCTTTTTCACTGCGTCACGACGCAGCCGCTCTTTGAGTGCAGCTTCCATCTTGCGGAGTTTTTCGTGCTGATGCGGCGCAACGAGTGTGATCGCCTTGCCCTGTGTCCCTGCGCGCCCCGTGCGGCCGATGCGGTGGATGTAGTCTGTCACGGTCGGCGGCAGGTCGTAGTTATAGACGTGGGTCACGCCCTCGATGTCGAGTCCGCGCGCCGCAATGTCCGTCGCGCAGAGGATCTGCAGTTTTGCACTGCGGAACTGGCGCAGGACGAAACTGCGCTGCGTCTGCGTGAGGTCGCCGCTGAGCGCATCGACGAGATAGCCACGCTGTGCGAGCTCCATCATGAGCGCACGAGTGCGCTCCTTCGTGGCGCAGAACACCATTGCTAGGTAGGGTGCCTCCTCGTTGATGGAGGCACAGAGGCGGTCGAGCTTGTCCCCTGCACTGACGGGTATGACGACCTGTTCGATGGCGGCGAGTGTCACGGTCTCGCCCGCGAGACGAATGTGCGCGGGGTTAGTCATGAACCGCTTGGTCAGGCGCACAATGCGCTCGGGCATCGTTGCCGAGAAGAGTGCGAGCTGATAGTCCTGTGCCGCAGCACCGAGCAGGGTCTCCACATCCTCGATGAAGCCCATCTTCAGCATCTCGTCCGCCTCGTCGAGGACGACCTTGTTCACACTGCCGAGCGCAAGCGTTCCGCGCCGTACGTGATCGAGCAGACGTCCCGGCGTACCGATGACGAGCTGCGGACTGCGGCGCAGCTTTTCCTTCTGCCGCTCGATATCCGCCCCGCCATAGATCACGACGGTGCCAATACCAAGGGGCTGGGCGAGCGGTTCGGCGACGCGCTCGATCTGGATGGCGAGCTCACGCGTCGGTGCGATGACGAGTGCCTGTGCCGCCGCGCCCTGCGGCTTGATGCGCGCAAGGAGCGGCAGGAGATAGGCGAGTGTCTTGCCCGTCCCCGTCTGCGCCTGTGCGATCACGTCACGCCCCGCGCGCATGGGCGGGATCGCCTGCTCCTGCACGGGGGTCGGCTGCGTGATGCCCTGTTTTTGGAGGAGTGCGGTCAGCGTCTCCGAGATGCCGAGCTGATCGAAATGCGTCATGATGAAAGTACCTCTGCGCCTGTCTCTGTGATGAGAATGGTCTTTTCCCACTGCGCAGAGAGCGTCCCGTCCTTCGTCCGCACCGTCCATCCGTCCGTGCGGTCAACGGTGACATCGTAGTCGCCCGCATTGATCATCGGCTCGACCGTGAACACCATGCCCGGCACCATGAGCATCCCCGTGCCCGGCTCGCCCTCATGTGGGACGTACGGCTCCATGTGAAAGTCCTTGCCGACGCCATGACCGCCGAGTGCCGTAACGACCGAGTACCCGTTGGCATGCGCCCAGTCGCCGCACGCCGCACTCACGTCGCCGAGAAAATGCCACGGGCGCGCCGCCGCAATGCCGCGCTCCATGCACTCCTTCGTCACCTTGACGAGCCGCTCCGCTGCCGCCGGTACCTTGCCGATGAGATACATCCGCGAGGCATCCGCATAGTAGCCGTCCACGATGACGGTCGAGTCAACGTTGATGATGTCGCCCTCTTTGAGCACATCCTTGGTCGACGGAATTCCGTGGCAGACCACGTTGTTAATCGACGTGCAGATGCTCTTGGGGAAGCCCTCAAAACCGAGGCAGGCGGGAATGCCGCCGTGTGAGACAATGTACTCATGCGCCGCACGATCCAGCGTCTCCGTGTCAACGCCCGGTGCGACGAGCGTCCCCATGAGGTCGAGCACCGCATCGTTGATGACGGCGGCACGGCGGATGCCCGCGATATCCGCCTCGTTATTGATGATCTTGCGCGGCGGGCGCACCTGCCCCTTGATCACATCGTAGCGGATGGAGGCGATGCGCTCGTCAAAGTCCTCATGACATTTTTTATATTTCTTGCCGCTGCCACACCAGCATAGGTCGTTTCGATTCATCCTGTACTCCTTATCATCTTGGGGAATCCCCACTATTTCTCTCCCTGCATTATAGCCCGCTCCCTCGGTGGATGTAAAGGGACGATCGCCAATAGATTTTTTGACAAATCCCTGCTGCCCCTGTATAATCAATTTATTAAAATTTTATGATTCTTTTGTAGATAGGAAAGCATCCAGTATGAAACAGCGGCTGTCGAAAAAAGAATATCTCTTTGTCGCATCTCTCCTTTTCGGTCTGGTCTTCGGTGCGGGCAATCTGATCTTTCCCGCATCGATGGGGCAGCGGGCGGGGATGGAGATGCTGCCTGCCCTTGTCGGGTTCTGTATCACAGGCGTGGGGCTGCCCCTGCTCGGCATTGCGGCGATCAGCATCACGGCGAGCGATAGTCTCTCCGCGATTGGGAACAGGGTGGGGCGGCGTTTTTCCCTGCTCTTTACCTGTGCGCTCTATCTCTGCATCGGGCCGCTCTTCGCCATTCCGCGCACGGCGACCGTCTCCTTTCAGGTTGGCGTTCTGCCGTTTGTCGCCCCTGCCCTGCACGATGTTCTGCTCCTCGTCTTTACCGCGCTCTTCTTCGCCGTGGTGCTCTTTTTCTCCCTGCGTCCGTCGGGGATTCTGATCTGGATCGGCAAGGTGCTGAATCCGCTCTTTCTCTTTTTCCTCGCTGTCATGATCGTCGCTGCACTAAGAGCGCCGATGGGCAGCGTGTGGACGATGCCGCCCACAGGAGCGTACGCGGAGAATGCTTTTTTCACAGGGCTGCTCGAGGGCTATAATACGATGGATGTGCTCGCTGCTCTCGCCTATGGCAGCATCCTCGTCGACTCCATCCGTCGCCTTGGCCTCTCCTCCCCTGCTGATCTCTCCTACAGCACGATCATCTCGGGCAGTCTCAGCACACTGCTCATGGCGCTCATCTATCTCGCGCTCACCTACGTCGGAGCACAAAGCCGCACCGTCTACGACATCGATGCCAACGGCGGCGATGTGCTCGCCCATATTGCAGCGCATTACTTTGGCGCGTACGGCGGCATTTTGCTCGGCATCACGATCACCTGTGCATGTCTCAAGACCGCCATCGGACTCGTCACGGCGTGTGCATCCACGTTTGCCGCGCTCTTTCCGCGCAGCTTTTCCTATGCAAAATACACGGTGATCTTCTCCGCGTTCTCATTCGCCATATCGAACGTCGGCCTCAGCCGCATCATCGCGTATTCTCTCCCCGTGCTCTGCTTTCTCTATCCCGTCGCCATCGTCCTTATCGCCCTCTGTCTTATCGAGGGGCTGATCGGCTACCGTCGCCCGCTCTATGTGTGGAGCATTGTCGGCACGAGTGCGGCCGCCTTCTTCGACTTTCTCCGTGCACTGCCGCCCGCTCTGCAGAACGCGTTTTCATGGACGCCTGCTCTGTGTACGGCAGGAGAGGCGCTTCCCCTCGCGTCCCTCGGGATGGGGTGGGTTGTGCCCGCGCTGATTGGTTTTTGTGTCGGTGCGCTCATCTGTGCACGGCAAAAAACGCGCAGCTATTGACGCGGCGACGCCTTTTTGATAGAATGCAAAAGTATTGTATTCCATACAGTGTATGGAGAGGTGTCCGAGTGGTTTAAGGAGCCGGTCTTGAAAACCGGTGATGCGGCAACGCACCGTGGGTTCGAATCCCACCCTCTCCGCCATAATGAAATGGTAAAGGGTTGTTATTACGAGGTCTCTGTCTTCGTAATAACAACCCTTTTTTGTCAAATGGGAAGGCGGTCTATCCGCCGCGTTCAGACGCGCTCGCGTATGACGACCTTTTCCTCCGTATCGGTGTCGTGAAGCTGCACCGATACGTCCTCGGCAGATGCCGTCGGTACGTTCTTGCCAACATAGTCGGCGCGGATCGGGAGCTCGCGATGTCCGCGGTCGATGAGGACGGCGAGCTGGATCATGCGCGGCCGCCCAAGGTCGAGCAGGGCGTTCATCGCCGCCCGTATCGTGCGCCCTGTGTAGAGCACATCATCGACGAGGATGACGGTCTTGTCCGTGATGTCAAGGGGAATCTCCGTCGTGTGCACGATGGGCTGATAGGCGAGCTCGTTGAGGTCGTCGCGATAGAGCGTGATGTCGAGCACGCCGCGCGGCAGTTCCCGTCCCTCGATCTGCGCGATCTCTGCGCCGAGCCGCGCCGCAATCGGTACGCCGCGCTTGCGGATGCCGACGAGCACCAGATGCTCTGTCCCATGATTTTTCTCTACAATCTCGTGCGCGATGCGCATGAGGGCGCGGCGGATGCCGTCCTCATCCATCAGCACGGCCTTTTCTCTAAACTCAGTCATGCGATCAGCTCCTTCGGAGTGTGTGCAGTATCTCCTCCATGTCCGCCGGCAGGGGCGCGGTGAACGTCATTTCTGCCTGCGTACGCGGATGTGTCAGCGTGAGTGTCAGCGAGTGCAGTGCCTGCCCCGCAATGGCAAAGGGGTTCTTCTTCGCCGTATACTTCGTATCGCCGACCAGCGGATGTCCGATGCTCGTCATGTGAACGCGAATCTGATGTGTCCGCCCCGTCTCCAGACGACAGGCGACAAAGGTGTAGTCACCGAACCGCTCAAGCACCTCAAAATGGGTCGTCGCGGGCTTGCCGTTCTCACGGACAATCGCCATTTTCTTGCGATCCGTCGGATGCCGTCCGATGTCCCCCGTAATGACGCCCGCGCGCTCGACGATGTTCCCGTATACGATGGCGCGGTACTCACGCCGTGCCTCCTTGTCCCGAATCTGGCGGGCGAGGAAATGATGTGCCATGTCGTTTTTCGCGGCAACCATCACGCCCGAGGTATCCTTATCGAGGCGATGAACGATGCCGGGGCGCAGGTCTCCGTTGATCCCCGAGAGATCGCTGCAGTGATGGAGCAGTGCGTTGACGAGCGTCCCCGTATATACGCCCGCGGCAGGGTGCACGACCATGCCGCGCGGCTTGTTGATGACGATAATGTCCGCATCCTCATAGAGGACATCCAGCGGGATGTTCTCTGCACGGATCTCAACCGCCTCTGCGGGCGGGATGGTACACGCTACGCTCTCGCCGCCACTCAGCTTAAAATTCGCCTTGCGCCGCTCTCCGTCCACCGTTACGTGTCCCTCTGCGACGAGGCGCTGTGCGTAGCTGCGCGAGAGGGTCGGCAGCTGCCGCACGAGGAATACATCCAGCCGTTCCCCTGCCTGATCGGAAATAAATGTGCTCACGGAAGAAACTCCTTCTTCTGCACGAAGAGCGCCCAGAGAACGCAGATCGTTCCCACCACGATGGCGATGTCCGCGATATTAAATACCGGCCATACGCGGAAATCAATGAAGTCGATGACGTGTGCGAGGCGAATCCGATCCGCCATGTTGCTGAGCGCTCCTGCCGCAAAGGCGACGCTGCCGTAGTGAATGAGTGCGCTGCCGCGCGCGAGACGCGGATAGAGAAAGAGGAATACGAGGAAGAACAGCGCGGCGGTGAGCAAAAAGAGCCACTGCTGACGCTCAAAGATCCCGAACGCAGCCCCCGCGTTCAGCACGTAGGTCAGATGGAGGTATGACGGAATGACGGGGATGCTCTCCCCCGGCAGCATGGTCGAGGCGACGTACGCTTTCACCGCTTGATCCAAAATTACTGTCCCGCCAAAGAGCAGTGCGGCCTTTCCGCACCCGATCATCGTCTTCAATCGTCCTCCTGTTCCTTCACGGCATCGTCCTTCGGTTTTATCGGCGGTGCAGGAGGCGCAGGCGGTACCTTCTTCTCGTGTACCATATCCGGCATCTCTGCAATGGCATCCTCGATGAGGGCCAGCTCTGCCTGCACATTGGATTTCATGCGGCGCAGGAACTGATGCTTTTCGCGGACAAGCCGCTCGTACTCCGCCACGATGGCGCGTACCTTGTCCGCAGCCTCGTCCAGCTGTGCCTTTGCCTGCAGTGTCGCCTCGCGGCGCATGTTCTGCGCCTCTTTCGCCGTCGTCTCAAGCAGGCGGTCGGCGCCCTGCTTGGCGCTCGTGCTCATCTCCTCCGCCGTTTTCTGCGCGACGACGAGCGTCTCGCGCATGCTCTGCTCGATGCGGCGGAACTCTCCGTTCGCCGAGCGTTCGCGCTCCAGCTCGCCCCGCAGGCGCTCATTTTCATCCAGTACCGCCGTGTACGCCTTCATGATCTCATTGAGAAAATCGTTGACCTCGTTCTCGTTAAATCCGCGAAAACTCCGACCAAACTCCTTGGCATGAATATCCATCGGTGTCAGCATCGCGCTCCCGCCTTTCTTCAAAAGAATCGATGCAGTACAACAACCGTGCGGCCCTTCTTCGTCTGACCGCGCACCTCAGTCACCTCGACGCGGCCGCGCCCACGCATGGAGAGGACATCTCCCTCCTTGACCGTCTTGGAGGCACTCGCCGCACTCTGCCAGTTATGCTTCACCTTATCGGCGGTGATATCGTCCGCCGCACGGCTGCGCGAGATGCCAAACCCTGCCGCGACGATGGAGTCGAGCCGCAGCGACGCCACCGTCGCGCGGATCTCCTTCGTCCGCTCCTCGCGCGGTGCGACCTCCGTCAGCTCCGCAGGCACGGTCTTCACGCCGACCGCGCCGATCATCGTCAGGTTCTCAATCAGGAACGGGGCGATCTTGGCCTCACAGAGGATTTTCGCCGCATCGGAGGCAGGCAGGATGTCGCCGATCATCTCGCGCTCAATCCCCAGTCCCATCACTGCGCCGAGGACATCACGATGCGTGAGCCGGGCAAACTGCCCGTTCCACGTGGCCTCTACGCAGGCGATACCGAAATCCTCCGTCCGCCCCGCAAAGTCCCGATGGCGCAGCATCGCACGCGCACGCTCCGCCCCCTGATAGCCGCCGTCAAAGTCCAGCTGCAGATCATCATAGCTCGCGCGGATCGTCTCGGCGATCTCCTGCCCGTAAGGGTCGAGAAAGGGACTGATGCGAAATTTACGCGTCTTGACGACGGTCTCTGCGAGGTCGAGCAGGCGCACTGCCGTCTCCTCCCCTTCGCTGCCGCGATAAAAGCGGAGAATCCGCTCCTTCTGTTCTGATGCCATAGTCCCCTCCTTTGGGAAATCGTCCTGCGAACTGTTACTGTTTGCCGAGTTCTTTCGACCGCTCCGCCGCGGCAAGAACCGCCTCGATGAGCGCGGAGCGCACGCCGGCGCGCTCCATTACGCGCAGCCCCGCCGCTGTCGTCCCTGCAGGGCTGGTCACGGCAGCGCGCAGTGCGGCGGGCGCAGTCCCATCGAGCACCATCTGTGCCGCGCCAAGCAGCGTCTGTGCAGCAAGCAAAGACGCCGTCTCGTGGCGCAGCCCGGCCGCAACGCCGCCGTCGGTCAACGCCTCGATCATGAGGAACGCATAGGCGGGACCACTGCCCGAGAGTCCCGTCACCGCATCGAGGTCATGCTCCTTTACCTCGACAACGCGTCCCGCCGTGCCGAGCACGACATTCACAGCCTCGCGTGCGGACGCATCTGCATCGTCGCTGCACGCATAAGCGGACATCCCCGCGCCGACGGCCAGCGGGGTGTTCGGCATCGCGCGGACAATCGGATGCCCCGGATATTCTGCCGCAATCTGCGCCATCGTCAGCCCAGCCACAATGGAGATCACGAGCGCATCGCTGCGCAGCAGCGGCGCAGTCTCCCGCATTGCCGCGCGCGCAGCAGAGGGCTTTACCGCCAGAACAAGAACGTCAATACGGGGCAGAAAATCATCTGCCCCGACCTGTGCATTTACGTGATACTGCTCATGCAGTGTACAGCACCGTGCTGCCTTGTGATCTGATACATAGATCTGCGGCGATGGCACGTCCCTCTCCGCCGTCATGCCCGCGATCATCGCCTCTGCCATTGCGCCGCCACCGATGATGCCGATCTTCCATGCGCCTTTCATGTGCGCCTACCGATCCATGAAGGGTATATTGTCCCCCAGTCGGTGTTCATCCTCGGAGTAGCTGACGTTGACGTTGCTCGGCGCACAGAGGATGACATTGTTGCTGATCTTCTTGATGTCGCCGTTGAGTGCGTATGTCGTTCCGCTGATGAAGTCGATGATGCGGTTCGCGACGCTCTTTTCCGTCTTCTCAAAATTCAGTACGACGGGTTTTTTCTTCTGGAGATTGACCGCCACCTGCTGTGCATCGTCGAACGACTGCGGCTCGATCACCACGACGTTCATGCGGTACGCCGCGACGACATTGTCGATCGGCGTAGCCCCTGCCGCTGCGCCTGCCGGCGGGGTAAAATCGGGAAAGCCCGAGAGATTTGCCCCTGTCTCAACGCGCTGCCGTCCCGTGCGCGAGCCGATCTCGGTCACGGGCGCAGGCTTTTTTTCTTCCCGCTCTTCGAGCTCCTCATCCTCCTCGGACGAGATGCCGAACAAATTCTTGAAAATCTTCACAATCCCTCACACTCCTAGGGTATAATTGCGTGCACCAAAAATCGCCGTGCCGACACGCACGAGATTCGCGCCCTCCTCGACGGCAATGCGATAGTCGTGTGTCATGCCCATCGAAAGGTAGCGGATGTCTGCCTTGTGCGGCTCTGCCGCCTTGATCGTGCCGTACAGCTCGTACATCGCACGAAAGAGCGGACGGCACTGCTCTACATCCTCATAATTCGGCGCAATACACATAAAACCCTGCAAGCGAACCGAATCCATTCCATCAATTGCCGCGAGGAGCTCGTCGAGATCCTCACGGTAGACGCCGGACTTGCTCTCCTCACGCGCCAGATTAACCTGCACAAGGATATTCTGCACCTTGCCGAACTTCTCCGCCGCGCGGTTCACCGCCTGTGCAAGATGCACGGAATCAACCGAATGAATGAGGTCGAACTGGCGCACGGCGTATTTCGCCTTATTGGTCTGCAGGTGCCCAATCAGATGCCATTTTACCTCGCGCTCAAGCGTCTCCGCTTTGTCCAGCGCCTCTTGGATGCGGTTCTCTCCGATGTTCATGATGCCCGCATCAATGGCCTCCTGCATCGCCGCGACGGGATGGTTTTTCGTCACGGCAATCAGCTCCACAGGCGCGTCCTTCGAGACGTGCGTCCGCCGCGCCCGCGCGGCCATGATCTCGGCACGTACCTTTTGAATCTGCTCCCCGATCATCGTTCCTTCACTCATTTCAACTCCATTACTGCCGCCAGACGTCCCGTCCTGCCGCCTGCGGCACGATAGGAGTAAAACCATGTATGATCGCACGACGTGCATGTCTGTGCGCTGTCGATCTGCCGCGGTGGGACGCCCGTCTCCTCCAGTGCAAGGCGGTTCGCCGCCCATAGGTCCAGATGGTATTTCCCATCCCGCTCCGCGACGATCCGCTCCGCATCATGCGAAAATGCGCGACGGAACTGCGCGGCGACCTCCTCACCGACCGCATAACAGACGGCGCAGATGGAGGGCCCGATCCCCGCAATGGCATCCGTGGGTCTTGTCCCGAACTCCTCCGCCATACGAGCGAGCGTCTTTGCCCCGATCCGCTCCACCGTCCCACGCCAACCGGCGTGAACGAGCGCGATGGCATGATGCACAGGATCGTAGAGGAGGACGGGCACGCAGTCCGCATAGCAGAGGAGGAGCGTGACATCGTTGTCATTCGTGATCAGTGCATCCGCATCAGCGATACAGTCCGCATAGTCCCGCGCACCGCGGCCCGCATCGCGGCGAAAAACGCGTACGATCTCCGTCCCATGCACCTGTCGCGGCGTGCAGATCCGCTCTGCCGAGAGCCCCAGCGCCGCGCAGTACCGCCTGCGGTTCTCCCACACAGCCGCGGGATCATCCTCCACGTGCAGTGCCATGTTCAGCGTATCATACGGGGGAGCACTGACGCCGCCCTGCCGTGCCGAGAACCCATGCACGAGTGCGTCGCCCGGAAAGAGATCGAGCCGCCCGCTCCACAGATTGTTGCCGAGATGCCGCAGTACAAAGCTCATACCGTCATCCTTTCCGCAGGCTTACAGACGCCGCACCGCAGACAGCCGTCGAAACAGATCGGTGTCGGCAGGAGCGCCTTTGCCCGCTCATATTCCTGCCACAGATAGTGTTTGGAAAAGCCCATGTCGAGATGATCCCAAGGCAGATATGTCTTTTCCGTCCACGCAGGAGCCAGATAGTCCTCCGCGGAGAGGCCCTCCGCACGCATCTCTGTCGCTAGATCCTTTGCCCCGCGCCCCATCGCCGCACGCATGAGAGGTGCGCCAAGGCGGCGGTCACCGCGCGCGAGAATGGACTGGACACGCGCCTCCTTCGGCGACTCAAAGTGCACGACGATCTTTTTGTGTCGGCTGAGGACCTGCGTCAGCTGCTTCATCACCGCATCCATGCGCTTTTTCTCCGCTGCCGCCATCCACTGAAACGGCGTAAACGGCTTGGGAACGAAGGGATTCACGCTGAGTGTCAGTGTGCCGCGGCAGCCCTTCTCGTCCATGTAGGAACGCAGGCGCTGCGTGAGGTCGATGATCGCGTCGATGTCCTCATCCATCTCGAAGGGCAGGCCAACCATAATATATAGCTTAAAATTCAGGATATGCGCTGCCGCGCCGAGATCAACTGATGTGAAGAGATGATGTTCCTCGATGCCCTTGTTGATGACCGCGCGCATCCGCGCACTGCCCGCCTCGGGGGCGATGGTTAGTGTCTTCAGGCCGCTCGCCGCGAGCGACTCCACGAGTTCCTTCGTCACGGAGTCCGCGCGGAAGGACGCGACCGACATCGAGAGCCCCTCCCCGAGGATGGAGCGGCAGAGGGCATCGATCTCGGGGTAGTCCGAGATCGCCGCGCCCATGAGTCCAATCTTTTTGCCGTAGGCGAGTGCGTCGCGCACCTCACCCTCGATGACGGAGAGAGAGCGGTTGCGTGGCCGGCGGAAGCAGTACCCCGCCATGCAGAAGCGACAGTGACGCCCACACCCGCGCGCCGTCTCGATGAGGTAAAAGCTGAACTCCGTATCGTCCGTAATGACAACCGTATGGGCGGGATGCGCGTCGAGATCCTCCACCCACTGCCGCGCCACATGGGACGGCGCCCCCGCGCGTGGCAGGAGTGCCGTCAGATGCCCCTCCGCATCGTATGTGGGCGTATAGAGTGCCGGGACATAGACCCCGGGGACATGGGAAAGCCGCTGCAGAAGTGCCGTGCGGTCGTCGCCCGCACGCAGCCCTGCATGATAGGCGTCCATCATCGCCGGAAGGATCGCCTCTCCCTCACCGATGACAAAGGCATCGATCAGCGCAGCGAGCGGCTCAGGGTTGAACGTGGCACACGGCCCCCCCGCGATCACGAGGGGGTCATGTGCCGTGCGGTCCGCGGCAAGCGCCGTGATGTGACTGCGTGCGAGCATCTCCGCAACATGAAAATAATCCATCTCAAACGAAATGGCAAAGCCGACGATGGCGAAGTCCGCGAGCGGGGTCTGCGTCTCCACGCTCATCATCGGCGTATTCGTGCGCACATAGCGCGGCATCTCATCGCGATCGGGCAGAAAGACGCGCTCACACGCCGTGTCACTGCGCTCATTCAGCAACGCATAGACAATGTGCAGCCCGAGGTTCGACATGCCGACAAAGTAAGTATTGGGATAGACGAGAGCAAATCGCGTGCGCGCGCCCGCAGGATAGCGATAATATCCGCGCTCCTGCGCCAGACGTGCCCGCAGGCGTTCCCGCAGCCGATGATCCAATCCCCACTCTACCTTTCATTCTTTCTCACGATGTGCACGCAGCGTCTCCAGCTCCTCGATAAAATTCGTAATATCATCGAACTTCCGATAGACCGAGGCGAAGCGGATGTAAGCTACCTCGTCAAAGTCCTTCAAATGCTCCATGACGATCTCACCGACCTTCTCGGAGGGCACCTCGGGCTCCGTGCGGTTGCGGATCTCATGCTCGATCTCCGCGACGAAATTTGTGATCTGCTCCATCGAGATGTCGCGCTTATCACAGGAGCGTATGATCCCCGTCAGCAGCTTGTCGCGGCTGAACGGCTCACGGCGGCCATCACGCTTGACGACCATGAGTGGCAGGCGCTCCACCACCTCGTACGTCGTAAACCGTCGCCCGCACTTTCCGCACTCGCGGCGGCGGCGGATGGTCATCCCCTCCTCTGCCGCACGGGAATCAATGACACGGCTGTCCGGCTCTTTGCAAAAAGGGCATCGCATTGCCCTCACCCTCTCTCACGCATCACGTTACTGACTGCGGCTCTGTGTACGCTTCGCCGTGCTCTTTTTCGGCTGCTCGCCGTCCGCATCACCGCTGGGGGCAGCGGCATCCTCCAGTGACTTCGTCGTCCGCGTAAAGGTGCGCTCAACGACAGCGCCCTCATCGCCGAACGTGCCGAGCTTCTTCCCGTTCACTGTCACCTCAAGTGCTCCGGCGTTGCCCGCACGCAGAACGATGGACTCCTTGCCCTGCCAGTTCTCGGTCTTGCCCTCTTCGAGCAGCCCCTCAAAGACGGTCTTTCCGTCAACCGTCACCTCCGTCCAGCAGCGTTCGGTGAGGTGCACGCTCACGCGCACATCCTTCGCCGGCGAGGCCGCACGCGCCTCATCCACGGCGTTCGCCTCTGCTGCCGGCGTCTGCGTCGGCTGGCTCTCCGCACGCGCAGGTGCCGCAGGTGCGGTCGTCTCGCGCGCAGGAGAATTGATGAACGAGACGAGTGCCGCACCGCCGCCGACCAGTGCAGTGAGCACCACGATCCCAGCGACCAGCTTGCCGAGCATGCCCGCAGAGGAAGATCTCCTGCCGCCGATGGAGATCTCAGAGAGCGACGCATCACCGATGTTGTTGAGTGAGATGCGCCGCGGCTTCTCCTCTGTGGTCGGTGCCGCCGGAGCGGCTGCCGTGCCGTTCTCCGCTGCGAACTGCTGCACCAGTTCCTCTGCATCCAGATGCAGGAAGCCCGCATAATTACGGACGAATCCCTTGGCATAGACCATACCAGGCAGATTGTCGATATTGCTCTGCTCGATGCTTTCGATGTAGAGAGCACGGATGCTTGTCCCTTTTTCTATATCTGCAATTGTCAGTCCCTGCTTGACACGAGCGCTGCGCAGGATGTCTCCGACCATGAAGTTCCCTCCTGATCTATACCAATCTAGAATATCACGTCTGCAATATCACGCAATGAACCCGTGATTTCCAAAACATTTCTTTTGATTATACACAAAGTGCACGGCAAAGACAAATTTTTTCAGGTAAGGAATCGCTGATAAAATGAAGTCCGTCAGATTGGCGTAGATTTTTCGTCCGATTGAGGAGGCAAACCGGACGCATAGCGAGGGCTATGTGGAGGATTTGCCGACAAAAAGCGGGCAAAAAAGATGCGCTAAGATGGCGGTGCTGAATTTATCAGTGCTTCCGTAATTCTACTCTTTTGCGATAGCACGAACCGTATCGGCGAACGCCGTCACATCGTCCTCACGCGTAAAGCGTCCGAGGCTCACACGGATCGCCGTGCGCGCCGCCTCCGACGGGCAGCCCATCGCACACAGGACGTGGGATGGGTGCGCTGCCCCCGCACTGCACGCACTGCCGCCCGATACGGCAAAGCCCGCGAGATCCAGACGGATGAGCAGCGTATCCTGTGGGATGTCCCGTATGCCAAAGCTCAGGATGCCCGCCAGCCGCTCCTCTCTGTGCCCGTAAAATCGAATGCCGTCGATATCCGAAAGTGCGGTGCGCAGCGACTCAGCCGCAGCGCGCAGGCGCACATCCTCTGCGCCCATCTCCGCACAGGCAATCGCCGCCGCACAGCCGCAGCCGACGATCCCCGCCACATTCTCCGTGCCCGCGCGCATATCGCGTTCCTGTGCGCCGCCATATAGAAGCGGAGCCATCCGCAATGTGCGGCGCACGTAGAGCACGCCGACACCCTTCGGACCGCAGAATTTATGCGCCGAAAGCGAGAGCGCATCGACGTACAGTTCCTCCACATCGAGTGGAATATGTCCCGCCGCCTGCACGGCATCCGTATGAAACGGAATCCCGCGCGCCCGAAGGAGCGCGCCGATTTCCGCAATCGGCTGAATCGTACCGACCTCGTTGTTCGCCGTCATGATCGTGACCAACGCCGTATCCTCACGCAGGGCCGCCGCCACATCGGACGGAGCAACGCGCCCCGTGGCATCGACGGGCACCTCCGTCAGTGCATACCCGTGTGCCGCCAGATCGCGGCAGGTCTCGCGCACGGCGGGATGCTCAACGGCGGAGGTCACGATATGCCGACAGCCTGCCTTTCGCCGCTCCTCCGCAATGCCGCGCAGTGCCCAGTTATCGCTCTCCGTCCCGCCGCTGGTAAAGAACACCTCTGATGGAGACGCGCCAATGAGCGCCGCCACCTCCTCCCGCGCGCGCATGACACCGCGCCGCGCCGCCTGTCCAAAGCAGTGCAGGCTCGAAGGATTCCCGCACACCTCCGTCAGATACGGCTGCATCGCCATGAGGACACGCGCATCGAGCGGCGTCGTGGCGGCATAGTCGAGGTAGACCGGCATCACTGATTGCACCCCGCACGGCGATGTCCGCGCTGTACGAGATCGGAGAGGGCAATGTTGTTCAGCACACTGTTGATGCTGTCACAGACCTCCTCCCAGATCTGCCGCGTCACGCAGTTCCCGGCGCGCTCACAGCTCTGATCGTGCGCCTCCGCATCCGTCAGCAGGCAGTCCACGAGAGCGATCGGGCCCTCCACGGCCGTGATGATCCGCCCGATCGTAATCTTCTCAGGTGGGAGCGCGAGCGTATAGCCCCCCTGAGCCCCGCGCACACTCTCAACCAGTCCTGCGCGACGCAGCGGCACCATCAGCTGCTCCAAATAGTGCTCGGAGATCCCCTGTGTCGCTGCAATCGCATGCAGCGGAACGACGCCCTTGCCGTAGCGCAGGGCGAGCTCATAGAGCGCCGTGACACTGTAACGCCCCTTCGTTGAAAGTTTCATAAAGATCTCCTGTGTGGGCAAATCCTACCGTTTACCCTAAAATCATACTGATATCATTATAAATGAGTTTCTTTTTCCTGTCAAAATGCAGACGTACGGATGCTGCTATGCGCCCGTCGAGCCGAAGCCGCCGCTGCGTGCCCGACCGCATCCCGCCATATCGCCGTCCGCCGTCAGATAACGCGTAAAGATGCCCTGCGCGATCCGCTCGCCCGCCGCAATCGACACGGGCTCCCGTCCGTAATTGTATAGAGGTACGATAATATGCCCCTCGTTGTCCGCATTTCCATAGTAGTCTGCATCGATCACGGCGACACCGTTCATCAGCATGAGCTGACGTTTCACCGCCATGCTTGAGCGAATGTAGAGCAGCAGAACCTCATCCGCCTGCATATACGCCTTGACGCCCGTCGGCACCATGGCAAAGCCCTGTGGGACGATCTCCACGGCAGCCGCCGCTGCAAGATCATAGCCCGCACTCGCCCCCGTCTTGCGCTCGGGGAGCAGCACGCCCGCCCCTGCGTACGCCGAGACGATCTCAAATCCTCGCTGCTTCATCGCTTCTCCTCCATCAGGGAACAGATAAAAAGGAAAAAGCCGCTGCACCGCAGGCGGTACAGCAGCGTTGTTCGGCGTGATTACGACGCATCGTCGCCCGTCCGCACCGGCTGTGCCGGCGTGATGGTCGAGACCGCATGCTTATAAATCATCTGCTGCTTTCCCATCGCATCCACCATGAGGACGAAATTATCAAATCCACGCACCGTTCCTTTGATCTGAAAGCCGTTCACGAGATGAATCGTCACGGGAATCCCGTCCTTGCGCACCTGATTGAGGAAGTTATCCTGCAGATTGATGATCTTGGCCGTCATCCTTTGCCTCTCCTTTTGCTCGCCATTCCTTTATATCCATTAAAATGCGCTCCAACAGCTCCGGCTCCGTCCACGCATCCGCATCGTACCAGCGGATGTAGGGCATCCCCCGATACCACGTCAGCTGACGCTTTGCAAAATGCCGCGTTGCCGTCTGCACGGCCGTGATGGCCTCCGCGCGCGTGATCTCTCCCGCAAGATACGCCGCCGTCTCCTTATAGCCGATGCCTTTCATCGCCGGAGCATCGCGGCGTACACCGCTGTCCAAAAGCTGCTGCACCTCTGCACACAGCCCTGCGGCAAACATCGCCTCAACGCGCTCATTGATGCGCGCATAGAGATGTGACCTCTCCCGCATAAGCCCGATCACATGGGCATCATAGGGCATTGTCCCGTGCTCCATCGCGCACGCACGCGAGATGCTCTCATCACCGTAGCGCGTGACCTCGAGCGCGCGGATCACGCGGCGCAGATTATTCGCGTGGATCCGCTCTGCCGCAGCGGGGTCACGACGCGCGAGGAAGTGATGTACGCGGGCATTTCCGCGGCGTGCGGCAATCCCCGCCATGGCATGACGGAAGCACGTATGCTCCTGCGTCACATTGAAGTCATATCCCTCGACGAGTGCCTTGACATAGAGCCCCGTCCCGCCGACGACGAACGGCAGGCGTCCTGCCGCATCAAAGTCACGTGCGAGCTCCGACACGCGCGCGACAAACTCCGTCACAGAGAACGGCGCATCGGCATCGAGCACATCGACGAGATGATGCGGCACACGGGCGCACTCCTCCGGACTTGGCTTCGCACTGCCGATGTCAAAGCCGCGATAGACGAGCATCGAGTCCCCCGAGATGATCTCCGTGCCGAGCCGCTCCGCGAGCTGCAGCGAGAGCGCCGTCTTACCCACTGCCGTAGGGCCGAGGAGAACGAGCAGAGGCGTCTTCTGCGCCTGCATCAAAGCTCCATTGTATCTCCGGGCGCCATGATATGCACTCTGGCCCGCGTCATGGCTTCCGTCACGTCCTTGTAGTGCCGTGCCTCCTGTTTGATGATCGGCCACGTATTGTAGTGCACGGGGATCACGTGCCCCGCGTTGACCCACTGCGCCGCCATCGCCGCATCCTCAAGTCCCATCGTATAGTTATCGCCGATGGGCAGGACGGCATAGTCGATGCTGTCCTTGCGTCCAATGAGCTGCATATCGCTGAACAGCGCCGTATCGCCCGCATAGTAGAGTGTCCGGCCGCCGATATACACGACAAACCCGCAGGCGATCCCGCCCGCCACGCCCGCGCTGTGCTGGGCGAACGTCATACGCACCTTGCCAAACGGCAGATTGAGCGAGCCGCCGATATTCATCGGGCAGGATGCAATCTCCGCCAGTGACTGACTCTCACAGACACTGATGACCTCCGGCGTCGAGACGATCTTCGCCCCGGTACGCGCCGCAATCGACGGCGCATCACCCAGATGATCCCCGTGCGCATGAGAAACGAGAATATAGTCACACGCCACATCGTCCGCCTTAACGCTCGCGACGGGATTCCCTGTCAAAAAGGGGTCAACGAGCACCTTATGCGTCCCATCATCCAGCAAAAATGCCGCATGTCCGTAGTAACTGAATTTTACCAATGCGATCACTCCCCTCAATAACACAGTAATTCTTTCTTATTATACGTCCCGCCCCCATATTGTCAATAGAAAAGCCGTCCAACGCAGCATCTGCGTCGGACAGCTTTGAGAAAGGAAACAGAAGCACTATTCCTTATAATGCTTTTGCCACTCATGATGGAAATCACCGCTCCTATCAATGCGGCGATAGGTGTGTGCACCAAAGTAGTCACGCTGCGCCTGAATGAGGTTCGCACCACCGCAGGGACTGCGATAGGCATCCAGATATTGCAGAGCGTTTGCCATCGCCGGAATGGGAATACCACGCTCTGCCGCCAGTGCGACAACACGACGCAAGCTGCTTTGATTCGCATTGATTTTATCCATAAAGAACTCATCAAAAATAAGATTGTCTAATTGCGGATTTCTACGATACGCCTCCGCAATTTTAGTCAGGAATGCCGCCTGAATAATGCAGCCTGCGCGGAAAATGGAAGCAATACGTCCATAATCCAGTGTCCAGTGGTAGATCTCTCTCGCCGACCGGTATAGGGCAAACCCCTGAGCATACGCAATGATCTTAGCTGTATAAAGACTTTGTCGTACCATTTCAACCAAATCTGCCGGCACTTTAGACGTGCCATTTGGAGCAGAAAATTTCTTTGATGCCTCAGCACGGGATACTTGAAGATTTGACATAACGCGTGCATTACATGCTGCTGTGATCATCGACACATTAACACCCTGCTCAAGTGCTGCGATACTCGTCCAACGCCCAGTCCCCTTCTGCCCTGCGCTGTCCAATATCTTATCGATAATCTGCCCGCTGCCCTCATCGCTTTCCTTAAAGATATCTGCCGTAATGCCGATGAGAAAACTTTTTAATTCGCCCTGATTCCATACATGATAAACCTCAGCCATGGCATCATTACTGAGACCCCCGACGTATTTTAAAATCAGATAGCTTTCGGCGATGAGCTGCATATCCGCATACTCGATGCCGTTATGCACCATCTTGACATAGTGCCCCGCGCCATCCTCACCAATGTAGGTACAGCAAGGTGAACCGTCTTCAGCTCGTGCTGCCACAGACTCAAAGATGGGTCTCAGGTTCTCGTAGGCATCTTTTTCACCGCCCGGCATAATACATGGGCCATTGCGAGCACCATCAGCTCCGCCTGAGATACCCGTCCCAAAATAGTGGATTTTATGCTGTTTTGCATAATCACACCGGCGAATGGTATCTTTAAAGAAGGAATTTCCACCATCAATGATGATATCCCCATGCTCCAACATGGGAATAAGCTGGTCAACCACAGCATCGACCGGTGCCCCCGCCATAATGAGCAGCATGATACGACGCGGACGTTTGAGGGACTGAACAAACTCGCTCAAATCATAATAACCAGTCATATTTTCATGCGGATGTTCTCTCAGTACTTGCTCCGTAAGATCGGGAGTATAATTATAGCATGCAACCCGAAATCCATGGTCTGCCATATTGAGCGCCATATTGCTTCCCATAACGGCCATCCCGACCATACCTATATCATTGAACGCCAACATAAACACCTCCCCCAGCCAACATGAATTTCTTACACTTCAGGCACACTGGTTTTTCCATAGATTTTTTGAACGCCGCGATGCGAGAGGAAGCAAAATGTCATGCAGAGCAACGCACCAACCATGATGAGGTAGAACCCGCTGTCCCATCCAAAATGGTCAACCACATAGCCAAATAACGTTGTTCCCATAGAACTTCCGACCAAATAGCTCATCAAACCTCTGAGGCCCACTGCCGACCCCAGTGCAAAGCTCGGAATAACTTCCATTGCCTGAACGGCAACCATGGACTGGGGAATATAAATCAAGCATCCTGTGATCGTAGCAAAAATCGTAATTGCGAACACAGAGTCAGACTGCATATAACCAAACACGCAGAGAAATACGACAATCAGGCAGACGAAGGGGAGCATCATGACGCGTCCCTTGAAGAATTTGTCCACCAAATAGCCTGCAACAAGCGTCGATGGTATCGCAGCCCATTCAAACAGCATAAACGACACACCCATCTCCTGCCGCGTAAGTCCCTTGACGGTGAGCAAATAGAGGGGAATCCACGTAATCATGCCAAACCGAACCATGTAGGTGAAGATGTCAATACCGACCAAATACCATGAATTCTCATTTTTGAATACGTATTGATAGAAAATCTTCCATGCAGACATATCTTTCGGACGGTCATCGGATTTTTTTAGTACCTTCTCCGTAACGGACTCTTCATGAGAGATCTCATCGACCGTCGGAAGGCCTTCCTCTACAGGACGGCGCTTCACCAGGAGCAATACGAGAACAACACAGATCAAGGCGACAATACAGGGAACAATGTAAGCAGCAATACGCCAATGTTCTGTTCCAAGGTACGCCATTGCAGCTCCGACAATCGGCGCAACAAGACCGCCGCCAATGTTGTGAGACACGTTCCACGAAGTGCTCGCACGCCCTCTCTCTGAGCGAGAAAACCAGTGCCCTACTGTGATAATTGAAGGGCCTACCCCCATCCCCTGACACAGACCAAGCAAAACAACCAAGCCCACAAAGAGATAGAAGCTCGTGCTGAACCCCATGGCTATATTGATCAGGATGCAAAGAATCAGCCCCGTTGCCATAAAATAACGCGGGTTGGATTTATCCGCAAGAACGCTCATAAATCCTTTGCTCAGTCCATACGTGATCAACATACAGCTGCTCAGCAGACCGATCTCCGTGGCACTAAGATTCATTTCCTCCTTCAAATACGGCGTCGAGAAAATAAAATTGTTTCGCACGATATAGTACGCCATATAGCCGATAAATACACCTAACAGCGACTGCATTTTAAAGCGATTGAACTTTTTGACCGTTTCTTGGTCATACGTTTTTGTCTGCATAGTGCTCCTCCTAAAAACTACAGCAAATTACGACATATATCCCCCTTCCATTATTTTGTATTCTTTATGAACGTCTATAAAGATGATATTATTATATCAATATCTGCTTTTTATTGCAAGTATGTTGTCATTTATTCCATAATTAATGATATTATTATATCAAAAAAACTACCTTTGAGAATCATCTCAAAGGTAGTTTTTCCTATATCAAGTTCTTTTCTCTGCGATCACCTTGCGCATCTTGCGGATATTCTCCCGATAGACTGTTGGATTCGCCATAGCCACTCCCATGTAAAGGAGATCAACGATCGCCATGTGAATCAACCGTGACGCTACAGACTCTGACTGGTATCGTATCTCGCGCCCCATTCCATGCAGTGTAATATCGGTGCGTTTTGCAAGTGCTGAATGGACATAGCTGGTAATGCCGATAATCCTTGCTCCGCTTGCCTTAGCAACATCAACACTCTGCAGCAGCTCTGCCGTAGTCCCGGTATGTGAAACAGCGATGACAACATCATGTTCTGTAAGAAGAGCCGCAGACGTTATCTGCTGGTGTGAATCGGAATACGCCTGAACAGGAATACCAAATCGCAAAAAACGTGTTTCAATGTCATGGCAGACTGTTGCTGAGTTCCCAAAGCCATACACCGCAACACGCTGTGCCTGACATATCAACTGAACAGCACGATTCACATCCTCATAATCCAGCAGTTTTAACGTATCCTGCAGTCCTTCTGAAATGCTGCGAAACATCTTCTGTGCAATCGTCGCATAGGAATCACCAGATCGAACATCTTGATAGACAACTTCATCCGAAGAGTATACGGCAGATGCCAGTGCAATTTTCAATCCCTGCAGCCCGCTGAACCCAAGTTTTTTACAGAATCTGGAAACCGTAATTTCTGCGCTTTTTGTATGCGCAGCTAAATCTGAAATCGTCTGTTCAAGGACTTCCCGTGCATGTGCATCAATATAGTCAGCAATGCGCTGCTCCGACTTTGTCAGTGAACGATAGGAATTACGCAATAAGGGGAGAGTCAACGCACGATTTTGCTCCATCGTAGGATTCTCCATTCTGCTGTCCATATTTACTGGATAGAAATGGTCAGCTTCTCGCCGTTGATGTTCCACTCCTTGCTCGTGCCCATCGGCGCATCACAGGAGAGGCTGTCGGCAAGCGTGATCTCGCGGATGAACGCCTCGTTCCTGCGCGCAATCTCAACGAGGCGCGGGTTGCCCGAGAGGTCGAGCGCAATGTGATCCGTCACCTCAAGGCCGCATTCCTTGCGCATCGTCTGCACCTTGCTGATGATCTCGCGGACAAACCCCTCCTCGATCAGCGCCTCGGTGAGCGTGGTCGACAAAGCGACCGTCACGCCGCCATAACTCTGGCAGTTGTACCCATCTCGCTGGGAGACGGTCACCTCGACATCCTCTGCCGTCACCGTGACATCGCCGTCGGGCAGATGAAGCGTATAGCTCCCATCCCCGGCGAGAGCATCCTTGACGGCTGCGCCGTCGCTCGCCTCGAGTGCCTTTTTGACCGCGCCCATCTGCTTTCCGACCTTCGGGCCGAGAACGTGGAAATTCGGCTTGACGTGATAGGCGAGGAAGTCCGACATATCGTCGCGGAAGACGACCTCCTTGATGTTCAGCTCATCCTCGATGATCTTCACGAAGAAGTCCGGCAGTTCATGTGCCGCCTTGACATACATCTGCCCCACCGGCTGGCGGTTCTTGATGTTCGCTGCGTTGCGTGCCGCACGGCCGAGCGTTACGACCTCAAGCACGACCTCCATATTGTCCTCAAGTGCGGGATCAATCCACGCCTCGTTTGCCGTCGGGAAGTCCGCGAGGTGCACAGAGATCGGCGCATTCTTGTCAACGGAGCAGACCAGATTGCGGTAGATGCTCTCCGTGATGAACGGCACCATCGGCGCCGCCGCCTTCACCGTCGTCACGAGTGCCGTATAGAGCGTCAGATAGGCGTTCACCTTATCCTGCTCCATCCCCTTCGCCCAGAAGCGGCTGCGGCAGCGGCGGACATACCAGTTCGACAGCTCTTCGACGAAGGACTGCAGTGCCTTGGCCGCCTCCGTCACGCGATAGTGTCCGAGGCAGTCGTCCACCGTGCGCACCATCGTGTTCAGGCGCGAGAGCACCCAGCGATCCATCACTGAAAGCTGGTCATAGTCCAGCGTATACTTCGTCGGATCGAATTCGTCGATATTCGCATAGAGCACATAGAACGCATAGGTGTTCCACAGCGTCCCCATGAATTTGCGTGCGCCCTCCTGCACGGCATCGTCGTGGAAGCGGTTCGGCAGCCACGGTGCGCTGTTCTCATAGAAGTACCAGCGGATCGCGTCCGCGCCGTGCCGTCCGAGCGCATCCATCGGGTCAACGGCGTTGCCCTTGGACTTGCTCATCTTCTGCCCGTCCTTATCCTGCACATGACCGAGCACAATGACGTTGCGATAGGGGCTCTTGTCAAAGAGCAGCGTGCTGATGGCGATCAGTGAGTAGAACCAGCCGCGTGTCTGATCGACGGCCTCGGAGATGAAGTCCGCCGGGAAGTATTTTTCAAAGAGTTCCTTGTTTTCAAATGGGTAGTGCCACTGAGCAAACGGCATGGAACCCGAGTCAAACCAGCAGTCAATGACCTCGGGCACACGGTGCATCATCTCTCCGCACTCCGGGCACGGGAACGTGATCGCATCGATGTACGGGCGATGCAGCTCGATGTCCGCCGGGCAGTTTGGCTGCAGCTCGCGCAGCTCCGCAATCGAGCCGACCGCGTGCTCATGTCCGCAGGAGCATTTCCATATATTGAGCGGCGTTCCCCAGTAGCGGTTGCGGCTGATGCCCCAGTCCTGCACGTGCTCGATCCAGTTGCCGAAACGCCCCTCGCCGATGGACGGCGGGATCCAGTTGACCGTCTTGTTGTTCGCAACGAGCTCGTCGCGCACAGCCGTCATGCGGATGAACCACGAGGCGCGCGCGTAGTAGATGAGCGGCGTGTCGCAGCGCCAGCAGTGCGGATAGCTGTGCGTGAACTCCGGCGCCTTGAAGAGCTTGCCGCTCGTTTCGAGATCGTCGAGAATCAGCGGATCCGCATCCTTCACGAAGACGCCCGGCCAATCCGTCTCCTCGGTCATCTCGCCCTTTTCGTTGACGAACTGAACGAACGGCATATTGTACTTGCGGCAGACGCGGTTATCGTCCTCGCCGAATGCCGGTGCCATGTGGACGATGCCCGTGCCGTCCTCCGTGGTGACGTAATCGTCACAGGTCACGAAGAATGCCTTGTCACGTACATCCTGTGTCACAAAGGGATAGAGCGGTTCGTACTTGCGGTACTCGAGCTCGCTGCCCTTCATCTTGGCAAGCTCCTCACGCTCGCCCCACGAGCCGTCGAACACGCTGTCCACGAGAGCCTCGGCGAGGTAGTAGACCTTGCCGCAGACGCGCAGCTTGACGTAGGTCACGTTCGGGTTCACGCAGAGGGCGAGGTTCGACGGGAGCGTCCACGGGGTCGTCGTCCATGCGAGGAAATAGGCATCCTCGTCCGCCGCCTTGAACTTCACGATGGCAGAGCGCTCGGTGACATCCTTATAGCCCTGCGCCACCTCGTGCGAGGAGAGCGGCGTGCCGCAGCGCGGGCAGTACGGGACAATCTTATGTCCCTGATAGAGCAGTCCCTTCTTCCAGATCTCCTTCAGCGCCCACCACTCGGACTCGATAAAGTCGTTCTCGTACGTAATGTAGGGATGCTCCATATCCGCCCAGAAGCCGACGACATCGGAGAACTGCTCCCACATGCTCTTGTACTTCCAGACGGACTCACGGCATTTCTTGATAAACGGCTCGATGCCGTACTCCTCGATCTGCTCCTTTCCGTTGATGCCGATCGCCTTCTCGACCTCCAGCTCAACGGGCAGCCCATGCGTGTCCCAGCCCGCCTTGCGGAGCACCTTGCGCCCCTTCATCGACTGATAGCGCGGCAGCATATCCTTGATGACACGCGTCAAAACGTGCCCGATATGTGGGCGGCCGTTCGCCGTCGGCGGGCCGTCGTAGAACGTGAACGTATCGCAGCCCTCACGCTGGTCAACGGCACGCTGTGCAATATGATTATCGCGCCAAAAATCCGCAACGGCTTTCTCGCGCGCGGCAAAATCCAGATTTGTATCTACTTTTTCGTACAAAGGAATCCCTCCCGCAGCATACATAGTCATGCTATTCTAGCACGGGAACGGCGATTTTTCAAGGAACAGGCGGCACCTGTGCAAGATTTCCCTTGCACCTTTATGTAAAGAGTGCTATAACCTACGGTGAATCATATAGGAAGCGAAGGGGATCTTATGCACACATTCAAACATTTACTCACTGCTCTGCTGTTATGCACGCTCTGCATTATCCCGTACACGGTCTCTGCTGCCGATGCGAATGCAGACTACCGCGGCTATGTCTGGCGCATCGATGCGGCGGCGGGGGATGCGGCGGAGCTGCCGCACAATTTCCGCACGGCGGCATCACCGTTCCAAACGCGGAAAGACGCAGCAAAGTTCGGCGTTGACCCGAACTACACGCCCTCGCGGGAAGGACTGGACGCCCTGCCGCTCTCGGGGAGTGCGGAGTTCTCCGCCCCTGCCTTTCACGCGCTGCTGAACAATCTGCACGCGCGCACAGAGGGCGCGGTCTGCATCGTCGATCTGCGGCAGGAGTCGCACGGCTTCATGAACGGAAATGCCGTCAGTTGGTACGGTAAGCACGACTGGGGCAACATCGGCAGGACGCAGCACGAGGCACTGCGCGACGAGAACACGCGCATCCACAGTGCACAGGGCAAAGACGTCGTGCTCGCTCATCTCGATAAGAAAAAGCAGCCCAAGAATCCGCAGACCGTTCGCGTCACTGAGGCGATGACGGAGCGCGAGCTGGTCGAGGGTGCGGGCGCGCGCTACGTCCGTCTCGCTGTCACCGATCACAAATGGGCAGAGCCGCAGACCATCGACGCTTTTGTCGATCTCGTGAGGAAAATGCCTGCAGACACATGGATGCACTTTCACTGTCAGGCAGGCAAGGGACGCACGACCAGCTTTATGGCGATGTACGATATGATGAAAAATCCCTCCGTCCCGCTGAAGGATATTCTCTATCGCCAGTACCTGCTCGGCGGGGCATACCTCGCCTATGACCCGGCCACGCAGCACGCGGCGACGGGATGGGAGGATGCAGACTACCACCACAAGACAGAGATGATCGCAAAGTTCTACGACTACGTTCAGCAAAACCACGGGAACGGCTATGCCGTACCGTGGAGTACTTGGCTGAAGAAGAATCCATAAGGACATAAGAAAAGGGAGCTGCTGCACGAAGTTAAAACCTTCGAGCAGCAGCTCCCTCTTTGTGCCCCTTCCACCGCTTGCGCGGTCCCCCTTGCTGACCTGTCCAAGAAGCAAGTCCACAGGACGAAGCTGATTGGGTAACAGGTCGTATGGGAAAACGTCCCAAGAACACGAGCGACAGCGATGTGTGATTGGCTGACGTTGACCGCTCCCCGTGATCACGGGGAAGGCTTTAAGGTATAGTGGCGAGCGCAGCGAGCCGATGAGGGGAGTACAGTAATTCTTTTACTGGGGCTTGATATGCCCCGTCTGATAGGCGCGCAGGAGCGCATGGAGATCGGCGATCTTGCTCTCGATGGCGGCACCGCGATCCGTGTCGCGCACGAGCGAGTGGCGTGCCTGCAGCTCAATCGTCTGGGAGACGGACTCTATATCGCGGTTCTCACGCAGGGCGTCGCGCACACTCGCCACGCGCTGATGCTGCAGGAGGCGCAGCCCGCGTGAGTTGTAGATGAGCGTATAACCCGAGATGCCCGTCTTGGCACGGAACGGCGCGGCAAAGCCGCCGTCGATGATGAGGGCGCGCCCGCTGCCGCGCAGAGGGCTCTCCCCCTTCTGCACCTTGACGGGGACGTGCCCGTTGATGATATGCCCGCGCTTCGGGTCGAGCCCGAACTCCTCCAAAATCTTTTCGCAGACCGCCTCATCGTTCACGAGGCGGAAATACGGATCGGACGGCTCCTTCCACGTACTTTCATCAGAGATGAAGGAACGCTCGAACGTCGTGAAGGAGCGCCCCGACACGGGAGAATTGTAGCCGCACCAGAGGAAGTACATGAAGTCCAGCCCCTCCTGCGTGTGCTCATTCCATCCCTCGCGTGCCTTCTCCTCGCAGAAGTCCATCCACGCGCGCCCGCGATATGCCTGTCCCTTGTACGTGATCGTGCGGAATTCCCCCGACTCCTCCATCGGCACACAGGCGTGAAAGAGCAGATTTCCATTGTAGCACGTATAGATGCTGCCGCGCTCATAGAGATAGTCCACATGGCGCTGGAGAGCCTTGCTCTCGAGGAAATACGAGCGCAGATCGGCGATGATATTCTCCTCATCCTCCGTGAGCGCCCAACAGTCAGCAGGATCGTCAATCGTCGGGAAATACGCGCTGTCGAGCTCTACGCGCCGCCCGCCGCCGAGCGTCACGCAGGAGAGATCGAAGTTGATCTTGTCCAGCAGCAGACGATCCTCCATCTGAAAGTCGGGATTACGGCGGATCAGTGCGCCCTCGAGCTTGAACATCATCATCGTAACGGCACGCTCCGCCGCCTTGATGGGGTTCTCGTCGGGGTAGATGCGCGAGGCAAATGTCGTGAGCGGGCGCAGGCTGATGCCGTAGCCGCGCTCCAATACGTCGGTATTGCGGTAGCGGAGGCTGTTGCGGATAACCGCCGCGATGCAGACCTCGCTGCCGAGTGCCGCGCCCATCCAGAGCACATCGTGGTTGCCCCACTGGATATCAACGGACGGATGCTCCATGAGAAGGTCGAGGATGCCGTCAGGGCGGTCGCCGCGGTCGTAGAAATCGCCGATGATGTGGATGCGCTCCACAGAGAGCCGCTTGACCAGCGTACTGAACGCCTCAATATAGTCTGGCCCGCCGCCGATCTCCACGATGGTCTCAATCAGCTGGCGGTAGTACGAAAGCTGTGCCTCATCGTGCTCGGGACGCGTGCTCAGCAGCTCCACGATGACCGACTCATAGCGTTTCGGGATGTAGTTGCGCATCTTGCTCGCGGGGAATTTCCAGCTCATGAGCTTTGTCAGTTCAAGGAGATTCGCGAGATTCTGCTGATACCAGAGCGGAGAAGTCTTCCCCTCCGCCGTCAGCTGCTCCATCTTCTCCCGCGGGTAGTAGATGAGCGTACAGAACTCCGCGCGCTCCTCCACCGTCATGCGGGTCTCAAAGCAATAGTCCACCTTCTCCTTGATGACGCCCGAGCAGTTGTTGAGGATATGAAAAAAGGAGTCGTACGCACCGTGCAGATCACTCATAAAGTGCTCCGTGCCCTTCGGCAGCATGAGCTGCGACTTCAGGTAGATGATTTTCTCGTAGACAATCTCCTTCGTCGGATACTTCTCCGCCATCAGGCGAAGAACCTTATCCTCCGCTGCTGCCGCTGTCGTCATGCCATATCCTCCTGTACTCTCATTAGGAAATTTATTGTTTCTATATTTTTCTGTATTTTACCATTAAACTGTGTTTACTTCAATTCAATATTCCTTTTTTGCGCAAGAACTCCTCAGCAACCGCACGGGGCTCCCTGCCCTCGCTTTCAACGGCATGGTTCATCGCCGCCATCTCTGCATCCGAAATGCTGCCCTCAAGGGAGAGAAGTACGGTGCTCAGCTCGGGATGGCGCGTCAGCACATCCTCGCGCACGACGTTGCCGCAGCGATAGGACGGGAAAAAGTGCTGATCATCCGTGAGAATGACGGCATCTGCCGCCGAGAGCTGTCCGTCGGTCGTAAACACGGTCATCACATCTACCTGCCCATCCGCGAGTGCCGCATATTTCAGCCCGATGTCGAGGTCAACTGTCCGTGCGAAGGAAAGTCCGTATGCCGCACAGAGCGCAGGATAGCCGTCCTCCCGCTCATAGAAATCGTACTCCGCACCAAAGGTCAGGCGCGGTGCCGCACGGTGCAGATCGGAGTAGGTGTGCAGATCGTACTGCTCCGCGACGGCACGGCGCACGACGAGGCCAAAGGTATCATTGAATCCGTACATGCCAACCCAGCGCATACGAAATGCTTTCTCATAGTCCGCTGTCAGCTGTGAAAATTTCTCCTCGCTGTACTTCGTGTCCTCTTTCAGCACCATATTCCAGCCCGTCCCCGTGTACTCGGGATAAATGTCGAACGCGCCGCTCTCCATCCCCGGCTGGATGTTTGATGTTCCGCCGCCGACGCCCGCCGTAATGCGCGCCTCCAATCCCGTATTCTGCTCAATGACCATCTTCAGCATCTCACCCATGATAAGCTGCTCCGTCATGGGCTTCGTCGCGATGTGAATGACATCCGCTCTGCCGAAAAATCCATACGTCACACCGCTTGCAACGATGAGAACAGCTGCCGCCGTGCCCGCATAGGCAACGCGTCTCTTTCCTGCCATCCGCGGGGGATGCTTCAGCCATGCCTCCGCACGCCCCAAGACAGCATCTGCTGAGAGCGCGAGAACGGCGATGAGCAGGCTGCCCGCGATGGTGAGGGCGGGGTTGTTCGTCGTAATGCCGCGATAGATCGCGACACCGAGTCCGCCCGCACCGATGAACGAGGCGATGCCCGCGAGGGCGATCGTCATTGTCGCCATATTGCGGATACCCGCCATGATGATGGGCATGGCGAGCGGCAGCTGGACACGCGTCAGCACATAGAAATCCGACCCGCCAAGACTCGCTCCTGCCTCGGAGAGGGCCGCGGGGATCTGCGCCAGCCCCGTATGGGTCGCGCGCACCATCGGCAGAAGCGCATAGATCGTGAGTGCGATGATCGCCGCCGCGTTGCCGATGCCAAAAAACGGGATGAGAAAGCCGAGCATTGAGATCGATGGTATTGTATAAAGGAAATTAACTACGCCAAGCGTCGGTGCTGCCGCACGCTCATAGCGATAAATGAGAATGCCCGCCGTACCGCCGACGATGATGGCAATGCCGATCGCCGCGCCCGAAATCCAAAGGTGCTCGATCATCAGCTGCAAAAAGAACGTACTGCGCTCCGTCATCATCGAAACTACTGCATGCAGCAACGTCATGGTATCACCCTCCCATATCGTATTAGAATCACGAATCTCCGCCGAAGCATGGACAAAATAGATGCGCCGCGACGGCACAATTTGTTTTCTTTATACCATATCATTATAGGAAGGACAATATCTCCTATCTATGATAAATGTTACGGTATGGAATGTCTGTATATCTTCTCCAAACAAACGCATCGTGTTTGTCTCTTCTCCTTTCCTATGATATAATGCCCGTGTAACAATCGTATGGCAGGAGCTGAGTATCCTTGAAAAAATTTCTTTCTTCTACGGTCCATTTTGTCCTCAGCGTTATTGTCGCAGCGGCGGCTGTGGGCTTCTGGTACACGACGGAAAACGTGAGTATCGAGGCGGCATCCGAGATCTTTCTCGGCGTTTTCCTCGCCGCATCGCCGATCCCATGGCTCGTGTCACGCTGGCTGATCGCCCTGCGGATCAAGCGACATCTGCGCACGGACGGCATCGTATGCAGCCGCATGAGCGCACTCACCGAGCTCATGCACGTGGATACCATCGCCTTCAACCGCAACGGAACGCTGACGGAGGGGGATATCTTCATCTCGGCGCTCGTGCCCGAGGGCATGACGCAGAGCTCGCTGCTCGCACTCGCGGCGAGCGCCGAGCGCGACGCTCTCCATCCCTACGCTCAGGCACTCTACCGTACCGCCATCGAACGTGGGCTGCATCTCACGCGACACTCCGCCGCACGCGAGGAGGAGAGCTTCGGCGTAGAGGCACTGATCGTACGTACGCCTGTGCGCGTCGGCAAAAAGGAGTGGCTGCAGGAGGAGAACATCGAGATCAGCGCGGCACTCCTGACGCGCGCCGATCAGCTCGCGACGAGCGGGCAGTCGCCGCTCTTCGTCAGCTCAAGCAAGTACGCACGCGGCATCATCGCCGTCCGCGACGATCTGCGCATGGAGGCAAAGCGTGCACTGAACGCCCTGCGTCAGCGCGGACTCTCCCTCGTCCTCCTCACGGGTGAGACGAAGCGTCTCGCCAACGCGACGGGCAAGGAGCTGCACATCGCCGACGTGCGCTCCGATCTCACGGAGATGGACAAGGCACGCGAGATCCGTTTGCTGCAGTCACGCGGCGCCATCGTCGCCATGGTGGGCGACCCGATTGCCGATCAGGCCGCCCTGCGCACAGCGGACATCGGCATCGGCTGCCCGTCCACCCTCGTAAAGCCGCCCGCCGAAGCAGCGGAGGAGGAAACGGAGACGGATCCGCTGCGTGCCGAGCTGCTAAAGGGGCCGGACGGCACAGCGGCCGCCGCCGAGGTGGTCGAGCCGCTCATCCCACCCGAGGACGCTGCCTACTTTGAGGCACAGACGCGGCGCAATCAGGGTAAGATCGAGAACTATGTCCCCGACATCGCACTGGACAGCGTCGGACTGCCGCGTCTCGTCACCCTGCTCGATGCAGGCGAAGCGGCACGCGTACGCGCCCGCCAGAATACGTGGCTCACCGCTCTTTTCATCGCACTCTGCACGCCGACAGCAGCAGGGCTCCTGCCGCTGTTCGATGGCCCGCTTCCCTATCCGTGGGTTGCCGGTGCACTCGCGGCGGTGGTCGGCATACAGACAGTCAACGCCTTGCGAAAATAATTACGACTAATTCCTAGATAGTTCATTTTATCAATCTAACTTGTATTTCATATAAACCTATGATATAATGCAGGGAATCGAGGGGCTTTTGTCACACGCCGTGGACAAAAGCCGTTGCTGTTATTATCATAGGTATTATTTTTAGGAGGGATTTGGACATGGAAGCAGTGATGCTGTCGCGATGGCAGTTTGCAATCACTACCATCTATCACTTTCTCTTCGTCCCTGTCACACTCGGTATGGCGATCTTTGTCGCCCTGCTTGAGACGTGCTACGTCAGGACGAAACGGCCGGAGTGGAAGAAGACCTGCCGAAAACTGCTGAACTTCTTCGGTACGCTCTTTCTCATCAACTTCGCGATGGGTGTCGTCACAGGTTTGGTACAGGAGTTCCAGTTCGGCATGAACTGGTCGGAGTATTCGCGCTTCATGGGCGACATCTTCGGCGCACCGCTCGCACTCGAGGCTCTCACGGCGTTCTTCCTCGAGTCCACCTTCCTCGGCATCTGGATGTTCGGCTGGGACAAGCTCTCGGAGAAGGCACACTGCGCCTGCATCTGGCTCGTCGCACTCGGCAGCAATCTGTCCGCCTTCTGGATTCTCGTCGCGAACTCCTTCATGCAGCATCCCGCCGGCTACGTACTCGCCAACGGGCGCGCCGAGATGGCAAGCTTCGCAGAGCTCGTGACGAACCATTACATCCTCGGCGAGCAGTCCCACACACTCTTTGCAGGCATCACGACGGCCGGCTTCGTCGTCATGGCAGTTTCGGCATGGAAGCTAATGCACGACACGGAGTCGCGCTATGCGTTCACGCAGGCGATCAAGGCGGGTGCCATCTACACGCTTGTCGGGGTGGTCGGCGTCATTGCGAGCGGACATTTCCACACACAGTACCTCGCACAGGCAAACCCGATGAAACTCGCCTCCATGGAGGCCCTCTGGGAGACGGAGGATCCTGCACCGTTTGCCGTTCTCGCCTACCCCAATATGGAAAAGGGGCAGAACGATTTCGAGATCACCATTCCCTACATGTTCACGATCATGGTACATGACGGCCCCTCGGGCGAGGTGCGCGGCATCAACGATCTCCAGAAAGAGGCTGTGCAGAAGTACGGCGAGGGCGACTACCGTCCGCACGTCACGATGCTCTTCTACGCTTTCCGTGCGATGGTCGGCGCTGGCTTCTTCATGGTGCTCGTCTCGCTCGTCGTGCTCTATCTGACGAAAAAAGAGAAGCTTCTTTCGGCAAAGAAGCTTCTCTATGCCCTGCCGTGGCTGGTCGTCATTCCGTTTATCGCCAATTCCTGCGGCTGGATCGTCGCAGAGATGGGGCGTCAGCCGTGGCTCGTGGTGGGACTGCAAAAGACAGTGAACGGCGTGTCGCCGAATCTCACAGCAGGTGAGATCTGGTTCACGATGATCGGCTTCACGGTACTCTACCTGCTGCTGCTCATCACCGCTCTCTATCTCGCCTTCCGCTTCATCCGCCGCACGAAGATCACTCCTGCCATCGAAGGAGGGAAGTAAGAATGGACTACAATATTCTTTGGTTCGTGCTGATCGTCGTCCTCTTCACAGGATTCTTCTTCCTCGAGGGTTTTGACTATGGCGTCGGCACGCTCCTCACACTCATCTCCGACAAGGAGAGCGACCGCTCTCAGCTCATCCGCAGCATCGGTCCTGTCTGGGACGGCAACGAGGTCTGGATGATTACGGCGGGCGGTGCCACGTTTGCGGCTTTCCCGCATGTCTATGCGACGATGTTCAGCACCTTCTACATCGCGCTCTTCCTCATGCTCGCTGCCCTCATCCTGCGCGGCGTCGCCTTCGAGTTCCGCCATCATCGCGAGGATGAAGTATGGCAGCGCCGCTGGTCGTATGCGCTTGCCTTCGGCAGCATCGTCCCCGCATTCCTCTGGGGCGTTGCGGTCACGAATCTGATCGCAGGGCTTCCCATCGGTGCGGACAAGGTCTATCAGGGCGGATTCTTTGATCTCCTGACGCCCTACACGATCGTCGGCGGCATCACGTTCGTCCTCGTCTTCGCGTTCCACGGCGCGGCATTCTTGCAGCTGCGCCTGACCAGCACCTATCTGCTCGACCGCGCCCGCGTGCTCGGTCTGAAGTTTGGCGTCGCTGCAGCGGTCTTCTATGTGATCTGCATGATCCTCACCTATGTTGAGACCGACCTCTACCAGAGCACTGTTGCCACGGCGGCTCTCTTCCTCTCGGCGCTCTCTTTCGTGCTCGGCATCGGTGCTCTCTACAAGCGCGCCCACAAGGGTGCGTTCATCCTCGGCGCCCTCGCCATCGTCGGCACGACGGTCGGCTTCTTCGCCGGACTGTTCCCGCGTCTCATGGTCTCGAGCCTGAACTCCGGCTACAGTCTGACAATCTACAATGCGTCCTCGACGGAATACACGCTCTCCATCATGACCATTGCTGCCGGCATTCTTGTCCCCGTCGTCCTCTGCTATCAGATCTGGACGTACTACATCTTCCGCAAGCGCATTTCCCCGAACGATTCGGGACATCAGGCATATTAAAGGAAACAATGAAAAAACGAAAGTCCATCCTGTTTCAAATGCTGCATTCGCAGCGGCGCAGCCTCTCCATCCGCGTTGCGGTCGAACTCCTGCACGGAGGGCTGACCATCCTCGCGGCATGGAATACAGCCGCCATTGTGAACACTGTATTTCTTGGGCACGGCGGACTTGCCGAAACAGCATCAGAGCTTCTGATGCTGTTTTTGTGCATTTTCGCCATGGCGCTCCTGCGCCTGCCAAAGAGCCGCATCGAGGCGCAGCTCTCCGATGATCTGCGGCTCTACTGCCGGCGTGCCCTCCACAGAGAGCTGCTTGCACATGGACAGAGCGGTGCGGGTGTACTGACGCTTACGCTTGAGCGCGTCGATGCGCTCGACCCTTGGTTTCGCACTCTCCTGCCCACCATGATCGCAGGTGTCGTCATCATCCCGCTTGTCCTGCTCGTGACGGCTGTCGTCGATCCGCTGTCGGCGCTGCTCTTTCTGGTCACCCTGCCGATCGCGCCATTTCTCCTCTACCTCATCGGCAAGGCGACGCGCCGTGCCAGTGAGCGTCAATGGGATGAGATGCGTACGCTGACGGACGGATTCGGTAATCTGGTGCGCGCGGCGGCGACGCTTAAAATCTTTCGCCGCGTCGATGCGGAGGGACATCATCTCGCGCAGATGAGCCATGCGTTCTCCGAGGCCTCGCTTGCCGTACTGCGGCTCGCCTTTGTCTCCTCCTTTGCACTGGAACTGATTACCACCCTGTCGATTGCCCTCATCGCGGTCTCCATCGGTCTGCGTCTCATGGACGGCGGCATGACCTTTCAGGCGGCATTCTTCGTGCTCATCCTTGCGCCGCAGTTCTATCAGCCGCTGCGTGAGGGCGGGATCGCCTTCCATGCAGCGATGGATGCCGCGACGGCAGAGAAGGCACTTGCCCCCTACCTCGATGCACCACCGTCCATCACGGGAACACACGATCAGATTCTCTCCCCTCCCTCCGTACGCACGAAGGCGCTCACCTACCGCTATCCGCTGACCGATGAGGCCGTTCTGACGGATCTCACGCTCTCCTTTCCCGCAGGAAAGTCCACCGTGATCGCAGGGGACAGCGGCAGCGGCAAATCGACGCTGCTCCTTCTCCTCGCGGGGCAGCTCTCTCCTTCGGAGGGGAGGATCACCCTCGCGGACGGTGCAGGAACAGCGCATAGCTATGACCTCGCACGTCTCACGGAGGAAACACGCACTGCGCTCATCACCTACGTCCCGCAGGAGCCGCATATCTTTGGTGCGAGCCTTGCGGAAAACGTGACGCTGTGGACGCGGGACGCGGCGGATGCCGAAATCACGACGGCACTGGAGGCGGCGGCACTCGGCGACTTTTTGCGCGCGCTGCCCGATGGTCTGCATACGCGCCTCGGCATGGGCGGCCATCCGCTTTCGGCAGGAGAACGTCACCGCCTCGGTCTGGCACGCGCCCTCTTTCAGGATCGCCCCATCGTCCTTCTGGACGAGGTGACGGCGGGGCTGGATGAGGAGACCGAGCGGTGCGTGATCGATGCCCTGACAGTGTTTTCACATCACCGCACGATGATTCTGACGGCGCACCGTCCTGCGCTCATCGCATGGGCAGACCAGGTCGTGACACTGGGAGGTGAGGCATGATGACCACAATGCTCTTTCGGCTGCTCTCCATCGCCGCACCTGCGGCGGCACTCCCCGCCCTCCTCGCGGGATTCCTCGCGGCCGCGGCGGGCATTTCCCTCATTGCCTCTGCGGCGTGGATCATCGCCAGTGCGGCACTCGCGCCGCCCCTCTCGGCACTTGCCCTTGCCATTACCTGCGTGCGGGCGTGCGGCATCGGGCGCGCCGTCTTTCGCTACCTGGAGCGCCTGCTCTCTCACCGTCTCGCCTTCGGATGCTACGAGACGCTGCAGCAGGCGACCTACCGCCGCTCTGCCGCCGTCATTCCCATGCGAGAGGGCAACGTACGCGAGGGCGAGTTCCTCCACGATCTGCTGACGGGCTGTGAGACCCTGCGCGACTTCTACCTGCGCGCCGTCCCGCCGCCACTGATCGCCCTTGCCTTGGTGCTGCTCGCCTGTGCGGCTCTCCTGCCGCTCAGCATCCCTGCGGCCACAGTCGTATTCCTGCTCTTTCTACTCCACCTCGCGCTCCCTCTCCTCCTCCGCGAAACGGAACTGCGCGCGCAAAGTGCCGACTATCGCAGCAGCCTCCTCGATCAGATCGACGGGCGCACCGAGCTGCGCGCCGCCGGCAGTACACAGCATGCACAGGCAGTGCTGGATGAGGCGGCGGCGACGTTTCAGCGCGAGCGGACGGCACGAGGGAGGCGCCGCGAGCAGCTCTTCACCCTGCTCGACGTCCTGCGGATCATCGTCTGGATCGCAGCCATCATCCTCCTCATCCCTCGCGTGATCGAGGGGATCCTCACGGGTATCCAGTACGCGGTCTGGGTTCTCGCCCTTGAGGCAGTACTCGCCGAGCTCCGCCCGATCCCCCCCGCCGTTCTCGGCGCACAGGAATCGGCGCGTGCCGCGCGACACATTCTCCCATCAGACGGAGAGCACACACAGCCTGCCTCCATCGCACCGCCTTCCGAAAAATCAGCAAACGCACCTCTGATCGAGGCGAAACACCTCGTCTTCGGCTATCATACGGGCATCCCCATAGTGCAGAACCTCAGCCTTACGATCCGCCGCGGCGAGCACACGGCCATCATCGGTGAGAGCGGCGCAGGCAAGACGACGCTGGCGAGCCTTCTGCTCCGCCTCTGGGAGCCCGATGCGGGCACGATCTCCTACGATGGTATTCCCCATACGAAGCTCCCTCTCGAAGGGTCGCGCACCTATTTTGGTGCTGCCCTACAGGGCAGCTGGCTCTTCTCTGCCTCCATACGGGACAACTTTCTGCGCCTGCGCGGCGATATCTCTGAGGCAGCAATATGGCACGCACTCGAAACGGCGCAGCTCGCGGACGTCGTTCGGGCTCTGCCCGCAGGGCTCGACGAGCCGCTCGGAATGAACGCCTCCCGTCTTTCGGGGGGACAGCGCAGCCGCCTGCTCACCGCACTTGCACTCGCGGGCGATGCGCCGATCCTGCTCCTCGATGAGCCGACAGCAGGGCTCGATGCTGCCTGCGGTACACGCCTCATCACATCCGTCTTGGCAGATGCCGATGCACGCGGCGCAACGCTCATCGTCATCACACACGATCTGCCCCTTTTGAATCAAATGAAACAGGTGATAAAACTATGACGCCGGAAACATTTCATGAACGCATCCATCTCGTTATCGACCGTCTCGGAAAAAACGCCCCGCCCCACGAGCTCTTTGCCGGCGGTGTGGAGGACTGGCACGCACGGGCGCGGCTCGCCCATTTTCTCGCACAGATGCCGGAGCATCGCGCAGAGGCCATCGAACTCTTTCAAAGTGTTATGGATGCCGAGGTGAACGAGGAACTCGCGCAGGACGTAGAGGAGAAAGTCTACGCCATGCAGGGGCTCTCGGCACTTGAGGCGGAGGAAAAGGAAACTCAGGAAGCGGCACTCGATCACATCAATCTTGCGATCGAGTGCGCCGAGGGGACGGATTTCCTCTACAAGTACATTCTGCGCGGTGAACTGTGGGCGGATCGGTGGAACCTCATGCACAAACTCGGCATGACCAAGGACGCCGAGGCGGAGGCAGACGAGCGCATCGCCGCCTTTGATGGACTGGAGGATGCCGTCCCGCACAACAGCTACCTGTACTACGGCTACCGATTCAAGGCACATCTCGCCGCCGAGCGCGGTGTCGTCCTCATCGCAAAAGACTACATGCACATGGCAATTCACGCGATGGAGATCCCGCCTGACTACAAACAACCCCTTGCCGATGCATTTGCACAGACACACGAAAACGCCTCATGGATTCTGCGCGAGATCGACCGCGCCACTCCCGATCCTGCACGGCTTCACTGGGATATTTAAGGAAGCACTGATAAATTCAGCACCGCTATCTTAGATTGACTGCATCACGCACAGGATCACATGCCGAACTATTCTAAAGCAGAACACAAGGGGCTATTGCACAAAGATAAATTTACCTTCGTGCAATAGCTCCTTCTGTGTTTTTTCACAAAATTAAGGCTGCTGCACATTTGTTTCGTGCAACAGCTCCCATCTAATTCAAAGGTTTTATCACTTTTTCTTCCTACAGAGCTTTCCCGTCTGGCAAATGCTGTCAATCAGGGAGCGGCGTCTCGCAATTACGTTCTCTTTGACTTTCAGCAAGGAGTTCAGTGCCTTGACGAAAATCTGTTTGATCTCCTCTTCCGTTAGATGCTTTGTGCTGCATGGCTTGGAGATTATTGCGACTCTCTGCTTTTGTAAAAAAGAAAGCTTTGACCGCCTCTCCTTAGTTATACTCAAACGTTTCGCTTTACATCGTAAACCAAACAAGCTATACTGGTTCCAAAAGAAAGGAGTGTGGTCATCATGTCAACCGTCCCTACTCAAATAAGAATTGACCGGAACATAAAAGAACAGGCTAGCGCATTGTTCTCTGGGCTGGGCCTAGATATGTCCGGTGCCGTTAATATGTTTCTCCATCAGTGTGTCCTTCGTGGAGGCATCCCATTTTCTATCGAAATGCCCCATTATAAACAAAGCACCTTGGCGGCTATGGAAGAAGCAAGAAAAATCTCCCGCAACCCGGATGTTCCTAGCTATGACAACATGGACGACTTGAAGAAGGCATTGGAAGAATGACCTATCACATCAAGTTCACCAACGCTTATAAGAAAAGTTACAAGCGTGCCAAGAAACGCGGCTTGAATCTCAAGCTACTGGATAATGTTGTTGAAGCATTGGGACAGGGGCACAAGCTAGATGCCAAATACCGTGACCATGCACTTCATGGCAATTGGGAGGGATTTCGCGAGTGCCATATTCAACCGGATTGGTTGTTGATATACCTCGTTGAAAACGACGTCCTAACCTTGACCCTAGTCGAAACTGGAACCCATGCAGACATATTCGATGAATAAGTTGTTTGGTCTGCTCCCTAGAGAACAGACAGTAAATCAAAGGGGCTGCTGCACGTTTGTTTCGTGCAGCAGCCTCTTTCTTATCACAAATTTTCTAACGCATAAAGGTATAGACGGCGATATTGCTGAAGATCGAGAGTGGCTCTGCCCAGACGCCGATGACGAGGGTAAAGGCGACAGCAATGATGCCCATGGCTCCTGCCGAGAACGGGAGACGCAGCGGCGTGTCGATCATCGGCTCATCTGCCTCGACATCGCGGAACATCTCCTTGATGACAAGGAGGTAGTAGTAGACGGACATCATCGACACGACAAAGCCCAGCCCCGCGAGCCAGAGGTAGCCCGCATCAATCGCTGCGGAGAAGATGTAAATCTTGCCGACAAAGCCTGCCGTCGGCGGGATGCCCGCCATCGTCAGGAGCGCAACCATCAGGATGCCCGCCGGAAGCAGAGAGTCATGCGCCAGCCCGCGCACGCTGCGGAAGTCCGCACTGCCGCGTTCCGTCTCGAGATAGGAGACGGTCACGAACGCCCCGACGTTCGCCAAAACGTAGACCATCGCGTAGAAGAGCACCGCCTTGATGCCCGCCGCGTTCGTCGCAACCATCGCCGTCATCATGTACCCCGCCTGCGCAATCGAGGAGTAGGCGAGCATCCGCTTGATGTTCGTCTGACGGAACGCCATGATGTTGCCCCCAACCATGGAGACACACGCAAGCGCCGCCATCAGATGCGTCCAGTACGCCGAGAGCGCAGGAAATGCGACGAAGAGCACGCGCAGGAGGATCGCCACCCCCGCCGCCTTGGAGCACATGGCGAGGAGCGCCGTCACGGGCGCAGGTGCTCCCTCATACACATCGGGTGCCCAGAGATGGAACGGGATGATCGAGAGCTTGAAGAAGAAGCCCGCAAGGATAAAGACCACGCCGATGAGCCCGAGGGAAAGCACGAGACCAAGCCCCTGTGCAATCCCTTGAAACATCATTGTCCCCGTCATCCCGTAGACGAGGCTCATGCCGTAGAGGAGCACTGCCGTCGAGCCCGACCCGAACACCAGATACTTGATGCCCGCCTCTGCCGAGAGCGGCGCATCCGTGCGGATCGCAACGAGTGTATAGAACGAGATTGTCATGAGCTCCAGCCCGACAAATGCCGTCATGAGGTCGTTCGCCGAGGCGAGAGCGCACATGCCAAGCAGGGCGGACAGGAGGAGCAGATAGAACTCGCCCCTGTGGCGGATCATCTTCTCCACATAGTCCTCTGCGAAAAGCACGGTGGCGAGAACACCGACGATAAAGAGAATTTTGAAGAACACGGCATAGCCGTCAACGATGTAGAGCCCCGCGAAGAACGCCGTTGCTCCCCCATCCGGCGGATACATCCGCACGGCGAGAGCGAGGACGCCGAGCAGTCCGAGCGCAGTCACGCGGGCGAGGGCGCGGCGCGATGTCCCACGCGCCATACAGAGGTCGATCAGGAGCACGGCCGCCATGAGTACGGCGATGCCCAGCTCGATGGAGATCGCGGCAAGATTCATTTCCTGCATCATCACTGCCCACCTCCCAGAATCGTCGGTGCATCCTGAATCATCTCAAGAAGCGGTGCCAACGGCGCAGTCCCCGCGTCCACCATGCCCATGAGGAGCCCCGGGAAGACGCCGAATCCGACGAGGAAAACGCCGAGCACAACGAGCGGAACAACGTCGATTTTCCGCTCATCGGGGTACTTCGCGAAGCGTTCCACCTTCGGGCCGAAGAGCACGCGCGCGAGCATGCGCAGAACATAGAATGCGGTAAAGATGATGCCGGAGACCGCAATCACCGTGAGAGCCGGATATGCCTCCACCGTCCCCACAAAGATGGTAAACTCCGGCACAAAGCCGATCAGGCCGGGCAGCCCGAGCGAGCACAGCCCTGCGAGCATAAAGCCGACCGTGACATGCGGCATATAGTGCGCCAAGCCCCAGAGATCGCCTACACGGCGCAGCTCCGTCTTTTCGTAGACGTAGCCGACCTGCGAGAAGAAGAGTGCGAGCATGATGCCATGCGCCACCATATAGGCAACGGCGCCGCCGACGCTCACGACATTGAGTGCCGCGAAGCCGAGGAGAACGTAGCCCATGTGAGAGATGGAGGAGTAGGCGATCATGTACTTGATGTCGCGCTGCGCGAGTGCGATATAGGACGCATAGATCACATTGATCGTGGCGAGGATCGCGATCAGCGGTGCCCAGAACTTTGCCCCGAGCGGCAGGATAAAGAGGCCGACGCGGATGAGCGCGTAGCCGCCGATCTTTTTCAGCACACCCGCATTGATCATCGAGATCGCCGTCGGTGCACCTGCATAGCCGTCGGGCGACCATATATGCATCGGGAACATCGAGAGATGCGAACCGAACCCGACGAGCAGGAGGAGGAATGCCGTCACCTGCACCTCCCACGAGATATGTCCCGCGATAGCAGCGGCGGCGAGTGCCTCAAAGTCGAACGTCCGCATCCCGGACTCGTATGCACTCACGTAGAGAAGGAGCACGCCGACGAGCATGAACGCCGAGCCGACAAGGAGGAAAATGGTCATCTTCATCGCCGCGTGTTCCTTCGTCACGCGCTCGGACGAGCCCCAGATCATCACCATCAGATACGCGGGGATGACGACCATCTCACAGAGAACGAGGAAGAAGAAGAGGTCGCGCACGAGGAATGCTCCCGAGACACCCGCGATCACGATGAGCAGAAGGACGAAGTACTCCTTGACCCGCTTTTCCACATGCCATGAGCTGTAGACAGCCGCGAGCCCAACGACGCTTGACAGGAGGAGCATCGGCAGAGAGATCCCATCCACACCGAGCGAGTAGGCAACGCCGAGATCCGTGATCCACAGCATGTACTCTGTGTACTGCATCCCGCCGAGCGCCATATCGTAGTCCGCGTAGACAAAGAGCGTCAGCAGCGTCACGATGATCATCGCCAGTGCCGAGAGCTGACGTATCGTATCGTGCAGGCGTCCCGGCAGCAAGGCGAGGATGAGCGCGGCCACGAGCGGTGTGAGGAGAATGACCGAGAGAATCGGAAATGTCATCGCAGAAGACCTCCTCCCAGATACATCAGAACCTGTACCGCCCAATACAGCGCATAGCACAGGAGAATCACGACGCCCGTGTAGAACACGACGACATACCGCTGTGCCTGCCCGTTGACGTTCTCCGTCAGCACCTCGCTCATTGCCAGACCATAGGCGCCGAGTCCATTTATGATGCCGTCGAAAATCTTTTCATCGACCCACTTGAGAACCACCGCCGTGCCGTAGACGAAGCGCTCGCGGAAGTAGCCATACAGCTCATCCACATAGAACTTGTTGTAGACGACGCGATAGAGGAAGCCGAAGCTTCGCTGCTGCATCGCCGTGCGCAGACAATGACGGCCATAGACCTGATACGCCGCCGCAAAGGCGAGGAGGGCGAGCACGATACTCGTCCCCGCCACCGTCCAGTCGATCGCCTCATGATGCGGTGCATCCGCGTAGATCCACAGAGAGAATCCGCCGAAGTAGCCCCACAGACCGCTTACAATCGTAAGCAGCGCGAGCATAATCATCGGCCAGCGCATGAAGGCATCGACCTCATGCGCCTCGTGTTCACTGCGGCTCTCGCCGAGAAAGGCGACAATGAGGAGACGTGCCATGTAGAAAGCCGTGAGGAAGGAGGTGAACGTTGCCATGAGATAGAGCGGCGTGCTCGCGTGCATCGCCGCGGCGAGGATCTCATCCTTTGAGAAGAAGCCCGAGAACGGTGGGATACCGGAGATCGCAAGGACACCGATCAGCATCGTCACGAAGGTGAGCGGCATCTTTTTCCAGAGCCCGCCCATCTTGGTGATGTCCGTCTCATCGTGGAGTGCGTGCATCACCGCGCCCGCACAGAGGAAGAGCATCGCCTTGAAGAAGGCGTGCGTCATGAGATGGAACATCGAGGCGGAGAACGCGCCAATCCCGACCGCGAGCATCATGTAGCCGAGCTGACTGATGGTCGAGTAGGCAAGCACCGCCTTGAATCGCCGCTGCGTCACGGCGATAACCGCCGCAAAGAGCGCCGTAAACGCTCCGAGCCCTGCGATGAAGTCCATCACGAGCGGACACTCACTGAAGATGAAAAAGGCACGCGCAACGAGGAATACACCTGCTGCGACCATCGTCGCCGCATGGATGAGCGCCGAGGTCGGCGTCGGGCCTTCCATCGCATCGAGCAGCCAGACGTGGAGCGGGAACTGACCGGACTTTCCGATCGGCCCCATGAAGAGCAGCAGACCGATCACCGTCAAGTAGCCCGTCCCCGCGACGAGGACATACGCGGGCATCATCAGCCGCAGCTCGATGAAGTCCATCGTCCCGAACGCAACCTGCACGAGCAGGATGCCGACCAGCATTCCAAAGTCGCCGATACGCGTCGTGATGAACGCCTTCTTCGCCGCCTCGCGCGCCGAGACCTTATTGTAGTAGAATCCGATCAGGAGGTAGGAGCAGAGCCCGACGCCCTCCCAGAACACATAGAGCTGGAGAAAGTTGACCGAGACGACCAGCCCGAGCATCGCGGCCGAAAACAGCGAGATGAACGCAAAGAAGCGCCCCATCCCCTCATCGTGCTCCATATAGCTGACAGAGTAGATGTAGACGAGCAGCGAGACCAGCGTCACGATGACGAGCATGAGTGCCGTCAGCGGGTCGATCAGAACGCCCATCGCGAGCTCCACCGCACCGATGTGCGCCCAGACCGTCTTCATCACGTAGGGATCGCCCATCGTGATCTGATAGTTTACCGCGGCGAGTGCAACAAAGACGGAGAACGCAAAGGCCAGAGCCATCATCGCAATCGCAATCGTCGCCGAGAGGTTCTTCTCCCGCCGCGTAAAGGGTGCAATAATGAGGAACGCAAGCGCAGGGAACAGGGGAATCAGATAGGCATGCGTCAGAGCAAAGGTAAACATAGCACTCCCCTCCCCTAGTCTTTCAGCGTATCCAGCTCATCGACATTCGTCGTGAACCGAATCTGATACAGGCGGAATGCGAGAGCCAGCCCGACGGCGATCTCGGATGCAGCGACCGCAATCGAGAAGAGTGCCATCAGCTGCCCCTCCGCGTTGTGCGCGTAAAAGCGGTCAAAGGCAACGAGATTGATGTTGACCGCATTGAGCATCAGCTCCACGCACATGAGAATCGGGATGATGCCGCGCCGCGTGAGGAGCCCATAGAGCCCAATGCAGAACAGCAGTGCAGACAAAAAGAGCAGATCAGGAATACCGATCATGCCGCATCCCCTCCTCTCGCCAAGAGCAGTGCGCCGACCATCGCCGCGAGGAGCAGTACCGCCGTCACTTCAAACGGCACGAGATACGTGCCGAGCATCAGCTGGGCGATCTCGTCTGCCCCCGTCGATGCAGCAAATTCGCCCGCAGGAAGCGGAGCAAGGACAATGCCGCATCCGATGAGGAAGAAGATACTGCCTGCCAGCAGCCCCGTTACGACGCGGCGAAAGAGCTTCTGCGAGGGATTGGAGTGCGCCATCGAGTCCCGCCGCGTCAGCATGATCGCCATGACGATGAGGACAGCGACTGCGCCGCTGTAGACCATGAGCTGCACCGCACCGAGGAACTCCGCACCGATGTAGAAATAGATCGCCGCCACACCGATGAATGAGAGTACGAGAAAGAGTGCACTGTGCACGACATTCGGTGAGAGAACGACACCGAGCGCGCCGATGATCGTCACGGCAGCGAGAAAGTAAAAGATAAAGCTCATGTCGCCCCTCCTTCCGTCGTCTGCGCATCCTTTGCCGTGCCGTTTTCCGTGGCGGATGTGTCCGCCGCAGCTTTTTCTTCAGCGGTTTTTTCCTTTGCGGCAGCCTCCGCTTCGGCTTTCGCCTTTGCCTCTGCCTCCGCCTTTGCCTTGGCAGCGGCTTCTTTCTTCGCCTTTTCCTCTGCCGCCTCGACCTCTGCCTGTGCGAGGAAGTCCGCGAGATCGGCACGGTCTTCGTCCGTCATGGCATCGTGCGTCATCGTCTCCTTGCTCCACGTGGCGATGGCGTAGTTCTTATCCCAGACGAGCGTATGGACCGGACACGCCTCCACACAGAGATTGCAGTAAAGACAGCGCCCCGAGTGATGAATGTAGGACTTCATGTGGCGCTTCTTCTTCGCATCTGGGACAATTGTCAGATCAAGCGCCTTGTTCGGGCACGCATTTGCGCACATCGAGCAGCCGATGCAGACGCGCCAGTCCATCGCGAGATTGCCGCCGCGAAAATTATCCGTCATGGGCAGCTTCTCCTCAGGGTAGCAGACCGTCTCCTTCTTGCCCCAGAGATGCTTCCATGTGACACTCATGCCGGTCAAAAGGCCTTTTCCAAACATGTGCGTCCCCCCTTAAACGATACCGAACCAGAACATCAGCGCGCCCGTCAGAACAACGTTCAGAATCGAGAGCGGGACGAGCACCTTCCAGCCGAACGTCAGGATCTGATCCACGCGCGTGCGCGGGAACGTCCAGCGGAACCACATGATGAGCAGCACCATGAGCACCGCCTTGAAGCCGAACCAGACGAATCCCGGCAGGAACGACGGCCCGCTGTAGCCGCCGAGGAAAAACGTCGTCGCGAGGATCGCCGCCGTCAGGAGGTTCGCGTACTCTGCGAGGAAGAACAGCGCCCAGCGCATTCCCGAGTACTCCGTAAACGGTCCTGCGATAATCTCTGACTCGCCCTCCACGAGGTCAAACGGCGTACGGTTCGTCTCGGCGACCGCTGCGATCAGGAAGATGATAAACGCGAGCGGCTGCATGAAGATAAACCAGTAGTTCTGCGCCTGCATCTGGACGATATCGTCGAGGCGCAGTGAGCCCGTCAGCATGATGATGCCGAGCAGGGAGAAGAGGAGCGGCGCCTCATAGCTGAGCATCTGCCCGACGGTGCGCATGCCGCCGATAAACGAATACTTATTGTTCGATGCATAGCCGCCCATGAGGAATGGCAGCACTGCCTGCCCCGAGATGGCAAAGAGGAGGAACACACCGACGTTGACATCGGCGAGTACCGCCCCCGCATCGAACGGGAAAAGCGCGTAGACGAGCGCTGCGGGGACAAAGAGCAGCGCGGGCGAGAGTGCCCAGACCACCTTGTCCGCACCGGCGGGCATAATGTCCTCCTTGCTCATCAGCTTCAGCATATCCGCAACGGGCTGCAGCAGACCGAATCTTCCGCCCACGCGGTTCGGCCCGATGCGCACTTGGATGAACGCGCAGATCTTGCGCTCCGTGTAGGTAAAGACAATCGCCGCCATCGAGATGATACCGAGCAGGATGGCAATACCGACGAAGGTCATCACAAGATCCACTACGAACGGAATCGGGATCAGGCGGTAGATGAGTCCGTCCAGCCCCACCGCAGTCGCAGAAAGAAAAGAGCTCTCCATCATTCGTCTCCTTTCTCAGCAGTCCACTTCGCCCATGATCGGGTCAATGGACGAGTAGGCGGCGACCGAGTCGCCGATGAGCATGCCGCGGCACATTGGATTGAGCCCCTGCATATTTACGAACGAGGGACGGCGGATGTGAATGCGGTACGGTTTCGTCGTACCATTGCTGACGATGTAGAAGCCGAGCTCCCCGCGCGTTCCCTCCGTCCGGCTGAACACCTCGCCCTTGGGCGGCTTGATGACCTTGGGCACCTTCTTTGCCATGAAGTCGCCCTCGGGCAGTCCGTCGATTGCCTGCCGCACGATCTTCGCGCTCTCCGCGATCTCGGCGAGCTTGACCATGTAGCGGTCCCAGTTGTCGCCGTGCTCACCCACGGGGATCTCGAAGTCAAAATCATCATAGACGCTGTAGCCGTCCACCTTGCGCAGATCAAAGGCGAGCCCCGTCGCGCGCAGGTTTGGCCCAGTCATACTGCACGCGAGTGCCTCCTCCGTCGTCATGGGCGACGTGCCGCGGATGCGGCGGACAAAAATCTCGTTGCCCGTGAGGAGACGGTTGTACTCCGCGAGGAAGTCAGGCACGCTGTCGACAAAGGCGCGGATCATCTCCGCCGCCTCGGGCGAGAGATCCTCCTTTACCCCGCCGATGCGGATATAGTGAAAGGTCTGACGTGCCCCGCAGACGAGATTGAAAATATCGAGGATCTTCTCACGGTCGCGGAAACAATAGAGCATTCCCGTCGACGCGCCGAGATCATTTGCAAGCGTCCCGATGAAGATCAGGTGACTGTTGATGCGGTTCAGCTCCGCCATGATGACGCGGATGTACTCTGCGCGCGGCGTCGTCTCGATCCCCGCCAGCTCCTCCACCGCACGCGCATAGCCGAAGTTGTTGTTCATGGCAGAGATGTAGTCGAGGCGGTCGGTATAGGGAAGCCCCTGCGCATACGTCCGCGCCTCAAGCAGCTTCTCAATCCCGCGATGGAGATAGCCCATGATCGGCGTCGCCTTCACGATGCGCTCGCCGTCCAGCTCGAGCTGCACCTGCAGCACGCCGTGCGTCGACGGATGCTGGGGACCCATGTTGAGCGTATAGGTCTCGGTACGCAGCATCAGGACTCCTCCTTCCGAAAGGATGGGACATCGGGCGGCGGCGGCGGGACAAAGTCCTTGCGCAGCGGATACCCGACAAAATCGTCCGCATGGAAGACACGCCGCAGATCGGGGTGACCCGTGAACACAATGCCCATGAGATCATACACCTCGCGCTCCTCGAACTCTGCGCCGGGGAACACGGGCGTCACCGAGGGGAGCACGGGCACATCATGCGGCAGTGTCACCTTCAGCGTCAGCCAGTGCAGCTCCGTCGGTGAAAAGAGATGGTAGACCATCTCGAAGCGGTCTTTCCAGTCCACCGCCGTCACATTTTCCAGCCGCGTCAGCTGCAGTGTCCCGTCGTCACGCAGGACGCGCAGCAGGCCGAGGAGCTCCTCGGCAGCAATATAGAGTGCGGGACGCTCTGCCTCCACATCGTACTCCGCCGACGAAAAGGCGACCTTGAGTGCCTCCAGCATTGCAGGCGTCACATACTTGTTCCTCATGCGTTCACCGCCCTCTCTGCCGCCCGCTCTGCCCAGTAGGCACGCTCCGCGCGGACGCGCTCGGGATGGAGGATCTTCTCGCGCAGCTTCAGCATGCCGTCGATCAGTGCCTCGGGGCGCGGCGGACAGCCCGGGATGTAGACATCCACGGGCAGGAGCTCATCGACCCCCGAGACAACCGAGTACGAATCCGCAAAGGGGCCGCCCGCAATCGCGCACGCCCCCATCGCAATCACATACTTCGGCTCGGGCATCTCCTCATAGAGACGCACGACTGCCGGCGCCATCTTCCACGTCAGCGTCCCCGCGACGATGAAGAGATCCGCCTGACGCGGGCAGGGACGGAACACCTCGTAGCCGAATCGTGCGAGGTCGAACCGTGCCGTCGCTGTGGTCATCATCTCAATGGCGCAGCAGGCCAGCCCCGAGGACAGCGGCCAGATCGAGTTTGCATGCGCCCAGCGCAGCAGTTCATCCAACTTGACGACAAAGACATTTTCCCGCAGACACTCCGGGACGCGCTCTGCTATTTCCATGTGAGATCCCCCTTTCGCCACGCATAGGCAAGGCCGAGCACCAGAATCCCAACGAAGATGAACATCTCGATGAGCGCAAATGCGCCGAGCATGCGGAACTCCACCGCCCACGGGTAGAGGAACACCGTCTCTATGTCAAAGACGATGAACAGTAGCGCGTAGAGGAAATACCCCGCACGAAACTGGACGTAGGGCGACCCGATCGAATCGACACCGCACTCGTAGGGAATGTACTTCTGCGGCGACGGCTTCTTCGGCTGCAGCAGGAATGCCGGTCCCAGTGCCATGACGGGGAAAAACAACGCTACGAGAAGAAAAATGCCCAAGCTCCCATATTCTCCCATACATAAGCCCTCCTTATAGAAGAATTAATAAATACATAGGAAAAGTAAATAATTTAAAACAATAATTCAAGGGCAAAAAAATATAATCACGGCTTAACAGACGTTGTATTTATAATTGTCAGTATAAACGATAAAATCTATATATCATCATACCTGAAAAGTGCCTTTTTTACAAGATACAGCGCAAAAAACTTTCTATTGATAAACTCCATCAAACGATAGGGAAAAGAAGGCCATGCTTATTTGAAAGAAATGGTATTTCCTGCTATAATCAGAAACAATGATGAAGGAGTGTCCCTGTCTGTCAGCGGCACCTCCGGCAACAAAGGAGACTTTACACAATGCTGTTACACCGTAAATCCGTCGAACTGCTTGCACCTGCCGGCACATGGGATGCCATGACGGCAGCGATTGATGCCGGCGCGGACGCCGTCTATCTGGGCGGCAAACATTTCAATATGCGCCTGCACGAGGGCGATTTTAACTTCGACGACGCGCGGCTCAAGGAGGCAATTGACTACGCCCACGCCCATGACGTCCACCTCTACATAACCCTCAACAACCTCATCAGCAACGAGGAGCTGCCGGCTCTGCGCGACTATCTCGCCTATCTGGAGGAGATCCGCCCCGATGCGATTCTCGTACAGGACTTTGCCGTGCTCGAGCTCGTGCACGAGATGGGCATCACCGTACCCCTGCACACCTCGGTCATGATGAATACGCACAACGAATACGCCATCGAAAAGCTCAAGGAGTACGGCATCACGCGCATCGTGGTCGGTCGTGAGATGACGCTCTCCGAGCTCGCCCTCTTCCGTGCGCGCACGGGCATCGAGGTGGAGTACTTCATGCACGGCGATATGTGCATCTCCGAGAGCGGGCAGTGCATCCACTCGGGCGTTCTCTTTGGGCAGAGCGGCAACCGCGGGCGCTGCATGAAGATCTGCCGCTGGCCGTTTGCCTTCATCAACGAGGAGACGGGAGAGGTGCTCGACGCGTCCAGCCCCGGACCGTACAAGCTCGCGCTCAAGGACATGTGCATGTATCGTGCCATCCCCGCTCTCATACAGGCGGGTGTCTTTTCGTTCAAGATCGAGGGGCGGATGCGTGCGCCGGAATTCATCCGCCGCCTCGTCTCTACCTATCGTGCCGCCATCGACGCCTACATCGCCGATCCGAACGGCTATACGACGGATGAGGAGGGCTGGCGCAGCCTCTACGAAAACCGTGTGCGCGACTACACGACCACATTCGCATTTGGACAGCCGACAGCAATCGACATCGGCATGACGGGCGAGCGCGAGCCGCGCTTCTTCAGTCAGGCGATCGAGGAGGCGGGCTTTGCCGACGAGGTGCTGCGCGAGGAGCCGCCGATCGCAAAGGAAAACGAACCCAGTCGTCGCCTGAGTGTCCGCGTCGGCACTCCCGCGGCGGCGCGCGCCGCCATCGACGCAGGTGCCGACACCGTCTACGTCGGCGGCGAGGCGTTTCGTCCGCAGCGTCCGTGGACGCTGCGCGACTATGAGGCACTCGTGCGCGACGCGGCAGGACGCGCTCACGTCATCGTGAATACACCGCGCACAACCATGCGCCGCGAATGCGGAGAGCTCGAGCAGTTCTTCACTGCCCTCAATGACATCGGCGTGGACGGCGTCATGGTCGGCAACCTCGGCACGCTGAAGCTCGTGCGCACGCTCACGAAGCTTCCCATTCAGGCGGATCACTCCTTTAACCTCTTTAACCATCTCGCCGCAGCCTTTCTCAAGGAAAACGGGCTCACCATGGCGACGGCATCCTATGAGCTGTCCTTCCGTCAGCTGCGCGAGATCGTCGAGAACGCCGTCCTGCCGATCGAGGCGGTCGTCCACGGCGCGTACGAGTCCATGATCTGCGACTACAACTTCCCCGCGATGTCGCTGCCCGCATACAACGACCTCGATTCGCCCGAGCTGCTCGACACGCACTATGCGTTCCGTGACGAGGCAGGCGGCGTCCATTCGATCCGCATCGACCAGTACGGGCGCAGTCACATCTACTTTGCCAAGGATCTGTGCCTCTACCCCTACCTCGAAAAGTTCAATGGGCTCGGCTCGTACCGCATCGAGGCGCAGGACTACACGGCGGACGTGACGGCGGAGATCGTCCGCATCTACCGTGCGGCACTCGACCGTCTCGCCGCGGGCGGCGACGGCTATCGTGCGGCGGAGTTTGACCGCCTCACAGAGATTGCTCCGCGCCCCTTGGGCATCGGAACTTACCGCTTCCGTCAGAGCCGCAATTCGATTTAATCAAGAAAGTATATTTCATGGCAACAGATTCTATCAGCGAACACTCCTACATCGGCGCAGCTGCCATACTGGAAAAGAAAAAGAAGTACATCATGCCCTGTCTGGGGCATTTCTACAGCGCCCCGCGCCAGATCGTACGCGGCTCCATGCAGTACCTCTACGACAGCGAGGGGAGAGCGTATCTCGACTGCTTCGCGGGCGTCTCGGTCATCAACTGCGGGCACTGCAACCCCGAGATCAACGCCGCCGTCACGGAGCAGGTCAATACCCTCCAGCACGTCTGCAACATCTACCTTACGGAGAACTTCGTCAATCTCGCCGAGCAGCTCGCCCGCATCACCCCGGGCGCACTGCAGAAAAGCTTCTTCTGCTCCACAGGCACGGAGGCGAATGAGGGTGCGGCACTGCTTGCCGAGATCGCTACGGGCAGCAGCGAGTTCATCGCCCTGCGCAGCGGACTCCACGGGCGCACGAAACTGACGATGAGCCTGACGGGCATTGCCATGTGGCGCACCGACCCGAACCCCGTCGGAGGCATCAGCTTTGCACCGAATCCTTACTGCTACCGCTGTCCCATGGGGAAGGAATACCCCGCCTGTGACCTTGCCTGTGCCAATATGGTCGAGGACATCATCCGAACAGTTACATCGGGGCGCCCCGCCGCCTTTATCGCCGAGACCATCCAGGGCAACGCGGGCATCGTCGTCCCGCCGCCCGGCTACTTCAAGCGCATCAAGGAGATCCTCACACATTTCGGCACGCTCTTCATCGCGGACGAGGTGCAGACGGGCTTTGCGCGCACGGGCAGGATGTTCGGCATCGAGCACTACGATGTGCAGCCCGACATCATGACCATGGCAAAGGCACTCGGCAACGGTGCGCCCATCAGTGCATTTATCGCGACGCCGACAGTCGCCGACAAATACAAGAAGCCCGGCGCATCGACCCTCGGCGGCAATCCCGTCTCCTCCACGGCAGGACTCGGCGTCATCCGCTATATCGAGTCGCATGATCTCATGGGGAACGCCGAGCGGCGCGGCGCACAGCTGCGTGCAGGGCTGCAGGAGATTGCAGCGCGGCATCCCATCATCGGCGACATTCGCGGCCTCGGGCTGATGGTCGGCGCAGAATTCGTCCACGCGGACAAATCCCCCGCCCCTGCCGAGCTGGATGCCGTGCTCGAGGAGCTCAAGAACCGCGGCTTTATCGTCGGCAAAAACGGCATCGCCCGCAACGTCATGGCATTTCAGCCGCCGCTCATCATCACGGAGCAGAACATCAGCGACGTGCTGAATGCGGTGGAGATCATCTTGACGGAGAAAGGACTCTAACGCTATGGCAAAACGCTACCATGAACTCACCGTCGCAGGCTGCCGCCGCAGTCTCCCCATCCTGAACCTCAACGAACACCTGGCGATCGCAGGTTTCGTCATGCTGGGCGATGTGGAGCTGTGCACGGCGTGTGCACGCGAGCTGGCAAAGGTGATTCCGACGGACACGGAGATCCTCATGACCGCCGAGACGAAGGGCATCCCCCTGGCGGCGGAACTCGCACGGCAGCTTGGCATGCCCTACTACATCACGGCACGCAAATCCATCAAGGCGTACATGGAGGATCCCATCTGGGTCGAGGACGAGTCCATCACGACGCTTGGCAAACAGCGGCTCTACCTCACGGCGGATGACATCGCACGCATCAAGGGACGCCGCGTCCTCCTGCTCGACGACGTGATCAGCACGGGCGGCTCGATGAAGGCGCTCGCCCATCTCGCCGAGAAGGCTGGTGCGCACGTCATCGGACAGGCGGCCGTTCTCGCCGAAGGCGAGGCGGCACAGCGGAAAGACATCATCTTCCTCGAGACGCTGCCGCTCTATACGCCCGCATAGGAAGGGGCATTTCGTGCATCAATATCTCTTCTACATCGGAAATTTTCCCATCCGTGCCTACGGCGTCGTGATCTCCCTCTCGATTTTTCTCGCTACCGGGGTCGCCTACTACCTCGCAAAGGCGGACGGACGCGGCTACGAGAAGTACATCACCGACATCGGCATCTACTGCGGCATCGCCGGGCTTCTCGGTGCGCGGCTCTGGGATGTCTTCTTCTTTGACTGGGACTACTATCAGCACCACCTGACCGAGCTGCTGAACGTCTGGCAGGGCGGCATGGCCATCCAGGGCGGCGTTTTTCTCGGCGTGCTCGTCGGCATTCTCTACAGCCGAAAGCACGGTCTTGACACCATCCATTTCCTCGACGTTGTCGCGCCCGCCATCGTCCTCGGTCAGGCACTCGGACGCTGCGCGAACCTCCTCAATGGCGACGCCTTCGGCGCACCGACCGGCGGAGACTTCGGCATCCTCTATCCCGCGTCGACCCTCGCCCACCACACATACGGCGCACAGCCACTCTGGCCGGCGGAGGTCTGGGAGGGACAGCTCGACATCGTCATCTTCGCGCTCCTCCTCCTCTTCCGCGCGCGCGGTCATGCACGAGGGCAGTGCTTCGCCCTCTACATCATGCTCTACAGCCTCGTGCGCTTTGCGCTCGAGTATCTGCGCGGCGACTACACGGAGAAATACTTTGGACTCTTCACGAGCGCGCAAACGGGAAGCCTCGCCTTCGGGTTCATCGCCCTCGGCTTCTTCCTCTGGCTTGGCTGGCGCGGTACCCCCTCAGCTGCACCACTCAAGGACCACATCGCAAAAAAATCGCATCGAAAGAAATAACATACGAAAAAAGCTGCCAAAAAATGGCAGCTTTTTTCATCACAGATAAACTATCGTTCCTTCACCTTCCCCAATGCGCCGCGCACGAGTTCCGCCAGATAGCATGCCGTCGGCGCAAGGGCATGCGGGTCAACGCGGAAGGTCGGATTGTGGATGGCAGCAGAAAGCCCTGTCCCGACGAGAACGAACATGCCCGGCACCTTTTCCTGATAGAAGGCAAAATCCTCACCGCCAAGCGATTTCGGTGCGGGTACGACATTCAGCCCGCGCTCCTTCGCCTTCTCCGCGGCGTACGACGCCCAAAAGCCATCGTTGCACGTTGCGGGAGGTCCTTCGTACCAATCCGTCTCCACCGCGGCACCGTAGGATGCTGCCAGCTGCTCTGCGAGAGTACAGACACGCGCGCGGATGTGCGTACGCTCCTCTGCATTCATGCTGCGCGTCGTCCCCTCGACGAGTGCCTCCTCGGGAATCACGTTCCACGTATTCCCCGCCGCAATATGCGTGACGCTCACAACGCCCGCGGAGAACGGATTGAGATTACGTGCGACAACCGTCTGCACGGACTGGATGAACGCCGCCGCAAGGACAATCGGATCGACGCCGGACTCGGGATGTGCGGCATGCGTCCCCGTGCCATGAAAGCGGAAAACAAAGCGATCCACCGCTGCCATCACCGCTCCCGCCGAGATGCCAACCGTGCCGACCTCCATGAGGGGCGAGGCGTGCAGACCGAAAATCGCTGCAACGTCCCTCAACGCGCCTGCCTCGATGAGTACCTTCGCACCGCCCGGTGCCTCCTCTGCCGGCTGGAAGAAGATGCGCACGCGCCCCGTGAGCTCCGCCTCATGCTGCTTGAGCAGGAGCGCCGCGCCGAGCACCGACGAGATATGGAAGTCGTGCCCGCAGGCGTGCATCCGTCCTCTATGTTCCGAGCGGTATGGCAGATCCGTCTGCTCCTCGATCGGCAGGGCGTCTATATCGGTGCGCAGCGCAACGAGCGGCTCCCCCTGCCCGACCTCCGCGACCAGTCCTGTCTTGAGCGGCAGATCCAGAATGTGGATCCCCGCCCGCTCCAAGGCGGCGCGAATGCGCTTCGTCGTCTCGACCTCCTCGTAGGAGAGCTCGGGGTGACGATGGAACCACTCAAATTCCTCTACGATGAATGCCTCTATATCCTCAATTGCATCCATGATATTCTCCCTTTTAATCCATATATATTCGATATGTTATAACCGAATTATATATTGCGCTCTCTGTCTTGTCAACCGCACTTTGATCCTGAACCGATAAATGGAGGATTCTCGCGCCGCCAAGTTTTTGAAAATTTCGGGTTGACAAGGCTGTATTTCATCTGTTATAATTCGTTCTGTCGTTTGGAAATGAGCGACAAACAAATGGGGTTATAGCTCAGTTGGTTAGAGTGTCTCGTTGACATCGAGGAGGTCACAAGTTCGAATCTTGTTAACCCCACCATTTGATTTTTCATCCGCAGTTGTGCGGATTTTTTCTTAGGCTCACTTAGCTCAGTTGGTAGAGCATCTCCGTCACATGGAGGGGGTCGGGGGTTCGAATCCCTCAGTGAGCACCATAAAGATATCTGATGCCGTCCCACGGGGACGGTTTTTTTGTGCGTTCTCCTATGCTATAATGAGAGCCAACACAGAATATTCTAGGAGGTATATATCATGGCAATCAAGGAAATTCGCCCCATGGATCTAACGGAGAACGTATTCAAGCTAATCAGTCAGGACTGGATGCTGGTCAGCGCTGTACACGACGGAAAGGTCAACGGCATGACGGCGTCGTGGGGCGGTCTTGGCTTTCTCTGGGCACGCCCGGTCGCCTATGTTTTCATTCGTCCGACGCGCTATACGAAAGAGTTTGTCGACGCATCCGACGGCATCACCCTTTCGGTCTTTGAGAAGAAATACAAGCCCATGATACAGTATTTTGGAACGGTGTCCGGGCGCGACGAGGATAAGATCGCAAAATACGCGCTGACGAAGAAGGAGCACGGTAGCTATATCTACTTTGAGGAGGCGCGCCTCACCATGCTCACGAAGAAACTCTATGCGCAGAAATTGGATCCCTCCTGCTTTATGAACGCTGCGGTAAATGGGCAGGAGGATTTTCCCCAAACCTACTATCCGGAGCATGACTACCACACGATGTATATCGCAGAGATCGAGAACATCCTACTACGGGAACACTGATAAATTCAGCGCCGCCGTCTTAGCACATCTTTTTCGCCCTGTCTGTGTCGACAAATCCTCCACATAGCTTCTGCTATGCGTCCGGTTTGTCTCCTGGACAGGACAAAAAATCTGCACCAATCCGACGGACTTCATTTTATCAGCGTTTCCCTAAAGGAGTAACTATGCCAGCGAACGACAAGGAAACTGCCGCGCGCATCCTCGCCGCCTCCTCTCTTGCCCGCAATATGAACGAGGAGGATGTCGAGGAGCTCCTCGCCTCAAGCGACGTGCGCCTGCACACCTATCCAAAGGATACGATCATCTTTCACGACGGCGATATGCCCCACTCCCTCTACATCCTGATTGCGGGGGAGGTGCACATCCTCAAGGATACGCGCTCGGGGCGCCAGATCTTCATCTCCGAGATCAATCAGCCGGGCGATATGTTCGGCGAGGTTTACGAGGTGCTGCAGCGCCCCTACGATATGTATGTCACAGCCGTCACCAGAACGACCCTGCTCGAGGTATCGAGCCACCTCTTCACGCTGGACATCGGCAAGACGCCGCACCGCTCCGCCCTGCTCGTCCAGCGCAACCTCATGCGCATCTTCGCGGGCAAGGCATACGCGATGCACACGAAGCTCAAAGTCCTCGCAAGCGGTACGCTGCGCGAGAAAATCGTGCGCTACCTCCTCCCCTACATCGAAAAAAATGGATGCGCTGCACTCTCTGTCAGCCGCGAGTTCATTGCCGCCGACCTCGCCGTCAGCCGCCCCTCCCTCTCACGCGAGCTGAGTGCGATGCAGCGTGAGGGCATTCTCAAGGCGGCAGGGCGCAAGATCTGCATCACAGATATGGAAAAATTTGAGAGCTACCTATAACAAAAGAACCGCCAACGAAACAGTTCAGCTTCGTTGGCGGTTTTTGTTTTTGATGAATTACCGTGCGGCACACGAGCCCGTGTGCACACTGCAGTCCTCGTCGCGGTTCGTCAGGCCGAGCTCCTTCAGCAGCTCCATATCCTGAGCGATCGTCGTGCCCGAGGTCGTGAGCATGTTGCCCGTGATGGAGGCGGACGCTCCGGAGAGGAACGCCGTCGCGCCGTTCTCCGGGAGCAGCTTACGCCCTGCGCCGAGGCGAATGTTCGCCGTCGGATTGATAAAGCGGAAGATCGCCACCGTACGCAGGATATCCTCCCCCGAGAGCGGAGCGAGATGCTCCAGTGCCGTCCCCGGAATCGCCATCAGCGAGTTGATGGGGATGGACTCGATGCCGAGCTCCTGCAGGGCGAACGCCATGTCAAAGCGATCCTCCCACGTCTCACCCATGCCGATGATGCCGCCCGAGCAGACACACATCCCCTCTGCCTGTGCCGCCTTGATCGTGCGGATGCGGTCGGCGTACGTATGCGTCGTGCAGATCTGCGGAAAATACCGCTCCGATGTCTCGATGTTGTGATGATAGCTCGTCACCCCCGCCTCACGCAGGCGGCGCAGCTGGCTGCGCGTGAGGAGGCCATGTGACGCGCAGAGATCAATCGTCAGCGACTTGCGCATCGCCCGATAGGTGTCAAGAGCCTTCTCAAACTCCTCACCCGAGAGAGCCCCGCCCGAGGTGACGATGGAGAAGCGGTTCGCTCCCGCATCCTGATTCGCCTTTGCATGAGCGATGATCTCCTCCTGCGGGAGAAATGAATACGTCTCCACGCCCGTCTTGTGACACGCCGCCTGTGCGCAGTACTTGCAGTTCTCCCCGCAGCGGCCGCTGCGGCCGTTGACGATCGTGCACAGATCGATGTGGTTTCCGCAGAACTGCTGCTGCAGACGATGAGCCCCCTCCTGCAGCTCCTCCAGCGGGGCATCCATGAATATCGAGCGGTCGTCCTCACGGCGGACGCGGTAGCCCGCGATAATCTTCTGCGTCAGTTCAGCAATACGGCGTTTCTTCATAAAAAAATCCCTGCCTTATCATAGATCGTACGTATGAGGTCTATTATAGAGCAGGAATTTTATTACGTCAACTAGATATTGTCTATTGGTTTACCTTTGCTCCACGCTCATCCCAATACCCGTCCAGTACCGCCGCAACGGATGCCGTATACGCCGATAGATCGGTCAGAGGCGATGCGAGCACCGCGTCACGCAGTGCGGCGCGGCGTGTACGCAGAGCGGCGACATCCTCCGCGAGCGCACAGGCAATCCGCTCATAGGCACGCGCATCGGACGCGATCCACTGCGTCTGCCCCGCCGCCGCGAGCACGGACGCACTGCGCCGTGCCGTATGCGTCTCCCCGCACAGAGTTACAACGGGAGTACCATGGAGGAGCGCCTCTGCCACCGCAGCCGCTCCGGAAAAGGGGAAGGTGTCAAGGACGACATCGACAGAGCCATCGTCCAAAGCGCCCGCACCGCCCGGCTTCACAAAGATGCGCTTCATGGGCAGTTTCAGCCCGTCCAGCATCTCGACAATCGTCGTCACGCGCAGGGGGCTGTCCTCCGTATCCTGCAGGATGAGCTGCGCCTTCGGGAGTTTTTTCAGGATGCGTCCCCATACCTTCAGTACCTCCTCGTTGATGCACATGAAGTCCTGCATCACACCGAAGGTCAGCGGTGCATCCGCCGCACGCTCCGCGAGAGGCGCACGGCGCAGGGCATCATCCGCCGCATAGCACAGCGCATGCGGCAGGTGCAGCAGCTCCTCGCTGTAGAACTCCTCCGTCCCCGCAGGAGAGAGCAGCTCATCCGTCAGGAACCCATCGACAAAGGGCATCCCCGTCGTCGAGGCGGCATCCAGCCCCGCCATCTGTACGGGCGCAGGGCGCAGCGCGAGCACAGGGAGTGTCGCGCCGCCGTCCCGATGCCCGCCGAGGTCAATCAGGATATCGATCTCATCCGCACGGATGCGCTCCGCCTGCTCCTGCGGCGTCCCCTGCGCGAGCGCGGCAGTATGAACGCCCGCCGCCTCCCATGACGTTGGTGCATTCGTGCGGTCGGTGAGCGCATAGGCATAGACATCGTATCGCTCTGTCAGATGCGTTGCCAGTGCGCCGTAGACTGCCGTATGGTCAAACTGCGGCGCAAGGAAGCCGATGCGCAGACGCGCGTGATGGACGGGGGCACGCGGCGGGAGCGGCTCCTCACGCTGATAGAGCGACGCACACATCGCAAACTGCGGCTGCAGCTCCTTCGGTGTCAGCTGCGCCGCCGCATGACAGAGATAGAGGTAGCGGGAGAAATGTTCCCGCTGAAGGCGCAGTCTCTTGTCCTCGGTCGCCGCCTCGAAATACGCGGCAATCGCCCCCTCCGTATCGGCGAGCGCACGGCAGCACATCCCCATCATCTCAGAGAAGCGCCACTGCTCCTCTGCGGGGATCTCCTCATGCGCGCGCATGTAGAGAATCGCCTCAATCGCCTCGTAGATGTACCCCGTATGGATATCCTCACGCAGGGCACTGTAGTCCTCAATCCAGCTCATACGTCGCCTCGCTCCAATCTAAAATACGCCGTCTCGGGCGGACAGCCGATCCGCAGGGGGAACCAACTTCCGTTGCCCGTATGCACATAGCCATAATTCTCCCCGATGCGCACCATCCCGCGCGTGTACTTAAAGACGGGGAAAAGCGGCTGCCCGAGGATACCGAACTGACTGCCGTGCGTATGTCCCGTCAGCGTCAGCGGGACGCGCCCGTCTGCCGCTGCATCGTCGATGAACTCGGGATGATGCGCGAGGAGCACTGTCACCGCGTGCGCCGGAACGTCCTCCATCGCTGCCGCAAAGAACGCTGCCTTTTCCGTGTAGAACGCATCCCCGCGTGCAAAAGGATAGTCAGTCCCCGCGAGGTAGAGCGCGCCGCAGCCCGGAACACGCTCCGCCGCATTGAGAAGGACATGGACATGACCTCTGCGTGCCATCTGCGTAACAATGGGGAGCGCATTCCGCCGATAGTATTCGTGATTGCCGATGCAGTACCAGATCCCGCGCGGAAAATCCTCTGCGTGTGCTTCAAGCACCGCAGCCGCCGCCTCGTTCAGATGCTCCGCATCAAAGAGGTCGCCCGTCACGGCGAGCAGATCAGCCCCCCCTGCCGCTGTTTCGGTGAGAAGCGCATCGAATTCCTCCACAGAGAAAAACGCGCCGAGATGCACGTCGCTGATCTGAGCGATCACCAGCCCATCCGCCTCAGGCGAGAGATTCCGTATGGGGATACGGTAGTCACGGCGCACGGTCGCCGTCCGCTCGATGAATGCGCCGTAGCTGCCGAGCAGCGCTCCCGCCGCCGGATAGAGCGCGGCACATTTCAGCACGCGCCGCCGCGCGGGGCTGTACGGGACGCCGCGCAGCCTGCGGCCGGCTGCACGCACGAGGACGGCGAGCATCGTCAGGAGCAGCGCGATGATCTGCGCGACGTAACCGAGGAAGATCGGCAGGGCGATCATCCCCGCCCAGCCCTCCGTCCGATGCGAGGCAAAGAGGAAGAGCATCGCGCCGACGCCGAGGACATCAAAGAGGACGATCGCCGCACGCGCCGCGCGCAGCCGCCGTCCCTCCGTCAGGTACCGCAGGAAAAATGCCGACAGCCCTGCGATTAGGGCTATGGCAGACACTAAGATCAGAACAAAGATGGGCAAATGTACCTCCCTGTCAAATTCCCGTAATCATCGACACGAGCGGTATCGTCGCCACGGAGATGACTGTCGAGAGCGCGATGATCTCCGTCATGAGCGGATAGGCGACCTTGTTGTAGAGCAGGGCGACCATCGCCACCATGCCGCCCGTCGGCGCAGCGACGATGACGAGGCTGCAGCCGAGGATGTAGGGATTCGTGACGAAGAACTTCATCGCAAAGAGAATAGGGATCGGCAGCACCACGGCCTTGAGAAAGGTGTAGACGAGCAGCTTGCGGTCGGTCAGCATGTGGCGCATGTGGATATCCTTCAGCGATGCGCCGATCATCATCATCGCGAGCGGCGCCGTCATCGCACCGACCATCGTAAACGCCTGCAGGAGGAGCGGATTTGTCGGAATCTCACCGAAGTAGATCACGCAGGCGATCAGCGAGGCGATGATGCCGGGATTCAGCAGCATGCGCACCATCTCAAGACCGCGCTGTTTATGAATGCTGATGGAGGAAACGCCGTAGATGAAAAAGAGCAGATTGACGGGAATGAAGAACAGCGTCATATAGACGACCGCCTGATCGCCGTACACCCCCTGCACGAGCGGCAGCCCCATGAAGAGTGAGTTGTTGAACCAAAACGAGAGGTTCACCGCACCGCGCAGACGTCCGCGATAGCGCAGGAGAATCGGCAGCAGGAAACCGGCGGCGCACATCATCACGAGGAGAATGGCGTAGTCGAGATAGGTGTCAATAACCTGCGCCAGATCCATGTGCTCCTGTGCGTGCATCGCTGAGGAGATGATGAGGCAGGGGCACGCGATATTGACAATCAGGGAGGAAAACTGCTCCTGATTGTTCGGAATGATGATCTTGTATCGGCGGGCAAGCGCCCCTGCAAAAATCATCAGAAAGAATACGATCATCTGCCCTAAAATCAGCATTTCTACATTACCTTCTTTATTTCAGTTATTTCTCTTTCATGCAAGCCATCAATGTTTTTCTTCCAGCAGGGGGTTGAGGAACTGCCCCGTATAGGATGCCTTCACCTGCACGATCTCCTCGGGCGTTCCCTGGGCGACAATCGTGCCGCCGCCCGTGCCGCCCTCGGGACCGAGGTCGATGATGTGATCCGCCGTCTTGATGACGTCAAGATTGTGCTCGATGACGACCACCGTATCGCCGCCGTCTACGAGCCGCTGCAGGATGAGGAGCAGCTTGTGGATATCCGCCGCATGCAGCCCCGTCGTCGGCTCGTCGAGGATATAGAGCGTCTTTCCCGTGCTGCGCCGCGCCAGCTCCGTCGCGAGCTTGACGCGCTGCGCCTCACCGCCCGAGAGCGTCGTCGCAGGCTGTCCGAGGCGGATGTAGCCGAGCCCCACGTCGCGGATGATCTCGAGCTTGCGCGCGATGCGCGGCACATTCGCAAAGAACTCCACTGCCTCGTCAATCGTCATGTCGAGCACCTCGGCGATGGTCTTGCCCTTGTAGTGCACCTCGAGCGTCTCGCGGTTGTAGCGCGCCCCCTTGCAGACCTCACAGGGAACGTAGACATCGGGAAGGAACTGCATCTCGATCTTCAGGATGCCGTCACCCCGGCACGCCTCACAGCGTCCGCCCTTCACGTTAAAGCTGAACCGCCCCGCCTTATAGCCGCGCATACGCGACTCGCTCACCTGACTGAACAGCTCGCGGATCGCATCGAACACCCCCGTGTAGGTCGCGGGATTCGAGCGCGGCGTGCGTCCGATCGGCTGCTGATCGATGTTGATGACCTTGTCGATATGCTCAAGCCCCTTGATCTTCTTGTGCTTGCCGGGCTTTCCCTTCGCGCGGTAGAGCCGCGAGGCGACACCGCGATAGAGGATCTCGTTGACGAGCGTCGACTTGCCCGAGCCGGACACGCCCGTCACAAGCGTTAGCGTGCCAAGCGGAAATTTCACATTGACATTCTTCAGATTGTTCTCCGCCGCACCCACGATCTCCAGAAAATAGCCGTTTCCCCTGCGCCGCTCTGCGGGCACGGGGATGAACTTTTTGCGTGAGAGATACTGCCCCGTGATGGATGCAGGATTCTTCATGATCTCTGCCGCCGTTCCCTCTGCAACCACCTCGCCGCCATGCTCTCCTGCGCCGGGGCCAATATCAATGATATGGTCGGCGGCGTACATCGTATCCTCGTCATGCTCCACAACAATGAGCGTATTGCCGAGGTCACGCAGATGCCGAAGGGTCGCGAGCAAGCGGTTGTTGTCGCGCTGATGCAGCCCGATGCTCGGCTCATCAAGGATGTAGAGCACCCCCATCAGCCCCGAGCCGATCTGCGTCGCGAGGCGGATGCGCTGTGCCTCTCCGCCCGACAGCGTCGATGCCGCACGCGAGAGCGTCAGATAGTCGAGTCCCACATCGAGGAGAAAATGGAGGCGTGCATGAATTTCCTTCAAAATCTCTCCGGCTATTTTTGCCTCACGCGGCGTAAAATCCTGCTCTGCCTCCGTTAGAAACGCATCTGCCTCACGAATCGTAAGGGCCGTGAGTGCGGCGATATTCTTCCCGCCGACCGTCACGGCGAGCGCCTCGGGCTTCAATCGCGCCCCGTGGCACGCCGAGCACGGCGTATCCGTCATATAGTCCTCGTAGCTCTCGCGCATCTCCTCTGAGTCCGTCTCGCGATAGCGGCGCGTGAGTGCGGGCAAAACGCCCTCGTACGGGACATGGTATTCCTTCTCCTCGCCGAACATATTCGTGTACTGGAAGGAAACATACTCATCCGCCCCATAGAGCAGCATCTTCTGCGTCTTCTTGTCGATGCGGTTCCACTGCGTATGCGCATCGTAGTCATGCGCCGCCAGGAGTGCTGTGATCGCCCGCATCCCATAGGAGTTCGGGTTTTTCGAGAGCGGTGCAAAGACACCGTCTGCCACGCTGAGCGTCGGGTCGGGAACGACGAGCGCAGGGTCAAACTCCTTGTGACTGCCGAGCCCCGTACAGACGGGGCACGCGCCGAATGGGCTGTTAAATGAAAACATGCGCGGTGCGATCTCGGGCAGTGAGATGCCGCAGTCCACACAGGCGAAGTTCTCACTGAACATGAGGAGATCGCCGTCCACCACCTGTACGTAGACCACGCCCTCACCTGCGTGGAGCGCCGTCTCCAGCGAGTCTGCCAGACGGCTCTCCATGCCCTCGCGCACGACGAGGCGATCTACGACGATCTCAATCGTGTGCTTCTTCTGCTTTTCGAGCGCGATCTCCTCGCCGAGATCATGCAGCTCTCCGTCGATGCGCACGCGCACATAGCCCTCGCGGCGAATCTGTTCGAGCACCTTCTTGTGCTCGCCCTTCTTGCCGCGCACGAGCTGCGCCATGATGAGGAGCTTTGCTCCTGAGGGCAGCTGCATGATCCGATCCACCATCTGATCGACGCTCTGCTGCGTGATCGGCTTGCCGCAGTTTGGGCAGTGCGGGCGTCCCGCGCGCGCATAGAGCAGGCGCAGATAGTCGTAGATCTCCGTCACCGTCCCTACCGTCGAGCGCGGATTATGGCTCGTCGTCTTCTGGTCAATCGAGATGGCAGGCGACAGCCCCTCGATGTTGTCCACATCGGGCTTGTCCATCTGCCCAAGGAACTGCCGTGCGTAGGCGGACAGCGACTCCACATAGCGGCGCTGCCCCTCGGCATAGATCGTATCAAATGCGAGCGAGGACTTCCCCGAGCCGGAGAGCCCCGTCACCACAACTAATTTATCGCGCGGTATCTGCACTGTAATATTTTTCAGATTGTGGGCGCGTGCCCCCTCGATCTTGATGTATTCATTCATTATCTGTATGTCCTTATTTTTTCTTCTTCGGCAGTTCGCCCTCGAGCTCGACGATCATATCGCGCAGCTCTGCCGCACGCTCGAACTCCAGCGCACGCGACGCCTGCTGCATCTCGCGCAGAAGACTCTTGACGAGGTTCTCGCGCTCCTTTTTGCCGAGTTTTTTCTTTGCCTTGCCGTCCTTCTTCCCGTACGGGCTCTTATCCTCAGCCGCGACAAGCGTCATCTCGATGAGCGGGACGATGGGCTTGACGATGGTCTTCGGCACGATGCCGTGCTCCTCGTTGTACTCCTGCTGTATCGCACGGCGGCGCTCCGTCTCGTCGATGGCGCGCTGCATCGAGCCCGTGATGACATCGCCGTACATGATGACGTGCCCGCCGGCGTTGCGGGCGGCACGTCCGATGGTCTGGATGAGCGCGGTGTCGGAGCGCAGAAAGCCCTCCTTGTCCGCGTCGAGGATGGCGATGAGCGAGACCTCCGGCATATCGAGCCCCTCACGCAGGAGATTGATGCCGACGAGCACGTCGAACTCGCCCGCTCTCAGGTCGTGGATGATCTCCGCACGCTCGATGGTCGCGATGTCCGAGTGGAGGTAGCGCACCTTCACCCCCGCCTCGCGTAGGTACTCGGTGAGGTTTTCCGCCATGCGCTTGGTGAGCGTCGTGACGAGGACGCGTTCATTGCGCCCGATGCGCAGGCGGATCTCGCCCATGAGGTCGTCGATCTGCCCTGCGAGCGGACGCACCTCGACCTCGGGATCGAGGAGTCCCGTCGGGCGGATGATCTGCTGGGCGACCTGCTGTGCCTGCTGCATCTCGTATTTTCCGGGCGTCGCGGAGACGTAGACGATCTGATTGATGCGCGCCGCGAACTCCTCGAACGTCAGCGGACGGTTATCGAACGCAGACGGCAAACGAAAGCCGTTGTCCACGAGTGAGACCTTACGGCTGCGGTCGCCGCCGTACATGGCGTGAATCTGCGGCAGAGTCACGTGGGACTCGTCGATCATGATGAGGAAGTCCTCAGGGAAGTAGTCGAGGAGAGTGTACGGTGTCGCGCCCGGCGCACGGTGCGTGAGGTGACGCGAGTAGTTCTCGATGCCGGAGCAGTAGCCCATCTCCTGCATCATTTCGAGGTCATAGTTCGTGCGCTGCTCCAGCCGCTGTGCCTCAAGGAGTTTGCCCTCACCTTTCAGTACGGCAAGCCGCTCCTCAAGCTCCGTGCGAATGTCAGCCATGGCGATCTTCATATCCTCATCGTCCGTGACGTAGTGGGACGCCGGAAACACCATGGAGTGAAGCCGCTCGCCGTAAACCTCGCCCGTCGTCACGTCGAACTCGATGATGCGCTCCACCTCGTCGCCGAACATCTCAATGCGCACGCCGCGGTTGTTGTACCCTGCGGGAAAGATCTCAATCACGTCGCCGCGCACACGGAAACGTCCGCGCTCAAACGCAATATCGTTGCGCTCGTAACGGATGGAGATGAGCTTCTGCAGGATCTCCTCGCGCGTGATTGTCTGCCCCTTGTGCACGGAGAGAACCATCTCGTGATAGCTCTCCGGTGAGCCGAGACCGTAGATGCACGAGACGCTCGCCACGATGATGACGTCGCGCCGCTCAAAGAGCGAACAGGTCGCGGAGTGGCGCAGCTCATCGATCTCATCGTTGATCGACGCATCCTTCTCAATGTAGGTATCCGTCTGGGCGATGTACGCCTCGGGCTGGTAGAAGTCGTAGTAGCTGACAAAGTAACCGACGTAGTTGTCGGGAAAAAATGACTTGAACTCACTCGCGAGCTGCGCGGCGAGAGTCTTGTTGTGTGCGATGACGAGGGTCGGACGCTGAACGTGCTCGATGACCTTCGCCATGGTGTAGGTCTTTCCCGTGCCCGTGGCTCCGAGCAGCACCTGTGCCGTCATGCCGTTCTCGATGCCGCCGGCAAGATCGGCAATCGCCTGAGGCTGATCGCCCATCGGTTCAAACGGTGCGACGACCTTGAACGGGATCTCCCCCTCGAACTGCGTTGTATTAAGTTTTGGCACCATCGCCATGCGTTCCCCTCCTTCACGAAAAGCTATTTTTTCATTATATCGCATACGTCAAGGGGTACAATGGAAGCGCAGAATTTTTCCCTATCTCATCAACGATTTCCATGAAAAAAGCACCCATACGGGTGCTTTGAGCATCATCCGTTTACAGCTTGCTGACATCGCTCGCCGTCATGATCTCGACAACGGTGAGATCCTTGACGGTATTGAGGTCGATGAAGCCGCCATCTGAGAGCTGGATGACCGGCATCGCCGTGACGCGTGACTCGTCGACGTAGACGATGCGTCCTGCTGAACCGTCCGAGAGACGGAGCCAGCAGCCGTTGAGTGCGGCATTCATCTTGCGCATGAAGAGAACGGCGTACTCCGAGTCAAGCTTTCCGTCCAGTACGTCGGCATAGAGTACCTTGAACACCTCGAACGGGGAACGCTTCGCCGCGTAGCTGCGGCTGGATGCCATCGCATCGTAGCAGTCGAGGATGGCGAGCACCTTGCCGAAGGTCGTGATCGCATCCCCCTTCAGCCCCGAGGGATAACCCGTGCCATCGTCGCGCTCATGATGCTGGATGATGCCGTTCATGAGGTCGGTACGTCCCTCGAGCTCACTGTTCTCCACGATTTTGAAGCTCTCAACAACGTGATTCTTCAGGATGTCGAATTCCTCCTCGGTCAGGAGGCCCTTCTTCTCGAGTAATTCCTTCGGAACCATTTGCTTGCCAATATCGAGGAAGAGCCCGGCGAGTACCATGTTCTGACGGTCGATGCCCACGAGGCCCATCCACTTCGCCATAAGCCCACCGAGGATGGCGAGATGTACGCAGTGATGCAGGTTGTAGTTGCCCCCCTGATTCATGCTGTACATCATGGAGACGGCCGTTGCTCCCTCCTTGTAGAGGTCGCGCAGACGGCCGCTCGACATCACGTCCTGCAGGATGCTCATGTTGAGCTTTCCGGTCTCTGCTGCCTCGGCAAAGAGTTTCTCCATCTCGCCGTAGACGTAGCGATAGTCCTCTTCGTATTTGCTGTCCAGTTTGATCTCGCGCTCGGGAGCGGGACCACTGCCGATAACGGCTGCCTTTTCCGCCTTGACTGCCTTTTCCTTCTGAACGGCGGCGATAATGCTGTCCTCATCGACATAGACAGAGGCGATGCCCTTTTTCTTGAGCAGCTTGATCGTCTCTTTGTCCAGTACCGTGCCGCCCTCGACGAGTACGTTCTCGCTGTCACCATCATAAACCGTACGGCCAATCAGCATCTCCGGCAGCAGGCTTCGTACTGCAAACGCTTTCAGCATAATGTTCTCTCTCCCTTATCTTCTGATGTTACTTTTCCCTGACGTTACACCTTACTTCACAACAATATTGACCAGCTTGCCGGGGACACAGACAACCTTGACGATGGTCTTGCCCGCCGTGAGTTCCTTCGCACGCGGCAGCTCCGCTGCGAGCTGCTCCAGCGCCGCACGGTCAAGTCCCGTGGCGACCTTGACGCGGTCGCGCACCTTGCCGTTGATCTGCAGGACGATCTCTACCTCATCCTGCACGAGTGCCGCCGCGTCGTACTGTGGCCACGTCTCTGCGTGAACGTTCCCGCCGAAGAGCTGTGCCCACAACTCCGCCGTGATGTGCGGTGCAAACGGCGCGAGCATCCGCACGAGTGCGCTCGCCGTCTCACGCGCGAGCCCCGGCGTGAGCTCCTTGTCCTGAAATGCGTAGAGCGCATTGACCAGCTCCATGATGGAGGAGATCGCCGTGTTGAACATGAAGCGGTCGCGCACGTCCTCCGTGACCTTCTTGATGGTCGCGTGGAGCACGCGGCGCAGCTCCGTCTCCTCTGTGCTGAGCGTTGCTGCATCGTAGGACGCAGGCGCGCCCTTGATCGTCTCTGCGAACTGTCCGAGGATACGCCACACGCGCCCGAGGAAGCGGTACGCCCCCTCGACGCCCTGATCGCTCCAGTCGAGGTCACGGTCCACGGGCGCGGCAAAGAGGATGAAGAGCCGTGCCGTATCCGCTCCGTAGCGGTCGATGATCTCCTCGGGCGAGACAACGTTGCCGAGCGACTTCGACATCTTCGCGCCGTCCTTGATGACCATGCCCTGCGTGAGGAGATTCGTGAACGGCTCGTCGAAGTCGAGCATCCCTGCGTCACGCAGTACCTTCGTGAAGAAGCGTGCATAGAGGAGATGCAGGATCGCGTGCTCGATGCCGCCGATGTACTGATCGACGGGAGCCCAGTAGTTCACCTTGTCGCGGTCAAAGGGACGCTCCGTGTTCTTCGGATCCGTATAGCGGTAGTAGTACCACGAGGAGCAGATAAACGTGTCCATCGTATCCGTCTCGCGCGTCGCATCGCCGCCGCACTTGGGACATTTGCAGTGGAGGAAGTGCTCGCTCGACGAGAGCGGCGAGACTGCTCCCTGCTCGAATGAGACATCCTCGGGGAGACGCACGGGCAGCTCTGCCTCCGGGACGAGTACCTCGCCGCATTTTGGGCAGTTGATGATGGGGATTGGCGCACCCCAGTAGCGCTGGCGTGAGATGAGCCAGTCGCGCAGGCGGTAGTTGACGCGGCGTTTGCCGTATCCCTGTGCCTCCGCCTCATCCATGATCGCCTGCATCGCCGCGTGCATCTCCATCCCCGTGAACTTGCCGGAGTTGATGAGGATGCCTTCCTTTTCGGTATATGCCGCTGTCATGTCCTCGAGACACAGCTCTCCGTCCTTCGGGCGGATCGTGAGGATCTTGCGGATGCCGTATTTCTCCGCGAACATCCAGTCGCGCTGATCCTCCGACGGGACGGCCATGACCGCGCCCGTGCCGTACTCAAAGAGGACGTAGTTCGTGACCCAGATCTCGACCTGCTCCCCGTTGAACGGATTCGTGCAGGTAATCCCTGTGAAAATACCCTCTTTTTCCGACTCGCTCGAGGAGCGCTCAATATCGGACTGCTTTTTGACGCGCGTACAGAACGCACGGATCTCCTCTGCCTTGTCGCTGACGGCGCAGATCTTCTCTACGAGAGGATGCTCGGGTGCGAGCGCGACAAAGGTCATGCCGAACACGGTGTCGGGACGCGTCGTGTAGACGGGAATCTCCGCATCGAGCGCGGGCGCAGGCAGGCGGAACTCAAGGCCCTCGCTGCGTCCGATCCAGTTGGCCTGCATCGTCTTGACGCGCTCGGGCCAGCCCGGGAGTTTGTCGAGATCGGCGAGGAGCTCATCGGCATAGTCCGTGATCTTGAAGAACCACTGTGCGAGATCCTTCTTGTGCACCTCGGACTTGCAGCGCCAGCACTTGCCGTCCTCGACCTGCTCGTTCGCGAGCACCGTGCCGCAGGTATCGCACCAGTTCACGGATGCTTTTTTCTTGTAGGCAAGCCCCTTTTTATAAAACAGCTCAAAGAGCCACTGCGTCCAGCGGTAATAATCCTCCCGGCAGGTGATGACCTCGCGGTCCCAGTCGTAGGCAAGCCCAAGCGCACGCTGCTGCTTCTCCATGTTCGCGATGTTCGCATACGTCCACTCCGCCGGATGCACCTTGTTCTTGATCGCTGCATTCTCGGCGGGCATGCCGAAGGAGTCAAACCCCATCGGGTGCAGGACGTTGTACCCCTCCATCGTGCGGAAGCGCGCAATCACATCGCCGATCGAGTAGTTGCGGACATGCCCCATGTGAAGTTTTCCCGACGGATACGGAAACATCTCAAGCGCGTAGTACTTCGGTTTCGTCGCATCCATCTCCGTGTGGCAGCTGTGCTCCGTCTCCCAGATCTTCTGCCACTTTGCTTCAATCTCCTGCGGACAATATCTCTCCACTCTACTCGAGCTCCTCCCAAATATCAAATGCCATTACTTATCGAATGGAGCGGAGCACCGCATCCAATTCCTCCACGCGTTTCGACAGTGCCGCGCCAAGCGCCCCTGCCCTCTCCAGCGAGCCACTCGAATGACGGATCGCATCGACACCGCTCGCGAGACTGCTCTTCATATCCGTCACGCGCCCGTCAAAGTCCTGCTCGAAGTCCTCGACCTTCGTATCGAACTCCTGATTCTGCGCGAGCATCTGATCGATCTCGTTCACATCATGCAGGAGCTCGCGGATCGCCTCATCGGACGCCTCCAGCCGCTCGCGTGTATTCTCGGAGAGCTTGCGCACCTCTCCTGCGACGACGGCGAACCCGCGTCCCATCTCGCCCGCACGTGCCGCCTCGATGGCGGCGTTGAGCGCGAGCAGGTTGATCTGCGCGGAGATCTCCGTGATCATGTGCATGACCTGCTCGATCTTTTTCGTACTCTCGGTCAGATGCTCCAGCTTCGGTGTAATCGAAGCATTTCGTGCGAGCAGTTCCTTCGTCATATTGCCCTGATCGCCGATGCCGTCGCTCATCTGGTTGACGAGCCCGGAGACGTTCTCAACGCTCTCCGCCACATGCTCCATGACATCCGAGAGTCCCATCATCTGCTGACGGTAGCTGTCAAACTCCTGAATGATCCCCTCACGCAGATGCGCGATGATCGCGCGTCGGCTGATCTCATGCTCGAGATACGTCTTCTGGTACAGCGCGTACTTCGACGGGAAACGATCCATATAGCCGTCACTGAACATACCGCCAGAGAGCTGATAGAAGAAAATTGCCGTCAGCGTCTCATTAATGTGCAGACCGGCAATCTCCCCAAAGGCAGAGAACCCCGCGATTGGCATCCCATCGAAGAGATCCGCTCCTGCGAGATCTGCGGCAAAGGTCAGGCGCCGCAGGATGCAGTCGTTCAGCACTGCGCCGATCGGCGCCGGCTTGCCCTTTGCGTATGCGGCGTACTCATCCTTCAGCGTCTTGACGAAGTTCTCCCGCCGCATGAGGAAGATCTCCTCACCCGCCGTAATGTCACAGTAGAAATGGAACCGCTTTTCCGCCGCGTCAAACTGCTGCAGCGAGCGGATGAAATACTGCTTGCCGACGTGCGAGGCAAAGGTATAGCCGGCAAGCGCATCACTGAGTGCATTCACGTCGGAGACATGGAGATGCTCCATCAGTACATCGGCAAAGGGCACGGGATGCCCCTCTGCGTCGGCAACCGTCTCCACCGTACGGAGCGTCGCATCCGATCCGATGATCGTCCACTTATCCCCCGTCGGCTCTGCCGCCTGAGTCTTGAAAATAGAGTAGCGGTAATCATCGGCAAGCCGAACAACGAGCACGACGGCGTGATTCTCAAGTACCTGTTTCCCGTTGTAGATATAGGTGTGGGAGAAATCGAGCGCGCCGCTCGCGCTGCCGCCGATGTAGGGGCAGGGCAGGAACTCGCTGTCATAGAGTGCCTTCAGCACGAACGACTCGCACGCCGTCACGCCGTCTATATAGACAAAGGCAAAGGTATTGTCAAAGCGCACGGGGAATGGAACGCGCTGTGCGTCAACCCCCTCGCGGATTCTCTTAATGCGCTCGTCAGGGGTCAACTCCACCGTACCGCGCCGTATGTCCTCGTTGTGCAGGGGAATTGTCATCATGTGGGTCTGCGCGATCATGCGCTTGCTGTAGACCTGCAGCAGCACCTTTGCGCGTCCGTCCTTCGCATCCATATAGTAGGAGCGTGTCCCCGGCGTATGTGTCAGCTCCCCGCACGAGGAGATGAGCAAAACCTGAACATCGGGAGGTGATGCTGTCTGTACTGTACGCGCAATCTCCGCCATGGGGAGATCGGACGAGACGAAGCCGAGCACAATCGCAGGGCCGCCCGGCACATCGTAGAGATCGCGCAGACGCTCTGCCGTCAGCTCGCTGCGCGAGAGATAGGCAGACTTCATATCGCCTGCGCCGACGCTGCCGAGTCCCGCGAACGGCACACGCGGCTTTGCGGCGGACGCTCCCTGCTGTGCACCTGCTGCCACCAACGGTTTTGCTGCAATGCGGTCAGCGAGCGAAACCTCCGCTTCCTTCTTTTTATCAAAGAGCCCAAACATAAACATTCCTCCCTACGAAAAAACTCCCTATTCTTTAATTATATCATGTGCCCTGCCCCTGCGCAAGAAGTGGTAAAGAAGCATGGGGACGACGAGCATGGGTACGCCCAAATAAAGCGCAGAGCGCAGCTCGGGGGTAAACGCCATAAAGAGGAGGCAGAGCACCTGCGCCCAGATCCCGAACAGCGTGACATACGGGAAGAGAGGCATCCGATAGCGCAGGAGGGACACCGTCCCCGCCGCCTCAAGCCTGCGCCGCCGCCGATACTGGCTCCAGCAGATCGAGATCCACGCGACCGCGCCCGAGAACCCCGAGAGTGCGAGCAGATAGGTATAGAGCGCCGCATCGGGATGCAGCGCGTAGAGCGCAATCACGCCCCAGCAAAAGGCAATCGAGGCATAGATGGCACGCGAGGGAATCCCCTTGCGGCTGAGCCCACCGAGCGCACGCGGCGCCATCTCCATCGTCGCGAGCGCGTGCACCGTGCGTGCCGCGCCGTAGAGCCCCGAGTTGGAGCAGGAAAGCGCCGCCGTCAGCACGACGAACGAGAACAGCGCCCCCAGATGCGAAAATCCATGCTCGGCAAGCGCTGCCGCAAAGACGCTCTTGGAGAGAGACGCGTGATCCCACGGCAGGATCGAGACGAGCAGCGTAATCGGGATGATGTAGAGCGCGATGATGCGCCACGTCACATTGCGCACCGCCGTCGGAATACTGCGCGCGGGATCCGCCGTCTCCCCCGCTGCCAGCCCGATGATCTCCGTCCCTTGAAAATTGACGAGGATGATGACCATCGTCAGCGCAATACTCGCGTATCCGTGCGGGGCAAAGCCGCCGCTGCCGAGTAGGATGCCCGTGCCGATATAGCCCTCATCGCCGATGAGCCCGAGACAGATCAGGAGCGCAACGACGCTGAACGCCACGAGGGCGATGATCTTGACAAGGGCGAGCCAGAACTCGCTCTCGCCGAATTTATCGACGCGAAACAGATTGAGGAGGGTGACGAGCAGCCCAAACAGCACCGCCCACCAGATCGTCCCGACCTCGGGCAGGAATGAATTCATGATGATGCCCGCAGCAATCATCTCCGAGGGCACGTAGGACACCCACGTCACCCAGTAGGACCAGCCCACACCGCACGCCCACGTCGCCGAGATATTCTCGCGCGCGTAGACGACGAATGAGCCCGAGAGCGGCTGCTCCACCGCCAGCTCTGCGAGGCAGAGCATCACGGCGAGCACGATGATGCCGCCCAGCAGATAGGAAATCACCGCCGCAGGCCCTGCCTGCTCGAGGACGTAGCCCGTCCCCAGAAAATATCCGCTCCCGATCACACCGCCGAGAGAGATGAGCTGAAGATGTCTGTTCTTCAGCCTCCGTTTCATCGTCGACTCGCCCATTGGCTCCGTAACACAACCTTTCTCCTCGAATATATATTGTATAAAAAATGCGCTCTCATCATACTACAAGAGCGCGTCAATTACTATCATTTATTTGACAAATACGTAAATTTTTATTATGATTCAATTAAGTATGAAAAGGAGGAGCACTCACTATGAAATTCAGAGCTTTACTGATTGCTCTCGCGCTCGTCATCGGCATCACGGGGACCTCGTCCGCCGCCCTCAGCGAGCATCGGGAGGCCGCGCAGAACCTGTCCATCGCCTACCCCGTCATCAGTCTCGATGACAGTGCGGTCGCTGATCGCATCAACACTGATATGAAGGCACTCGCGGAGACATTCCGCGCTCAGTACCAGAGCGGGGCATTCTTCCGCGGCGAGCTCGGCTATCGCGTACATCTCGACGACGAAAACTTCCTGTCTGTGACGTTCACGGAGCTGCGCTATGACCTGCACGCCAATCAGCCCGCACGCCACGACTACGGCATCGTCTACTACAAGAAGACGGGACAGCGTCTGCCGCTCTCCTTCTTCGTGCACGTCACGCCGTCCGATCTCGACGGCGAGGCGGTGAACGGTCACCTCTACAACGAGTACGGACGCAATACGCCGATCCAGCCCGAAAAATCCGTGCGTCAGCTTCCGACCGACTACTTCCTCGGCGGACGCGGCTTCGTCTGCCCCATCTTTCAGCCGGGCGAGCTGACCGCGAGCACGGGGCCGACCTACGTACTGCTCGATGCGGGCATCGTCGAGTACTTCAACCGCAAGAACAAATGAGTATGGATCGTGACTACACGACCATCACAGGGGAGATACCGGAGGGCGGTGTCTCCCCTGTTTCGTATGAGATCCAGCGTTCCCGCTTCCTCGCCTACGTCATACACGCGGAGGACGAGGACGAGGTGCGCACATGGCTCGCCGCACTGAAAAAGGAGCACTACGATGCGCGCCACGCGCCCTACGCCATGGTCCTCGGCGCGGATGCCGCACGGCAGCGCTCAAGTGACGACGGAGAGCCGGGCGGGACGGCGGGCAGCCCCATCCTCGAAGCAATCAAGGGACGCGGCATCACGAACGCCGCCGTTGCCGTCGTCCGCTACTTCGGCGGGATCAAGCTCGGCGCGGGCGGGCTCATCCGTGCATACGCCCATGCGGCAGTGCTGGGGCTTGACGCCGCCCCCAAGCTGCGCATGACACTCCTGCGCGAGCTGTCCGTCACGATCGATTACGACCTGCTCGCCGCCGTCGAGCGCTACATCCGCACAGAGGCACTGATCGCAGGAAAAACGACATACGCAGAGCGCGTCACCTGTCTCCTCCGTGTCCCGCCCGACGACATCGCACGCCGCACGGCGGAGCTGACCGATCTAACAGCGGGGCGCGCCGTCTGCACCCGCGGCGCAACGGCGTATCAGGGAATTCTATGCGAATAGACAAAGACAGGGACTGCTGCACGAAGTTTTCGCTTCGTACAGCGGCCCCTATTCTGTGTCCCCGATTCACTCAATATTACAGATCTCCACCCCGCAATTCTCGCAGTGGATGGTCTTTTTCAAATAGTCGATATCCTTGATGAGGATCAGATGCCCGCGCATATCGATCACACCGCTCTTCTTCAACTCAGCGAGCATGCGGTTGAGACTCTCCCGCGCCGATGCAGAGTAGTTCGCGAGCTCCTGATTCGTGAGCGGTACGGAGATCAGTATTCCCTCGTCCGTCTCCATCCCGTAGCTGTTGGCCAGACGGAGAAGCGTTGAGCAGAGTGCTCCCTTCTTCCCGTAGAGCACGAGGTCGCGGAATTTGAGGTGCTGCTTGCGCATGTGCATCCCGATCAGCTTCAGCAGTGCGACAGCGAGGTGCGGATGCTTTTCGAGATACGCCTCCAGTACGGGGAACTCGATGGCGTAGACCTCGGCGGCACTGCGCGCAATCGCACTAAAGAGATAGGTCGGCTCATCCTCGTAGATCGGCAGCTCTCCGACGAGGCTCCCCTTCGTCGCGAGGCGCAGCGCCAAGACACGCCCCGATGCGCCGTACTTGACCACGAAGATATGCCCCGAGCGCACAATATAGAAATAGTGTGCCGGCGCACCCTCACGATAGAGAAACGCTCCATCGTGCAGCGAAACTACCTTGCCCGGAATCGATGCAAGTTCTTGAATGAGCGCCTCCTTATCCACTCCGTCCCCCCCCCCTTCTGTGATACGAAGTAACATTATAATTTATCCTATCGAAAAAACAGAAAAGTTTATGTGATATTCGTCACATACAAGGTAATTTTTTTTCACTATAATTCCATTTATTAATGCGATATATAAGGGAGAGATGGAAATGGAAAATAAGGACATTCTCGCCGTCCTTGGCGAGAATCCAACACGCCGAGAAATTCTTGAGCATTGGGACCCTGAAAATGAGGTGTTCTGGAAACGCTGGGGCGAACGCATCGCCAAGCAGAACCTCTATACTTCCACATGGGCGCTGACCCTCGCCTTCGTTGCGTGGACAATGTGGGCGACAATCGCCGCCCAGCTCAACCACATTGGCTTTCACTTTACGGACAATGAGATCTTTACCCTCGCAGCCCTGCCGGGGCTTGTCGGGGCGACGGGGCGTCTCGTTTACACCTATCTCCCCGCCATGCTCGGCGGACGCAATTGGACGCTGATCTCGACCGCGCTGCTCCTCATCCCGCTCATTGGTCTGGGGAATGCACTCACAGACACCGCGACGACCTATGACACCTTCGTACTTCTCGTCGCGGGCATCGGCATCGCAGGCGCAAACTTCTCATCCTCGATGGCGAACATCGGCTTCTTCTTCCCGAAGTCGCAGAAAGGGCTTGCTCTCGGCATCAACGCCGGCATTGGCAACCTCGGTGTCTCGCTCATCTACTTGACCGCCCCCATGCTCCTCGGCATGAGCTTTGGAGGACTCTTCGGCGCACCGCTCCTCAATGAGGCGGGCAAAGAGATCTACATTCAGAATGTCTGCTACTTCTGGGCGATTCCGACCGCTCTGACCCTGATCCTCGTCTGGATGTTCATGGACAACCTGCCCATCCCAAAGCAGAGTCCGCGCAGCATGATGTCCATCTTTGGCAACATCCATACGTGGCTGCTCTGCGTCATCTACACCTGCGGATTCGGCTCGTTCATCGGCTACTCTGCTGCGCTTGCACTTCTTGTCAATCGCGAGTTCCCCGAGGTCTCCTTTGCCTATGCTGCATTCCTCGGCCCGTTCATCGGCGCCGGCGTGCGCCCCATCGGCGGCTGGGTCGCGGACAAGGTCAACAGTGGCTCGAAGGTTACACTCTACTCGCTGCTCCTCATGCTTATCGCCTGTATTACGACCGTCATGGGCATTCAGTCGCATAACTTCCCGCTCTTCTTCGGGTCGTTCCTCGTGCTCTTCTTCTCGACGGGCTTCATCAATGCTGCGTGCTTCCGCATGATTCCGTTTGTCTTTGACAGTCCTGTACACGCCTCACTCGTCACAGGCTTTACGGCGGCGATCGGGGCGTACGGCGCATTCCTCATCCCGAAGATCTTTGGCTGGGCATACGGAACACAGGGCAGCGTTATTCCTGCATTCTACATTCTCATCGCCTTCACTGTTCTGACCATCATCATCACATGGTTCTTCTATGCACGCAAGGGCTCAGGCATCAAGTGCTGAGTGATCTTTGACGCACATACTGACCGCCATTTTTGGCGGTTCTTTTTTTGCTCTCGCCTCTCCCATGCATCAGTATTTCACGCAGCCAAAGTCTATGTTATAATAGCGTCATCAAAGAGAAATAGGGAGACAAGGAAGGGAGTATCCTACTGTGGGGCGCAAAGAAATTCGAAATATGGCGGACGACGACAACAAGACACTCAACTACAAAATGAAGCTCCTGCTGGACATTGGACAGGCGCTGATGGAGAACGGTGCCGACTGTGCACGCGTCATCCGCGATATGAAACGCGCGGCAGTCCACCTGCGCATCCCTGCTGAAAACATCCAATCCCACATTACCTACACAACGCTTATGCTGAACGTCTGCGACGACGAACGCTCCTTTACGCAGTTCCGCAAGTGCATGAAACACGGCGTGAACCTCGCCGTTCTCGCCGCCGTGAGCAAACTCACCTGGCGCATCCTGCGCGGCAACACGCCCATCGCTGCCACCGAGAACGCCATCGCACGCATCCGTGCACGTACACTCTGCTACCCGCATTGGGGCATCGCGCTCGGAGCTGCCGTCGGCTCGGGCGGCTCGTGCAAACTGTTCGGCGGGAGCTGGGAAGAGTCTCTCGTCGCCGCCATTGCGGCACTCATGGGCTTCATCGCACATCGCCTCAGCAACAAGTATGCTTTCAATCCCTACGCCTGTGCCATGATTACCGGATTTGTCGCCACCATATTTGCGTGGGCCATCCCCGCTGCACTCGGACTGGGTACACTGTGGTACGCGCTCGTTGCGTGCACCATTTTCCTCATGCCCGGACTGCCGTCCATCAATGCGGCAAGTGACGTACTGAACCGTTTCACCACATCGGGCATGACGCGCGCCATGGATACCATGCTTATCATCGGCGGCATGACCTTCGGCATTGCCTTTGCCATTCTTATCGCCGGTGTGGGAAACATCTCCGATGTCCATATCCAGCCCTCAGATACCTACCTCAATCAGGCAATCGCGGCCGCTCTTGCTGCCGGCGGATTCTCCGTCATGTTCAACACCCCGAAGCGGCTGCTCGCCATCGTCGCCGTCGAAGGCATCGTCACTATGCTCATCCGCAACGTTCTCATGCTCGAATTCGGACAACCACAGGCACTCGGCTCCTTCGTGGCGGCGGCCTTCGTCGGCATCGCGGCACTCAAGGTCATCCATATCGTCCACACGCCAAACACCCTTCTCATCATCCCGCCAGTTATCCCGCTCATCCCCTGTGTCCTCCTCTATCGTCTCCTCTTCGCCGTCCTCCACATCCAGACCATCTCCGTCGAGGAACTGCTCGAGGCGCTGCGCTTCGGCGTCAACGGTGTCACCATCATCCTCGCCGTCGTTGTCGGCGTCTCCATCCCGAACATCTTCATCCAGCGGCGCATCGAACACCAGCAGCAGCGTGAGATCGACGAGATCATCAGAGCGCGTGCATCCGAGCGCTGATACAGCTCCATCAACACGCCAAAAGGGCATGATTCCCACATTGGAGATCATGCCCTTTGGTATTTTCAAGCCCCTACGCGCCGAGCAAGCTGCCGACGATAATGCCGAGATACGTTCCAATCACATACCCCAGTGTACCGACGAGCATTGCGGGGCCGACCAGCTTATTCCACCCCTGTGAGATGGCCATCCCTGCCGCCGTCGTCGGCCCGCCGATATTTGCATTGGACGCAATAAGAATATCCTCCAGATCAAAATCGAGCAATTTCCCGCCGACCAGACAGAACAGCATATTCACAACAACGACAATCAGACAGAACACAAAGAGAAGCGGCGCGTTCATCAATATCTCCATAATGGATGCAGGAACACCGATCACGAAGAAAAACATGTAGATAAAGAACGTGCCGATTTCCTGCGCACCGTTCAACGAGGACGCCTGTTTTTCAAAGAACGTGGCAAAGATCACAGAGATTAGCGTAATCCAGACATACTGACTGCCGAGGAACGTATTGGACATCTTTGTAAACCAGCTGACATCAGAGGGAATCAGCGCGCTGAACGTCGCCCCGATGAATTTCGACACGGTAACGACAACGACAGCATAGGTCATGCACATCGCAATATCGCGCAGAGAAATATCCTTACGTCCCCAATACTTTGCCGCGAGTGTCTTCCCGTCGTCGGATGCGCCATGCCTCTCCACTGCATCGATCAGCGGATGCGTGTAGATGCGGCGAAAGAACGCATTTCCCGCAATACCGAGAAGGATCAGAAAATAAATTGCCATATTGAGATTGTCCGCGACTGTCGTTGCCGAGACGAGCGAACCGTGGACCTTGAATGCATCGGCAAGTGCGGTGAAATTCACGCCGCCGCCGATATACGACCCCGTCATCATCGCCGCTGCCTTCGGCAGCCCGTCGATGGAAGCCCCGAGGAGTGCGCATCCAATCAATGCACCGCAGATCGTCCCTGCCGCACCGATCAGAAAAATGATCACCAGACGCCCTGTCTCATGCCAGATCTTCTGCATATTGCTCTGCAAAAGAAGCAAGGGAATCGCAATCGGAACAGCATAACCCCAGACAACATCGTCATAGAGTTCTGCATGAACGGGTATGACCCCCGTATTGACTAAAATGAGTGCGACGACGAGCGCTATCACCGCGCCCGTGATGCGGGAAGCCCACACATACGTCTGCTCAAGATAAATCGACGCTGCCACAGCCAGCAGCATAACGCTCATGAGCACCCATGTATTCTCCGGACTGACTAGTGTATTCATAGAAGCCCCTTTCTCATGGATCGATAAAATATCGAACAAACAATATCACAAATTCCTCAGTTACTCAATATAAACGCGTGGAACACGCGTAGAGATGAGACAGAGGACTTCATAGTTGATCGTATGTGCCCATGCGGCGACCTCATCCACAGACAGCGTTTCCGAACCAAACAGCGTACACACATCCCCCACCTGTGCCTCGGGAATATCCGTGACATCAATCATGAACTGATCCATACAGATCCGTCCCGCGATAGGAGCACGCTGTCCGCAGACCTCGACCGCCCCACTCCCGTAGGCACGGATGTAACCATCCGCATAGCCAACCGTCAGCGTTGCGATACGTGTCTCACGCCCCGCTATGAACGTCCGCCCATAGCCGACAGACTCCCCGGGAGGAATCGTTTTAATGAAGACAATGCGTGCACAGAACTTCATGCAGGGATGCAGATCCATACTGCGCACGACCTCAGACGAGGGCCAAAGTCCATACTGGATAATCCCTACGCGCACCATATCAAAATCTGCATCAGGATATTCCAGGACCGCTGCCGAGGCAGCAATGTGCTTTAGAGGAACATGAATCCCCATCGCCTCGATCGCGTCACACGCCTCTTGGAAAAGCCGCATCTGATGCGCCGTAAAGGATTGATCCGCCGTATCTGCTAAAGCGAAATGCGACGACAGCCCCTCCAGCTCCACATTGGGCAGCGCGACAATGCGCCGTGCCATATCCGCAGCATCCTTTGGAGTGACGCCGATGCGTCCCATCCCCGTCTCGATCTTGAGGTGCACCTTGACTGTCTTCCCCTGCCGCACCGCTTCCTGCGACAGAGCCTCAACGAGATCCATCTGACAAACCGTCTGTGTGATATTATCGTAGACGATCTCGCTCGCACTCTCTGCGCCGATCAACCCTAGAATCAGAAGTGGCGTCGTAAAGCCCGCTGCCCGCAGCTTGAGTGCCTCCGAGAGCGTTGCTACGGCGAGGTAGTCCGCGCCCTCATCGAGTGCAATACGCGCGACGGCGACCGCACCATGCCCATAGGCATCCGCCTTGATAACAGCACAGAGTTTTGTCTTTTTTCCGATACGCCTGCGTATCTCGCGATAGTTATGGGCAATTGCGCTGAGATCAACCTCTGCCCACGCAGTATATCGCAGCATAGCATCCTCGTCCTTCTAAAGAAGTCACCGATACATTCACCGCCCCATCTTGACGCATCTTCTTCCGCACTATGGCGGAAAATCTTCCACAGAGCATTACTTTTCATCCGATTATTTCCTCATTCGGATGAAAAAATCTGCGTCAATTTGACGAACTTCATTGGATCAGCAATTTCCTAAAAATTTTTCATGAAAAATGATTAACAGGAGTATATCACAATGATGGACAGTCGGCTATATCGGAATTGAAATTCTTGCATACAGAGATTGACATATATCACAGCGTCTCCACGTAAATCACAGTTTTTATTGCATTGTGCGAAATAATATCATTCTTTTTATCCTTCATACTTTGTGAAAAATTCGCGGAATTGTGAGTTCAAGTCTGCTTCAATCGACATTTTCACTAAATTTCAATACTTGACAAAAATATCTGAATTATGCTAATATCACAATCAAGGTATACCTCTAGAGATTACTTAGTCGTTTAAACCCTTCTGTATTTTATCTATGTAGTAGGAGGAAAAAACATGATTGTAGGCGTTGCAAAGGAAATCAAGAACAATGAGTTCCGCGTCGGTATGACTCCCTCGGGTGTTGAGGCAATGCGCCGTGCCGGTCATACGGTTCTGATCGAGGAGAGTGCCGGTGTTGGCAGCGGCTTCACGGATGCCGACTACAAGGCAGTCGGCGCCGAGATCGTCTCGGACAAGAAGGCTCTGTTTGATCGTTCGGAAATGATTGTTAAGGTAAAAGAGCCGCTGGAGTCCGAGTATGACCTCTTCCATGAGGGTCAGATCCTCTTCACCTACCTCCATCTCGCAGCAGAACCCCAGCTCACGAAGGCACTCCTTCAGAAGAAGGTTGTCGGTATTGCCTATGAGACGGTTCTCGGCAAGCAGGGCCGCGGTCTCCCGCTGCTCGCTCCGATGAGTGAGATCGCAGGCCGTATGTCTGTCCAGATCGGTGCACAGTTCCTCGAGAGCCGTTACGGCGGCAGCGGTGTTCTCCTCGGCGGCATCGCAGGTGTCTCCGCTGGTCAGGTCGTCATCATCGGCGGCGGCAACGTCGGAACGAACGCAGCAAAGATCGCTGTTGGTCTCGGCGCACGCGTCACGATCATCGACCTCTCGATCGAGCGTCTGCGTCAGCTCGACGATATGTTCGGCGGCCGCGTTGTCACCGAGTTCTCCTCGAGCTACAACATCGCAAAGTGGGTCAAGGAAGCTGACCTCCTCATCGGCTCCGTCCTCATTCCGGGCGCACGCACCCCGATCCTGGTCACTGAGGAAATGATCAAGACCATGAAGAAGGGCTCCGTTGTCGTCGACGTTGCCATCGACCAGGGCGGTTCGATCGAGACGTGCGACCACTGCACGACGCATGAGAACCCGACGTTTGAGAAGCACGGCGTTGTCCACTACTCCGTTGCAAACATCCCGGGCGCTGTCTCCCGTACCTCGACGCTTGGCATCACCAACGCGACGATCTCCTATGCGGTTGACATCGCAACGAAGGGCTACAAGGCTGCCCTCCAGCAGGTGCCCGGTCTGAAGTATGGTCTCAACACCATTGACGGTCATCTCACGAACGAGGCTGTCGGCAAGGCTCTGAACCTCCCGTTCAAGTCCATCGACGAGTTCCTTAAGTAATTTGTGAACTGACTGCTGAGGGGCTGTTTCACTCTCATATATCAATATGTGCTGTGAAACAGCCCCTTTTTACAAGTTTTGTTTTACAACATTTTGAAAGAAAGGCGTGAAGGCTTTATGTTTTTTAAGAAAAAAACACTGGAAGACTTCAGTGCCCAGCGTAAGGACAGCGGCATGCTCCGCACGCTGAGCACAGTGGACCTAACCTTCCTTGGCATCGGCGGCATCATCGGCTCGGGCGTGTTCGTTCTGACCGGTATCGGTGCGGCACGCTATGCAGGGCCCGGTATTGTTCTTTCCTTTATTGCAGCAGGTCTCCTCTGTATGCTCGTCGGTCTCGCCTACGCAGAGCTGGCATCGCTCATCCCGGCGGCGGGCAGCGCATACGCCTATACGTTTGCCTCCCTCGGTGAGGGCATGGCGTTCCTCTGCGGATGGTCACTGATCATCGGCTACATCGTTACCGCGAGTGCGGTCGCCGTCGGATTCTCCGCCTACTTCTCCGGAATGATGGCATCCCTTGGAATGGAGATACCGAAGGCACTCCTCACAACGGCACCGGAGGGCGGCATCATCAATCTGCCCGCCGTCGTCATCACGCTCATCATCGGCGCCATCCTCGCTCATGGCACGAAGGAGAGCTCGCGTCTCAACACGATCCTCATCTCGCTCACGCTGTGCGCGATCGTCGCCTACGTTGTGGTCACGACGCCCCATGCGGTAGCGGCGAACCTCGATCCGTTCCTCCCGTTCGGTGCCGGCGGCATCATGGCAGGCGCAGCGGTCGTGTTCTTCTCCTTCATGGGATTCGATACGGTCGCAACCTCCGCCGAGGAGTGCAAGACGCCGGAGAAGAGTCTCCCGATCGGCATTATCGCATCGGTCTTTGTCTGCCTCTGCATCTACTCCGTTGTGGCACTCGTCCTCACGGCGACGATCCCCTACACGGATCTCGATCGCGCAGATCCTGTCGCCTACTGTCTGCGTCTCATCGGCTACACGAGTCTCGCGAACCTCGTCACGGTCGGCATCCTCTTCGGTATGATCACGACCCTCATCGTCTACATCTTCGGTCAGGCACGCGTCTTCTTTGCCATGTCGCGTGACGGCTTCCTCCCAAAGTCGATGGCAAACATCCATCCGAAGTATGGCACGCCGTACTTCATCACGCTCGTCGGCTCGGCGCTCATCGCATTCATCGCAGGCTGCGTGCCGATGCTCTACATCGTCGAGCTCGCGAACACCGGTGTTCTTGCGGCATTCTTCATCGTCTTTGTCGGTCTGATCCAGCTCCGCCGCAACTCCCCCGATCTGCCGCGCACGTTCCACTTCCCGGCGCTCTACCTCTTCGCACCGATCGGCATGGCAGTCTGCCTGTACCTGATCTGGGCACTGTCGGCGGTTACGAACATTACATTCATCGTGCTGATGGTACTTGGCTTCTTCTTCTACAGCAGCTATGCGCCAAAGCATCGCTGCTGGGATAAGGCCTCCTCAAGCAGTGCGAACGGTGAATCATCCTACAATGACAGCACCGCATCGTCCTAAGTATTTTCTCCTGTAGGCAGCTGGCTGCTGCGGGAAGACGAAATGTCTTTCTGCAGCAGTTTTTTTTCCTCTCGCTGTCATGGAAGATAGATTTCACAGCGGACTATGGCACGACGTTTATTTTTGTGTTAAAATAGAAGTGTTTTGAGTAATGTAGGAGAGTGACATGAACGAGCGGTACGGGTGGATTGGTGCGGCACTTTGTCGTGCGTTCGTCCTCATCTGTGCCGCTGTGCTCGTGCTCACTGCGACGGCAGCACTGCTCACGCGTACGGGGATGCCCTTTGCGGGCGCATATACGGGCGGCGTGCTCGTTGCTGCGGTCGGGACGCTCATCGTCTCACGCAATGGTGCACCGCGCGTTCTCCTCCCCTCCCCTGCCATCACGGCATGGCTGGTCTACGAGGAGATCATCGCACGCGGCATTGCATGGCAGGATGTACTCATTGTCTCTGCCGTCACATCACTCATTGGTGTACTGCTGATGCGCGCCGCATCCACGGGGCGCATGATCGACGCACTCCCGCCCGTGATTCGCACGGGCCTCCTGCTGTCACTCGCGCTCGGGATGCTGACGCAGGCGGCGCAGGCGGCACGCATTCTCCTGCCGTCGCCGTGGGCACTCACGATGGGCGGTATGCTCTCCGACCCGCTGACGTACTTCACGCTCGTCGGCGTCCTCCTCGTACTCCTGCTCTATGTGCAGCAAAAAGAGCTGGCTCTGCCCATCGGCATTGGCATCGTTCTGCTGCTCACATGGGCGGAGGGGTTCTGGGAAATCCCTGCTGCGCCGTTTTTGCAGCCAGAACTTGCTCTGCCGCTCATGGCAGGAGGACAGGACACACTCGATGTTCCCGCCGCCATCGGCCTCGGCATAACACTCCTCATCGCACTCACGGTGGAGAGTGCTGCTGTTCTCTCGGCAGAGGGAGAGCGCCCCCCCGCCAAACCCGACGTGCCGCTCGCACGGCTCTTTGCCATCAGCGGCATCGGCAGTCTCCTCGGTGCATTTCCGCTCAGTATCGCTCCGATCTCTGCGGCACTGCCCGCTGCGGAGGAGCGGCGCATCGTCGGCATCCCGGCCACAGCAATGGGGACGGCTCTGCTGCTTTTCCTGCTGCTCCCCTGTGCGCCGCTGCTCGCGGCACTGGCGGAGTTTCCCGCCGCACCGGCGCTTGCTCTTGCCATGCTGGGGCTCATGCTTCTGCAGCGTGCGCTCGTGCAGCTGCAGAGCGCAAAACGTCTCACGCTGTGCGATGCCGCCGTCCTTGCCGTCTTCGTCCTCGCGTTCTACGACCTGCGGACGGGGCTGACGCTTGCCCTCTTGACATGGGTGCTGCTCATGGCAGCGGGCGGGGCACATCATGCCATACACCGCAGCACGATCGTGCTGACGGTCATTCTTATTCTGTCGCAGCTCTTTCCATGGCTGCCGTAAAGGTATGCGGAGGCTCTCCGCGTGCCCGCAATATGGGAGGTACATTTTCTTGCGTAAGGATATTCTTCTGCGCGGCTCACTCGCCGCAGCCCTTGGTCTTTTCATTCTGACAGCAAACAGCGCCGACGCACGCCGCGTCTATGACCCAAATACGGCGACAAAGGTGCACACGGAGCGCGGCACGGACACGTCGACGGACGATTTCCGCGCACGGATCAGCAATCTCATGCGACAAGCAGAGGAGGCAGAGGAAGCAGAACAACATCCGCCACTCAGCGTCCCCAAGACGCTCTCGGAGTACGATACGGCGATCATCGGAACACCGCTCGCGAGCCAGCAGCAGTGCGTGGACTATCTCCTCAGCGTGAATCCCTATCCCGCCATCTCGGTCTCACCGAAGGAGCTCGTCTCCTACTACTATGAGGAGGGGGAGCGCGAGGGCATCCGCCCCGATGTCGCATTCGCACAGGCACTCAAGGAAACGGGTTTTTTCCGCTACGGCGGTACGGTCACGCCCGATCAGAACAATTACTGCGGACTGGGAACGACGAGCTCGGAGGTCAAGGGCGCGTATTTTGCCACCTCGCAGCTCGGTGTCCGCGCCCACATTCAGCATCTGCTCGCCTATGCCTCCACGCGTCAGCCGGCATTCCCCGTCGTTGACCCGCGCTACAGCCTCGTGCGCAGCGTCTACGGCACGGGTACGCTCGGCAACTGGCAGGATCTGAACGGCCGCTGGGCTGTCCCCGGCGACTCGTACGGTCAGAGCATTCTCTCGATGTTCCGCGCCATCCTTCGCAAATAGAAAAGGAGTACGGATAGATGATTACCGTCAACAATCTCAGCCTGCAGTTCGGCAAGCGTGTCCTCTACAAGGATGTCAATCTAAAGTTCACCCCCGGGAATTGCTACGGCATCATCGGCGCGAACGGCGCGGGGAAATCGACCTTCCTCAAGCTGCTCTCAGGCGACATCGAGCCGACGAGTGGCATCGTGGAGATCACGCCCGGGGAGCGTCTCGCCGTCCTGCAGCAGGATCACTATGCCTACGATGAGGTCGAGGTCTTGCGTACGGTCATCATGGGACACGCGCGTCTCGTGGAGATCATGGACGAAAAGGATGCACTTTACGAGAAGCCCGATTTCTCCGACGAGGACGGGATGCGCGCCTCGGAGCTCGAGGCAGAGTTCGCCGAGCTCGACGGCTGGAACGCAGAGACGGAGGCGGCACAGCTGCTGAACGGTCTCGGCGTCTCGGACGACAAGCATCATCTCAAGATGAACGAACTCACCCCATCGGAAAAGGTACGCGTCCTGCTCGCACAGGCACTCTTCGGCTCGCCCGACATCCTCCTGCTCGATGAGCCGACAAACCACCTCGACGTTGCCTCGATCAACTGGCTCGAGAACTTCCTCGCGGACTTCCCGAACACGGTCATCGTCGTCTCGCATGACCGCCACTTCCTCAATCAGGTCTGCACCTACATCTGCGACGTGGACTTTGGCAAGATCTCGCTCTACGCCGGTAACTATGACTTCTGGTATCAGTCCAGTCAGCTCGCGCTCCAGATGGCAAAGGATGCGAACAAGAAGAAGGAAGAGAAGATCAAGGAACTCCAGACCTTCATCCAACGCTTTGCCGCAAATGCCGCAAAGTCCCGTCAGGCGACCTCGCGCAAGAAGCTGCTTGAGCGCATCACACTCGACGACATCAAGCCGTCGGCACGCCGCTATCCGTACATTGCCTTTACCCCCGACCGCGAGGCGGGCGATCAGCTGCTCACCGTCGAGGGGCTTTCCAAAGAGCTGGACGGCCGTCAGCTGCTAAAAAATGTCAGCTTCACCCTCAAGAAGGGTGACAAGGTCGCCTTCGTCGGGCCAAACGGTGCGGCAAAGACAATGCTGTTTAAGATCCTCATGGGCGAGGAGGAAGCGGACGAGGGCACGTTCAAATGGGGCGTCACAACGACGCAGGCCTACCTTCCCTCAGATAACTCTGACTACTTTGACGGCGTAAAGCTCAACCTCGTGGACTGGCTGCGCCAGTACTCCAAGGATCCGGACGAGACATTCGTGCGTGGCTTCCTCGGACGGATGCTCTTCTCGGGTGAGGAGAGCCAGAAGCGTGCCGAGGTGCTCTCGGGCGGCGAGCGCGTCCGCTGCATGCTCTCGCGCATGATGCTCTCGGGCGCGAATGTGCTCATCTTCGACGAGCCGACCGACCATCTCGACCTCGAGTCGATCACCGCCCTCAACAACGGTCTGATCTCCTTCTCGGGCACGATTCTCTTTGCCTCGCGCGACCATGAGTTCACGCAGACGGTCGCGAACCGCATCATCGAGATCACGCCCGTCGGCGTCGTGGACCGCATCTCGACCTACGACGAGTACTTGAGCAACGAGACGGTAAAGCAGCAGCTCGCGGAGAAGTACAAAGCGGCAAAGTAAGTGACGAGATGCTGGATCATGCGGGCATGATCGTCAGGTATATGAACCCATACGGGGGGAGGTGAGATGATGCTCGGCGCACTGCTGCAAGGCACCGAAAACAAAAACGCCGCACTGCGGCTGCGTGAAATGGTAACGGTACTGCGCCGTCACGACATCGTCCACGGCCTTACACCGGAGAAATTGCGCGCCATCTTCGAGGATCTCGGCCCCACATTTGTCAAGTTTGGCCAGATCATGAGCATGCGCCCTGACTTTCTGCCGACGGAGTACTGCGATGAGCTGATGAAGCTCCAGACGGCAGCACGTCCTCTTGCCTTCCCCATCATCCTCTCCATCGTCGAGCAGGAGTACAATCGCGACTGGAACAAGGTCTTTCGCACGATCGACAGCACGCCGCTCGGCTCTGCCAGCATCGCGCAGGCACACCGCGCCACACTCGCCTCGGGTGAGGAGGTCGTCATCAAGGTGCAGCGTCCCGGCATCCACGAGATCATGCGTACTGACCTCACGCTCATGAAGCGTGCCGCCACTCTCATCCGTCTCGTCAGCAGCGACGATGTCGTGGACTTTCGCACGCTGATGGACGAGATGTGGAATATCGCCAAGCAGGAGATGGACTTTCTCATCGAGGCGAGCCATATCGAGGAATTTACGCATCTCAATTGCGATAATCCCTTCGTCTCATGCCCGCGCGTCCTGCGCGATCTCTCAACGCAGCACATTCTCGTCATGGAGTATATTGACGGCATCCCGCTCGACCAGACGGATACTCTCCACGCCGCAGGAGTCAACGTCACTCAGGTCGGGCGGCGGCTCGGCGAGAACTACGCCAAACAGATCATCGAGGATGGATTTTTCCACGGAGATCCGCATCCCGGCAACATCCGCATCCGCAACGGCAACATCGTCTGGCTCGACCTCGGCATGATGGGGCGTCTCAGCAACCGTGACCGCACGGCTCTGCGGCGCGCGATCATGGCACTCGCCACGCACGATACCTTCGAGATGAAGGCAGCCATCCTCGCCCTCGGGATCGTCAAGGGACGCATCGACCACGCGCAGCTCTATCAGGACATCGATGTCATGATGGAGCAGTACGGCTCGCTCGACTTTACCGACGTACACATGGGCGTTCTGACGAATCAGATTCTCGGCATCCTGCGGATGCATCACATTGGCTGTCCGAGCGGACTTGCTATGTTTGCACGCGGTGTCATGACCGTTGAGATTGTCATGCGCCGCTGCGCGCCTGAGGTCAGCTTCCTTGAGATCTTTGCGCGCAGCCTTTCCCTTGGGATTGTGCAGGGCATGACGTGGCGCGAGGGGCTCTCAAAGGCACGGCAGGAGGGCATCATGCTCCTGCGCAAATCCGTGCAGATCCCGGAGCAGCTCGCCGACCTCCTCAAGATGACCATGGGCGGGCAGACGAAGCTCAACATCGACCTCACGGGATCAGAGGAGCCTGTACAGCGTCTCGATAAGATGATCAACAAACTCATCATCTCGCTCCTCTGTGCGGCACTCCTCATCGCATCGAGCACGATCTGCACCACGAATATGCAGCCGCAGATCGGCGGCATCCCCCTCCTCGGCATTCTCGGCTATCTCATCGCATTCATCCTGAGCCTGCGGCTCATCTGGGACATTCACAAGGGAGTGTAGAGCTATGCGCGGCATACGCGGCGCCATTACCGTTGGGCGCAACGAAAAGGAAGAAATCTGGCAGGCGGCACAGGAACTCGTCACGGAGATTCTGCGCACGAACAATATCACCCCCGCTGACATCGGTGCTGCCATCTTCAGCGTCACCGAGGATCTCACGGCGGCATTCCCCACGGCGGGCGTGCGCCGCATCCGCGGATTCGACCTCGTTCCCCTTTTTGACGCGCGCCAGTGCGCCATCGAGGGTAGCCTCCCGCGCTGCATCCGCATCCTCCTCCTCGTCAACACGGATCTGCCGCAGAGCGACATCCATCATATCTACCTGCGTGCAGCGGCGGAACTGCGGCCGGATTTGGAGAGTTAGACAGTTATAGAAGGGGCTGCTGCACATTTGTTTCGTGCAACAGCCCCTTAAATATTGGTCACTTTTCTATGTCAATGGAGAGTGCCAGAACGAAAGCTCGCTGGGGCGTCTCATGCACGACTTCTTTTGCAGTGATCCAAATGATATGTACAGCGATGTACTCGCCGAGCGCGTACGCTTTTTCAAAGAAGACGAAAAGGGGGTTGCAGCTATGTGTAAGATAATGGAAGAAATACGAAAAGACGGAGAAGTTCAGGGGGCAGAAACGGAGCGCCTAAAGAACATCAAAAGTCTCATTCAGCGAATGGGGGTTACTGCCGAGGTCGCAATGGATGCACTAAACATTGCAAAGGACGATCAACCAAATTATCTGGCACTCCTCTAATGAGGAAGTCTGCGTCATTTGTTGCATACACATATTTTACGTCAGAAGCCGGTGTTTGAAGACACTGGCTTCTGTGCTTTTTGCACAAAATTGAGGCTGCTGCACGTTTGTTTCGTGCAACAGCCTCTTTTCTCTATCGTGAATTGTATCTGGTTTTACTACGCAATCCCTCTGTGCGACGGTTCTCTGCTCACCGTTTGCGCATCCATGCGGGAATGTCGATGATGTCCGTGCCGCCTGCACCGCTGTTCGGTTCAACGACGTTCATGCGGCTCTGCTGTCCGCCAGAGGGCGGAACGATCGCAGCGGCGGGACGCGCCTGTGCCTGCGGCTGTGCGGGACGCGCGGGCTCCTTTGGCGTACTCGATGCACTGCCGAGCCCCGGCATGCGGATCCAGTCCTCGGAGATGCCCGTCGTCGTCTCTTCCTGTGCCGCAGCGGTACCGGGTGCGCTCCCCGCGCTCGCGCCGAAGCCCGTCGCGACAACGGTGACGCGGACGCTGTCCTCCAAGCTGTCATCGACACCGATACCCCAGATGATGTTCGCCTGACGGCCGTTTGCCGCATTCGTAATCATGCTGTTGAGCCACTCAGACGCCTCGTTGACCTCGAACATGCTGAGGTTCTTCGATCCCGTAAAGTTGAGGATGACAGAGGTCGCGCCTTCGATGCTGGTCTCAAGGAGCGGCGACTCGATCGCCGCCTTTGCTGCCGCAACGGATGCACCCTCGCCGCGCGCCTCGCCGATGCCCATGATCGCAGCACCGCCGTTTGCCATGGTCGTATGCACGTCGGCAAAGTCGAGGTTGACGACGCCCTGATTCGTAATGAGGTCGGTGATGCCCTTGACGCCCTGCCAGAGGACGTTATCCACCTTGCTGAATGCCTCGGTGACGGGCGTGCTCTTGTCGATGATCTTCATCAGGCGGTCGTTCGGGATGGTGATGATGGTATCAACGTGCTGCTGCAGGTTCTCGATGCCCGAGTCTGCGTTGCGCGCACGCGTCATTCCCTCATAGGAGAAGGGACGCGTCACAACGGCGACGGTCAGTGCGCCGAGTTCACGCGCGCACTCCGCCACGACGGGAGCTGCGCCCGTTCCCGTGCCGCCGCCCATACCAGCCGTGATAAAGACCATATCCGCACCGCGCAGTGCCTCTAGGATCTGCTCGCGGCTTTCTGTCGCCGCTGCCTCGCCGATCTCTGGGCGCGCACCTGCACCGAGTCCGCGCGTACGTTTCTCGCCGATCTGGATACGGGTGGCCGCCTTGGATTGGAGCAGCGCCTGCGAATCCGTATTGATCGCCACAAATTCAACGCCCTGCAGCCCGGAGTCGATCATGTTGTTGACGGCGTTTCCGCCGCCGCCGCCGACGCCGATGACGATGATCTTTGCAAGCTCTTCAAAGTTATCATCCATTTCGAACACAGTCTCAGCCTCCATGTAGGATTTATTACAGAATCTATCAATAGACAGTATTTCTCCTCGTATATTTTACCATGAAATCCGCTACATTTCTATAGTGTAGAAAAATTTTTGCAAACCGATGTGAATGCGCTCTGCATTCATGGATTGCGCAGCATGGACTTGTGTCCGCCGCCGCGATAGTCGCGCAGGAGATAGCGGCGCAGCATGGCGAGGTTCTTGAACATGCGGAAGCCAAACGCAAGCAGGGCGACGTAGTACAGGTCGATGCCGAGGCGGTCGCCGATAAAAACGAGTGCCGCCGCGAGCAGGGTGTTCGAGAAGAATCCCGTCACAAAGACACGCTTATCGAACCGCTCGGAGACGACGGCGCGCAGTCCGCCGAAGGCAGCGTCGAGGGCGGCGACGAGGGCGACGGAGAAGATCTTCGAATACGCAACGGGAATGACAAGCGGGCTGCTGTAGCCGATCACGAGCCCGAGGAGAACGCTGACGATGACGATGTAGATCATTTGCTTTCCTCCTCACGCTCTGCCGCCTCACGGGCATAGGACTGCCGTATGCTGCCGCGGTACGGTGGGATATAGACATCGTCGCTCGCCTTGATGTCGAGCTGGATGCCCCAGACGCCGAGTGTCTCCGCCACGCCGCCGCGCATGCGCAGAGCATTTTCAAGAGACTTCTTATCGCCGATGGCGCGGATCTCAAACGGTGCGGACGAGCGCACATTGTTCACGGAGAGGGTCGGCCCCGCACAGCGGATTTCGGAGGTCCCCGTCAGGCGCTGTCCATTGATGGCGATGGCCTCTGCGCCTGCGGCGCGCAGCTCGTTGACGACGCGCAGAAGGTCGTCGTCATGGATGACATAGAGATTCGGGTTCTCCCCCGCCTTGACGGGCTTCGTGCTGTCGTCCATGCGCACGACCACGCCCTCGCCCTCAAGTGGCACAAGTGCCGCGCGATAGCGCAGGAGATCCTTATCCTGCTGATTGTCCGTACTCACCGCCGCCGTCTGCATTTTGTGCAGTTCCTCACTCAGCTCGTCGCGCTCGTGCTCGGTCTGGAGCAGGCGGTCGGAGATCTCCTCGATGCGCTGCTGAGAGAGGCTCCCCTTCGCGTCCTGTGCCGTACGAAACTGTACGGCGACCATAAATCCAATCAATACACAGACGAGGGCGATGAGCCACCCGCCGCGCCGGAATTGTTCCATTTATTTTCCCTCTGCTGTTTTGTCTGCCAGCTTGATGAACGGCGCATCATAGCTGAAATCCACATACTCAACGGTATGCCGTGTGGTTTTCTGGTCGCGCAGGAAGTCCTGTGTCAGTGCCGCCTTGTCCGGGATCCCCGTCAGCTGCCCGAGGCGGATGGGGAGCGCCGTCTTGGTATAGGCGACGACGGCGTCCGGATTTCTGAGGCTGACCTCCGAGATCTCGCCGATGTCTGCGGGGTCGATGCGCGCGAGGAAGCTGATCGCCTGTGCGACCTGCGGGTCGTTGTTGTCGTCGCCGATGTAGAGGTCGCGCAGCTTGACACCTGTGATGATTGGGATGTCCGCGCCCTTGAGCGAGCGATAGCTCGCAATCACCTTGCCCTGTCGGTCAAAGTCGAGATAGCCGTAGTCACAGGCGACCGTCGCGACGGGAATGCGCTCGACGATGTCCATCTCGATCTTGTGCGGCAGCTGGCGGCGGACGACGGCGGACTCGATGCGCAGGTCGCGCAGGAGGTTTGTCGTCATCTCGTCGGTCTTTAGCTCAAAGAGCCGCTGCCCGTAGTGGATCCGTGCGATCTCACAGAGCTCATTCTCATCGAGATGCACGTTTCCATGGACGACGAGCTGCTGAAAGGTGAAGAGCGGCGAGTACACGAGGACGGCAATGATGCCGCTCGCACACAGGAGGTAGAACGCCCCGCGCAGGATGCGACGAGAGCTCATCGCCGATACCCCGCCAACGCGAGGATCCTTTCGCACAGCTCGGGGAACTCGATGCCGAGCGCACGCGCCGCATCTGGGACAAGCGAGGTCTCTGTCATGCCCGGTACGGCGTTCAGCTCAATGACGTAGGGACGATTCTCTGCGCTCAGCAGGAGATCAACGCGCGCGAGACCGCTGCAGCCACAGGCGGCGTACGCACGGCGTGCCAGTTGCTCGACTTCGCTGCGGCACGCATCGGAGAGCGGTGCCGGGACGATATGTGTCGATGCCCCCGGGGTATACTTACTGTCGTAGTCATAGCGCCCCGAAACAGACCGGATCTCGATGACGGGCATGACCTCTGCCGCGGCTGGAGTACCCCAGACAGCGACGGTCAGCTCTCGCCCCTCGATGAACTCCTCGACGAGCACCTCATCCCCGTAGGAGAACGCCGCATCGAGCGCTGGCGAGAGCTCCTCGTCCCGCGTGACGATGTAGACGCCGATGCTCGACCCCTGCTCCGGTGCCTTGACGACGAGCGGCAGGGAGAATGCAGTCCGTATCTCACGCGGCGTATCCGCCGTGCGCTCGCTCGCATAGAAGCTCATGCAGCGTGGCGTTGGGATGTCCTCGGCCGCCAGTACGCGCTTTGCCATGATTTTATCCATAGTCAGCGCGGCGGCGCGCACACCCGAGCCCGTATACGGAATGCCGAGCATGTCGAGCGTGCCCTGCAGGATGCCGTCCTCGCCGTATTTTCCATGAAGGGCGTTGAACACAATCGCGGGATGGAGTGCCTGAATCTCCTCGGCGAAGGTCGCGGGGTTCAGCTCCATGCCGACGGCGGGATAGCCCTTGGCGCAGAGTGCCTGCAGGATGGCAGCACCCGAGCGGCGCGAGACCTCTGCCTCGGAGGAGGGGCCGCCCATGACGACGACGATCGGATGCGCATCCGACTCCGCGATACCTGCCGTCCCCGCTGTTCCTGCGCGCAGCTGCGCGACGAGTGTCTCACCGACCTCGAGGATGTTGCCCGCGCCCATCGTGATGACGAGGTCGCCCGCACGCACCTGCTGGGCGAGATAGCGTTCGAGATCCGCACGGTCCGGCAGGTAGACAACGTCCTGTCCCGTCTGACGCACGACTTCCTCCATCACGGTCTCACCGCTGATGCCCGGAATCGGTGTCTCTCCTGCCGCATAGACATCCGTGATCAGAAGCAGGTCGGCATCCGCAAAGCATTTTCCAAACTCCGCGCGCAGGAGCTGTGTCCGCGAGTAGCGATGCGGCTGAAAGACGCAGATAAGCCGCTCGGGGTTCGTCTGCCGTGCTGCCGCAAGGGTGACGGCGATCTCCGTCGGATGATGCGCATAGTCGTCCACGACCCAGACGCCGCGCTCCTTTCCCTTCGTCTGGAAGCGACGCTTCGCACCGTGGAACTGGGCGAGTGCGTCACAAATCGCAGGGAACTCCACACCCGCGAGGCGCGCAACGGCGATACAGGCGAGTGCGTTGAGGACGTTGTGGCGCCCCGGAATATTGAGCAGCACGCGCCCCATCTCCGTCCCGTGCTCATGAACGGTAAACGAGATCACAGAGCCACGCGTCTCGATGTCCGATGCACGATAGTCCGCCTCATAGTCAATGGCATAGGAAACGACACAGCGCTTTGTCTCACGCGCAATATTCCTCAGATTTGCATTTTCAAAGCAGAGCACCGCCGCACCGTCCGTATCCACCTGCTCGATGAACTGACGGAACGCCGCGATGATCTTCTCCATCGTGCCGTAGTGATCCATGTGGTCGTCCTCGACGTTGGTCACAACGGCGATATGCGGGCGCAGCTTGAGGAAGGAGCCGTCGCTCTCATCCGCCTCCGAGACGAGGTAGCGGCTCGTGCCGAGCTTCGCATTCGTCCCGAGGTCGGGCACCTCACCGCCGACGATGATGGTCGGCGATGCGCCGACGTGATCGAGAGTCACACCGATCATGGAGGTCGTCGTCGTCTTGCCGTGCGAGCCCGCGACGGCGATACCGTCGTACTCGTTGACGAGTGCCGCATTGATGTCCGAACGATGGAGCTTGGGGATGCGCAGATCCCATGCCGCAATCACCTCAGGATTATCGTACGGGATCGCCGTGGAGACGACAATGGCATCTGCTCCGCGCACGTGTTCCGCATGCTGACCATCCGTCCACACATGCGCACCGAGACGGGCAAGCTCGCCGATGAGCGGAGAGTCGCCCGTGTCCGAGCCGGATACCGTGTAGCCGAGCTGGAGGAGGATCTTTGCCAAGGGGCTCATCCCCGCCCCGCCGATTCCAACAAAATGAATCTTCTGAATCCCCTTCAATTCCTTGAGCAACGCCTTCACCCTTCTCTTTTCCCGATACGCAGCGCGAGTGCTGCAATTTCCTCCGCCGCCTCTGGTTTTCCGAGGCGTTTCATTGCCGCCGCCATCGCATCCCTGCGTGCGTCGTCTGCCAGCAGGCGATCGAGCGCCGCTGCAAGCACTGTGCCGTCGAGGCTGCGGTTGAGGATCACCTCAGCTGCGCCCGCCGTCTCCATGGCGCGTGCATTCTTCTCCTGATGATTCTCCGCCGCATACGGATACGGGATGAGGATCGCGGGCACCCCCCGTGCCGCGAGTTCCGCCAGCCCTGTCGCCCCCGCACGAAAGACGGCAACATCCGCCATCGCCATCGCCTGCGGCATATTGTAGAGATACGGCACAACGCGCAGATGTGGATACTGCGATACATCGACGCCCGCATCGCGGATGCGCGCGCACGTGTCCTCGTACTCCTCCGCACCCGTGACGTGGAGGTACTGCACCTCTGTCTGCTGCGCCGCGCGGCAGATCACCTCGACCATGGCACGGTTGATCGTGCGTGCCCCACGGCTGCCGCCCGAGACGAGCACTGTTTTCTTCGAGGCGTCAAAACCAAACGCCGCCGCACCCTCCGCCCGCGTCGCCGTGAGCACCTCGGGGCGGATGGGATTGCCCGTGACGTAGGTCTTTTCCGCCGGAAAGACGCGCCGCGCATCCTCCATCCCGACGGCGATCGCCGTCGCAAAACGGGAGAGGATGCGGTTCGTCACGCCCGCCACGGCGTTCTGCTCCTGCACGAGCGTCGGGACGCCTGCGAGACTCGCCGCGAGGAGAATTGGCCCCGCGACATAGCCGCCCGTCCCGATGGCGATATCGGGATGAAAGCCGTGCACGATGCCGCGCGCCCGCGCAACGGCACGCACAGCACGCCATGCCCGCAGCACATTCTCGAACGAGAGATGCCGCTCGAAGCCTGCGAGATCAACGGCGATGAAGTTCAGCCCCTCGCGCGGCACGATGTCCGCCTCCAAGCCGTGCGGCGTACCGACGTAGAGGATGCGTGCCGACGGCTCACGCCGCTGGATCGCGCGGATAATCGTGAGTGCAGGGTAGATGTGACCGCCCGTGCCGCCGCCCGATACGATGATGTTCATAGTTCGTTCACAAGCCTCTTGAAATCGCGCCCGCGCTCCTCGTAGCCGCCATACATATCAAAGCTCGCACAGGCAGGCGAGAGGAGGACGATCTGCCCCTCCACTGCGAGCTCGCGCGCCAAATGCACGGCCTTCTCCATGTGATAGCCGACACAGTGGATCTGTTCCTCCGGAATGCCCGCATCCCGTGCCGCCGCCGCAAACCGCTCTGCCGCATCACCGACGAGGATCAGCTCATCGACGCGCGCGTGCACAAGCTCCATAAACTCCCCCAGATCGGTCAGCTTGTCGTCGCCGCCCGCGATGAGGATGATGTGTCCGTCGAACGCCTCAAGTGCCTTGATCGCGGAGTCCGTATTCGTCGCCTTCGAGTCGTTGTAGTAGCTGACCCCCGCGAGTGCGCGCACAAACTCGATGCGGTGCTCAACGCCCTTGAAGGCGCGCAGAACGGGGCGCATTTCCGCGGGCGTCACTCCGGCAAAGAGCGCCATCGCCGACGCCGCGAGTACGTTTTCCACGTTATGCGCACCGGGGATGCCCAGTTCATCGGCGGGAATCAGGACGTGCTCCGCACCGTCCCAGCGAATGACGATCATGCCGTCCGCACGGACGCACGCCCCCTCCGCCAGTTCCTCCCTGCGGCTGAACAGGCAGACGCGCCCCGCCGCGCGCTCTGCCATGCCGCGCGTGTGCGGATCATCGGCGTTCAGTACGAGATAGTCCTCCGCCGTCTGCGCGGCGAAGAGCTTTTCCTTCATCGCCTGATAGACCTCCATCGAGCCATGGCGCACGATGTGATCCGGCGTGATGTTCAGCTCCGCGACAATGTGTGCATGAAAATGCGTGGTCGCTTCCATCTGATAGCTTGAGATCTCAGCGGCAATTGCTCCCTCGGCTGGCGTCTTCTGTGCCACGTCGATGAGTGGAACGCCGATGTTGCCGCCCACGCCGACCACAGGAAAATGCGCGTGCAGAAGCTCGCCGAGCAGGGTCGTCGTCGTCGTCTTGCCGTTCGTCCCCGTGATGGCGCAGATCGGCGCACGGGCGATCTCGCCCGCCAGCTCCACCTCGGTCGTGACGCGGATGCCGCGCGCGCGCGCCGCCTGTACGAGGGGGATGCGCTCGGGCACGGCAGGGGAAAGGACGAGGAGATCCACCCCGCCGAGCAGTTCTTCCCTTTGTGCACCAAAGACGCAGGTGATGCCCTGCGCCCTTAAATCCTCAATATGCTGCTGGGTGAGCGGATCGCGTTCGGCGTCCGTCTCGTCCTTTGCGTCCGAGAGCACCACCCGTGCGCCCTGAGCCGCCAGATACTTTGCCGCCGCAAATCCACTGATACCCGCGCCGATGACGAGTGCCGACTGATTATGATAGGACAATTCCCGATATCTCCCTTGGTAAATCATTCAAAAGTTTGCGTAGCGCAGAGCGCTACGACACGAGCACAAGTACCCACGCGAGCAATGCGCCGAGGGCACCAACGCCCCAGAACGTATAGACCACGCGTGTTTCGCGCCAGCCGCCGAGCTCGAAGTGATGATGAATCGGGCTCATGCGGAAGATCCGCTTGCCGCGCGTCTTGAACGATGCGACCTGCAGGATGACGGAGAGTGCCTCACAGACGAAGATGATGCCCACGATGGGCAGGAGTGCCTCCGTCCGCGAGAGAATCGCTATGCCTGCAAGCGCACCGCCGAGGGCGAGCGAGCCCGTGTCGCCCATAAAGATGCGTGCCGGATGATGATTATACCATAAAAAGCCGACGCATGCACCTATTATTGCGGCGGAAAACGCCATCAGGCTGCTGTCCGTCCCATAGAGGAGCATTGCATAAAAGAGTGCGGCGACCGCCACGGTTCCCGCCGCCAGACCATCGAGACCATCCGTCAGGTTGACTGCGTTCGACGTGCCCACGAGGACGAAGACGACGAGGACGTAGTACCATGCGCCGATATCGAGCGACGTTCCGAGGACGGGCACCCAGACGCTCGTATCATGCCCGAGGAGATGTCGCCCAATGAGGATGGTGACAAGGGCGATACCGAGCTGTCCGAGCAGCTTCTGATAGGCGCGCAGCCCGAGGTTGCGCTTCTTGACCACCTTGATGTAGTCGTCCGCAAAGCCGAGCAGGAAATGCCCGAGAAAGATGAAGAGCGCGAGCAGCGTCGTCACCGTGAGCGGTGCGAAGAGCAGCGTTGCCGCGGTCACGGCGAGCACGATCATCACGCCGCCCATCGTCGGCGTGCCGCTCTTCTGCTGATGGCTCGCGGGCCCCTCCTCGCGGATGCTCTGCCCGTATTTCAGGCGGTGCAGGAGCGGCAGAAAATACACACCGCTGAAGAGCACGATGGCGAGTGCCGTCACAGCGGACAGCAGGAGACGCAGCTGTGGGCTCAGGGATTCGAGGAGGGCTTCCATCAGTGCGCTCCCTCCCCCGTCAATGCAGCGATGATCTGCTCCATGCGCATCCCGCGCGAGCCCTTAAAGAGGACGGTGTCGCCGTCCATGAGATGGCTGCGCAGATAGGCCGCCGCATCGGCATGGGAGGCGGCATGATAACAGGCCGGGCAGCCTGCCGCCTCTGCTGCCTCATGCGTCCACTGCGCCTGTTTGCCATAGGTCACGACCATGGCAAACCCCAGCTCCGCCGCCCGTCTGCCCACGTCACGATGTGCCTTCTCCGCCGCTGCGCCGAGCTCGAGCATATCCCCGAGCACGGCAATGCGCCGCCCGGGGTAGAGTGCCGCTGTCGTCTCAAGTGACGCGCGCATCGAGGAGGGGCTGGCGTTGTAGGCGTCGTTGATCAGTGTCCACGCGCCGACCTGATGCACCTCATAGCGCATCTTCTCCGCCGTGAGGTGGGTCAGTCCCACCTGCATCTCCTGTGGCGTCATGCCGAGGACAAAGCCCGCCGCGAGCGCCGCCAGCGCGTTGCTGACATTATGCCGTCCCGGCAGAGGAATGGCGTATTCATGACGCTCGCCGTCCCATGTCACCATGAAGCGCGAGCCGTCTGCCATGCACTGCAGTGCCTCGGCACGCACATCCGCAGCAGCGGAAATGCCATACGTCATGACGCGCACCCCATCCGCCGCACTGCTGCGCATTGCCGCGACACGTGGGTCGTCAGCGTTGAGGATCACTGTGCCGCCGGCGGGAATCGCCGTCACCAGCTCCGCCTTTGCCTTGGCAATGTTCTCGATCGAGCCGAGGAGCTCCATGTGCACCTCGCATACATTCGTTACAATGCCGATCGAGGGTGCGGTGATCGGCGCGAGCGCTGCGATCTGCCCCATCCCACGCATCCCGATCTCAACGACCGCCGCCGTATCCTCCGGCGTGATGCCGAGCAGGGTCAGCGGCAGGCCGACCTCATTGTTGTAGTTTGCCGCCGTACGGCAGACCTTGCCGCGCCCCGAGAGCACCGCCGCCGTGAGATCCTTCGTCGTAGTCTTGCCGTTCGAGCCCGTAATCGCAACGACGGGGATGTCGAACTTCACGCGCCATGCGTGCGCGATGTCCTGATAGGCGCGGAGCGTATCCTCTGCCACGAGGACGCCGCCGCGCGCCGTATCGAGCGCCGTCAGTGCGGCCGCAGGTGTCTTCTGATCGACGAGAACCGCCGCTGCACCGCGTTCAAGTGCCTCTGCCGCAAACGCCGTGCCGTCAAAGTGCTCCCCACGCAGCGCGACAAAGAGATCGCCCGCCACGACCTTGCGCGTGTCCGTCGTAATGGGCAGAACCGTATCCCCTGCGACGCCCCCACGACGAACAGACGCCCCCGTCGCCGTGCAAATCTCGTCCCATGTCAGTCCGTTTCTCATGCCCTGCTCCTTATCGCCTCACGCGCCTGCTCTCGGTCGTCGAAGTGAATCGTTCCGTCCTTTAGAATCTGATAGGTCTCATGTCCCTTGCCGAGGATGACAACCGTATCCCCCGCCTGTGCGCGCCCTATGGCATGGAAGATCGCCGTACGGCGGTCCACGATCTTTTCGTACGGTTTATCCCCAATCACAGGGAGCACGCCGCGCTCCACCTCATCCACAATCGCGGCGGGATCTTCCGTGCGCGGATTGTCCGAGGTCAGAATGGCGATATCCGCCATCTCCGCACCGATACGTCCCATGATGGGGCGTTTCGTCCGATCACGGTCGCCGCCGCAGCCAAAGACGGCGATGATGTGCCCCTTCGTCACCGCGCGTGCCGTGCGCAGGACGTTCTCCATCCCGTCCGGTGTATGCGCATAGTCCACGATCACAGCGAAATCCTGCCCCTCGCGCACGAGCTCAAACCGTCCCGGCACACCCGTAAACGCCGTGAGTGCGGCGGCAATATCCGTCGCTGCCACTTGCTCGGCGAGGCTCGCACCGACGGCAGCGAGCACATTGTGCACGTTGAACAGCCCCGTGATACCCGTATGCAGGTGAAAGAGGCGTTTCCCGCCATGCATCAGCGTCAGCTCCATGCCGTCGCACGCGAGCTGCACATCCTGTGCCGTCAGATCGGCCGGATGGTCAACGCCATAGGTGATGATCGGGCAGCGCGTATAGGCGCGCATCGTCTCGGATGCCGCATCGTCAGCGTTCAACACTGCCGTCTTGCCCTCCTTCGCACCGGGGGCGGACACGAGCTCAAAGAGATGCGCCTTGGCGCGCGCATAGTTCTCCATGGTTTTATGGAAGTCAAGATGATCTTGCGTCAGATTCGTAAAGACCGCCGTATCGAACTCAATTCCTGCCACGCGCCCGAGTGCAAGCGCATGAGAGGATACCTCCATGACGACCGTATCCATGCCGCGCGTGCGCATTTCGGCAAGCATCTGCTGAAGCACGATGATGTCAGGCGTCGTATTCGACGTCGGCAGTACCTCGTCCTCGATCATCGCCTGGATCGTCCCGATCAGCCCGACACGATGCCCCGCGTGGCGCAGGATGGCGCGCACGAGATAGCTCGTCGTCGTCTTACCGTTCGTCCCCGTGATGCCGACGACACGCATGGCACACGCCGGGTAATCATAGAAGAACGGGACGATCGTGTCCAACGCCTTCTCCAAATTCGGCACGTAGAGGACGGCGACCCCTACGGGAACATCCACCGAGGCCCGCTCTGTCAAAACAGCGCGGGCTCCTGCCCGCGCCACATCCGGTATGAAGCTGTGTGCGTCGACGTGCGCGCCGACGATGCAGGCAAAGAGTGTGCCCTCCCTCGCCCTGCGCGAATCACGCTCAATGGACGTAATCTCCGTCTGCGCATCCCCCACGATGCGCGCTCCCGGCAGGAGTGCGGCGAGTTCCTCCAAACGCTTCGTCATAGAACCTCATTCCCCTTCATGCGAAAAATACGTATTGCGCGGCACGCGCATTCCGAGCCGGTCGACAGCAATCGACTCGATGCGCGACGGCGATTTCAGCTGAGCGATCTCGATCTTGAGCCGCTCGTTCTCCTGCTCCAGTTGGTCTGCTTTCTGGCGCGTCTCGAGGAGGGTGTAGCCGCTCTGTGCACCGATGCCGCCGAGCAGCGTCACCACCATGGCGCCGAATGCGATGAGGAAGAAAATGGCGCGCAGGCAGTTCCGCAGATTCGTATTCAGTTCATGACGAATCAGCGGTTCCTTCGGGGGCTCCATCATCTCCGTCGGAGCCGACGCGGGCTCATGACTGAGATACTCTTCTTTCTGCGCCAACATGTGCGCTCCCTCCTATCGCTTGATCTTTTCTGCCACACGCAGCTTTGCACTGCGCGCGCGCGTATTCACACGGCACTCGGCGGCACTCGCCGCACGCGCCTTACCGATGAGCCGCACCTCGGGCGTATGCCCGCAGACACAGATCGGCGTATGCGGCGGACAGATGCAGCCCTGTGCCAGCCGCCGCAGTGTATTCTTTACGATGCGATCCTCGAGGGAGTGAAAGGTGATGACCGCGAGCCGTCCCCCTATCCTCAGGGCATCTACGGCAGCTGTCAGCGCCCCCTCCAAAATCCCGAGTTCATCGTTGACCTCAATGCGGAGTGCCTGAAACACTCGCTTGGCGGGATGTCCGCCGCGCGCGCGCACCTCCTTCGGTACAGCGCGGTCAATCACGGCAACGAGGTCTCCTGTCGTCGTGATGGGATGCGTCTGGCGCTCCTTTTCAATAAAGGAAGCAATGCGCTTTGCCCAGCGTTCCTCTCCATAGGTGTAGAAAATCTCCGTGAGCCGCTCCGCCGTATAGGTATTGACCACATCGTACGCACTGCGCCGCGCTCTCTGATCCATGCGCATATCGAGCGGTGCGTCCTGCATATAGGAGAAGCCGCGCTCCGGCGTATCGATCTGCGGCGACGACACGCCGAGGTCAAAGAGCGCGCCGTCCACGGAGGAAACGCCCTCTGCCGCGAGGATCGCGGTGAGATGGCGAAAGTTATCCCGCACGAGGGAGACCTGACAGCGGACATCCGCCAGCCGCTCACGCGCGGCGGCAATCGCCGTCTCGTCCTGATCGATGCCGATCAGGCGGCCCTGCTCCGACAGCTGCGCGGCAATACGCTGTGCATGCCCCGCGCCGCCGAGCGTCGCATCCACATAGATGCCGCCGGGGACGACGTTCAGCGCGGCCACTGCCTCCTCCGGCAGGACGCTCACATGGTGAAATTCTGTCATATCGTAATCCCGTAGCCCGCCAGCTGCGTCGAGATCTCCGTGATGTTCGGATCGACCTCACCTGCATATCGTGCCCACTTCTCCTTCGCCCAGACCTCGATGCGCGTATCCGCGCCCGTGAGGATCACATCCTGCTTCAGCCCGATGTCCGCATAGTCACGCAGATTGGCAGGCACGAGGAAGCGCCCCTGTTTATCACATTCGAGCGTCCGCGCCCCCGCGATAAAAAAGCGCACAAAAGCGCGGGCATTCGGATCGGCAATCGAGAGCGTCCGCAGCTTCGCCGTGAACTCATCCCACGCTGCCTGAGGAAAGAGAAACAGGCTGCCGTCAAGGCCCTTGGTGATGATGAACGAGACTCCGAGTTCCTGTCGAAAATCGGCAGGCAGGATGACGCGGCCCTTGGCATCAATGCTGTGGGTATACTCCCCCATGAACATCCAGCCGCACCACCTTTCAGGATTCTATCGCCACTATATGACACAATTCACCACAATTCACCACTTTTATCTACAGTTATAGCAAAAACGAGCATTTTTTTCAAGAAAACACACATTCGGTTTTCTTGGTATACAATGGATGAAATCTTCTGTAAGCCCTAATATACAAGACTTTCTTTCCATTTCTCGGAGATGAGACAAACATAAAAAAGGACTTACCTCCTACTGGAAGCAAGTCCTTTTTATGCTGTCGTTCAAACGAGATCGTGTGCGATCATGTACTCTGCGATCTGGAGTGCATTGAGTGCCGCGCCCTTGCGGATCTGGTCGCCGCAGATCCAGAAGTTCAGCGTATTCTCCTGCGACTCATCGTAACGCAGACGGCCGATCTCCACATCATACTTGTTCGAGGTGAAGAGCGGCATCGGATACTCCTGCTCTGCGGGGTTGTCGCGCAGGATGATGCCCGGAAACGCCGCAATCGCCGCACGCGCCGCCTCAAGCGTCACCTTGTCCTCAAACTCGACGTTGACGGACTCGGCGTGGCTGCGGTAGACGGGTACGCGCACCGTCGTCGCCGTGATGCGCATACGGTCGTCGCTCATGATCTTCTTTGTCTCGTCGATCATCTTCATTTCCTCTTTGGTGTAGAGGTTGTCCTTGAAGACGTCGATCTGCGGGATGAGGTTGAACGCGATCTGATAATGCTTCGGCAGTTTGCCGACGGGCAGAACCTTTGCCACGGGCTCTTTGCCGGAGGCGAGGGCTGCCACCTGCTCCTCGAGCTCCGCCATGCCCTCCTTGCCCGCACCGGAGACCGCCTGATAGGTCGACACGACGATGCGGCGGATCTTCGCGATATCGTAGAGCGGCTTCAGCGCCATGACCATGATGATGGTCGAGCAGTTCGGGTTCGCGATGATGCCCTTATGCGCCTTGATGGCCTCGGGGTTGACCTCGGGAACGACGAGCGGCACCTCCGGGTCCATGCGGAAGGCACTCGAGTTGTCGATGACGATCGCCCCTGCCTTGACGGCGTGGGGAGCAAACTCCTTGCTTGCCGCACCGCCCGCAAAGAGCGCGATGTCAATTCCCTCAAAGGAGTCCGGCGTCGTCTCCTGCACCGTGTACTCCTTGCCCATAAACGCGATTTTCTTCCCTGCGGAGCGGCTGGACGCGAGCAGCCGCAGCTCCGAGAACGGGAACTTTCGCTCCTCGATGAGTGTCAGGAATTCCTGTCCGACCGCGCCCGTTGCGCCGAGTATTGCGACACGATATTTCTTCATATTCTTCCCCTTACAGCAGCTTATCCAATCCGACCGTGAGCGACGTGAGTGAGCGCACCTTCTTCGCGGCGAGCACGACGCCCGGCATGAACGACTCACGGTTGATCGAGTCGTGGCGGATCGTGAGGGTCTGCCCGAGCCCGCCGAAGATGACCTCCTGATGTGCGACATAGCCCGGCAGGCGTACGCTGTGGATGTGCATGCCCTCAAAGTCCGCGCCGCGCGCACCGTCGAGCGTCTCCTTCTCGCAAGGATGCCCCTGCTCATGCGCCTCGCGCATCTCGGCGATCATCTCCGCCGTCCGCACGGCTGTGCCTGAGGGTGCATCGAGCTTGTTGTCGTGGTGCAGTTCGATGATCTCCACCTCGGGCATGTATTTCGCCGCCATGCGGCTCATCAGCATCATCAGCACCGCGCCGATGGCAAAGTTCGGTGCGATAAACGCCGGCGTATCATTCTTCTCTGCCGCCGCCTTGATCTCCCGCTGCTGCTCCTCCGAGATGCCCGTCGTCCCAACCACGGGTGACACTTTATGCGTGAGTGCCAGCAGCACATTCTGATAGACGACATCGGGGCGTGTGAAGTCGATCATCACGTCCGGATGCAGGCGGTCGAGTGCTGCCGCGAGGTCGGTCTCCACGAGCACGCCGTTCTTCGTCAGCCCTGCGAGTTCGCCGCTGTCGCCGCACGCATTGATGTCCACCGCACCGACAAGCGTCAGCTCCGGATCCTCGATCACGGCTTTCAGCACTGCGCGTCCCATGCGTCCGCAGGCACCATTGACCAAAACATTTGTCAAGGCAATCCCCTCCTATGTTATCATCTGTCCTATTCTATCGCAGAGAATCCACCGCTGTCAAGGAATACACTCATACCTCCCGTATGTGCTCAAACTGCTCGCGATACTGCTGCAGGAGTGCCGGACGGACAAAATCGAGTGCCGCAGGATCATCGACGGTTGCCAGTGCGGCACGCCGCGCGAGGAGAAGCAAATCCATGTCAGCGAGCACGTCGGCGATCTTCAAATCGCCCAGCCCATGCTGCATCGCCCCGAAGAACTGCCCCGGGCCACGCAGCCGCAGATCCTCCTCCGCCAGACGAAAGCCGTCGCTCGTCTCCTCAATCACGCGCAGCCGCTCCGCCCCTGCTACCTGCCGTCCCGCAATGAGGATGCAGTAGGACGCATCACTGCCGCGCCCCACACGGCCACGCAGCTGATGCAGCTGTGCCAGCCCGAACCGCTCCGCGTGCTCGACCACGAGAACCGTCGCGTTCGGCACATTAACGCCCACCTCGATCACGGTCGTCGCCACGAGCAGCTTGATCTCCCCTGCGTAGAAGCCGCGCATCACCGCCTCCTTATCTGCTGCCTTCAGGCGTCCATGGACAAGCCCGCAGCGGATGCCGCAAAAAGAGCCGCGTGAGAGTTCCGCGTAAACCTCCTCTGCCGACGGCAGATCGCTCTCCTCGTTTGCCTCGATGAGGGGACAGACGACATACGCCTGCCGCCCACGCTCGATCTCGCGGCGGACGAAGGCGTAGATCTTCGCCCGCGCCGTCTCATCGCGCAGGAATGTACGGATGGGCTGTCGTCCCGGCGGCAGATGCTCGATGCGCGAGACATCCAGATCGCCGTAGACCGTCAGCGTCATCGTCCGCGGGATTGGCGTCGCCGTCATGACGAGGACATCGGGCACGACGCCGCTCTTTTTTTCGAGCGCGGAGCGCTGTGCCACGCCGAAACGATGCTGCTCATCCGTCACCACGAGTCCGAGGCTGTCAAACGCCACCCCTTCCTGAATCAGCGCGTGCGTTCCGATGATGATGTCGATCTCATGTGCGGCGAGAGCGGACAGCACCTCCGTATGCTCCTTCTTTGTGAGCCGCCCCGAGAGGAAGCCCACGCGGATGCCGAGCGGCGTCAGGAGCTCCCGCAGGCCGTCATAGTGCTGGCGCGCAAGAATCTCCGTCGGTGCCATCAGCGCGCCCTGACAGCCGCTCTCCACTGTCTTGACGAGGGCAAGGAGCGCAATCGCCGTCTTGCCCGAGCCAACGTCCCCCTGTACGAGGCGGCGCATGGGCAGCGGAGCCTCCATATCGCGCGAGATCTCCGCCCAGACCTTCTCCTGATCCTCGGTCAGGGCAAAGGGAAGCGCATCGCGTACACGCGCAATGAGCGCACCGTTCGCCCGGTGGGCAATCCCCTCCTCGTGCTCCGCCGTCTGTTTTTTGAGCACGAGCAGCCCGCACTGGATGAGGTAGAGCTCCTCAAAGGCGAGCCGCCGCCGTGCCGCTGCGAGCTCCTCCGTATCCTTTGGAAAGTGAATCTGACGAAATGCCGCTGCGCGCCCAATCAGATGATACTCCGCCCGAATCTGCTCCGGCAGAGTCTCCATCAGCGCCTCGCCCGCATGTGCGAGCACATCCGCCGTCATCTGCCGCAGCTGTTTCTGGGTCAGACCCTCCGTCGCCGCATAGACCGGCAGAATACCGAGATGCGCCGTGGCGTCCTCCTGCGATCCGAGCAAAGCAAAGGATGTGACGGGCGAGAATGCCATCTGCCCGCCTCCGCCATAGGCATAATCCACCTTCCCCGTGAGGAGAATGCGCTGTCCTGCGCGCAGCTTACCTTTCAAAAAGCGCTGATTGAACCAGACCGCCTGCGCATACCCTGTCCCATCACCAACGAGGGCCGTAAGGACGGTAAAGCCGCGTCGCCGCGTCTGCCGCTCCACCACCTGCTGAATCACGCCTTGCACGGTCGCGCGCGTCCCTGCCGCGAGCTCCATGATGCACGTGATGCGGCTCTGATCCTCATAGGCACGCGGATAGAACGTTAGGAGGTCGTACACCGTCCGTACGCCGAGCCGCGCCAAGAGAGCCGCCTTCTTGACGCCGACGCCGCGCACGGCATTCACACTGTCCGTCAGATTCACGCGCTTCCTCCATTCTTTCAAAAAAGGCTGCCGCATTTCTGCGGCAGCCTCCATTTATATCTAAGAAATCATCAGAGCTGAGGGCCTGCGGCGACAAGCGCATCTGCGTCCTCGTTGCCTGCATACTTACCAAAGTTCTTGATGAAGCGTGCGGCCAGATCCTTTGCCTTCTCATCCCACTCCACGCGGCTTGCATAGGTGTCGCGCGGGTCGAGAATCTTCGGATCGACGCCCGGCAGCTCCGTCGGGATCTCGAAGTCGAAGTACGGGAGCTTCTTCGTCGGCGCACTGTCAATCGCACCGTTCTGGATTGCGTGGATGATGCCGCGCGTATCCTGAATGGAGATGCGCTTGCCCGTACCGTTCCACCCCGTATTGACGAGGTAAGCACACGAGCCGTGCTCCTGCATCTTGCGGACGAGCTCATGCGCATACTTTGCCGGATGGAGTTCGAGGAACGCCTGTCCAAAGCACGCGGAGAACGTCGGGGTCGGCTCGGTGATGCCGCGCTCCGTGCCCGCGAGTTTCGACGTGAAGCCCGAGAGGAAGTAGTACTTCGTCTGCTCCGGCGTCAGGATCGAGACGGGCGGCAGCACGCCGAATGCGTCGGCAGAGAGGAAGATAACGTGCTTTGCATGAGGACCCGCTGACTTCTTCGCGACCTTGCCCAGCACGATGTGCTCGATGTGATCAATCGGATAGGAGACGCGCGTATTCTCGGTCACGGTCTTATCCGCAAAGTCCACATGTCCAGCGAGATCAACCGTCACATTCTCAAGAAGAGCGTTGCGGCGGATGGCGTTGTAGATGTCCGGCTCTGCCTTGGGATCAAGGTTGATGACCTTTGCATAGCAGCCACCCTCATAGTTGAAGATTCCCTCATCATCCCAGCCATGCTCATCATCGCCAATCAGCAGGCACTCGGGATCCGTCGAGAGCGTCGTCTTGCCTGTACCGGAGAGGCCGAAGAACAGCGTCGTATTCTCGCCATTCATATCCGTATTTGCCGAGCAGTGCATGGAGGCGATGCCCTTCAGCGGGAGATAGTAGTTCATCATCGAGAACATACCCTTTTTCATCTCGCCGCCATACCACGTATTGACGATGATCTGCTCACGGCTCGTGAGGTTGAACATGACCGCCGTCTCGGAGTTCAGGCCAAGATCGCCGAAGTGCATGACGCGCGCCTTTGCCGCATTGTAGACCACGAAATCGGGCTTGAAGTTCTCGAGCTCCTCTGCCGTCGGACGAATGAACATATTCGTCACGAAATGCGCCTGCCAAGGCACTTCGACGATGAAGCGGACGGCCATGCGGGTATTTTCGTTGGCACCACAGAACGCATCAACAACGAAAAGGCGCTTGTTGCAGAGTTCGCGGATGGCAATTTCACGAACAGAGTTCCACGCTTTCTGTGAGGCGCGATGGTTGTCGTTCTTGTAGGCGTCGGATGTCCACCACACTGTATCGTGCGATGTCTCGTCATCCACGATGTATTTGTCCTTCGGCGAACGTCCCGTATAGATGCCCGTCATGACGTTGACGGCATCCTTCATATTCGTGACCTGTCCGCGCTCATAGCCCTCGAGATCAGGGCGCAGTTCCTCGCGGAACAGCTGATCGTAGTCTGGATTGTGGACAATCTCCGTCGTCCCCGTGATACCATATTGTGTCAGATCAATTGTTGCCATAGTTACCTCTTCCTTCCAAAAGATTGGCGTCATGGATGCGGGATGAGTGATTTTTTCTCTCATCTCACACTCTGTCACAATTCTACATAAATACGAAAAACCCTCTTTTATTGTGAAAAAATTCCGCGATTCAAGGAATCGCTGATAAAACAGTCCCTTGGATTGGTGCAGATTTTTTGTCCTGTCAAGAAGACAAACCGGACGCATAGCCAAAGCTATGTGGAGGATTCTAGGGCACAGACAGGGCGAAAAAGATGTACTAAAACGGCGGTGCTGAGTTTATCAGTGCTTCCTCAAACGCTACGTGCAAAGTCCAGCACGGCGTCGCGCATCCCGTCCTTTTCGCAGACCTCCTCATGACGGACAGGTGCTGTACGAAGTGCGGCAAGGCGCGGCGGAATCGGCATACCGCTGCGCTCATGCAGGCACTCCATCTGAGCGAAGTCATCCCGTGTCTCTACATCCGCACCGATCGCATGCAGGACACTCGTGCCGAATTTATATGGGCTTGCGGTGGAGAGCACGATCATCGGGCGCAGATCGCCCGTCTCACGGCGATAGCTCTCTGCCGTACGATAGGCAACCGCTGTGTGCGGGTCAAGTGTATACTGCGTATGCTCGTAGATCTGACGTATCTCCTCTGTCGTCTCTCCATCGTCTGCAAATCCCGCCCAGAAATTCTCGCGAAGTGCAGGAAGAATCATGCTCGCGTCGTACACACCCTCCTCCGCAAGCGACCTCATCCATGCATCGACCTGTGCCGTATCCTCCGTCAGATGATAGAGCAGGCGCTCGAGATTGCTCGATATGAGGATGTCCATCGACGGCGACATCGTCTGATGGAACTCGCGCCTTCGATCATAGATGCCTGTCTGCAGGAAGTCCGTGAGCACATTGTTCTCGTTGGATGCACAGACGAGTTTGCCCACGGGCAGTCCCATGCGCTTTGCATAGTAACCTGCGAGGATGTTGCCGAAGTTCCCCGTCGGCACGGTGAAGTTCACAGCGTCGCCTGCCTGAATCTTCTGCGCCGCGAGGAGATCGGCGTAGGCGCTAAAGTAGTAGACGATCTGCGGCACGAGCCGCCCCCAGTTGATAGAATTCGCTGAGGAGAGCTTGGTATGGGCGGCGGCGAGCTCCGCTGCCATCGCCGCATCGCCGAAGATCTCCTTCACGCCGCGCTGGGCATCGTCAAAGTTGCCGCGCACGGCCATGACGCGGACATTGTCTCCCGCCTGCGTCACCATCTGAAGTCGCTGGATGGGGCTGACGCCGCCGTCGGGGTAGAACACCATGATGCGGATTCCCTCGGCATCAGCAAAACCTTCGAGTGCCGCCTTGCCCGTATCGCCCGAGGTGGCGACAAGGATGAGAATCGTGTCCTTCTCCCCCTGCTTCACGCGCGCCGTGCTCATCAGCTGCGGGAGAAGCTGGAGTGCCATGTCCTTGAAGGCGCTCGTCGGGCCATGCCAGAGTTCGAGCACCTCGAGATCACCGACCGACGTCACAGGGGCACGGCGCACATCGTCAAACGTCTGCCCATAGGCGCGGCGCACGCAGCCCTCGATTTCCTTCTCCGTATAGTCTGTCAAAAAAAGGCGCAGGATGTGTACGGCACGCTCCTCGTATGAGAGGCTCGCCAGTTCCTCGATGGCGGAAAGCGGCATCTGCGGGAATGACGCAGGCACAAACAGCCCGCCGTCCGAGGCAAGCCCCTTGAGAATCGCCGCAGCAGAGGAAACACGCTCCGCGCCTCCGCGCGTACTGAAGTAATCCATTGTATACATCCTTTCATTTGGGCATTGCCCTGCATCTGTGCTATACTAATGCCTGTGTCTTTCGCAGATCAGCGCGCGAGATGTGCCGTCTGTGCCTCTGCCGCACGGATGAGGTCGGCGGGCGGGAGCGAGATCTGCTCGCCGCGCCGTCCCGCGCTCACACAAATGCGCTCCTGCTGCATCATGCTGTCATCGCAGTAGACGGGATAGCTCTTCTTCGCGCCGAGCGGAGAACATCCGCCGCGCACGTAGCCCGTGAGGTCAAAGACTTCCTTCAGATGCACCATCTCCGCGCGCTTGTTGCCGCTTGCGGCGGCGGCAGCCTTCAGGTCAAGCTCCCCCGCGCCCGGGATGACCGCCATGAACACGCCCGTGCGGTCACCGCGCACAACGAGCGTCTTGTAGATGCGCTCCAACGGGATGCCGGTCACCTCTGCCACATGCGCCGCCGAAAGATCGCTCTCATCGACGGGATAGGTCAGAAGCTCGTAGGAAATGCCAAGGCGATCCAAGATGCGTGCCGCGTTGGTCTTTGGAATTTTCTTCTTTGCCATATTACTCACCACTCCGGATTATACCATTGAGCCGGAATAAAAATCAAACGCTATTGCGTTTGGAAGGGAGCATCACTATGAAAATTGCACTCATCTCCATGGAAGTCGTCCCCGGTCGTCCCGATCGGAACGCTGCAACAATGCGCGGAAAGATTGCAGAGGCAAAGGCGGCGGGTGCCAACCTCGCCCTTTTCCCCGCACTCAGCCTCTCGGGGCTCTTCCTCGGCGGCGTGTGGAAACAGCCCGCGTTCCTGCGCGACTGCGCCGCCTACGCCGAGGAGATTGCCGCTGCGGCAGATGGCATTACCGTCATCTTTGGAAACGCAGCAGAGGCAGAACGCTGCACGGGCGTGCGCCGCACACTCATGGAGGCGCGGGACGGCGTACTGCGTGAGGTCGCACATTCACCGCTGCACGGTGCGGGAAATCAGTTTGCTCCACTCCTCTATGAGATGCCGAACGAGAACATCATTCTCGCCGCCGATGCAAGCCCCTATCCCATTTGCTTTGGTGCAAAGTACCTCGCCCGCACGGCAATGCAGCAGCATAAAACAATCTGCTACATCAACACGCTTGGCCTTCAGGACAAGGGCAAGACCGTCTATGCCTTCCCCGGCAGGGCATACGCCTTCAACGAAAAGGGCGAGCGCATTCTGATGTCTCCCGCCTACACGGAGAATGTGACCATCCTCGACACGAATCAACTGCCCACAAAGGTGGACTTTGTGGCAGAGCCAATCATTGCGCCCACTCATCGCATGCTGCGCTACGCCGTGCAAAAATTTCTTGCACGCATCCGTATGGAGCGCGTTGTCATCGGCATCTCGGGCGGCATCGACTCCGCTGTCACCGCCGCCCTCTACGTCGACGCGATCGGCGCAGAAAACGTCCTGCTCGTCAATATGCCGAGCCGTTTCAACTCTGCAACGACGAAGGGGCTTGCGGCACAGCTCGCGGACAATCTCGGCTGCCGCCACATGATCGTCCCCATCGAGGAGAGTGTCACGCACACGGTCGATCAGCTCACGACTGTTCCCATCATGGGGAAATGTGCGACAGAGGGGGAGCACCTCACGATCTCCTCGTTCGTGCGCGAGAATATGCAGGCACGCGACCGCAGCGGACGTGTCCTCTCCGCCGTCGCCGCCGCATGGGGCGCAGGCTTTACCTGCAACGCGAACAAGGCGGAGTCCACCGTCGGCTACGCGACCCTCTACGGCGATCAGGCAGGCTTCCTCTCAGCACTCGCTGACCTCTGGAAATATCAGGTCTACGACCTCGCACGCTATCTGAACGACAGCGTCTACGGACGCGAGACCATCCCACAGGGTATCATCGACATCGTACCGAGTGCCGAACTCTCCGATGCGCAAAACGTCGACGAGGGCAAGGGCGACCCCATTCGCTACCCCTATCACGACTACCTCTTCCGCGCCTTTGCAGAGAACAATGAAACGCCTGAGGAAATTCTGGAATACTATGCCAAAAACGCGCTCGAAGCACATATCGGCTGTAATAAAGGGCTTGTCGCAGACTATTTCCCGACGGCGGCGGACTTTATCGCCGATCTCGAACGCTGGTGGGGGCTCTATACGGGCATGGCAGTCGCCAAGCGCATCCAGTCGCCGCCGCTGCTGTCCGTCAGCGGTCGTGCCTACGGCAGCGACCATCCCGAATCGCAGATTGGTTCCTATGAAACGATCCGCTATCGCGCATTGAAAGAGAAGCTGCTCCAGAAATAAAACAGAATGGACCTTGTCGCCCCTGTGGATTTTCACGGGGGCGTTTTCATTTTTCATAAATCAATTTCTATATTGAGAAATTTTCTCATTTACAAGATGGAATTTTTGTGTTATTCTCAATACAAATGAAAGGATGGTGCTGTTATGCACGCAAAAAAATTATTTCCACGACTTCTGCTCACCCTCGCACTCGCCATGATGGCACTGGTCGCCGTCGGCTGCGGCGGAGGAGGCACAGGCGGCGACAAGGCAGCCGACACGAAGAAAACCGTAACGGTCACGACCTCATTTTTACAGGATATGACAAAGCAGCTTGCGGGCGATTATGTGAACATCGAACTGATTATCCCCGCAGGCGAGGATCCGCATCTTTACGTCGCACAGCCGGCCGACCTCGAGAAGATCAAGAAGGCGGATCTCCTCCTCTACCACGGTCTGCACTTCGAGGGCAAGATGGCAGAGGTGCTTGAGAAAAAGGGCGTCGCGGTCACGAAGAACTTTGCGGATGCAAACATCAACTATATGGAGGAGGACGGCAAAAAGATCGTCGACCCGCATTTCTGGTTTGATGTCGCACTCTACAAACAGGCGACCGAGGAGGCGGCAACCGAGCTTGTAAAACTTATTCCCGAACACGAAAAGGAGATTCAGGAGAATCTGAAAACGTATCTTGCGGAACTCGACGCACTTGATGCGGAAATCACGCAGAAGATCGCGCAGATCCCCGAAGGGCAGCGCAATCTCGTCACGCCGCACGATGCATTCAACTACTTCTCCCACCGCTACCACGTTAATGTCATCGCACCCCAGGGGGTCAGCACAGACTCCGAGGTTGCGAATGCCGACATCGAGAAAACGGCAAACTACATTGTCGAGCACAAGGTCAAGGCGGTATTTGCCGAGAGCACGACGAATCCCGAACGCATGAAGAAGCTGCAGGAGGTCTGCAGGACGAAGGGCTTCGATGTCGAGATTGTTGGCGGTGAGGGCAATGAGCTCTTCTCGGATTCTCTTGCACCCGAGGGCCAGAAGGGCGATACCTATATCACGATGTACCGCAGCAACATCGATCTGATTGTTTCGCACCTGAAATAAACATCGCTGGAAGGGACGCAGAATGGAAGGAACGAACAGCGTCATACATATCGAAGATCTCACAATGGCATACCGCGATACCCCCGTGCTCTGGGACATCGACCTCGATGTGCCGGAGTGCGTGCGCTGTGCGATCGTAGGACCGAACGGCGCGGGCAAGTCCACCCTGCTGCGGGGCATCCTCGGGCTGTTGAAGCCCGTCTCAGGCGCAGTGCTCCTCTGGGGCAAGGCACTCTCCGCCGTGCACAAGCAGATCGCCTATGTGCCGCAGCGCGGCTCGGTACACTGGGATTTCCCGACGACGGTCTTTGATGTCGTGCTCATGGGGCGCTATGCCCATCTGGGACTTGTGCGCCGCCCCGGCAAGGAGGATCGCGCTCTGGCGATGGACGCGCTCGATAAAATGAAGATGGCAGACTTCTCCGACCGTCAGATCTCGGAGCTCTCGGGCGGGCAGAAGCAACGGGTCTTTATCGCACGCGCACTCGCGCAGGACGCGCAGCTCTACATCATGGACGAGCCGCTTGCGGGCGTTGACGAGACGACGGAACGCATCATCATGGACAAGTTCATGGATTTACAGAAGGAAAAGCGCACCGTCATCGCCGTCCACCACGATCTCAGTACGCTCGATGCCTATTTCGACTATCTTGTCGTGCTGAACCGCACGGTAAAGGCATCGGACTATCTCGCAGATATCGACAAGGAGGCGGCACTCGCGCGCGCCTACCGCGTGAAGGAGTGAGCGATGGACATTCTGACGAACTACACCTTTCAGATTGTCGCGCTCGGCAGCGTCATCCTCGCCGTCGCCGCTGCCCCCGTCGGCGCATTCAGCGTCTACAAGGGGCAGAGCCTCATCGGTGATGCAATCGGGCACTCGACCTTTCCCGGCATCATCCTTGCCTACATGGCGTTCGCGACGCGCAGCCCCGTTATCCTCCTCGCGGGAGCAATTCTGGCAGGTGCGGCAAGCTACGCGCTCATCCAGCTCGCGCACAGGGACAAGCGTCTGGGGCTCGATGCAAACCTCGCAATCTTCCTCTCGGGCTTCTTCGGGCTTGGTATGGCACTCAAGAGTTTTATCCAAGGAAATCCTGACTACGCGGGCGCGTCACAGGCGGGGCTCGGGACGTACATCTTCGGACAGGCGGCGTACATGCTTGAGGCGGATGTCCTGCTGATCGCCGCCATCTCCGCCCTCGTGCTCACGCTCCTGCTGCTCTTTTACAAGGAGCTGAAGCTCTTCGTCTTTGACGCGGAGTATGCCGAGGTAGTAGGGCTGCCCTGCCGTCTGCTGAACCTCCTCCTGCTCGTCATGACGATTGCCGTCATCGGCATCGGAATCAAGGCGGTCGGCGCAATCCTCATCAGCTCCTTTCTCATTATCCCCTGCGTTGCGGCAAATCAGTGGTCGAACAACTTTGCACGCGTGCTCCTACTGAGCAGCCTCATCGGTGCGGTCTCCGCGCTCGTCGGAACGTACATCAGCACGCTCGAACAGGGCATGTCGACGGGGCCCTCCATCATCCTTGTCGCCTCGCTGATCGCCTTTTTTTCCATTGTTTTCGGAACAAAGGGCATCCTCGGCAGAGTGTTGAAACGGAGGCACGCACATGGATGACGCACTGCTCGTACTCCTGCTGACGGCGGCAGCGTGCGCACCGCTCGGCGTTTTTCTCATCCTGCGCCGTCTCTCCATGATGGCGGACGCGATCAGTCACACGGTACTGCTCGGCATCGTGCTCGCCTTCTTCGTAACGCATGACCTTGGCTCGCCGTGGCTGCTCTTCGGTGCGGCACTCATGGGTGTTGTCACAGTGTCGCTTGTCGAGCTGCTTGGAAAGACGCGCCTTGTCAAATACGACGATGCGATCGGTGTCATCTTTCCCCTGCTCTTTGCCCTCGCCGTCATTCTCATCAGCAAATACGCGGGGAATGCCCACCTCGATACCGATATGGTGCTCATGGGCGAAGTCATCTACGCGGGGCTGAACACGGTCGAGATTGGCGGCATGGAGATTCCCGCTGCCGCGCTCAAGATGGGCGGGCTCGCTCTCCTGATTGCAGTGTTTATCACCGTGTTCTACAAGGAGCTCAAGGTCTCCACATTTGACGGCGAATACGCACGGCTCATCGGCGTGCCGACGGGCATCCTCTTCTACGCCTTTATGTCGCTCACCTCGCTCACAACGGTCGCGGCATTCGATGCGGTCGGTGCGATTCTCGTCATCTCGTTTTTCATCGCACCCGGTGCGGCGGCTCTGCTCTTTACAAAGCATCTGTCGCACACGCTCCTCCTCGCCCTCCTCGTCAGCATGGCAAACTCCGCGCTCGGCTACGCGCTTGCCGTGCATATGAACGCCTCGATTGCAGGGCTGTGCGCGGTCATAAATATGCTTGTCTACCTGCTTGCCCTGCTCATGGGGCCGAAAGGGGCAGTCACGACTTACATCCGCCGCAAAAGAAGTATGCAGCAGATGCAGCGCGACCTCTTCCTGCTCCACATCGGCAGACACACGGCAGAACGCGTTGAGAGTGCAGAAAACCACGCGAACGAGATTGGCGACCATCTGAAATGGGATGCGTCGAAGGTGCGCCGCGTCAGCCGCGAGCTGATCGATCAGCACCTCCTCCATCGCGCGGGCAGCTACTATCTGCTGACCGATGCGGGGGCGGCGGCGTACAAGGCGCTCTGCGAACGATATTTCATCTAAGGAATCACTGATAAATTCAGCACCATCATCTTGACGCATCTTTTTTGCCCGTACTTCGGCGGAAAATCCTCCACAGAGCACCACTCTGCGTCCGGTTTTCCACCTTGTTCGGACGAAAAATCTACGCCAATCTGACGGGCTTCATTTTATCAGTGATTCCCTAAGACAATGCCGCCGATATGACGAACCGCCGAAGACCGACCATCCATACGCAAAAAGCGCAGGAAGTCACTTTCCTGCGCTTTCTAGTCCAACGAATAAAAGGAGACACGGATATCCACTCAGCACGGCATCTTAGTACATCTCTTTGCCCGCACTTCGGCGGAAATCTAGTGCAGAGCATCACTCCGCATTCGGTTTTCCTCCCTGTCGGACGAAACATTTACACCAATCTGAAGGACTGTTTTATCCGTACTCCCTAAAACGAGAGAGGAATGTTTTTCGTCTTTTACCGTATAAAATATCCTGCGCCCGACTCGAAGATCATCTGATTCATCTCGCCGGGGACATTCATGCCAATATTGGGTCCAATGCGCTCGGCATGCGCCATGCGCCCGTAGATGCGGCCGTCGGGACTCGTAATGCCCTCGATGGCGTTGACAGAGCCATTCGGATTGTACGGCTGATCGAGCGTTGGATCGCCCTTCTCGTTCACGTACTGTGTGGCGATCTGACCACGCACACGCAGTGCTGCCACCGTATGTCCATCCGCATAGAAGCGCCCCTCTCCATGGGACACCGCCAATGTATGCGTATCACCGACATTGACCCCCGAGAGCCACGGCGAGAGATTCGACGCGACGCGCACGCGCACGGTCTGCGAAACATGCCGCCCGATGTTGTTGTACGTCAGAGTCGGCGTATTCTCGTCGAGATCCGTGATCTCGCCGTAGGGCAAAAGGCCGAGCTTCAGGAGTGCCTGAAAGCCGTTGCATATCCCGAGGATCAAACCATCGTGATCGTGCAGGAGTCGATGCACCGCCTCGGCAATCTGCGGAGCGCGGAACATCGCCGCGATGAACTTGCCCGTCCCGTCAGGTTCATCGCCGCCGCTGAAGCCGCCCGGCAGCATGAGGATCTGCGCGCGCTTGATCGCCTCAGCCATCACCGTCACGGTCTCCTCGACCGCCTGTGGCGTAAGGTTGCGCACGACCATGATCTCAGGTTTTGCGCCGACGCGCTCCCATGCGCGCGCCGAATCGTACTCGCAGTTCGTCCCCGGAAACACGGGGATGCAGACACGCGGTTTTGCAATCTTGAGCGAGCTGCTCTTGTGCTTCCCCTTCGTATAGGGAGCAAAGGTCGGGCGATCGATCTGGCGATGCGTGTGCGACACCGTCGTCGGGAAGATCTTTTCGAGAGGCTCGGTGTACGCTGCCTTGACATCGGCGAGCACAACGGTATCGAGATCCGTGATGATGCTCGGCACGTCGCGTGTGACACCGATCTCGACTGCCCCCATGCCCGCAAGGTTCGCATTGAGGTCGAACGAAGATGCCACCTCGAGCAGGATCGTTCCATAGAGCGGCTTAAAGAGATCATCCTGCGGAATATAGGTCGTAAACTTAAAGCCGAGGTTGTTGCCGAGACACATCTTCGAGAGTGCCGCCGCAACGCCGCCGCGGCCGACGCTCTGCGCGGAGAACACCTTCTGCCCGTGGATCAGCTCATGCACCTTCGCAAAGTTCTTGCGCAGACGCTCAAAGATAGGAAGATCCTGCATATCACGCGGAACAGGAATCATGATAACACGGTTGCCGGGGTATTTGAACTCCGGCGAGAGCACCTCATCTGCAGGCACTGTCGCCACCGCAAAGGCGACGAGCGTCGGCGGAACATTCAGCTGCTCGAACGTGCCGGACATCGAGTCCTTGCCGCCGATGGCAGGAATCCCGAGCTCATGCTGGGCACGCAGCGCGCCGAGGAGCGCCGCAAAGGGCTTGCCCCACTTATTTGGGTCCGTGCCGAGCCGCTCAAAGTACTCCTGCAGCGTCAGCCGCACCCGATCCGCTCTGCCGCCGACGGCGACAATCTTCGCCACGGCCTCGATGACGGCATACGCCGCGCCATGGAATGGGCTCCACGTTGAGAGATCAGGATCAAAGCCAAACGCCATCGCCGACGCCGTATTCGTTTCACCGTAACGCACGGGGATTTTTGCAACCATCGCCTCCGACGGCGTGAGCTGGTACTTTCCACCGAACGGCATGAGCACGGAGGCTGCGCCCACCGTCCCGTCGAACCGCTCACCGAGCCCCTTCTGACTGCACACATTGAGGTCACGCAGATTCGCAAGCCACATGGCCTCAAGCGAGCGTCCTGCCTTGCATACGAGGGACGGAACCTGCTGCAGATACGGCGCTTGCTCGTTCGGGGACGCCACAGCGACGCGCACATGCTGGCGCACGCCGTTCGTCGCGAGGAAGCTGCGCGCGATGCGCACGATGTCCTTGCCGCGCCACTGCATCACGAGACGCGGTTCCTTCGTCACTACGGCGACGCGCGTCGCCTCGAGGTTCTCCGCATCTGCGTGCCGCAGGAAGGCGGGCACATCCTGCGGAGCGAGCACGACCGCCATGCGCTCCTGCGACTCGGAGATCGCGAGCTCCGTACCGTCCAGCCCCTCATATTTCTTCGGAACGGCATCGAGATCAATCGTCAGCCCATCCGCGAGCTCACCGATGGCCACGGCGACACCGCCTGCACCGAAGTCGTTGCATCGCTTGATCAGGCAGCTGACCTCAGGATTGCGGAACAGCCGCTGCAGCTTTCGCTCCGTCGGCGGGTTGCCCTTCTGCACCTCGGCGCCCGAGGTCGTCAGCGACTGCTCCGTATGCTGCTTCGATGAGCCGGTCGCACCGCCGATGCCGTCACGTCCCGTGCGTCCGCCGAGGAGGATGATGACATCGCCGGGCACGGGACGTTCACGCACGACCTGCGCGGCAGGCGCAGCCCCGATGACCGCGCCGATCTCCATACGCTTAGCGAGATAGCCCTTGTGGTAGATTTCGCGCACCTGTCCCGTTGCAAGGCCGATCTGGTTGCCATACGAGCTGTACCCCTCGGCAGCACCAATCGTGATCTTCTTCTGCGGGAGCTTTCCGGGCAGCGTCTCCTCTATCGGCGTGCGCGGGTCGGCTGCTCCGGTCACGCGCATGGCCTGATAGACATAGGAACGCCCCGAGAGCGGATCGCGGATCGCACCGCCAAGACAGGTCGCCGCACCGCCGAACGGCTCGATCTCCGTCGGGTGATTGTGCGTCTCGTTCTTGAACATGAGGAGCCAGTCCTCATTCTTCCCGTTGACATCCACGGTAATATGGATGCTGCACGCGTTGATCTCCTCCGACACATCGAGATCGTCCAGCTTGCCCCCCGCGCGCAGTGCCTTCATCCCGATCACGGCAAGATCCATCAGCGTCATATCGCGCTTTTTATCCGTGTAGAGCGCCTTGCGGTCGTCGGTGTACTTCTGATACGTCTCCTTGATCGGCAGGGAGAAAAAGCCATTCTCGATGGTTACTGCATCGATCGCCGTGGTAAACGTCGTATGACGGCAGTGATCCGACCAGTACGTATCGATGACGCGCAGCTCCGTGATCGTCGGTGCGCGGCGTTCCGTCGTGCGGAAGTACTCCTGCACAAAAGCGAGATCCTCCTCGCTCATGGCAAAGCCGTGGGCAGCGTGAAAACGTGCCAGCTCCTCGCGCGAAAGTGCGTTGAACTGCGTCAGCACCTCCACATCCCCCGGCATCGCAGGCTGCACCTCGAGCGTCGCCGGCGTGGCGAGCGACGCCTCACGGCTCTCCACGCGGTTGATGAGATATGCCTTGATCTTTTCAACGATGAGATCGCTGATCCTGCCGATGAGCATAATAACGCGTGCCGTGCGCACCGTGGGACGCTCCCCCTGCGTCACGAGCTGCACGCACTCCGCAGCCGCCGCAGCCGTCGGGTCGAACTGCCCCGGCAGCGGCTCGATGGCAAAGATCTTCGCATCGGCGAAAAAGGGCAGTGCATCCTCATAGACGGTGTCAACCGGTGGATCGGCAAAGACGATGTCGCGAACCTGCTCGAACTCCTCGTCGCTCAGTCCCTCCACATCGTAGCGCGTAATCATGCGTACCGCGCGCAGGTCGGTCAGACGGAACGTCTCCACAAGATCACTGCAAAGGCGTTGTGCCGGAACGTCAAAAAAGCCCTGACGCTTTTCGACGAAGATTCGCTTGACGGCCATAAGAATCTCCCTTCTTCCATGTGGTCTACACTTCTATTCTAACGAAATTCTGCACATTTTGCAATGACGGATTCATGCGGCAACAAGAAAATGGGCACCGCACGAAGTTTTTTGCTTCATGCAGTGCCCCACTATCGTCAATCTGTCTTATTCCACAGCATTCAGCACATAGAGACGTGAGTCAAAGTCCGTCGTCAGGCCGTCCTCGGGATGCGGCTCGCCCGTCGTCCCGTCCGTCGTAATCAGCCCGTAGTGCATCAGCTCGTCACCGTAGCAGCGCGCGCCGCTGCGGCTGTCCTCATAGAGGGTGTCCGGCAGCAGTCCCGCAAGGCGCACGCGCGCAAAGCGGTCATTCACGCGGTTCAGCGTGCGGTACCAGCCGACAATCGCCGTCTTTTGATCGCCGCTCACGCACATCCACGCCATAACATTGTGCTCGAAGGGGCTCTGCAGGCGGTAGAACGTGCCAAACTGGAAGATCTCACGATACTTCTTCATAAAGGCGATCTCGTCCTTGACCTCGGCGAGCTCCTCCGCGCTGAGCTTGCCTAGGTCAAGCTCGTAGCCGAATGTACCAAAGTACGCCGTGTTCGCGCGCGTGTGCAGCGGCGTCACGCGGTTCACCTGATGGTTCGGCACGACCGAGACGTGACTGCCCATGCTGCTCAGTGGGTAGCACATCGACGTACCGTACTGGATCTTCTGCCGCTCGACGGCATCCGAGTTGTCGCTCGTCCATGCCTGCGGCGCGTAGTAGAGCATCCCGGGGTCGAAGCGGTTGCCGCCCGACGCACAGGACTCGAAGAGCACGTGCGGGAACGCCGTCGTCAGCCGCTCATAGAGATCGTACAGTCCGAGAATATAGCGGTGGAACACCTCGCCCTGCCGTGCGGCAGGCAGCGCGTGCGACCAGCACTCCGTAATGCTGCGGTTCATATCCCACTTTACGTAGGAGACCTTGCCGCTCGCGAGAATCGCCGCCATCTGCTCATAGATATTATCGACGACATCCTGCCGGGAGAAATCGAGCACACACTGCGAGCGTCCGAGTGATTTTCTCCGCCCCGGGACGGAGAGCACCCAGTCGGGATGTGCGCGGTAGAGATCGGAGTCCTCATTGACCATCTCGAGCTCGACCCAAATGCCGAACTTCATGCCGCGCGCCTCAATCTTCTCCGCGAGCCCGTCAATCCCGTTCGGCAGACGGTCGGGGTTGACCGTCCAGTCACCGAGCCCCGCATGATCCGACGTGCGCGCACCGAACCAACCGTCATCGAGCACGAAAAGCTCCACGCCGCACTGTGCCGCCACATCCGCGATGGCGAGCAGCTTCTCCTCCGTAAAGTCGAAGTAGGTCGCCTCCCAGTTGTTGATGAGGATGGGGCGTACCTTGTCGCGCCATGTGCCGCGTGCCAGCCGCCGCTGGTAGAGGCGGTGATACGTGCGGCTCATGCCGTTCAGCCCCTCGTTCGACCAGACGAGCACTGCCTCCGGCGTCTGGAACGTCTCGCCCGTGGCGAGCGTCCAGTCAAAATCCGTGCTGTGAATGCCCGCCTGCAGACGCGTCACGCCGTGGTTGTCCACCTCGGCGAGCATCTCGAAGTTGCCGCTGTAGACGAGGCTCACGGCGAGCACCTCGCCCTGCATCTCCGTCGTCTCGGGGCGCACGAGAGCGACGAAGGGATTGTACTGTCCCGAGGAGTGTCCGCGGCGGCTGCCAATCGCCGTAATGCCCGTGGCGAGCGGACGCCGCTCCACGTGGCGCTCACGTGCCCACGCCCCCGTCAGCTCCAGCCACTCATAGTTCGTATCGGGCAGGTCAATCGAGAGACTCATCACCTTCTGCAGGTGCAGCATCTCCATCCCCGCATTGTGGCAGCGCATACTGCGCGCGATCGCATTTCCCTCGGCAAAGATCGTGTAGAGGAGCTCCACGCACAGCCCCGTCGGCACATCCTCCAGTGTGATGATGAGCGTCTTTGCCTCGCTTGGCGACTCCACGTAGGTGGCGGGCAGCCCCGCGAGCTTCGGCTTGCCGTCCTCCACGCGCCAGTCCTTAAACTGCAGATCGAGAATGCGGCTGCCGTTCTCCTGCAGCACATTCAGCGCAGGACGGCGAAAATCCGACGAGCCGTAGGTCGGCAGCTCCTGTCGGATCGCATCGAGCGAGTAGTCGCGGCTGTCCGCAAAGACACACGCCGACATCCCGCGATGCGCACGCTCAAAGAGATGCTCAAAGCCCTCGCGGTCGCGGAGTGCCGCACCGAAGTAAAGGCTCCCGAGCCCGCCGTGCGGCAGTACCATGAGAATGTAGCTGATCGAATCATTGAAGAGATGAAAGACTCTGCCCTGCTCATGATAGATGATATTCATGTATATCCCCCCTTCGGTTGTGTGATGAAAACGCTATGCAAGGCGGCCGAACCTCTGCAGCCCCATATCTTCCTCCACGTGAAACCCCGTCGTCTCACGCTCCACCACGGTGTTTGCGCGTACGATATTCTCCGCCGTCCCTTCCTCGATCCGCTTCCGCATGAGGCGTGCCGCCTCCCGCCCAAGATCGCCCATGTGCTGGTCGATGGTCGTGAGCTGCGGCGCCGTGTACTTGCTGAGCACCGTGTTGTCATAGCCGATCACCGAGATGTCCTGCGGAACGCGCCGTCCCATACGCTGACAGGCGTTGACCGCTCCCATCGCCATGAGGTCGTTGCAGCAAAAAATCGCTGTTGGTGCAAAATCAAGCATCTGATCCATGAGGATGAACATGGTGTTCTCGACCGTCTCAATGCGATTGCCGTCGCCGATGCTGACGATATCCTCCGCATGGAACATCCCCCGCTCCTGCATAACGGCACGGTAGACGTCCTCCTTCACACGATAGGAATCGCTGTTCTCGCCTCGGACAAAGAGAATGCGCTCGTGCCCGTAGCGAAATAGATGTTCGAGTGCCGCACGGGCGCCGCCGCGCTGATCGCTCGTCACATGCGATATGCCCGGAATTTCCCGCGCGCTGTTGATAAAGACCATGGGAAGCCGCGCCGCCGTCGTCTCGTAGAACTCCGTCGCTGCCGTCTCCGTGTTCGGGCTGACGACGATCACCCCTGAGACATTGCGCGTGATGAAGTCCCGCACGCACGCCTCCTCGCGCCGAGGATCGTTCTGTGCGCAGGCGAGCAGCAGCGAGTAGGAACTCTGCCGCAGATGCTCCTCCACCCCGTCCAGCACCTCGGCAAAGAATATATTGTCAAAGCCCGGTACGACGACGCCGATGCTCGAGGAACGCTGCGTGTTCAGCTCGCGTGCCTGCAGATTCGGTACATACTCCAGTTTCTTGATGGCGTTCTCCACCTTGAACCGCGTCTTTTCACGCACGGGATAGTTCCCGTTCACGACGCGCGAAACCGTCGCGACAGACACGCCCGACTCCTTCGCCACATCAACGATCGTCGCCTTCATTCTCTCTTCCCCCTGTATCATTGTCATGCGATACTCCTAAGCAAACCCTAGTGAAGCAAACGGGGGAAGTACACGTTCTGCCCCCTGCAGATTTCTTTCGTTCAAGCGAAGCGCGTTTAAGAAGTCCGCAGGTATTTAGGCAGATAAGTGTACGACCGTTTGCGTAACGAGGTGTTTGCGAGGAGTACGCAGACATCTACACGCCCGCTATGCTTTCAATCCAGCGGTCGAACGCCGCCATTCCTGCCGCGTCACGCTTGAACACACCTGCGTGCGTGAGCACCTCCAGGAACACCTTTCCAATCTCGTCGCGCAGAATCCCATCGACATTTCCCTCCGTGACCGTCGTATGCGCCGCACGTACCGAGCGATACCAGTCCGCATGCTTTTCGATGTCCGCGATTCCCGCGATGTCCGCCGCTCCCCGCAGCAGCTCCGCACGGATCTGCTCCATCTCCGATTTGAGACGCGCGGGCAGGATCGCCAGCCCCAGCACTTCGATCAGGCCGATGTTCTCCTTCTTGATGTGGTGCACCTCCGCGTGCGGGTGAAAGAGCCCGAGCGGATGCTCTGCCGTCGTCCGATTGTTGCGGAACACGAGATCGAACTCAAAGTCCTCGCCGCGCCGCCGCGCAATCGGGGTAATCGTATTGTGCGGCGTGCCGTCCGTCTCCGCGAGAATCTCCACCGACGCATCGCTGTAGACGCGCCATGCCGCGAGAATCTTCTCCGCGAGGTCGATGAGCGCATCCGCATCCGGTGAGGTGAGCCGCAGGGTCGACATCGGCCACTTGACGCGTCCCGCACGCACCGTCGGATAGTTCTGGAACGCGTACTCCTTCTCCGTCGCCGCACGCTCCATCGCGAACGTATAGTGTCCGCCCTGATAGTGATCGTGCGAGAGAATCGAGCCGCCCACAATCGGCAGATCGGCATTTGAGCCGGCAAAGTAATGCGGGAACAGCCGTAAGAAACACGCCAGATTCTCAAATGTATGGCGTGAAATCTGCATCGGCACATGATCGCCGTTCAGGATGATGCAGTGCTCGTTGTAGTAGGTATAGGGCGAGTACTGGAGAAACCACGGTGCTCCGCACAGATCGAGCGGGATGAGACGGTGCGTCTCGCGCGCGGGATGGTTCGCCCGTCCTGCATAGCCCTCGTTCTCACGGCAGAGCAGACATTTCGGATAGGAGGACGCCTTCGCTAGTTTCGCCTTTGCGATGTCGCGCGGATCCTTCTCGGGCTTCGAGAGGTTGATCGTCACATCGAGATCACCGTACTCCGTCGCCGTCTTCCACGCGATGTTCCGATCAATGCGCGTCTTGCGGATGTAGTTCGATGCAATGCTCAGACGGTAGTACCAGTCCGTTGCCTCCTGCGGCGATGCCGCATAATGCGCGCGGAACTCCCGCACGACCTCCGAGGGACGCGGCATCACACAGTCCATGATGCGCGTATCGAACAGGTCGCGCTCGTTCACCGTATTTTCGATCAAGCCGCGTGCCGCCGCATCGTCAAGCATCTCCTCGAGCACGGGCGTCGCCGTCTCGAGCGTCTCATCGACGGCGTGCGGCACATACTCCTCCACGCCGAGCACGTCGATCAGGCGATTCGCGGCGTACACCTCATCGTCAGGGGCGATCAGCCCCTTTTGCCGCGCAAAATGCAGGAGGCGGCTGATGCTGCGCTGTATGTCACTCATGACAGTCCTCCCTCAGTCCCCATAGCCGTTCGGATGCTTCTCGTGCCACGTCCACGCCGTGCCGATGACCTGCTCCACGTCCGTAAACTGCGGATTCCAGCCGAGCACCGTGCGTGCCTTCTCGCTCGACGCGATGAGCTGTGCCGGATCGCCCGCGCGGCGTGCACCGATCTCCACCTTGATCGAGCGTCCCGTCGCCTTCTGCGCGGCGGCGATCATCTCCTTGACCGAGAATCCCTGCCCGTTGCCGAGGTTGAAGATATTGCTCTCGCCGCCCTGCCGCAGATAGTCCAGCGCACGCACATGTGCATCCGCAAGATCGACCACGTGGATGTAGTCACGCAGACACGTTCCGTCGGGCGTCGGATAGTCCTCGCCAAAGACCGTGATATGGTCGCGCTTTCCGAGCGGCACCTGCAGGATGAGCGGGATGAGATGCGTCTCCGTCGCGTGATCCTCACCGATCGAGCCGTCGGGGAGCGCCCCCGCCGCATTGAAGTAGCGCAGGGAGACATAGCGCACACCGTTCGCACGGCTGACCCACTTCATCATCTTCTCCATCGTGAGCTTTGTCTCTCCGTACGGATTCGTCGGGTGCGTCTCGTCGTCCTCGTGAATGGGAACGCGCTTCGGCTCGCCGTAGACGGCCGCCGTCGAGGAAAAGACAATCTTGTCGATGCCATGGCGCACCATCGCCTCGAGGAGCACCTGCATCCCGTAGACATTGTTGTTGAAATAGAGCAGGGGCTTTTCGACACTCTCCCCCACGAGGGAGTTCGCCGCAAAGTGGATGACTGCCTCGATCTTGTTCTCCGTGAAAATCTTATCGAGCACCGCCGCATCGCGAATATCGCCCTCATAGAACGTGGCCGCAGGGTTCAGCGCCCCACGGTGCCCCGTCTGGAGATTGTCCACGATCACGACCTGCTCGCCCTTTTCCACCAGTGCATGAACGGCATGAGAGCCGATGTATCCTGCGCCGCCGCAGACCAAAATAGCCATGTATATCCTTCTCCTTTCTTATGAGAGACGGCGTGCGCCGTCCGCAATATTTGCCACGTAGAAGCTCGGCGCATAGCCGATCTTTGCCGTATAGGCATCGCCCACATTCTTCTCAAATGCGGGAATCGCCGCGTCGCGCACGATGCTGACCGTACATCCTGCAAATCCGCCGCCCGTCATACGCGAGCCGAGGACGCCGTTCTGCTGCCATGCGAGCTCCGCGAGTGTATCGAGCTCAGGCCCCGTCACCTCGTAGTCGTCACGCAGGGAGACGTGGGACGCATTCATCAGTTCACCGAAACGCTTCACATCGTTCGCCTCGAGTGCCTTCACCGCCTCCAGCGTGCGGTTGTTCTCGTAGACAGCATGGCGTGCGCGCCGACGCTCGACGGGATCGGGGATTGCCGATGCAATGGCATCGAACTCCGCATTCGTCAGCTCGCCGAGAGCCTTGATCGGCTTTACTTTTTGCAGTGCCTTCAGTGCTGACTCGCACTGGGCGCGCCGCTCATTATACGCCGAGGTGACGAGGCTGTGCGTCTTGTTCGTATTCGTGATGACGATGCTGCAGCCGTCGAGTGCCAGCTTGCTGTACCGATAGGAAAGCGTATTGCAGTCGAGGAGGATCGCACAGTCCTTTTTCCCCATGCCGACGGCGAACTGATCCATGATGCCGCAGTTCATGCCGACGAATTCATTCTCTGCCTTCTGCGAGAACTTCACCAGTTCCACCATATCAATGCCGAGGTTCAGCTCATCGTTCAGGATGACCGCCATCAGCACCTCGATGGAGGCCGAGGAGGAGAGCCCTGCGCCGTTCGGCAGCGTACCATAGAGGACAATGTCAAATCCGTGCGCCGCCCGATGCCCCGCATCCTCCATCACGCGCACAACGCCGATGGGATAGTTCGCCCAGCCGTAGGCATCGCTCTTCACCGCGCCGTGCATGGGGAACTGCACCACGCCCTGCTCCGGCAGATTCATCGAGTAGAGCCGCGAGATGCCGTCCGTGCGCGGTGCGACGAGCGCATACGTCCCGAGGGAGATCGCACAGGGGAAGACGTGCCCGCCGTTGTAGTCCGTGTGCTCACCGATGAGATTCACGCGTCCCGGTGAGAAATATGCGTGCGTCTGTGCCGCACCAAATTTCTCCCGAAAGACTTCCTGCATTTCGTCCAATATCTTCATATCAGCGCCCTCCATTTATTATCATTTCGCCAAAGGTCGTTAGATTCCCTGCATCGTAAAGCGCAGATGCCGCGCCGCATTCGGATGCGTATACTCCGTGAGGACAGGAGCGCCCCAGCTGTCGTCGCCGCCGACGCCGCACATCCCCGCCGATGCACGCAGATAGGTGTGCGCGCTGCGCGGCAAATCGTACGCGTGACGCGCATTCTCAAGCTCGTGCGGGCCATAGGGCAGCGCCGACGCCTCCATGGGCTCTGCCCCCGTGAGGCGCAGCCCGTGTCCGCTGCGGTCGCGCAGTTCGATCCAGCGCACACCGCAATGATTGCCCGTTTCCTGCGGGCGCAGATACGGCTCGACTTCCTCGGCCGCCGTGCTCTCGTAGATGCCGAGACGCGCACCGCGATGGCGGTCGGCGTAGTTCTCCTTCGGGCCATAGCCGTAGTAGCGGATGCAGTCATAGTCCGCCGCGAGCGTAAAGAGCATCGCAAAATCCGGCAGCGCGGGCATCCCGTCCGTCGGTTCGTAGTCCAGTGCGACATCCACCGCGCCCGCAGCGTCCACCGTATACGTGACCGTGCAATGGGCGGCGGGGTGTGCCGCGAGTGCATAGGTAAAGCGCACGGTGACGCGCGCGGCACGCCGTTCCCCTGTTCCCGCCTTTCCGAAATAACCGTCGATGACGGTGAGCGGCGCATCATCCGCACTCCACGCGATCTGCGTGCAGCGGCGGTAGAGACTCGCGAGCTTCCACTGCGCACAGTCCGCCATGCGTCCGCTGCCGTAGTCGTTGTCAACAGGCGCACGCCAGAACGACGGCTGCGGCAGTTCCTCGATCAGCTCCCGACCGCCATAACGATAGGAGACGAGATTGCCCTGCGCACTCGAGAACATAAGGGAGAAACCCGCCCCCTGTACGCCGAGATTGATGTCCCCCTGCACCACGCGCAGGTTGCCCGTATCTGCAAGTGGCGCATAAACGGGTGCGGAAGGACACGCCGCAACGACATCGCGGATCTGCAGTGCGTCGCCCGTCCATGCCGGCAGAATCGTCTGCCCAAACGCAACCTCATGCCCCACGTTTGCCCAACGCTCCTCCCATGCAAGCACGAGAGACGCTGTCAGCACATGTTCCCCATTGCCAAACGAGGGTACGGCGCAGGGCAAACAGCGCGTTTCTCCCGGCGGTATGGAGGGTGTCGGCATACGCCGCTGCCAGACTGTCTGTCCGTCCACGGCAAGAACAAGCTGCAGCACATAGCAGTCCGCATTTGTAAAGAGACTCTTGTTCTCGATCTCCACACCATTCCACGAAGGGCGCAGCGTGAAATTCTGATAGTTGAACTTCACATCCTGCAGCTTTGCCGTCGGACGACGATCGGCAAAGAAAATACCGTTGCCGCTGAAGTTGTAATCCGACGGGCGATCACCGAAGTCGCCGCCATAGAGAAATACATCCTCACCGTACCGCCCGCGCCGACGAATTGCCTGATCGCCAAAATCCCAGATAAAGCCGCCCTGATAGAGCGGCTCGCGCTCCGTCAGCTCCGTGTACTTGTGCATACCGCCGCAGCTGTTGCCCATCGCATGCGTATACTCACAGCAGATAAAGGGCTTGTCCCTGTGCTCCTTGAGGAACGCCTCGATGTCCGCCGCCTTCGTATACATCTGACTTTCCATATCGCTCGTCGCGGGATAGCTGCGATCCCAGAAAATTCCCTCGTAGTGAACGAGGCGCGTCGGATCGACGCGGCGGAAGTATTCGCTCATCTCGTAGATGTCACGCCCGCCGCAGGACTCGTTTCCACACGACCAGATGAGGATGCACGGATGGTTCTTGTCCCGCTCGTACATCGACTGTGCGCGGTCGAGCACGGCGGGCAGCCAAGCCTCGTGATCGCCGGGCACGGTATCCTCATCCTTCGCACACGCGCCGTTCTTCATCCACGAGCCGTGCGTCTCGAGATTCGTCTCATCGATGACATAGAGTCCGTAAATATCGCACAGCTCATAGAGACGGCTGCTGTTCGGATAATGTGACGTGCGGATCGCGTTGACATTCGCGCGTTTGAGTGCAATGAGATCCTGCGCAAAGAGCGCGGGGTCCATCGCACGCCCGTGGTCGCAGTCGAACTCGTGGCGGTTGACTCCCTTGAACACAATGCGCTTGCCATTGATCTGCATCAGACCGTCCCTCATGCAGAACTCACGGAAGCCGACCCGTACGCGCACAACCTCCTGTAGGAGTCCGCCCGCATCATAGACACAGAGAACGGCATGGTAGAGGTACGGCTCCTCCGCACTCCACAGATGAACCCCCGCGATGTCTGCCGAAAGCTCGTACGCCGTCCCCACAAAATGCTCATTGACTTGCAGCACCTCGGCGCCGTCCGCATCATAGAGATCGAGCATAACGCCCTTGTCCCCCGCATCACCGAACGAGAGACGAATGGAGAGATGACCGTCTGCATAGTTATGAACGGGGATTGCACGGACTTCGATATCCTCGATGTGCACGGCGGGCTTCGTATAGAGAAGTACATCCCGATAGATCCCAGAGAACCGCCAGAAATCCTGATCCTCAAGCCAGCTTGCACTCGCATAGCGGAACACCATCGCCGCCAGCTTATTCTCGCCCGTCACAAGATACGGCGTCAGATCGAAGTCCGCAGGCGTGCAGCTATCCTCACTGTAACCGACAAAATGCCCGTTGAGGAAGAGCGCGAGTGCCGCATCCACGCCGCCAAAGGAAATGAACACATTTTCCCAGTCCTCGGGCACGTTGAAATACTTCACATAGCAGCCGACGGGATTGCTGCGCGTTGGAATCTCACCCGGCGCGATACTCTCGTGCCCATCCCATGGATATGTCGTATTTGTGTAGTGCGGTACGCCGTGCCCCTCCATCTGGATGTGTGCGGGCACATGAATTGTTTCCCAGTCATGACAGTCGTAGTTCGCCGCCTCAAATCCCTGCGGGATAAACGCCGTATTCCGCGCATGGGCGAAATGCCACACGCCGCCAAGCGTGCGGTAAAATGAAGACACACCGCGTGCAAGCTCCGTTTCATCACGATAGAAAACATGATCACTGTGCGCGGGCAGACGGTTCTCCGCAAAATACTGCGGGTCTTTCAGTTTCCCAAAATCGAAGCCGCTCATATCAAGACCTCCATTTCTGCAAAGAAAGCGGTCGCTAGCGACCGCTTCCACAAATGTTACCACAGGATTACTTATTCATTTCATCCCATTTCTCCTCGAGTTCCTCCACAATGCGTGCATGCTCCGCCTCCGTAAGCGTCACCTTCGCACGATAGAGAATCGTCCCAAGCAGGATGAACACAAACGGCAGTGCAAACATGACGAGCTTGAAGTTGAAGAGGTTCTCCGGCGTGATCGTCGCCGCCGTCGCGCCGCTCGTCATGCCGACCCAGATCGCAGTCAGACCGATCAGCCCGCTTGTAATCGCACCCGCGAGCTTGTCCACCAGAGGACGCACGCAGAGGACAAGAGCCTCATCACGATGCCCGAGCTTCAGCTGCCCGTACTCGACTGTATCCGTGATCGTCATGAGCACAACGAGAAAGATCAGCGGCTGCGGCAGAGCAAAGAGACCTGCGGCAAAGAGGGTCATAAGGACGCTCGTGCCCGCCATCGCATAGAGCACGATGCCAACGAGCATCACGGCAACCGAGCCGAAGAAGAGCCTCCGACGGCTGAACTTCTCCGTCAGCGTCGGGAAGAGAGCCACGGCGAGCAAGCCGATGATGACGTTGATGACACCGAGGAAGGAGAATTGCTTCGCGTCGCCGAGCACATAGATAAAGTAATAGAGGTTGAAATTATTGATGACATTCTGCCCAAGAACAAAAACAAGATACGCAATCGCCACCCAGAGCAGCTGATCATTCTTGATGAGGATCGAGAACACGTCCTTGAACGAGGTCTCCGTCTTGTTCTCGCGCAGCGCAGAGTCCTCTTCCTTCGTCCCAAGACCGAGGATGATCGCGCCGAGGGTTGCGATGCCGCCGCCGATCACGGCAAAGGCGAACCAGCCCGTCCCATCGCCTGCACCGCCGTTTTCATTCAGCGAGAAGTAGAGGACGACGGGCATGACAATCGCCGTAATCATCTGCGCGCCGAACACCGAGCCGATACGTGCATACGTCGCCGTGATCTCGCGCTCATGCGAGTCGAACGAGAGCGCGGGGATCATCGACCAGATCGCAACATCCTTTGCCGAGTAGAACACATCCATGATGAGATAGATGAGGGCAAAGAGCACGAGGTAGAGCATCGGGTTCGACACCGTCAGGCCGCCCATGTCCGTGAAGAGAATCGCGAGCGAGATCGCCGCAACGAATGCACCGACGAGCACCCACGGCTTGAATTTGCCCCAGCGCGTCTTGGTCTTATCAATCGTATTGCCGATAAAGGGATCAATGAACAGCTCGGCGATACGCAGAACAAGGATGATCGTCGTCACAATGCCGATCATATAGGCATCGTGCTCATGGTTGTCGGAGTGGAACAGATTGCTCGTGACGAAAATCATGAAGTACGTCGCCAGCATCATGTAGAACACATCGTGCCCGAACGTACCGCAGGCATAGGCGATGCGTGACCAGAACTTGCTCTTCGGAGATGCCATAAGAGTTCCTCCTTACCCCTTTACCGCATGCATATAGGCGATGATGCCGTCCGCGATCTGCGCAAGCGGTGCACGCCCCGTCTTGACCACGAGATCGTAGTTCGCGCCGTCGCCCCACTTGCGCCCCGTGTAGTAGTCGTAGTAGCGCGCGCGCTTCTCGTTCTCGCGGTTCAGCTCCTTCAGCGACTTCCCCTCGTAGACTGTCCGTCCGCGCTCCTCACGGAACTCATCATCTGCGCAGACGAAGATCGAAAACACATCGTCGCGCTTGCGCAGTGCATAGTCCGCACAGCGGCCGAGGAAGATGCACGGGCCGTCATCTGCGAGCTTGCGCACGACATTTGACTCTGCCATGAACATCCCTTGGCTCGACTCCCCCATCGCCATGCCAAAGGAATGAAACGGAATGAAGCGCGACGAGAGCGGTTTCACCGTATTCTCGAGTTCCAAGAGATCCTTCTCGTTCAGATCGTTGATCCCGAGCTTTGCCGCCGCCATGTGCACGATCTGACGATCGTAGAGGTGCACGTCCAGCTTCTCCGCGAGAATCTCGGCGAGCTCCCGGCCGCCGCAGCCGTACTGACGGCCGACCGTGATGATGTACTTTTTCTCCTCCATACAATTCCCTCCTTCAAATGGATGCAGCATCGTTATGCGCGCGATGTCGCTCCTTCCAAAACCGCTACAGTAAACGTTTACATTTACATTTTTTATTATACGATATGTTTTTCAAAAATGCAAACGTTTTCTTTTTGAAATCACGAAAAAATGATTACGTTTCCACACAAAAATAACGCACGAGAATCGCGTTCCCGTGCGCTGTTTGTGTGATGCTGTCTTTGTCTATTACCCGACTGCTGTCTCAAGGGCAATCTTGATCATATCGTTGAACGTCGTCTGCCGTTCCTCCGCCGTGCATTTCTCGCCCGTCAGCAGATGATCGCTCACGGTAAAGAGTGCGAGTGCCTGCCGCCCGTACTTTGCCGCAAGGGTGTAAAGTGCCGCCGCCTCCATCTCCACGGCAAGCACGCCGTAGGTGCGGAGCTTGTCGTTGTCGATCTCCTCGTCGTAAAAGCGGTCAACGGAGATCACGTTGCCGACACGCACAGGAAGATCCATGCGCTTTGCATTCTCCACGGCGACAGAGAGAAGCTCGTAGTCCGCAAGCGGCGCATAGTTGATCGAGCCGCCGAAGATGCTGCGGATCATCCCCGAGTCCGTCGTCGCGCCCTGTGCGATGAACACGTCGCGCAGCTTGACCTTCTCATGCATTCCGCCGCACGTGCCGACGCGGATGAGCTTCTGCACGCCGTAGCAGTCCATCAGCTCGTTCACATAGATCGAGATCGACGGCATCCCCATGCCTGTTCCCTGTACGGAGACGGGTACGCCATGATATGTCCCCGTATACCCGAGGATGTTGCGGATGGACGTGTACTCCTTCGCCCCATCGAGAAAATTCTCCGCGATGTACTTCGCACGCAGCGGATCACCCGGCAGCAGGATGCGCTCCGCGACCTCTCCCTTTTCGGCAGCAATATGCAGTGAACTCATTATCGTTCTCCTTCCTTAGTCCTCATCATCTGCGGCAAGCTCTGCCTCCTCCTTGATCCTTGGATCAACACACGCATGCAGATTCGCCGATTTTGCGAGCATATACCATCCTCCTCCTGCTAGGCTTTCATTATATGATGATGTCAGGGCAAACGCAATAAAGGAAGCACTGATAAATTCAGCACCGTCATCTTAGCGCATCTTTTTTGCCCGCTCAATGCCTGCAAATCCTCCACATAGCTTTGGCTATGCGTCCGGTTTGCCTCCTCAATCGGACGAAAAAATCTACGCCAATCTGACGGACTTCATTTTATCAGCGATTCCTAAATGGAATGCAAAAAGTCTCGAACACCACAGGAATCGGTGTCCGAGACTCTTACATACACTCAGCGAACGTGCATCCGCTGTGCCTGCTCGCGCAGACGCGCGATGCGTTCCGCCGTCGCAGGATGCGTCGAGAACAGGCTCTTGAACGAGAAGTCATGTCCCGAGAACGGATTGATGATGCACATGTGTGCCGTCTCCGGCGTTGCCTCCGGGAGAGGCGCGCCGTGCACGGCATAGTACTCGATCTTTTCGAGTGCCGCTGCGAGGTAGTTCGGGTTGCCGCAGATCTCTGCGCCGCCCTCATCCGCGCTGTACTCACGCGAACGCGAAATCGCCATCTGGATGAGCGCCGCCGCAATCGGGGCGATGATCGCCGTTGCGATCATTCCGATGATGCCGCCGCGGTCGTCGTCGCTCGAGCGTCCCGCGCCGAAGATCGCCGCAAACTGGGCGATGTTCGCCGCGTAGGAGATCACGGTCGCCATCGTCGCGGCGATGGTCGAGATGAGGATGTCGCGATGCTTGACGTGTGCCAGCTCATGCCCGAGCACGCCCGAGATCTCGTTGTAGTCGAGGACGCGCATCAGCCCCGTCGTAACGGCGACAGCCGCATGGGACGGATTGCGCCCCGTCGCAAATGCGTTCGGCGCGTCCTCGTTGATGATGCAGACGCGCGGCATCGGAAGCCCCGCGTTCCCCGCGAGCTTCTCGACCAGGCCGTAGAGCTCCGGTGCATCCGTACGGTCAATCTCCCGTGCATTGTACATGCGGAGCACCATGCTGTCGGAGAACCAGTACGAGAAGAAGTTCATCCCTATCGCAATGATGAGCATGATGGTCATGCCTGTATGTCCGCCGAATACGCCGCCAAGAGCGACCATCAGCGCCATCAGGAGCGCCATGAGCATTGTTGTTTTCAGTGTGTTCATAGCTTCATTTCTCCTTTATCTGTCAAATCTTTGTCCTTTTGACTATATCATACAGGGCATTTATGGAAAAAGCCTGAAATCTTCGCAGGGAATCGCTGATAAAGGATATGTCAACGCGCTCGTGCTGAATTTATCCGTGCTTCCCTTAAATTGCCTCGAAATTGACCAGTTTCGCATCAAAGATGCCCTCGACAGCGAGCACGCGCGCGAGCACATCATCGGAGATGTCGTGATCGATGGTGAGTACCATGATGTTCATGCCCTTGCGGTCAGACTTTCCCACCTGCATAGAGGAGATGTTGATGCCTGCCGCGCCCATGATCGAGCCAATCGTGCCGATGACACCGGGACGGTTGATGTGCGGGCAGATGAGAATGCGTGCGTGCGGGTCAACGTCGACACGGAAGCGGTTGATGCGAACGATGCGTCCCTCCTCGCCGAAGAGCGCGCCCTGCACCTCAGAAGTGCCGCCCGATGCCGTCACGCGCACGGTGATGAGCGTCGAGTAGTGCGACGTCTCCTTCTCGCGAATCTCAGAGACCTTGATGCCGCGCGACTTCGCCACACTCGGTGCGTTGACGTAGTTGATCTCGCTCTCGAGGATGGGGTTGAGCATCCCCTTGAGAATGGCCGTCGTGAGGAAGCTCGTATTGACCTCAGTGATCTCACCGTTGTAGACGACCTCGACCTGCGAGATGGGTCCCTCGGCGAGAGAGCACGCTGTACACCCGAGCTGTTCGGCGAGCGCGATGTAGGGGCGGATCACACGCATGACTTCCTTTGAGACAGGTGCCATGTTGACCGCCGCGAGCACCGGCTCACCGCGCAGTGCGGCACGGATGCCCTTTGCCACGTCCACTGAGACGCCGATCTGTGCCTCCACCGTGGACGCGCCGAGGTGCGGCGTGAGGACGATGCCGGGCACATTGCGCAGGGGACTGTCCTCCGCGAGCGGCTCACTCTCAAACACGTCGATCGCCGCCCCCGCGACGATTCCCTCGCGCACGGCCTCGGCGAGATCGTGCTCGTTGATGATGCCGCCGCGCGCACAGTTCACGAGGCGGACGCCCTGCTTCATCCGCCGCATCTGCGCCATGGAGATCATGCCGCGCGTCTCCTTCGTGAGAGGCATGTGCACCGTGATGAAGTCCGCCTGCTCGATGATGTCATCGAGCGTCCCGACGGTCACGCCGAGTGCCTTTGCCCGCTCCTCGTTGATGTAGGGATCATAGGCGATCACATTCATGTCAAAGGCGAGGGCGCGCTTTGCGACGCCGCCGCCGATGCGCCCCATGCCGATGACACCGAGTGTCTTGCCGCGCAGCTCAACGCCGACGTATGCCTTGCGGTTCCACTGCCCCGCGTGCATGGTCGCATCCGCTGTCGGGATGTTGCGCGCCATGGCGAGCATCATCGCAACTGTATGCTCCGTCGCGGCAATCGTATTGCCGCCCGGCGAGTTGATGACGATGATGCCGCGCTCCGTCGCCGCCTTTACGTCAATGTTGTCCACACCGACGCCGGCGCGCCCGATGATCTTCAGTTTCCCCGCGCGTTCCAGGACGTCCGCCGTCACCTTCGACGCCGAGCGTACCATCAGCGCGTCATAGTCTCCGATCACATCCAGCAGTTCCTCATGCGAGATCTTATCGCGCACATCGACCTCATAGTCCGTCAAAAGACCGATTCCCTCAGGTGAAATCCCATCCGCAGCCAAAATCTTCATCCGTATGCCCTCCCCCGTCCTATCATACACAGTAACGCCCCTATTATAGACAAAAGAAGAAAACAGGTCAAATCTTTCCGACAGACAACCGTACTCTCTCACATATACATATCGTATTATTCTGAGAAGAATTATCAAAGAGTATGGAATATTTTTATTTCTCGTTGACAATGTTCGACGCGTGACGATATACTAATTTTCATCTGGTAAGACAGGAAAACCTTCTATGATATTTCTTGTGGAAAGAGGCACACATGACATTATCCGCTCTCGTGCGCCGCTGCGCACAGTTTATTCCCGTATTCTTTGGCATCACCGTGCTCTCCTTCACGCTGATTCACCTTGCACCGAGCGACCCCGTCAGCGTGCGTCTCTCGCTGGGCGGCATCGCCGTCGATCCCGCAGCGGCAGCACAGATGCGCACGGAGATGGGGCTCGACCGTCCGCTGCCCATTCAGTACGGCGACTGGCTCCTGCGTTTTCTCCACGGAGACATGGGGACATCCTACCGCAGTGATCGCCCCGTCGCCGCCATGCTCCTGCAGGCGCTCCCCTACACGCTCGCCATAGCGGCCAGTGCGATGCTCCTCACCCTCCTCATCTCCCTGCCGCTCGGCATCGCCATTGCAGCGTATCGAAACAGTGCACTGGACTGCACCGTCCGTTTCCTCACCTTTATCGGAAATGCCGTGCCGAGCTTCATCGTCGGCATTCTCCTCATGTTTCTGTTCTCCTATCAGCTCGGATGGATCCCCGTGCTCGCCGGCAATTCCCCCATCGGCATGGTGCTGCCGACGGCGGCGCTCGCACTCATCATGTCGGCGCGCTACATTCGGCAGATCCGCGCGGCGGCCCTCGACGAGCTCGCAAAGGACTACATCATCGGCCTGCGCGCGCGCGGAATACCCGAACGCCGCATTCTATTTGGAAATGTCCTCAAAAATATCATGGGCGTCGTCATCACGCTGACCGCCATCTCCGTCGGCTCTCTGCTCGGCGGCGTGGTCATCATCGAGACACTCTTCAGCCGCCCCGGCGTCGGCAGTCTCCTCATGACGGCGATCAGCAGCCGTGACTACCCCGTCATCCAGGCGGCCGTCGTCTGGATGGCACTGGCCTACTTTGTCGTCAACCTGCTCACCGACCTCTCCTATCGCCGTTTCAACCCGAGGATCAGGGGATGTTGAGGAAGGCCATGCTTGCCGCGCATAAAGCCCCGCTTCTCCTGGGTCTCCTCGCGGGCGCATCGGTACTCATCCTCGCCGTCAGTCTTTTTGCAGCACAGCTCGCCCCATACGACCCATACGCCACCGATCCGCAGCTGATCCTGCAGCCGCCGTCCGCTGCACACCCCTGCGGAACGGACAACTACGGCAGAGATCTCCTCTCACGCATCCTCTTCGGCGCAAGGACGTCCATCTGCGCCGCTCTGCTCATCATCCTCATCGCAGGCACGGGCGGCAGTCTCATCGGACTCCTCGCCGGGTTCTTCCGCGGACGCACGGATGCCCTGCTCATGCGTATAACGGACATCGTGCAGGCATTTCCGAGTCTCATCCTCGCGATCGCCGTCGCGGGCATCCTCGGTGGCGGGCTGACGAACGCCGTCCTCGCCCTCATGCTGACGACATGGACGCAGTACGCACGCCTCGCACGCAGCATGACGCTGGCGGCAGCAGAGGAGACGTATGTCCAGGCGGCGCGGCTCTCGGGGTGCAGCAGGATGCGCATTCTATTCGTGCACATCCTGCCGAACATCGCGGGGACGCTCATCACCACCGCCGTCATGCACATCAGTACGATGATGATGGGGCTTGCCGCGCTCTCCTACCTCGGGATCGGCGTCAAAATTCCCGATGCCGAGTGGGGCGCCATGATCAGCGAGGGACAAAAATATCTGCGGCAGGCACCGTGGGCAGCACTTGCCCCGAGCATCGTCATGATCTCCGTCATGATGGTATTCAATCTCTTCGGTGATGCCCTGCGCGACCATCTCGATCCAAAGATGAAAAAATAAGAATCCCCCACAGGAGGAAGAACCATGAACAAGATGCTCCATCGTCTATGCGCGCTCGCGCTCGTTGCTCTCTCCTTTGCTCTCCTCGGCTGCGGCGCACAGAATGCGGCAGACGGGAAAAAGATCATCCGTGTCGGCGGAACGCTCGACGTAACGGACAGCACGATGGATCCCGCGAAGGAGTGGGCCAGTTGGTTCGTCCTGCGCTGCGGCATCGGCGAGACACTGTTTCGGCTGGATGATGAGATGCGCCCGCAGCCATGGCTGGCGGAGCGCGCCGAGAACATCAGCCCGACCGACTGGCGCATCACGCTGAAGGATAACGTCGTCTTCTCCAATGGGGAAAAAATGACCGCCGAGAAAGTCGCTGCCTCTCTGCAGCGCACGGCGGAGATCAATCAGCGCGCCGCATGGCTGCGCGGGGCAGAGTACACAGCGGATGGAGACGTCCTCGCCATCCGGACAAAAGAACCGTATGCGACACTGGTGAACGACCTCTGTGACCCGTACGCCATCATCCTCGATGTCGCGGGCACGGAGGATTTTGACCAGGCGCCCGTCGCCACGGGGCCATTCACCCTCACCTCCTACGAGCCGTACCTCTCCGCCGTCATGACACGCAATGAGCACTACTGGGATGGTGCGGTACGTGCAGACGGGGTGACCTACACAAAGATTCCCGACCCTGCCGCCCTCGCCATGGCCCTCGAGAGCGGAGAGATCGACGCCGCCCTCGACCTCAGTCCCGAGAACGCGGAGACGATTGCCGCATCGGACAAATTCACCCTCGTCCGCACGCCGCAGACACGCGTCTACCAGCTCTATATGAACCTCGACCGTCTCACTGATCCAGCCGTACGCACGGCGATCATGTGCGGCATCGACAAAGACATCATCGGAACGCAGTACCTCAAGGGTGCAATGACCGCCGCAAATGGTGCCTTCCTCCCATCGACACCCTACCGCGCCCCGGCGCCGCTTTCCTATGATCTCTCAAAGGCGCATGCATTCCTCGCTGCGGCGGGCTATCAGGACAGCGACGGAGACGGCATCGTCGAGAAGAACGGCGTCCCGCTCGTCATCGGTCTCAGCATCTACCGTCGCCTCTCCTCGGAGGCTATCGCCACGGAGATGCAGGCACAGCTCCGCCATGTCGGGATAAAGATCGAGGTGCATCCGCACGAGAAGTCCACCTTCTTTAGCAGCGGTGACTTTGACCTCGGTATCTACTCCGTCGTCACCATGCCGACGGGCGACCCCTACGCCTTCCTGCGTGACGCGGTGGGCAGTATGGGCGTCGCCAACTACGGGCACTACCGCAGTGGCGCCGCAGATCAGGCACTATCGCAGCTTGCGGTCACCTTTGACCCCGCACAGCGCATCCAGCTCGTCAACCAGATCCAGCAGCAGGTGATCGACGACCGCGCGATGGACTTCATCGGATTCAACACCATGCAGGTCGGCATGGCAAAGGGCGTGAGCGGTCTCCTCTCTACGCCCTCGGACTACTATCAGGTCACCAAAGACCTGGACAAAGAATAAATGGCTGAAAAAAATGAATGCCTTGGGACGCCTCCCCTCCTGCGCATCGACGGACTGTGCGCAGGGTACGGGGACAGTGCCATCCTGCACGACATCACGCTGCAGGTCGCGCCGGGCGAGGTACTCGGCATCGTCGGTGCGAGTGGCAGCGGCAAGTCCACCCTGCTCAAAGCAATCATGGGCATACGCGAAACAGGGCTCATCCGCCGCGCGGGCACGATCCGATTCGACGGGCGCGAGCTGGCTGCGTGCACAGCGGAAGACTACCGCCGTTTGCGCGGCGCGGAAATGGGCATCGTATTTCAGCATGCAGGTGCATCACTGAATCCGACGCGCCGCATCAGGACACAGTTTGCCGAGGCGATGCGGGCACACGGCACATACACAGATGCGGAGATCACGGAACGTGCGGCAGAGCTCCTGCGCCGCATGGGCTTCACTGACGCCGATCACATCCTCGACGCCTATCCCTTCACACTGTCGGGTGGGATGGCGCAGCGCGCCGCGATAGCACTCGCACTCGCCCTGCGGCCGCGTCTCCTGCTCGCCGACGAGCCGACCTCAGCCCTCGATGCCGCGCTGCAGCGGCAGGTGCTGCAAATCCTGCGCACCCTGCGCGACGAGGACGGCACAGCAATGCTCCTCGTCACGCACAATATCGGCGTGCTGCGCCACATCGCCGACCGTGCCGCCGTCATGAAGCACGGACGCATCATCGAACAGGGCGCAGCGGCGGAGCTGCTGGCCCATCCGCAGTGCGCGGACACGCAGAATCTGCTTTCCTCTATCCCCCGGATCGGCGATCCATCACCGAGTTCATCCCACACAGAGGTCAGCCCCCCGAAAGGCACGCCCTGTGCAGAGGCCCCTCTCCTGCGCTTTGACAACGTCTCCATGCACTTTGATGGGGATGCCGCACGGACACAGGCCGTCGATGCCATGACCTTCTCTCTGTACGAGCGCGAACGCCTCGGTCTCGTCGGTGCGAGCGGCAGCGGCAAGTCCACCGCAGCAAAACTCCTCACGGGACTGCTCACCCCGACGGAGGGACGCATCCTGCTCGCAGGAAAAAACATCGTCGGCGCATCGGGCCATGCGCGCAAAGAGCTCTGTCGCCACATCCAGATGGTGTTTCAGGACGCACACGGCTCGTTCAACCCACGCCGCAGCATCGGTGCAGGGATCAGCGAAACCATCCACAACCTCTGCCCTCCCGATGAGCAGCCCACCGATCACCGCGTCGCCGCCCTCCTCGACGAAGTGGAACTACCTGCCTCCTACGCCACGCGGTATCCGCACGAGATCAGCGGCGGCGAATGTCAGCGCGCCGCCATCGCACGTGCGATGGCAGTATCCCCTGACATCCTCATCTGTGACGAAGCGACCTCGGCACTCGATACCTGTGTGCAGGAGAAAATCGTCACGCTCCTCCGTCGCCTGCAAAAAGAGCACGGCATGAGTCTCCTCTTCATCTCCCACGACCTCCCCCTCGTCAGCTCCATCACCGATCGCATCCTCATCTTGCGGCACGGACGCATCATCGAACAGGGCAGAACGGCAGACATCCTGCGCGAACCGCATGAGCGCGATACCAAGGAGCTGCTGCACGCCGTATTATAGGGAAGCACTGATAAATTCAGCGCCGCCATCTTAGCGCATCTTTTTTGCCCGCTTTTTGTCGGCAAATCCTCCACATAGCCCTCCCTATGCGTCCGGTTTGCCTCCTCAATCGGACGAAAAAATCTACGCCAATCCAAGGGACTGTTTTATCAGCGATTCCCTAGAAAGACAGCGGACGGAAATGCACTTCCGTCCGCTGTCTTTTTATGCAATTACTGATAAACAAGCTCCCTATCTCCCCACCGCGTAAAAAATCACATGTGTACCATCCTCGGAGATGCCGATGATGTCCGCGCGCGGGCGGTCAAAATCATCGCTGCCGTTCCACACGTAGAAGGCATACTTCCCCGTCAGCTCCTCCCACTTTGCCGGGTGCGGCGTATAGTCAAAGAAGATGCGCTGCCAAAGGGGAAGTGCGGCAAAGCGCGGAAGCACCTTGCTCTCATCCACCACGATGCGCGGCACACGGATCGTATCGTTGATATAGGGATGGCGCGTACGGAGTTCCGAGTGCTCACGCCCCTGCAGCTCATATTTGCGGATATTTTCCTTCGTATCACCAAAGGAAAGATATGACTCATCCCATCCCCGCCCAAAGCTGACGCGGCTCCACACCGTGACATCATACGCTGTCGACGGAATCTCATGCGGGAAAAAATCGCGCCGTATCTCCGCATAGTTCTCCCGCCCATTCGGCGAGAAATCGGAATAGAAAAAATACCCGATAAAGATCGATGCCGTCATGGCTCCGACCACACAGAGCGAAAAAGCGATGCCGATCATCAACTGGCCCAAGTCGCCAAGCCTACGCCCGAGGAAATAGACCAAGAGCGTGAGGAGCGCCATCAAGACAGCGACATAGGCAGAGCCAAAATCTTGGATAAATCCACAGCAAAAAAGACCGATCACCAAAAAGGCCGTTGGCGGACGAAATGCACGCAGATTCTCCCATAATATCTGTGCAATACGAAAAAACCTCCTGAACCTCTGCATAACCTCCCCCTTACATTTTCTAATCTCTCTATCATACGTATCATATCATAAACATAACAATAATAAAAGCGTCTGCCATGCACGACAGACGCTTTTTTCAAAAATCAATGATGGCTGGCTTATACCGCCGTACCCTCGATGCCGAACGCTCTCATGTCGTCCGCCACGTTCGTGATGCCGCCGATGCCGAACGTCTCCACGAGTACCTTTGCCACATTCGGCGAGAGGAACGCGGGCAGCGTCGGACCGAGGTGGATGTTCTTCACGCCGAGGTGAAGCAGAGCAAGCAGTACGATGACTGCCTTCTGCTCATACCACGCGATATTGTATACCACGGGCAACTTGTTCACATCGTCGAGACCAAACACTTCCTTCAGCTTCAGTGCGATGAGGGCAAGCGAGTAGGAGTCGTTGCACTGTCCTGCATCGAGCACGCGCGGAATGCCGCCGATGTCGCCGAGATTCTTCTTGATGTACTTGTACTTTGCGCAGCCCGCCGTCAGGATCACCGTATCCTTCGGCAGTGCCTCAGCGAAGTCCGCATAGTACTCACGCGACTTCATACGGCCGTCGCAGCCCGCCATCACGACGAACTTCTTGATCGCGCCGCCCTTGACGGCCTCAACAACCTTATCTGCCACAGCAAAGACCTGCTCGTGGGCAAACCCGCCGACGATCTCGCCTGTCTCGAGCTCCGTCGGAGGTGCGCACTTCTTTGCACACTCGATCACGGGCGTGAAATCCTTCTCGCCATTCACGAGGGGAATATGCGTGCAGCCCTCCACACCGACCGCCGCCGTTGTAAAGAGGCGATCCTTGTAGCTGTCCTTCGGCGGCACAACACAGTTCGTCGTCATGAGGATCGGTCCGTTGAACTTCTCGAACTCCTCCTTCTGCTGCCACCACGCATTGCCGTAGTTTCCGACGAGATTGTCGTACTTCTTGAACTTCGGATAGTAGTGCGCAGGGATCATCTCGCCGTGCGTGTAGACATCAACACCCGTGCCCTTCGTCTGCTCGAGGAGACGCTCGAGATCCTTGAGATCATGACCCGAAATGAGAATGCCGGGACGGGTGCCGACGCCGAGCTTCACCTTCGAAATCTCGGGGTTGCCGTAGCTCTCCGTATTCGCCTTGTCGAGGAGTGCCATGCCCGCAACGCCCCACTTGCCCGTCTCAAGGACGAGCGCCGTCAGCGCATCGCCGCCCAGCGAGTCATCGAGGAGTTTTGCCAGGGCGCTCTGCAGGAACGCATCCACCGCCTCGTCCTCATACCCGAGCGCATTCGCGTGCTCCATGTACGCCGAAAGCCCCTTCAGACCGTACATCGTCAGCTCACGCAGACTGCGCACATCCTCATTCTCCGTTGCGAGCACGCCGACCGTCTTGGCCTTCGCCGCAAATTCCGCACGCGCGCCCGTCCACTGCGCCGCCGCGGGGAGCTCTGACGCATCGCCGAGCTCGTGCAGGAGCTGAGCCTTCAGTGCGAGGCTCTCCTCGATCACATCCATGATCGCCTCACGGTCAAAATTGGCATTCGTAATCGTCACGAACAGATTCATCGTAATGCGATGATTCGTCTCCACCGAGACCTGCTTGCCCGCCGCACGCAGCGCCGTCGTCACCGCACCAAGTCCCTTCGTCACATAGACGAGGAGATCCTGCATCTCCGCGACATCCGGTTTCTTGCCGCAGACGCCCTGCACCGTGCAGCCCTTTCCGCCTGCCGTCTCCTGACACTGAAAGCAAAACATCTTAGCATCCATAGATAACTCTCCTTTGCGAAAATCCACATTTCTTGTGTCCGATTATAGCAAAGGGAATACTCCATCGACGTAACATATGTTACTAGAGAATAATCAATAGTAATTCTCAGTTTATATAATCCTGCACTGCGAAGCTCTCATCAAACGCCTGTATATCCGCCAGTGTATCAAATTCATAAATGATGCCGTCTGCGTACTCCCGCCGTTCGAGCGTGAGTTCCTCAATATGGCGCATATAGAACTGCTCCCAGAGCAGGCCGCGCACGGATGCATCCTGCTCATACGCCTTGCGCAGGAGCGCAGCGAAATGCGTGCTGAACGCCCGTGAGAAGTATGCCTGCCCGAGCATATACCATCCATGTGCTCCGCCGATCTGCACATCGGTGATGCGTCCATCGCCGTCCACGGTGAGATAGTACTCCTCGCTGGGTGCATCGCCATACACCGATGCATAGTAGGAGCGGTAGACATACGGTGTAAAAACATTCTCCGTAAAGTAGTTATCTGCCGAGCATATATAGGTATTATCGAGCACGTCGAGCACGCGAAAAAGGGACGACGTATTGTTGCAGCAATGATAGTCCTCATTGTCGACCAGATGAATGTGCGGATCCGATGCCAGATAGGAAAATTGTTCCTTCAGATATCCGACGACGAGGTATATATCCGCAATTCCCGCCGCACGAAGTTGTGCGATCTGACGCTCGACCAGCACCTCACCGCGGACGCGCAGAAGCCCCTTCGGCGTATGGTCTGTGATGGGCGCAAGACGACTGCCATAACCCGCCGCCATCAGCACCGCATTTGTCACGCGATAGGGGGCAAGGCGTTCCGCTGCCTGTGCCCGCCGCACGGCATCATCCGCATCAAGCGATGCGATTGCCGCATCAAATGCATCTTTGGTCATATCGTCTCCCATGCCTCAATCAGTGGCTCATTCAGAATGCGGATACAGCGATACAAGAAGGACTCCGAGAAAGACGAGGCCGCAGCCCAGCACCATCTGTCCCGAGATCTCCGCCCCGGCAATGCCCCACTGCAGCAATACGCCCCATATAATATAGGTCGCATTCGTCGCCATACCGCGCGCACAGCCGATGGCACGATTGACCGCATACCAGAGAAAATAGGACGCGCCCGCAACAGCGCCCGCGGCGGCTAGGGTCATAAAGGACAGAGGAGCTGCGGAGAGTGCATTCAGAAGAGCATCATCCGAGAAAAAGGCCAGTGTGATCCCCAACAAAACCGTTCCCGAGATGCACTCACGCAGCGTAATGGCAAGATCCGGCTCGATGTCTGCCATACCACGTACAGCCAGCACAATCTCACCGCCCCAGCAAAGAGCGGCAAGGATCGCACACGCCATCCCCGGGAGAAGGAGCAGCGGCGCACGATCCGGTGGCACAGCCCCCGTGATCACTCCGCCGGCAACAGCAAGAACGATACCGATACCCATGCGCAGGGTGACCTGCTGATGCAGGAGCAGGCGCGCCAAAAGACAGCCGACAACAGGATAGAGGGCCGAGAGTGCCAGCGCATAGGTCGGTCCCGCCCACAGGATGCCAAGGCAGTAGGAGAGTTGTCCAATCGGCCCGCCAAGCAGGGCGGCGGCACAGAGAAAGAGGCCGGATCGGCTAATGACCGTACGTATTGCACGAAATGTCCCGCGCAGACCATTCACCGCGAGCAAAAAGATCGCGGCACTCATATCGTTGACTGCCGTACAGGCGAGCGGAAAACCAATGCCGACAACAAGCCCTGCCCCTGCCGCCGATGCACCGACACCGTAGAGATAGTTGTTGCAGCCCCAGAGGAGCCCGCTCACGATGCCGAGCATCACCCACATCGGATAGCGTACCATCACAGCATCTCCCACTCTTTCCGCGCTTTGACGGCGTATTCCTTCGCGAAGCGGAACTGATTCTCTTCGTACGAACCGAACGTCACGCCGAGCGAGCTTTTATAGACACTCCAATCGTACCAGAGGAGTCCACCCACCGCCATATAGGTATGGACGCGTGCACGCAGCAGAGCATCAAAGCCCTCAGGGAAGTATGCCGCGATGAGCTGCTCTGTCTCCTCCTCACAATAGTCGGCATAGATGGCAAACATGGCGATGTCAATCAGCGGATCTGACAGACCTGCATACTCCCAATCAATCAGATAGGGGCGCTCACGCCCCTCCACAAAGAGGAAATTATCCGAGACGGCATCAATATGGCAGAGTGTCGCCGCCTCCGCCAAAAACGGAGCGACAAAGGAGCGAAGCGAAAATACCTGTTCCCGCACGGCTATGTAGGTACTGCCTCTGCGAGCCTCCGCCGGCATCAGCGACTCATAAAAGAGCAGCTCGGCAAATGGGTCAAATACTTTCACGCCGCGCAGCCTGCGCTCATGAAAGGAACGCAGCGCAGCCATGCAGGAGGCAACCTCCTCCGCATTGTGTGGGTCACAGACATGGGAGTGCTCATAGTAACGCGAAATCTTATACCCCGGCTGCGTACTTAGTGCCACGATGTGCTCCGTGATGCCCGTGTCAGACAGGAGCTCATAGACTGCCTTCTCGTTTTCGCGGTCGATCAGGCGCTCCGTCCCCTCTCCATTGCAGCGAAAAATATACTTTTTCCCATCCGCGGTAAAGAGGAACGAATCATTTGTCATGCCTTCCTTCAGCGGCAGAAGAATCCCTTTTGCGGCACTCTGCCCAAAATGCAGGCGAATCGTCCGCCGGATCAACTGCTCCTGTGACTCATTCATCGAATCCATTCCTCTTTCTTGCGCATTAGCGAAACACTGATAAATTCGGCACCGCCATCTTAGTACATCCTTTTCGCCCGCTTATCGTCAGCAAATTCTCCACATAACCCTCACTATGTGTCCGGTTGGCTGCCTCAATCGGAAAAATCTACGCCAATCTGGCATATCTCATTTTATCAGCGACTCCTTTACTGGTTTTGCAATGCGTCCTTCAGCATTTCCTTGATGGTTTCGCCGGCATTGACTTGCGTATGATAAAAGTATTTGTCGAGCACTGACACACGCTCTTTGCACATAGGATCTTCCCCCGCAGTGACCATCTCAATAAAGCGGACAATGTGCTCAAAGGTATCGCCCGAATAGTAGTGTGCCAGCACATCGGCATCGTCCTCCGGATATTCCCGATAGTCTGGTGCACCTTTTGTCCCTAGATACAGAACAGGACGCCCCATCAGCAGATATTCCACCAAGATGGATGAAATATCTGAAATCAGCGCATCTGATTTGCAAAATGAGCCTGTCAGATCTCCACATAGGTCTAATGATACATTAGGGATATCTTCGCAATGACGATAAAAGGCCTGAACCTCTTCCTCGCTCATAAATCCCATTTTCGTCACTGCACCATAAAAGAGAGGATGCGGTCGTACGATGAGCCCAAGCTGTGGATGCTCCGCGAAATACTGCAGGATTCTTTCCCCATATTCCCTAAAGGTTGCCGTAGCTTGATCCCAGAAGCCGTAGTCGATCCCCCACAGAAATGTCTTTTTAAAGCGTGCATCCGGCTTGAGCCGCTCCTTTTGCTCGGATATATAGTCCGCCAAGGGCGCACCGGCAAGCGATACATGAGCATTCCCTGACTGGCAGTACATTCCGTACTTGCGGATCTCACGCGATGAGCGCACATAAACACGCCATGCATGCCGATGTATCGGCAAATCATAGAGATACACCTTGTTCTTCTCATCAACAAAAAATGGAATGGAGTATGGGAGATAGACGATCCGGATTCCGTATCTCCTAACATTTTCAACAGAAAACTTTGGGTGATGCCAATCATAGGGATTCGTATAAATGAGCACGTCTGGTCTGCGCTCCGCAAAACGATAAGCAGCCTCTGGTACAAACGGAAGATTACGATCATTCAAAAACTGAAGAAAAGCGGGGTATTCCTTCGCACTGTCCCACGATCGCTCCTGCATATCAATCGCAACGAGTCGGCAGTCAAACAATTCATCCTTCGACAACGCCTCGTACAGACTTTTGACCTTGCACCAAACAGTAGGAAACTCGAGTAAAATATCCACACGCAGGCGCCGATGATTCACTCCAACAGGTGCCTGTACATTTTCAGGAGCTCCAACAGCAGAATGTTCTTTTTTCCGGTCATCACTGAACACGCTGTAGTCCGCGGGCAGCTGCAAGCTTCCCTTCAGTGCATTTTCAAGCAGTATATATTCCACACGGACGGGAACTTTAAGTGACGCGAGTGCACTCAAAAAACGATACGCCGTGGGAGCATCTCCCTTGCTGTGCAGAGACTCTGCCACTTGATACAGGAAATCGGCCACATAGCCCAGAAAATACATACTGACAGCATCAGAAGTTCCGTATCCTGAAAGAGTATCAGCGATCTTCAGTAAGTCCTCCAACCGCACATTTTTCTGTGTTGCATTGTGCAGGATCCGAAGAATACCACTCTGTATCATCGTACACAGATAGATATCCGTATCTTTTGTATGACACAGACGATAGGCTGCAAGCAGTGCATCGACATCCACATTCTCATGCTCTGATTTCTCTATCAGCCCAACTGTAAGGATAAGCGCATCAGCCGTTTTCCCAGACTCAATCAATTCCGCAAGACTCATACTTGTCTCACCTTTCCTATTGGGTTACCTTCTTGCAATTTCGGCAGACCTTATTGAAATTCTTTGTTTTGATCTCTTCTCGTAATTTACGAATCTTTTCCCCCTCCCACATCTCTTTTAACGAAGTATCTCGAATATTCCCCAAGGGGAAATAAGTTCCATACGAGGTACAGCAGGGCAGCACGACACCGTCATATCGAATTGCCAATCTGCGAAACGGCTCTACACACTCTGGCGTGTATTCCGTCACATCAGCCAAATGTTCAATATGTGATGCATCCATCAAAACCTGAAAATCAATAATGTCCGCTTTTCCTTTCCACTTTTCCAAAAAGGCTTCACGTTCATTAACGTTGTCCTCCATCATAACCATGGAAACACGAAGAGAAGGAAATATAGCTTCTCCGCGCAGTGCAATGAAGCGGTCAATATGATTCTCTACCTGATCGAGATCTCCTTTTCGCACATCGTAATAGGTCTCCTTTGTCGCTGCATCCAATGAGACGCTCAGTCGTTTCACGCCCGCATCAATGATCTTCTTTGCTGTTTTCTCATGTAATGCAGAACCATTTGTGATAATTGTAAAATCGAGTACGTCTGCTTCTTTCAAGACATCTAAAATATCTCCAATTTGAGGGTGTATCAGGCACTCTGAAAACGCCCCGACCCACAGGGAAGCGACTTTCATTTCATTGATGTTTGTGACAAGGCGGCGAACACTTTCGACAGGAATATTCACCTTGTCCTTCTCAGGGACAAAGGCCTTGTCACACATTTTGCACTTGTAATTACACCATGAGGTCAGCTCTAACATAATTTCGAGCGGTTTCTCCAGGACATCGTCCATGATGTTCGGCGCATCCCACAGTTCACGGTATCGACGATAGTCACTGCCCTGCGCTTCTGTAATTGCGGCAATTCTTTCCTGACTATAGTATCGCTTTACAGACCCTCTGTCCTCAAAGATATACATGATATAACGCCCCTAAAATTCCTTTTACTCAATCAGATCCCACTGCACAGCAGTTCCACGGGTAATGCTGCAGTTTGCCTTCTTCCCCAAAATGATATCATAATACTTGGGCGAAAGCCCCATCCCTGGACGGATACGGCGCAGGTTTTTCTCCGTAAAGACATCGCCAGCCTTCATATCCTCGACGACATACAGACTGCGGCGGAACTGGAGTGACTTCTGCTCCTGCTCTGCCCTTTCATAGGACACCGTCCCCAACGCGAGTGCTGCTGTACGGCACTCCCGCACAAGCTGTGCCATCTCCGCAGGCTCCAGAGAAAATGCCGCATCGACACCTCCCTCAGCACGCGAGAGGGTGAAGTGCTTCTCAATCACCGCTGCACCAAGTGCAACACTCGCCACTGCCGCACCGATGCCGAGCGTATGATCGGAGAGCCCGACGGTACAGCCGAACAGCTCCCGCATATGCGGAATGGTCCGCAGATTCGTCCCCTCCGGTGAGGCAGGATAGCTGCTTGTGCACTTGAGCAGGGTCAGATCCGTACAGCCATTTTCCCGTACCGTTTGAACGAGATCCGAGAGCTCTGCGACCGTTGTCATCCCTGTCGATGCGATGATCGGCTTTCCCGTGCGGGCGACCTTGCGGATGAGCGGCAGATCCACATTCTCAAACGAAGCGATCTTGTAACAGGGAACGCCAAGATCTTCCAAAAAATCCACGGACGTATCATCAAACGGCGTACTGAAGCCCATAATGCCACGTTCTTTGCATCGCTCAAAGATCGCCTTATGCCATTCCCATGGCGTATGCGCCTTCTCATAGAGATGGTAGAGTGTTTCGCCCTTCCACAGGCTGTCCTTATCAGAGATAAAGAACTCCCCCGTGTCTATGTCAATCGTCATCGTATCTGCTGTGTAGGTCTGAATCTTCACTGCATCGACGCCTGCATCCGCTGCAGCATCAACGATGGCAAGTGCACGCTCCAATGACTGGTTATGATTGCCTGACATCTCCGCAATGATGAAGGGGATCTTCTCTATCATATTCTACTCCCTCGGTCTTCCCGCTATGCCTATTCTTTTTTCATATCGCAGAAGATCATTCTCGCTGTACTCCGTATATTTCAAGGCTATAAAGGCTCTTCGCGAGGCGATATTTTCCTTTTTTACATAACCCACAAGATCCAGATGCTCATTTTCTTCTCCCAGCTTGTCCTCCATCATCTGGAGTATCAGCCGCCCATATCCTCGCGCGCGAAATCTCACATCTATACTATAGCTGATCAGCGCTGTCTCTTGGTCAATACTTAGACGAATTTGCCCTGTTGGCATATTATTGACCATCAGAATGTAAAAGTGTTTTGCCTTCTCCGTGCCAAGTACGCTCTTCAGCCATCGGACATGATCCTCATAGACAATTTTTTCTCCATGAAGAGAGTTCGCACGAGTCTCTCTGTCGTTACGCCATTGAAAGAGGAGCATTGCATCGGCGTATTCAGCAGGGCGCAAATATATTAGTTCCTTCTTCGGCATGATGCTCCACGTCCAATCTGCAAGTGTTCTGTATCTGGGTGAGAGCTTCCGGCTTCGTCATGACATAGAGTGCATGATACAGTGCCATCTCCGTCACTTCATCCCATCGCCCCAGATAGTAAATCAGCCCTGCATCTGCACAGTCGCGGCATATCTCAAGCTGATTCTCGGCAATGGCGGTGACGATTGCCGGCAGACCGAGAAAGCATCGCTCCCACGTGGTTGTTCCGCCGGCTCCGAGGCAGAGGTCAGCGTTCGCCATAAACTCCGCCATGTTGCTGACGGCGCAGTAGGTGTGCAGAAAGTCATGCGATGCACACAGCTCCTCGATCTGTGTGCGATGTGCATTGCTCCCGCCGATGATGACATCAACCTCAACGGCGGGCAGGGAGAGGTGCAGGAGCGCTCGAACAGCCTTTTCAGTCTCATGCGTGACATCACTGCCGCCATAGAATACAAGGATGCGGCGGAGATGGCCGTCCCGCCGGCGCAATTTTTTCTTTGCCGCATAAAACTCCTCACGCAGAAGCGCATAAGAGGGGCCAAGGAGGAGTTTGCAGGAGGGAGGTACAAGCCCGTCATAACGATGCTGCATTGCGCGATAGAAATTCTGATCGAGCAGTATATCGCAGTCATGCTTCCGATTGGCAAGGTCGTCGATCACAAAGATCTCACCGACGAGCGGGCGCACGATCCGCTCCCACACCTCATCGAGTGCATAGCTGTCAACGACGAGACGCATGATCGGTGCAAGTGTACGAAGCACCTCTCCCGTCTCCCGCGCATCCGTTTCCTGCGCAACGGCAAGCCATGCCGCATAACCAGTAAGCGACGGATCATCTGCATGGCGCGGAAGGACGTGCAGCGGAAAGCCTTGCTCACGCACCAGATGATTCAGATTGCCGATGAGATCACGACAGATAAAATGTACCTCTGTCCCCTCGCGCCGCATCCGACCCGCCAGTGTCAGACAGCGCATCAGATGCCCGCTGCCGATTTGCTCTGACGCGTCTGCACGTATTACCGCTATTTTTTGCATCTGCCCATGTCCCGCATCAGAGATCAGCCCAGGACGATCTTCAGCGGTTTCCCTTCCATGTAGGTCTCGGGGTGTCCGCTCCTCAGCGCCTCGCGATAGACCTTCATCGCATCCTCAAACACATTGAGCGTAAAGTCCAGATCCGCCTGCGTGTGGGTATAGCAGGGGAAAATATGCCAGCCAAGCAGCACACCGCGCTTGACGCTCTCCTGCATAAAGATGGAGTTATAGAGCCAGTCTTTCTTCCCCTCGTAGTCTGTATACTCAAGGTTCAGTCGGCAGGGATAGCCCGCGAGATCGATCGGCACATCGAGATCCTTCGCCATCGCACGGAATTTATCCTGGAGGTACTTTCCTTTCGCCCAGATTTCCTTCGTTGCCTCACCGGATTCGAGTTCCTTCATGACGGCAATGCCGGCCGCCAGCGAGAGGCACTCTCCGCCAAAGGTCGTCGAGATGAATACGTTTCTATCCACCTCTTCCATGATGTCCTTGCGCCCCGCCACGATTGAGAGCGGCATGCCGTTCGCCGCTGCCTTGCCAAAGGTCGAAAGGTCGGGCGTGACGCCGAAATATGCCTGTGCGCCCCCGATAGAGAAGCGGAATCCATTGACGACCTCATCAAAGATCAGCAGTGCGCCATTTCGGTGACACAGTTCCTTCAAATTTTCGAGGAAGCCGTCCTTTGGCGGCTCGATCTCGACTGCCTCTGTGATGACCGCCGCCACCTCGCCCGGATACGCGGCAAAGTACTCCTCCACCTTCGCCAGATCATTATAGTCAAATTTATGAATAAATTTTCGTGCCTCCGGCAGGATCCCGCCCTGGCGCACACTCTCAGCGGCAGTTGTCCACTCATGCCAGCCATGATACTCACCGCGGATAATATGCTTTCTGCCCGTATAGCTGCGGGCGATGCGCACCGCCGCCTCCGTTGCAGACGACCCTGTCTTCAGGAAGCGCACTTTTCCGGCACTCGGAATATGCTTGACACAGAGCTTTGCATACTCTACTTCCTCCGGTGCAACGAGAGAGTATCCCATTCCACGGCGCAGCTGGGCAATCACGGCATCATCCACAGCCTTGTACTGATAGCCAAGCAGGATGGGGCCGAGTCCCATATCGTAGTCAATGTATTCATTGCCGTCGACATCCCAGACGTGCCCGTCTTTTCCGTGGTCGATATAGATCGGCGAGACCCCCTGGATGTGCGTCTCAGGCCCTTTGCTGTACAGCTGGCATCCCGAAAGGATATTCTCCTGCGCCTCTTTCCACAGTTCCTCTGACTTCTTCAGGCTTCTCTCATTGATCTTCATGATGGTTTTCCTCCTCTGTCCATTCCGATGCCGCTGTATTTCTGCCCTGATTACAGCACTCTCTCATCTGCGATGGACTTTTTCAGCCCCTCGTTGCGCATAATTCCCTGATTGATATGGGCGAGTGTTTCATCTTCACGAAACAGTGTGAGAATGTCTTCCATAGTAAAGTCGGGATGCTGCGGATAAAGCCGCTCGTAAATCTTCTCGATCAATGCGAAGTCCTGCGGCTCATCCACCGTCCAGCGCATCGCTCCATAATCCTCAGCGCAGTCCACCGTACCGACGCGAAACAGTTCCGGATGACGGCGGATATACAGCGTTACATGCTCACGCTCAGACGGAAGATCTGCCTTCTGATAGGCTTTCTCCAATGCCGCATAGGTCATAACCTCCGTATCGAGGCCGTCGGGAAAGCGTTCCGTCGTGCTCGTGTAGTCATTATGCTCCGCAATATGTTGTGCAGTCACCTGATCGACAATATGCGGATCGATGACGGGACAGTCCCCTGTCAGGCGCACGACATGGGTCGGCATATACCTCTGTGCACAGTGATAATACCGCCCCAGGACATCATCCAGACTGCCGCGATAGACATCATGGCCTGCCGCCTCAACCGTCTGTGCGAGCTCATCATCCGTCGGATCCGTACTTGTGGCGAGCACGAGCCGCGTAATCTCGCGGCACTCCTTCAGCCGGTCCAGTTCGCGCAGAATCATTGCTCGTCCCAGGAGCGGCCGCAGGACTTTTCCGGGCAGGCGGCTGGACGATGTCCGCGCCTGCAAAATTGCCAAGACCAATGTATGTCTCCTCTGAATCACGGCAACGAAATCATTGCGTTAAGACATAATACTCTTCGTTTTCCATCTTGCGCAGTGCAGCGCACATCCCTCGAGCCTCGGAAGGTGCGTACCCATACGTCTGTTTGTCATGGTCAAAGGAAAATACCGCAGTCTCTCGATATAGGCCTGTCGCTTTGAAAAAAGCCGTATAATCCTGTTTATATGTATAGACTTCCTCATCCGGCAAATGGTGATACTTCCTTTTTTGCTGATAGTCGGGGTCAAAATCGCCAATAACAAGTGTACCTCCCCTGTGAACAAGCGCATCAATCCTGCTCATGGATTGAACCAGAAGGCTTCGATCTACCCAATGCAGCACAAAATTGCATATAACAAGATCAAACGATGTATCATACGGAATCTCATGTAATGCCTTTTGCTTCAGATGAATCTCTGGAAAGGCATCACATCCCGCCTCAATGGCTTCGTTCGAAATATCATAGCCATAACATACAGCATGGAACTTTTGCCGCAGGTACTCCAGCCGATATCCATTGCTGCATCCAACCTCCACAATACGCCGCGGCTGAACTCCTATACTTTCGATCATACGGCAAACGAAATCATCCTTTGGAACCAGTTTCACTTTATTTCTCTCGTACCATTGATCTCCTTCGCCACTTTGAAAAATTTCATCTTGTGTCATAGAAATTCCCTTCTACCAAAGGTTCGGTTGAACCACGCGTGCCGGCACATTGAAAGACACGCCCCGAAGATGCCTATAGCACTGTACAGCTGTTGTCTCCTTTTGCGATATCCTAACATTTTCTAGAAGTTGGTTGGGCGTATCCACCCCAAAAACGACATAGTCAATATAAGGGTGCGAAAGTGTATAAAGTAATGCCGCCTCTGCTGGTGAACACCCACAATCCCGCGCCAGCTCATGAAAACATGCAATTGCTCTTCCGCTGCCCCCAACATGCCTCTCTGCCTCCTGCGGCTGCATAAGGAGAAGCCCCTGTAAAAATACACTCCGGGCAAAGATAATTTTTCCATGCTCCTTTGCCAATGTAAAAAAAGAGCACCCATCCAGCCGCTGATCTAACACATTGTATGGCACTTGGATCACGTCAATGCGATCATCATGTGCTGCCCGCATGGCATCTTGCGGTTCATAGATGCTGACCCCGATTTTTTTCGTCAGACCACTATCTTTCGCGACACACATTCCATCCATAATGCCGCTCTTATCTAAATCATCTGCACGGTGGAGCATATAGCAAAATAGCTGCTCTGCATCCAAACGATGAAGAGATGTACGGAGTCCTGCAAGCACTGCTTCAGTGCAGTCTGCCGTTCCAGGAGCCAATTTTGATGCAAGATGTACCCCCTTGCGGGCAAGGCCATAACGCCCTAAGACATCTTCGGAGGTCCCATAAGCACTTGCCGTATCAAACATCCGAACCCCCGCAGACAAAGCCGTATCCAAAACGGCAAAAGCCTCCGCATCCGTCGGCTGCCGTCCAAGCGCATTGTTGACGCCATATTGCATACCGAACTGCACCGTACCGAGACAGAACTTATCCGTCAGTTTCCGCACAGATATCCTCCCATATTCTCATTGCTGCAAAACGTTCCGTAAAGATTCCACAATATAGTTCTGCTGTTCATCTGTCAGTTCATAAAAGAGCGGGAGCGTAAATGCTTCTTCATAGTATTTCTCACTTTGTAGAAAATCGCCTCGATAAAATCCTAATTTTTCATAATACGGTTGACGGTGTACTGGAATATAATGGAGATTAAGTGCGATCCCCCGCTTCTTCATCTCTTCGAAGACCTGTTGTTTTGTCTTCCCAATTTGTTCATGATTTATCCTTATAATATAGATATGCCATGAAGGATGTGCTTCTGTCATCACATACGGCGTTACAACAGGAAGCCCCTGCAGGAGAGTATCATACCGCGCGGCGAGTGCTCTGCGCCGCGCGACAAATTCGTCCAGGCGATCCATCTGACTGCATCCAAGCGCCGCCTGCATGTCCGTCATGCGATAGTTAAATCCGAGTGCAATCTGCTGATAGTACCAAGGCCCATCACTTTCATGTGTCATATATTTCGGATCACGCGTAATCCCATGACTGCGATAGAGGCGCAGTTTTTCATAGAGAGCGGCATCATTCGTCAGAACCATGCCGCCTTCCCCCGTCGTAACAATCTTAACGGGATGAAAGCTGAACACCGTCATATCAGAAAAAGCGCAGCTCCCGACCTTCGTATCAAGATAATCTGCCCCCACTGCATGGGAGGCATCCTCCGTGATAGCAAAGCCATATTCATCGGCGAGAGCACGAATACGGCGCATATCGCAGGACTGTCCAGCAAGATGAACCGGAATGACCATCTTGGGAAGCTTTCCCTCTGTCTTCGCCATGCGGAGTTTTTCCTCCAAGAGGTCTGCACTCATGTTGTAGGTTTTCGCATCAATATCGACAAAGTCAACATCCCCGCCGCAGTATAGTGCACAGTTCGCCGAGGCAACAAAGGTGATAGGGCTCGTCCATAGGACATCGCCCTTTCCCAGCCCTGCAGCAAGACACGCGATATGGAGTGCGGCCGTCGCATTGCAGACAGCGACGGCATACTTCGCGCCGCAGTAATCCGCCACGCGGCGTTCAAACCGCTCAATCGCAGGCCCCTGTGTCAGAAAATCCGAGCGCAGTACCGACTCGACCGCCTGAATATCTGCCTCATTGATGTCCTGCCGTCCATAGTATATCATGGGTTCATCTCCCGAAGTTCATCGACCGTCAAAAAGTGTGAATTTGTTCCAGAATCATAGGAAAATCCATCTGAAACGAGATGTCCTTCTTCTCCAAGCATATTTTTTGTATAGTCGCCGCCAAAGTTTGGCGTGGACGGCCGAATAACAAAATGATCCGAAAATTCGATGGTATCATAGTACAGATCTGCAGGACACATAACTTCATGAAGCTTTTCTCCTGGGCGAATGCCAATTACTCGTATTGGAATATGGGGGGCAATGGCCTTCGCCAAATCTGTAATCCGCATCGATGGGATCTTTGGTATAAAGATTTCCCCGCCATGCATACGCTCAAAACTCTTCAATACAAATCTAACACCATCCTCCAACCGCAGCCAGAATCGTGTCATGCGCGTATCTGTAATAGGTATAGACTCTGCCCCTTCCTCAACCAGACTTTTAAAAAAAGGAACAACAGAACCACGCGAGCCAACGACATTCCCATAGCGCACGACAGCAAATCGCGTTCCACGATCCCCTACAAGACTATTTGCCGCTGTAAAGAGCTTGTCCGATGCCAATTTCGTTGCACCATACAGATTGATGGGGTTCGCCGCTTTATCCGTAGAAAGGGCTATCACCTTTCTTACGCCCGCAGCAATCGCTGCATTGATGACGTTCTGTGCTCCATGAATGTTCGTCTTAATGCACTCCATCGGATTATATTCTGCTGCCGGAACCTGCTTGAGCGCCGCCGCATGTACGACGTAATCAACCTGGTACATCGCCTGTTTCAGCCGTGCTTCATCTCGCACATCACCGATAAAATAGCGCATACAGGGATCATCAAATACCTGCTGCATCTCGAATTGCTTGAGTTCATCACGGGAAAAAACGATCATTTTTTTAGGCGTGTATTTCTTGAGTACGGTTTCTATGAATTTCTTCCCAAACGATCCTGTTCCACCTGTAACAAGTATACTTTTGTTGTTGAACAAATGAATCATCTCCAATAAAAATCAATGAAAACCATGTTTTTCGTGATCTCTTAAGGCCGAAGCCTATCTTGTACCATAGGCTTTACCACACGCCAGTCTTCTCGCCGCCGCAGATATTCGACCTGCTCCATCCCGTTTACGATGCGTTCCTCCGGAAACTGCATTTCCCCCTCATTCTGGTGGAATCCGTATTTCTCATGATAACGGAGTGATGCGGCATTTTCGCGCACAATGTGTGCATAACATACGTCCACACCTAATGTATCGTATACATAGTCAGCAAAAAGAAGTGTCGCCTCGGCAAAATGCGCACTTCCCCGATAGCGGCGGTCACCGACGAGCAGACGTCCCGTGATGCAGCGATGCCGCTCCGCATCATAGGCCGTCCATCCCATGGTCGCAAATGGTGTATCATGCTCTTTGTCAACAACAACGAGCAGCCCCTGCGTGGCGTCATTCACATAGGATTCATACCACGCTCTCTGCTTGTCCATGTCGAGACGAAACGGGTGATTGAGATACCGATGGTTCACGGGATCATTGCGCCATGCAATGATATGTGGAAAGTACTCCGCCGTAACTTCGTTCAAACAGACCATATGTCCGTTCAGATGAATTGCTCGCATTTCACTTCTCATTCGTCAATCTGCCGAACACTACATCCGCGTGCACCAATTTGACCAATTCTGCAGGATCAACATTCTTCCAATATGAGCCGTTGTCCAAAAGATGCTGTGCCTCTGCATAGTAGGCCTCACGCCGCTGCTCATACGACTGGCCTGCATCATGCCCATCTTTTTGCGCGCCAAAAACCATATCCAAAATCTCACGGTGCCGCTCGATGATAATCTCCAACGTCACTTTACTGTCATGCAGCAGGCGCTTCTTCCACACCTCCGATACGCTGTCAGATATTCCGCTGCCATAATGATACCAAATCAGATTCCGATTCCAGAACCCGAGGGGAATGTCATCGGCGATCATGATCGGATAGACAGCGTCCTCCGTATAAACAATACGCCCGCATATCATCTCCGTATAGGCGATGAGAAGATCTCGTTCTCCCATAAAGGCAGCACCGACACCATAGTCCTGATAGACCAGATACGCCTCCTTGACGGCAGAAATATCTTTTTCCAAATAAGGGCGCAGCTGAAATGGCTGCATGCGGTTGACCAGCTGGTATACACCATTCGTCACCACGTAATAGCACGCCCGACCAAATGCAATTTTATACTTCTCGCTCTGCATAAAATTCATCATCTCCGCCAATACGGTATCGGCGTATAGATAATCGCCGGGCGAGATCAGCTTGACATACCGACCACCGGCAGCTTTATATGCGTTCAGCGCATTCCGAACGGTGCCCGTATTCGCTGCACTGCGCACGATGCAGTAATCCTCGACATCATGCTCCGCCATCCACGCCTCGATCTCTTTCTGACGGAAATCCGGCGTACCATCATCCGCAATGATGATCTCACAGGTACAGCCCTTCTGGCGAATAACGGATGTGAGCGTAATAAAGAGCCTATCATAATCCGGGTGATAGGTAAGGACACAGACCGAAACATCATACAGCTGTGTTGAGGAGGGCATGATCATCTATGTCCTTTCTGCATCACACACTGTGGCACGGATGGGCGATAACCATTCACAATATCGATCACATAGGTGATCTCGTCTGTCCGCATGCCGTTAAAGATCGGCAGGCTCAGCACCTCGTTGGCGTACTGCTCCGTGCGCGGAAAACTGCCGCGTGTGTGCCCGAGATATGCATAGCACTCCGCGAGATGCGGGGGAATGGGATAGTGGATCACCGTCTCAATGCCATGTGCGTGGAGATACTCCTTAAAATGGTCACGTGACGACGTGCGAACGACGAACTGATGATAGACATGCTCCGCGCCCTCACGTACCTCTGGGAGATGAATGTGCTCATTCTTGATCCCTACATGATATTTGGCTGCAATTTCCCTGCGCTCCTCGGTCAATGCGGAAAGATGCGTCAGCTTCGTGCGCAGGAGTGCCGCCTGTATCTCATCCAGACGGGAGTTGACGCCGCAGAGCTCATTATGATATTTTTCCTTGCTGCCGTAGTTTCGCAGCATACGGATTTTCTCGGCAAGCACTGCATCGTCTGTCACGACAGCACCCGCATCGCCGAATGCACCGAGGTTCTTCGTCGGGTAGAAGCTGAAACAGCCGACATGACCGAAGCACCCCGTCATCGTATCGCCAAAGTGTGCCCCATGCGACTGGGCACAGTCCTCGATGACAAAGAGATGATGCCGCTCTGCGATCTCCATCACTGCCGGCATAGCAGCAGCCTGTCCATAGAGATGCACGACCATAATCGCTCGCGTGCGCGGAGTAATTGCCGCCTCAATGCAGTCGGGGTCGATGCAGTAGTGCACATCAGGCTCAACAAAGACAGGTGTCGCCCCATTCTCCGTGACGGCAAGCACCGTGGCGATATAGGTGTTTGCCGGGACAATGACCTCGTCCGCCGCACCGATCCCAAGGGCACGCACAGAGAGCGTCAGCGCATCAAGTCCTGAATTCAGTCCGACAGCATGCGCTGCCCCCGTATAGGCGGCGAACTCCGTCTCGAATGCCGAGAGCTCCGGGCCCATGATGTACCACCCAGAGCGAAGGGCACGCAGAGCCGCCGCATCATATTCTGCCGCATGAAGATCATACTGCCGATGCAGAACCGCAAGATCAATCTTCATCCCTTCGCCTCCACCATCCGCAAAAATTCATCATAATCCCGTATATAGTCCGACTCATCATAGACCTCCGAGGCGAGCACCATGAGTACGGCATCCGGAGAAAAATCGTACATCTCGCGCCACATGGCGTGGGAGATATAAAGTCCTTCGTATGGTTTTTCCAGCGGCACGACCTTTTTTTCTCGTCCATTGTCGAGGCGGATCCTGCACGAGCCATGAATACAGATCAAAATCTGTTCCAGTTTCTTATGCGCATGATGCCCGCGCACGACCCCTGCAACCGTATCATACATATAGTAGACGCGTTTGATGCGGAACGGGATATCCGTAAACTCCTCCAGAGCAACGAGCATGCCGCGTTCATCTCCGTGTGGCTGAAACATATATTTTACGATCTGCATCGTACTCTCCTCGACCCATGTGGATTACTTTCATGTATATATTCGAATGCTCCGCCGTTTTGCTAAAGGAATCATCCCCGCACAACAGGCGCATGAACGAGACGCTCTAATTCACCTTCATCGACATCCTGCAGATAGGATCCATGTTCCGCGATATACGCTTCAAAGGCATCGGTGCGATATTTTTTTTGCAGATCGCGCATTGTCTTGCCATTGGCTCCGCTTAGGATTTTCTCCTTTTCTTCGCGTATCTCCGCGTGCAGCTGTTCAATGATAAAGAGGCACACATCCATGTCCTTCCCGAGGCGTTTTCGCCATGCATCTCCCCCCTTTGTAGAGATCCCCGTGCCCACCTCGTACCAGATAAAATTGTGATTCCAAAAGCCGATGGGAATACCATCGGCGAGCATTCTGAGATAGATCGTGTCCTCCCCGTAGATAATATGTCCGACAATCTCGTTCGTATAGGCGGTAATCATCCTGCGCTCCCCCATCAGGAGTGCACCAAGAATGAAATCTCCGTAAATCACACAGGCTTTTTTTACAGCATCATAGTCCTTTGCTTCATAAATTTCAAGGTTCAGCGGACTCATTGTATCGAGCAGCTGATAGGAACTCCCGTCATGATGATAGTAACACGCCCGTCCGAATGCCACAGCATAGTGCTCCTGCTCCATAAAGCGGAGCATTTTCCCAAGGACATCATTGCAATACAGATAATCCCCCGGTGAGATTGCCTTGATATATCTCCCACGTGCAGCAGAGAGCATCTGCATCATATTCCTTACCGTGCCGTGATTCTCTGTACTGTGCAGGATCGTAAAGTCACGGCATCCTTGCTGCCGCAGCCACAGTTCAATCTCTTCCTGAGGAAAATTCGGCGTTCCGTCATCACCGATGATGATCTCAAAGGAACAGTGTACTTGCTGAACGATTGACGTGAGCGTTGCGAAAAGCTTCTCGTAATCCGGCTGATAGCTGAGAACACAGACGGAAATGTCAATCTCCTTTTCACGGGGAAAGATCTGTTCCTTATCGTCGCATCCATACGATACGCGCACGTTCTCATGGGAAGCATAATCCACACAGACGGATGAGATCCCATCCTTTGTCGTAATCAGATCATCGACATAAGAAAAGATCCGACCAAGATGTTCCTCATTCCATGTGTGCGTCAAAATGAGAGGTGCATTTTCCCCCATTGTGTTCATCAACGGCTGAATTTTGGCCGTCACTGCTTCCGCATTTTCCCCTGAAAGGCTAAGGAGGAGTGCCGTCTTATCATTCGCGGTATACGCTGATAGATAGGCGCGAATCACTTTTCGCCAGATTCCCTCCGGGGAATCAACGTCCGGTACAAAATAATAAACGCGATAGCCCTGCTCCTTGAATTCACGGAGAATCTCCACGGTCTCATCGGATATTTCATGCACGGGCGGTTGGAATTTCATAAGAAATGCATCGACATTGTCTGCCAGAATATGTATGTTCTTCCGAATATCCTCCTCCGGCCAATTCCACCATTTGATGCGCTGAAGCTGACGGATCGTATCCACGTCAAAGCGATAGCCTGCAACACGCGCCGGATTCCCTTCAACAACGGCATAGGGCGGCACATCCTCCATCAAAACGGCCCCTGCACGAACAATGGCTCCGTTTCCTACGGTAATACCGCCCCTGAAGATCACATTTGATTCGATACGCACATTATTTCCAATGATGATCTGCCTGCGCTCGGGCACATCTTCCGCCGGGGACGGTGACCAAAAAGAAAAAGGATATGCCGCTGCAGATGCTCTGCTGGCTCTATCCTCCATATCAAAGGTGATATTTCGTCCAAGAGAAGCATACCGTCCAATCAGTATATGTGCGTCATCATTCGTCGATGCAATTGTTCCGCTCAAAAGCTGTGATCGCGACCCTGCCGTCAGTACGACCTGTCCATCGTCCCGCTGAATAGCGCAGGCAGGCGTCGGCAGCTGAGGCATCGGAAGTGAAAGTGTTTCAAGCAAGACATTATCCTCTCTCATAACAGCATAGATACAGCAATTGTTCTTCCCTCCGTGCGTTTACCACCGCGGAACATGTTCCCGCAGGGCAGGCACAAGGAGCAATGCGAGTATACTATTGGCAATGCCCTCGGCGAGAAGCCCGGGCGTCGATGCGAGCGCCGCCGCCATACCGTCATAGAGCACCGCTCCCGCTAGGGTATATCCTGCCGCCATCCAAAGGCTTGCGAGGAGAAAGGCCGCCGCGCACCGCGCGCGTCCCGCCGGAACAGCATTGCTTCGTCCCAAGCGGCAGACGATCTCCGCCATGATGAGCTTGATGAGGATGGTCGGCCCTGCCCACAGTGCAAAGCCGCCGAAAATATCCGCCATCGCCGAGCCAAGGCACGCGGCGAAAAGGACGCTGCGGCGCGGTGCAAGCACGGCGAGCAGGAAGATCACGGCATCGCCGAGATGCGCGTAGCCGAGCGGAATCGGTATATGCGGCACATAGGTCGCCACAAAGACAAGAGCTGTCATCAGCCCCGTAAAGACAATCTCACGCATGGAAAATCCTGCGGTATTTCTTCCATATGTTTTCATACTATCTACCTCCATGAATACACTGTCTATACTATACCATACCACACACTGTCTTAAAGTTCAATGAGAAAACGGTCTCCCCTCATATTGAAGGAAGACCGTTGGTTCAAACAACATGGATAAAATTAGCGATTCCCTAAGACAAAATCCGAACGAGATAGCTTAGTCCATCCGCCCAGAGCAGAATACCGAGGAGGATGAGCACGACACCCGCTGCCTGCTGAATGCGCGGCAGATACTGATAGAAGCCACGCAGCTTCATGATATGGCGCCGCCAAATCACAGCGAGGAGGAAAAACGGCACGGCAAAGCCCATGCTGTAGACGAGGAGCAACAGAGCCCCCGCCCCGACGGTCGCCGCGCTGCCTGCATAGAGCAGAATCGTCGCAAGGACGGGTCCCGTGCACGGTGTCCATCCGAGTGTAAAGCCACACCCGAGGAGGAATGCCCCGCCGACGCCGTCAAAGCCGCGCCGCTGAAAGGGGCGATACTCGCGCAGAAGGAGTGGGATGCGGATCCATCCCGTCATGAAGAGTCCCATGAGTATGACGAGCAGTGCCGCGCCCTGCCGCAAGATCTCCTGATAGGAGAAAAGCCATGCGCCGAGCAGGGATGCCGTCGCCCCAAGCAAGACAAAGACGACGGTAAACCCTGCCAGAAATGCCGCTGTATTGACGTAGAGACGCTGTGCCTCCCGCCCGTCCTGTCGGCTATTCTTCGCCAAAATCAGGGAAAAGGTCGGCAGAAGGGGCAGGACGCAGGGGGAGAGAAAGGAAAGCACGCCCGCGAGGAATGCGCCGCCGAGGAGGGTCAGTTCCATGCGGTGTGCCCTCCAACGACAAAGCTCTCAGTGTTTGTTGATGACATCTTCCAGCTCCGCCTTCGTCACACCACCCGTCTTACGGTAGATCACGGTTCCCTCTGCATTCACGACGACAGTCGTCGGGATGGCACGCACGCCGTAGAGCGTCGACGCCTTCCCCTTTGCATCCAGCACAACGGGCAGCTCCGCCTGCCGCTCCGTCAAAAACTTCTGAACCGCAGGTACCTCCTCCTGCAAGTTGACGGCATAGAAATCCACCGTCTCCCGATGCGTCGCATAGAACGCCGCGAGATCCGGGATCTCCGCCTGACAAGGCGGGCACCACGTCGCCCAGAAATTGATGATGTAGGGCTTGCCCTTCGCCTCGACAGCGACGTCCTCGCCCGTGAGATTCTTCACGGCAAACTTCGGTGCCGCCTCCCCCACGAGCCCGTGTCCTGCATTCTGCGCCTCCTGCGTCTGCGCGCCCGCAGCACGCCCTTCATCGGCCGCACTGCTGCTTCCGCAGCCCGTGAACACACTGAGTGCGACGAATGCCGCCAAACATATTGTATACTTCTTCATTGTTGTTCCTCTATTATGTATCAAGATTTCCAAGTTCATACTGCGTCACGGCGAGTGCTGTGAGCGATGCCGTCTCTGCCCGCAGAATGCGGTGTCCCAGTGAGACGGACTGCCCGCCTGCCGCCGTGACCGCCGCCGCCTCAGCAGAGGAAAAGCCTCCCTCCGCACCGACGATGAGCGTCACGCGCCGCGCCTCTGTGCCGCGCAGTACGGTACGCATTGACTGCCGCTCCTCCTGCTCATAGCAAAAGGCGATCACTGTATCAGCGGCACCGATGTACGCCGGATCCTGCAGCAGCTCCGCGAGTGAGACGATCGGCGCAACGGTCATCAACGACCTGCGTCCGCACTGCTTGGCCGCCTCATCGGCGATCTTTTGCCAGCGTGCCGCCTTTACCGCCGCCTTTTTCGCGTCATAGCGCACAACGACGTGCTCCGTCACGATGGGGCACACGCATACGGCACCCAATTCCGCCGCCTTTTGGACGACAAAGTCCATTTTTTCTCCTTTGAGGAGCGCCTGCACGAGGATGACCTCTCTGCCCTCTGTCTCCGCAGGCAATACGCGCTGCATACGGAGGTGCACGGCATCACGCGTGAGTTCCGTGACCGCCATCTCCGCTGCCTGTCCTGCCGCGTCGACAACCGTGATCACGTCGCCGATTTGGGCGCGCATGACACGGGTGAGATGATGGGCATCGCCCCCCGTAATGGCAATATCCTCTGTTAGCACGCCGGGATAAAATACCTGTCTCATGCCTCTTCGAGATCCGCTGTACGGCGGATGATCATCGCCGCCCACTCCTTTTCACAGGTCATATCGAGCACGGTAAAGCCGTGTTCCTTTGCCGCCTGCTCCACATCGTCGATGCGGTCGTCGATGATGCCCGAGGCGAGCAGGACACCGCCCCGCGCCAGATACTGATCCAGCTGGTCAAACAGGCGGATGATGATATCTGCGATGATGTTCGCCGTGATCAACTCGGCCGGTGCCATTCCACGACATACAGCGAGAAGATCGCTCTGCAGAGCGACGACGTTCGTGACGTGGTTTTGTTTGATGTTTTCCTCGGCGACGGAGACTGCAACGGGATCGTAGTCCATGGCGATCACCTCGCCCGCACCGAGTTTCGACGCCGCAATCGCGAGAATGCCCGAGCCGCATCCCACGTCATAGACGCGCATCCCTGGGCAGACAACGTGCTCAAGCCAGCGCAGACACATCGCTGTCGTCGCATGTGCCCCCGTTCCGAATGCCGCCCCGGGGTCGAGATCGATGACGATCTCATCCCCCAACGGCGTATATTCCTCCCATGTTGGGCGTACAACGATGCGCCGCCCGATCTTCTCAGTGTGGATATACGCCTTCCACGTCTCCGCCCAGTCCTCATCCGCGACAAAGACATGGGAAACTGTCCCTGCTCCGATCGGAGCATCGGCTCGACGCAGCCCTTCAATGCGCTCCGTGAGGGTGAGGAGACTGCTCTCGAGCCGCTCATCCTCAGGCAGATAGGCGCGCACCGTCACAGTTTCCGTGTCCTCGGCACGCGGCAGATCGGTATAGTCCCACAGCCCTGCATCGATGTACGTATTCACGAGAGACGGATCATCGATCTCCGTCCCCGCAGCGCCCAGCTCCATCAGAATATTCCCGATCAGATCTGCGCCCTCATGCGTCGTCACAACACTCACCTGTGCCCAGCGCATACCATCGCCCCCCGTCGCCGTTCTTCTGCATCGCTCATGCGATAATTTTATTATACATGAGTACAGAGAGAATTGCGACTGATTTTTCATTTGCACAATCCAAGGGGCTGTTTATCCGTGCTTCCTAAAACAGCCGCCGCACAAACGTGCAGCGGCTATCCATGTTCAAGAGATCACGGATAAACTAAAGCTCAGATCTCTGCCTGCCAGAGTCCATGGAGATTGCAGTAGGCAAGCACCTTGACCGGCGCATCGCCGTCAGCGAGACGAAACGTAACGGTCGGTGCATCCACTGCCGTGAGATTGACACGCTGCGTGCCGCGCTTCGTGACGAGCATCACCCAGTTGATGAGATGCTCCTCCGTCATCGGATGCGCCACCGAGCCAACGCTGACCGTCACCTCATGCTTCGCCGCATCGTAGGTCGGCACGGGAACATGCTTCTCCTGTGCCGCATCGACCGTGTTCGGCTTCAGCTCCTTCAGCGGCGTATCGCCGCACGCAAGAGAGAGTGCCTCATCGCCGTAGACCTCAACAACATGGGATTTTCCCGCAAGATAAAATACTGACATAAATATCCTCCTAAATAATCAATAATACACAGCAAAGTCCTAAATGTGGAGTATCAGATGCCATAGATATGATCTATTTCATCTTTCACAAATAATAATTCTCCACAAAATAGAATTATCCTTCTTTGGTTCAAAAAAATTTTTTATGGCCCGTCATCGCGGAAGATGCAGAGTCCATCCTTTTCCTCCACGAGCTGCCAGCGCTCCGCGCCGAGTTCCTTGATCTTGCGTTGGTACATAAAGTCACGCATGATGATGTACTTCGGGCGTGGATCGTCCCGTATCGCGGTGAGCTCCTCCGGCTGATTGACATCCGCCTCAAGTCCTGGGATATCCGTATAGAGCATCACGCCGGGGCGCAGCTGCTTATCGATGTAGAGGACGCGCCCCTCCTCCTCGGCGGAGGGATGATACGCTACTGCGTAGTCGCGTGCAACCTGCTTGACGCTAAAAATTCCCTCGACAGCCGGCATCATGACGCCGAAGCCGATGACCATCGTCACCACGGCCATGATGACGTGCAGCCATGCGGCAAGCATGAGGCGATGCGAGGCGGTGATATGGTAGATGATCGCCGCACCGAGGATGAGTGTCAGCGTCCCCAGCCAAAGTCCGCCCTCCGCGAGCTGTGGAAGCCCGTCTCCCGCAAGCAGCCACCCAATCCCCATCACGAGAAAGAGAACGGCACTGCCGCCAGCCCAGCCGAAATGTGTCTGTCGCCAGTCGTCGAGCATCTGCGCGAGGTTCCATCCGATGATGGTCGCAAGCGGCGGAACGAGGAGCAGCATATAGGAGACCTGCTTGGTCTGGGCAAACGAGAAAAAGACAAAGACGAAGATCCACCAGACTTGGAAGAACGCAAGCTGCTCCGCCTCCTCACCGAAGCTGTGACGATAGGCGTTCTTGACCGACTGAATGAGCAGCCCCGTCCACGGGAAAAAGCCGAGCAGTACGACGGGGATATAGAAATACCAGTGGTCGCGCACAGGATGGAGCGGATGCGCAAAGCGGCTGATGTTGTGAAAGCCGATAAAGTCGTGGATGAACGGCATCCCATGTACCGTATACATATAGACGTACCAAGGCATACCGACAAGCGCAGCAAGCAGCACGCCGCGCAGGACATGCATGCGGAGCAAAAGCTCCAGCTGACGCGTAAGCAGCAGGTAGAAGAAGATAATGCCGCCGGGGAAGACAATACCGATCGGCCCCTTCGTCATAACAGCAAGTCCGCAGCAAAGGTACATCAGCCAGTACTGCCGATGAATGAATAGGAAGAGTGCCGCCGTCATGAAGAAGAGCAGCGTCGTATCCGTGACGGACGCCTTTCCCATATACATGAGAAAGACGCTCGTCCCCGTGATCATGCCCGCCCAGAATCCCGTACGCGCACCGAAAATACGCGCCGACGCCAGTGCGGTCAGAAGAACGGAACCAATCGCCATAAACGATGCCGGCAGGCGTGCCGCAAGCTCACTGAATCCGCCGAACAACTTGAGCGACGCCACAACCAGCCAGTAGAAGATGGGCGGCTTGTCGTACCAGAACTCATTGTAGATGCGCGGCGAAAGATAGTCGCCAAAGCGGATCATCTCCTTCGCCGTCTCCGCATAGACCGGCTCATCGGGATCGAGCAAAGCCAATCCGCCGATGCCGTAAAAGATCTGAAACGAGACCACCGCGAGCAGGACAAGATAGACCGGCCACGCAAGATTTTTCTCATCGTTCATGCAGATATGCCCCCATTACATTTCAATCCCCTGCATTGTACCATAGAAAGATATTTTTTTGAAATCATTTGACGTCCCTACACCGGCGATACTCGCAAACCGCACGCAAATCATGTGCACTGTGCGTCGAGCATCTGATGTAGAATGCAAAAAGAAGCCGCCGCATCTGCGGCGACTCCCTTGGACGCATCGGTTAGTGGATTTCGATCGTCACGCCCATCTTGATGTCGTCCTTGACGAGAGGAGCATCGCCCTGCAGCATGATGCAGCCGGGGCGTTCGGGTGTATCGCCGCCCTTGAACGAAAGCGTGCAGTGTCCGAGCTCCCGCAACGTGTGCAGCGCCTCATCACCGATCGCCGTAATCGTGAATGCCTTGTCGCCGATGATCAGCGTATCGCCGACGGCGGGATCCGCGTTGTAGTTCGCAGGCGTGTGCAGCACGGAGAACTCTGCCAGCTCCGCAGGTGCATTATTGTTAAAGATGATGATGAAGTTGGCATTCGGATCATCTAGGAACAGAAGGGATTCCTCACCGATGCTCGTAATTTCGCAATAGAATTTCATACTGCCTACTCCTGCCTTTCACCATACGGGACAGAAACGTCCCCCTTACACCTGTTTTACGTCACAACGTTTCTGGTCGAGACCAATCCTCTCCGTGACAGGACCACAAATCAGATTATCATCGTTATCGGTTGTATCATACTATATATTCGCCGATTAGTAAAGGAACCACGGATAAAATGAAGGGATCAAGAGATAAAATTATTCACGGCATATCCCATGAAATGGCGTCGATGCTTTCTTGACATACCGACCCAATTCTGTAATAATGCAAATTGAACTATTTTATCGAAATTTTTGGATATGATTCGGAGGGATCAATCATAAACAAGTTAAATAAAAAGGATCTTTTGACGCTCGGATTTATGATGTTCTCCATCTACTTCGGCGCGGGAAATCTGATCTTTCCGCCCGCACTGGGACAGGCGGCAGGTGAGCATACCCTGCTTGCGATGATCGGCTTTATGGCGACGGGCGTCGGTCTGCCGCTGCTCGGCATCACGGCGATCGCACTGACAGGCGGGGAATATACGCCGTTGCTGCGCGAAAAGACATGGCCGCGCTTTGCGACGGTGCTGCTCATCCTGCTCTATCTCATCATCGGCCCGCTCTTTGCGATGCCGCGCACGGGCGCAGTCTCGTTTGAGATCGGTATCCGCCCGTTCCTCACGGAGGAGAACTTTGCACTAGGGCAGCTGATCTACACGGCGATTTTCTTTGCTGCGTCCTACTATCTCTCGTTGAACCCGAACAAGATCATCGACCGCGTGGGCAAGATGCTGACCCCTGCCCTACTCGTTGTTCTCTTTATCCTCTTTGCTCAGGCGTTCCACGCGCCACTGGGGAACATCCTTGCGCCGACAGGCGCCTACCTAGAGGCGCCATTCGCACAGGGATTTCAGGACGGCTATCAGACAATGGATCTACTTGCCTCGATCGCCATCGGTGCACTCGTGACGAATGCGATTCAGATGCGCGGGATCACAGATCGCCATGCCATCGGCTCGGCCTGTCTGATCTCGGGACTGATCACGGTGACGCTCATGACGGCGGTCTATGGATCGCTCGCCTACATCGGTGCGACAAGTGCCTCGGTACTGGGGCAGTCAGAGAACGGCGGGCAGATCCTCGCGGGTGCCGTCGGGATTTTCTTCGGCGCATCGGGCAATCTGCTGCTCGCCGTCATCATCGGGCTGGCGTGTCTGACAACGTGCTGCGGCATCACGTCGAGTGCTGCCCTGTTCTTCAACAAGCTGCTGAAGGGCCGCATTTCGTACGAACGGCTCCTTCTGATCTCCATTCTGTTCAGCTTTGCCGCCTCGAACATCGGGCTGACCCAGATCATTACGCTTGCCGTGCCCTTCCTCGTCACGATTTACCCGCTCGTCATCGTCTTTGTGATTCTCTCGCTCTTTGATTATTTCATCGGCTGGCGCAAGAGCATCTATCAGGGAGCGATCTCCCTCACGCTCGTGTTCTCGCTGATCGATGGGCTGCATGCCGCGGGGCTGTGCCCGCCGGCACTGCATGAGTTGCTGCGTCAAACCATTCCCCTCTATGGGATCATGATGGGGTGGGTCTGTCCCGCCGCCATCGGTGCACTCATTGGACTCTGCGTCTCGCTCTTTCAGACAGCGCCGGCGCCCAAGGAAGCAGATACATAGACATAAAGGAGGGCTTGTTGTACGAAATTTGCAGTTTCGTGCAACAAGCCATTTTTATTTTCTATTCTTCTTTCTCCGCCAGCGCAGGTAGAGGACGACAATCACAATGACGGCGACAACGACGAAGATCATGCTCGCCTCGTGTCCGTATTCCATGAGGTCGGTCCAGCTCTCACCGAGCACCATGCCGGCGTAGAGGATCGCCGCCGTCCACGGGAGCGCGCCCGCAATAGTATAGAGGAAGAAGCGCTTCGGGTCGACGCGGGCGAATCCTGCCGGCAGCGAGATAAAGGTGCGCACGACGGGCAGCATGCGGCTAAAGAACACCGCCTTGAGTCCATAGCGGTCGAACCAGTCCTGTGCGATGTTCACGTGTGACTTCTTGATAAGGAAATATTTTCCATACTTGTCCACGAAGGGACGTCCGCCGCGCGCACCGACCTCATAGGCAAAGAGCGAACCGAGGAGCCCGCCGACCATGCCCGCAAGGAGTGCGCCCTCGAACGACATGTGCCCCGCAAAGATGAGATAGCCGGCAAAGCCAAGAATCAGCTCACTGGGAATGGGAATGCACGCGTTCTCCGCCGCCATAAGAACAGCGACAGCAACATAGCCCCACGAGGCAATGAATGAAAGAAATATCTGCGTAAAATGCTCCACGGGTATGCGCTCCTTCAAGACAGAGAACGTCCAACAAAAAATCCCCAGTGCGTACACGATGCACCGGAGACTCAGCTACAAGGTGGTGCCTCAGAGCGGAATCGAACCACTGACACGGGGATTTTCAGTCCCCTGCTCTACCAACTGAGCTACCGAGGCAAAAGGAAAAATGGCGACCCGAAGGGGACTTGAACCCCTGACCTCCGCCGTGACAGGGCGGCATTCTAACCAACTAAACTACCGGGCCGTTCCTGGTGACGCGTACGGGATTCGAACCCGTGAAGCCGCCGTGAAAGGGCGGTGTCTTAACCACTTGACCAACGCGCCGTATCCGCGCTGTGCGGCGGATGATCCTTGCAGACCATCCGCCGCACATTCACGAACGCCATTATATGGGATTTTACCCCACTTGTCAACAAATTTTATTTACAATCTACATACAATATAAAATCCGATCTCAGAGCGTCATCCCGCTGCCAAGATTCGCCCACTGAACATCAGCGGCGTACTCTTCGAGTTCCGGCAGTTTCTCCATGAGGTACGAGTTCGTGACACGCACAAAGGTGCCCTTCATGCCGAGTGACTTCGACTCGATGACACCGGCGGACTCGAACTTGCGGAGTGCATTGACGATGACTGAGCGCGTGATCTTTGCCTCGTCGGCGATCCGCGATGCGATGAGCCTGCCCTCGAACTTCCCTTGGCTCGCGAGCTCCTGCAGAATCGCATGTGCCGCCTTGCGCTCAGAGTACGAGAGTGTCTCCACCGCAATCCGTACCGCCTCGCGCTGACGTGCTTCGATCTCGTTCTTCTGTGCCGTGTCGCGCAGCATCTCCATGCCGACGACGGTCGCACCGTACTCGCTGAGCAGGAGATCAGGGTCGCCGAACTCCTTCTTGGCATTCGACACAACGAGCGTCCCGAGACGACGGCGCGGTCCATAGATCGGTGTAACGACAATGTTCTGTTCATGGAACAGCTCTGCCATCTCTTTCTCGAAGGACGCGCCATCCGTTCCCACACGGATGTTGGAACGCGTCTCCTCAAGTCGGTTGAGCCAGTCCACGAACTTGCGCGGGAACTGTCCCAGCTCAATCGCCTCATTCGTCATGAGGTCGTCATTATCATCATAGAACGCATAGCCGCAGATGCGGCCTCCTTCGTCGGTGATATAAACGTTTGCCTCAAGGACGTTACTCAGTACACGTGAAATCCCGTCATACTCAACGCTTTCCGAACGTTGGAGCAGACGATTGATTTGCCGCGTCTTTCCCAGCAATGTAATCATCTGTATCCCCCTCTTTCCCGAGCTGCACCCTTACAACTCTGCGAAACGATAACCACACCCCGCAAGATACATTTTTCCTTCATATTTATCATACTACATTTTTGTAAAATTTCAAGAAATACTTGAATGTTTTCCCTCTTCCATTGATAAAATTATTCTATCTCTTTATAGTTCAGTGTGATAATTTCGAAAAATCTGTCTTATTTGGAGTGGAGTTCATTCGATCAAGAATCTCTTAGAATTTTTTCTATGACACCTTGCTTAACGGAGAGAATCATAGTATAATGACACGGTGTTTGCGTGTGGCTTGAGTGAAGCCCACGTTGAGGAGGTGTAACAATGGCAAGTGTATGCGAGGTCTGCGGCAAAGGGATGATGAGCGGCAACAATGTGAGCCACTCCCATGTAAAGACGAAGCGTAAGTGGAAGCCGAACATTCAGCGCGTCCGCGCCCTGGTCAAGGGTGAGGTCAAGCGTGTCAATGTATGCACGCGCTGCCTGCGTTCCGGCAGCGTCGAGCGTGCCGTTTGAGCGAATACGCGCATAGAAAAATCCGTCTGTTTAAGAAATCGCTGATAAGATGAGGTATGCCGGTTTGGCGTGCAAAGTTTATCCGTGTTTTCTTAATTCGGGCGGTTTTTTTATAAGAAATTGCAGCGATATCGGAGAGAGAAGGGGTTCGCCAATGGGAACAAATGTCACAGAGATCCGTGCAGCAAATGAGCGCTACGTCGCCACATTCGGCGACAAAGGAGGGCTATCACACGATCCAACGCGGCGGTTTGCCGTCGTCACGTGCATGGACTGCCGTCTCGACCCGGCAAAATTTGCGGGGATCGCGGAGGGCGATGCGCACGTGATCCGCAACGCGGGTGGACGCGTATCGGACGATGTGATCCGCTCGCTGCTGATCTCCTACAAGATGCTCGGCACGAACGAGTGGTTCGTAATCCAACACACGCACTGCGGGATGCAGGGCCTCACCAACGAGGCGGTATGCGCGCGCTTTGAGGAGGATGCTGCCGCGCACGGCGGCGATGCCGTCGAGGCACACTACATTGACTTTATGCCGATTGCAGGAGAGCTCGAGGAGAATCTCGCCCGCGATGTGCGCCGTCTGCGCACGCATCCGCTCGTTCCCTCCTTCATTACGATTCACGGCTGTATCTACGATGTGCACACGGGACGCCTGATCGTCTCGGAGGAAGCGGAGAAGATCGGCGCGGCAAAATAAGATAAAGCAGCACAATAAAAAATGCTCCGAATGGAGCGTTTTTTATTGCATCTCACTGTTTTCCCGAGCCCAAGTATTTAGTACCTTCTTTACTTCACGCCAGTCGGGGAAATAGCGATCCATGCGGGCGTAGAACTGCGCGTTGTGCCCACGCACCCATAGGTGCGTGAGTTCGTGCATCATGACATAGCGCAGAGCACGCACGTCATACTGTACCAGCTGCAGATTGAGCGTGATGTAAGCCGTCCGCACATTGCAGCTGCCCCAGCGTGTCTTCATCGCGCGGATGCGCCAACGTTCGGCATGTTTTCCGACAATTGCCTCACAGTGCGGTGCTTCCCGTTCAATCGCCGCTGTGAGTTCACGACGGCAGAGTGCATCGACTGCCGCACGGCGCATTCGTGCATCTGCATCCACGGGCGCGTGGAGCACAATCATCCCGCCGACCCATTCGGCGTACGCCTTCCCGTACACCAGCGGAGCATCGGCAATATGACAAGCTTTCCCCCAGAGATGCACAATATCCCCCGCCGCATAAAGCGACGGGGGCTTTTTTGCACGCATAGAACGCAGGCGCGCCTCAATCCACGCACGCCTGTGCCTGACGAAGTCCTCCATATCGCACAGCAATGTGCGGCGCGGCACACTGAGTTCGATGCGGCTGCCATCCGCACTGACGCGGAGGTAGAGGTTCTTGATGTTCTTGTAGCGGATGACGGCAGGAATCCCCGCCAGTGTCCGCTCCACCTCGCGCAGGATGCGCCCGTGCCCCTTCATTTTTCATGTCCTGTACGCATCGCACGCATCTTCTGCGCGACGTTATACATGGCGTCGAGTTCTTCCTGATCGAAGGTATAGACTGCACCGCAGAAGTGGCATTTCACCTCTGCCGTCCCATCGTCGCGGAGTGCGCGCAGATCTGCCTCACCAAGGGTCAGCAGACGGTCGGTGATGTAGTTCTTCGAACAGTTGCAGCGAAAGGCAAGATCGGTATGGGAAAGGATCTTTACATCGTCAAACCCGCCGAGGACGCTGCGGATGATGCCCTCCGCATCCAGGCCGCCCTCCACCATGTGAGAGACAGAGGAAATCCCCTTCAGGTTCGCCTCAAGGCGGTCAATCACTGCATCCGATGCGCCCGGCAGAGGCTGGACGAAGAAGCCGCCCGCGCCGAGGCACTGCAGCTCGGGACTGACGAGGACACCGAGCCCGATCGAGGACGGTGTCTGCTCCGAGGTGTAGAGGTAGTGGATGAGATCGTCGGCGATCTCTCCGCTGACGATATTGACGCTGCCCGTCACGGGCTCTTTCAGCCCCGTGAAGCGGGTGACGGAGAGGATGCCCTGCCCAATGCCGCCGCCGACATCGATCTTGCCGTGCGCATTCAGCGGCAGATACACATGCGGATGATCGACACAGCCGCGCACCGAGCCATCCGCCGTCGCATCCGCCGTCACCGTGCCGAGAGGTCCGTCTCCCTTGAATTTGATCGTAACGGATTCCTTGTTCTTGAGATTTGCGGCAAAGAGGAGCGCGCCCGTCATCGTGCGTCCGAGTGCCGCTGCCGCAACGGGCCAACAGTCATGCCGCCGCATTGCCTCGGCGACCACATCCGTCGTCACCGTCGCAAATACGCGCAGCTGTCCGTTTGCCGCCGTTGCTTTTACCAGTTGATCCATATCGTCTTACCAGTCGAGCGCGTGCTCATGCAGAACATCGCCCGTATCAATATCAAAAATCCGAATCGTGCCGTCCTCGAGGACAGCGACGGTATTGCGCCCGTCGGGGCGCTTCGAGAGCGCCGCCGAACCGGGGTTGAGAAACACCGTATTGCCGCGCTTTTCGAGGACGGTGACGTGCACATGCCCGCTGATAAAGAGATCAGCGCGCAGATGCTGCGCCATTTCATCTTTCTCCGCATCCGTCATAACGGCATCGCCGTGCGTGACGATGATGCGCCGCCCCTCCCACACGACGTAGGCGTAGGGAGACAGAACGGGAAGTGTGAGACAGCTCGCATCCACATCCGAGTCACAGTTTCCCTTGGCAATGATGACGGGGATCTCCGAGGCGTTGATGCGCTCGATCAGTCTCATCGGGTTGTAGTCCGCCTTCATCGGGTTGCGCGGGCCATGATAGGCAACGTCTCCCGCATGGAGGATGAGGTCTGCTCCCGTGAAAAATTTCTCGCACGCGCGCGTCCATGCGCCCTCATGTCCGTGCGTATCACTGATGATGCCAATCTTCATCGCATCACAGCTTTCCGAGGAGACTTGCCATCTCCATCGCCGCCATCGCGGCATCGGCGCCCTTGTTGCCTGCCTTCGTGCCCGCGCGCTCAATCGCCTGCTCGATGTTCTCCGTCGTCACGACGCCGAAGATCGTCGGCACGCCCGTCTGGAGGCCGACCTGTGCGACGCCCTTCGATACCTCGCTGCAGACGTAGTCGTAGTGCGTCGTCGAGCCGCGAATGACCGCCCCGAGGCAGAGCACCGCATCGTACTTTCCGCTCGCCGCCATCTTCTTCGCCGCAAGAGGGATCTCGAACGCACCCGGCACCCACGCCACGTCAATGTCGCCATCCGCCGTTTCGTGACGATGCAGCGTATCGAGTGCACCGCCAACCAGCTTACTCACAATAAACTCGTTGAAACGCGCGGCAACAATGCCGAATTTCAGCCCCTTGCCGCTGATGTAGCCTTCGATGATGTTCGCCATGTCAGTTTCTCCTTACTCCTCCATCATCTTCACAAATTGATTGTGTGATGATGCATTATAATACCCCAATTTATGCAGGCTGTACCAATCCTCGATCAGAGTTTCCTCCGCAGCATGGAGCGCAGTCAGAACTTCTCTGGCAAATTCCAGAGGTGCAGCCCCGTTTGCCGTAATGATATTCTTATCGCAGATGGCTTGTCGCGCCTGAAAGTTCTCCGCTCCCTTGTACTTCGTCCCCTGCCATTCCTCCAGTGCAGACAAACGATTGCCCGTATGTTTGACCGAATCGAGCACACCGATGGATGCTAAAAACGCCGCCGCATCGCAAATCCCGCCAAGTATCTTGCCGCTTTTCACACAATGCTCGACCAATGGGATCATCTTCTGTGTACGCTCTTCGCGCCACCTCATACCGCCGATGAGGAGCAGAGCATCGTAATTCTTCGGTGCAGAATCCACTGTATAATCCGCCGCCGCATGAATACCGCCAATGGAGGTTATAGGCTCTTTCGAAAGGGAGACTGTCTTGACCGCAAATTTTCCCTGACCAAGCATGTGAACTGCTGTCGACACGTACGCAGCTTCCCAGTCTGCATACTGTTCAAGAAGTGCCAGTAAAACCGTCTTCATCTCTCACGCCCTCGCACTCATTTCCCCAATTCCTCATCGCTGAGGATATGTCCCATCTTTTCCTTCTTCGTCTCCATGTAACGACGGTCATGCTCATTCGGATGGATGACGAGCGGTACGCGCTCGACGATCGTCAGCCCATAGCCCTCAAGCCCCGCACGCTTTGCAGGATTGTTCGTCAAGAGACGGATGGTCGAAAGCCCGAGATCGGCAAGGATCTGTGCGCCGATGCCGTAGTCGCGGAGATCCGGCGCAAAGCCGAGCTCGACGTTCGCCTCGACGGTATCGCGCCCCTGATCCTGCAGTGCGTAAGCGCGCATCTTGTTCGCAAGCCCGATGCCGCGTCCCTCCTGCCGCACATAGAGGACGACGCCCTCGCCCTCCGCCTCGATGCGGCGCAGTGCCGTTGCGAGCTGATCGCCGCAGTCACAGCGCATCGAGCCGAGCGCATCTCCCGTCAGGCACTCCGAGTGTACGCGCACGAGAACATTTTCCTTGCCGCGCACATCCCCCTTGACGACGGCGAGGTCACAGCGTTTGTTGAGCGTGTTCTCGTAGGCGATCAGTTTGAAATGCCCATACTTGCTCGGGAAGTCCACCTCCGAAATCCGATGGACAAAGTTCTCCGTATGCTTGCGGTACTCGATGAGATCCTTGATAGTGATGATGTTCAGCCCATGCTGTTTCGCAAACGCCTTCAGCTCGGGCGTGCGCATCATGTGGCCGTCATCCGCCATGATCTCACAGCAGAGCCCCGCGGGGAACAGTCCTGCCATCCGCGCAAGGTCGGTCGTCGCCTCGGTGTGTCCCGCACGGCGCAGGACGCCGCCCTCGACCGTACGCAGAGGGAAGACGTGCCCCGGGCGGCGGAAATTCGCGGGCTTTGCCGCAGGATCGAGCAGCATCTTGACCGTGTGGCACCGCTCGTACGCAGAGATGCCCGTCGTCGTGTCGTACGCATCGACACTGACGGTGAAGGCAGTCTCGTGGTTGTCCGTGTTGTTCTCCACCATCTGACCGATCTCAAGCTCGTCGAGACGGCTGCCGATGATCGGCGTACAGATCAGCCCGCGTGCATGCGTCGCCATGAAGTTCATGTGCTCCGGCGTCATCTTCTCTGCCGCAACGATGAGGTCGCCCTCGTTCTCCCTGTCCTCATCGTCCACGACGACGAGCATCTTTCCATTTTTGATATCCTCAATCGCCTGTTCAATCGTTGCAAAATCTGACATGCTATTTCTCCTAAAAACTTGATCCATTATAAAACAAGCGGCTCTACCCCACTGTGGTGTAATGTCCCTAAGCGAAACGAGGCGTTCGCGTGGGACGTGCACCACAGGGAGGAACCTATCACACGGCATTGTCTAAAACCCATGCTGCATCAGATATTCCCGCGTCAGCCCCGTCTTCCCCGCAGCAGGACTTCCACCCCCGAGCAGCTTCAGCGCATATTTCCCGAGGATGTCCGTCTCGATATTGAGCAGACTGCCGATGCGCTTCGCGCCGAGATTCGTCACCGTGCGCGTGTGCGGGATGAGGCTGACGGTAAAGTCCGCCGCGCCGACTGCCGCCACGGTGAGGCTGATGCCGTCGAGGGCAACCGAGCCCTTCTCGACAATCCCGCGCAGAATGTCTGCATCGGCGGCGACCGTCATGAGAATTGCATTTTCCTCCTCGCGCATGGCTCGTATCTTCCCCACGCCGTCGATGTGCCCGCTGACGAAATGTCCGCCCATGCGCGTCGTCGGCAGCAGTGCCCGCTCCAGATTGAGCGGTGCGCCGCGTGTCAGCTCCGCGAGCGAGGTGCGCCGCACTGTCTCGGGCATCACGTCGGCAGAAAAGCCCTGTGCATCGAATGAGGTAACCGTGAGGCAGATGCCGTTCACGGCGATGCTGTCGCCGATGTGCGCATCCGACTGGACGAGATGTGCACCGATCGAGAGCACGCCGCCCGAGAGGCGGGCAAATGTACCGACCTCCTCGATGATTCCTGTAAACATATCCTCACCTCACTCCGCTGGTGTGTGCAGGCTGCCCGTCACGAGGAGATCCGCGCCGACCTGTTCAACGTGCATATCATGGAGGTGCAGCGCCTCCTGCGGCGCGTCAAAGCCCACACCGCCGACGGGTGTCGGTGCCTCCCCGCCGCCCATCAGCATAGGGGCGATAAAGGCGCAGATCCGATCCACATAGCCGCCCGCAAGAAATGACCAATTCACCGCAGCGCCGCCCTCGACGAGGAGGGACGTGCAGTCATGCGCGCCGAGCCAGTCGAGCACGCGCGGGAGCTCCACGCGCTCCGCCCCGAGTGTCACCACCTCTGCGCCGCATGCGCGGAGGCGATCCACACGCCGCTGGTCGGCACGCTCACTCACGGCGATCACCGTCGGAGCCGCTCCGTCCGTCACCAGTCTCGCATCATGCGGCGTGCGCGCCGCCGAATCCAGTACGACGCGCAGCGGATTCTTCCCTGCACGATGCGGCAGTCGCGTTGTCAGGCTCGGGTCATCCGCGAGCACAGTGCCGATGCCGACGAGAATCGCGTCGCTCGCATCGCGCATCTCATGCACGCGCAGACGTGCCTCCTCGCCCGTAATCCAGCGCGACGCCCCCGTATGACTTGCGATCTTCCCGTCGAGCGTCATCGCCGTCTTGAGCGTGACGAGGGGGCGCTTCGTTGTCACCCACGTGAGAAACGCAGCATTCTGCCGCCGCGCTTCCGCCGCGCAGACGCCCGTCACGACCTCGATGCCCGCCGCCTCAAGCATCGCGATTCCGCGCCCTGCGACAAGCGGATTCGGGTCACGGAGCGCCACCACGACGCGCGTGATCCCCGCGGCGATCACCGCCTTGGCACAGGGGCCCGTCCGCCCCTGATGCGCACACGGCTCGAGCGTCACATAGAGCGTCGCACCGCGTGCCAACTCCCCCGCCATGCGGAGCGCGTGAACCTCCGCGTGCGGCTCGCCCGCCGCACGGTGCCAGCCGCTCGCAGCGACGATCCCGTCGCGTACGATGAGTGCTCCCACGAGCGGATTCGGCGACGTGCGCCCGCGCGCAAACTCCGCCAGATGCAGAGCCTCGCGCATATAGGATTCGTCCGTTTCGTTCATAGTAATCCCATTCTGTTCTTTACCTTCTTGAGGAGTTTATCTTGTGCTCCAGAAGTGAACCCTAGTGAAACAATCGGGAAAATACTGACCTGTCCAAGAAGCAAGTCCATAGGACGAAGCTGATTGGGAAACAGGGCGCATGCGAAAACGTCCCAAGAACACAAGCGTAAGCGAAGTGCGATTGGATGACGTTGACTGCTCGCACGGTACGCCCCTGCGGATTTCTTTCGTTCAAGCGCAGCGCGTTTAAGGAATCCGCAGGTATTTCAGCGTACAAGGGCGCGGCCGATTGTGTAACGAGGCGTTCACGAGGGAGCACAAAATAACAGTAAAAAAATAAAAACCGCCGGAAGAAACTCCTCCGGCGGCACATAAATCGTCCCAAGGAATCACAGATACATACCTATCCATGTTCCTATCATAGACGCGCCTTTTCTCATCCAGACTGCGAAAGCATCTGCCTTCTTCACTGTCGGCTCCGGAATCACACCGGATCATGCCGCTCTCACAAGCAGCTTGCGGGCTGTACCGCCGGTGGGGATTCTCACCCCGCCTCAAAGAGCATCATTCGTATGCTATTGTATCATTCTGTATTTGGACTGTCAATTGTAAATCTTGCACGTGCCGCGTGTCTCCTCAGCGCGGCGCACGACCTCATCGAGATCCGCCCCGCAGACCGCGGCAATCGCGGCGACCACACTGCCCTCAACGATGGGGCAGTCCGCCATGCGCACGCGGCTGCTGCGCATCTCCTCGATGATCGTCTCCGCCGTCAGCACAGAGCTGCCCGCATCCGCGAGCACAACGACGCCGTCAGCGCTGCAGACGCTGTCGATCGCTGCCGTAATGCGCGCATAACTCGTCCCAAAGCCGCCGTCCTCCATGCCGCCCGCCGTTGCGATATGCGCATCCTTTGCCATCATGCGGCACGTCTCCGCGATGCCATGCGCGAGCACGGCACTGTGCGTTACAATCACAAGTCCGACCATATCAGCCTCTCCGCCGTGTCCATGCCCCGACGCCGCACACCGCTCCCGCGAGTACCGCCGGCAGGAGATATGCCGCCTGCGGCAGTGCCTCCAGAATCATCACACCAACCGTACGGTCGTGCACAATCATCGAGCCGCCTGTCCACCCCAGAATCGCCGCACCGAGCACAACGAGCACGGGATACTTTTCCATCAGCTTTCCGATGAGCTGACTGCCGCTGACGACAATCGGAACGCTGATGAGAAGCCCGAGCACCACGAGCAGGAAGTCGCCGTGAGACGCGCCCGCAATGGCAATCACGTTGTCGATCCCCATCGCCGCATCGGCGATGATGATCGTCTTGACTGCCCCTGCGAACGTCTCCGCCGCCTCGATATGCTCCTCGCCGTGGGCAGGGCGCAGGAGCTTCACGGCGATCGGCAGCAGTACCAGCCCGCCGAGTGCCTGTAGATACGGCACAGAGAGCAGCTGCACCGCAAAGAACGTCATGATGAGACGTACGACAATCGCGCCCGCCGTCCCGACATAGATGGCGCGCTTTCGAAGATGCGCAGGAAGGCGGTTGGACGCCATCGCAATCACGACGGCATTGTCCCCTGCGAGCACGAGATCAAGTACAATGATCGAGAAGAGCGCCACAAAGAACTGCGACGAGAAGAGTTCGACTTCCACAGCTTCTCCTTTACTTCGCCATCATCTTGGCAAGCTTCTGTGCAAAGGCGACGGGGTTCTCCGGCAGAATGCCTTCGATGAGCAGCGCCTGCGTGTAGAGCAGATCACAGTAGTCCTTGAACTCCTCGCTGTCCTTGCCTGCCGCGTGCACCTGCTGCAGTTTTGCAAAGAGCTCATGATGCGGATTGATCTCAAGAATGCGCCGCGCCTTGAACATCGGATTATTCATCTCGGCAAAGGTCTGCTCCATTGAGAGCGACGGGCCTGCCTCATCCGCGACAAGACAGACGGCACTCGACCGCAGACGCTGTGATATCTTCACCTCAGCGACCTTGTCACCGATGGCTTCTTTTACGTCCTTGATGAGATCGTCGTTCGCCTTGGCGATGTCTTCCGTTTCCTTTTTCGCCGCCTCGCTCTCCGCATCACCAAGATCGAGGTCGCCGCGGCTGATCGAGTGGAAGTTCTTTCCGTCATACTCGCGCACAGTTTCAATGGCGAACTCATCCACCGGATCGAGCAGAAAGAGCACCTCGAAGCCGCGCTCACGCAGCTGTTCCATCTGCGGCAGCTGCTCAATCGTCGTCTGATCCTTTGCCGTTGCGTAGTAGATGCTCTTCTGGCCCTCGGGCATCCGCTCAGCGTATTCCTTCAGCGAAACAAGCTTCCCCTCCTTCGAACTGTGGAAGAGCAGGAGATCCTTCAGCTTGTCCACCGTATCGCGGCCGGAGTACATGCTGTTGTAGATGCCGATCTTCAGTGCGCGGCCGTACTGCTCCCAGAACTTTTCGTAGTCCTCGCGGTTCTTGTCGAGCTTTTTGCCCAGTGCCTTGAGAATGTTCTTCTCCAGTGCGCGGCCGATGGTCTTCAGCTCACGGCTCTGCTGCAGCAGCTCACGCGAGATGTTCAGCGAGAGATCGGGCGAGTCAACGAGGCCCTTGACAAAGCGCAGATAGTCCGGCAGCAGGTCCTTGCATTTGTCCATGATGAAAACATGGCGCGAGTAGAGCTGAATGCCCGGCTCATAGTCCGCCTGATAGAGATTGAACGGAGCTCGCGCCGGGATCTCGAGGAGCGCCGTATATTCCACCGTTCCCTCCGCCTTCGTGTGGAATACCTCCATCGGCGCTTCCCACTCGTGAAACTGGTCGCGGAAGAAATCGTTGTACTCCTCGGGCTTGATCTCGGACTTCGCGCGCGTCCAGAGCGGCTGCATCGAGTTCAGCGTGCGCAGCTCCGTCTTCTTGATCTTCTCCGCACCCTCGATGATCTTTCCCTCATCATCGCGCGGCATCTCCTCCGTCGTCACGTTCATGCGGATCGGATAGCGCACGTAGTCGGAGTACTTCTTTACGAGGCTCTCAAGCACAAACGTATCCGTGTAGTCCGTCTCGCCCTCCGTGAACTCCTTCGCGAGGTGGATCGTCACCGTCGTGCCGCGCGACTCCTTCTCTGCATCCTCAATCGTATAGCTGCCGTCGCCCGCCGACTCCCAGCGCGTTGCCTGTGTCTCACCGGCACGGCGCGTCACGATCGTCACGCGCTCTGCGACCATGAACGCAGAGTAGAAGCCCACGCCGAACTGTCCGATCAGATCCTTGTCCGGTGCGCCGCCGTTTTCCTCCTTCGCCTTTGCCAGCTGCTCCATGAATGCCTTCGTGCCCGACTTTGCAATCGTTCCGATGTTCTCCACGACCTCTGCACGCGACATGCCGATGCCGTTATCGGAGATCGTCAGCGTCTTGCTGTCCTTATCCGGGACGAGAAAAATCTCATAGTTTTCGTTGCCCTCAAGGATGTCGCGGTTCGTCAGGCTCTCAAAGTGGAGCTTGTCGATCGCATCCGACGCATTTGAAATCAACTCGCGCAGAAAAATCTCGCGGTTTGTATAGATCGAGTGGATCATCAGCTCGAGAAGCTGTTTTGTCTCTGCCTGAAACTCAAATGTCTCTTTTGCCATATATCGTTCCCCCTGTTTCTACGCACCACTAAATAAAGGTGATGCAAAACTATGCCTATCGTACACGAAAAATGACAAAAAGTCAAATTCTTTCTCATCATGCGCGCTTCGAGTCTCGAATTTTCCTGTTTGCAATCCACGGCTTTTTTCGGTATACTCTAAAGTGATTTTATAGGCAGTTCTTTGTTGAAAAGGAGATGTACCATGGATCAGGAGCAGAACACACAGCAGCCGCAGCAAGAACAAAATACCCCGCAGAAGCCGCAGACGATCATTGTAAAGTCGACGAAAAATGTCGGCCTTGCCGCTGGTCTCGGATTCTTCTTCGGTCCGCTTGGCATGTGCTACTCGACACTTAAGGGTGCGCTCATCATGTTTCTCGTCAACATTGTCATCGGAATCTTCACACTCGGATTTGGTGTGTTCCTTACATGGCCGATCTGCGCGATCTGGGCATACGTGGCGGCAAAGAAATATAATGAGCAGCTATACGCCGAACTCGGTTAATGCTGATTTCATTGAACCTCTGCGAGATTATGCTATAATGAAGACAGTTTTAGGCGTTTTGCTCTAAAGAACGGAGGATTTTCATGAAGCAGATTTCGTTCACTTCGCTCGCGCGCACCTCTGTGCTCGTACTCGCACTTGCCCTGCCAATGGGAGCGGCATCCGCTGCCGAGACCACGGCACCCACGCCCGCGACGATCACGATTGGGGGAACGGGCACCGCCTACGTTGCCCCCGATACGGCGGAGATCACTGTCGGCGTTGTCACGGAGGAGGCGGATGCTGCACGCACGCACGCAGAGAACGCCGCACAGACGGCACGTGTCCACAATGCCGTCCGCGCACTCGGTGTCGCCGACCGCGACATTCAGACCGTGCACTATGATTTTTCACAGCGTTACGATATGCGCGACGGCAGCCGCAACGAAGTCATCGGCTATACCGCACAGAACTCCGTCGTCATCACCGTGCGGGACCTCAACAATGTCGGCAAGATCATCGACGCAGCACTTGCAAATGGGGCGAACCGCATCGACTCGCTGAACTTCACGGCGAGCGATACGAGCGCCGCGAAAAATGAGGCTCTCACAGATGCGGTACGCGGCGCAAAAGAGAAGGCACAGGCGGTCGCCAGTGCACTTGGCGTCCGCCTCGTCCGCATTGCAAATGTCTACGCCGACACACAGGCAGACATGCCGCGCAACGAAAACTATATGCCGATGATGATGGCGAAGGGCGCATCGGCCGCAGCGACGCCGATCGCACCAGGCGAGCTCTCAGTCGCTGCTACGGTCAACGTGACCTATGTCGTCGAGTAAGCGCCCGCGCGTATCTGCTGTCGAGGCAATTCGCGGCATCTCTATGATGGGCGTGATCGGCATCCATATCGGCGCGGAGTATCTCGCCAACCCATCGCCAAACATTCATCTGGTAGCGCTTTTCGACATCGGCACGCGCTTTAGCGTGCCGATTTTTTTCTTTATCTCAGCGTTCGGTCTGTTCTATGGAAAATCCCCATCCGCTCCGTTTTCCTATCGGGATTTCCTCACGCGCCGTACCCATGCTGTCGTCATCCCCTACCTCATCTGGTCGCTCTTTTATCTTCTTCATGACGCATGGCACTACGGTGTCGGCTTTCCGCCTCTTCTGTCCATTCCGGGGATTCTCTTTTTCGGCAATGCAAAGTATCAGCTCTACTTCATGGTCATTCTGATCTGGTTCTACCTCTTGATGCCGCTCTGGCGCACTCTCCTGCGCCACATGACGCTGCCGCTGCTCATGGGCATCCTCGCTCTCCAGATTGCCTTTGACTACTGGTCGAGCTTCGATACGGCGTTCAACCTCTACGTCTACGGACTGCCCGAAGGATCGCTTCTGCGTGCATTGCTCTTTTATCGGCTGAACTATTGGGTCGTGCATTACGTCTTTATCTTCCTTCTCGGCGGCTATATCGCCCTCCACTGGGAGACATTTCGTACGTGGATGCTGCACCGAGCGGGTCAGCTCTATGCGTTCGGTATTCTGAGCCTCATCGCCCTCCTCGCATGGTACTACAAACTGCTCCTCGTGGACGGCTATACCCCGCTTGAGGGAATCTATACTGCACATCAGCTCTCACCGCTCGGCATCTTCTATACCATCGGCGCATCGCTCGCACTCTTTGCGTTCTTCACACGGCTGGGGACAGAGACTATGCTGGGGCATGCGTTCCAGATCCTCGGAAAGCACTCCTACTTCATCTATCTCGCCCACCCGATGGCGATCACCTATCTGCTCGCCGTCCTCCATCGGACAGGACACGTACTGACCGCCACGCTCGCCCTCGCCATGTATGCGGCAGCGCTTCTGCTGTCGCTGTGCGGCGCGGTCATCATGCGGCGCATCGGAGAGCGTATCCCGCTGGTGAATGAACTGACCATCGGAATGAAGGAAAAGAAATAAAAATGTCCAAAAAGGGCTGCTGTACGAATTTTTCTCTCTTCGTACAGCAGCCCAATTTTATGTCTTAGACCGCATCAGTCCAACGCCTTACAGCCCGGCTTCTTTCTTCAGAAGCGCCGCCTTGTCCGTGTGCTCCCACGGCAGATCGACGTCCGTACGCCCGAAGTGTCCGTACGCTGCCGTCTGGCGGTAGATGGGACGGCGCAGGTCGAGCATCTTGATGATGCCCGCAGGGCGCAGGTCGAAGGTTTTCTTGACGAGCTCGACGATTTTCTCCTCATCAACCTTGCCCGTGCCGAATGTCTCAACCATGATGGAGACGGGATGTGCCACGCCGATGGCGTAGGCGAGCTGGATCTCCACGCGGTCAGCGAGCCCTGCCGCAACGATGTTCTTCGCCACGTAGCGCGCCGCATACGCCGCACTGCGATCTACCTTCGTGGGATCCTTGCCCGAGAAAGCACCGCCGCCATGGCGCGCCCATCCGCCGTAGGTATCGACGATGATCTTGCGCCCCGTGAGCCCCGAGTCGCCGTGCGGTCCGCCGATGACAAACTTGCCCGTCGGATTGACGAAGTACTTCGTCTCTGCGCGCAGGAGTTCTGCCGGGATGATCTCCTTGATGACCTTCTCGATCATGTCCTTGCGGATCGTTGCGAGATCAACGGCCTCGTCGTGCTGGGTCGAGATGACGACCGTATCGACATAGACGGGCTTGCCGTCCTCATAGGCGACGGTGACCTGCGTCTTTCCGTCGGGACGCAGATACGGGAGCATCCCGTTCTTGCGCACCTCGGTTAGGCGGCGTGCCAGCTTGTGAGCGAGCACGGTCGTGAGCGGCATATACTCGGGCGTCTCGTTCGTCGCATAGCCGAACATCATGCCCTGATCGCCGGCGCCGATCGCCTCTGCCGCGTCCATATCGCCCTCACGCGACTCAATCGCGCGGTCAACGCCCTGTGCAATATCCGGCGACTGCTCATCGAGCGAAACGAGGATGCCGCAGGTGTCAGCGTCAAAGCCATAGCTGGCGTTCGTGTAGCCGATCTCGCGCACGGTCTGACGGATGATCTTCGGGATATCGACATAGCACGAGGTCGAGATCTCACCAACGACGTGTGCCTGTCCCGTCGTGACGAGCGTCTCACAGGCAACACGTCCCATCGGATCCTGTGCAAGGATCGCGTCGAGGATGCTGTCCGAGATCTGGTCGGCGAGTTTGTCCGGATGTCCTTCGGTGACGGACTCGGACGTAAAGAGCATTTTCTTCATGTAGAACCTCCCCTAATTCGTAACTCCCTCTCCATATTCCATAAGAAAAGCCTCCCGCCGAGATGTGGGAGGCTGTGATTTCTGCCGCTCTCATCTCATAGGCGCTCCGCCTATAGGAATTGGCACCGTTGGCACACATTGCCATGGTTGCCGCAGCTTCATCGGGCCATTCCCTCCACTGCTCTGGATGAGGTATATTCATTTCTATGTAATGTATTATAGTGAACGCCATTCACTTTGTCAAGGACGAATTTCACGGCGTGCAGATTGCTTCCTCCAGTCGATCGAGGATCACGCCTGCGAGCGCGGACTTTGCCATCATGGGGCACTCCTCCATGCGTCCATCTGCGTAGAAGATCTGGGCATGATTCGTCGGCGTGCCAAAGCCTGCATTCTGCTCCGCGACGTTGTTCGCCACGATGAAGTCAAGGTTCTTCTTCTGGAGTTTGGCACGTGCATACGCCTCGACGTTCTGCGTCTCTGCCGCAAAGCCGACGAGCACCTGATGCGTCTTTTTCTGTCCCAGCTCATAGAGGATATCGGGGTTGCGCGTCAGTGTGAGCGTCAGCGTTCCCTCCGATTTCTTGATCTTCTGCTCTGCCGTCTCTGCAGGACGATAGTCAGCGACCGCCGCCGCCTTGATGACCGCATCCACGCTGTCATAGTCAGCGAGCACTGCCGCATACATCTCACGCGCCGTACGCACGTCCACGCGCCGTACGCCTGCAGGCGTTTCGAGCGGCGTGGGACCGGAGACAAGGATGACCTCTGCGCCGCGCTGCGCCGCCTCTGCCGCAATGGCGTAGCCCATACGTCCCGTCGAGCGGTTGCCGAGGTAGCGCACGGGATCGAGCGGCTCCTCCGTCCCCGCTGCGGTCACGAGGATGCGCCGCCCTGCGAGGCTCTGCACACGTGCAAAGTGCTCCTTGACGACGCGTACGATCTCCTCCGGCTCGGGCAGGCGCCCTGCGCCCGTCGTGCCGCAGGCAAGCATCCCTATGGCGGGAGGGATGATCTGGACACCGCGCGCAGCGAGCCGCCGCACATTCTCCTGCGTCACGGGGTTCTCCCACATGACGGTATTCATCGCAGGAGCAAAGAGAAGAGGAGCACGCGTCGCAAGCAGCGTCGTCGTCAACATGTCGTCGGCAATGCCCACCGCCGCCTTCGCGAGAAAATTTGCCGTGGCGGGCGCGACGAGCACCATCTCGGCAAAGGACGCCAGAGAGATATGCGCCACGTGATGCTGCGGCGCCCCCCACATGGTCTCTGCCACGGGTGCATTGGCGACCTCACGGAAGGTGAGCGGCATGACGAAGGAGGCTGCCGCCCGCGTCATAACGACGCGCAGCTCCGCCCCTTCCTTGTGCAGAAGGCTCGCGACCTCGACCGCCTTAAAGGCGGCGATCCCGCCTGTCACGCCGAGAACGATGCGCCGTCCTGCGAGCGCGCCCATGTCAGACACTCTCCATGCAGAGGTTGTAGCTGATCTTGCCCTCGGCAATCTCCTCAAATGCGTTCGTGACATTCTTCGTCGAGCGTGCCCGCTCGGACTTGACAGGATCTCCCTCGAGGAGCTGACGCGCGCGCTTTGCTGCGAGCACCACCATGCCGTAGCGGCTGTCCACCTTCGTCATCAGCTCATCCGTCGAGGGATTGACCATGCCGATTTCTACATTCGTTTTCATTGTGTTTTCTGCCTTTCACATATCAAACTGGGTTGGGTTCATATCTGCACGCAGGCGCTCCGCCGCAAGGATGGTCTGTATCCGTGCCGTCGCATCCTCCACCGTGTCATTGAGCACGGCGTAACGATAGCGTCTGCCAAGCCGAATCTCGTCGCGTGCCGCGGCAAGCCGCCGCGCAAGACTCTCCTCGGACTCTGTGCCGCGCCCCGTAATGCGGCGGCGCAGTTCCTCAAGCGAGGGCGGCAAGAGGAAAATAAACGTGCCGTCGGGACATCGCTCCATCACATTCAGTGCACCCTGCGTGTCGATCTCAAGCAGGATGTCCTCGCCTGCACTGCGGCGTGCCTCAATCGGAGCGAGCGGCGTGCCGTAGTAGTTGCCGTACACATCCGCGTACTCGAGAAACGCCTCCTCCGCAATCATCGCCTCGAACTCCGCACGCGTGCGGAAATAATACTCGCGTCCGTCCTGCTCCCCCTCGCGCGGGGCGCGCGACGTGGCAGAGACCGAAAAGGCGACGCCGCGCTCCCGCGCAAGAAGCTCCTTGCAAACCGTCCCCTTGCCTGTGCCCGATGCCCCCGAGATCACAATCAGCAGCCCTTTTTTCATGTCTCCTCCTCCTTTCGCGTTCCCATGCGCCCTGCAATCGTCTCCGGCAAAAGCGCCGAGAGGACGATGTGCCCGCTGTCCATGACGACGACAGCGCGCGTCCGCCGCTTGTATGTCGCATCGATCAGCCGTCCCGCGTCGCGCGCATCCTGCACCATGCGCTTGGCGGACATAGAGGTCGGCGCAACAATGGCGACCATCCGTCCCGTCAGGACGATGTCGCCGAATCCAACATTGACCGTCTCCATCTGTCACTCCAAATTCTGCACCTGCTCGCGCAGCTTCTCCACCTCGTTCTTCATCGCGACGACCACCTGCTGAATGGCTGCACTGTTCACTTTAGCGCCGATCGTGTTCGTCTCGCGGTTGATCTCCTGCAGCAGGAAATCAAGCCGCCGTCCGACAGGCTCCTCCTCTGCGAGAATCGCGCGGAACTGGGCAAAGTGACTCGCCAGCCGAACGAGCTCCTCCGTCACATTCACGCGGTCGGCATAGAGTGCCGCCTCCTGCATGATGCGCGTCTCATCGGGCGTAACGGTGCGAAACTCCGCCAGCACCTCCGTGAGATGGGCACGGTAGTCCGCCACGATCTGCGGCGCATGCCGCTTCACCTCTTCGCGCTGCTCCTCGAGGCGCGCGAGACGCTTCTCAAAGTCGCGCACGATATGCGCACCCTCAGCGAGGCGCATGACATCGAGCGCGTCGAGGGCGCGTGCGGCAGCATCCAGAAAGACCGTGCGCGCTCCCGAAAGATCTGCATCCTCGCTGATCGTGATGACGCCCTCGTACGCCGCCGTCATGTGCATGCCGTCCGACAGCGGTGCATCCACGGCATGCGCCACACGGCCGAGCGCCGCGTAATAGGCGCGGGCAAGCCCCTCGTTGACATGAACGGCATAGCGTTTCTCACTGCGATCCTCAAAGCTGACGTAGACATCGAGCTTGCCGCGCGCCACGCGCGTACGGATGAGCTCCCGCAGATCGCCTTCCCATGCGCCAAAGGCACGCGGCATGTGCGGTGCGATCTCAAGAAAACGCTGATTGACCGCCTTCATCTCGACCACGACACGATAGTCCGCCGTCTCCGCCGTCCCCGCACCGTAGCCCGTCATACTCCTGCGCTGCGTACTCATCGTACCCCCGGCCACTCGCCCGTGAACACCTGCTCGGCAGGCCCCGTCATCACAATATGTCCGTCCTCGCGCCATGCCACATGGATCACGCCGCCATCCACCTCAATCGCCGCCTCACGGTCGAGTACATCATTCAACACGCCCGCCGTCAGCGTCGCACACGTCCCTGTCCCGCAGGCGAGCGTAATACCTGCGCCGCGTTCCCAGACGCGCATGCGTGCATGGCGGCGGTCGCGCACCTCGACAAACTCCGTATTGATCCTATTCGGAAACGCCGCATGATGCTCAAACTGCGCACCGAGCTGCTCCAGAGGGAACCCCTCCGCATCGTCCACAAAGATCACGCAGTGTGGATTGCCCATCGAGACACAGGTCATCGCGTATTCCTTGCCGGCGACCGTGATGGGCTGCGCCACAACTTGCTCCGTACCGAAGCCCGCCACGGGGATACGCTCTCCCTCGAGCACGGGAACGCCCATGTCCACAGCGATCGCCGACACCGTACCGTCCTGCACAATGACGCGCGGCACCATCGTCCCCGCCAACGTCTCGACGGTGAACTCGTCCTTCGTCACGTACCCCTCTTCGTAGAGCCAGCGCGAAAAACAGCGGATGCCGTTTCCGCACATCTCCGGCTCCGTCCCGTCGGGGTTGAACTCGCGCATCCGCACATCCGCCGTCTCCGAGGGGCACGCCGCCATCAGGCCGTCCGCACCGACGCCGAAATGACGGTCGCACATCTCGCGCGCGAGGACAGCGAAGTCCACTGGTTCATGATCAAGAAAATCCACAATCACAAAATCATTGCCGCAGCCCTGCCATTTGCTGAATTTCATAAAGTCCCTTTCCTTATCGTATGATATCCCCCATTATAGTATGAATGACCTCTGTGCGCAAGGCACGCAGTCTGCCCTTTCTGCGATAATTGCGGAGACAGCATGCCACCTAGGAAAGCCCCGATAAAATGAAATTCGCCGACTTGCGCATCAATTTTTTGACGTGTACAGGAATCACTGATAAAATGAAGTATGCCAAATTTATCCGTATTTCCTAAAATTTTCCTCATCCAATAAAGAAAGGTGATACGATGAGCCTTGACGGCTTCTCCATGTCCGCCCTCGTGCGCGAGCTCGCAGATGCTCTCACGGGCGGGCGCATCGACAAGATCAACCAGCCGAACAAGCAGTCCATCGTCCTCGGCATCCGCCAGCCGGGACAGAACCTGCTGCTCTATATCAATACAAATGCGGGCAACCCCTCGGCGCACCTCATCGATACGGCTCCCGAGAACCCGGCTGAGCCGCCGACCTTCGTCATGCTCCTGCGCAAGCAGCTTGAGACAGGGCGCATCGCCGCCGTGCGGCAGGAGGGGCGTGACCGCATCATCCACCTCGACATCGACGTTATCGCGGGCGGCGGCCGCATCGTCACGCGCACGCTCACGCTCGAGCTCATCGGCAAGTACAGCAACATCATCCTCCACGAGGACGGCATCATCACCGAGGCACTGCGGCGCATCGGCGAGAACACGAGCCGCGTGCGCACCGTCTACAAGGGACTCCCCTATGTTCTCCCGCCCGCACAAGAAAAATGCGACCTCCTCACGGCAGACACAGCGGAGATTCTCGCGCGCGTCCGTGCAGCGGGGGAGGCAAAACTCTTTCAGGCACTCATCGGCGCTGTCCTCGGCTTCGGCCCCGTCTCGGCAAAGGAAGCGGCCTTTCTCGCCGGACTCACGCCGAACATCCCTGTCGCTCAGCTGGACGATGCGGACTTCGCCGCGCTCGCAGATGCACTGGTCGAACTGCGCACATGGATGGAAAAGCCCGCCCCCTCTCTGCGCCTTGACGAAAACGGCAAAGTCACGGCGATGGCGGCGTTCCCGCTCAGCGCTCTGCCGAAAACGACACTCCTCTCCTATCCCACGGTCAGCGCTCTCATGATCGACGCGGATCGGCGCCTTGGCAGCTACGTCATCCCCGACCGCGAGCGCTTTCGCCGCCTCGTGCGCACGGAGCTCTCCCGTGCGCGGGAGAAATATGAAAAGCTCGGCGCGGAGATCGCCGCCGCCGAAAACGCCGAGGAGCAGAAGATCGCCGCCGACAACCTCATGACCTATCAGTACAACTACATGGATCATGCTGATGATGCAATCACGGTCACGAACATCTACAGCGAGACAGGAGAAGCGCTCACCATCCCGCTCGACCGCCGTCTGAACATCATCCAAAACATGCAGGCCTACTATAAGAAGTACGACAAGCTGAAGCGCGCGCAGAAGCTCCTCGCCGTCCAGCAGGATGCGTGCCGTGCGAACATCCGCCATCTCGAAAGCATCGAGGCATCGCTCGACTCTTCCACGCGGCTCGCTGAGATCGCGGAGATTCAGGAAGAGCTGATCGCCTCGGGCTATCTGCACGAGAAGATGCCCAAGAAGAACAAGGATCGCCGCGCGCAGCCCTTCTCCTTCACCGCCCCCGACGGCATGACGATCCTCGTCGGCAAGAACAACATGCAGAACGACGCGCTCACCTTTCGGACGGCCGCACCGACAGATCTCTGGCTGCACGTACGTGATATCCCCGGCTCACACGTCATCCTGCGCACGGCCGGTGCGGCGCCGAGCGAGGAGACGCTCCACCTCGCCGCACAGATTGCGGCGCATTTCAGCAAGGCACGCGGCTCCTCGACCGTCCCCGTCGACTACACCGCCATCCGCTTCGTCAAAAAGCCCTCGGGATCCGTCCCCGGCTTCGTCCGCTTTACCCATGAGAAAACGCTCTTCGTCACCGAGGACGAGGAGGCTCTCGCACCTATCCTCGCACAGGATCCAACCGTATAACAAAAGAAGAGGCTGTTGCATATCCCCCTATCGGCTCGCTGCGCTCGCCACTTCCCCCGTAAACGGGGGAAGCTAATATACCGTTATCCTAAGCCTTCCCCGTTATCACGGGGAAGGGGGACCGCGCAAGCGGTGGAAGGGGCACAAAGAAAGGGCTATTGCACGAAATTTACGACTTCGTGCAACAGCCCCTTCTTTTTTCTATGAAATTTTACGCAAACAGCTCAACCTGATTACTCTCCATCATGCCGTCGAGGCAGCCGTGTGTACGCAGCACCTCGATGGCAGGCGCGGGCACATGGGCGCGCGTCGCGAGATCCTCGACGGAGATGAAGCGTCCATCCCGCCGCGCCTCGACAATCGCCTGCGCCGCCTTCTGTCCCACGCCCGGGATCGCCGTAAAGGGCGGCAAAAGGGAGTTTTCATGCAGGATGAATTTCTCCGCATCGGAGGCGTAGAGATCGACGGGCTCACAGGAGAAGCCGCGCAGGTACATCTCCCATGCGAGCTGCAGGACAATGAGCGTGTCCTGCTTCTTGTTGTCCAGCTTGCCGCGGTGCTCACGCGCCTCAGCGAGGAGCGCGTCGATTGCCGCACGCACGGCATCCTTGCCCTTCGAGATGATGTTTGCATCGAACTCTGCGGCGCGGATGGAGAAGTAGGCGGCGTAGTATGCGAGTGGATAGTGCACCTTGCAGAACGCAATACGGTAGCCCATCATGACATACGCGGTCGCATGGGCGCGCGGAAAGAGGTATTTGATCTTCTGGCAGGACTCGATATACCACTCGGGGATCCCGCCCGCGCGCAGTTTCTCCACGACATCGGGCGCGATACCTCTGCCCTTTCGCACATTCTCCATGGTCTTGAACGAGAGCAGCGGCTCGATGCCGTTCTGCATGAGGTAGTTCATGATGTCGTCACGCGCGGAGATCGCGTCCTTCAGCGTACTCGTGCCCGCCTTGATGAGATCCTGTGCGTTGCCGAGCCAGACGTTCGTCCCATGGGAAAAGCCCGAGATCCGCACGAGATCGGCAAAACAGTCAGGGTTCGAGTCGTCGATCATCTTCTGCGTAAATGACGTGCGGAACTCCGGGATGCCGTACGTCCCCATATTCGCCCCGAGATCCTCGGGCGTGATGCCGAGCGCGTCGGTCGAGGTGAAGATGGACATGGTCGCGGGATCGTCAAACGGGATGGTCTCGGGGTCGCGGTGCGTCAGCTCCTCCAGCATCTTGATGACCGTCGGATCATCGTGTCCGAGAATATCGAGCTTGACGAGACGCTCACTGATGGAATGGTAATCGAAATGGGTCGTGAGTGTATCCGACTCCATATTGTTCGCAGGGCGCTGGATAGGCGTGAAGTAGTGCACGTCCATGTCGCGCGGCACGACCATGATGCCGCCCGCGTGCTGTCCCGTCGTCGCTTTGACCCCCATGCAGCCACGCATCATGTGCTCGATGTAGGGGCGCCCCTTTGCCTCGCCCTGATCCTCGTAGTAGTGCATGGCGTAGCCGTAGGCATTCTTGTCCTGCAGGCCTGCGATCGTGCCCGCACGGAACACATTCATCTTGCCGAAGAGGACTTCCGTGTACTTGTGTGCGACGGGCTGATAGTCGCCCGAAAAGTTCAGATCGATATCGGGCACCTTGTCCCCGTCAAAACCGAGGAATACGGCGAACGGGATGTTATGTCCGTCCTTGATGAGCGGCGTGCCGCAGACGGGACAGTCCTCGGACGGCAGATCAAATCCGCTCCCAACCGAGCCATCGTCGATGAACCGATTGTACTGACAGTGCGGGCAGCGATAGTGCGGCGGCAGCGGGTTGACCTCGGTGACGCCGATCATCGTCGCGACAAAGGAGGAGCCGACCGATCCGCGCGAGCCGACGAGATAGCCGTCATCGTTGGATTTTTTCACGAGGCGCTGGGCGATGATGTAGAGCGCGGCAAATCCATGCCGCAGGATCGGCTTCAGCTCGAGCTCGAGACGGTCGGAGACGATCTTCGGCAGATTCTCGCCGTAGAGTTTTCGCGCGCGTGCGTAGGACATCTCCTGAATCTCGCGATCTGCGCCCGGTACCATCGGCGCATAGAGCTCATCGGGGATTGGGAGAAAGCGCTCCGTCTCCTCCGCGATGCGGCGCGGATTCGTTACGACGCACTCGTAGGCGCGCTCCGCACCGAGATAGTCGAACTCCGCGAGCATCTCCTCCGTCGTGCGCAGATAGAGCGGCGGCTGACGCTCGGCGTCACGGTAGCCATTCGCCTTTTGGATCATGGCGCGGTAGACGGCATCCTCGGGATTGAGGAAATGCACATCGCAGGTCGCGATCAGCGGCTTGCCGAGTTTGCGTGCCAGCTCGTCCACCTTGCGGTTGATGTCCCTGAGATCCTCGTCCGTCTGCATGGGAAAGCGGTCGTCAAATTTCAAAAAGTCATTGTTGTGAATGGGCTGGATCTCGAGGAAGTCGTAGAACTTCGCCATCTCCTCCAGCTCCGCATCGGGACGCCCGGCGACGATGCCGCGGATCAGCTCGCCCGCCTCGCAGGCAGAGCCGACGATGATCCCCTCGCGGTACTGCTCTAGGACGGCACGCGGCACACGCGGCCGACCGCGCTTCTTTGTCCCGCGGAAGTAGCGAATATGCGAGAGCGAGACGAGCTTATAGAGGTTATAGAGCCCCGTCTTATTTTTCGCCAAAAAGATGATGTGAAAGGCACGGGCGTCGTCCTCTCCGTCGACGAGATAGCCCTCCATGCCATAGATGATCTTGATGTCGATGCCCTTCTTCGCGAGGGCGCGCGCCGTATTCATCGCCTCGGGGAATGCCTGCACGACGCCGTGGTCGGTGATGGCGACCGCCGGCCAACCCCAACGCGCCGCCGTCTCGACGAGCACCTTGGGCGGGACGACGGCATCGAGCGCGCTCATCTTCGTATGCGCGTGCAGCTCAACGCGTTTTTCCTCCGCTGTATCCTCGCGCTGCGGGACGCTGCGCCGCTCCATGCTGTCGATGAAGAGCACATAGTCGCTGATGAATTTATCGTATTCGATTTTCCCTTGGATGCGCACCGCACCGCCCTTGCCGATCGCCTTGATGATGCGTTCGACCTCGGCGTCAATCTCCTCCTGCGTCGTCTTGCCGCGCGCGGAGAAAAACTTCTTGCAGCTGATTCCGTTCGTCGCATCGGCAAATTTGATGGTGAGGATATAGGCACCGGACTTCAGCTGGTTCGCCTGCGGGTCAAAGACCTCGCCCTCGAGGACGACGTTCTTGACCTCGTCCTCGATCACGCCCAACGTGCGTGCCTCGCCCGAGACGCCGCGCCCCATAATGACATTGGCAGGGAGCTCCTTCACCTTGGTGTTCTTCGCCGCACGCGCCAGTGCGGCGGATGGTGTCGCCTTGGTTGGTGCAGCGGCAGGCACGGCGGGCGGTGTCCAGTCTGCGCTGGGGAGTGCACCACTGAGCGCAGACTCCTCGCAGACGACGCGGCAGGCGCAGCCGACATGCGTGCGCACGGCATGCTCGATACGTCCTGCCGTACTGCTCTGCGCAAAGAGCTCTGCGCCGAATGCACCGGGCGCAGAGATACGGATGACGTTGCCGTCCACAGCGTAGTCCGCCTGCAGCAGCGTATGATAGAGGACGGCATCGCCCGCGGCAGCATCGCGGACGATCTGCTCCCAGAGCGGCGCGACCGCCGGGGCAAGCGCGACGAGATTCTGCTGGATGAGCACCTGCGAGAGCTGATAGTTCGCCGCCACCTGCGCCGCGATGCGCTCGATGAGAGCATCATCCATGACCGTCTGCGTTCCGACGACAATCTCCCACGTATCGCCGCATACCTCGACATGACGGACGACGCAGGCACGCAAAAGAGCCCGCTCCTCCTCGGCGAGGGCGAGCCCATGCAGCAGGCGCAGCAGGAGATCTGCCGCACATGAAAGGATTCGATAGGTCTTCATTCGTCGTACAGCCTCTTGTACTGTTCCCTGTCCTCAAGCACGCGGCGCACGTAGAGCCGCGTCTCGGGGTAGGGAATCGCGTCGATTTCGTCGAACTGATCGGTCCAATGACGGCGCTCCATCCAGTCGCGCACATTGCCGCGCCCCGCATTGTACGCCGCGAGCGCGAGAATGTCGTTGCCGCCGAACTCGCGCTCCAGTTCGGCAAGATACCAGACCCCGTAGCGGATGTTAAGGGCGGGATCGTAGAGGTAGTCCTCCGTGAACGGTTCCCCGAGCTGCCCCGCGATCCACGCAGCGGTCTGCGGCATGAGCTGCATCAGCCCAACCGCACCGCCGTCCGAGCGCGCTGTCGTCTGAAAATTGCTCTCGTGCTTGATGACAGCCGCAACGAGGAATGGATCCGTGCGCTGCTGCGCGGCACTCGTCTCGATGTAGCTGCGGTAGTCATAGGGGTAGAGCCACGTCCGTTCGACGATCGTCCAGCCGCCAACGAGGGCAAAGGCGATTAGTGCTGCGACAACAAGACGCAGCAGCAGCCACAGCCGAAGCCGCAGATTACGCACGCCCGAGGTACGTCTCCCATAGTTTTTCCACACGCTCTTTCGTCTCTTCCCTTGTCCCACTGTTATCGATTACCACATCCGCCCGCATGCATTTCTCGGCGAGCGGCATCTGCGCAGCAATACGTGCACGCGCCTCTGCCTCGTCCATCGTATGATCGCGCGCAAGGAGACGTGCCAGCTGCTCCTCGGGCGGGAGGGTAACCACCCACGTATCGTTCGTGAGGGCATCCCAGCCCGCCTCAAAGAGGAGCGGCACATCGAGCACCACAACAGCAGTGCCGTCCATGTGGGCGGCATCCAGACGATCCTCTGCAGCCGCGCGGATGATCGGGTGCACGCGGGCGTTCATCTTGTCGCGCAGTACTGTGTCAGAAAAGACACGCCGTGCGATCTCCGCGCGGTCGAGCGTCCCCTCGGGAGTCACAATCTCCGGCCCAAAGAGCTCCACATAGGCGTGAAAGATGGGCTGATTTGGCTGAGAGAGTTCATGGGCTATCGCATCTGCATCCACAATACATGCGCCGCAGTCCTTCAGCACCTTGCTGACCGTAGATTTTCCGCAGGCGATTCCGCCCGTCAGTCCGATGATCCTCACGCGTTACTTTGCCTCCGCCCAGTTCTTCCCACTATGCACATCGACGGCAAGCGGCACAGCCAGCTCTGCCGCCCCGCTCATCGCTGTGCGCAGGAGCTCCGTGACCGTCTCCGTCTCCTCTGTCGTGACCTCTAGGACAAGCTCATCGTGCACCTGCAGCAGGATGCGGCTCTTTACGCCCGCCGCCTGCAGTGCGTCGTAGGCGCGCACCATCGCGATCTTGATGAGGTCGGCCGCTGTCCCTTGGATCGGCGTATTCATCGCCATGCGCTCCGCGAAGGAACGCTGCATATAGTTGCGGCTCGCGAGCGCAGGGAGCGCACGCCGACGCCCGTAGAGTGTCGTCACATAGCCGTTTTCATGCGCATCCGCCACAATTTTGTCGAGGAAGGTGCGCACGCCGTGATAGCGTTCAAAATAGCGGTCGATGTAGCCGCCGGCCTCCCTGCGTCCGATGCCGAGATCACGCGCCAGCCCAAAGTCGCTGAGCCCGTAGACAATGCCGAAATTGACCGCCTTGGCACGGCGCCGCTGCTCCGGCGTCACCGCGTCCAGCGGCACGCCGAACACCTCCGCTGCCGTGCGCGCATGGATGTCCTGCCCCTGACGGAATGCATCGATCAGCGTCGCATCGCCCGACATGTGCGCGAGGATGCGCAGCTCGATCTGCGAGTAGTCCGCCGAGAGCAGTGCGTCATAGCCCTCACCCGGCGTAAAGAGGGCGCGTACAGCGCGCCCCTCCTCCGTCCGCACGGGGATGTTCTGGAGGTTCGGGTCGGAACTCGAGAGCCGCCCCGTCGCCGTCACGGTTTGGTTAAAGCTCGTATGGACGCGCCCCGTGACGGGGCGGATGAGTGCGCCGATGCCGTCGAGATAGGTCGAGCGCAGCTTCGTCCACATACGGTAGGTCAGTACCTTATCAATGATGGGATGCTGATCACGCAGCCCCTCCAAGGTTTCCGCATTGGTCGAGTAGCCCGTCTTGGTCTTTTTGACCTTCCCGTCGCCGAGCCCGAGCTGCTCAAAGAGGATCTCCCCGAGCTGCTTGGGGGAGCTGATGTTGAACTCCGTCCCCGCGAGTGTATGAATCTCACGTGCCAGTGCGTCGATGCGCTCTGTCGCTGCCGCGCGCTCGCGCTCAAGTGCCGCGCGGTTCACGCAAACGCCCGTCTGCTCCATCGCCGCAAGCACAGGAACAAGCGGCAGCTCCACTGTGCGGTAGAGCTGCATCAGCCCCTGCGCGGCGAGCTCCGTCTCCATGATGGGCTGCAGGCGCGCAGAAAGAAGCGCCTCGTGCACAGCATACGCCTCAGGTGAGAGTCCCTCTGCCGAGGTCGTATCGCCAAGGAACGCAAACGCCGCGCGTGCCATGTCGCGTCGGCTCTCCTCGGGGTGCAGCAGATAGTCCGCCAGCTCCAGATCAAAGACCTGTGCCGTCCCCCGCAGTCCTGCCTGTACGTAGCGTTTCGCATTCCAGAGTGCGACAAAACGCTCCGCCAAGCATGCCAAAATGGCGGCAAAATGCGGAGACGATGCAGACAGGATGCGCCGCTCCCCATCCATGACGAGGGCGAGTGTCGTGACCTCCACGAAGGGCGGCGTACCCGCAAAGACAGCACCGACGGCGACCTTTTCCGCCGTGCGCAGCAGCTCCATATCGGCATCACAAAATTCCGCTGCCGTGAGATCAGCGGCAGGTGCAGGTGCGCCAAAGAGCGACTGCTGCGCTGCGGCGGAAGTCGACGTCTCAGCCGCCCCTATGTACTCCGACAGAGCACGCCAGACCGTGCGCAGCTCATAGGCATGACAGAATGCCTCGAGCGCAGCACGATCCGGCTGCATGCGGAAGGCCTCCGCATCGTAGTGCAGCTCCGGCACATGACATTCGATCGTGGCGAGCTGCTTGGAGAGCAGTGCCTGTTCGCGATACTCCACGAGCGACGTACTGAGCTTTTTCCCGCTGACCTCTGCGGCATGGTCGAGAACGTTCTCAATGCTCTCATAGGCGAGCAGAAGCTTTGTCGCCGTCTTCGGGCCGACACCGGGCACGCCCGGAATATTGTCCGAGCTGTCGCCCATCAGCCCTTTCATATCGATCAGGCGGATCGGCGGGAAGCCATACTCCTCCTCGAATATTGCCGTATCATACGCCTTCGTCTCGCTGATGCCCTTCTTCGTCAAAAGGACGGTGAGCTGCGGGCGAATGAGCTGCAGGGCATCGCGGTCGCCCGTAATGACGCGCGTCTCCACGCCCTCTGCCGCCGCCTGCACCGCGAGCGTGCCGATGATGTCGTCCGCCTCGTAGTCATCAAGTTCGAGAAACGAAATGCCGAGTGCCTCCGCCAGCTCCTTCAGCAGCGGGATCTGGGCGATCAATTCTTCCGGCGTTTTGTCCCGCGTTCCCTTGTAGTCGGGATAGAGAGCCGTGCGAAATGTCGTACGGCTCTTGTCGAATGCGATGACGATCTGTGTCGGCGACAGCTCCTTCAGGAGCTTTACGAGCATCATGGCAAAGCCATGTACTGCATTCGTATGAATTCCGCGCGCATTCGGCGGGAGCTGCAGCGCATAGAACGCGCGAAAGAAGAGGCTGCTCCCGTCAATGACGGCAAATATTCCGCTGCTCACAGGTTCGGCTTGTCCTGATCCTCAAGGCGCATGAGGATGAAGATATAGTCCGAGAGACGGTTGAGATAACGCAGGTCGATCTCTGCCACAGAGCCGCGCCGCGCCAAGGTCCACGCATGACGCTCCGCCGCCCGTGCCGTCGTGCGCGCGAGATCGAGCATTGCACTCGACTTCTTGTCGCCCGGGATGATGAACTCCTGCAGCTCGGGCAGGCTCTCCTCAATGTCCGCGATCGACTTCTCGATGCCTGTGACCATTTCCTCTGTGATGCGCGGTACCTTGTTGCGGCTCGCGAAGTCCGCCATCAGCACACCGAGCTGCTTCTGCAGATTGTAGATACGCTCCTTGACCTCGGGGCTCGTCACGAAGGCACGCGCCATTCCGAGGGTCGAGCCGAGGCTGTCCACGGCTCCATAGACTTCCACGCGCATATCATCCTTTGCAATGCGCTCCCCCGTAAAAAGGCTCGTCATCCCCTGATCGCCGGTTTTTGTTGTTACACTCATCGCATGTTCCTCCTCTGCCGATAAATGCACCCGATCATACCGTGTATGATCGGGTACAGCAAACATCATGAATTAATTTCTAAAAGATCTCCGTCTCACTGAAGAAGATATGCACCTCGCGCGCCGCACTCTCGGGACTGTCGGATGCGTGAACGGCGTTCTCACTCCCATTTTTCGCAAAGCGCTTGCGGATCGTTCCCTCGGCCGCGTTCGCAGGATTCGTCGCGCCGTGCAGCTCGCGCACGCGCGCAATCGCATTGTCCCCAGCGAGTACCATCGCCACGAGCGGTGCCGAGGTCATGAACGCGGCGAGCTCTCCGTAAAACGGCTTTTCAAGATGCTCTGCATAGTGGATGCGCGCAATGCGGTCCGTCATCTGCATCATCTTCATCGCGCGGATCTCAAGCCCTGCCTCCTCGTACGCCTTCGTAATGTCCCCAATGTGATGGGCACCGACAGCATCCGGCTTAATGAGAACCAATGTCCGTTCCATTACTTCATCTCCTCAATGATATGTTTATACTCTTCTCCAAGGTCGGCGTAGTTGAGTGCCGCCGCCTGAAGTGCCTCGATTTCATCGTCGCGCAGGGCGCGTACGATCTGTGCGGGATTGCCGAACACAAGAGAATTCGATGGAATCTTTTTATGCTGCGAGAGGAATGTCCCCGCGCCGATCACAACGTTTTCGCCGATCTCGGAGTAGCCCATGATGATCGAGCCCATGCCGACCAGCGTATTCGCCCCAATGTGGCGTGCATGCACCACGGCATTGTGCCCGATGATGACACCGTCGTCAATCCGTACGGGCGCATCACGCATCACATGGATCGTCGCATTCTCTTGGATATTGGTGTTCTTTCCAATTGTAATGGGCTGAAAATCCCCGCGCACCACAGCGCCGAACCAGACGCTCGAACCGGCTCCGATGGTCACGTCGCCGATCACGGCCGCCGTGGGCGCGATAAACGCCGTTTCATCGATAACGGGAGTCTTCCCGCGATAGGGCAGAATGATTTTGTCCACCAATACGCGCCTCCTTCGTACAGATCATCCAGCATCATGCAAACGTATTATAACACGCTTATTCCTTCTCCAACAAGAGTTTTTTCAGGATGGCGATGTGCGCCGTACGCAGCCATGCACCAATTTCCGCACCGCGCAGTGCAGGCGGCGCGTCACGCCCGGTAACCGTGCGCATCGCTGTAAGATATGCCTCTCCACAGCGGAGATACCGCGGCAGACTGCCGTGATCGGCACGAATCACAACGTTAAAGTCCGTGACAGAGAGCCCTGATGATTCAATTCCAAACAGGAGATCCACGATCTTTCCGGGATGCGTCAAGCGCGGCGCACGCATGTGCTGACGGATCACAAACGCCGCCGCCTTTTTCCAATCATGGGGAAGTGTCATGCGTTGATTCCATGATGCGAGTGCCTCAAGCCCTGTCTCTTCATGCCTGTAGTGATGCGGCAGCATCTCCTGCGGCGTCCTCCCCTTGCCAAGATCATGCGCAAGCGCAGCGAAACGAACGATGATATTGTCTGACCTCTCCGCGACAACATCGAGCATCGCCATCGTATGAGCATAGGCATCGCCCTCGGGATGAAACTCCGTCGGCTGCGTCTGCCCGATGAGTGCCGCAACCTCGGGGAACGTCACTGTGAGGAGATCGGCCGCACGCAGCACGCGGAAGAACACCGAGGGGCGCGGCGTCATCAGTGCGCGCCGCAGCTCCCCCATCAGACGCTCAGACGGTTCATGCTGCAGCTCCTCCGCACAGGCCCGCATCAGAGCCAGGGTCTTCTCCTCCACCGTGTACCCGAACTCCGCCGCCTGCCGTGCCGCACGCAGGGCACGCACGGGATCCTCTAAGAAATGCGGCGATACGGCACGGATGATCCCAGCCGCAAGATCTGCCTGTCCGCCGTAGGGATCGAGCAGTGTGCCCGCCGGCAGCTCCACCGCCATCGCATTCATCGTCGTATCGCGGCGATAGAGATCCTCTTCGATGGTCACGGTCGGATCAAACGTCACGTCAAAGCCGCGGTACCCCGCCCCCGTCTTGCGCTCTCTGCGTGCAAAGGCGACCTCGGAACGCACGCCGCCAATGCGCACATGATAGACGGGAAACCCCTTGCCGATCTTCTCCGCCCGCGGGAAGTGCGCACAAAACTCCGCTTCCGTCAGCCCCGTGACAACATAGTCCACATCCTTCGGCGGCACACCGCGGACGGCATCACGGACACAGCCGCCAACGCGGAAAACATGCGCTCCTGCACCGCGCAACTCCGCCACGAACGCCCCCTCTGTCATGCGTTCACCTCCTCGCGCATAAAGGAAGCACTGATAAATTCGGTACAACCATCTTGACGCATCTTTTTTGCCCGCACTTCGGCGGAAAATCCTCCACAGAGCACCACTCTGCGTCCGGTTTTCCACCTCGTTCGGACGAAAAAATCTGCGCCAATCTAGCAGACCTCATTTTATCAGTGATTCCTAAAAGAAAAAGCACCACTTAGAGAAGCTGATACACGCGAAGCTCCGCCTTGGCACATCTTTTCGCGCGGTCTTTATCGACAAATCCTCCACATAGCTCTTGCTATGCGTCCGATTCGTCTTCTTGACCGAACAAAAATCTGAACCAATCTGACGGACTTCATCGTATCAGCGATTCCCTGTGTGATGCACTCATGTCGATTGGTGGGCCCACTTGGACTTGAACCAAGGACCGACCGGTTATGAGCCGGTTGCTCTAACCAACTGAGCTATAGGCCCCAAACAAAGTGGAGCATACCGTCCGGGAAACACTGCTTCCATCAGCGATCTCCCAAGAGCTTCTGCGCTTCACTTTCAAAAAAACCTGCGCAGAGCGCAGGTATAAAAAACGATGGAGCGGAAAACGAGGCTCGAACTCGCGACCCCCACCTTGGCAAGGTGGTGCTCTACCACTGAGCTACTTCCGCGGAATGGAGCGGAAAACGAGGCTCGAACTCGCGACCCCCACCTTGGCAAGGTGGTGCTCTACCACTGAGCTACTTCCGCATCCTGACAGTGCTGTCAATCAACGGATACTATTCTAACAAGAGACAGGATTTCTGTCAAGGAGGAATTTTAGCGCAATAAATCTTGGCAAATTGCAAGTTTTATTGTCGCAAGGTCTCGTTAAACTTTTAGCGAGTTATATCATCGCAGCATACATATCATTTGCTGACTTATATCCGAAAATCTTGCGCGGATAGTTGTTAACCCAATCTTCGATCCGCTGCAGTTCCTTCGGCTTCAATTTGCTGAAGTCCGTTCCCTTGGGAAGAAACCTGCGCAGCATCCGATTTCCGTTTTCGTTGCTTCCACGCTCCCAGCTGCTGTACGGATGCGCGTAATATACCTCGCCGCATTTGGCGGCACGCTTCATTCCTTCGCCATCTAAAAACTCTGACCCGTTGTCCGCCGTGATGCTCTTGAATACGTGCGTAAAGTCTCCTTTGACGCGCTGCTGCAACCGACGAAGTGCTTGCAGTACTTCTTTTTGGCTCTTGTTCTTTATCAGAACATAGAGTGATTTCCTCGTCTGCCGTTCGACCAATGTTAAAATTACCGGCTTTGTCCCTTTGCGACCGACAACCAAGTCAATCTCCCAATGTCCGAACTCCTCTCTCCGATTCACCGGCTCAGGGCGCTCGTCGATGCTTTTCCCGTCCCGGTTATTCCACGCAACGCCGTGCCTGCTGTTTTCTGTCTGTTTGTCTCGATTCTTTTTGTAGAGGAGGTCGTCGTTTGTGAGTTCGAGAAACAGCTGCTGATCGATATAGTTATACAGGGTCTTGACACAAATGCGGACATCATAGCTCCAGCCGCGTTGACAGAGCTCACCGATAACTGCCGCAGGAGACCATTTTTCTGTTTTGATCTTATGTTCAATGTGTCGAGCAAGCGCGTGGTCTTTATCGATTTTCAGCCCCCGCCCTTTACGAGCAGCGTTTTCCTCGTGTCGTCTTTGTGCTACATCGGCAAGATACACCCACTGCACCTGCAGGTCTCCGCAGGTCTTGATATTCTTTGTCGCAGGTTTGAGCTGTGCTGTCATTCCAAGACGCCGCTCCCGCTCAATCGTACGCTTGGAGCAGCCAATGTACGCGGCGATTTCCTGCGGCTTCAACCCGGCCTGGAAATAGGCTTCGATTTTGTACCGATCCCGCTCCGTCAGCTGTTTCCATTTCCCTGTTTTTGTAGTACAATGATTCTGTTCCATTTTGCAGTCTCACTTTCAGTTTCTTTTTGTGTTGTGACTAAAAGTTTAACTGAACCGTTTGCAAAATGGAACTTTTTGCGTCAATTTATTTTACAACTTACGAGCGCAATAAATCTTCCTCGCGCAGCTCTTCCATGAAAAGTGTTTCAAAGCCTGATATTTCCTGCTCCAAGATGGCACGCAGCGACTTCTCGAGAAGCGGAATGTCTTCCTGTACAATACTCCATATGATCTCAAAGTCTACATGCCCCTAGTTATGCGCAACCATATTGCGCAGCCCACGCATCTGTTTCCATGGGAGCTCGTTATACCGTTCTTTGAAGGGTTCCGTCAGAGACCTCGTCATCTCACCCATCTGCAGGAGATAAAAGCACACGGCATCCCTCTCCACAAACTTATCGGCGGAGATAAAGGCATCGTAATCCTGCCCGATCTTCTGCAGAGCGATGCGAATGCGTACACAGTAGAGGAGCACATGATAAATACGTTGGAGATCCTTATCCCGAATGACCATAGACCTGAACCTCTTTACTGCGAATGCTCTGTAAAAATTTTTTAGAAAGCTGTCGCGTTGTCATAATATCAACCTGTCTGCCAAGTGCATCCTCCACATCCGCATAAAAGCCGTCGACATCCAGCCCTCTCAACATGTCCCCCAAGTCGACACGTAAATCAATGTCACTCTGTTCCGTCGCCTCGCCACGCGCGTGTGACCCGAAAAGAAACACCTTATCTACGCCATAACGGCGACACACGGGATCAATCTTTTTCTTAATCTCAGCAACAGAGTCCATAGCACACCTCCGCTATACTGATAGTATGCCATACAACAGGAAAATCGACAAGAAAAATCCGCGCTGAAAGTTAGCGCGGATTCCCTTCATCCATTTACACCTTGAACTGATCCGTCTCTGCCTGCAGATCATTTGCCATATTGGCAAGACTGCGGCTCGAGGATGCGATCTCCTCCATGCCGGCCGCCTGTTCCTCCGTCGCGGCGGATACGTTCTGCGACTCGCTGCCGATCCCCTTTGCCGAGGCATCCACCTCAGTCATGCCATTGATGATTGTTCCCATATTCTCACTCAGGTGCAGCACGTGATCACTGACGACAAGCGATGCCTTCTTGACATCCTCCACCATCTGCAGGATCTCGGAGAAACTTTCGCCCGTTGCCGTGACGTTCTCCTTGCCCTTTTCGGCCTCACGGCGTCCTTCCTCCATCGAGGCGACTGCCTGGTCCGTCTCATCCTGAATGCTTTGGATGAGCTCAGAGATCTTCTGCGATGCGTTCTGCGACTCCTCGGCGAGCTTGCGCACCTCCTCGGCGACGACTGCGAACCCGCGCCCATGCTCGCCGGCACGTGCCGCTTCAATCGCCGCATTGAGAGCAAGCAAGTTTGTCTGTCCCGAGATATTCGAGATGATTTCGACGATGTTGCCGATCTCCTTTGAACGCTCACCTAGCTTGCTGACGATCTCACTCGTCTGCTGAACCGTCTGTGCAATGGAGTTCATCTGCTCGACGGTCGACTGGACAAAGGCATTCCCCTCTGCCGCCTTCTCTGCCGTCGCCTGTGTCTGCTCACGTGCATGACGCTGATTGGCAATTGCCTCTTCGAGGCCCTTCTGGAACTCTTCAATCGTCTCATTGCTCTTATGGACAATGTCCACCTGTTTCTCTGCCGCCTCGGCAACCTCCGTGATGGACTGCGCCACGCTCTGCGTCACCTGAGCCGACTGGTTTGCATTCGCCGTCAGTTCCTCGGAGGAGCCTGCCACATCCGTTGCCGTTGTCTTGATCTTGCGGATCATCTTCTGCATGCTCTCGACCATCGTATTAAACTGATGTGCAATATGTGCAAATTCATCATCGCCGTCCAGCTCGATCTTCGAACGAAGATCGCCGCCGGCAATATGACGTGCCCCATCCAGAATCGTATCGACCGACCTCTTGATGCTGCGAAGGAGCAGGACGAGGGTAATAATCGACAGGATAACAACGATCACAAGCGCAATCAGTGTCGTCGTCTTAACCTCTGAGAAAACATCCTCACTGTACGCCATCTCCGCGCGCGCGAGACGTACGCTGTCCGCCTTGTCCTCCTCTAAGAGTTCGGTCATACGTTTATAAACATCAGACTGATCATTGAGAGCCAAAGTGATTGCCGCATCATGATCGCCTGCATCCATAAGATCCGTCGCACGCTGACGCACATCGGCGTATTCTTTGCGCTCATCCTTTAGTTTGCTGATGCGTGCAAGCTTCTGTGAACGATCCGACTCGTTAGAGAATGGTGCCTCCTGGATGGCCTGCTCATACTCTTCGTACGCCTTATTCAGCTTCGGTGTGAGTTGGGATATGAGCCCTTCCGCACGGGAACGCTCTGCTTCGTTCGGCGCCATAATGCGCATCAGCTCATACTCACGCCCGTCGGCCGAGAGAGCCTGCACCTGGCTGCCTACATTGATAACATGCGCCCACTTGAATACGCTGACCGTATTTTCATTCAGCGTACTGCTTGAATGATTCGCATAGAATCCGTAGGCAGCAAACATAACCACCAGGAATCCGACGCTCAGCACAATTTTCTTTGCTACTGACATTTCTCAAACCCCTCCACAAAACCCGCACAGGGCTCATCTCCCCGTGTCCAATGATACGGTCTTCCTCAGATAGTTTTTATTATAGCATCATCCCTGCCGAATTACCATATGGCAATAAAGATTTTTCTATGATATACTAACATTATTACAGCAAATAAATAGACAAGAGGACGAATACTTATGGCAAAAATGTTAAAAAAGCTGCAAAGCAAGACAGCGCCGCAACAGGAAGAAAAACAACAGCGTCCGCCGGGCAAGGACTACGTTCTCCTCATTCTGATGGCGATGTCCGTAATCCTCGTCATCGCGGCATGGGACACTCTTGATACGCTGACAATCACCATGTACATCCTGCTGACGCTTTCACTCGGGCTGACATACACGCGCCGCCATGCGGCAGATCGCCTCACTGAGACACAGATGATGCTCGTCACACGCGGCAGCATGGTCACCATCGGCATTGCAGGCGCACTGTTTCTGCTGGATGCCTACTATCGCTACATCGCATAGAGCCGATGCGAAAGCCCCGACCTGCACTGGGTCGGGGCTTTTTCTATTCATCTGCCGCATCCCGTTCGCTTCGCATGCGAAATTGTCCCGGTGTGCAGTTCATGTATTTCTTGAACACGAGCGTAAAGTACTTATAGTCCTGAAACCCGACGCGTGCACCGATCTCATAGATTCGCCCGTCTCCCACACGAAGATATTCCGCCGCCCGCAGAATGCGGTAGCGGTTGAGGAAATCGTTAAAGGTGTACTTCGTATCCTGTTTGAAACACTTCTGCAGATATGCCTCGGACACCCCGTACTCGGCGGCAATATCCCGCAGCGACAGTCGTTCTGAATAGTCCGAGCGAATGCGGCGCAGGAGTTTTCCCGTATATTTGCCGACCGGTGCCCCCGCCGATGGAAAAATCTCCACTAGTGCAGATGCGGCATGTTCCTGCGCCAGTCGCCGTGTCTCTGCCCTCCTCCGCAGGCGCTCCTTCGCACGTACAAGGCTCTCATGAAGCGCATCGAAGTCCACGGGTTTCAGCAGGTATTCCGCGACATCGAGAGAGATTGCGCGTTTGGCATAGCTGAATTCATCGTACCCCGAAAGAATGATCGCCTCATAGCCGCGATCTCGGCTCTGCTCGAGCATCCCGAGCCCATCGAGGTACGGCATCTTCACATCAGTGATAACAATATCCGGACGGAGTGTATCGATTTTTTTCAGTCCGTCTATGCCGTCCATTGCCTCGCCGACAACCACACAGTCCTCCTTCAGCCAATCCACCGCATAGAGGAGTCCGCGACGAATGATATCTTCATCCTCAACGAGCAAAACTTTATCCATGTTCTTCCCCCTGCTGCAGCGGCATCCGCAGGATGACCTTCAGCCCTTTTCTATACTCCGCAATCGTCACGCCATAGGCACCGCCGTAAAGCAGGCGGAGCACCCGATGCACGTTGTAGAGTCCGATGTGTTCCGGCTCGGCCGACGCCGACGCGAACATGGCGCAGATCTCTGTATACTTTGCCGAGGTCATGCCTGGACCGTCGTCTATCACGCACAGCAGCAGATCTCCCTGTTCCGCGCGGCACTCGACGCGCAGGCGCAGTTCACGCGTCTGCTCCAGTCCATGGACAATGCTGTTTTCAACGATCGGCTGAAGGAGCAGCTTTGGCACACGGCAGCTGCGCAGCTGCGCAGGGAGCACGATGTCATAGGTCAGCCGATCGCCGTAGCGCATCTTCTGGAGGGTCAGATAATCCTCCACATAGCGGATGTCCACGGCAAGCTCTGCCATGTCCCCGCTCGCACGAATGCCGTAGCGCATCAGGCGGGCAAAGGCGACAACCATCTCTGAGGCGCGCTTTGGATCGATGAGGATCTCATAGCGCAGTGCCTCCATTACGTTAAAGACAAAATGGGGATTGAACTGTCCCTTAAGCTGACGTACCTCCATACGGCGCTTGCGCTCGGCGAGCTCTGCATTGCGTGCGAGCAGACGTCGGATGCGCGCAAGCATCGCATTGTAGTCCGCATAGAGGACGTCAAACTCATAGAAACTCTGCGGCAGATCCTGCGGTCTCATATCGCCGTCCCGACACGCACGTACTGCACGCAGAAGCCCGTCGACAGAGCGCAGGCTGCGCTCCGTCACCCTGCGCGTGAGCACCGGCATGGAGAGAAGGAGCAACACACTGAGCGTGAGCAGAAAGACTGCCCCCGTCGCGGCAAGCTGCTGCTGCCGCAAGAGTGAGGTCATCGTGACAACGCGCACACGCCCCTGCGCACAGGACTGCACAGCGGCATAGGCAGGCTGCCCATCTATTTCCGTTCTGCCGCTCTCCTCCACCGATGCCGTAAACTTTCCAAGAGTCTTTTCTGTCAGGCGGTCCGTTGCGAAAATCACATGGTCAAATGGGTCCATCAGTACAACCTGGTCGGCGCCGCCGCGTATGGCGAGTGCATGGAACGCCTCGGTCCGCAGGGCAAAGACGAGATAGCCTGCCGTTCCGCCGTCCTCGCCAGGCACAACAGCAGAAAAGGCATACACTGCCCCCTGATCGTAGGCAAGCGGCAAAAGTACCGTGCTGCTCACTGCTGCATCCGGCGTCCGGTTCAAACGCAACAGTTCCCTGCGGATACCATCATGACGGGCAAAACTGTCACTGTTTACCGCGTAAAGATTCGACGCGCATACTGTCCCGTCCTCCCGCAGCAAGGCAAAATCGGCGCGCAAAGGGCCTGCGAACGAGAATGCATAGAGACGGCGGTATGCCTCCGTAACTGTCTGCCCATCCAATGCACCGCGTACATCCTCCATGCGGGCAAGGCTTTGTACCCCCGCATCATAACGCTGCCACTCGGCATCCGCCACCGCTGCGATCGCCGCGCATTCCTGCTCCGTCTCACGAACAACGCAGACTTCATAGTATAAAACGACAAACACAGCATAGCTGACGAGCATCAGTGCAATAAAGGCAAGGATGGAACGCATGAAAAGGCGGCGGATATACGCACGAAAGCGAACCGACTGTGCCACAGATCCTCCCACCTTCTCCTCCAATATTATCAGTCTTTCCGAAATATTATAAAACGAGAGCACTGCAAATGCAACGCTCTCGTTTTCAATCGTATCACCGGCGTCTGACCGGCACGATCAGAAAGAGTGGATCAAATGCTGATATCGCGCCGCCCTGTCACTTTGTAAAAGAGCAGCAGGGAGAGGATGGACGTGACCGTGAGGATGGTCGCATAGGCGGAGGCATTCCCATAATTGCCACGTATGACCTCCGTATAGATCGAGACAGTCAGTGTTTGATTGGCATTGGTATAGAGGATAATCGACGAGCTCAGCTCACTGATGATCGTCACCCAGCTCATGATCGCACCCGCACAGACCCCCGGAAGCATCATCGGAACGGTCACGCGCGCGAACGTCGTCATCTCCGATGCGCCGAGCGACACCGCCGCCTCCTCGATGCTCGGGCTGATCTGTCCGAGGGCAGCAGCACTCGATCGCACCGTATACGGCATCCGTCGTACACTGAACGCGATGATCATGATGAGCATTGTCCCGCTGATGACAATCGGCGGACTGTTGAACGCGAAGAGGAAGGCAATGCCGAGCACCGAGCCTGGGATGATAAAGGGAAACATCGTAATCGTATCGAGCGCATTGTTGACCGCATTTCTCTTACGCATGCTCAGATAGGCGACGAGAACACCGATCACGACAACGACGGCAATGCTGAGTATCCCAAGCAGATAGGTGTTCAGCACCGCATCGTTATCCTTCGCAAAGAGCGTCGCCTCATAGCTCTGCAGCGCATAGCCGCCCGTAAACACCTGCCCGCCGTTGCTGCGGAGGAACGACGTATAGATCACGACGACCTGCGGCAGGATCGCAAGCCCTGTTACAAGATAGGCAAAGCCATGGGCGACGATATTACGCAGCCCCGCCGCACGCTCTGCACTCATCGGCTTGAGTGCCGTCATGGCATAGGTACTCCGCCGTGCCAGTATCCGCTGAGCGAAGAACATGGCAAGGGTCAGTCCAATCATGATGACGCAGATCGCCGCGGCAAATCCATCGTCGCCGCCGACCTCGCCCATGAACTGCGTATAGACGAGGACAGGCATCGTCTTGTAGCCCTCGCCGATCAGCATGGGCGTACCAAAGTCGGCAAAGACGCGCATAAAGACGAGCAGTGAGCTTGCGAGCAGCGTCGGCATCACGAGCGGCACGATGATACGGCGAATCCGCCCGATGCGCCCGCAGCCGAGGCTCTCCGCCGCCTCATTCAACGAGTTGTCCATGTTCTTCAACGCGCCCGAGACATAAATATAGACGAGAGGGAAGGACTGCAGCGTAAAGACGAGCAGGATCCCCGCAAAGCCGTACACACCGTCAAACGAAAGACCGAAGGTACTGTTCACCAGTTGTGTTATGACACCATTGCGCCCGAGCAGCTGAATCCATGCGTATGCACCGATGAACGGCGGCGAAAGATAGGATATGACGATGAGAATATTGAGAAAACTGCTCCCACGTATTTTCACACTGCGCATCAAATATGCCATGGGCAGACCGAGTGCTGCCGAGAGCAGCGTCGCGCAGACCGTGACACAAAGGCTGTTCACCATCGTCTCCCAGTAGAATCGCTTGGTGAAGAACCGTGCAAAGTAGTCCCATGTCACCCCGCCGGAGAATGGATCGACGAAACTCTTATAGAGGACAAGCACAAGCGGATAGAGGACGAAGATGCCAAATGCTGCGAGGATGAGAATACTGAGGATCGACCATACCGATAGACCTTTTCCCGCGCCGCCCTTCATGACAGATCACCTTCGATCAACGTCGTCTCCGCATCAGCGCGGAAAACATTGATGCGCTCTGCCTTGACGCGCAGCGTAACGCGTGTGCCGTCGGCGAGCAAGGCACCGTCTTCCTGACCGCGGATTGCCTCGACTGCCCGCCCCTGCGCCGTTTCGAGAAAATAGTGCGTCGTCAGGCCAAGGAATACACTGCTCTTTACAACAGCGGGGATGCCATCCCCCTCGCCCTCCGTTATGATAAATTCCTCCGGGCGAACGGAGACGACCACCGCTTGTCCGTCAAACGCCTCAGCGGCAAGATTCTGCATTGGCACGCAGTAGTCCGGCAGAAGCTCAACTGACTTGCGGTCGGCCTCTGACCGCACGACCCCGTCAAAGAGATTCGAGAGGCCGATGAAGGTCGAGACAAAGACATCGGCAGGACGGCGGTAGATCTGCTGCGGGCTGCCGATCTGGCGGACAACGCCGCCCTCCATGACCGCGATACGGTCGGAGACGGCAAGCGCTTCCTCCTGATCGTGTGTAACATAAACGGTCGTTATGTCGATCTGCCGCTGGATCTGCTTAATCGCGTTGCGCATCTCCACACGCAGCTTCGCATCGAGATTGGAGAGCGGCTCATCCATGAGCAGAACCTCCGGTGCGATGACAATGGCACGTGCGAGCGCGACACGCTGCTGCTGCCCCCCTGAGAGCGCCGTCGGCATACGATCGCGGAGCGCATCGATCTTCACCACGCGTAGAATCTCGTCGACGCGGCGGTCGATCTCCTCTGCGCTGACACCGCGCATCTTCAGACCAAATGCGACATTATCGCGCACTGACATGTGCGGGAAGATGGCGTAGTTCTGAAACACCATCCCCATGTTGCGCTGATTCGGCGGGACATCGTTGATGCGACGGTCGCCGATCCGTATTTCACCGCCCTCAATCGAATTGAAGCCAATAATCATGCGGAGCAGCGTCGTCTTTCCGCAGCCCGACGGTCCGAGCAGGGTAAAGAACTCCCCTGGCCGAACATCGAGAGACAGCCCGTCGATGACTGTGTGATCGCCATATTTTTTTACGACATTGTCAATATGAATGGATACACTCACCGTGTTCCCCCCCTTTTTTTGAAAAAAGCGAATTGCACACGCCTTGCGGCGGCAGCAATTCGCTCCTGTCAGGCTGTCTGCTACTGTTTGAAATTCTCGAGATGCTTATTCCACATCGCAACGATCTCATTCTTATGCTGTGCCACCCATCCCTCGTCATAGTTCGGGAAGAGTGCAATGTCCTTCATCGGCGTCATATAAGATGCGAGCGGCACATCCTTGCGCAGGGGGCGCACCGTCAGCTCCTTGCCGGCTGCTTCCTGAATTTTCTGCGATAGCATATAGTCAACGAACTTCTTCGCATTTTCCGGATGCTTGCAGTCCTTGATGATCTGTACTGACTCACCGGGGAAGATCGCACCTTCCTTGGGGAAGACCACACGCACAGGCGCACCATTTTTCACATAGGTCGCCGCAGGATCCTCCCACGTGAGACCAACCGTATACTCACCGTCCGCCACGCCCTTGTGGACGCCGCCCGAGCTGTTCAGTATCTTACCGTCGAGATTTGCGATGAACTGATCGACGTATGCCCATGCTGTATCCGACATGGGGTCACCGTTCGTCCCCTTGGCATAGAGCATGGCGATCAGTGACTGCAATGCCGAATTCGATGCTGCTGGATCACCGAAGGCGATCTTCCCCTTCAAGGCAGGATTGAGAAGATCCTCAAAGCTGTCGATCTTCATATCCCCCGCCAGGTTCTTATTAACGATCATGACGGTCGGATCAGCAAAGGCAGGAGAGAAGTATCCCGTCTTATTGCGAAACGCCTCCATCATATTCGCATCCTCAGGGGAGACATACTCCATAAAGAGATCCTTCTGCGACTCGAGCGTCATCTGATCCGATGCCCAGAGAATATCCCCCTGTGGATTCCCCTTCTCCGAGGCCACGCGCTTGAGGAGCGGTCCCGTCCCTGCAACAATGACATTGACCTTGATGCCCGTGTCCTTTTCAAAATTTGGGATGACGAGATTGTTTAGGCTCTCACTGCGTGCTGTATAGACCGTGAGCACCTTCTCCTCCTCGCCGCCTGCCGCCTTCTTGTCCGTACCGCCGCCACAGCCTGCAAGCATCGTTCCCGCGACTGCAGCCACCGCCAAGACGGACAGCCACTTCTTCATCCGTTTCATTCTTCTTCCTCCTTACAGCAGTAAGATTCTGTTAATTATGATTTTATCATATTCTACGAATTTGTATATCCACAAAACAAAAACACTATCCAAAATACGAAACAAAAAAACCAACCTGCATGCACAGATTGGTTATTTTTTACAGGCTGAAATTCTCGCCGAGATAGAATTTACGTGCAATAGGGCTCTCGGCGATGGTCTTGCTGTCGCCTTCGAGGAGGAGCTTGCCCTCGCTGAGGAGGTAGACACGGTCGACGATGTGGAGCGTCTCACGGACGTTGTGGTCGGTGATGAGGATCCCCATGCCGCGCTGGCGCAGGTACTCGATAATCTCCTGAATGTCTGCAACAGCAAGCGGATCGACGCCCGCGAACGGCTCGTCGAGCAAGATGAACTGCGGCTCGAGCGCAAGGCAGCGTGCGATCTCGACGCGCCGCCGTTCGCCGCCCGAGAGCTCCGTTCCGCGGCGGTCGCGGACGTGTCCGATGTGGAACTCCTCGAGCAGGGCATCCAGCTTGTGTTTCTGCTCCGCTGCCGAGAGCTTTGTTGTCTCCAAGATAGCGGCAATGTTCTCCGTGACAGTGAGCTTACGAAAGATGGACGGCTCCTGCGTGAGGTAGCTGATGCCGAGTTCGGCACGGCGGTACATAGGATAGTCCGTGATGCAGATATCGGAGAGATAGACATCTCCGTGCGTCGGCTTCTCCAGACCGACGATCATGTAGAACGTCGTCGTCTTGCCGGCGCCGTTCGGTCCGAGGAGTCCGACGATCTCGCCCTTGTCGATGCGCACAGAGATGCGGTCGACCACGGTACGGCTGCCGAACTTCTTGATGAGACTGCGGGATTCAAGATGCATTGCACTCGCTCCTCACTGGGTCACAGCGGTGCCGTCATCGGCGAGGTAGACGGTCATGTGATTGCTGCGCGCTGTATTGTTGCCCTGATATACCCACGCATTCCCATCCAGCTCGACGTAGGGTCTTGGGTCATTACCATAGTAGTCCATGCGGTCGCCGCCGCCCTCAAGATCGCGCGCGGGACTCGTGACATGCGCGTTTCCGATCCCCGTAAAGCGGCTCTGCTTCAGCCATCCCTCAAGATGATCCGCTGAGAGTGTACCGTCGGGGCTCGTGATCGTCCCGCCCGAGGAGGCGACAATGTGATCATCCTGCGCGGGATAATAGTCCACCAGAGGGCCCGTAAAGGTGCGGCCTGCCTTTGCCATGTGGACGCTGCCGCTCGCCTGCCAATGCTCCTGCCCTGCGGCAAGGAGGCGATCGCAGGAGAGGTTCATGTCCTCACGCTGTGCGCGAACATTTCCCTCAATGGTGCCCTCCTGCGTCTTTGTGTTGTACGTGGCACGTGCACCCTCGATGTTCCCCGTGCCCTGATCCACGTGTACGCCGCCTTCAGCGGTGACCACGCCCGTTCGCGTATCGTAAGTCAGACGATCCGCCGTGAGATTCGTCGGATCTGCGTTCTGCGGTGCCGCCAATCCTGCCGTGCAGACCGCGCCTGCCGCAAGCAGGAGCAGTCCCCCGCGGCAAATAGTCCTCTTCGTCATTTTACGTCCCTCCCCTTAATAATGTGCGCATTCCCCTCGATGGCAAATTTCTCAAATTCATCCGCGCTCGTAATACGATCCCCGCTCGCGCACAGATCATCACGTGTGAGGACGGCGCTCCCCTCCGCTGCCAGCTCTTTTTTCGCGGCGGTCCAGTGCAGGGCGTTTGCGCGCAGGCTAATCCCGTTGCTGGTCTCGGCATATATGCCGCCTGTGAGGACAACGTCACGCGTCGTGCTGTCCATGTGCCCCGTATCGGCTTTCAGCGAGAGTGTATTCCCGTCCTCGCTGTAGAAGGTTCCCTCGATCCCCTTCATTGTCGTGTCCTGCGTATCGATATCCACACTCATATTCTGTGCGGTAAGCGTCCAGACCGTGCGCCCATCCTGCTCCTCATGGAGCGTGTTGTCCTCATAGGACATGATGCGCGGTCCCTGCTGTTCATCCGTCTGTTCGGGCGGCTTCGGCACGGAAAGCACAGCCCAGAGGACAAGCCCGAGGAAGGCAGCCGCCAGAACGCCGCCGATGATTTTATTCCGTGTCATCCGCCCTTCTCCTCCTGCCCTGCCGACACATGATGCTTTCCTGTCTTCTGCTCCTCTGGAGACGTATTCCACCGCTTTTGGAACCAGATCCACTGCGTCGGATTCTCGCGGATGATCCGCTCGACGATGGCGGTCATCTGCACGGTAAACTCATGGAGATCGCGGTCACTATCACCCGTATTCGGGCAGCGCATGATCTCCCCGACAATGACTTTATGCTTTCCATTCGGCTGCCGCAGGATGAATGCGGGCACGACGGGGGATCGGAACTTGCGGGAAAAGACCGCCGGTCCGAGCGGGGTCGATGCCGTGCGTCCGAGAAACTCGATGAAGGCACCGCCGGGGCCGCCATCCTGATCGGCAAGAAAGCCGAGCAGTTTGCCGCGCTTCAGCGCACGCGCCGCCGTGATCAGCTCACTCGTTCCGCGCGAGAAGATCTCCACGTGAATCGTTGCACGCAGATCGTCGAGCACACGCGTATACTGGATGTTCGGCTGTGGCTTGGCAATCGCACTGACGGGCATCCCATTCAGCGTAAATGCTGCCGAAAGCCATTCCCAGCAACCGATATGGCCCGTGAGGACGACGACGCCATGTCCCTCGGCGAGTGCCGCCTTCATGCGCTCAAGATGGTCGATCTCGATGTAGTCTCTGAAATTGCGCTCGTTCAGCATGGGCATCGCAAGAATATCGAGAAAATTTCGCGCCATATTGATAAAGGAGGCACGTACAAGCTTTTTCGCCGCTGCCTCGTCGATACCGAGTGCGGGCATCATGTGCGCGACGGCCCGCCGCCGCATCTTGGCGATGATGAGGTAGTAGAGGTTACCGAGCACCCAGCCGAGTGCCAGCAGAATGGGACGCGGCGTGTGGCAGGCAACGCGGCTCATCAACATCAGCGTGCGATAGAGCATGACCACACCTCCTCTTTCTACTGTGCTAGTCCATCAACGTCCTCATAAAAGCCTGCAAGAACACGATCCCACAGCCCCTGTGTCTTCAAAATGATCTCATAGACTTCGCGCACCGCACCGCGTCCGCCGGGCTGCACGGCGATGATCTGTGCGATCTCCTTGACCTCGGGGACTGCGTCCCCGACGGCACAGGGCAGACCGACCTGGCGCAGGATCGGCAGATCGACGAGATCATCTCCGACATAGGCAAACGCCTCATCGGAGAGCCCTGTCTGAGCCTTGATGTCCGCATACGCCTCGCGCTTATCGAGGCGTCCCTGATAGACGAGGTCAATATGCAGTTCTTTCGCACGATTCGCGACGATGGGCGAGGCGCGCCCCGTAATGATCGCCGTTTTCAGTCCCACCTTGCGGGCACGCGTGATCGCAAGCCCGTCACGGGCAAAGAACGGCTTAAACAGCTCGCTTCCGTCTGGTGCGACGTAGATCCCTCCGTCCGTCAGCACACCGTCCACATCGAGAATCACACATTTTATCTTCTTTGCACGCGCAATCGCGTCTTCTCGTATCGGCATCAGACCACCCCCTGCCGCAAGAGATCCGTCAGATGAACAATTCCCACGGGAACACCCGCATCGTCAATGACAGGCAGCACTGTGACGGGGCGCGGCTGATGCTTCTCCATGACGGAGAGTGCCGCCGCCGCCATCTTGTCCGGTGCAATCGTGAGCGGCGTGGCGAACATGATGCTCTCCACGTCCTTGTCGAGGAACGTGTAGTCCTTCGCGAGCGCGCGGCGGATGATGCCGTCCGTGACAAGCCCGATGAACTTGCCGTCCGCATCCACTACGGAGACCGCGCCGAGCCCCTTGTCCGTCATGACAAAAAGCGCATCCTTTGCCGTCGTATGATACGGCACAACGGGATTCTCATCGCCCGTATGCATGACGTTCGCCACGGTGAGCAGGAGCTTGCGCCCGAGCGCACCGCCCGGATGAAAGAGCGCATAGTCCTCCTTCTTGAAGTCCCGTGCCGCCATGAGTGCCATTGCGAGTGCATCCCCCATCGCAAGCGTCGCCGTCGTCGATGCGGTCGGTGCGAGCCCCAAAGGACACGCCTCGCGTTCGACACCGATGTCAATGTAAAAGTCCGCACTGCGGCCGAGCTGGGACTTTCGCCGCCCACTCATAGCGACGATGCGCGCGCCGATGCGATGGATAATCGACAAAATGTTGACGACTTCGTTCGACTCACCGCTGTTCGAGATGGCGATCACGATGTCGTCCGCCGTCACCATGCCGAGATCCCCGTGGAACGCCTCCGCTGGATGCATGAAGAAGGCGGGCGTTCCCGTACTCGCAAGTGTCGCCGCGATCTTTCGTCCGACGTGACCAGATTTTCCCATGCCTGTCACGACGACGCGCCCCTTGCATGCAAGGATCGCCTCTGCTGCTGCCTCAAAGTCATCATCAACGCGATCCGTGAGACGCGCGACGGCGTCTGCCTCCAGTTTCAGCGTCTCAACTGCCTTCTGTCGGATGGTACTCTCTTGCATAGCGTTCTCCTAGTTCAGCTTTTTACGTACGACCTCATAGATGGCGAGGGCATCCTTCAGCAGCTCTTCGAGTTTGTCCAGATAGACCATGTTCGCCCCATCCGAAAGTGCCTCGGCGGGATTGTCATGTACCTCGAGAAAGAGTCCATCGACCCCCGCGCCAACAGCAGCGCGCACGAGATACTCCACGAACTCGCGCTGCCCCGAGGAGCTCGTCCCCGCGCCGCCCGGCAGCTGTACGCTGTGCGTTCCGTCAAAGATCACGGGGTAGCCAAAGCTGCGCATGATGGGCAGCGCACGCATATCGACGACGAGATTGTTGTAGCCGAAGCTCGCCCCGCGCTCAGTCAGCAGGATGCGCTCGCTGCCGCTCTCGTGGATCTTGTCCACGACGTTGCGCATATCGTTCGGCGAGAGGAACTGCCCCTTCTTCACATTGACGACCGCCCCCGTCTGTGCTGCCGCGTGCAGCAGATCGGTCTGGCGCGAGAGAAAGGCGGGGATCTGGAGGATGTCCACGACCTTCGCCGCCGGTCCCGCCTGACACGACTCATGGATATCGGTCACAACGGGAACTCCGAGTTCCTTCTTGATCTGCCCCAGCATCTTCAACCCGTCCGTGAGCCCCGGCCCACGAAAACTGTGATAGGCGGAGCGATTTGCCTTGTCAAAGGATGCCTTGAACACGTAGGGGATGCCGAGCCGGTCCGTGATCTCTTTGATGCCGCGTCCGATCATGAGTGAGCGTTCCAGCCCTTCCAGGACGCATGGCCCCGCGAGAAGGACGAGCGGCTCGCCGCCGCCAATCTCAAAATTCGCCAGCTTCACTTTGTTCATGTTCATAGCTCCTTTCAACTGCTGTGCGCACCGCCATACGCTCGTGCTGCATCTGCATTCTACCAGAGTTTCCTGGGGAATCACTGATAAAATGAGGTCTGCCAGATAGGCGTAGATTTTTTCGTCCGAACGAGGTGGAAAACCGGACGCAGAGTGGTGCTCTGTGGAGGATTTTCCGCCGAAGTGCGGGCAAAAAAGATGCGTCAAGATGGTTGTACCGAATTTATCAGTGCTTCCCTAGAATTTATATTATAAATATTTCTCATCCTGCGGTCAATCGAGCCCGCGCCGCTGATACTCTGCATTGACCGCCGCCAGATCCTCCTCGGTATCGACGCCGATAAATACGGCGTCCGTCTCAACAACACGGATGCGGTATCCGTTTTCGAGCGCACGCAGCTGCTCAAGGGACTCCGAGCACTCCAATTCCGTCTGCTGCATCTTGGCATAGGTGAGCAGGAAGTCCCTGCGGTAGGCATAGATGCCAATGTGCTTATAGACCTTTGCCCCCACATTGCGCGCATAGGGGATGCGCGCACGGGAGAAGTAGAGGGCATTCCCCGTACGGTCGGTAACGACCTTGACATTGTTCGGATTCTCCATCTCCGCCGCATCCGTGATCTCCGTTTTCGCCGTCGCCATCATGAGCGCATCGTCATGCTCAAACGGAGCGACAAGGGCATCGATCACGGCGGGATCGATCAGCGGCTCATCGCCCTGCACGTTGATGATGAGATCGCAGTCCGGCCGCTGGGCAGCGACCTCAGCGAGGCGATCCGTCCCCGTCGCGTGGTCGGCGCGCGTCATGACGGCGTGACCGCCATGCTCCTCGACCGCCGCACGGATGCGTTCATCATCTGTCGCCACGACAACCTCATGGACACGCTGTGCCTGCACCGCCCGCTCATAGACACAGACAATCATCGGCTTCCCCGCGATATCGCGCAGGGGTTTCCCGGGCAGGCGCGTCGACGCATACCGCGCAGGGATAATGCAGAGAACCTTCATGCGATCACCTCTATATGATGGATAACTGAATTTTCGCAGTGACACACCGCGCGAATCCCTCGCTGCGCAGGCAGCCGAGCACTGATCCTGCCCACTAGGATCCGCTGTGGAAAACGCAGCTTCATCCTATCGTGCACTGCTTCCCAAACTTTGCTGCCAACTGCTCCTTAAGGGTCTCGAAGAAGACCTCCTGCCCCTTCTGCAGGGTGACCTCGACAGAGAGCACATACATCGGGATACGCCATTTCGCACGTACGACATCGCCCGGCACCTTCACTGCATCCTTTTCTGTAATGACAATTGCCTCAACGCCGAGCGTCTCCGCACGGTAGAGTACCTCTGCCATATCGCGTTCGCCGTAGTCGTGATGATCGGGATAGCGCATGCTCTCCACCATCTCAACACCGAGATCGGCAAGCGTCTGCTCGAAGGAGGCGGGGTTCCCGATGGCCGAGACAGCGAGCACCTTTCTGCCCTCCATCTCTGTCACGTCCACACCGCCCGCCGCAATGTCCTCAAACCAATCCGAAAGGCGGACAAACTGACGGGGCTGATGGATGCTCTCCATGATGAGCCCATCCTGATTGTAGCTGCGGAACGTCTCCCAGATGTACTCAATCGCCCCCGGTGCCGCCTGATCGACTTTCGTCATAAGGCATACATCTGCGCGGTTGATATGCGAGAGCGGTTCGCGCAGAGTTCCGCGCGGCAGAAGGTAGCCGTTGCCAAATACATTGACCGCATCAACCAGCAGGATATCCATATCGCGCTCAAGCTGCCAGTGCTGATAGCCGTCATCGAGAATCGCCACCTGTGCGCCGAAGTGCTCAATGGCATAGCGTCCCGTCACGGCGCGGTGTGGCCCGATAAGAACGGGCACATCCGGCAGGTGCTTGGCGAGCATAAACGCCTCGTCCCCCGCCGTCTCCGCATCCATCTTCAGTGCACGCCCGTCCGAGACGATGCCGACTGCTCCGCGCCACTTGGCTCGATAGCCGCGGTTGAGAATGGCGACGCGATACCCCATCGCGTGAATGGCACGCGCCAGATGCTGCGCTGTTGGCGTCTTGCCCGTTCCGCCGACCGTCACATTGCCGAGGCTGATGACAAAACAGGGCAGCTGCTCTTTTTTGAACCAGCCCCACCGATACATGGCAAGCTTCAGATTGACCAGCTGCTCATAGATGAGAGAGAATGCATAGAACACGCCCATGATGAGGCGGCGCGCAACGCCGTGCACCTCTTTGTCGTGAACGAGGTCGATGAAATAGGTCTGGAAGTTTGCGACCTTCTGGGTCGCACGCACGCGGTGGGCACTGATCCGTTCCTGTGCGCGCTGAGCGCGGCGTGTTTCGTAGGCGGCAAGCATATCAACGAGGATTGTGGCCGACTTCTTCGATGCCCCCTTGTTCTCGTTGATGATCGCGAGCGTCTCGCGCTCAAGGCGCGCACGCTCCGCGTCGTCAGCGAAGAGACGCAGCGTCTCCTTCGTCAGTTCCGATCCATTCGCGACCGTCACGACGGCGCTGCGATTGCGGAAAAGCGCGTGGATGTCCTTGAAGTTGAACATCTGATTCCCGACGATGATCGCCTTGCCGTGCGCCGCCGGCTCAAGGATATTGTGTCCGCCGTGCGGAACGAGGCTGCCGCCGATGTAGATCACGTCGCCGAGCCCGTAGACGCGGCCCAGCTCACCGACCGTATCGAGGATCACAATGTCCTCGCCGCCCGCCGCCCCCTTCTGCAGGTTCTTGCGCGTATTGACCGTAAACCCCGCCTTGCGGCAGAGATGTTCCACCTCCATCGTGCGCAGCACCTCACGCGGCGCGATGATGAGGCGTACGTTCGGATCCTTTGCACGCACGGCGGCAAAGGCGTTGAGCACCAGCTCTTCCTCCCCGCGGTGGGTCGAGCCCGCGATCATGATGCGGCTCGCACCCGAGAGACCAAGCTCCGCGATCAATGCTGCGCGCTCTTCGGGGCTGACACTCGTATACGCCTGATCGAACTTCGTATTGCCCGTCACTGTAACGAGCTCACGCGGCGCGCCGAGCCGCATGATGTAGTCCGCATCGATGCCTGACTGCATCGCGAAGCATTTCACCGTTCCGATCATCTCGCGCAGCATGCCGAACAGATACTTATACTGCTTGACGCTGCGGTCGCTGATGCGGCCGTTGACCATCATGACAGGCACATCGAGCTGCTTCGCCTTCTTGAGAAAGTTCGGCCACAGCTCCGTCTCTACGGGCAGGAAGACGCGCGGGCGAATGCGCCCCACGACGCGCGAGGCGAGGAACGGCAGGTCGAGCGGGAAATAAATGATCGCGTCAGCATCCTTGATGATGCGGTGCGCCATCTCATAGCCGCCCGTCGTCACGACCGAGACAAGGATAGGCGTGTCAGGAAACGCCTTGCGGAACTCACGCACGAGCGGGCTCGTCGCCACGATCTCTCCGACGGATGCCGCATGCACCCAGATGGCGTTCTTCCCCGCCACCTTGTCAATCGTGTCCTGCGGGTAGAAGCCAAAGCTCTGCTTGATGCGCTCGACAAAGCCGCGCTCCCGTGTGGCGCGCAGCATGAAGATCGGTATGATGATGGTGACGATGAGGATTGCCGCTAAATTGTAGAGAAATCGCATGCGTCACTCTCCCCGAAACTGAATGTCATAGAGATGCTGATAGAGTCCGCCCTTTGCCAGCAGCTCCTCATGGGTTCCCTGCTCCACGATGCGGCCGGCATCGATCACATAGATGCGGTCGGCATGGAATATTGTGGAGAGGCGATGGGCGATGACGAAGCTCGTGCGTCCGACCATCAGGTTGTCAAGCGCCGCCTGCACGATCTTTTCGCTCTCCGTATCGAGTGCAGAGGTTGCCTCGTCGAGGATGAGGATGCGCGGATCCTTCAGAATCGCGCGCGCGATGGCAATGCGCTGGCGCTGTCCGCCCGAGATGCTGACGCCGCGCTCCCCGATCTGCGTATCGTAGCCGTGCTCCAGCTGCATGATGAAATCATGCGCGTTTGCCGCACGCGCCGCCTCCTCGATCTCCGCATCCGACGCATCGAGGCGTCCATAGCGAATGTTCTCGCGAATCGTCGTGGAGAACAGCATCGTCTCCTGCGGTACCAGCCCGATCTGCCCGCGCAGCGAGGCGAGCGTAACACTGCGGATGTCGTGTCCGTCCACCGTGATTGCCCCGCTGTCCGGCTCGTAGAAGCGCGGGATAAGATTCGCAATCGTCGATTTGCCTGCGCCCGAGGGACCGACAAAGGCGATCATCTCGCCGGGCGCGGCCTCAAGCGTCACACCGTCGAGAGCCTTGCGTCCTTCCTTGTAGGAGAACGTGACATCCTCGAAGCGCACGTGCCCTGTCACGGGGGGAAGCGGCTTGGCGTCGGGACGATCTGTAATGCTCTCCGTGAGATCGACAACGGAGAACACGCGGTCCACGGCTGCCATTGCCTTCTGCAGGTTGCCGTAGATGCGCGAGAGGCGCTTGACGGGATTTGCAAGGTTCACGGCATAGGTGAGGAACGCGACGAACGCGCCCGCTGTGATGTCACCGTTGACGACCTCGTAGCCGCCGAACCAGACGATGAACGTGACGGCAAGAGCAGCGAGGAACTCCACCGTCGGCGTGAGCATGCTCGTCTGCTGGACATTTTTCATCACTGCTTCGAAGTTGCGCTGGTTGCTCACGACAAAGCGGTCGATCTCATAGTCCTCACGGACGAAGGACTTCACGACGCGCGTCGCAGAAAAGCACTCCTGCAGGAGTGCCGTGATCTCTGCGAGCCGCTCCTGAATCACGGTGCTCGACTTCTTGATCTTGCGTCCAAAGATCTTCATCGCCTGCCCGACCATAGGAATGACGATAAGCGTCAGCAGGGAGAGCTTCCAATCCAGATAGAACATGAGGGCAAGCGATCCGATGAGGATACAGCCCTCCGTCACGAGATCGATGAGGTTGTCGACGAGTGCTGACTGGATTGCCGCAACATCGTTCGTGACGAAGCTCATGATCTCGCCCGTCTGGTGGCGGTCATAGTACGCGAGCGGCATCCGCTGGAACTTGCGGAACATCACCTCACGCACATCGATGATCACCTTCTGTCCGATGTAGGAGACGAGGTAGGACTGCCCGAAGTAAAAAATTCCGCGCAGGAAAAAGATGACGACAATGCCGATGCAGATGGCGTTCAGCAGAGCCATGTTCTTATCCGCGAGAACGTCGTCGATCATGTCCTTGATGATCCACGGAACGTAGAGATTCGCCGCCGAGGCAAGGATGATACACACGACTGCCAGCACGAATTTCTTTACGTACGGCCGCATGTAGGTCAGCAGTCTCTTATAATTCTTCATAGGTCTCCTACGGGGTACAATATCTCTTGCGTCCAAGAGCGAGAATCTTCTCCGCCACACGGCGCGCCGCATGGGGTTCACCAAGACGTGCTGCCGCGCGCGACAGGCGTTCCGTCACGTAGCGGCGATCCGCGCCGTCCGCGATGATCTTCTCCATCTCCGCCGCGATGCGGTCGGGCTGCACGGCCCCCTGCAGCAGCTCTGTCTCAAACGTCTCGCCGAGCAGGATGTTCGGCAGGGAAAAGCGCGGCACATCGACGAGCAGACGCCCGATGAGATAGGAGAGTGCCGACATCCGATAGAGGACGACGGCGGGCAGCCCCATGAGCGCCGCCTCCATCACCACTGTGCCCGAGGTTGCCATCGCAGCGCGTGCGAGCCCCATGAGGGCATAGCGCGCGTCGTGGGTCAGCGTCACCTCCGCCGTGGATGCAGCGAGATGCCTTCTGATGCGCTCCTCATCCACGCCGCCCGCGACGGGCAGAAAGAACCGTCGCGTGGGGTCTGCCGCTCCGAGCCGCTCCGCCGCCCCCAACATGGGAGGAAGGAGACGCTCGATCTCCTCACGGCGGCTGCCCGGGAGGAGCAGGATCGGCACATCATCTGCACCGATGCCGAAGTGACGCCGTGCCTCTGTGGGCGGCATCTCGGCACGCACCGTATCGACAAGCGGATTGCCGACGAACGAGATGTTGGCACCCGCCGCCTCATAGGGCGGCAGCTCATGCGGGAAAATCGCGACGATCTCGTCGGCGAGAGCCGCGCAGGACTTCGCGCGCCCCTTACGCCATGCCCACGCAGACGGAGGAATATAAGAAAAGACGGGAATCCCCCGCTCCTTTGCCCGCGCCGCCAGCCGCCAGTTAAAATCCGGATAGTCGATGATGACCAGCACATCGGGACGCTCCTCATCCATCAAGTGCGTCAAATCATCAAGCAACGCGAAAATTCGGCGGAGATTCAAAATCACCGCCGAAATACCCATCACATTGTAGTCCGCATAGTTTTGACGGAGTGCCACTCCCGCCGCCGTCATCTCCGTACCGCCGAAGCCGATCAGCTTCACCGCCGGGTCAAGTGTGCGCAGTTCACGCGCTAACGCCGCCCCGTGGAGGTCGCCGGAGGTCTCTCCCGCCGAAAGCATGATCTTCAAATGGGCAAGACCTCCTCGGTAGAATCAACAGCAAACACCGTCCGTATTTGCAAGGGATGCCTCACTACATCGCCGCTATCGTAATGCCGTTCGCCTCGGCAAGGGCAATCGCACGCTCCTTGTCCACAAAGAGTGTCTTTCCCGCCTCAATGGCGAGCGCAGACGCCTTCACCGCCACCAGCGACTCGATCGTATCGAGCCCGACGGCAGGTACATCAAAACGACTGTCCTGCTGTGGCTTTGCCGCCTTTGCGACGACCGCACCGCCGCCGGCAAGCTGCCCGCCGCGGCGGATGCAGGCATCCGTCCCCTCGATCGCCTCAAGCGCCATGACCGCACGGTCTTTCACCACCGCCGTCTGTCCCACATCGAGACGTCCGATCTCGCGCGCCATCTGAAGCCCATACTCCATATCCGCGCGCTCTGCATCACTCGGCTGGCGACTCGTCAGCACGCCTGCCGCCGGCATCAGCGGACGGATGAGCGCCGTCTGATCGAGCGGCGTGATGCCGACCTTCATCAGCGCACCGACGAACATCATCATGATCGTATCATCATTCTGGTTCGGCAGCTGCATCAGCATCCCGCGCAGCATCTCATCCGGCTGAACCGCGCCCGTAAAGAGCAGCTCCTTGGTCACCTTGCCGATCATCGTGACCTTTTGGATCTTCTCCTGCTGCAGATACGCCAAAATCGATGCAATCGAGCCGATGCTGATCTCACGATAGGCATTCGCCGCATCCTTCAGCTCAGGGTCGCAGTCCGGCAAGAGTGCAATCGCATGCACCTCAAAGCCCTGCGCACGTGCCGCGCGTGCACACGCGGCGGGCAGGTGTCCGACACCTGCGAGCAGCCCCAGTTTTTCCATGGCAGTCTCCCTCACTCGTCCTCGTGGCGTTCTCGGCAGATACCGCGCTCCGCATTGCGGAGGAAGCGCAGCATGTGATCGATCTCCTCGCAGGAGTCCACCTCCTGCTCAATCACGGCAATCGCCTGTGTGAGGTTCAGCCCCGAGCGATAGAGGATCTTATAGGCCTGCTTGATGCGACGGCGCACATCGAGCGGGATGCCGGCACGCGAGATGCCGACGCTGTTTAGGCCCACGGCGCGCGCGGGATGCCCGTCCACCATGGTGAACGGCACAACATCCTGCACGAGTTTTGACGTGCCGCCGATCATCGCGTTGCGACCGATCTTGACAAACTGATGCACGCCCGCCATGCCGCCGATCACAACGCCGTCCTCGACGATTGCATGACCCGCCAGCATGGCGGCGTTGCTCATGATAATATGGTTGCCGAGCACACAGTTATGCGCCACATGGGTATACGCCATCAGCAGGCAATCGTCGCCAATGCGCGTCTCCTCGCCCTCGCCCGTCGCGCGGTGCACGGTCGCACACTCGCGGATCGTCGTGCGGTCGCCGATGAACGTATAGCTCTTTTCCCCTTTGAACTTCAGATCCTGCGGCACCTCGCCGATGGATGCGCCTTGAAAAATCTGGCAGTCGCGCCCGATCTGCGTCCATTCCCTAATGACGACGTGCGGGGCGATCTTCGTCCCCTCGCCGATCTGGACATGATCCGAGATGACTGCATAAGGGCCGATCTCCACGTCGCGGGCGATGCGCGCCGTCGGTGCGACCACCGCCGTCTCGTGGATATAGGCAAGAACCTTGCTCGTGCCTGTCATCTGTTTCAACTCCTTCAGCCCCGCAGGAATCGGGGCAGACATATTCCACTATCCATTACAATCCGACAAAAGGGCAAGACTTTCACATGGCAAAATCAGCCTTTATCGCCGGATTTCGCGTTTTATCGTGAATTATGTCCGTTTATCCTGTCATCATGACGCTCAGTCAAATGTCTTCGCCGTTTTTCAGAGCAAACTTGAAGTCTGCCGATGCGACAAGATCCTCTCCGACGTACGCATCTGCATGAAGCACGCCAAACACGCCGCGCACACGCACCAGCTCCGCCTTTGTCACGACCACATCACCGGGAACGACGGGACGCTTGAACTTTACATTCTCCATCCCGCCGAAGAGTGCAATCTTGCCGCGATGTTCCTCAGGATAAAGCATTGTCACCCCGCCGACCTGCGCCATTCCTTCGAGCAGGAGAACACCCGGCATAATCGGATGCCCCGGGAAATGTCCGAGAAAAAACGGCTCGTTCATCGTCACACACTTGATGCCCGTTGCCGACTTGAACGGCTCCAGCTCGATGATCCGATCCACAAGGAGCATCGGCGGACGATGCGGCAAAATCTTTTGAATCTCATTGATATCCAACGTCATGCTTGATCCCTCTCCCCTGCAATCTCTTTTGCCAGCGCGGTATTCAGTGCGTGCCCCGAGGCAACGGCGATGATATGCCCGCGAACCATACCTGCCAGACGAATATCCCCGATTACATCGAGAATCTTATGGCGCACCAGCTCGTTGGGAAAGTTCAGCGGGTTCATCCATCCCTCGTCGTTGTAGACGATCACCGTCTCCAGCGAGCCGCCCAGCCCCAGACCATGCGCACGCAGTGCCGCAATCTCCTTTTCATAGGCAATCGTCCGTGCCGGCGCAATCTCGCGCTCATAGGCAGCGGGCGTCACCTCGATATCATAGTACTGTACCCCGATGAGTGGATGCTCATTCAGCGAGGTAAACGAAACGCGCAGTCCGTCATACGGCAGTGCCATGACAAAGTGGCTGCCGTCGTCCACGCGGTAGACCCGGTCAATCACCGTCTCCTGCCGCACAGCATCCTGCTCAACGCTCCCGGCACGCGCGATCAGCGCAAAGAACGCACGCGCGCTGCCGTCGGCGACGGGCGGCTCCTCCGCATCGAGCGTCACGCGGCAGTTGTCGATTCCATGCACGTGCAGGGCGCTCATCAGATGCTCAATCGTAAAGAACTTTAGTGCCCCTGCGCCAATTGTCGTCGCACGCATCGTCGCCGTCACATGTGCTGCCGTCGCCGCCACAGGCGGTGCGTCGGGCATATCGGCGCGCGCAAACAGGATCCCCGCCCCCGGCGGTGCCGGTGCGAGCTCCATGTGGACCGGTTGTCCCGAATGCAGTCCGACCCCATCGTAGGCCACCCGTGACGCCAGTGTTTTCTGTTTTTGCAAGCGTAAACCTCCATGAACGGACGAACAAAACAGCGTACCGTCCAACAATTCCGATTGCTTCTTCTCGTACATGATACTAAAAAAATTACGAACATGCAAGAAAAAACAGGATTTGACAACATATCCGCCTTTTGTTATAGTATGAATAAGCGCACAGCTTCCATTATCGGGGATGTAATGGTCTCGACGGGGATGGATGGCATGTGGACAGCGAGCCGGGGGGTCATCATCCCGTCAGTAAGGTGAAACTTTTATTTAAACATAAAAGCAAACGAAGACTACGCTCTGGCGGCTTAAGCCAGCCCCTTTCCGTCTGCCTCCCGCACGGATGGAGACAGGGGTCAAACGCGGGATACCTGAGAGCCACCGCACGATAACTCTCACGGAAACTTCATCGTGATCGGAACAGCGCACCCTGTCTGCGGGGGACGCCGAACCTAAAACAAAGCACAGACTGCGCTCGGAGAAATCCATGTGACGTTATCTTCGGACAGGAGTTCGATTCTCCTCATCTCCACCAAACGACACGACAAAAGCCGCCCAATCGGGCGGCTTTTTTGTGTGAGGGATCAACCCTCGTCCGTAAATCTAACGGCTTCCGCCGCCTGCTTCATATCCAGTGCCTGCGTCGGATTCTCGACATACGTCGCAACATCAATCGCATCCTTTGTCGCGACGACGGTCGTCTGATCCTGTGTCATAGCCATCCGATGCGTCGTATCATCGGAATGGATCGCCGTCTCCATCAGAACGAATTTTTCTTCATTGGAGATGTCCGATGCCTCGGCAATCGCCTGGATCGCACCTGCGACGATGCCGATCGAGGCGCGTCCATCCGGACTGCGCCGGCTCAGCTCACGAATCTGAGCCTCGAGGTTCTCGCGCCGTTCGACGCTGTGCTTACTCGCCGAGAGTGCCTCACGTGCCGCATTCGCACCAGTCGCCATGTTCTCCGCATCACTTGCCGAGCCGCCGCCAGCCGCCGAGAGTGCCGGCATCGGCGAGACAGGAACATCAGGAATGGCAGGCGCACTGGGAACGGCGGGAACGGTGCTCACCTCTTCAAAGCCCTGCTCCCCTTTCCCATTCACGCGCACATGGGAGTCTGTATCACGCGCAAGGATAAGCACCGAACCGTCCGTATGCGTCGGACCGTTCGTGTAGATTGGATTGTTCGCATCAACCGTACTACCCTTCCATACACCGACTGCACCCGCAGAAAAACCAACATCATCCCCGTTGATGGTCGAATTCCAGACGTTGATCTGGTTCTCTTTCGTAACATTGAACACCTTGCCGCTGTCCGTATCATCATAGCTGTACAGAGCACCCAAACGCAGCGTCCCGCCTGTGATCTCTGAGCCATTGACGATATTGGTCGTCCCACTGTCCGTAGCAAGCCATTTGTCAACGCGAAGCTTCGTATGATCGATATGGAGGACATTGTCCACTGTTGCCGTCCGTGTATCCCTGTCCTTCGTCCGTGACCATGTCTGAAGAGCTTCGATCATGGCATATTTTTGGGCGTGGAGGTCGGCATCCTTCAGCTGCACATTGCCGCCGAGGACATGTATATTATTCGCTTCGATATGCGGCCCGTTCATACGCACGGCATTTCCGGCTGCTGCAGCGGCCCCACTCTGATTTGCATTGCTAGCCCTACGCTGTGCAGCCACAGCATTAAAGCTGCCAGAAGCATCAATTTCAACATCATTGAGCGCCACTGTCGAACCGACCAGAGTGAACGAATCATCGCCCGCTTGGGTATTTCCCGTCAATTTTCCGCCATCGACAGTGAGCGCATTATCCTTTGTGGTCTGCCAGTCAAATTCCGTGGTCTTGGAGCCATTCTTCACTCCCTGGCTGCGCTTGACATACTGCGCGGCGGAGATATTTCCTGTGACCGTCGAGGCGATCTCCGAATTGTTCTTGATATCGGTCTTGCCGCCGTTGATATAGAACCATGCATCGTCGCCGCCCCCCTGTTGATTCAGGTTGACATTGTCGAGGGTCACCGTGTTGTCAAGTTCGGCACGATGCTCAGACACAGCATTTCCACGATCCATATCACCGGTCTGCTGATAGTCCTTTTCCCCGCGAATCTCGATCTTGCTGCCCGTGATCGAACTGTTCTTCAGATCGACCTTTCCGCCTGAGAGACTATATTCTCCACTAGTTCCCGTAAAATTGTCCGCTGCAAGAACATTCGACGCATCTGCGTCCTCACGATAGGCATTGCCGTTAAAACCCATCTGCTTGGCCGCTATCGCCTCAAATTTTCCGTAAGTACTGACAACCGCCTTGTCCATCTTCACTGACGAGCCGACCACACGAATATCGGCATTGCGTTGGATGTTCATCGTCCCATGGAACTCCGCCGTATTATCCTTTGTCGTCGTGAGGCGCACGGGCTGCGTCTCCCCGTCCTTTGGGTCCATCCACATCGCCGCATGATCCCCTGCGACGATCAGCGCATACTGTTTAGACGCAGTCTTCTTGTCCGACGGATTAAAGATTACACCATCGGCGACCACGACCTTGCCGCCGTAGATGTTCAGCGTATTTCCGACACCGATCTTCGCGCCGCCGTCAATCGTGACCGCCTTTACTCCCTTGTCGCTTTGCGCCAGCGCATAGTTTCGCCCACTTGCGGCGTTATTAAAATCCGCCGTACTCATCGCAAGCGTGGAGAGTGTGATGTTCGCCGCGTCAATCGTCGCATTGCCGCCGATATGGATGCCGTTCGGATTGACGACAAAGAGCGGATTTGCACCCGTCTGGGTCATCGTACCGAGGAGCTCGGACACCTTATCGCTCGTCACGCGGTTGAGAAGAGCCCCCGCCGCCGTATTGAAGTTCAGCGTCTCTCCTGCACCGATGCTGAAATCGTTCCAGTTGATGATGCTGTTCGCCTGTGTGCTGATTGTCGCACCATTCCCGACATTCGCGAGATTCCCCTCGCTGACGGCGACATTCCCCTGCTCGATCGCCCCATCCGACGGCATGGCGAATGCCGAGCCGGTAAGTGCGAGCGTGATGAGCACCGTGAGCGAGCTCCGGCGCAGGTTCTTCTTCCACTTTGTATGCATGCAGACCATTCCTTTCTCTCCCCTGTCTTGGGGAAACACTGATCCGTTCAGCGATTCCCTCAGAAACTCATGCTCGCCGAGAAATTCCACGGACGGCGGTTCTGGCGCAGTACGCCCAGATCGACCTTGCTTGCCTGCTTGATGATATGTGCGTAGTCCAGCGCGAGGGCGAGCCCGCTGCGCGGATTCGTATAGCGGACGCCAAGACCAACGGAGCCGATCGTATCGTGATCGAATCCGACGCTGCGGTCATTCGTATTGTTCCATAGCCATGCGTAGTCCGTAAACGCGAGGAAGCGCGTCCCCTTTGCGACCTCCGGCGTATAGATCTCGATCTTTCCGACGACGCCCTTGTCCGCACTCATCGCGCGCTCATCAAAGCCCCGTACACTCATTGCACCGCCCGCGCCGATCTGCTCAGCGGAGATAATGTGCTGTCCCGTATACTGCCCCTGCAGGCTGAGCCCCGTGATCCAGTCGCTCTTGCTGCGCGTCTGATAGTTCATCCCCGCGCGCAGCAGCAGGAACTGCTCATCGCTGCCCGGCGTGATCCGACGATACGACTCCTCGTCCCCGTTCACGTTTGCCGCCAGCCCGACATGATAGCCGAACGAGCTGTTCTCCTTGCGCTGTGCATGGCTGTAGTCAATGGATGCCAGCAACACACGGTAATCATTGCGGTAGTTGATCGGCGTACCGCTGAAACTAAAGCCGTACTCACTGCGCATCTTTCGATAGCCGACGCCAAAGTCAAGGATGTTTTTCTCGCGCGACGTATAGGTGAGGAACTGACGATAGTGCAGATCCAGACCAAAACTCCTGCCCGCCAAATCCATATCAATCAGTCCATCATAGGGATTCAGATCGTCAATGCGGACGTTGCCGTAACTCGCCTGCAGAGAGACCTCGCCGCCCATCTCCGGCAGCAGCTTCCGATAGGCGATTGCCCCCGTCTTGACATCCGAGAAGTGTCCCGGTGAGGTGACGACCGAGATGCCGAGCGTATCCGCACTCCCTGAGATATTGTTGTTCACATAGGTCAGTGAGGAACGCAGCTGGCCCGTATACTTCGTCCCGGTATTGTTGATGCCCAGACGGAAATGATCGCTGTCCTGCGCATCCGCATGAATCAGCACGCGATACGCGCCCGTCCCGTCAGGCGTAAACTCCGTGACAAAGACCAACGCGCCCGTATCGTTTACCGTCTGAATCTGTGCGGAAAGCTTCTTGATGTTGACATTCTCGTGCTTCAGCTCCGGCAGAAGGGAAAGAATCTTTTCCTGCGACAGATCGAGCGATCCCGTCACTGCAATGCTGCTGACACGAACATTCTCCCGATGCAGATCGATCTGAGGTGTGCGCTCCTCCGCCATGCGACGAACATCCGCCTCGGAACGCTCGATCTCACGCTGGGCATTCCGATCCTCCTGCACCGCGGCATGTGCACTCACACCGCAAAGGAAGACACCGCCTGCCAGTAGTACAGCGGCGATTCTCTTCGTCTGATTCTCTTGGTTCATCACGCGACCAGCCCTCCTTGCTGTTATCCAAAAATTATACACAAGGCAATATTTTAATATACCTAAAATTATATCATCTTACGCTCACTTCGTCCACGATGGAATCACTGATAATTTCATCTGTGCCGTCTCGTCCGTGATACTTTTAATAAAAAACCGCACGCAAGTGCGTACGGCATTCATCACAGATTTCGTTTCAATTTTTCCAGATCGGGGAACAGCTCGCCGATCGAGTCCGAGAGGCCGTCGCTCGGCTCTAGGATCTCGAGGACGGGGCGCATGGTCTCGCGGAACTTTGCATCGTCCTGCATGAGCGCGAGGACGGCGCTCGTATTGACGGCGTCGGCAAGCGCGGAGTGCTGACTCCCCTCAAACTTGCGCCCCATCGCACCGAGCGCATGCTTCAGTGCGAGGCTGTTGTGGAGCCCGAGGCGGTCGTCAAACTCCTGCTGGAGGTCAACCCAGCGTGTATCGAGCCACGTGACGTCAAAGTCCGGCAGCTTCAGACGGCACTCCTTGCGCAGCTGCTTGATGTCGGACATGCTCCACGAGTAGATCTTCGTCTCTGCCTCGCCGATCCACGCAACGAATGCGTGAAAGCTGTCGGCGAACGCGGGATGCCCTGCGACCTTCTCCTGGGTGATGCCCGTCAGCTCGGTGATGTGCTTCTTTACCATCCCATACTCAGGACAGACATAGCACTGAAATTCGTCCTCCTGCACAAAATCCTCATTCAGGCGCACCGCGCCGATCTCGATGATTTCTCCGTTCAATTTCCTGCGAACATCCCGGTATTCCTTCCCCACGGGATTCATTTCCAAATCTACGACGATGTGTTTCATGACAACCCTTACTTTCGAAAATTATCTGCCGTAAGTGACGCGCGGCAGATGGTGTTGCAGTAGTTTAGATTTTTTGATATCGTCACGTCGTTTTTCAATCATAGCACAATGGCGCGTGAAAATCAATGTTTAAGGGTATTTAGTCCTATATTCATCGCTTACTTTTTCAATGAAACGTGGTAGAATGATAAGAGAAACACGATAAAGAGAAAGGGTTTGTCATGAACTGGAAAGTGGTACTCGCGCTGCTCACATGCAACGTGCTCTTCATGTCCGCAAGCTATACGATGATCATTCCGTTCCTGCCGATGTATCTGACGAACGAACTTGGTGTGGACGATGCCTCCGTGAATCTCTGGTCAGGACTTGCGTTCTCGGTGACTTTTTTCGTCTCCGCGGTCATGGCTCCAATCTGGGGTCGTATCGCCGACCGCAAGGGAAAGCGTCTCATGGCCATGCGCGCGAGCCTTCTCATCGCGATCAGCTATCTGCTCGGCGGACTCGTCACGTCCCCCGAGCAGCTCATCATCGTGCGCCTTTTTCAGGGCTTTGCCGCAGGACTCTGGCCGATGGATCTTGCGATCATGACGCTCTACGCGCCGCAGGAGCGGCTCGGTTTCTCCCTCGGCATCATGCAGGGCACGCTCACGGCGGGCGGTGTCGTCGGGCCTCTGCTCGGCGGTGTCCTCGCGGAGCTGTTCGGGATGCGCACGAGCTTCTATATCGGCGGTCTGGCACTCTTCATCAACTTTCTTGCCTTTACGTTTATCATCAAAGAACCGCCGATGCCGAAAGAGACCGCACCGCTTACAGCAGAGGAAAAAAATCCGATGCACCTCTGGCATATCCCCATCCTGCGTACGATGATGATCGTGAGTACGCTCGCGCAGGTGGTGCTCTACATTCTCATGCCCGTCCTGACAACCTACATCAAGGTGCTCGCGGGCGCGATGGACAACATCGTCTTTGTCGCGGGCGCAGTATTCTCTCTCGGCGGCATCGCAGGAGCGATCTCCGCGCCGCTCTGGGGGATCTACGGCACACGGCGCGGCTATTTCAGCGCGATGTTCCTCGCCATGCTGTGCGCGGGAGGCATGTTCATCCTGCAGGGCATCCCCGACACCCTCGTTCCCTTTGCCGTCATGCAGTTCGGCGTGGGGCTCTTCCTCGCCGGGATTCAGCCCTCGCTGAACGCCGTCATCGCTCAGCATACGCCCGCGCAGCTCAAGGGAAGCGTCTTCGGGCTGCTCTTCTCCGCCCAGCAGATTGGCTCTGCCGCTGGGCCGCTGCTCGGCGGCGCCGTCGCGACGTACCTTGGAATGCACTACCTCTTCCCGACCTCGGGCACGATTCTCCTCATCCTCGCCGCCTTCGTGCGGTGGCGGTATGTGAGGAAGGGGCATCCGGCGGTAGAATAAAATAAAAAATGCTGTACGAAATCAAAACACTTCGTACAGCATTTTTGTTGGCATTGACAACGCCCCCGCGGCAGGGGAACCGTTTACAGCATATCAGAGAAGCAGCGCACCGTGCCGATAGGGAAGCACCTTATAGGCGTCTGAGCACCGCATCGGTCATTTCCTGCGTACCGACCTTCGTGCAGCCCGTACCCGCGAGGTAGATATCCGCCGTCCGCATCCCATCGGCGAGTGCCGCATCCACCGCCGCCTCGATGGCGGCGGCCGCTTCCTCCTCATGGAGCGCATAGCGCAACAGCATCGCCGCCGAGAGGATCGTCCCGAGCGGGTTTGCAAGCCCCTGCCCTGCGATGTCGGGGGCACTGCCGTGAATCGGCTCAAAGAGACTCGTGCCCGTCCCGATCGACGCCGACGGCATGAGACCGATCGAGCCGCCGATCACCGCCGCCTCATCGGAGAGAATATCACCAAAGAGATTGCCCGTCACGACGACATCGAACTGTGTTGGGCGCACGGCAAGCTGCATGGCGCAGTTGTCGACGTAGAGATGATCGAGCTCCACATCTGCGTACTCCTTTGCCAGTGCCGCCACCGTACGCCGCCAGAGCCGCGACGTTGCCAGTACGTTTGCCTTGTCCACGGACGTGACCTTGGAGCGTCTGAGACGCGCTGTCTCGAACGCAAGGCGTGCGATGCGCTCCACCTCGGGCACAGAGTAGTTCTCCATATCCCACGCACGCTCTGCGCCGTCCACCTGCTCCGACTCGCACTTCTCGCCGAAATAAATGCCGCCGATCAGCTCGCGCACAATGACGAGATCGACACCACGCACGAGATCGGGCTTCAGCGGCGAGTGCTCGATGAGCGCATCCGCCACCTTGACCGGACGCAGATTCGCATAGAGACCGAGGCCCTTGCGCAGACCGAGGATGGCACGTTCAGGGCGCAGTGCAGGCTCCACCGCGTCCCACTTCGTCCCGCCGACCGCGCCGAAGAGCACGCCGTCCGATGCCTTGCAGACGGCGAGCGTATCCTCGGGCAGCGGTGTACCGTATGCATCGTACGCCGTGCCGCCCGCATCGCGCGTCTCATAGGAAAGTCCGAGTGAGAACTTCGCATCGACAGCCTTCAGGACGCGTACCGCCTCACTCGTGATCTCCTGCCCGATGCCGTCGCCCGGGACGACCGCAATCTTATACCCCATGACGGAATCCCCCGTTCTCCCTGATATAGTTCAGCAGTCCGCCCGCACGCGCAATATCCTGCACAAAGCCCGGCAGAGGATGCGCATGGAACGTATCGCCCGTCGTCAGATTTTCAATTGTTCCCGTCTCCGTATCGACACGCAGACGGTCGCCCGCGCGGATCTTCTCCACATCATCGCCGATCTCGAGAAGCGGCAGACCGATATTGATGCCGTTGCGGTAGAAGATGCGCGCAAAGCTTGCCGCAATCACGACGGGAATGCCCGATGCCGCAATGGCAATTGGGGCATGCTCACGCGAGGAGCCGCAGCCGAAATTCTTTCCGCCGACCATGATATCGCCCTGCTGCACACTGCCCGCGAACGTCGTGTCGATGGCCTCCATGCAGTGTGCCGCGAGCGCCTTCGGCTCGAACGTGTTGAGATAGCGTGCAGGGATGATGACATCCGTGTCGATGTTATCGCCGTAGCGCCAGACCTTGCCCTCGAACATCACGCCACCTCCTCGGGAGCGGCAATCCGCCCCAGTATTGCACTCGCCGCCGCGACGTGCGGCCCCGCGAGATAGACCTCGCTGTCCACATGACCCATGCGCCCGCGGAAATTGCGGTTCGTCGTCGAGACGCACCGCTCGCCTGCCGCGAGGATCCCCATATAGCCGCCGAGACACGGGCCGCAGGTCGGCGTCGAGATCGCCGCCCCCGCCTCCATGAAGATTGCCAGATAGCCGCGCTTCATCGACTCCTCATAGACGTACGGCGAGCCCGGAATCACGATGCAGCGCACGCGCTCATGCACCTTGTGCCCCTTCAGAATGGACGCCGCAATCTCCATATCCTCAAGGCGTCCGTTCGTGCACGAGCCGATCACGACCTGATCGATGGCGATGGGCGACGCGATATCCATGACGCGCTTCGTATTTTCGGGCAGATGCGGGAACGAGACGACGGGACGCAGTGCGCTGAGGTCGATCTCCACCGTCTGCGCATAGCGTGCATCAGCATCGGCAGCCACGGGCTCGAACGGCTTTGTCATGCGTCCCTCGACGTACGCCCTGCATACATCGTCATACGGGAAAATGCCGTTCTTCGCCCCCGCCTCAATCGCCATATTGGCAATCGTCAGGCGGTCGGTCATGGAGAGCGACGCAGTGCCCTCGCCTGTGAACTCAAGGCTCTTGTAGAGCGCACCATCCACGCCGATCATGCCGATGAGCGTGAGGATGACATCCTTGCCGCTGATGTCCTGCGGCTTCTTCCCCGTCAGGTGGACATTGATCGCCTCGGGCACCTTGAACCATGCCTCGCCCGTTGCCATCCCAACCGCGAGATCCGTCGTGCCGACGCCCGTCGAGAACCCGTTCACCGCACCGTAGGTACAGGTGTGCGAGTCCGCGCCGATCGTGAGCATGCCCGGCTCAACGATGCCGCGCTCGGGCAGGATAACGTGCTCAATCCCCACGCGCCCCTGCTCGTAGTAGTGCAGGATGTCATGTTTGCGCGCAAAATCGCGCATGATCTTCGCCAGCTCGGCGGACTTGATGTCCTTCGCCGGCTGAAAATGGTCAGGAATCAGCGCGATCTTCGTCCGATCAAAGACAGGGCGTCCCGTCTTTTCAAACTCCTTGATGGACGGGGGACCCGTCACATCGTTTGCGAGCACCATGTCGAGCTGGCAGACAACCAGCTGCCCCGGCTCCACATGATCAAGCCCCGCATGGCGTGCGAGAATCTTCTCGCTCATGTTCATGCCCATATAGCCCTCCTGAAATTACGATATGGCAATCATTCCCTGCCATGCACCTCTAAGCGAATCCTAGTGGAGCAGACAGGAAAAAGCGCTCCTTTGAAAAAAGAAGTCTCTCTGCGCAGAAAGACTTCTTTTTCATAAAATACGTGTATCGTTTAGAAATTGAGCTCTTTCTTGTCACGCAGCCACGGCATCATATTGCGCAGCTGTGCACCGACCTGCTCGATCTGATGCTCCTTGTGGAGACGACGCTGTGCGAGGAAGTTCGCACGGCCGGCAGCACGGTTCTCGAGAAGCCAGTTGCGCGCGAACGTACCATCCTGGATCTCCTTCAGAACCTTCTTCATCTCCTTCTTCGTCTCCTCGGTGATGATGCGCGGTCCAATCATGTAGTCGCCGTACTCTGCCGTATCGGAGCAGGACTGACGCATCTTCGTCATGCCGCCCTCATAGCAGAGATCGACGATGAGCTTCATCTCATGGAAGCACTCGAAGTATGCCATCTCGGGCGGATAGCCCGCCTCGACGAGCACCTCAAAGCCCGTCTGCATCAGCTGGCAGACACCGCCCATGAGGACGCACTGCTCACCGAACAGATCCTCCTCCGTCTCATCGCGGAACGTCGTCTGGAGCACACCAGAACGCGTCGCACCAAGGCCGCGTGCATAGGCGAGCGCGAGATCGAAGCACTTGCCCGTCTCGTCCTTCTCGACAGCGAATACAGCCGGAACGCCCGAGCCCTCCTCGAACGTGCGGCGGACGAGGTGACCGGGTCCCTTCGGCGCAACCATGAACACATCGACGCCCTCGGGCGGAACGATCTGCTTGAAATGGATGTTGAAGCCGTGAGCAAAGGCAAGCGCACTGCCCTTCTTGAGGTTCGGGCCGATCTCTTCCTTGTAGACATCCGCCTGCTTCTCATCAGGGATGAGGACCATCGTGACATCCGCCTGCTTCACCGCATCGGCAACCGACGTGACCTTCAGACCATGTGCCTCAGCCTTCGCCTTGGACTTCGAGCCAGCGTAGAGACCAACAACGACGTCGAGGCCGCTCTCCTTGAGGTTCAGTGCATGCGCATGACCCTGACTGCCATAGCCGATGATCGCAATCGTCTTGCCCTCGATTGCACTCCAGTTGACATCCTGGTCATAGTAAGTTTTTGCCATAGTACTCCCTCTCCTCACAGTGTTCATATATGGTGTGTTCTCCTCGTTCGAGCGCGATGAGCCCCGTGCGGATGACCTCGACAATGCCGTAGGGTTTCAGCACCTTCAGAAATGCCGTCACTTTGTCATCACCGCCCGTGATCTCAAAGATGATCGAGGAGGACTCCACATCGACGACATGTGCGCGGAACAGCTCGCCCATCTTCAGCACATCGAGGCGATTCTCATCACCCGCACGCACCTTGATGAGCGTCATGCCACGGCACGCCGCATTTTTTTCGTCCAGACGCTGGACAGCCCGCACGACGGGCATCTTCTCCAGCTGCTTGATCATCTGCTCGACGATATTCCCATCCCCGTGCATCACCACCGTGATGCGTGAGAAATCCGGCGACTCCGTCACACCGACAGCCAGACTGTCGATGTTGAACTCGCGCCGCGAGAACATGCTGACAACACGCACCAGAACCCCCGTCTGGTTCGCGACAAAGACGGACAGCACATGTTTCATGGTCATCCGCCTCCTTCCTCAGCACATTTTTTTCGGGAAAACTCCTTTATTATCTCCTTCACGCCTCCATTTGTCAATAGATTTTTCCGCGTGGAGCATATCGGGCGCGTGAATACAATGCGCGCAGCTTTTTCATACCCGCACTTCAAAATGCGGCGCATTCTCCTCCGCAGGCGCCTCCCCCGTCTGCCCAGCCTTCGGGGCGGGCGCGGCCGGCGGCATGCGCAGTTCCTTGGGTGGGGCGGCAGGTAGGTTGGGCTTTGCCGCCGAAGGGCGCGCGGATGGTACACGGCGCGGCGGCTTCGGCACACGTACGGGCGGCGGGGCGGCCGCAGGTGCAGCGTGCTCCTCCTCCGCCAGTCGTTCCAGCACCTCGCCTGCCGTCAGCCCCGTGTACTCGGGGAGAAGTTCGCCCTGCGGCGTACGTCTCTGCCGTGCCCGTTCTGCCGCTGCGAGGAGATCCTCATGAGCGCGCGGCGGCGGTGCCTGCGGCTCACTCTCATGAGCGAGAATGCGCTCGCCAAGCGACGGCTCTGCCGCCTGCGCATCCCCCTTTTTCCGAAAGAAACGGAAAAAGAGAAACGCCCCGACCGCTGCCGCGAGGACGATCATCCCTGCCCAGTAGACACCGCTCGTCGCCGTATAGGACTTTGGCGGCGGCTCAGCCCCCGTCTGGCTGAGCTGCTGCTTGAGTGCCGCATTCTCCTGCGCCATATCCAGCCCGTTCGCGACATCTGCGCCCGTCTGTCCATCCGCCTTCGTGCCGTGGTCAACACGCGACGCAGACGTACTGACGTGATCGCCCTTCGCCGCATCGGAACGCGCGCCCGCATTCCCCGTCTTGCCCTGCTGAGCCTTGCCGTCCTGCGGTGCGCCCGTCGTCGTCTTGGAGAGCGCACCGTTCCCCTGCGCGACTGAGTCACGCGCCTGCTGCTCCGCCTGCGCGTCTCCTGTCGTATGCGTCGTATTCGACTGCGCGTCGCGCGCCGCGTCGCCGAGCGTGATCTTCGGCGGCGTCGGCGGTGTCGGCGGCGTCGGCGGTGTAATCGCCATAGTAGGGCTCCTTTCTCATCAAATTGCTCTCTCTACTATAGCAGAAAAATCTCTTCGGCGAAACAGAAAAAGCGTCCCGCCGATCACAGGACGCTTTTATGATGTCGAAACGATTATTACGCCTTATACGCCCGAACGTTCAGACGGTCATGCGCCAAATCCTCGTCGATCTCCACGCGCGCAAATCCCGCGCCCCTGAGCAGGCTTTCGAGTTTCTCGCCGGTATAGACGGACATGCCGTCGACAATCTTCAGCCACTTCTCATGGCTCTTCGTCTTTCCGCTCGTCTCATTTGTAATCATAAACATACCGCCGGGCTTCAGTACGCGGTGCACCTGTGCAAAGCAGCGTGCAATCTCCGGCCAGAAATATACCGTCTCGAACGCCGTCACAACATCGAACTGACTGTCATCAAACGGCAGTTCCTGCACATTTCCCTGCACGATTTCACAGCGTCCCGCCGCAATCGCCGCATGGTTGACCTCACGCGCCTTCTCCACAGAGACGGACGAATAGTCCAGCCCCGTCACATGTCCCTCGTCCACCATCCGCAGGAATACGGCGATGTTTGCACCGCCGCCGCAGCCGCAGTCAAGCACCTGCTCGCTCCCTTGCAGATCAAGATGCGAAAATCCCCACGCTGCAATCCCCGCATGTCCACGATTCATCATAGCGACGACGATTTTTCCCATCGTCCCCTGAGGTTTTCCCGTATTGCTGAAAAATTTACGGAGCAGTCCCATGACTGCACCTCCTTTCTGCGAACACCGCAGTACCGATGCAAAAGTGCCCCGTACAAAGCTGCACGAGACACCGAAACAAACCAATTGAATTTTACAGCAGCGCCTTGCGCAGCTCCGCATCCGTCTGCACCGTGAGATAGCACGGCGCGATATCGAGCACGGTCCTGCACCCCTTTGCGCCCTCAGCGGCGAGACGGTATGCCGCACGCGCGTATGCAGCGAGGACGCACGCCGTGAACTCGGGGTTCGAATCGAGCTTCAGGCTGAACTCGATCACATGCTTATGCGCATTGTTCTCCCCCGTCGCGCCCGAGCGGATGACGAACCCGCCGTGTGCAAGCCCTGCATGGTCGCGCTGCAGCTCTTCCTCGCTGATGAAGTGCACCGTCGTGTCATAGTCCGAGAAATAGTTCGGCATCGTCACGATCGCCTTCTCGACCGCTGCCGCATCCGCGCCCTCCTCGAGTACGACATAGCACTCACGCGTATGCTTTTCGCGCGTCGTGAGCACCGGATTCGAGCCGCTGCGCACGGCCTCGAGTGCCGCCGGGACAGGAACGGTGTACTGCTTGGCATCCCTCACCCCCGGGATGCGGCGGATCGCATCCGAGTGCCCCTGGCTGACACCGCGCCCCCAGAACGTGTAGTCCGCACCGTTCGTGAGCACCGCATTCGCATAGACGCGTGCGAGGGAGAACATGCCGGGATCCCAGCCGACCGAGATCACACCGACGTGCCCTGCCGCCTTTGCCGCCGCATCCACCGCCGCATAGTGCGTCGGGATATTGGCGTGCGTATCAAAGCTGTCCACCACGTTGAAAAACTTCGCGAACTCCGGTGTCTGCTTCGGAAGATCGGTCGCCGAGCCGCCGCAGAGAATGAGCACATCCACCTTGTCCTTCCACTCTGCCGCCTTCGAGGCCGCCACCACCGGCACCTGCGTGCGCGGCTTCACCGACGCGGGATCGCGCCGCGTAAATACAGCGGCCAGCTCCATGTCAGGATTTGCCTCAACGGCGTACTCCACGCCGCGTCCGAGATTGCCATAGCCCAGAATACCAATGCGAATCATATTTCCTCCCTCGCCGTCCCCCGACGGCATAGAATCTACAGCCGATTAGTAATGCGGATGTTCCTTCACGTAGTCCACCGGCCGCGACCAGTCCACCTGTACGCCCGTATCATTCCACAGGCGCGTCAGCGCGAGCGTCAGGCTCTCTTTGTCCGCGAGCGGCGTGATCGTTTCCTTCGTAAAGTCCATCAGCGTCTTGTGCGGTACCTCGACCTCATGGTCTTTGGCGAGGAACTCCTCCACCGCCGTACGCCCCTTCTCATCGGCAAGATGAACCTCCGCACATCGTGCACTGCCGTCATAGTCAATCCAACCGAGAACGTCGCCATAGCTGATGGCAACACTGTATGTATCACTCACGCATATCACCTCGTATTCAAATCTTTTGTCCCAGTGAAGGACGCATCTTATTATAGAACGATTCTCTCATACGCGCAACAGAGGGGCAGAAATTTATTCTGGACAGAAATGCGCACGATACATATAATGAGATAGAGGTGATGAGATGCAATTTATCGAACTTGAGCGTCTGATAAAAAAGAATGGTTGGTATCTCAAAAATTCGAACGGCTCACATATGCAATATATACATGATGATAAGCCGGGAAAAATCACGATACCGAATCACCCAGGCGACCTCGATCCCAAGACCGTCAGATCTGTCCTGCGCAGTGCAGGATTAAAGTGAGGAGGCATTGTTATGAATCTGGTCTATCCTGCCATTTTTTATCCCTGTGAAGTGAACCCCGGCTTCTGTGTCGTTGTCCCCGATCTCCCCGGCTGTGTCAGTGAGGGTGCAAGTCTCTCCGAGGCAATCGCAATGGGCGAGGACGCAGCATCGGGCTGGGTGCTCGGCGAGCTGGAGGACGGGAAAAGCGCTCCGCCCGCGAGCCACATTGAGGACATTCACCCCGATCCCGAGATGGGTGAGGGGTTCGTCAGCCTCCTCTCCCTCGATATGGATGCCTATGCCGCCAAGTACGGCAGTAAATCCATCCGCAAGAATCTCACCATCCCCGCATGGCTGAACACCTTCGCCGAGCAGAAAAAACTCAACGTCTCCAAGGTGCTGCAGGATGCGCTCACCGCACTCTATCAAAAGGAAGCGGCGGCACAGTAAAGAAGGAATGGTCAACAACGAGGGCCGTGATACGGAATCGTATCACGGCCCTCGTTTATTGTGTCGATATTGTTTAACGTATTAGAACGCCCAGTGCATCTGGACACCGCCGGAAACGCCCCGACGCTTGCCCGTCATACCCATCAGCTGGATACCGTACGTTGCACGGCCGTTCTGAGGGGTAAAGCGATAGCCCAACTCAAGGATGCCCGTGCCGCCCGTAAGGCTCGGGCTTGGCGTATTGTAGCCCTGATAGGATGCCGCAAAATCATCGCCGAACTCGTACTCATAGGCAAGCCCTGTGTAGAACGATGCGTCGCCCTTCTTCGAGGTGTAGCGCGTACCGAAGCGGATGCGATGCGAATTCGCCGCATCGAAGTCGTAGACAGCACCGTTGCTGAGACGCACCGTATCCCCACCCTGATGGGCAAAGAAATACTTCGCGTACGTATCAATCGTATTGCCGTTCTTCAGCTGCTTCTCCTGCCCGACACCGAGATGGCCGGCGTAGTAGGTGCTGCTGCTGTCGTACGTCCGATGCGTATCTGCAATTGTCCCTGCATAGTCGCTCTTTACGCGGCCGACGCGGACACTGCCCTCAACGTACGCACCGTTTTGGCTCTGCGACTTCGCCATAACGCCCACGCCGAGATAGTCCATGTCGCCGCTGCCGTGCAGACCGTCGTCCAGATAGGAGTCGTACGAGCCCTTTCCATACTCGACGAACGGGCCATACGTGAGCGTATTGCGTCCCGACACACGCTGCTTTGCAAAGCCGAGATTGAGGCCCCAGCCCTTTGCATCGACATGCGAGCCGGAATTGAGGCGCATGGACGAGACGTTCTGCACCGCCCACATACCGTACTCCTTCGGTGTTCCGTCGACACGGGCGCGTCCTGCCTGCGACTCAGAGGCAGGTGTTGCCGCAGCCTCCATCGCTGCCGTCATCGCAGCGTCCGTCAGGAGATCGGATCCACTGTTGATGAACGCCATTGATGCCGCACGTGTCTCGACGAGAGACTTAGTCTGCGGGTCAAGTGCAGCCTCGGTGACCTTTGCAATCAGCTTGTTGTTCACCGCAGCAGTTCCGCCTGTCGTTGTTGGAACTGCCACAGCATCTGCCGCCGGCACAGTAACGAGCTCGAATTTATACCTCAGAGCATCCTGATGTCCCTCTGCCAGTGCTTTGATCAGATGATCCGGCGTAAGCTCCACCGGTGTATTCGCATTGTACGCTGTCATCAGGCTGATATTATCACCGCTGTGCAGTACTGCGCGACGTGCATCAAGCTCCACACCGACCTTGATATTGCTGAGATCCTTCTTGCCATTTGCATCGACATTCGTCACGTTGGTAAGTTTCAGCATGGTCGGTGCATTGACATCATTCAGCGGATCATTCTTAACATCCTCCGGCAGGTAGAAGTTGAGGTTCTGTACCCCTGCAAAATCGCCAGCCTTGGAGTCGTATCCATGGACTGCGAGCGTATTATTCTTGCCGCTGACAACATCACGTCCCGCTGCATCCTGTGCCATGCCGCCGTAGATCGTACCGCCGATGACCGCCTTATAGAGGTTAATGGTATTGCTGTCCGTCGCTGCCGTCATGTTCGACGCATCCGCCGCAGCATAGCCGCCGTAGACATTGCCCGTAACAGTGACGCCGTCACGAAGCGTTACCTTATTGTTGCGCAGAGCAGAGACCTCCGCCGTCGGCGATGCCCCCGTCGTTGCCGGTGTTCCTGCCGTCGTTGCATAGCCGCCGTAGACCGAGCCAGTAAGCGTGCCCGCAAGAATCTCGACAGTATTGTCTGTTGCCGTCGCGCCGTATCCGCCCGTTACATTGCCCTTCAGCGCCGGTGCAGTGGGTGTTGCCCCCGGCTCAGCAGCGCCGAGGACGACATGATTCTCCTCTGCCGCCCCCGTCGCCGAGCGTCCGCCGACGACATCCGCTGCATGTGTTGCATTGCCTATCGTCCCGCCCGTGATCTGCAGAACGTTCCGGGTTGCCGTACCGGAGCCATCCGTAGCACCGCCGTAAATGCGTGGGGCAGGATCCATGGCGACAGCATTGTTGAACTCGCCGCCCGCGATGAACACCTTATTCCCTGAGACATCCGACGTGCTCGTTGTGCTCTTAAGATAACCGCCCATCAGATCATGGAGTGTTGCGCCCTGGGAGAAGGTCACGATATTCCCGCTTACTGCTCCTGCGTTCGCACCTTCTGCATAGCCGCCATAGACGGAGTCAAGATCGCCCGATGCCACGTTGCCCGGCAGCTCCTCCAGATTGATATGAACGGTGTTGTCCTTCGAGCCGCCGTGTGCGCCTCCTGTATAGCCACCATACGCCTTGAGCGTTGTTCCGTTGGCGATGCCCTCGATGTTCAGTATATTGCTCTCGGTTGTTGTGCCGACAGTGATATCATGCCCGTCCTTGTCCCTCTCCGTATGATCGTAGCCGGAGTAGCCGCCGTATACCTCGGTGGGCGCCTGCGCCTCCGTTCCTTTATGGGTCACTTCATCGTTGCGGAAACGGTTCAGCTCAAGCAGTACCTTGTTTGCTGACGTATCCGTCGAACCTGCAGCGGGTGCGACATCTGCCGTCATCTTTTTCTCGTAGACGCGGTCGATCTCCGCGATCCCTGCCGTATCTGTATAGTTCGCGAAGGCAAGATCATTGGGATAGGAGATCGTTGTTCCCGGTACGGCTTCCTGCATCAGTGTGAAGTTATTTCTGCCGTGGATGCCCCCACCGCGCCGATCAGTCAGCTTGGAGGTATTTGCCTTGACCTTCCCCCAATCAACCTTCACAGCAGGATTCGATGCTGCGTTCGAAACTGTACCAAATCCGCCCGCCTCGGTGAGCGTGAGCATCGTATCTTTATTCTCGAAATTGTCGCCGAGGACAAAGGTATACGAATCGAAATTGCGAACCTTCTTCGCAGATACTCCCGTCGTCGTGACGATCAGCTCGTTATCTTTGATCTGGTCACTGGCGCTGTCAAAGGTCAGCTCTGGTGTTCCTGCCACGCCCGATGTCACGTCACGGTAGTCCGTCCCGTAGATGGACGCACCTGCAACGTTCATGTCCAACGCGCGGGTCGGCTCCTCCGAGCCGAGCATTACATTATTTCCGTTCGAGAGCGTATGCGTTGCCGTAGGTGTCGTATCGTATACGGCACGTGCGCCTGCGATCTCGCCCGTCACCGTGCCGCCGCGCACCTGAACTTTGTTCTTCGTCGCCGCCGCATCCACCTTGCCCACAGCACCGCCGTAGACATTCGTCACCGTGCCGCCATAGATCTCGGCTTTGTTCTCGGTCGCCTCGCCGCCATTCTCTGTGGCGATGCCGCCATAGACATTCGCGACGCTGCCGCCGCCAACGATCGCCTTGTTGCTCCGTGCCTTGCCCTTATTGCCCTTAGTGTAGCCACCATAAAGACCTTCGGACACTGTTCCATCGTAGACAACAGCTTCATTTTCTGCGGCGACACCTGCCGTCTCAACATTATTGCTGACCGTGTACGGTGCTTGTGTATAACCACCGATAACCTTTTTGATCTTTCCTAGGCCGGGCACATTGTAGTTGGTTCTGTTTATGACGACATGGTTGTTCGTCGCATTTGCCAGGCCGTTGGTCTTGCCGCCGTATGCCGCTTCCAGATCCTTCTTGATCCCATCTACCGTGAGGTTATTATTGTCGGTATCATTCTTGTAATAGGAAATACCGCCGAATATCTCATTTCTCTCGCTGGGATCCTGCGTGGCATCATAGTTCCAGACATTGTCCTTGAACTTGGCATAGGTCAGAAGCAGAGCCTCAGCCTTCGATACGCCTGCCTCTGTCGTCTCATCCAACGTATCCGGCGAAAGCTCAAGAACATACTCGATGTTCTTATAGCCATCTTGATTCGTCAAATCAACACGCTTATTGGTGTTATTGGTGAACTTCAAGGGATTCAATGAATTCCCTTGAACAAGGGTAATTCGCCCACCGGGATTCCCCTTCTCCATGAGTTTCTCTTTGTTTTCAATTTTGATCTGTCTGCCGTCAATTGCGCTTCCAAATCCGTCCTGCGTAACCGTCAGCATCTTCGCGCCGTCCGTGATGCCGCGCGCAATATCGAAGCGATAGTTATCAAACCCGCTAACAAGATGCACCGCAACGTTCTTGGCGTAGACCTTCAGGTCATTGTTTCCGGAGGATGTCGCTGTGCTATGTAGGTCTGCTCCGTAAAGATTTGCATTGGAGAAGTCAGTCGTCGCTGTAGCCGTCAAATCACGATGGTCGTCGTCACCGAGACTGATAAAGTTCCGCTGTGCCGTGCCGTTTCCTGTCGTTTTTGCCGCATAGACATTGGCATGAAGGACACCGCCTGTCATCGTTACGCCGTTGTCTGTAACGCGTCCATCCGCGCTCTGGGCCCCCGTGATTGTGCCGCGTGTCATGGCCGTTCCGACCGTGCCGCCGGCAATCATGACGCGACTGTTGCTGACTTTCCCCGTCGCACTGTCTGCTCCGACAATATGCGCTGCCGAGCCGCTGCGCACAAACACCTCGTTTTTATCCACATCCCCGCTCGTGGACTTTGCACCGTAGGTCGTCCCCTTCGCGGTTCCGCCGTCAATCAAGACGCTGTTGTGTGTGAGTGCCGCAGCTCCCGAAGCATAGGCGCCATAGGCATCTGATACCGTACCGCCGCCCATGACCGAAACCACGTTGTCGATTACGGTACCGTTCCTGTCAGATTTGCCGCCGTAGGCATTCTGTACGGTACCGCCTCTCAGGAAGACACGGTTATCCGCTACCGTGCCATTTCCGACAGTATACCCGCCATAGGCATTCTGAACCTTTCCACCACTGACACTCACACCATTGTGCTTCACATCACCTGCATTTGCAGATTTCGTAATTGCACCGCCGTAAGCATTCGTCAATGTCTCATGGTTCGGGGTGGGTATAGTCTTGTCATCCGTGTTCCTAATATAAAGAGCATTCTCCAGCACACTGCCCGCGAGTCCTGCAACCTCACCACCGTAAGCGGCATCCAATCCACCAGTTGGGAGATGTGACACGGTCAGTCTGTTATTGGTCACATGGTAGATCTTGTCCTTCTCAGCGGGACTGAATTCAGAATAGCCGCCGCGCACAACATGACCATCGACATTTTCCCCGTCATAAAATGCCTTGGCATTCTGGACACGGTTGACCGCCGCCGTTACCTTCGCAACCGAAACAGGCCCGTTCGCCGCAGTGGCAGCGGCAGAGTTATCCGTCGCAAGATGATACTCAAAGTCGCCGCTCACACCCGTGCGTGTCAGTGACTCAGCCTTAGTGTTATGAATAGTAAGATGGCGATTGTTGTCCGATGTCTTGAGAAGCGTCAGGTCATTCTTGCCATAGTATTTACTGCCGAGGTCTGTTGGCTTATCCTCCCACCCCGACACATCGAGCTGAATGTCATTCCACTGCACATTTGCTCCTGTGCCAAAACCATCGGCGTCCGCAACGGTCAGCATGGACGCAGCCCTCGCCACGCCCTTATTGAGGTTGAACTTATACTTCTCGAAGTTGCGTACCTTATCGACGGTGACATTCTGTGCGTTGACGGTGAGCGTATTTTCCTTGATGCGCTCGTCGACGTCACTTCCTGCAATCACACCAACCGTATCGTAACGGGAGCCCCAGATTTCAGTGTGCGCCAGATCTGCCGTATACGCCCCCTCCTCCGAGCCGAGGATGATCTTATTCGCATTCGATTTTGTGGAGGTCGCTCCCGTTTCGCCGCCGACAATCCTGCTGCCCGTTCCAAAGGTACCGCCCGTAACGGTGACGGTATTATCGTTGACCGTCGAGCCGTTCTTGCCGATACCACCGTTGACCGTCGTCAGATTGCCACCCGAAATTCTAACCTCGTTGCCGGTGACAACGGCATTATCGCCGCCCGCACCGCCGTTGACCTGACCTTCAATCCTGCTGCCTGAAATCGATACTGTGTTGTGATTGACACTGGAATACGTACCGCCGATACCGCCGGTCACATTGCCGTGAACCGTACCATTGCCCGTGACAGTAACCGTATTGCGCTGTGCACCATGTGTGCCCGCAGTACCGGTTGAAGTGCTCTCTGCACCGATCAGCTCATTGACCACGCCGCCATTAAACTTGATGCTGTTACCTTCGACTGTCCCTGCCGCATGCGCGCCGTAGACACGACCATAGTCCGCATCGACAGCCTTGATGCTTTCGATAATGATCTCATTCGCGTACGCATTTTCTCCACTGCCGCCGATAATATCCTTGCCAATGACAGGGTGCTCCATCGGTGTGGCATTATCTGTTGTGTCACCGCTTGTCGCACCGATGGTGAGTTTATTACCGTTAGTTGCCCCCATATCGACGCCGTTCGCGTACTGCGCATTATCCACCGGAATGTCCAAAGGATTTGCATACGCCGTCGATGCGTCGAGCATGAGCCCGCTTCCTGCGGAGAGGCCAAGCGCTACATAGAGCGCCAGTCTCTGCCGATCCTTCAATCCTGTCATCACAGTTCCTCCTCATAAAACACTTCGACCGACATAGTAAACGTGTGTTCTGTTACTTTCGTCTAGGTCGGACTAAGTCCACTCCCTTAACTTTGAATTATACACCGAATATTTTTATATAGCAAGGTATTTCCTAACGGACTTCTTGTTATTGTATATCTATTCTTAATCTTCGATACTCTGTTCGCAATAGTATTCTTTTCCTATCGACAATAGCAGAGCAGAGGGTTATAATGAAAAAGAATCATGGTCTCAGAAAGAGAGGTTCTCTATGGAGTTCAACGAAAAAATCCACGTTGGTGCAACACATGAGGTACACGGTGCGGTCACAGAGGAGAATACAGCGGCGACGGTCGGGAGCGGCTCGCTCGCGGTCTATGCAACACCCGCAATGGCGGCGCTGATGGAGCGTGCGGCGGCGGAGCTGTGTGCGTCGGGATGCCCCGAGGGGTGGACGACGGTCGGCACCGAGATCGCGATCCAGCACAAGGCAGCAACCCCCGTGGGGCTTGACGTGCGCGCTGTCGCCGAGGTGACGGCGGTGGACGGACGCGCCGTCACGCTGAAGGTCACGGCGTACGACGCACGCGAGGAGATCGGCACAGGAACGCACACGCGCTTTGCCGTTGCCGTCCAGAAGTTTATGGCAAAGGCAGAGGGGAAGAAATAACAGAAAAATCTCCGCGTTGACCGTTGGCCAAAGCGGAGATTTTTTTGCCTTTGTCATAATATGATTTATCCAATACCGTAGCGACGCAAGAGTCGATACGCCTCCTCCTCTGTGATCTGTCGATCTGCATAGCACTGATGTACTCCCGCCTCAAACGCATCAAGATAGGGATAAAAGTAGGCATCATTCCCACTATCATAGTATTCCTGCAAGACTTCTACATCACGAAGCAGATAGCGGGGCAGATGTTCCGGCAAAGAAATCGTTTGATCAATGTACATGCCCATCTTCCCCCTTCGTGATCTGTTCATATACAGGAACGAGTGATTCACGCAGGCGCAGCGAGAGAATACGATGCAGGAAATTTCTCTGCACAGACGTAAGTACCGGCACCTCGTCGATCAATGCATGGATCGCTGCATCGTGCATCTGCATCTTCGGCACGAGCAGAGCAACAGCACGCGCACAGTCTTCGTTGCGCATCTCTGCAATATATTGGAATGGATTGATTCTTTTCCCGTTCTGTTCAAAGATATTCACGACACCACGATATGCCTGCGCACGCATTTTTGACATATCGTCCAAAATCGACTGAATCCGTGCTTCATCCCATTTGTTGTTCAGACAGGCACCATTATCGTAGACAGGCGCTAATTCGAACTGTCCGTCATAGCGGGAGATCACACCCCAGTTTCCATTGTTGCGATCCATGTTCCCGATGTAAGCATCGACGACAAACATCTGCCAGAAGCGCTCTTTGACGCCCGATAGTCTGCGAAGCAGAGGATGCTCATCAATGACCCGCAGGATGTCACACAGCTCGACACCGCTCCCACTCGTCTCACTGCCGCTGATTTCCCCTCCCGGCGATTCAAATGTTGTTTTTATTTCGCGAAACTCAAAGAGACGATCCCCCTGACCAAGAAAATCCCGACACGCAACGACAGGTTTTCCTCGACGCATTCCGAGCAAAGTTTCATGTACAGGGAGATCAAAAAGCTCGTAGATGTGCGACCCCAAATACTCAGAAATCGGCGATGTCGAATAGCTCATCACGACGTCGTTAAAGTGACGTTCTTTGAGGTTCTGCGGATATTTCAGGATATAGTTTGCACCATGATAGCAAATTCCAATTTTTGCTCCGGAAAGCCCGCCGTACATGCGATCATTCTGTTCATAACCATCAAAGTTTATGCACTCCATTCGTGACCCCCCCATTCTTTTTCACATCTCCTGCCCGTAGATGGCGCGAATCTCGTCCGTGTAGTGCCCCTCTGCGTCGCGGACGATGAGTGCCGGCTCATGGCGCAGTCCTGCGGGCGATGCACCGCGCACGGCCTCCATGAGGAGGAGGTTCGGCGGGCGGTCGGCGCGCGGCTGTACCATGCGCAGACGCTTCATGGCAAGCCCTGCCGCATGGAGCGCGGGGATGATCTCGCCGAGCCGCTCGGGGAGGTGTACCATCGCCAGTCTGCCGCCATGGCGCAGGGCAAACGCCGCCGCACGGATGACGTCGGCGAGCGTCGCCGTGAGCTCATGCCGTGCCGCCGCACGCGCGCCCATGCTGAGTGCACCGTGCCCGACGGGGCGGTAGGGCGGATTCGCAAAGACGATATCGTATACCGCACACGAAAAAAGTGCGGCAGGGTCGCGATAGTCGCCCTCCCGCACGGTGATTTTCTCCGTGAGTCCGTTTAGTTCCGCATTGCGTGCGGCGAGCTCCGCCTGTACGGGGTCGATCTCGACCGCCGTCACTGCCGCTGCATGGTCGGCGATGAGGAGTGGGATGATGCCCGTTCCCGTGCCGAGGTCGAGTACGCGCTCGCGCCCCGTGAGTGTCGGAAAGTGTGCGAGAAGGACAGCGTCCATGGAGAAGCAGAACCGATCCGTGCGCTGGATGATGCGCCGTCCGCCTGTACAGAGATCGTCCAGCCGTTCCTGCGGATGGCGCAGATCACTCATCCGAGACACTATTCGGACGGGGTGGACGCTGCTGTGGGCGGGAACGACGTCCGCTCTGCGGCCGCCGCTTTCCGCCCTCGCCCTTCGCCGAGGGACGCGGCGGGCGGTCACTGCGCTCTCCGCGTTCGCCGCGCTCACGGCGGCGATTTGCCGGACGCTGCCTGCGCTCTCCGCGCTCACGCGGCGGGCGCTCTGCGCGCGCGGCGGGCATGGGACGCATCGAGCCCTCGTCATCCTCCTCCACGCGGACGATGTCCTCCCATGCGGAGACGAGTGTCTTGCCGTCGTCGAGGAGGATGGTCGCCGTCCGTCGCTGCTCATGCACCGAGACGACACGTCCCTCACCATCGTCGGCGACGACGCGGTCGTTCTGCGCGGGGACATACTCTTCTTTCTTTTTCATGCACATACAGCCGCCGCAGCCGTAGCCCTCGCTCTCGTATTTCAGGCAGCACATGAGCCGTCCGCAGATCCCCGAGATCTTCGTCGGGTTGAGGGAGAGGTTCTGTTCCTTCGCCATGCGGATGGAGACGGGCACGAAGTCGTCGAGGAATGTGGCACAGCAGAGCGGTCGCCCGCAGCAGCCCATGCCGCCCATCATCTTCGCCTCGTCGCGCACGCCGATCTGGCGCAGCTCGATGCGCGTGCGGAAGACGCTCGCCAGTTCGCGCACGAGCTGACGGAAGTCCACACGTCCGTCCGCCGTGAAGTAAAAGAGCATCTTCGAGAGGTCAAAGGTCAGCTCGACGCTCACGAGTTTCATCTTGAGCCCGAGCTGCCGAATCTTCTCCTCACAGACCGTGCGCGCCTCGATCTCGCGAGCGCGGTTCTCCTCGACGCGGGCGCGATCGGAGGCATCGGCAAGGCGATGTACGACGCGCAGATGCGGCGGGACTGCCTCATCGGGGACATCGTGGGGCGCGACGACGACTTTGCCGCACTCCATGCCGCGCGTGGTCTCCACGATGACGTAGTCGCCCTCGGCGAGCGAGAGCCGTCCCTGTCCAAATGTATAGATTTTGCCCGCCGACTTGAAGCGGACACCAACAACCGTTTGCAAGTGTTCCTCCTAGGTATAAGGAGTGCCCCCACCACCGCTCCGCGGTCCCCCTCCCCCGCTCTGCATGGGAGGCTAAGGGCACACTATTTCAGACTGATGCGAAAACTTCCCTTCACTTTACCATCTCCCACACTGCGGGAGACCAGAGTGGCAGTATTCTCCACCCATGAAGTGCATCTCTTCATCTCAATCCTGCGCCGCCTGCCGTGCACGCAGAAAGAACGCCTCCGCCTGCAAGGCAGGGTTCACATTCGCACCGAGGCGGCGCAGGAGCGTTCCCGCCTCCTCCATGAGCGCGAGGACACGCGGCCGCGGCATCGCAGAGAGGAGTGACGTCAGGTCGGCGCGGCGGTCTCCGTGGTACAGCTCCGCGCCCGCGTCCTCACGCAGGACGAGCAGGTCGCGCAGCGCCATCTGCAGATAGCCGAGCCATGCACTGCGCTCCTCATAGGGACGCGCACCGAGCTCCTCCGCGCGCGTCCACAGCGCCTCGACGCGCAGTGCGCTGAGCGAGGTGAGAAAGGCGAGCGCATCGTCGCGCAGGGAAAGCCCCTCCGCCGCGAGCCGCTCGGCACGCCCGATGCTGCCGTCCGCGAGGGCGGCGATGGTCTCCGCCGCCTCTATGCCGCGCCCCTGCAGCTCCGCTGCGATCTCCGCACGCGGCACGGTGCCGAAGGCAATACGCACCGCACGGGAGCGAATGGTCGGCAGGACGGCATCCCACGCGCTCGTCACGAGCAGAAAGAGCACCGTCGCGGGCGGCTCCTCAAGGGTCTTGAGCAGGCGGTTCGCCGCGACCTCATTCATGCAGTGCACATCGTCGATGAGGATGATGCGGCGATCCGCACTCCGCGGCGACTCACTCGCCGCGATGAGGATGTCGCGCACCGCGTCGGCACGGATCATGGCCGCACTCTTGCCGCGCGACTCAGGGCTCACCTCGAAGTAGTCGGGATGCACGCCCGCCGCCATCGTACGGCAGGAATCACAGTGCCCGCAGGGCGCATCTCCCCCTGCCGTGCAGAGCAGTGTCCGCGCAAGCACATGTGCCGTCCGGCGCTTGCCGACACCCTCCGTCCCCGTAAGCATCAGGGCGTGCGGCAGGCGTCCGTTCACCGCGAGATGACGCAGGCGGGCGATGACCGCCGCATGACCGCGGATGTCCGACCAGTCGCGGGGGAACGGCTCACGCTCCTCAGCGGCGGCGGGGATTTCCTTTGCCTTTGCCATCACATATAGAGATCGACGAGCAGCCCGCGTATGGCATCGTGGCTCGCGATGATGCTCAGCTGATCCGCCTGACCAAGGCGTATCTTCTCCGCCATCTCCTCGAGCTTCTTGTCGATTTTGCGCACGGAGGTATAGACCTTCTGCCGGCCGAGGCGATCCCAGCCCGCCTGCGTATGCAGCTCGTACATCCCATCGACGGCCTCGCCGATAAAGCTCTGTATGAGCGCACGATAGGAGCGCAGCTCCTCATAGGTCGGCGACTTCGAGAGCCGTGCTCCCTGCTCGTCGATCTTTTCGAGCAGCCGATCCATCGCCTCGCGTGACATGGAGGACTTTTGATCCGCCAGCTCCGTACCGAAATCCGCCGCTGCGCCGCGCACGCCCACATCACTTGCCGCACGCGGCATCGTCATGGACGTACTCTGCGAAATCGTGCTGTCTATCTTCATTGCCATGGCACTCACCCATTCCCTTTGTCATGGTGCGCGCGTCCCCCATCCACGGAGTTACGACCGCATTCCCATTCCCCTACCAAATGGGGACAAACTTCCATAGTTATTATAGCTTGAACCCGCATCAAAGTCAAAGCATGAAAACTATCTTAAAAAGCACAGGCAACACGAAGCCCATCCGATCGGTGCAGAGTTTTCGTCCGAACCATGAACCTCCCCATTCGTACGGTCGTGTCGAATTTATCAGCGCTTCCCTTATGTCAGTGCAATTCGATTCCGATATAATAATGGAATAAACGACAGAAAGGATAGACACCATGACACTCGAAGGAGAAAAGCTCACGGCACTGTTAAAGCATGACGCTTCCATCCATATCATTGACCCCGAAACTGACATCGACTACTACGGATCACTCGAACTCAGCGAGGAGGAGCAGGCAGCCGGCGCACCTGAGGGGGCGCTCAGCGTACGTCTCAACATCCCCGTCGGAAAGTTCGTCAACACACCTGAGACGGGGTATCTCTTCCCATGCCACCTCACGGGTCCGGGCTGCGTCTATCACTTCACCGTTGCCTATCGTTCGGCATCGCAGCTGCCTGACACCATCTGGTACCTCGATCTCCCCGAGAGTGCCGAGCGCATCCAGCTGCGCGACTTCGTCCGCGTCCCCATCCCGATGAGTATCGAGGTAAAGCTGGCAGGCGACCACGGCAGTCTCAAGAACTTCCGTGAGATGCACCTCATCGATATCAGCGGGGGCGGGCTCTGCTTCGTCCACGAGGAGGAACTGCTCGAAAACGCGCCCGTCGTCGTGCGCGTGCCCGACCTGCCACATATCGGCACACTCGAGACGGAGGGCGCTATCCGCCGCTCCACGCCCATCGAGACGAACCTCGGCATAACGTACCACATCGGCGTCGAGTTCACCGCACTGACGCCGCGCGAGCGCGAGCGTCTTGTCCAGAGCATCTACCAGCTGCAGCAGAGCTACCTGCGCAAAGGGCTAAAAGTACCGCAGATCGATCATACCAAACGGGGCTGAGCAGCATAAGAAAAGAGCTGTAACAAGAAGGAAATCCTTCGCGTTACAGCTCTTTTTCATTGTCCTCGGATGCGGCGATGCGCGCCGCATCTGCCGCGCTCACGACCACCGCAGCTTCATGAGTTCCGGGTAGACCTCCTCGATCACTTGGAGTCCGACGCCGACCATCGACATGAAGCTCTCCACCTGGAAAGCGCCGACGTGCAGATCGAGAGGCAGATCGATGTCCACCACGACATCCTGATCGTCGTCCACCACGAACTTCACATAGCGGTACTCGCTGTTCCACTCGTTGAGTTTTTCGTGAAAGACCGTCGGCTCCGCCTTCTCGCCGAGCCGCACTAGGTCAAAATACTTGATCTTGATGAAGTCGTTCGTATCGCCGTTTTCCGTTACCACGATGGCAATGCTCACGACGCTGCCATTATCCAGTTTCTGCCGCATGCGCAGGATATGATCCTCACCATCTTCGGAGGTATCCTCGCCGTAGCTCAGCTCCTGCTTGTCAAATTCTGTCTTAATCGCCTCGTATGCACTATTTCTGAGCCCTTCTTCGCTTCCGCTGAAGCCGTCAAAAAGTCCCATACAGATAATCCTCCGTTCAATGTGCGTATCATTCCGACGCCTGTGCGTGCGGGCGGTGCCCCCGTTCGCACAGTCCCATCAGACTTTCATGAACCTGCTCCACGACGCGCATCCCGATCGCCATCATTGCAATGACGGCATCCGGTTTGAACTCACCGTTGTGGAGATCGAGCGGCAGGTCGATATCGACGACCACATCCCGATCGCCGTCGAGGCAGAACTTCACAAAGCGGTACTCGGCGTTCCATTCATTGAGCTTCGCGAGCAGCTCCGCGCGGTTCCCGTTTTCCTCGAGATAGGCGATGTCATAAATCTTGATCTTGATGAATCCGTCCGCGTGATTGTACTCGCGCACGGCGATGACGACGGTGACGGGCTCGTCATTCTCGAGCTCATTGCGCATATAGAAGTAGGCTTCCTTGCGCGTCTCGTCACTCTCCTCATTCTCCTCATAACTCCATTCACGGCGATCGAGCTCGGCCTTGATGGCACTGCGAATGCCCATGTCGACCGGCTCACCGCCTTTAAATCCATCAAAGAGTCCCATTGTCCCCTCCATATTCACCCTCTGCTGAGGGCATCGTCCCCATATACGTAGAAATCGCGGTAAGATGTGCAGCAAACGATGCTGAGATCACCCGTAATTCCCAATGATGCCGGAGCAATAAAGCCAATATGCATTCGCATATCGATCGCCGCGGTACCGCGTACATCGAAGTGACACGGCTGTGCGTCCGCGCCTCCCCAAACACTCCAGATCTGCGATGAGAACTTGACGTTTTTGCGTGATTTCCTCCCCTTTTGCCACTACTGCATCGGCACGGCGGAACGATGCCCCCCGCATCTGTTCCGCGTCGTGCGTCTCCAAAATAAATCGCTATGCCGGCACTGCAGCAGTCCGGGGACGAGCAGTGCACACCCCCATGTGCACTGCTCATCCCTGCACTGCCGCAGTGCGCTCCGCCGTGAGAAACAGAGCTCCGGCCGATACGTGTTCTGTGCTATGCCCCCTCTGCCACGCCCGCGCGCAGCTCGCTCAGCCCCCATGCGAAGAATGCGTCCATCCCGACAAAGGCAAAGGCATTGTCCGTCACCGCCTCGCCGAACTCCTCCATCGTACCGATGGCGAAGGAGCCGGCATAGCGTCCCGGCGCACGCTTCGGCAGATCGCCGCGCACGCCGCGCTCGAAGAATTCCTCCGTATCGAGGTTAACGGCGGCGAGCTCCTTCAGGAAGTTGCGCGCCATCTTCATCTTGCCGAGGCGATAGAAGAGCATCGCGAGCGGCAGGTACATCATCGCCACGCCCTCCTCGTAGCGCTGATACAGCTCAATCGCTGCATCGCCCTCCTCCATTGCGGCGTAGATGAACATGAGCTGGTAACGGCGCCCGAGCCCATCGTGCTCCGAGAGCCGCAGCATTTCCTTGCACTCCTTCGCCGCAAGGCGGAACTTGCGCGCCGCGAGCAGCGACTCCAGATAGGAGAGACGGAGGAACATATAGGGCTTCGTCTGGGGCATCGACCAGAACTTGCCGATATTCTCCTCGGCAAAGAGCCCCTCCTCCGTAAGACGCGCCGTTGCCTTGCGTGCCAGGTCTTCGTAGTGGTGAACGCGGTCATCGGCATTGCGGGCCAGATATTCCACGCGCATGCACGCCGCTGTGATGTTTTCCGGCTCGATGCGCAGAACACGCTTGATGATGCGGTAGCGCTCCTCGCCTGACGCCTTGCGTGCGCGTGCAATCAACTCATCCGCCGTAAGCGTGTTCATCTCACGCGGCAGGTTCGGATTTTCGCGCAGCCGCTGGCTGAGTTCCGAGACAATCTCGGTCATACGCTCGACGCTGATCTTACCGCCCTCGGCCTTCACCATGCGGTTCAGCTCATGCTGCATCCATTCCTTGTCTGTCATGCGCGTCACATCCTCCTAGCATTTTCACCTCTATTATACTTTATTTTTAAAAAAAAAGCTAGAAAATCCCAAATAAAAAGAAGCGTCCCCCCTTGCTATCAGTGGGACACTCCGTCTTTTATTGTTTTATCGTGCTTTATGGGTTCTTGACGGTTTTTTTCTGTTCTTTCGCCGCCTTTGCCTGCTGTTCCGCCAGTATTTTGCGGTCAGCATCGCTCAGTATCCCCTTCGAGCGGTGGATGAGCTCCTCCTGATGGGCCGCAGCGTAGGAAATAATTGCATTAAAAAATTTTTTCTCCACGTCCTTGTCCGAGAGGGAGGCGAGGGTAAACTCCTTCGCATTCTCCTCGCGCGAGATCGTCTCCCACGCGCTGTCCAGATCCTCATGCGCCGTCACACGCACCGTGCCCGCGCGCAGGTCGATCAAAAGATACTCCGCCGCGCCCGAGAGGTCACCGTACCCCTCGAGCGGGAGCATCCGCCAGCGGCGCTTCGAGACAACATCTTGGATCTGGATATTATCGTAGACGCGCAGCGTCGGCACGAGGATCTTCGTGAGGTCGATGTAGCCGTGCGCATCGGCGGCGTACTGGATGTACTCCTTGTTGAAGTAGTAGCCCTGCCGCGCTGTGGACTGCACCCATTCGTAAATGTGTTTTGGAATTGCCTCCGCCGCATCGGCGGTACGGACGCCCATGAGCAGGACGGCACAGGCAGCCAGCACTGCACCCCATCGTTTCTGCAAATCGATCGCTCCCATCGTATTGTTCTATTAACGAATACTATGGTAGTACCAAAAGCTGAATTTTCGCTGAACATTCCAGATGATGCAGCATTTCACCGCCCCTCAGTCCTCCGCGTTGTCAAGGCTGTCCAGCTCGTATGGTGTACCCTGATAGACGTAGTAGTTCAGCCAGTTCGCAAAGAGCAGATGTGCGACGCTGCGCCAGCGAACAACGGGCGGAAGACTTGGATCGTCGTTGGGATAGTAGTTCACCGGGATGTCGGGGTTCATCCCCGCCGCGCGATCGCGGTCATACTCTGCCTTCAGTGTCAGCGGATCATACTCGGCATGTCCCGTGATGAAGAACTGCCGCCGCCGCAGATTCGCGATAATGTAGACCCCCGCATCGCCCTCGGCGAGAACGGTCAGCTCGGGTACGGCATCGACATCGGCGCGGCGTGTCTCCGTATGGCGCGAGTGCGGCACGTAGAAAATATCGTCAAAGCCGCGCAGTAGGCTCTCGTGCTGCACACAGCGATGGTGCTCATAGACGCCGAAGATCTTCTTCTCCGTCCAGTGCTTCGGGATGCCGTAGTGATAGTAGAGCCCCGCCTGTGCGCCCCAGCAGATGTGGAACGTCGAGAAGGCGTGCTTCTTGCTCCACTGCATGATCTCTGCGACCTCGTCCCAGTAGGCGACCTCCTCGAAGGCATACTGCTCGACCGGCGCCCCCGTGATGATAAAGCCATCGTATTTTTTATGGCGCACCTCGGCAAACGTTCCATAAAATTCTGAGAGATAGGCGCGTGACGTATGTGTCGGGACGTAGGACTCCGTATAGATGAAGTCAGCCTCCACCTGCAGCGGCGTATTGCCGAGGAGGCGCAGAAGCTGTGTCTCCGTCACCTCCTTGATCGGCATGAGATTCAGAATGAGCAGCCGCAGCGGACGGATATCCTGACTGTAGGCGCGCGCTGCGTTCATGACGAAGATGTTCTCCCCCTCGAGAACATTCACAGCGGGCAAATTGTTCGGTATCTTAATCGGCATATTTTTTCCTTCTCAAAAATATTATCGGACCTGATAGCGCGTGATCCATGTGCTGTAGCCATCGGCAAAGGCACGCAGGCGGACGAGCCCGCGCTCCTCGGGTGCGTCGCGATTGATCATGCGGTACGCTCCCTCATAGCCGTCGTCGAGTGCCTGCCAGCCCGCCTGCGGCGACCAATAGCGTCCCGTGACAATGCGCTCCGTGCCCTGTGGGAGGTTCACTGCACGTTTGTCGAACTTGATCTCAAGAGCCTTTCCGTCGGCATCACGAACCTCCGTCCATGCCCAGAAGACGAGATTGTCCCCCATGCGGCGCATGGTCGAGGTGTCTGCCGTCACCTGCGTTTTGACGCCGGACGTTTCATCCGACCAGAGCAGGATCCAGCGGTTATCCGCACGCAGGCGCTGCATCTCCCCCTGATGAAACACCGTGTCGATGATGGCCGCATAGAACTCCTCATCAAACTGCTGGGAGTTCATCTCCTTTTCCTTGCCCTCACCCTTCGACCAGAGCACCTTGCCGGCGCTGTCGTAGAACGTCTCACCGAGGTACTGCAGCGTACGGCTCTGCGGTACAACGCGCACCTGCGCAACGGAGTACGAGAGCTGCGCGGGATTTGGGATAACGTGGTCGATCTTGTAGTTGCGGATGGTCTCCTCCGCGCCCTCATAACTGAACGAGGTCTTGATCTCTGCCTCGATCTCCGTCGCCACCGCTCTGCCGTCACTCGTCGCCACACTCTGGGCGATGCGGACAGAGGCGGGTGCGTAGTATTTCGAGTACCTGTCGTTCGAGCTCAGCCAGACCCACGTCTGCCCCTCGTCGGCAAGCACCGCAGGGCAGAACATGAGCAGGGAAAGGAGGAGCGTCGCCGCCCCCATCCAAAACGATCTCACTGCACTCATCCGTTGCTCTCCTCTCTCGACGCTGTGCATCAGATCAGCGGGACGCTCTCACGCGTGCGCCCGCCCGTAAAGTGAATCTGCTCCGTATAGCCAAAGGAGCGGGCATACTGCACTGCCTCCTCATTATAACGCGCACAGTCCTCGGGCTTATGTGCATCCGATGTCGTAATGAGCGGCAGGCCGTGCGCATGTGCCACGCGCATAAAGTCCGGATACGGCGAAAACTCGTGCACCGGATAGCGATAGTACGTCCCCGTGTTGAGATCGACGATCATGTCTGCCGCTGCCATCGCCGCCGCCGCGCGCTCGAGATACGGCGTCACATCGAACGTTGGAAAGTGACGATACAGGCGGATGTTGAACGGATGCCCGAGCACGTCGTAGAGATGTGCCGCCGCGAGGTGCTCTGCCTCCTCCGTATACCACTCGTAGATCTCCGTCAGCGGGTGGTTGTCCCACTCCGCCACGATGGCCTCTGTGTCGTACGCCCAGCCGTGCAGGAAGTGCACCGAGCCGATCACATAGTCGAACGGATAGGCGGCGAGAATCTTTGCGGCCGCCGCCTGATCGCGGAAATTGCAGACCTCGATGCCCGCGCGCACCTTGTGCTTTTTCCGCAGCTTTTCAATAAAGGAAAAATACTCGTCAAGCGTGTACTTGAACTTGTTCTTTTTCAGCCATTTCCGCTGAAACTGTCCCACAGTACTGTCGTCCAAGATAAGATCGTCATAGTAGAGCTGCTCGAACTCAGGAAAGGTATGGGAGTGCTCCGAAAAGCCGATCTCATAGACGCCGCGCTGCTCTGCCGCACGGAAGAATCCCTCCGCGTAGTCCTCATCGTACGAGCCATACTCAAGATGCATGTGATAGTCAAAGCGCATATGACACCTCAGTCAAACTCCCCTGCGAGAATGCGCTCGCAGACCTCTATCACGCCGTGCTCGCGATTGCTCGGCGCACGGTAGCGCGCACGCTCCTTGACGGCGGGCAGGGCGTTCTCCATCGCAAAGCTGTAGTGCACGGCATCCATCAGCTCAAGGTCATTGTCGTAGTCGCCAAACGCCGCACACTCCTCGGGCGCAATACCGAGCTGCCGCTGAATCTGCGCGACGGCTGCCCCCTTGCTGACACCGAGGTTAAAGAGATCGATCCACTTCGTACTCGAGAGCGTAACCTGCAGGCGGTCTCTGTACTGCTGCGTCGTCGGCAGTATAGAGGTCTCGGCGTGTCCTGTAAGATCACAGAGCGAGATTTTTATCAGGACATCGTCCACGCCGGCGAAGTCCTCTACGACCGACGACACTGTAACGTACTGATCCAGCTCATGGCGAAATGCCGGTACATTGTCGCGTGACAATATGTAGCCGCTCTTTTTCCCGCACATGACTATCTGCACACCGGGAATCTCCATGCCCGTCCGCAGGGCATCGAGCACAAGCGTCCGCTCAATCCCGCTCGAAAAGATCTCCCTGCTGCCCTCCATCACCATTGTCCCGTTCTCCGCGACGAAGATCAGCTCGTCCTTCCACGGAGCGAACGTCCGTCGGAGCGATGCGTACTGCCGTCCCGAGGCGGGGGCAAAGCGGATGCCGCGCTCCTTCAGCCGCGCATAGAGATCGCCGAACTCCTCCGGCAGCCTCCCGTTCTCATCCAAGAGCGTCCCATCCATATCTGAAAAAATCAGCCGTATCACATCATCGCCCCTCTCCCGTTCGATACAATGTTCTCATTATAACAAAGACCGCTGCAGAGCGCAACAAAGGCGCGCACATCGGTGCAGTATATGCTATAATGAAAGAAATATATGAGATGAAAGGGGATGCGCCATGCTCACGGAGCGAATCAATGCGCACCTGCGTGAACTGAGTGAGGCAGATCGCTGCATCTGGCGTTACATCGACGCCAACCGCGCGGCGGCGAGCCGCTCCTCCATCCACGAGCTGGCACGGGCGTGCGCCGTCTCAAGTGCCTCGGTCGTACGCTTTGCACAGAAGCTCGGCTTTGACGGGTTCGGCGAGATGAAGGCGATCATGCGCATGGAGGCTGCCCCTGCCGCAGTACCGCCGCAGGATGTCCGCACGGCGCTCAGCGGTTTCTACGATCAAACGTGGCGTGCGCTGATGCAGCGCGACTACACGCGGGCAAGCCGCCTGATGAACGGGGCGCACCGCGTCTTTGGCTACGCCTCGGGCTACGTGCAGACGAACGTGATGCAGGAGCTGAAACGGCTCTTTGTCTATGACAATATCTTTATCTATGAGATCGCGGGGCGCGAGGAGTTCTACTCCGTCTATCAGGAGGCGGGGCCGGACGATCTCTTTATCTTCATCTCGCTCTCGGGCGAGTCGGCGCGCACGGTGGAGTTCGCGGAGCAGCTGAACCTGAAGGGCATCCCCGTCCTCTCCATCACGGAGATGCGTCACAACACGCTCGCGAGCCGCTCCACAGAGAACCTCTACGTCATGCCCGCAGAGTTCAATCTGCCCGAGAACGAGGCGCGTCTCCAGTTCAAGTCCATGCTCGCCTATTTCCTCCTGCTCGAGATCTGGTACGTCCACTATCGGCTCTATGCGGAGGAATGTGCCGGAATGTAACAAATTTCATATGATGTACTTCGGTACGACCTCTGTATATCGCTCCCGAATGCCGCGAAGCTATTGCTTTCGCGGCGTTTTTGCATTATCGTAGAGCACAGATGCCGATCCTCTTCGCCATTGCCGTGCCGATCGGCTTTGCGAAGAAGGAGCCCGCACGCTGTGCGATGGAGTCGTTCGTTATCTATATGCTGTTCAACTACTTCATTGCAGGTTTCCTGACGCTCCATGCGGATGTCTTCGGCGTGGACTACAGTCAGGCAGCAGGCCCCGGCACGGGACTCGCGATGATCGCCAACATCAAGACGCTCGACATGGGCATGCTCGGTGCGATCTTCATCGCCTGCTGCACGGCGTTCCTGCACAATCACTTCTATGACACGGACATCCCGGACTGGCTCGGCATCTTCAAGGGACCTGCCTTCGTCGTCGCCATCGGCTTCGTCGTGATGATCCCGATGGCACTCATCTTCTGCTTTGTCTGGCCTGCCGTCCAGCACGCCATCGAGCACTTTCAGTTTTTCCTCAAGACCAGCGGCATCGTCGGTGTCTGGGCATATACGTTCTCGGAGAAAATCCTCCTGCCCGCCGGTCTGCATCACTTCATCTATCTGCCGTTCATCTATGGCCCCGCGATTGTGGACGGTGGCATTCAGGCCTACTGGCTCGGGCATATCAATGACTTTATGACGAGCGCGCAGAGTCTGCGCGACCTCTTCCCCGAGGGCGGCTTTGCTCTCCACGGCAGCGGCAAGGTGTTCGGTCTGCCGGGTGCGGCACTCGCGATCTATGTCTGCGCCAAGCCCGAGAAGAAGAAAAAGACGGCGGCGCTTCTCATCCCCGCGACGATCACGGCGATGCTCTGCGGCATCACGGAGCCGCTGGAGTTCACCTTCCTCTTTGTCGCACCTCTGCTCTATCTGATTCACGCGCTGCTCTCGGCAACGCTGTCGGCGACCCTCTACTCCTTCGGACTCTCGGGGAACTTCGGCGGCGGTCTGATTGACTGCTTCGTGCAGAACTGGATCCCGCTCTTCCCGTATCACTATACGGAGTACATCACGCAGATCGTCATCGGACTGTGCTTCACTGCCATCTACTTCTTTGTATTCCGCTGGGTTATTCTGCTGAAGGACTACAAGACGCCGGGACGCACGGATGATGCGGTGGAGGACAAGCTCTTTACGAAGGCGGACTACAAGGCAAAACAGGCGGGTGCCGCTGCGGACGGTGCCGCTGCGCCGAGCATGAAGCTCGATGAGCGCGATGTAAAGGCAAAGGCATTTCTCGAAGGGCTCGGCGGCCCGTCGAACATCGTCGATGTGACGAACTGTGCAACGCGTCTGCGCGTCACGGTCAGCGACCCCGAGCGCGTTGCTCCGGCGGTTGCCTTTACGGATGCAGGCGCACATGGTCTGGTGCGCAACGGTCACGCATTCCAAGTCATTGTCGGACTCTCGGTGCCGCAGATCCGCGAGCGTTTTGAGGCACTGCTCACCGCCCCCGCATCGGATGCGGCAGAGACGGCGGTCGGCACGGAGAAATCCGTCGCGATCAACGCGGTCACGACGGGACATGTCATCGACATGACCGAGGTCAAGGATGAGATGTTCTCGCAGAAGATGATGGGCGACGGCGTTGCGGTCGAGCCAACGGAAGGTGTCGTCGTTGCACCGGCGGATGCCGAGGTGACGATGGTCATGGAGGACAGCCGTCATGCGGTAGGTCTGCGCATGGAGAACGGCGCAGAGATGCTCATCCACATCGGCGTGGATACGGTGAAGCTCGAGGGCAAGGGATTTGAGATGCACGTCGCGATGGGCGACCGCGTAAAGGCAGGAACGCCGCTCGTGACGTTTGACCGCACGGTAATCCACGAGGCGGGCTATCAGGATACGGTCATCATGGCGGTGACGAACTCCGGCGAGTATCCGCTGATGAAGAAGACGACGGGCATGGATGCAAAGGCAGGCGAGACGCCCGTGCTGACGTTCTGAGAAGCACGTATACTGTTGTGCAAACCCGCCGCGAACACCTCGTTCCACAAGCGGTCGTGTGCTCGTCCGCCTAAATACCGCGTGATTTCTAAACGCGCTTCGCTTGAACGGCAGAAATCACGCGGGGGCGGGTCGCACACTCTGCGCCGCTCGCTCCACTAGGGTTCGCTTGCGGGCTTACACAACCATTCACGGTTCTATACGGTCAACACAGCGTCTCGATAATAGGAAAAATAGGGAAAGGAAAGGGTCTGCGATGAACGAGTACAAATGGTGGCAGAACACCGCCGTCTACCAGATCTACCCGAAGAGTTTCAACGACACGACGGGCAGCGGTACGGGCGACCTGCGCGGCATCACAGAAAAGCTCGACTATCTGAAGGAGCTCGGTGTCGGCGCGGTCTGGCTCACCCCCGTTTACCCGTCGCCCATGGTCGACAACGGCTACGACATCAGCGACTACACAGACATCAATCACGACTTCGGCTCGATGCACCAGATGGAGGAGCTGATCGCAGGTGCAAAGGAGCGCGGCATCCGCATCATCATGGATCTCGTCTACAACCACAGCTCCGACCAGCATCCGTGGTTCCTGAAGTCGCGCTCCAGCCGCACCAACGAAAAGAGCGACTGGTACATCTGGCGTGATCCGAAGGAGGACGGCAGTGCGCCGACGAACTGGCGCGGCATCTTCGGCGGCTCTGCGTGGACATACTGCCCCGAGCGCGGGCAGTACTACCTGCACACCTTTGCCGAGGCGCAGCCCGATCTCAACTGGGAGAACCCGGAGGTACGCGCCGCTCTCTACAGCGCCGCAAACTTCTGGCTCGACAAGGGCGTCGGCGGATTCCGCATCGACGCGATCACCTACATTAAGAAACCCGCCGTCTTCACCGACGGCACGCCCGATGCGGCAGACGGCATGGTGAGTGTCCACACGATGACGGTCAATACGCCCGGCATTCTGGACTTCCTCCATGAGTTCCGCCGCGAGGTCTTTGACGGGCACGACATCTTCACCGTCGGTGAGGCGAACGGCGTCAGCCCCGCAGAACTCCCCGACTGGGTCGGCGAAAACGGCGTATTCTCCATGCTCTTTGAGTTTAACCACGTCCTCGTCCCCTACGAAAGCGGCGAGACATGGTGCAAAATGCAGCCGTGGAAGCTGACGAAGCTCAAGGCGGCGCTCTCCGCAAGTCAGGCGGGGGTCGCCCGCGAGGGCTGGTGCCCGATCTACTTTGAGAACCACGACCGCGCGCGCTCGGTGAACTACTTCCTCCCGAAGGACGCCGACCCCGTCCTCGGAGCAAAGGCACTCGCCACGGTGCTGCTCACCCTGCGCGGCACGCCCTTCATCTACGAGGGCGAGGAGCTCGGCATGACGAACGTCGCATGGGACAGCATCTCCGACTATGACGACATCTCCTCGCACGGACAGTACGAACTGGCGCGCGCGGAGGGATACTCTCCCACTGAGGCACTGTCCTTCGTTCATTTCAACAGCCGCGACAATGCACGCACGCCGATGCAGTGGGATGATGCCGCACATGCGGGCTTTACAACGGGCACGCCATGGCTGCCCGTCAACGAAAACTATCCTGCCGTCAATGCGACGGCAGAGGAAAAGGATGCGAACTCCGTTCTCGCCTACTACAAGAAGCTCATCCGCCTGCGGACGGAACATCCGCTCCTGCTGCGCGGCAAGTATGAGGAACTGCTGAAGGACAGCGAACAGATCTATGCGTTTGCGCGGACGGAGGGGAACCGCCGCACAATCACAGCGGTCAACTTTACGACAGAGCAGGCAGCGCTCCCCGCAGAGCTGCAGCACGGAACGCGCCTCATCGGAAATTATGCGGATGCGCCGCTGTACGCGCTGCGCCCGCTCGAAGCCATCGTCTATGAGGAGGAAATCGGATGAAAGTAGCGGCAAGCGACTATGATGGGACACTCCTGCGCGGCGGCAAAATCGACGCCGAGACGAAGGAGGGCATTGCCCGCTGGCGCGCGACGGGGCATAAATTCGGCGTCGTCTCGGGGCGCGACTACGGGATGCTCGTCCCACAGCTGCGCGCCTACGGCGTTGCATTTGACTACACCGTCTGCAACAACGGCGGCATCATCCGCGGCACGGACGACAATGTACGTTTTCAGGCGGAGATCGCACCGCGTGCGCTGACGGCAATCGCCGCCGAGCCGACAGCGCAGAAATCGTTCCACTTTGCCTTCTCGGCGGCAGAGACGACCTACCTCTGCCACCATTCCGAAGGCTCGTGGATCGAACGCGAGGCAAAGGAGTGGGACTTCCCCATCACCTACATTGAGGAATCCGACATCGCGGGGCTGACGAAGATTCATCAGTTCTCCCTCGGCTTTCCGGAGCCGGAGCAGTCCAACGCGTGCGCAGAGGTGCTGAACGCAAAGCTCGGCGACCTCATCCACGCCTTTCCGAACGCGTGCAGCCTTGACATCACGCCCGCCGGCATCGGCAAGGACGAGGGCATCCGTACCCTCCTCCGCGTCATGGGCTGGGATGATGCGGAAATCTACGCCATCGGCGATGAGACGAATGACCTGCCTATGCTGAAGGCATTTGACGGGTTTTCACTGACTACGGCGCGCCCTGCGATTCAGGAACAGGCGCGCGCGGTATTCCCGAGCGTCGGTGCGATGCTCGATCATTTTTGCTGATACGGGGAGGGGAAAATCATGGAACTGGATCGTAAGAAATTTAAGGAAATCAAGGCAGCCTTTACCTTGGACAACGACACGCTGCAGCACATCGCCGATGATTTTCGCGCCGAGATGCACGCAGGGCTTGCGCACGAAAATGGTGCGAGCCTGCGGATGCTCCGCACGTTCGCGAGCCTGCCGACGGGTAAGGAGACCGGCACATTCCTCGCACTTGACTTCGGCGGGACGAACGTCCGCGCCCTCCGCCTCCGCCTCGACGGCAGCGGCAAGTACAAGATCGAAAGCAAGATCGCCAAGCCGCTCACCCTCCCCGGCGTCTACGACTACGTCTGCGCAGACGCAACGGCGGATGAGATGTTCGACTTCCTCGCCGAGATCATCGACGAAGCAATCGAGGGCGACCACGAGACCAAGTATCTGCTCGGACACACCTTCTCCTTCCCCTCGGAGCAGACGAATCTCTGCAACGCGCGGCTCATCACATGGACGAAAGAGTTCGCCACGCAGGGGGTCGAGGGCAAGGTCGTAAACGATCTCCTCGAGGATGCACTCATGCGGCGCGGCATGAAGAACGTCGTGCCCGTCGCCGTCATCAACGACACGGTTGCCGTGCTCCTCGCGGCGGCGTACAAGCGTGAGCACACCTACATCGGCTCGATCTACGCCACAGGGCAGAACACCTGCTACTTCGAGAACTTCGCCGACGGCAGCGAGAAGCCAATGGTCATCAACATGGAGTCGGGCGGGTTCAACCGCCTCCCCTTCTCGAAATACGATGATGCCATCGACGCCTGTTCCGAGCAGCCCGGTGCACAGCGGCTCGAAAAGATGGTGTCGGGACGCTACCTCGGGATGCTCTACGGCTCGGCACTCGCCGATCTCCTCGGCAAGGAGGGAGCCTCGTATCCATTCACGAGCATCGAGCTCTCTGCCATCGCGGCAGACGCCTTCCTCGACCGCCATGCCGCTGGCGCGATCATCGAGGCCAAGACGGGCATGACCTTTTCCGCCGCCGACCGTGCACTCATGCAGGATCTCGCAGGGACGGTGATCCAGCGCTCCGCGCACATCGTCGCCGCGACCTATGCGGGTATCATCCGTCACCGCGCGGGGGAGACAAAGGCAGAGAACCAGTTCATCGCCGTGGACGGCTCGGTCTACGAGAAGATGCCCCTCGTCGCGCACCATCTGCGCGGCGCACTCGATAAGCTTCTCCTCGACGAGGCAGTCAACATCCAGATCATCCTCGAAAACGCCGGCTCTGCCCTCGGCGCGGCACTCGCCGCCGCCATGACAGAGCAGAACTGAGAGAACAACCGAGATACAGCCGAATATACAGCAACGCCCCGCAGGTCAGGCCTGCGGGGCGTTTTCGTCGTTTTTTATTTATCCGTGATTCCCTAGTCCGCATCCACCCACAGGTGATGCGCACCACAGTGCAGACACTGAAAGAGATAGCCGCAGAGCGCGCCATCCTTCACAAGGACATCGCGAATATCCGCATATTCATCCCGCGCCTCGTATTCATCAATGACAGCGTCGGCAATCCCCATCTCCTCAAGCTCCTTCGTGCCGACCGTGCCGAGATAGGCACAAAAATCGTCACAGCACGTCAGCCAGTGCTCGCCCTGCCAGCTGCAGTAGCCCGGTGTCCGCTGAAAGAGCTCCTTGATCTTCTCCGGGTCAGTAACGCCGGGCTCCGCATCCTGAACGAAATCCCCGTGGAATTTCGCGGCGGCAGCACCGCTTGCCACACAGTTGAGACAGATGCAGTTGACATCTGCACGGCAGTACATCAAATCGATGTACGCATCCACTTCCTGTCCACAGCATTCGCAGACGCCATGCTGGAAGCTGACCTCATCCCCCTCGTACAGATGCGGATGATACTTAAACGTCGGCAGTCCTCTGGTATCCGGCATAGATGACACGCTCCTTTACAGATAGATCGTCTCGAGCAGATGCGTGCCCGTCGCCGTCTTGAATACGTGGTCGCGGAAGTTGCGTATCGCCGCAGCCCCCATGTGGCTCTCGTCGGCGTTGACGAGGAAGTCCGCCTCAAGGAGGATCTGATAGTCGCGCCCGTCCACATCGTTATACGTATGGTGATGGCTGACGAGGTAGACGAGGCGCTCCGCCATCCCTGCAGGGAGGTCGATCTCCTTGAGGAACTCCTCCGTCAGAGGACCGCCCTCCTCCTCCTGATGATCCCCGTTCGTATTGCCGTATTTCTCACGGCAGAGCGGACAGGCGATGTCGTGCAGGATCGCGGCGATCTCCACGGTCTCCTGTTCCGTCGGCGTGAGATTCTCCGCGACGCCGATCGTGCGGGCAAAGGCATAGACCTTCATAAAGTGTGCTATATCGTGCAGATTGCCCTCCGAGTAAGCAATCATCTTCTGCATGACATCGTTTACTGTCTTGTTCCCCATGTCATATATCTCCCATAAATCCGAACGCCGTGCGTCCCATACGCACGGCGTTACACCAGCTTGAAATACTTCAGCTGCCGATAGAGTGAGTAGATCGCGGCCGGAAAGCCGAGGAGGATGCCCGTGATGGTGCAGACGCGCCCCGTCCCGAGAAAATCATCGGCGCATTGGCCGAGAAAGAGGAAGATGCCGAGAAAGACGACAAAGTAGATGCCGACCCCCGAGAGCAGCCCAAAGGCGCGCATGGCATCTGCCATCCCCGACGGCATTGGCTTCTTTTCCTGCATCGGCGTCCCCTCCTCTCTCTCACCGAGCCGTCACGCGCCGCGAAAGGGCTCCGGCGGTGTGTGGATGTGTCCCGCGTGGTAGAGAATCGCCTCGATGATGCGGCGTGCCGCCTCCCCATCGCCGTAGGGGTTGACCGCCTCCGCCATTGCCGCGTACGCCGCCTGATCGGTGAGGAGACGCTTGGTCTCGGCGTAGACGCGCTCCTGTGCCGTGCCGATGAGATGCACCGTGCCCGCCGTCACTGCCTCGGGGCGCTCCGTCGTGTCGCGCAGGACGAGGACAGGCTTTCCGAGCGCAGGTGCCTCCTCCTGAATCCCGCCCGAGTCCGTGAGTACGATGTCCACGCGTGCCATGAGATTGGCGAACGGTTCGTACTCCAGTGGGTCGATGAGGTGGACGTGCGCCAGCCCGCCCAGCTCCTCACGTACGATCTCGCGTACTTTCGGATTGCGGTGTACGGGGAAGATGACCTCCACGTCCCCCATCTCGTCCACGATGTCGTGAATGGCACGGTAGACGTGGCGCATCGGCTCGCCGAGGTTCTCGCGGCGATGCGTCGTCACGAGGAGGACGCGGTGGTGCTCAAAGTCCACCTGCGAAAGCTCCGGCGGGAGCACATAGTCGGGACGCACGGTATGGTGCAGGGCATCGATGACGGTATTGCCCGTGACGAAGATGCGCCGCTCGGGCACGCCCTCTGCCGCCAGATTATCATGTGCCGTCGGTGTCGGGGCAAAGTGCAGGGTCGCGATGCCGCCCGTCAGGCGGCGGTTCATCTCCTCGGGGAACGGAGAGTAGATGTCGTGCGTCCGCAGTCCCGCCTCAACGTGTCCGACGGGGATCTGATGATAGAACGCGGCGAGTGCCCCCGCAAAGGTCGTCGTCGTATCGCCGTGGACGAGGACGAGGTCGGGGCGATCCTTCTGGAACACCTCGTTGATGCCCTGCATAGCACGCGTGGTGATGTCAAAGAGGGTCTGCCCCGCCGCCATGATGTTGAGATCGTAGTCGGGAACGATATGAAAGAGGTGGAGCACCTGATCGAGCATCTCCCGATGCTGTGCCGTCACGAGTGTCTGTGTCTCAATCTCTTCCGGATGGCGCGCCAGCTCCATGACGACGGGCGCCATCTTGATCGCCTCCGGGCGCGTCCCAAAGATCGACATGACTTTGATTTTGCCGGTCATTCTCCTCTGCTCCTCTCCTAATGCGGAACCACAAGGTATGATTGTGTCGTAATATCATGATCGGGTCACTCATATGTGCCCCCACCACCGCTTCGCGGTCCCCCTCCCCCGCAAGCAGGGGAGGCTATTTTCCTCACACTACTTCTGCGGCGCATCCATGCCGAGGATGCCCAGCTTGCGCGCGCCGACGAATACCGCCGCTGCGACGAGCAGTATGATGAGTGCCGCCGCTTGGATGCTGACCGCCGTCAGCGCGAGTGCACACAGGCCGAACAGCGCGCTGACGACGTACATGAGCAGCACCGCTTGTTTCTGACTGAAGCCATGTGCGAGAAGGCGGTGGTGCAGATGCCCCTTGTCCGGCTTGAAGATCGGGCGGTGGTTGCGCGCGCGCCGCACAATGGCAAACGTTGTGTCAAGGATCGGCAGGCCGAGCGCGAGAATCGGCACGATGAGGGCGATGGTCGCCGCGCTCTTGACCGCACCGACGACGGAGATGCCCGCGAGCATGAAGCCGAGGAACATACTCCCCGTGTCGCCCATAAAGATGCGCGCAGGGTTGAAGTTGTAGTAGAGGAAGCCCATCGCAGCCCCCGCGAGGGCAATGGTGACCATGGCGACGGGCGGGATGCCCTCCTCCATGGCGACGAGGAAGATCGTCAGCGCCGCGATGGAGGACACCCCCGCCGCCAGCCCATCCAGTCCGTCGATGAGGTTGACGGTATTCGTCAACCCGACGATCCAGAAGATCGTCGCCGGAATCGCAAGGAACTCAAGGTAGATATAGTCACCGAGCGGGTCGGTGATGACGTCGATGCGCACATCGAATCCGATGACGACCACGGCCGCCGCAATGATCTGCCCGAGCAGCTTCACCTTTGCCGGCAGGTCGCAGTAGTCGTCGATGATGCCGATGGCGACGATGATTGTGCCGCCGACCATGAGTCCGATGAGACTCGTCATGTACTCGGGCGTGAGGTCGACAAAGGTGAGCTGAACGAGGATCGACACCATGAACGCCGCATAGATGCCGATGCCGCCGATGCGCGGGATGGGGCGCACGTGCACCTTGCGCGCGTCGGGCTTGTCGAGTGCCCCCGTGCGGCGCGCAAAGGCGATCACAGCGGGGGTCAGCAGAAGTGCCACGCCGAGCGCGACCAGAAAGGCTAAGACATTATCGGGCATGAATGATTGCTCTCCTTAAAGATGTATATAGTTTCATCTTACTTTATTGCGACACTTCTGTCAAATATCGCTGTGCGAGTATCACGGCGACGAAATCGTCTACCGGCACGGGCGGCACAAGCATTCCGCGCGGTATGAACCGCCGCCAGCCGCGCGGCGGGTGCGCCGTCCAGTAGACCGCCTTTGCCGCGTCCGTCGTACGATACTCATCGACGAGGGTGACCTCCGCGCCGAGTTCCTCAATGCGGGTCCTTGCCGCCGCACTCGTCGTCCCGTTGCCCATGATCACCGTCGGTGCGTAGGTATGGATGAGATGCGCCGCCGTCGCTGCGAGCTGCGCCGTCGACACGACCTCCTGCAGGAGCACTGTGCCGTCCGCCGCGAGGACAGCGACGCCGCATTTCTCACGCCCGGGGTCAACGGCGAGAACTGCGCCGCTCACCTGCCGCTCTCACTTTCGACCTTGAAGCGCAGACGCAGGGGGCCCATCGCATCCGTATCGGCCGCCGCGTAGGCGGAGAGAACGACGTTCCCCGTATGCGCCATCAGCTCCTGCACGAGGCCATAGAACTCCGCACCCTCGATCACGCCGACCGTCCCGCGGATCGGATCGGGGAGAATCCCCTTTGCCGACGCCGCCTCGTTCACGTCGCGCAGGAAGGAGACAACGGCCTGCTCCGCGGCAGGTCCCTGTCCCTCCGGTGCGTAGACACGCGCGGCGATCAGCTCGCCGCCGCGGTAGATGATGCGGTTCGGGTACAGCTGGATGGTCGCACGGATCTCATCGCCGCGCACGAGATTGCCCGCAGCGACGATGCGCACAACCATGTCCACGGGGCTGTTCATAATGGTCTGAACCGCCGACTCATACTCCGGCCCGTAGATCCATATATCCTGATCCGTGTGGTTCTCGCCGAGGCGCGTCGAGGCGTTGCGCGTGCCGAGCTGCGCTATGCCCTCCAGCCCGCGCTCCACCTCATCACGCGTCAGCCCTGCGGGAATCGTTCCGCTCGCGATGATCTCCCCCGCCTGATAGACGATGTTGCCCTCGCGCAGGTTCACAATGTTCTCGCGCAGGACATTTGCACGCACGCCGAGCTCGTCGATGTCCGTCAGGAGCTTGGCGTTCTCGCCCGAGAGCCGGCCATTGAGTGAGATCAGCCCTTCCTTTTCCATCATGAGCGCACGGTTGCCCGCCGAGAGGCGTTCCGACTCTGCGCGCAGATCGTCCTGCTCACTGCGCAGTCCCGCGATCTCCTCCTCGGACTTCGCGAGTTCCGCATCCGCCTGCTGCTTTGCATCCTCCGCCGAGGTGAGTGCCGATGCCGTCGCATCGAGTGCCGCACGCGTATCCGCGATCATGGCGTTCAGCCGATCCATGCCAAAGAGCGCTGTCCGCACATTCTCCGATGCCGCCGCGAGGATGCCGAAGGTCACCGTCGTGATGCAGACACCCGTAAAGATCGTGACGACCACCGCCGTGTGGCGCGGGCGCAGTCCAAAGAGCGTGAGTTTTTTCTTTCCGATGCGCGTGCCGAGGCGGTCGCCGATGACGGCGATGACGCCGCCGACGACAGCGAGCACGAGAATCAGCGTAACACCGTACATGACGTCACCTCCTTCATGTGTCAGACAAGAGCGGCAGCGAACCTCAGCGCGATGCGCGCCGCAGGAGAATAATGCCCGCGATGATGCCGACGATGTTCGGAATCCATACAGCAAGCATCGGCGGAAGCACCTCGCCGCGCGCAAAGGCATTTCCCATGGTCATCAGCGCGTAGTAGATAAAGATGATGATGACGCTCATCGCAAACCCTGCCGAGGACGAGTTGCGCGTCGGCTGGAGCCCGAGCGGCACGCCGATCAGCGTAAAGATCAGGCTCGCCATGGGGACGGAGACACGCTGATAGAGCTCCGCTTCGAGCTTGCTCGTGTTGACATACTGCGTCTGCATGAGCGCGATCTGATGGCGCAGCTCGCGCATCGTCATTTCCTCGGGGGCTTTCTGCTCGCGGATGATCTGGCGCGGATCCTTCTCCACGGGGAGCACCTGCGTCTCAAAGCGCATCCGCCGCTCAAGATGTTCATCTGCGATGTCGTAGACATCCCCCTTGTGCATGATCCACTCGCTGCCCGTCCACTCGGCATACTCGGCGTTCTCGACGTGCGAAACCTTGCCGTCCGCGCCGAAGATCTGCAGGCTGACCCCCGTCAGCTGCTGCTGTTCGGCATTGAAGGAGCGCGCGTAGACGAGACGCTTGATCTTGCCGCCCTCGATCTCCTTGATGATGACGTGCTCCTGCGACTTCATGCCCGAGTTGCCCTCGATCTCGTAGTAGATCACGTTGCGATACGCCGTATTCGCGCGCGGAACGACGTGCTCGTTGAAGAGGATCGCACCGACGCTCACGAGAAAGCCAAGCAGGATCGCGGGCGCAGCAATACGGCCGAAGCCGATGCCGCAGGACTTCATTGCCGTGATCTCGCTCGACGAGGAAAGCCGGCCAAATGTCAGAAGGCTCGCGAGGAGCATCGACATCGGGAACGTCCACATGACGACCCCGGGCAGACTGAACACGAATATCTTTATGACGGACGGCAGGGATGCCCCGTAGTCCGTGATGTACTGTGCAATGCGAAAAAGCGTGCCCGAGCCGATGAAAACTGCCGAGAACGCACAGATGGCAAAGAGAAAGGACAGAAAGACCTCACGAAATATATACTTGTCAAGAATACGGATTTTCAGATGCATACGCTCCCCTTCGCTGATGCAGAATTGCATCCTATTTATTCTATCATTTTCGAGCGTCCTTGACAAGGAGACAAAAGAGAGACTGCCGCTCGTGCAGCAGTCCCATATTGCGCTGAATCAAAGTGCCCAGCTGACCTGGATATTCCCCGTCATGCCGCGCCGCGTTCCCTGCCAGCCCGCCATGTGGATGTGCCAAGATAGGCGGCTGTCCGGCGGGATAAAGCGATAGCCCAACTCGACCATCGTACTGCCGCCGCGCAGGGCAGGACTATCGGCGGCAAGCCCCTGGACGGATGCTGCTCCCTCGCCGTCAAATTCGTACTCGTACGCAAGACCCGCATATATCTCCTTGCTCGTATCCTCGCGGTGCAAGAAGGTGAATCCGACTCTCATACGATGCGACGCAACCGCATCAAAATCGTAGGTTTCGCCCGTATTGAGCTGTGCGCTCGTACCGTCCTGCCGTGAATAGAAGTATCGCAGGTAGGTGTTCAGTGTATCACCCGTACGGAGCAGCCGTGTCTTTCCGATGCCGATATGCGCCGCGTAGTAGGTATTTCCACTGTCGTAGGTCGAAACCGTCCCGGCAGAGATTGTGCCCGTGTAGTCGCTGCGCACCCTGCCGCCGTGGAGTGCCGCCTCCAGCCAGTGTCCATTGGGGCGTTCGATGCGCCCCATGAGCCCCGCGCCGAGGTAGCTGATCTTGCCGCTGCCGTGCGTGCCGTCGTCGAGATAGGTGTGGTAGGTGCCCCTGCCGTACTCCACGAAGGGGGTAAAGAGCGTCTTAGCCGCCCTGAGCTTCCCCTCCTTTGCCCAGCCGACGCTGAGATTGTAGCCCGTCGTCGTGACATAGGAGCCCGTCTCGGCGTGCATCGTCCCCTGGCTCATCGCCGCCCATAGCTGATAGCCGCGCTTTTCGTCGTCCTCTGCCCGACCGCCCTCCTTCGCCGCCGAGGAAATCCCCGACGCCGCCAGAAGGTCGGCCCCACGATTGATGAAGTCCGTCGCACCGCAACGCGGCTCGACGAGGGACTTAGTCTGGTCGTTCATCGCAGCGCCGATGAGGGTGAGGACGAGCTCATCGGTGCCGCGCTTTTGAAGTGCGAATGATAGCGCATCGTAACGCCCTGCGTGCCCTCAATCTGATTCGCGATATCCGCATCAGTCAGCAGAGTTCCCCCCGGCAGTGTCTTCATGAGGCTGATTACATCGTTTCCGTGCAACACGGGCGCGCTTCCCGAGAAGCCGACACCGATATTGAGATTGCGGATATCCTTCGCAGCAACGCCGAGCTGTAGCATGGGCGTATAGCTTGCCCGTGCGTCATTCGGCAGGTAGAAGCGCAGTTTCTGCACACCGGAAAAATCGTGGATGGCCGACTGTCCATGGTAGATGGCGAGCGTGTTACCCGTGCCGGCATTATGCCCGCCGTAGGCCGTACCGGAGACCGTGCCGCCCGCGACATGGACGGAGCTTCCCGTCACGTTCTCACTCGCAGCCGCATCCGTAATGGCTCCGCCGTAAACATTTCCTCCAACCGAGCCGCCCGTGATGTGCGCACTGCCTCCCGCGGCATTCTTCGTCGCAGCGACAGCCGTGAGCGCACCACCGTAGGCGTTGCCCGTCACCGTGTCACCTGAGATCTCTGCTGCATTGTCCTGCGCCGCACCGTCTTTTACCGTGACGTTCGCGCCGTAGGCTGCCGCGACCGTGCCGTCCAAAGCGAGGTGCTTTGCGCCCTTTCCGTCCGTGCCCTTGTTGTAGCGGAAGCGGAAGCCGTCCACATAGACCTCTTTCGCCGCCGTCACCGTTGGGTTATCCGTGTCGATCGTATACTCAAGATCGCCACTCTCGCGATTCTTCGCACGAATGGGGTTGTAAGTATTGACGCCCGCTTTCGTAAAGTCGATACCTTGGTCGTTGTGCATAAGTGTCGCAAGACGCGTCCGATACGTACTCGGCACGAAATCGTTCGCGCCTGTGACTTCCACTTTATCCCAGTCAAGCCCGCTCGTCTGCACGCCGTCGGTGAGCTTGAGGAGCGGCGTTGTCGCATTGGAGATGTGGCTGATGTTAAAGCTAATTTTCTCGAAATGCTTGATGTTCTTGACGCTGACCGCAGTATTGACCACGAGCTTGTTGTCCGTGTCGACGGTCTTGTTGCCGCCGTAGAGGTAGCCCGCGATATTCGTCCCCGTGGGAAGGGCATTCGTCCCATCCCCGATGGTGACGGTATTGCCCGTCGTCTGACCAGTGCCATTCGTGTAGCCGCCGTAGAGATTGCGCACCTTGCCATCGACGAGGTTCACGGTGTTTTCCGTACGGTCCTTTTTCGCCGTGCGCATCGTGCCCTTGCCCGCCATCGTCGCCGCAGAGGTCGCCCGTATCGTCAGCTTATTCCCGACGACGTTACGCACATCGCCTGCAAGAGGGAGGTCGGCAGCATTGCCGACCACGGCGTTTCGATTTGGCTCCCGATGCGGCGGGGTAGGCGTTGTTTTCTTATTGATCGGTCCCGGCTCACTCATTGTCACCGCAGGATGAGACGCATCAACGACAACTTCGGGCACCGTCACATCCGCCGCATACACCGGCAGAAGTGAGGGAAGCGCATATCCTCCGGACAACAAAAAAAATCGACACATAGCGCGCTATATGTCGTCCCCTTTTACATTTCCTCGCATGAACCTCTACCCTCCCTTCCTTGGGCCTTCCCCTAGTTCCATTGTCCTAACAAGATATATTGTTTTCTTCCTTATGTCAAGTTAAATTGTAACCATTTTTATAAAAGAAAAGAACCCATAAAAAGGCGTAACAATCTGTTTATTTTCGATAAAAAAACGCTCTACAGCAGTCTCCCTTTCTGCTATAGAGCATTTGTTTTATTTTATAAAGACAACAGGCGCCGACCATGCGCCGTACCATCAGACAAATACAGATCGATCATTTCCCCATCCTCCGTGCATGCGAAGTCTAGTCGTGTGATTATAATTACATTATATACATGTTTTATCACACGTCAATCTGTACGTTCAAAATTCCTGTCGGATGCCCGTATAGAAGGCGCGGCGTTGGTGGTCGTTCACCGCATTCCACTCGCCGAAGAGGTAGGTGCCGCCGCTGAGCTGATACTGACTGCGCAGGCGGACGGTGAGGTCGTTCGGGTTATAGGCATCGGCGGAGAATTTGAATTTATCCCCCGCGTAGGCGTCGACACCGACACCTGCGGCGCCGCCGATCACGCCCGCACGCGCACCGAACGCGCTGCCACGCTTTCCGAGCTGGGCGCTCACCTTGTCCCCGCCGCCGATGTCGTCCACACCGAAGGAGGCGTACATGCCCTGCTGCTCACCGACATCGAGGTTGAAATTCGTCCGCCAGTCGTCAGCCTTGCCGCTATACATAATGTCCACCTTCGGTGTGACCTTGATGCTGCTAAGCCGTCCCATCAGCCCACCCGCCTTGTCCGTCATCGTGCGTGCGTTGTGAATGAGGGTTCGTGCATCCTCCTGCGTCTGCGGGTCGCCTGCCACCGCCTCGATGCCCGCGGCGATGCGTGCGACGCGCCCCGAGGCATCGGTAATGTTCGCGAGCGTCTGGCGCAGGTTCTCCGCCGTCGCGGGGTCTGCTCCGACGCTCTCAAGGTTCGCCATGATGCGCTCGACGCTCGCCGTGCTCTGCGCAAGGTTCGCTGTCATGGTGTTCATGTTCACGAGGATGCCGCGCAGGTCGCCGCGATTCTCCGCCGCCATCTGCTCCAGCGTCGCCGTGAGCCCGTCGAGGTTCGCCGTGATGTGCTCCATGTTGACGGCGAGCTGCACGACGGAGGTTTGGAAGCCCGGCGCGCCCACGATGGCGTTGACGGAGGTGAGCATTTCCTGCACAAGGACGATCATCTTGTTCAGCTCAACGAACATCGTGTCCATCCCCATCTCATCCGTGCCGTAGAGATAGTCGCCGTTTGCGTAGGTATCGCTGTTCCCGTTCGGCGTGATGATGATGAATTTATCTCCCATGATGCCGGGCTGCCCGATGGTGACGGCGGAGCCGCGCGGGATCTTCACCCCACGCTCTATGACCATGGAGACGGTGACGCCCGTCCCGTCGCTCACAACGTCCTGCACGTGCCCGACGGGCACGCCCGAGAGGAGCACCTGTGCCTCCGGGTTCAGCCCGACGGCGCGGTGAAATCCCGCGTACAGTGTGTAGTCGCTGCTGCTGCCGAGGCGCAGTCCGCCGAAGAATACGACGACAGCGATCAGGAGGATCACGCCTCCTAGGGTAAACGCCCCCACCTTTGCCTCTGCACTCATGCTCCTGCCTCCTTGCGGTGATGCATCGTACGGAAAAATGCCTGTACGCGCTCGTCTTTGATGTCCTGAAAACGCTCCGTCGTGTCCACGGCAATGAGTGCCCCGTCGTAGATCATGGCGATGCGGTCGGCGATGCGGCACGCACTTGCCATGTCGTGCGTAACGACGACGGAGGTCACGCCAAGTTTTTTCTGCATACTGATGATGAGTTCGTCGATCTTCGCCGTCATGATGGGGTCGAGCCCCGAACTCGGCTCGTCATAGAAGATGATGGAGGGGTCGGTCGCAATCGCACGCGCGAGTCCGACGCGTTTTTTCATGCCGCCCGAAAGTTCCTGCGGCATCATCTCTGCCGCATCGGGCAGTCCGACGAGGGCGAGTTTCTCCGCGACGATGCTTCGGATCTCGGCGTCGCTCTTATCCGTGTGCTCACGCAGCCCGAAGGCGACGTTCTCACCGACGCTCATCGAGTCAAAGAGGGCGGAGTACTGGAACACCATGCCCATGCGCAGGCGCACGCGGTCGAGCGCCGCCTCATCCATCGCGGCGATATCGTCCGCGCCGATATAGATCGCCCCACTCGTCGGGCGGTCAAGGCCGATCATCAGCCGCAGGAGGGTCGATTTGCCCGAGCCCGAGCCGCCGATGATAGCGAGCGTCTCCCCCTCGTTGATCGTGAGCGTGATGTCCTTCAGGGCTTCCTTTGTCCCAAAGCGCTTGGTGACGTGTTCAAGTCGTATCATTGCGCCACCGCCTTGTCAAAAGAGGAAGAACGTCAGCACGGCGTTCAGGATAAAGATCACGATGATGGAGGTAACGACGGTCTGCATCGTCGCCGTACCGACGCCCTCCGCCCCGCTCGGCGCGTGGAGGCCATAGTAACAGCCGAGGACGGCGATAACATTGCCGAAGAAAATCGCCTTGATGAGTCCGCCGGTCATGTCGTAGAGGAGCGCGTACTGCGTGATGGAGTGCAGGAAGGTGTAGCCCGAGATGCCCGAGTAGTACACCGCCGTGAAGTAGCCGCCGAGAACGCCGATCACGTCGCCAAAGACGGTGAGGATCGGCACGACGACCATGCACGCGAGCATGCGCGGGACGATGAGGTAGTTCACAGGGCTGACCGCCATGACGCGCAGGGCATCGATCTGCTCCGTGACCTTCATCGTCGAGACCTCCGCCGTAATCGCTGCGCCCACGCGCCCCGCGCAGACGACACCGACGAGGACGGGGCCCAGCTCGCGCCCGATGCCGATCGCAATGACCGCGCCAATCGTGCTCTGCGCACCGTAGCGGATGAACTCATGGGCGATCTGCAGGGTAAGCACGATACCCGTAAAGAGGAGTGTCAGTCCGACGATGAGGAGGGAGTCCGCGCCGAGATGCGCCATCTGGTAGACGATGCTCCGCACGCGCAGACGGCGTGTCACCTGCCGCATCGTCTCCCCATAGAGGAGCGCGATGCGTCCGATATTCGCGAGATGCGTGAGGACGAACGCCCCAATGGCTTCCAATATGTGCTGCACGGCGTTCCTCCTCTCATGTTGATTCTATATGTGCCCCTACCACCGCAAGCGGTCCCCCTCCCCCGTCATACGGGGGAGGCTATGTTTCCACCATTGGCTTTTCTCTGGCAAACAGGAAACACGATTCACCCATCATGATTCGCTTCCCCCGTTTACGGGGGAAGTGGCGAGCACTGCGAGCCGAAGGGGGCGTCCTAGAATCTCTCCGCCTCTGCGCGCGCAAGCGCATCGCACCGCTCGTTGCGCGGATTGCCCGCATGCCCCTTGACCCAGTGGAACTGCACCTGCCGCGCGGCAAACGCCGCATCGAGCTGCACCCAGAGATCCTGATTCAGCACGGGCTCACCGTCCGCCTTCTTCCACCCGCGCTTCTTCCACGCGGGCAGCCAAAACTTTGTAAAGGCGTTCTTAAGATACTGACTGTCCGTGTAGAGCGCAACGCGCGCCCCCTCCGGCACGGCGCTGAGTGCCATCAGTGCCGCCGTCAGCTCCATGCGGTTGTTCGTCGTCTCGGGGTCGCCGCCGCTCTTCTCCTCGACCGCACCCGTCGCCGCCGTCTCGATCACGGCAGCCCAGCCGCCCGCACCGCCCGGATTGCGAAGGCATGAGCCGTCCGTGTGGATGATGTAGTCCGCATCAGGGGCAGAAGGCTCTATCGTCATCGCAGCGGAACGGGGCTGCTCCGTCCGTGCGTCCGCACCGCCAAGCCATGCCCGCGCCTCGTCCTCCGTCATAAAACCCTTGTAGACGGCTCCCTGAAAGCCCTTTACCTGTGCCGCGCACTCCGCCCAGACGGTGAAGAGCCCCGTTTTGCGCCCGCGCTTCACCGCATAAAATTTCTTTGCCATCAGTAGGTGTACCGATAGCCGATCGAGATGCCGACACCGTTATAGCCGGGGTTTTTCGTACGCTGCCCGTTGGACACGTGATGTCCGAGATAGGCGATGCTGAGCGCATTCCGATCGTTGAAATTATACGTGAGGCGTGGGCCGATGCGCCACATGAAGTCATAGTTCCGCGTGTGCGCGGGATGCACCTTGTTGTAGACCATGAGTCCGCCCGTGAGGTCGAGAGAGACCTCCCATTTTTTCCCGAGAGGCTTCGTCCAGCGCACCATATAGGATGGGCCGACGCCGACCGCCCCCGAGTCAAGGCGCACATCCGGCGCATCCTTCTCCGCCCACGAGCCGACGGGGCGCGTGACGGTCAGTCCCCAGTGAAGCGACATGCCGTGCATCTCCTTGTACTGGCGGAATACGTGCAGATTGTAGAGATTGATGTAGCGGCGCTCGCCGCGATGCTGGAAATAGTCCGCCTGAATTTCCGCCCGGCGGTTCTTCTCCTCGCTTGTCCCCATGTGCATCTGCTGCAGCGGGGTCTTTACCGTCTCCTGCGCGGCCGTCTGCGACGGTGCGGCACTGGCGGCACTCATCAGGCAAAGTACCCCTGCCGTCAGGAGTGCGGCTGCATACATCTTTTTCACGATACTACCTCCAACGCGTATATAGCTCCGCCTCGATGCCGAGGCGGTCGAGGATCTTCCCCACCATCATGTCAACGAGGTCGTCGAGTGTCTCCGGACGATGATAAAACCCCGGCGCGGCGGGCATGATGATCGCCCCTGCCCGCGCCAGACGCAGCAGGTTCTCCAGATGAATCTCGTGCATCGGCGTCTCACGCGGTACGAGGAGGAGCCGCCGCCCCTCCTTCAGCGTCACGTCCGCTGCGCGCGAGAGGAGATCGTCCGTTATGCCGTGCGCGATGGCCCCTGCCGTCTTCATCGAGCAGGGTACGACGATCATTGCATCCATGTGGAACGAACCGCTCGCGATCGCTGCCCCGACATCCACATTTGGATAGAGCACGGTCACGCGCCGCGCCAGTTCCTCCGCCGATACGCCGCACTCATAGTCCAGCACGCGCATACCGCTCTCTGTGACGACAGCGTGCACCTCGATGCCGCGTTCCGCGAGCACCTCGATGAGGCGGAGGGCATAACAGCTGCCGCTCGCCCCCGTGATGCCGACGATGACTTTTTTCATCGGATGACCGTGACCCCGTGCATGTACGGAACCAGCGCCTTCGGCACGATGACCGAGCCGTCCTCCTGCTGATTGTTTTCAAGGATCGCCGCCACCGTGCGTCCGACGGCGAGTCCCGAGCCGTTCAGTGTATGGAGGAACGTCGGCTTCGCCCCGCGTGCGGGACGGTATTTGATGTTCGCGCGGCGCGCCTGATAGTCCGTGCAGTTCGAGCAGGACGAGATCTCACGGTACTTGTCCTGTGCGGGCATCCAGACCTCGATGTCGTAGGTCTTTGCCGAGGTGAAGCTCATGTCGCCCGTGCAGAGCTGGATGACGCGGTACGGCAGCTCGAGAATCTTCAACACGTCCTCTGCCGCCGTCACCATGCTCTCGAGCTCGTCCCAGCTCGTCTCCGGCGTGACGAATTTGATCAGCTCCACCTTGTTGAACTGATGCTGACGGATGAGCCCGCGCGTGTCGCGCCCCGCGCTGCCCGCCTCCGCGCGGAAACATGCCGTATAGGACGTGTAGTACTCCGGCAGCTGCTCTGCGTCGAGGATCTCATCGCGATGGTAGTTTGTCGTCGGCACCTCCGCCGTCGGCACGAGGTAGTAGTCGAGCCCTTCGAGCTTGAACATATCCTCGGCAAATTTTGGCAGCTGCCCTGTGCCGATCATGCTCGCCTCGTTCACGATATAGGGGGCAAGCATCTCTGTGTAGCCGTGCTTCTCGGCATGGAGATCCATCATGAAGTTGATGCAGGCGCGCTCAAGCCGTGCGCCGAGCCCCTTGTAGAACGTAAAGCGTGCGCCCGTGACCTTTGCTGCACGCTCTGCATCGAGGATGCCGAGTGCGTCGCCGATGTCCCAGTGTGCCTTCGGGGTGAAATCAAACGTGCGCGGCGTGCCGCAGCGGCGCACCTCGGGGTTCTCCGTCTCGTCCTTGCCGATCGGCACATCCGTCTTTGGCATATTTGGGATCTGGAGCAGGAGGCCGCGCAGGCGCAGCTCCACGTCGCGCAGGTCCTCATCGAGTGCCGCGATCTCGTCGCCGAGCGTGCGCATCTCCGCGACGATCTCATCCGCGTTCTCGCCCGCCTTCTTGCGCGCACCGACCTCCTTCGAGACGGCGTTGCGGCGCGCCTTCTTCTCCTCTACATCCTGCAGGATCCTGCGGCGGCGCTCCTCGAGCTCTGTGAACGGCGAGAGGTCGAGCGTATTGCAGCGATGCTTCAGCATCTCCTGCACGGCGGGCAGGTTCTCACGCACAAACTTCATATCCAACATTGACAATCACTCCATCATATTGTAGATATCATTTATTTGATGCTATTTTAGCATACACAGGACGCAAAAGCAAAAGCCGTTCCTTCGGGCAATTTCCCATTATCACAGAGCCAAAAATCGCTCCATTTGTAAAGGGTGAAGCATCCGTGATAAAATATAGAAATCACAAATAAAACGTGACGGAATTTAGGAATCACTGATAAAATAAGGTCTGCCAGATTGGCGTAGATTTTTTCGTCCGAACGAGGTGGAAAACCGGACGCAGAGTGGTGCTCTGTGGAGGATTTTCCGCCGAAGTGCGGGCAAAAAAGATGCGTCAAGATGGTTGTACCGAATTTATCAGTGCTTCCTTTATCCGTATTTCCCCAACACGAAATGGAGAACCATCTATGAATATACAGCCTTGGGCGGGCGCAGACGTCTTTCCCGCCCTCTGCCGCGCCCTGCTCACATGGCACAAGTCCGCGCCTGACACGCGCGATCTGCCGTGGCGCGACGAACCAACACCGTATCACGTCTGGATCTCGGAAATCATGCTCCAGCAGACACGTGCCGCCGTCGTACGCGCCTACTACCTGCGTTTCCTCACGGCACTGCCGAGCATCCATGACCTCGCTGCCGTGAACGACGATGCCCTCATGAAGCTGTGGCAGGGGCTCGGCTACTACAGCCGTGCGCGCAATCTCAAGCGCGCGGCGCAGGTGATCGTCAAAGAACACGGCGGCGACCTCCCGAACGACTTCAACGCCCTTCTCACGCTGCCCGGCATTGGGCGCTACACGGCAAGTGCCATCGCGTCCTTTGCCTACGGACAGCCGCACCCCGCCGTTGACGGCAATTTTCTGCGCGTCGCGGCACGCATCACGGCGAATCCCATCGATATTGGAAAGGATGCGGCGAAGCGTTCTCTGGAAACCGCTCTCTCTGTCTCCTACCCGACGGGGCGTGACGCAGGTCTCTTGAACGAGGCCTTTATGGATCTCGGCGCGACGATATGTCTGCCGCACGGTGCGCCGCTCTGTCACAGCTGCCCCGCCGCGCAGCTCTGCCTTGCCCATGATCGCGGCACAGAGCAGGACTATCCCGTAAAGTCCGCCGCCAAGGCACGGCGCAAGGAAAAACACACCGTCCTCATCCTATCCTGCAGCGGCCGCATCGCCATACGAAAAAGGCCCGCGAAGGGACTCCTCGCAGGTCTCTGGGAATATCCGCATCTCGACGGAAAACAGACCAAGCGCGACGTACGTACACATCTCGAAGGCAAAGGCTTCCGCGTCCTCTCCATCACCCCTCTCCCGCCCGCGCGTCATATCTTCAGCCATATCGAATGGGATCTCACGGGCTGGGCGGTCACGGTCACGGAACAGAACGAGCCGCCGCTCATGGCAGCGGAGAACGCATCAGATGAGCCGTCCGCTCTCCTCTGGGTACACCATGAAGAGCTCATCGACAGCTACAGCATCCCTGCGGCATTCGGCTACTTTACCCCGTATGCCATAAACGAGAATACATAACATAAAGCCCCGCCGGTCGGCGGGGCTTTGCCTCTATACTGCTTTCCCGAGATCGCGCGACTGGGTGCGCATGACCGTATTGAGGTCATGATCTGCCTCCGCGTCGCGTTCCTTTTCACGCTCTTTTCGGATGAGCTCCTTCAGCATCTGCATGTGCGGATGGTTCTCCGTCTCCGGCGACGGTTTTCCTGCGAGTGCCGCCGCCATCTGCGGGGGCATCCCATCAGGGAACATCGCCTCGAGCATGGAGCGCACGGATTTTGGAATTATGTCCTGCAGAGCAACATTTTCCTTGCGAAGTTTTACTGTGTCCTCCTGTGTGAGGGCATACGCCTCGAGGAATCCTTGAATGAGATTGTCATGCCAGAACTCACCCGCACGCGTCAGGCGGAATCCCGTCTCCATGCGTGTGACCAGTCCGTTCTCCGCCCATGCAGCGAGAAGCGGCTCCATTTCTTTGAGGAGATCAACGCCATATTTTTTCATGAAAAACGGCGCATAGAACCAGCCGTGCTCGATCTGGTCACCGATCTCGCTCTGCATGCGGTGTGCATCTGCCTGCTCGCCCATAAACTGAAAAGGTTTCGTCCCCTCCTCGACCAGCTTCTCATACGGCGCGAGTGCACCGTGATTGCGCCACATCATCTGACCGATGAAGCCGCCCGCGCCCGAGCCGAAGGCGAGGACGTCACAGCCGCGTTTGGCGAGCGTATTATAGATGCTGCGCTCACGGTGATCCGTCGCCCAGTGGGTTGTGTCGATGCGGCGCACCATCGGGTACTCCATAACGATGTCAATGCCGCGCCGGAAATACTCCGCCTGCTCCTCCGTCGTCGGCAGCATCGGCAGATCGCCCGATGCGACGCGCCGTGCCAGTTCGCTCGACGGGAACACATTGAGCTGATAGAGGTCGCCGCCCGCGATGCCGATCTCGAACTGCGTGCGCACATCGTTTTCCCAGACCTCCATCGACTGGTAGGGCAGCCCGTAGATGAGGTCGGCGATGACGACAGCGCCCTGCTGCTCCACCATGCGGCGCAGTGTCGCGATGACCGTTTCGCCGTCGTCAATGCGCCCTATCGCCTGGCGGACGCGTGTGTCAAAGGACTGCACGCCGAGGGAAAAGCGGTTGATGCCCGCGTTCATTGCCGCCTCAACCTTGCTCTCCGTGAGATCGTGGATACGCCCCTCAAGTGTGATCTCGCAGTCACTCGTGAGCGGCAGACGTGCACGCACCGCCTGTACGAGGCGCGCGATATCCGCATCGCTCAGCGCCGTCGGCGTACCGCCGCCGAAGAACACCGCCTGAAAGGGTGCGCCCTGCACGTAGGGCGTATCCGCCGCCGCATCCAGCTCATCGAGGAGTACATCGACGTAGTGATGTGCCGCTTCTTCCCGCGTGAAGTTCTGAAAAAAACCGCAGTAGCTGCATTTTTTGTCACAGAACGGAATATGGATGTAAACCGCTCGCTCGTCGGCAGGATTCGGCGTCTGTGCCATCAGATCCGCCCAGATACGTGTCTGCTCCTCCTTGTCCATCACCATGCGCTTGCCGCCTGCACCGGGGTGTACCACCCGCTTCTTGGCGAAGGCACAGCCGAGTGGGTTCTTCGACTTCGTTCCAAGCAGCCACGCACGTTCCTCGATGGGAAGTGCATCGATTTTCTCCTGCAGTATACTCATGCCAATACCTCCCTTGCCGCCGCAATCACGCGGGCAAAATCCGCCGCATCGGGGTGACGCGCCGCCGCTGCATAGCGCACCGCACTCTCCTCCGTATAGGCGTGCACATTATCCTTCGGCATACTCTTGAACATCTCGATCAGCATCGGATCGACTGCCCCCTGCACGAGAATCGCACCGAGGATCTCATTCGACGCGTCACAGAGTGCGCGGATGTTCGCGATGCACTTCGCTGCGTGCTCCGAGTCCGGCTCCGCGCCGAGCGTGCCGAAGAGAAAGATGCGGCGCCCGCGCAGCCCCTCGATGTACTTTCGCGCCGCCGCGTCTGCTGTCCCGCGGTCAATCCACGTACCGATGCAGAGCGTTGCCTCCTCCGACACGGCAGAGGCATCCGCGACGCTGTGGCAGGACGCGCCAAGTGCCTCCGCCAGATGCTCCGCCACCCGCTTCGTATTCCCCGTGCGCGAGGAATATATTACTGCTGTTTCATTCTTCATACTGTATTCCTTTATGTGAATATGTTTTTTCTCGATTCACTTATATCATAGCGCAACACTGTGCAAAAATCAATAGATATTTTACATAATCATAAATTTTAATTATGAATTTCGTTCATAATTTCTAGTGGATATAAACTCTATAATTTATATATATATTCTTTCTCAATTAAAATGCAGATTTTATAGATGGATTACGTTCTATTCCTTTTTCCTCTCACCGCAAAAAATAAACGAGTATATGGTGTATTACCTTCATATATCAATTTATCCATATTTATCATTTATATAACAGCAAATTGCCTCTTGACATGTATGTTATACTACACAGGAATGGAGAGGAGGAACGTCAATGAAAAAGGTACTGATGGGACTGATGGCGGGAATGATCCTCGCCACGGGCGCACAGGCTCTTGCTTACGTCTGCGACGGCGATACGTGCACCCTCCCGGAGCGCGAGAACCAGTCGTACTGCTACGGCGGGAACAACAGCAGCGCATACTGCGGTGACCGTGCCAACTGCTATGACGGCGGCGCGTACTGCAACAACAGCCGTGCGTCACGTGCACGCGGCTGCGGCTGTTACTGATCAGAGAAGCTGCACATCAAAAAACAGTTCTGTTCGGAAAGATTATCTTTCCAAACAGAACCGTTTTTATATTTCAATGACGAAATCAGCGTTTGATCAAGATCACACTGCCCTTTGTGATCGAAACGAGTTCCGTCTCCATGCCGATCCGATTGACATGATCCGCATAGATGCTGTCATCATCCGGCACTTTACGTGCCGCAATACGTGCGATCCGCGCACACACCTCATAGGCATCCAATGGGCAGTCACGGTACGTATCCTCAAACAGTTCCGGATTCAGCGATGTTTCGAGATCCTCCAGTATGTAGACACCGCCGCGCGGCAATACATCAAATAGGGTAAAGAGCGCCAGCAGCTGGTGGCTCACGATATGAGACGCATCATCGACGATGATCCGGGGATGAATCTCTCTCAGCATTGATACCTGAGCGGCATCCGAAAGATCTGCCTGGATAATGTGGATGCGTTCATCCTCATACTGTCTGCACGATGCCTCAATATCTACCCCAAAGATCTCTGCACGCGGGAAATACTCCTGCCACATCCGTACACTGGAGCCGTTGAATACCCCGAGTTCAAGAAGGCGAATCGGTTGGGTACGGAATTTCTCCAAAAAAAATGCATACTTATCCAGATAGTTATGCATCATACTGCATTTATCCGTACGATATTTGATCCCGATGGCATCCAAAACCGAGGATGCGTTGAAATACCCCTGCGGCACATTGTCTCCGACTTCGATGCGCTTGCCTTCCCTCGTATGAAATAAGAAGCTCTTCGACGCTGCTGCCTGCTCCACGCGCGTCAAAAGCGCACAGACGATGCCATATGCCTCATCGACAGCGCTCATTTCAACAGCACAGCGGTCAAACAGCCCCGCCAGTGAATCTGCTTCATAACGCCATATATCCTCATACGCATTCAAACTCACCCGAGAGGAGACATCATGTGGGGTTCGTGCCGTCACGAGGATTTTCCCGCCCACATGACAGATCTCCTGCAGCTGTCGAACGCCCTCACGAATATCCCGCGTCGTTTCCATCCCGCTGAGGACGATAATTAGATCGTAGCTCAATGAACCAACGGCTTCTTTCACATCCGTGAGATCACAGTACGAATCTGAGATGCCAGGGTTAAACAAAACAACATGATCGCATTGTGCCGCCCCCGCGTGCATGAGCCGATCCTTGAGTTTCATGGCGTAAGCAGCTCCGTCGGAGTAAATCTCTCCGATAGTGAGGCAGTTTTTACCCACGATATCCTGTTCTTGGAATACCCCTTGCCCCCATAAGTATTCCACAAATATTTCTTCACGTGACGGCATAACCAATCGCTCCCTTATATAGAGAAATCTCTGATCAATTAATTGTACCGTAGAAAATAGATCCTGACAAGTGTCTTCCAAAACTGAGAGCTCCCCAGATGGCATCATCTATGTTATAATACTCTCAAACGATTACAGCAACTCACACAGCAACAGGAGCTTGCCCATGGCACATAGACTCTCCCGCATGCTCGCCGCTTTGCTGACGGCGTGCACATCCCTCCTCTCAGGCTGTTCGTTCCTCGTAACGACGGAGCACGGCGCGCCCTATACGCCGGATGATGTCATCGCGATGCTGGAAGAGGAGTTCGCCGACTACGGACCGCACATCGTTCTGCAGTCGGCGGAGACAGAGAAGCCCGCCCCCATGCAGCGGAACACATACGTGCTGTATGACGAGGCGAATGACTTCACCTTTTCCTGCACGGCCTATGTCCGCGACTGCACACTCCCCGTTCCGCAGCCGTTTGCACAGCGCGACGCGAATGCCGACCACGCCTATGCCGCAGCGTACGCCATTCATCTGAATCCACGCATCGGAGAAGTCGCTGCGCAGCACGGACTGTATGCAGCGACAACGGAGGAGGCAGCGGCGCTGAGGGACAGCAAAGTGAAACGCCCGGCAGGAACGAATGACGAAGTGTCTCTCTTCAGGGGCGGAGATTTTATCTTTGCCGACGAGGATACGAGGCCCGAGGAGATGGTCTATGCGCTCCGCGAGATTCACCATCTCTACGCCCCGAAGGGACACGGCGCCGTGCCGTCCGCACTCCACGGCCGGGATATTACATTCTACTACCTGCCGAAGGCGGAGACGGATCGGACGAAGTCGATTGAGCTGACCTTCTTCACGCTGTGGAGCGACGACTGGAATGGGACGCTAGTCAACAAGCTCCATCATCAGGGAGACAAGTACGACACCGCCGCCATGGAGAAAGAGCTCGCGGACAATTTCGCCTCTATGCTCCATTCTGCACGCGCGAATGCGCGATGGAAGAAGGTGAAGAAAGATGCCTGACGCACCGAAAAACGCCGTACCGCGTCAATCGCAAAAGCCGCTGTCATGGCGGCAGAAAATCCTGCTTGCCGTCTTTGGCGCATATCTCGCCGAAAAACTCTTCGGCATCCTCACCCCATCTCTGCCCCATGTCAGTATCCCATCCACGCCGCGCGAGACGGCACCGACGGACAATGCCTATGACAACGAACTGCCGTACCGCCGCGAATACGAAGAGGACGAGGAGGATATTTCCTCAGAGGGTCAGAGGGACACACTGGACGACGATGCCTACGCCGATACATACGGCGGCAGCGCCCCGTACGGCGGGCAGTATGACGAGGATGAGGACATCCTCCACAATGACTGGCACGACTACGGCGAGGGGTATGACGACGATTATTTCGACGATTGATACACCCAGCCGCGTCAGATGTGCATGTGTTATCGCATATACGAGAGGAGAATTTTTATGACCACAGAGGTAACAAATGATTTTGAGACGCGCCGCTATCGTCTCTCCGACATCATGGCATCGGGTGATACGGCAACGCGCACACCGATCTACGGGACAGCATCGACGAGCGGCGTCGTCTGGGTGCTGAAGCCCGGGCAGGAGATCAAGCCGCACGGGCACGCGAAAGCGGACGATATATGGATCTGCATCCAAGGAGAAGGTGTCTTTTATCCTGCGCCCGGAGAGGAACGCCCCATCGCAGTGGGCGACGTCATTGTCTCAGCGAAGGGGATGTGCCACGGCATGAAGAATACGGGCACAGAGGACTTTATCTTTGTCGGCATCCTCGCCCCTGTTCCCGCGGACTTCTTCGCGATTGAGTCATAAGAAACCGCCGATCAGCAGTACGTTTGCTGCTGCGAAAAAACACGAGAAAAGCAGTCAACAAGACATCCATCTTGCTGACTGCTTTTTCCTATATCAGCGCTGCCGGCTCATACTCCTCGGGCAGGATGCGGCGGAGGAAACGGCGCGTGCGCTCCTCGCGCGGTGTGGTGAAGATCGACTTTGCGCTCCCCTCCTCGACGATCACGCCGTCCGACATAAAGACGACGTGGGTCGCAACATCCTGTGCAAACTTCATCTCATGCGTCACGACGATCATCGTCGTGCCCTCCTCGGCGAGCTGCTTCATCACGGAGAGCACCTCGCCGACGAGCTCGGGGTCCAGTGCGGAGGTTGGTTCGTCAAAGAGGATCACATCGGGCTTTGCGGCAACGGCGCGGGCGATGCCGACGCGCTGCTGCTGTCCGCCCGAGAGCTGTGCGGGGTAGTAGTCGGCACGCTCCGCTATCCCCACACGCCGCAGAGCATCCATGCCGATCTCCTTTGCCTCTGTCGCCGCCATGCCGCGCCCGACGGTGAGCCCGAGGGTCACATTCTCGAGGGCGGTCTTATTCGCGAAGAGGTTGTAGTTCTGAAAGACGAAGCCCGTCTTTTTCCGCACAGCGGCAATCTCGCTCTTGGAGGCATCCACGAGGGAAAGCTGCGTCCCATGGAAGTCCATCGTCCCGCCATCGGCACGCTCAAGGAAGTTGAGACAGCGCAGGAATGTTGTCTTGCCCGAGCCGCTCGGCCCGAGGATGACAACCACATCCCCCTTGTCCACGCTGAGGCTCACATCCTTGAGCACCTCGGTCTCTGCGAAACTCTTGCGTACGTTCTGTACTCCGAATAACATACTGCACCTCCTAGCGGAACGCTCCGACACGCCGCTCCGCCGCCGCAAAGAGCAGCTGGACGATCGTGCAGAGGATGAGATAGACGATGAATACGTCGAGATATGCCTCAATGTAGTTATAGCCATAGGACGCGGCGACCTTGCCGACCGCCATGATGTCCTTGACTGTCATGAGGAAGGCGAGTGACGTCCCCTTGATGAGATTGACCGTGATGTTCGCGATGCTCGGCAGTGCCACAACAAGCGCCTGCGGGAGAATCACGTGCAGGTAGGTCTCTGCCTCGCTCAGCCCGCACACGGCTCCCGCTTCGAGCTGCCCCTTGGGGATGGCGAGCAGTGCCGAGCGAAATGCCTCCGTGAGGAGAGCGACGGTGTTGAGCGTAAAGATAAAGACGGCATACCAGAATGGATCGACCGCCTCGAATACGTTGAAGCTGCTCCCCGCTGCCTTGACGAGCAGATTCAGCAGGCTCGGCAGAAGGCTGTAGAGGAGAAGGATCTGGAGGACGAGCGGCGTGCCGCGCACAAAGGAGACATAAAGGCGTGCGATCGTCCCGCCCACACGATGTCCGCGCACGCGCAGGACGGCAAAGCAGAAGGCAATGGGCGCTGCGAGAACGAGCGAGAGCGCTGTGAGTGCGAGGGTCACGCCCGCTCCCTGCCAGACGAGCAGGAAGGTTTCCTGCATAAAGTCAAGATCCAGTTCCAACGGTGTCCCCTCCTTTCAGCCCATTCCCCAGTGTTTTGGACGCAGACGGAGCGCGCAGCCCCGTGCCTTTGTCGAGACGATGCTCTGCCCACGCGAAGCCCTGCTCGATGAGCAGGACGAGCACCCAGTAGATCAGCATGGCAGAGAGATAGACCTCAACGCCATACGCGCCGTAGTTCTGCGCGATGATGAGATTGCCGCGCCCAATGAGGTCGATCAGCCCGATGGTATAGGCGAGCGACGCCTCTTTCAGGAGGTTGATGGTCGAGTTGCCGAAATTCGGCAGGGCGATGAGCGCCGCCTGTCCGAGTATGACATGGCAGAATGCCTGCCACGGGGAGAGCCCCGCACTCACCGCCGCCTCGTACTGCCCGCGTGGAACCGCCGTATAGGCAGCGCGGAACACCTCCGAAATGTATGCGCCAAACAGCAGGGTAAAGGTGACGACGGCAAAGACGGCGCGGTGCATCGCATTCATATCATAGTCAAAGAGCGCAAAGACGAGCTTCGGTGCACCGTAGAAGACGATGAACAGCAGAACGATGGACGGCGTACAGCGCATCACATACACGTAGGCGAGTGAACACGCGCGCAGCACGCGGCTGCCGCTGAGATTCGCCCATGCCAGCAGTCCGCCGAGCAGGGAGCCGATGACGATGCTGAGGCCGGCAACGAGCAGTGTGACGTCAAGATAGGAGAGGAGCTCGGGCAGAAACTGAACGATCAGCCCGAAGTCAAAGACACGTGTTTCCATCGTATGCCGTCCTCCTCATTGCTTTACTTCAGGTAGTCGGAAAGGCTCTCACCGAAGTACTTCTGCTCGAGCTCTGCGATTTTCCCCTCGGCGCGCAGTTCCTCAATCGCCTTGTCGTAGTCGTCCGCAAACGCCTGCTCTTTCTTATTGAAGATCGGATAGGTCGGGATGCCCTTGTAGCGGACGTATGCCATCTTGTCGTTGAACTGATGATACGGAGCGTCTTCCTTCGCGATGTTGTTCTTGTAGCTCAGTTCGACATCGAGGTAGCCGTCATAGCGCCCCTCGAGCACCCAGCTGTACGCATCCGCCACCTGGAATGCCTCCGAGGACGTCAGCTTGATCTGGTTGTCAGGATTCTCCTTGTTGTACTCGTCGATGACCATATAGCGCGCATCCTGCGGAGCGATCGGAACAATCTTTCCGCTGAACTGGGCAAAGGTCTCCAGATCTTTGATTTTGTCTGCCGTATCCTTGCGGATCGCAAGGCCGATCACGCTCGCACCGATGTTGTTCTTCGGAAACACATACTTCTTCCTGCGCGCATCCGTGATCCAGATCCCTTTGGTGCCGACGGTGTACTTCCCGGACTCAACGCCGATCAGGAGATCATCGTCCGAGGTCGGGACGAACTTGAACTCATACTGCGGCAGCTTCTTCGCCACTTCCTTCATGACGGCAACTTCGAAGCCGTCGGATTCGCCCTGCTCGTTCACATAGTCGTAGGGAACATAGTAATTCGTATGGGCAACGGTGACGATCTTCTTCCCGTCTGCCGACTTCGCGCTGTCCGCGCCGCTCTTTCCGCAGCCCGCCAGCCCTGCCGCAAGTGCTGCGGCGAGAAGCCCCGCGAGTGCCGCCTTCGTGATTTTCTTCAGATTCATGTCATGCTCTCCTTTTATTGCGGTCCTGCCGCGTCGCGTACCCAGTCAAAATGCTTCCAGTCAATGTCGCGCGGCACGGTGCAGTCCGCCCCCAGCAGAATTCCTGTGCGCCCTGCCGCATCGAGGATGCGGTGCGTCTCCGCCGTGATCTCCGCCTGCGTGCCGCGATAGAGCACATCGGATGCGAGATTGCCGAAGCCGCCGAGCAGTGCGTGCTGCGGGAAGATCTTCTGTCCCTCCTCGAGGGGAACCCCCTCGACGACCGATGCCCAGTTGATCGTCTTGGCATCGTAGTCACGATACCAGTCCAGCGCGTTGCGGTGTCCCGCATAGCCGCAGATATGGAGGATGTTGTAGCTGCTCTCGGCGTTTGCCGCGCGCAGAATCTCCTTTTCCCCGGGGGCGAATACCTCCTCGTAGACCGCGCGGCTCGCGCCCTCGCCAATGAGGTTCTGCAGGCTGAAGTAGATGCCCGTCACGCCCGCCTCGGCGATGATGCGGCGTGCCAGCTTCGCGAGATCGGCGGAGATCACATCGAACGCCGCGCGTACCGCTGCGGCGTCCTCGCGGACGAGCTGTGCGAGGAATGCCTCATCCTCGGCAAGCGTCCCGGGCTGCATGAACTTCACCGTTGTGCCCGCACAGAAAAGATTGTAGAATGTTGCGACCTCGTTCCCGTACCGCTTCGTGATCTCCTTCGCATAGGCGATCTGCCGCGTAAAGAAGGGGTGGTCATCGGGCAGCGGCTGCACCTTTGCCAGTTCCTTTGCCGTACGTGCAGTCTGCACGGCGGGGTTCGGATAGGAGAAGAACCCATCCGTCATGATCTTTACGAAGTCCGGCTGAAAGCCGTCAATGTAACGCAGTTCCCCATCCAAAAGCGTCTGTTCAAGACGAGGGTCGGCATAGGCATCGGCGTGGATCTCATCCGCGAGAAAGTGGAACCAGAATCCCGATGGGACGCGCTCCACTTCCCTGCGGTCCATTGCGCTGAGGACGAGTTCCTTTTTTGACTGTGCCATTGTATTTCCTCCATAACTATGTTTGCATATATGTTTTCCTGTTCGATGCTGCTATCTTACACGCAAGTATCATAGTTGTCAAGTATGTTTTATATATTTTTTGATTGACAAAGTATCCTGGCGATGTTTATAATGAAACGACCAAAACGGTTCTGCGATGCAGCGGGCTGGGCGTGACTGTCCATGCCCCGTCTGCGCAGGACATAAACGATACAGGGAACTATGGGAGGAAATACAATGAAGGATTACACTGCTGAGGTGCATGGCTGTCACGAGTTCGACGCGACGGGCGCACTCACCACGCCCGTCTATCTCTCGGCGACGTTTCGCCATCCCGCATTCCGTCAGAGCACGGGCTACGACTACAGCCGCGTTGCGAATCCGACCCGCAGCGACTTTGAGAAGGCGATTGCCCTCCTCGAGGGCGGCGAACGCGCATGGGCACTCTCCTCGGGCATGGCGGCGATCAATCTCGTCTTTGCCCTCTGCGCCCCTGGGGACCACGTACTCCTGCCTGAGGATCTCTACGGCGGAACGGTGCGTCTCGCGAACGACATCTACAGCCGTTACGGCATCGGCTTCGAGTACATCGATATGCGCGATACGTCGCTGGTCGAGGCCAAGATGCGTGATACGACGAAAATGATCTTCATTGAGACGCCCTCCAACCCGATGATGTTCATCACGGACATCCGCGCACTCGCCGCTGTCGCTCATGAGCACGGCGCACTCCTCGTCGCGGACAATACATTCCTCTCACCGCACGCACAGAAGCCGCTTGCGCTCGGTGCAGACATCGTCGTCGAGAGCGCGACCAAGTACCTCTGCGGGCACAACGACGTGATCTGCGGCACACTCGCAGTGAGGGACGCGGACTCCGACCTCGCACAGCGGATTGAGCTGCTCGTGAAGTCCGAGGGTCCGAATCTCTCCCCCATGGATTCATGGCTCATGCTGCGCAGCCTCAAGACACTCGGCGTGCGCGTCGAACGCCATGCGGAGAATGCGCGTGCCATCGCAGCGTGGCTGCTCACCCGCTCCGAGGTCACGGAGGTCTACTACCCGGGGCTCGCAGACCATCCCGGACGCGCCCTGCATGAGAGTCAGAGCACGGGCTATGGCGGCATGATTTCGTTCAAGGTCAAGACCTCCGCCATCGCGCAGAACGTCCTCGCACATCTGCGCCTGATCGCGTTTGCCGAGAGTCTCGGCGGCGTCGAGAGTCTCCTGACCTACCCACTCGTGCAGACACACGCAGAGATGCCCCGCGAACTCATCGCGCGCACAGGGCTCGACGACCGCCTCCTGCGTCTCTCCGTCGGCCTGGAGGACGTGGAGGATCTGAAGGAAGATCTGGCGCAGGCACTGGAGAAGGCAGCACGGGCGTAGCAGCAGGGTTTGGTTTTGGACGGCACTGTCCTCCCCACACCGTTCCCCTGTCTGCCCCAAAGAGGAAGGAAAAAACATTATGTCCATCAATTTTGACGAAATCATCGACCGCCGCGGCACGTCCTGTCTGAAATACGACTTTGCTGTTGAGCGCGGCTACCCCAAGGATGTCCTCCCGTTCTGGGTCGCGGATATGGACTTTCGCGCGCCCGTACCCGTCATTGACGCCCTGGCGGCGCGCACGGCGCACGGCATCTTTGGCTATACGCAGATCAAGGACGACTACTTCAACGTCCTGCGCGACTGGTTCCGTACGCATCACGCGTGGACGGTGCAGCGCGGCGAGCTCGTCATCACGCCCGGCGTCGTCTTTGCCGTCGCCACTGCCATCCGCGCCTATACCGCACCGAATGAGGCCGTCATCATTCAGCAGCCCGTCTACTACCCCTTTGCGAGCATGATCCGCCAGAACGGGCGCACGCTCATCGACAGCCCCCTGCAGTTCGCTGACGGACGCTACAGCATCGACTTCGCGGATTTCGAGCAGAAGATCATCGACCATAAGGTAAAGCTGTTCATCCTCTGCAGCCCGCACAACCCCGTCGGGCGTGTATGGACGCGCACGGAGCTCGAGCAGCTCGCTGCCATCTGCCTGCGCCGTCACGTCATTGTCGTCGCGGACGAAATTCACGAAGAGTTCGTGCGCCCCGGCTTCCGCCACATTCCCTTTGCCTCTCTCTCCGCGGACGCCGCCGCCATCACCGTTACCTGCACTTCCCCGAGCAAGACGTTCAACCTTGCGGGACTGCAGATTTCCAATATCTTCATCAGTAACGAATCCCTGCGCCGCCGCTTCAAGGAAGAACTGAGCCGTACCGGCTACGATGAGCCGAACACGCTCGGGCTCGCAGGCGCAAAAGCAGCATACGAACACGGCGCTCCGTGGCTGAAGGAACTGCTCGCCTACATCGAGGAGAACTACGCCTTTACGAAGGAATACCTCGCTGCGCATCTGCCGAAGGTAAAGCTCATCGAGCCTGAGGGAACCTACCTGATCTGGATGGACTTCTCCGCCTACGGTCTCTCGGACAAGGAACTCAACGAGAAGGTCATCCATGAGGCGAACCTCTGGCTTGACGACGGCCCGATCTTCGGTGCGGGCGGCAGCGGCTTCCAGCGCATGAACCTTGCCTGCCCACGCAGTACCCTCCAAACGGGTTTCGCACATCTCGCCAAGGCATTCGGATAAATAAGCATACAAAAAGAGAAAATACAGCATCATCGCTGTGTTTTCTCTTTTTGTGTCGTTCTTTGATTCAGCTGACCTTCTCGCGTTCCCTGCGGTGTGCCCGCAGCGTCTCAAGCCCCTGCGGATATTCCTGCAGGAGGAGCAGGAGGTTTGCCATCGTGCGGCTCGGCAGGATGTCACCGGACTCATATTTCTGGAATGCCCGTGCCCCGCCGCCGAGGATCGTCCCTGCCTCCTCCTGCGTCAGTGCGAATTTCTTCCGAATGGATCGAATCTCCGTCGGGAGAGGAAGCCCCTCCACGCGTGCCTTCATCACGTGCAGAGCACGGTCAGACACCTTTGTATCCTCATGCGAGTGCACACTCCGTGTCCCATCCGCTGAGTACCACCCCGGCATATCCACCGTAACGCTCTCCCCTTGGTACGTGAATGTCATCGGGCGAATATCACGATGCAGTTCTTCCCCCGTCTCTGGGTCAATCATCATATCATCTTGATTCATCGCAATTCACTCCATTTCATTTTTCCTTAAACGACAGCAGCCAAAAGTCCGACACAATATCGTTTGCCGTAAACTTGATGTACAGTAAATATTCACCAAAAGGCACATGATAAACATCCTGCCAAACCTTGTGGTTATACTTCGAGGTCATGGACTTATAGAAATGCGATTGCTCCATGGAGGCGATTACTTCATGAATCCCATCCGCATCAAATCCCAATTCTGCCGCTGACATGAGCGCTGTTCTCGTAATAAAATACCCAGTTTGCTGAATCTTCCTAAGATCATAACTAGGGAAGCACTGATAAATTCAGCACCGCCATCTTAGCGCATCTTTTTTGCCCGCACTTCGTCGGAAAATCCTCCACATAGCTTTAGCTATGCGTCCGGTTTTCCTCCTTGTTCGGACGAAAAAATCTACGCCAATCTGACGGACTTCATTTTATCAGCGATTCCCTAGGCTTGTATTTATCCATCACAGGATAAGTTTTATGCTCCAATGACCCCCCTCCTCTCTTACATTTTACACCACTATGGTGTAAAAAACAAGACTTCCTCCCAGACGGAGGAAGTCACTTGTTTATTTGTTTTCTTTGAAATACTGCCACGCATCCATCACGTCGAGGAAGGCACCGTCAAAGCCCGCTGCCATAATCATGTCCAGATGGGCATCGGGGCTGCCATAGAGGATATCGCACCACTCCTTCGACCAGTAGCGAGCCTTGTAGCTGCCCGGCCACTCAGGATTCGGCTCGGCGAGCCAGTGCGGACGCTCTGTGTTCCACTCTTCCTTCCAGTAGGGACGGTAGTCCGCCGCCTCCCCAACGCTCATGTAGGAGAGCAGAAGACGCTTGCCGCCGTTCGCCTTTACCTTCAGTCGCGCAGTCTCTGCCGGGGTCAGCGGACGGTCGCCGTAGTAGAGATCGACGACGAGGAGGTCGTAGTTCGTTGCTGCAAGGGCGTTGATATAGGCGTCGCGCGTATGGAAGTGCTCGGGGTTCAGCAGGAAGAGGAAGTTTTTCACCTGTTTCAGCTGCGTAACATCGTCCGCGTTCTCGTTCATCGGCAGACGCCTTGGAATCACATCGAGCAGGCGGTCGCCCGCCTCGGCGACATAACCCTGCTCCGCACCGAGCTCCTCTACCTCATGAATTCTCTTGCCCTTCACATAGTCGAGGGTAAAGACTGCCTTGCCTGCCATGAGTGGCTTGCGGAGCATCGCGGTGAGATATTCATCCAGATCGCCGTCGTTGCGCTCCGGCGTGTCGCCGTTCTCCTCATAGCCGTCATAGAAGCGGGACTCCATCAGAATGCCGTCGAGCGCACGCACGAGACGTGCGACATTCTCCTCGGAGTTGTCCTTCGTCACCTCCAGCAGCCCCACAGGTCCGTTGCCGACGAGCAGAAAGCCCGGATGTCGCTCGCGCGCATAGCTGCCGAGCTGCTCCGTGAGGTCGATCATCGCCGTTTCCGGAACGACGTGCTCACGTCCGCCCTCCGCCGAGGGGAGTGCCTGATGCACGCCGAACAGTCCTGCCGCTCCCACGAGGAGTGCTGCGATTCCCTTTTTTACCTTGCCCATAAGCTCCCTTTCTGATCTCTTATCTCAGAGGCTCTCATTGTACCAGAGCGTCATACCCCAGCCGTGGTATCCGCCGCCCCCCTCATCCGTACGCACGTACCGCTCCGCCTGCAAAACGAGCTGCTTGCGGTCGCTCATCCGACACGCGAGCTCCGCGAGCAGGGAGCGGCGGCTGAACCCGCCGCCCGTATTGAGCTCCGTGCGCAGCGGATCGTAGGTCGAATTCACCTTCTGATAGTGCGCCATGACCTGCCATGTGAGGCGTTTCGAGATCGTATGCCGCACGCCGATGCCGTAGTACTGCCGCCCGATGGACGAGGAGCTGGGGGCTGTGCCCGCCTGCGTCTGCGAGAGGATCGTATAGTAGCGCAGCACATCCTTTTTCGTGACACCGCGATGGTAGAAGAAGCGCAGCTCCCAGTCGTCGCCGTCACGGTAGTGGCTCTTCCCCGTGATCGTTCCAGCATCCGTATCGATGCTGTCCTGCACGGCATTCCCTGTCGAATTGTGGTAGAGCTGCACCATGTAGGTTTTCTTCGCATCCGTATGCAGATACTCGAGCTCCTGTGCAAAGATATTGCCGGGTGAGACATGGGCATCCCACACCTCGCGCGAGTAGTTGTAGCCGCCGCGCATCGTATAGCTCATTCGTCCCGTCAGACGATCCTGCTCCGTGATCTTATGCAGCACCTCAATGCTCGGGATATACTGCCAGCCTGCGCCAAAGTCGGTAAAGCGCGCAAGGCTCTCCGGCACAACCGCCTTTGCACCAATGCGGCTCTGCCCCGTCGGAATGCTGAGGCCGAATCCGTAGCGAACGCTGTTGATGGGGTTCTCGTTGCGCAGGGTCAGGCTCAGCGAGGTATCCGTCCAGCCCGACACCGCGCCGTTTACAAAGCCCGTATCGGACTTCACATAGCCCGTCGAAAGTCCGTAGTCGAGCTTCTGCTTGCCGCGGTGCGTGCGCTTGTAGTAGGAGAGCGGCAGATAAAGCTGATGCCCGCCGCGCTCCCCGCGCCACGCATAGTACTCTGCCCCGGTCTGCCAGCCCGCCCCCTCACCGAAGCAGTTGAGATCATGCTGCGCGACGCGAAGCTGCTGTTCTGCCGTGCCCTCATCGCGCACGGCATCGCGCTCCCACGCTGCGGCCTGCTGCTGATAGTTCTCCGCATCCATCACGTAGGATGTTGCCTCCGCGAGATTTGTCGTGCTGTCAGCAAGATCTTGCTGATAGCCCGCAACAGCCTCGCGCGCGTCGCGCTCCGCATCCTCTGCCGCCTCACGTGCCGCCGTCAGCTGAGAGAAATAGTCCTCGACCGCATCCAGCTCGGACTGTGCGGCGTCCACCTCGGCGGAGGCCGCATCAATCGCGCTCGTATCCGACGTCCCCTCCGCCGTCTCTGCCGGTGCTGCACCCGCGAGAGCAGCATTGACCATGGCCTGTGCATCGTTGACGCGGTTCTGCTGGTAGCCGACCTCGTTCAGGACGCGCGCCACCACCGCCGCCCGATCCTTCTCGGCAGCGCTGCTCAAAGGAGCCGACGTGTCACCGCTCGCCGCTGCCATGCGATCATACCGTGCACTTATCGCCTCCACATGTGCGCGCTGCGCATAGACTGTCGGTGCGTAGTCCGCCTCCGCCTGCTGCGCCGCGATCGCCTCCTGCGTACGCTGTGCGCTCAGTGCCTCTGCTGCTGCAAGAGCGTTCTTCACCGCAGCCAGCTGCTCCTCTGCATCGTGCAGATTCGACTTGGCCTGCGTGAGATTCGCCGCGGCATCCGCCACGCCTGCCTTGGCATCGGCGAGGTTCTGCTGTGCGTCGGCGAGATCCTTCTTCGCCTGCGCGAGAGCCTCCTTTGCTGCACGGTAGGAGGCGATCTCATCCTTGACATCCATCATATACGAGTAGTAGCCGTACACATCGTGCAGCGCATCGTTGCTGCCCGCGAGGGCCTCATGCCCCGTCATGGCAAAAAGGAGCGTACACGCCGCCGCAGTCGTGCGCCGCAGGAGATCACGGCGGCGCTGCGCCCGTCTCAGCATACTCATGCCTTCTCCATCCTTTCCAGATCGGGGAGCTTGTCCCCATACAGCAGATGGGCAATCGTCCAAAAAATCCCCGCGTCTGCCTGATAGAACACCGGCTGCGCACAGAACACATAGTAGTTGATCCCGTTGGAAAAGCATCGGAGCAGCCACACGCCGTAGGCGAGGGCGAGTGCCGATGCGAGGAAGAAGCCAAAACCGTAGCTCTTGTCGCCGAGCCAGAAGCTGACGACGCCAAAGGCGATGTTGCCGACGGCGGCAATTGCGCCGATCCGCCACACGCCTTTCTGGAAGTCAAAGTACTCCAGCATGATCATAAAGATCTGCAGTGTCCCGACGAAGAAGGACGCAAAGAGGATCACGTTGTACATATTGATCGCATTGTAGTCCAGCCCCGCAAACGAGAGGATGTAGTTGCCAAGAGCGAGGAAGATCAGCGTAAAGACGAACTGGAACTCAAGCGCCTGCCGCATCTCGAACCACATGGAATAGAGCAGATCCTTGCGCGAGTCCTCGATGAGGTGCAGGTTCCCGCCGTGCGTGATCGCTCCGAAGTAGTGGGCATAGCGCTCGTAGAACTGCGTCTCCACCTTGACCACAAAGATCGTCATGAGCGGCAGAATCGAAAGCAGTGCGTAGAAGACGACCACATCATAGCGCGGCGCATAGAGGAATGTCCCGTGGATGAGCACGCCCCATGGCCCCTGCCATATAATGATGTTCGGCAAAAAGAGGCCGAGCGTATAGCCGAACGCACCGATGAAGAGGCGTCCGTGACGCCCGAGATAGGGGAGAAAGGCAAAGAGCATCCCGTCGCGCGGCAGTCCGAAGCGGCTCGTCACATAGAGGAAGAAGAAGAGCGCGAGAACGCCCATCCCCACATCCACGGATAGGAGCGCTCCCTCCGTCGGCGGCAGCCAGCTCGTTTCCAAGAACAGTACGGTCAGCAGGAGACTGATAAGCACGCCCACGAGATAGCCGAGGATGAGATACTTGAACTTCTTAACCGCCGTCAGGTAGACCCCGCCCACCCAGATCAGCAGCAGCTCCGAGAAAAAGACATGAGAGAGCAGTTTCAGCTCGAAGGCGAGCGGCTTGTTCCAGAAGAAAATCACCGCCGCAATCGTCCCGAGTGCAAGGAGAATCGCACTCATGCCGAACATGGACGGCGTCACGTCGCGATAGTGCTGCACCGTGATGCAGTCCGCAAGATAGCGCGTCAGTACAATCGTAAAGCCCGAGGAGAGCAGCTGCGAGAAGATGAAGGAATAGATCACCGCCCCGAGGAACACCGCCGAGGCATCATCGCCTGCGCCGTACGCGATGAAGAGCAGCTGCACAGCGAGCACCATGCTCGTGAGGAGGACGAACGGCCCCGTCGTCACAATGGCGGAGTACGAGTACGCCTTGAGATGTCCTGCCGCCGTCCGCGCACGGAACAGCCGCTTCAGCTCAAACCCGACGCCCGCCATGGGATCCCTCCTCCGCTGCCTCACGATAGGCAGTCCGATACGATGAAATAAACTGTTCGTAGGTATAGTGTGCCTTCGTCCGCGCAAAGCCGACCGCCGCCATGGAGCGGCGCAGCTCATAATCGCGCGCGAGGCGCAGAATCTCGTATGCCATCGCCTCAAAATCCATCGGGGCGACCACCGCTCCGGCGGTGCCGAGCGTATCGTTGCTGTCGCCGTAGATCAGCTCACGGCAGCAGCCGACATCCGTTGTCACGTACGGACGATGCGCCGAGAACCCCTCGAGCACAGCGAGCGGCTGCCCCTCGCTGATCGAGGAGAGCACGAGCACATCCATCTTCGGCAGGTACTCCGCGACGGGCACAGACCCCGTGAACTCCACATCCTCAAGACCGAGCATCTTCACCGTACGGTAGCAGACCGCCACATAGTCTGGATCCTCCTCCAGACCGCCCATGATGCAGAGCTTCGCCTCGGGCATCTCGCGCTTAACGATGGCAAAGGCACGCAGGAGCGTCAGGATATCCTTGATCGGCGCAACGCGCACGACTGCACCGACCTGAAACGCACCGCCGTGGTCGCGCAGCTCCTCGATGTGCGCAAAGCGCTCCATGTGGACGCCGTTCGGCACGATATGGATTCGGTCTGCGGGACAGCCGAGATCAACGGCGATCCTGCCGTTGTGCTCAAAGAGCGTATAGACCCGCTGCGCCGACCGATAGGCGATCCGCGCCAGATGATAAAAATACTGGATCCAGAGGCCCTTGAAATCCGTCTTCACCCAGTCACTCTTGATGATCTCTGCCTCGCGCTCACGCGAGTAAACACCGTGCTCCGTAATCATAAACGGCTTTCCGCTGAGCGTCGTCGCCATGCCGCCGACCACACCGCAGTATCCCGTCGCCACACTGTGATAGACATCGGCCTCGGGCAGCTTCTGCTGCAGCAGGAAAAAGAGCGGCAGCAGCATCGAGCGCATCGTCCAGAAAAAATCAGTGAACGGGAGATTTCGATATTCCTCCCGATAGAAGCGTACAATCACATCGAAGAAATCGCTCGACATAAAGACCGCGAGCGGCGATTTCCACCGTCCGGGGCGAAAGATCTCCGCGAGATGCTCAATCGACACCGTATGTTTTCCGCGGACGAACTCATAGAGCGTCTGCTGCTCCTGCCCCGTGAGGATGCCCTCGAGCATATCCGAGGAGCGCAGGGCGAGGATCTCGTCGAGAAAGACCTCCTCGATGCTGATGCAGTTCTTCGGCAGCTTGTACTTGAACTTGCCGCGATCCTTCCCCTCCGCACCGATCGAATAGACGACGAACTCATACTCCGGGAGCCCCTCCATGAGCATCTGTACCCACGACGATACGCCGCCCACAACGTAGGGATATGAGCCTTCCGTCAGCAGACAGATCCGCATCAGGGCTCCTCCTTCCAATAGATATGTGCCTCGGGCTTCGTCACGCGGACGATGTAGACACCGTCCTCCACCGCCTCTGTCTTACAGCCGTCCGTATGGTCGATCTCCTTCTCCGTGCGCAGCAGGAAGCGCAGCTCCCCGCTGTAGCCCCAGGAGTAAATATGCAGCCCATTCTCCTCGTGCACGACGCGATAATCCATGTCGTAGTAATCCGAGAAAATGGGAATACTATCCGAGACCGTCTCGGGCGTCAGCCACGGATAGCGCGTACTGAGGCGGTGCATGAACGACTTCAGACCCGTCGACATACTATGCCAAGACTGGTTGGCACTCTCCGCGTAGAACAGCTCATCGGGGTGGATGAAATGCGAGAACACGCCGATGTAGTTCAGCGCTGTGATCTCGCCCCAGAACTGCGCTTCATCGTCCTCATGCCCCGAGCTGATGCGCGGGATATTGTAGATGCCATCCTTGTAGTTAAAGTCCTGATACCACGCATGATCCGTCGCGAGTCCGTCGTAAAGCGAACAGACCGCGATGAGCTCCGGAAACACCTGCCGCACGGCAGCGATCCCCTCGGGGCTCGAGATGTTCGACGGCGGCACATAGTAGCGGAAATCATAGTCCGGATAGACGGATTTTATATACCTGCGCAGCTCCGTCAAGGAGTCGATCATATCTGCCTGACTCTCCCACGGCACATAGTCGAGCTTTGCCTGACCATAGCCCGCAGGCGCGAGCGGCTGATGATTGTAGCCGTGCAGCCCGAGCTCCCCACCCATGTCGATCAGCTCGCGGCCATAGATGATGAGCGCGTCGCGCGCCGCACGTCCGCCGAGCGCATGGAAGGGGCCTTTGATCTGTGCGTTATAGTTTTCGATGATCGCCCCCGAGAGGCGGAGGTTCTCGTCCTTTGCGAGTTTGCGCACGAACGGCCACCAGATTTTCCGGTAGAATGTCGCCGTATCCACGCCGAGCTCATTGTAGATATGGGGGAAATCTCCATCGGGCACCGGTGCCGGGAAGTCGTCGAGGATGAAAATCTTGACACCGACCACGGGGTAGATCGGATCCGTTCCGCAGTGCGCGAGCATTGCCATATAGATACCGAGATTTGTCTTGTCGTCGCGCTCCATCCCATTATACATATAGACATGGCCGTCGCCAAGGCTTTTCTCCCAGACGAGCGGCACGCCCGCTGCCGTGGCAATCTGCACCTCGGCATCGGGCGTGAGTGTCGTCAGATTGACCTGTGTCGTGTAGCTGTCACCGCCGTTAAAGCTGAATCCCTTCGCCCCGACGAGAAAGTTCGTGACCACATAGATCCCGAGCGCATCTTCCACCGTACCCACATCGGCAATGCCGACATCCGCGAGCAGTGACGCATCGATCGCATCCTTGTCCTCCTGCCAGATCCGCTGCATGGCAAGGAGCGTTCCGCCGCCGCGCACATAGTCCATGACTGCAGGCAGCATCGTCACCCGCTGGAGATGCCCCGTCGTAATCGCCACGCCCGTATAGGAATCATCGAGCGGGACACTCTCATCCATCGGATGGCTCTCGTATGCCTTGCGCTTTTCCGTCAGCAGCTTCTCCACATTGTGCCGCGTATACATGCTCAGCACATCCGTCGGATCGTAGAGGATGAGGAACTTCTCCTGCGGCATATCCCCGTCGAACGGTTTGTCATACACCGTATGGTTCCCGAGCAAACGATTGGAGAGTGCACCGAGGTGGAGGAAGCCGTCGAGACGGCTGTACTGGAAAAAACATCCGAGGAAGAACGAAACGAAAAGGAGGATGTAAAGACTGCGCTTATTCATGCACTCTACCTCCATCCCAATACCGTATCGCCTGCATTGCCTCGTTGCTGAGACGTACCGGCAGCTTCTTCAGGGCGCTGATCATCTCCAGCAGCTTCTCCCGCCGATGCGACGCCTGATAGACATTCATCAGGAGGAGGAGCGGCAGCTCGTCATTCGGGTGCTGCTCCCGCATCTCCAGACAGGACGCCTCCGCCTCGAGCATCTGTCCACCGTGAATCAGCTCACGGATCTCCTCCGCTCGGTAGGCGGGATGCTCGGGATGGCGCTCCGCGAGGAGACGCAGCATCTCCCTGTAGCGCGTGCGCTGCTGCTCGCGCGTCACCTCGTCGCCGTACTGACGCAAGAGGAACTCGCGCACCTTCTTGACGTACTCGTCCAGCAGGGCGTCGTCGTCCGCGCCGCGCTTGATCTGCTCCTCGAGGGTATAGATCTCCTCGTTCAGCTGCTCCATGTGCGCCGTCATGAGCGACACTGCATAGTAGGCGATCTCACGGTCGCTGTCGTGTACTGCCTCGTTCAGGATCGACTGCCGCTCCACCACATTCTGCTTGATCGCATCGGTGAAGAACTTGCGCTTCAGCTTCGCATCATCGAGCAGAAAGGTATCACGCAGCGGCACAATATCGCCGCTGTAGGCGGGATCATCGATCGAAAGGCTCAGATCCTCGTCTTCTTCGTCCGGTCCTGTACGGCGCATGAGCCCGAGCACCTGACCGATCAGCTCGTAGAGCAGCAGCAGCACGAGTCCCGCGACCGGTATGGTAAGGGAGACGAGAGCCTTGGACAGTGCCGAGATCCACCCGCGATAACGCCATTCGAGCACGGTACAGACGAGAACCACGACGAGGTATATGGCGACGAAGATCCATCCGCCCGGAACGCCCTCGTTCATCATAGTGACTGACTCTCCCCCGTTTCAATCCCGACCTTTGCGAGACGTTCCCGCACCATGGCAAGCGTCTTGCCCGTAACATCCGAGAGGAGCAGCGAGACGCCTTTCTCTGTCGCGCCGATCACATCCTCGGCACGAATGCTGTTCGCGATCTTATGGTCGAGCTCGCGATAACTCATGTGATGAATGTGGATCGGGAGCAGCGTGACAGGATAGTCCGGCTGCAGCCGACGGCGCTCGCGGAACTCCGCGACCACCTTATCGAACTCCTCCGCACGCAGGATGCGCGTATCGTCGAGATACTTGCGGTCGGCCGTCTCCTTCTCCCATGCGTAGGCATTCGCGAGCGAGCCCGCGACCAGGCGCGCCGTAATCGAGAGCAGATTTTGCTCGTAGAGGCTCCACTGCTCGAAGTCCAGATGATAAATCTGGACCACCGCAATGACCCTGCCGTCGTGGACAATCGGTGCGGCGAGATCGGGGACCCCCTTCATGAGGTCGCGGTTGACAAATATCTCGTGATCCTCGAGCACCCGCTTCAGATACGGATGATCCTCCACGCGCAGCGAGCGCGGCAGCTCGTAGGTGCTGTCGCCGAGACGTACCTTCTGGCGCAGATAGTAGCCACCCTCACCCACCACATAGACCACGACATCCTTGACGCTCAAGATTTCTGCCGTCACGGCTGCTGTCTGCGTATAGAGGTTCTCTGTCTCGACCGAGTCCAGACGCGAGGTGATGCGATAGAGGCGGCCGATGCTGTCGTCCGAATTGATGATCTGACGGTAGAGACGATCCTTGATGGCAACGCTCTCCTTGAACAGATTCTCAAGGAAGGAGACACGGTACTGCAGACGGCGCTTGACCCGCCCATCCGCACGCTGACGGAACGCCTCACGATCGGCAAAGTAGCCCGTCAGCACGGCGGTAAAAAAGTAGGAAACAAAGTGGAGGAACTCCGGCGGGCTGTAGAGGAGCGCCACGAGATCCCAGCCCTGCCCGAGCAGCGAGCGGATGAGGATCACGAGTGAAAATCCGGCGGCAAGGAGTGCCTGCTGCTTTCCGTAGAGAAGCCCCATACAGCTGATGTAGATAAAGGCAAAGTCCACATAGATGATCGGATTGACCGGCGTTCCGCCCTGCAAATGCGTCACACCGAGCGTCAGGAGTGCACCGACGATATTCTCCACGAAGGGGACGACGGTGCGCATGATGCGCGCACGCTGTGCCCGACGGATGTACTCCATGCCCTCCGCCTGCGCCGTCTCGCGCGCCGCCTTCATCGCCGCCCATGTCTCGCGCAGCCCGGGGACAAGTGGGCGGCGTGGCTGCCAGCCCAGCAGCTCCGAAGCTATCGTGCTCCGAAGCACGGCAATCCCGTGCGGGTGATGCGGGGTGGCGGACGTATGCATCGAGGGGAAGAAGTCCGCGCAGATCATATAGAGATCCTCCATCGTCGTCCCCTCTGTGGGGGCAATGTGGAGATATGGCTCATGAAAGTCACGCGCCGTTGCCTGATAGATTGCATAGACCGCGTCACGCGCATCGACCAACCCGCACATCGTCTCGGCGGGCGCGACGTACTTCGGCAGAGAACGCCCCGTGAGCGCCATGCTGAACAGGCGTCCGATCAGGCCATCCTCCGCCGTCATCCCCGGAGCATAGAGCTCGGGAAGACGGATGACAGAGACGGGAACGCCCTGTGCACGATACGCCATGCCGAGCTCTTCGAGCCGTACGAAAAGCCTGCCGTCCGCATTCTGTGGATTCACTGCATCACGTTCCGTCGGCTGCGTCCCGGCGGCAAACACCTCGTCGTCGGAGAGCAGAAAAACCTGCTTGACCGCACGCTCCTGCGCCATGCGCAGGAGCGCATCCAGACGACGCATCGCAACGGAGGTGTCGCGCTCCAGTCGGTAGACGAGCAGATCCAGATTCTGAACCGAAAAGACCTGTGCCGCCTCCGCACTGTCCACCTCGCAGTCATACGTGTGAATCCCCTGCGGAGGACGTTCTCCCTCCACCGCGCGAAAACGATAGAGCTCCCACCCCTCCTTTGCGCAGCATGCACCGAGCAGCTGCTCCAGATAGCGTGGAAGCCCAACGAACATCGCCTTTTTTGTCCATGTACTCATGTCATCATCCTATTCTTGCGACAGTCGGCATCTCACCAAGGGATAGTCCATACAACCCATGCCATTTCCGCCAAACAACAAATAACAAATAATGGCACGATATGGAAATAGCAACTATATCGATGAAGATCCGAATTTTTAGCAGCTACATTTTATCGCATTTTCTTAAGAAACAATACAAAGAGAGCAGGAACAAAATTATAAATTCCACTCTCTTGGTCTTATATCGCACAAATCCTTCTTCAACACCCGATATTCCAACGTTTTGTGATGTGTCCCGCACGGTATCAACCTAAAGAATAGGCTCTATCACATAAGAAGAAAGCACTGGGATAAACATCCCAAGGTATATATCGAAAAAAGCATCTCCTATTACAGTCATTTTTTGTAATAAGAGATGCTTTTGCGTATTTTTTACGAAGGACTAATAAGAAGTAATTTTTTACTTACCTGCAAAGAGGTCCGTTGAGAGGTAGCGGTCACCGCCATCGGGCAGGAGGGCGACGATCGTCTTACCCTCATACTCCGGACGCTTTGCCAGCTCCACCGCCGCTGCGAGTGCTGCACCTGAGGAGATGCCAACCAACGCGCCTTCGCGCCGAGCGAACTCGCGCCCGTAGACAAAGGCATCGTCATTCGACACGCGGATCACCTCATCATAGACCTTCGTGTCGAGCGTGTTGGGGACGAAGCCCGCGCCGAGTCCCTGCAGTTTGTGCGGGCCGGGCTTGCCGCCCGAGAGCACGGGCGAGTCCGTCGGCTCCACTGCGACGATGTATACGGCGGGATTCTGCTGCTTCAAATAGCGGCCTGTGCCCGTCACCGTGCCGCCCGTACCGACCCCGGCGACAAAGACATCCACCTTGCCGTCCGTGTCCGCCCAGATCTCGGGGCCCGTCGTCCGCTCGTGCGCGGCAGGATTCGCGAGATTCTCGAACTGCGAGGGGATGAACGAATTCGGGATCTCCTTCTGCAGCTGTTCTGCACGCGCAATAGCGCCCTTCATCCCCTGTGCCCCCTCCGTGAGGACAATCTCTGCGCCGTATGCCTTCAGCAGGTTGCGGCGCTCCACGCTCATCGTCTCCGGCATCGTGAGAATCGCACGGTAGCCGCGCGCCGCCGCCACCGAGGCGATACCGATGCCCGTGTTGCCGCTCGTCGGCTCGATCAGCGTCGCCCCCGGCGCGATCCTGCCGTCTTTCTCTGCCTGCTCAACCATTGCAACCGCAATACGATCCTTCACCGAGCCCGACGGGTTGAAATACTCGAGCTTCACGAGGAGATTCGCCTTGAGATCATGCGCCTTCGCGAACGATTTCGCCGCGAGAAGCGGCGTGCGACCGATGATCTCCGTCACACTCTGATATACCTTCCCCATTGTATCGTCTCCTTCATCTTTATATTATTATCAAACATACCAAAAAACTATGTTTGTAGTTTACACGATTTCAAGTACTGTGTCAAGGGAGGAAATGAAAAAAGACTGCTGTACGATATTTACAGCTTCGTACAGCAGTACTATTTTGAGTTGTTTTTTATGGAAGCACTGATAAATTCAGCACCGCCATCTTAGCGCATCTTTTTTGCCCGCTTTTTGTCGGCAAATCCTCCACATAGCTTTGGCTATGCGTCCGGTTTGTCTCCTCAATCGGACGAAAAATCTACGCCAATCTGACGGACTTCATTTTATCAGCGATTCCTTATGTCGGATGGAAGTAGACCTTTACGCGTTCGCCCTGGTCGACGATGTCGTTGACGCTGAGGCTCTGGCTGACGGCGGCACCCGTGCCCTCGCTCTCGAAGGTAAGTCCGCGCAGCTCGGCGAGGCGCGCCGCCTCGCGCAAGGAGAGTCCCGTAAAGTCGGGCACGACAGCCTTGCCCTCGGGCGGTGTCGCGGCCGCTTCCATGCGCTTTTCTTCGTCGTCGCTGCGCCCCTTCTCCGTGCCCCCCGTCGTTTCGGCAAAGGTGTTGCTCGACGGCTCGACATGGGCATAGCGCAGGAGCTGGGTAAAGATGCGCGAGGCGACAGGTGCGGCGATCTGTCCGCCGTAGAAGTCTCCGCCGCGCGGATCGTCAATCATGACGAGGACGGTGAAGATCGGATCCTCGACGGGTGCAAAGCCACAGAAGGAGGCAATATAGCGGCCTTCAAGATAGCCCGCCGTCTCACGGCGGATCTTCTGTGCCGTACCGGTCTTGCCTGCGATGCGGTAGCCCTTGACTCCCGCCTTCATGCCGCCGCCGCTCGCGACGACCTGCTCCAAGAGCCCGATCAGCGTGCGGTCAACGGTCGGTTCGAGCACACGCCGTATCTCACGCGGTGTGCGCTCCTCGTAGACAGAGCCGTCGGGGTTCCGAATCTCACGCACGATATAGGGGTGCATGAGCGTGCCGCCGTTCGCGATGGCCGCCATGGCCGTGACGAGCTGCAGTGGGGTCACGGCGATACTCTGACCGATCGCCGTCGTCGCGATATCCGAGTCGCGCATATCATCCGCACTGAAGAGGATGCCCTCCTCCTCGCCCGGGAGGTCAATGCCCGTGCGCTCGCCGAAACCAAAGACGCGAGTGTAGTGCATCATCTTCTCCGCGCCGAGGGAGAGCCCCACCTGTGCAAAGCCCGTGTTGAGGGACTTCTTTACGATGTCGGTGAAGGTGACCGCGCCGTAGCTTTCGTTGCTCCAGTTCTGGATGCGTCGTCCCGAGACCATGACGTAGCCGGGGTCAAAGAAGACCTGATTCGGCGTAACGATGGCCTCCTGCAGTGCCGCGCCCGCAATGACGGCCTTAAACGTCGAGCCAGGCTCATAGATAAAGGCAACGGCGCGATTCTTCCAGTTCTCCTGCGGATACTCCCAGAAGCGGTTGGGGTTGTAGGAGGGGCGTGATGCCATGGCGAGGATCTCGCCCGTCTTTGGATCCATGACGATCGCCGTGATGGAGTCGGGGTTGTTCTCCGCCATCGCACGGTCAAGTTCCTGCTCGACCATGAACTGAATTGTGCTGTCAATGGTCAGTGAAACGGTCTTGCAGTAGTCGCTGCCGTAGACGCGCCGTCCCGCAAAGATGGAGTCGAGGATAGGGCGGCGCTGTCCGTCGACGGTGAGCCGCTCCTCGCGCACCTCGCCTTTCAGGAGCGGGTCAAGTGCCTGCTCCACGCCGTCAAGTCCCTCGTCGTCCGTGCCGACGAAGCCGATGACGTTCGCCGCGAGCGCGTCGTTCGGATAGTAGCGCTTTGCCTCGTTCTGAAAGCCGAGGCAGTCGCTGTAGCCCTTCTCACGAATGACGGCGCGCACGGCCTCGTACTCCGTGTGCTCCAGCCGCCGCTTGACCCAGACGAATCCGCCGCCGCGCGCGATGTCGTCGAGGATGTCCTGCTCCGTGAGGCCGATAAGCGGTGCAATATCACTTGCGATCTCCTCGGGGTTGTGGGTGTCATAGACGTGGTTTGGGTCGACGAAAAGGGATTTCGTCATGCTGCTGACGGCGAGTTCCTTGCCGCCGCGGTCGAGAATCGCCCCGCGCAGGGACTGGATGTGGAACTCGTAGCCGCTCTGGTCGCGCATCCGCTGGGCGAGCGCATCCCCCTGCACGATCTGCAGATAGGCATAGCGGAATACCAAGATAACGAGAACGCCGATCATTACGAGCGCGACGTAGCCGATGCGCCCCTGCACGGTCGACCGAATATTTTTCATCTGTCCATCTCCCCATGATGCACTGCGATTGTGTTACGGGTAACAGAGACCGTTACTCCATATACTCTGTCATGATACCATAAACGGGCGGGAAAAAAAAGACACGGCTCTGCGCAGGCAAAGCCGTGTCTTTCATAGGGATTACGGAACAGAGAGGAAACGCCTCAGTGGTTTCCCTCTGCCTTTTCCGCCTCGTTGATCTCCGCGCGCGTAACGATGCCCTCGGAGATGAGCTCGTTCACCCATGCACCATGGTGATGGTCGGCGTACGATGCCTTGATCGTGCCGTCCGTCATGCCGTGCAGGGAGTCGGGGTTGACGCCCGCCGCGAGGTAGATATGCCCGAGCGCTGCGGCAAAGCAGACTGCTGCCGCAATGCTGTGGACGGGGATGGCATACGCCGTAATCGTCGCGGGCAGGATACTGTCGCCCATCCAGAGGATGAGACCGGTGACGACGATGACGACCGACAGCGCAAGCTGTAGGGCGATGTTCATCTTCTCGCCGCCGTTGTAGAACCCCTGCGGGGGCATGTGGGGATCTTTGCCCATCAGCTCGAGGGGGAATTTCTGCATGAATTCCATATCCTTCTTGCCGAAGCTGAAGATCTCCTTCAGCATGATGATGTAGCCCTTGCGTGCGATGATGAAACCGATAATCGGGGTCAGGATAAACATGACGCCGAACACACGGTGCGCATACATGAGCGTCTTATCGCCGAAGATGTTGTAAAGGAAACGGAACGTGTCCGTGTAGAGCGGGAGTGCCGTGAGGAAGAGCATGAAGAACGCAAATGCGTTGAGCCAGTGGCACATGGCAAACGCCTTCTCATGGCGCGGAACGTATTTTTTGTCGATCAACATTGTGCTCACCCCTTCCCCTGCTGGTCATTCTTGCTGCCGCTTGCCATCTTGCGGAGCACCATTGCCCCGACGATGCCGGCCGCTGCGCCGCCGATGGCGAGCTTCGTGAGGGTACGGCCCACCTTCCAGACATCGATGGATGCCGGGGTGACGGGATCCGCCGGGAGTCCGAATACCTCGGGCTTCTCGGGCAGGACATAGATCATGTGCGTACCGCCGACGCCCTTCGGGCTGTAGATGTTCGCATCGGGATGCGATGCGCGTGCGAGATCGACGCGCTCCGCCGCAAGCTGCTTCATCTCCTCCAGCGTACCGAACTCAAGCGCATGCGCGGTACAGGTCTTGGCGCAGGCAGGCTTCAGCACCTCGCCCGTCGTCTCATAGCCATGCGCAATGCGGTCATAGCAGAGATCGCATTTGTACGACTTATGCTTCACATCGTCGATCTTTGGAATGTGCCATGGGCAGTTGTGCTCGCAGTAGTGGCAGCCGACGCATTTGTCCTGATTGATGACGACGGTGCCGTTCTCGTTGCGGTCAATTGCGTTCTCCGGGCAGCCCTTCGCGCAGGCGGGGTCGCCGCAGTGGAAGCAGTTCTTCTTGAAAAAGTCCCAGTGGAACTTCCCCTTGTCGTCAACGCGCTCTTTCATCTCGATGAGCGTGAAGACGGTCGGGGTCAGATCCTTATGCGACTGGTACTGTCCCTCGAAGGGCGTACTCATATCGGGCGGCAGATCATGCCACTGTTTGCAGGCAACCATACAGCCGCGACACGCTGTGCAGCGTGTCATATCATGCAGCATTGCGATTTCCTGTGTCATGACGCTTTCTCCTCCTTTTATCTGTTGTCTTTTATTCCAGAATCGGATTGCCCTTTTTCTGAAGTCCCTGTTCCTCCGCGAGGAGGTCAAGGTGCACCGTTGCCCAGTCCTGCCGATAGATGAAATCACTCGTATCGTCGTCGACGGGGCCGCGATAGGTCTTGATGTAGTGATGGCAGGCATCACAGACATCAAGGCGCATGATGTCGCTGTCCTCCGGCTCGAGCGTGTGCATCTTCTGGAGATCCGTGTTGCCGCAGTAGACGCAGCCGACGCGCGTATAGTGCCAGCGCGTGCCGCAGCCGCCGCAAACGAGATCGCGTGCGCGCCCCTGACGGTACTTCCTGAGATCGGCGATGACGGGCTGCCGTCCGCAGACGGGGCAGTAGTTCTCACTGAAACGCGGCTGGTCGCGGTCGGGATTCCACATCGTGGGATCCTTCAGCTCCGCAGGGACGAGCGCGGCGATGATGCGCCAGATCGTGCTGCGGATAAAGCCCTCGTTCAGGTCATAGCGCTGGCAGAGTGCTGCAAACGCCTTCTTGTCCTGTGTGAGCACGGCAATGATGAATTCTTCCTTTGCCGCCTTGCGCAGGGGCTTCAGCGCGGCGAGATAGCCGCGCGCCGACTCCTGCATGAGGGGCGGCACATCCGCTTCGGCGATGCGGGCAAAGACGTCCTCCTGCATGAGGTAGACCGCACGCACCATGCGTTTGCGATATGTCTCCTGCTGCAGGATCGGCAGCTTCTCCGCGACCGTCTTCGTGACGGCACGCGCGGGGAGCTGTATGGGCTCCGGCGTGCCGACCGCCGCGTCGACGAGGCGATAGACGCGCTCAGTCTCGGCGAGGAACGGATGCTTCTTCAGGAAGCGCTTCATCGGATCGGTGTTCTTCGATTTCATAAAAAGGGGTTCTCCTCGTCTTTTCAGACGTTCGTTGTTGTGAATGTTCGTTCTGCGGTCAGCCCCCATACGCGGCGTACCGCGGGGAACTTACACGCGTTCGACGTTGGCGAGGCAGGCCTTGAACTCCTGCTCCTGCACGTTCGGATCGAGTGCATCGATGGTCAGATAGTTGCCGGAAGGACCCGTCGAGAGCCCCTTGAAGCCCCAGTTGTAGGGCATCCAGATCATGTGCGTCTCCACGCCGTTGATCATGAGCGGCTGAGCACGCTTCGTGACCATCGCCTTGACCTCAATTGCAGCACGCGTCGTGCTGACACGGACACGGTCGCCGCCGCGCACGCCGATCTTCGCGGCAAGCTGCTCCGAGATCTCGACGAACGGCTCCTTGACCAGCTCGTTGAGGTACGGGATGTTGCGCGTGATCGTGCCCGAGCACCAGTGCTCCGTCAGGCTCGATGAGCAGAGGACGTAGGGGTACTCATCCGGCGTGCCGATCTTCTGCAGTTCGGGGACACGCGGATAGATAACGCAGGGGTTGAACTGCGCCTTCTGTCCCTCGTTCATCATGTTCTTTGTCGGGCTCTCGACAGGCTCATAGAACTCCGGCAGCGGGCCGTCTACGGGGACGTAGGAGTGATCGCGCGTCTCGCCGCTCTCCACGTCGCTGTACTCGGCGGCGAAGAGGCGGCCGATGCCCTCACCGTTCATACGGAACGGTTTCTGTCCGCCCGGGGTGTTGGGTCCCTGTGTGCGATCGCCGACGTCCGGGACGTCGTAGCCATCCCAGATGCCCTTGGCCTCATCCCACCAGACAAGTGCCTGATCGGGGCGGGTCGGCTTGCCGTTCTCGTCGCAGGACGCACGGTTGTAGAGCATGTGAATGTTGTCGGGCCACGTCCATGCGTAGTTCGGGAAGATGCCCATGTTGCCGTTGTCTTCCTGTCCGCGGCGCTTTGCCATGTGGACACCGTCACCGTAGATGCCCGTGAAGATCCACATGCCCGCCATCGTCGTGCCGTCGTCGCGGATCTCGCGGATGCCGCGCAGGAGATGGCCATCCTTCAGGTCGTAGCCGTTGCACTCCTTCATGATGTTCTCGACATACGCCTCGCCGTTCGCCTCGGGATCGCCGTAGTTCCATGTGAGGAGCTTGATCGTGTTGTCCTTCGGGTCGGTCGAGTCCTTGTAGAGCTCCACGATGCGCTTCCAGAGCTTGTCGCAGATCCAGTAGTCCGGACGCGAGTCGTGCGTGGGATCGGGGCCCTTCATGCGCCACTGGATCATGCGCATGGAGTTCGTCATCGTGCCGCAGCGCTCGAGGTAGGAGGCCGCCGGCATGAAGATGACCTCGGTCTGGATGTCGGCAGGGTTGTCGCCCGGACGCTCCCAGAACGCCGCCGTTTCGTTGACGAAGACATCCTGCACGATGAGCGTACGGACGCCCTTGAGCCCCTTGTTGACGATCGTGAGGTTCGCGTTCGTCATCTGCGGGTTCTGTCCGCAGACGTACAGGCACTTGATCTGCCCCTCGATCGCCTTCTCGAACATGACGTACATGGAGTCGTTGTGCGTGCCGTTGCGGATCGGCAGTGCATTGAACAGGTAGTCATTTCCTGCATTTGCCGCATCGCCGAACCACGCCTTGAGAAGGTTCTTGAGGAACTTCGCACGGAACGTACCGTTGTGGTGTGTCCACTTTGCAAGTGTATCGTCCGTATGCGTCGGATACGAGAGGTAGGATGGGTAGTACTGGAACATGATGCCGTAGTCCGTCGAGGACTGGACGTTCGGCTGCCCGCGCAGAGCGTCAATGCCGCCGCCTGAGACACCGATGTTGCCCATGAGCAGCTGGATGATCGTAAAGCAGCGGATGTTCTCCACGCCGATCGTGTGCTGCGTCATGCCGAGGGCGTACATCATGACCGTCGGCGTAATGCTCGAGAAGAGCTCCGCAGCCTTCTTGATGTCCGCAACGGGCATGCCCGTGATCGCCGATGCCTTCTCAAATGTATAGCGCGAGAAATGCTTCGCCAGGCGATCCATGACCGTGCCCGGCTCCGACATCGACAGCGCCTTCATCGGCTTGCCGTTCGCATCGACCTTGTAGCCCCACGTCTCCTTGTTGTACGTCCGCGTCTTCTCGTTGTAGCCGGAGAAGATACCTGCATCAAAAGAGTAGTCATCACGCAGCAGGCAGTAGGCATTCGTGTTGCGGCGCAGATAGTCGGCATCGTATTTTTTGTTCTGAATAATATAGTTGATAAGTGCTCCAAGGAAAACGATATCGGTGCCGGGACGCAGCTGGAAGAAATGATCGGCAACGCGCGAGGTACGTGTATAGCGTACGTCTACGTGAACGATGGTGGCTCCGTTGTCCTTTGCCTCCATGACCCGCTTCATCGCGAGCGGATGGCATTCTGCGAGGTTCGAGCCCTCGATCCAGACCAGCTTCGCCTTCTTGAGGTTGTACCACGATCCTGTCATCGCGCCGCGTCCAAAGGCGGCATTCAGCGCCGGCGGCGTCGTCGCATGACAGACGCGCGTCTGGTTGTCGATATAGACAACACCGAGCGCACGAGCCATCTTGATGAGCTGATAGCACTCTTCGTTGTTGACCTGCGAGCCGCCGACAAAGCCGATGGCATCCGTACGGTTGCTCATGAACTTGTAGCCGTTCGCCTCGTCCTGCCCGACCCAGTTCTCGTCACGTGCCTTCTTCATGGCACGTGCAGAGCGGTCGATGGCCTCCTCCCAGCTGATCTCCTCCCAATGGTCGCTGCCGGGTGCGCGGTACATCGGGCACTTCGGACGCAGCTCCGCGTTCGGGATGTGACCATAGCCGATTCCCTTCGGGCACAGGCCGCCGCGATTGACGGGGTTGTCTGCCGCACCTTCGAGGTTGATCAGCTTGCCGTCCTTGACGTAGCCGATCGTTCCGCAGCCGCAGCCGCAGAAGTGGCAGACGGAGGTAAATTCGCGACCGCCCGTCAGCTTGTACTCTTTTGCCGCCGCCGAGACCGTTGCGACGTCAAGTCCGAGACTGGCGAGTGCCAGCCCGACGCCGCTTAGCCCGGTGGCTTTCAAAAAGTCACGTCTGCTAAGGTTCATCGTGATTCTCCTTTCGTATCGGCGGGATTCCGCCGACAGGCTCTCCTAAACTTCTATATGAAACGAGGATGTCCCCGGTTTCAGCAATGTACAGAGGTACACCGTCAGAGGGTGATGCGCTCAGGGTTTGCGTAGATGCAGAACGAGCCCGGCGCCATGCGCGCGCAGAGCGTGATGCCGAGTTTGCGCGCGATGTTGAGCGAGAGGGTGGTCGGAACGGACTTCGCCGCAACCGTGGAGATCCCCATCCGCCCCAGTTTGAGCATCATCTCCGAGGAGCAGCGCCCGCTGAAGATGATGATTTTATCGGAAATCTCCACGTGATTCCTGAGCGCCCAGCCATAGAGCTTGTCAAAGACGTTATGGCGGCCGACGTCCTCACGGAAGACAAGGATTTTCTTGTTTGCCTGATCGAACAGGACGCCGCTGTGGACGCCGTTCGTCGTATCGTGGGTCTTGGAGAGATGTGCGAGCAGCTCATCCGCTGTCGCGAGGATGTCCTTCGCGCTGAAGCGCACGTCGCGCGGCCGCTCAAAGATTTCCTCGGGGCGCAGTTTCAGGATGCGCCGTGCCGAGAAGTAGCGCGGATTTTTCACTGCGTCCGCCGCCCACCACTGCGCATCCGTCGTCGTCTTGACCGCGGCGCGCAGATGCTCTGCGTCCACCGTCATTTCCACGATATCGTCAAAGCTGCGGATGCGTCCCATCTGAGCGAGCATCCCAACGATGAGATCCTCGAAGTCGACGGGTGAGCAGAACGCCGTCGTAAAGTTCTCCCCGTTGAGATCGATGTCGAAGAAGACCTCCTCCGAGGTATATTTATGATCCGCGACAAACGCATTCTCCTCAGAGACATAGCGGGTCACGGGTACGTCGATAAAGTCACTGCGCTGAATTTCCATCGTTTCTATTCTTCCATTCGTATACTGCATGCTCTCACGCGAGCACCTACATCGTCAAAAACATTATGCCGTCTGCCCCATAGAGCGGCCGCCCCATAAGAAAGAGAGTGATCTGCGCCGCTGTCTCCATATCATCGAGATCATAGGAGAGCAGCCCGTCATGCGGTGCGGCATCCTTTTGAAAAAGTGCCGTCACACGTGCATCAATCTCCAGCGCGGCAAGTCCGCGGTCGAGCATGAGAGTCGGCAATGCGCCGCGTGAACGCGACTCCGTAATAAAAAGATCTATATCATATTCTATTTTCGATATAAGATTCTGAAAATCCTTCCTTTGATCTTCTATTTTCTGAATGAAATAGCCATTCGGCGCACTAATTGCCGTTGCCCGCGCCCCCGCCGTCATGAAACGCGCCGTATCCTTTCCCTCCGTATCGAGCTGAAAACCGTGGCTGTCGCTCTTGATGACCGCTGTACGCACGCCATGTACCGCAAGGCGCGGGATAAGCCGCTCGATGAAGGTTGTCTTGCCCGTCCCCGAAGCAGGGGCTGCGACGGAGAGAATGGGCCGCTCACGCCCCTCGTTCGCAATGCGTCCGCATGCGAGGCGGTAGGCAGCAGGGGTGTTCACGTTGAAGAAGAGTCCCGCATCCACCGCGAGCGGCAGTTCGCGCACGGTGAGGCCGCGCAGGATAATGCCGAGCTTGCGGTCGCCGCGTGCGATGGCAGCGGCAAATGCCTGTCCCGCATCGCGCCGATAGAGCGCGGCGAGCGGCTGCCAATAGCCTGCAAGCGTCGGCAGGACGACCTGCACCGCACCGCGTGCCTCGGGCAGCAGTGCCCGCACAAGATCGAAATCGTAGAAGGGCATATCGCCTGAGAGGACGAGCGACCATTCCGTCTCCGCCGCAGCGAGTCCCGCCGCAATTGCCGCTGCCGGGCCCTGCTGCGGGCGATCGTCCGTGACGAGATGCGCCCCGTACGCCGCCGCTAGCTCCGTGAGCTCTCTGCGCTCCCCCTCCGCCGCGAGGACAATCGTGCGAAACCCTGCCGTACGGCCGCGCCGCAAGGTACGGGAGAGCAGCGTCTCACCGTCCGCCATGGGGAGGAACCGCTTGTCCTCGCCCATGCGCGTACTCATGCCGCCCGCCGCGACGATGAGCGTCAGGTCGGCGGGCGTCACCGTGCGCACTCCCCCGCGTCGCCGCGCAGGATCTCGATGCCGTGCTGCAGCTGGGGCAGGATGAAGCCGAGACACTCGCGCACCGCTTTCTCACTGCCGGGCAGGTTGACGATCAGTGAGCGTTTCCGCAGGCCCGCCGTCGCACGGCTGAGCATGGCACGCGGGGTCACCTTCATCGAGAGAGCGCGCATCGCCTCGGCGATGCCCGGTGCCTCGCGGTCGATCACGGCACGCGTCGCCTCAGGTGTCACGTCGCGCACGGAAAAGCCCGTGCCGCCCGTCGTCAGGATCAGCCCGACGCCGCGGTCCGACCAGAGCGTCATCTCACGCTCGAGTTCCTCACGCTCGTCGGGCACGATGCTGTAGCCCGCGACATCGTACCCCTCCGCCGTCAGGATCTCGCGAATCGCCGCGCCGCTCGCATCCTCACGCTCGCCGCGCGAGCCCTTGTCGCTCGCCGTGATGACGGCGGCGTCGAGCGGGATCTTCTCCGTCGTGATCTCCAGCGTATCGCCGACCGTTACCCAGCCGCCGTGCAGAATACGGGCAAAAACGCCCTCACGCGGCATGATGCAGTCGCCGACGCGGTGAAAGATCTCGCAGTGACTGTGGCACTTCTTCCCGATCTGTGTGATCTCAAGAAAAACCTGTCCCACGCGCAGGCGTGTCCCCACGGGGAGCTCCTTGAAGCGGAACCCCTCGGCGACGACGTTCTCGCCGAACGCGCCAAACGCCACATCTGCACCGCGCGCACGGAAATCCTCGATCTCGCCGAGGCCGAGCAGGCTCACCTGTCGGTGCCAGTCGCCCGCATGGGCATCGCCGTCGATGCCGTATTCCGTGATAAAGAAGGCGCGGTCTGTCGCCTGTTTTTCCGTGCCGCGCTTCTCACTGATGCACAGCGCCCGAATCTCTCCCATATCCGTATTAGCCTCCCACTTGATACATGGCGCGGTGATCGCGCGTCTCCTGATCGATTTCAAAATGATGTTCTTCGGGCTTCTGCCACACCGCATGGGCAATGGCATCCGCGAGCTGTGCATCCGACATTCCGCCGCGCAGCAGTGCACGCGTGTCAAGCCCCGCACTGCTGTAGAGGCAGAGCTTCAGGAAGCCCTCCGCCGTCAGGCGCACGCGGTTGCACGTATGGCAGAATTTGTGCTCCATCGCATCGATAAAGCCAATGGTTCCCGTAAAACCGGCAGGCCTCACATAGGCGGCGGGCCCCTTCGGCACCGCGCCCTCATGTGCCGCCTCCCCCACGGGCAGGAGTGCGCCGAACGCATCCTTCAGCCGCGCGCGCACCTCGTCCATCGGTACGCCGCGATAGTTCTCCGTCCGCGCACAGCCGATCGGCATGAGCTCGATAAAACGCACATCAATCGGATGTGCACGGGCAATCGCGGCGAGCGCGGCGAGTTCCTCATCGTTCACGCCCATGATCGGCACGCAGTTCACCTTGACCGTGAGGCGCTCCTCCTCGGCAAGTTGCGTGAGTGCCTCCATCACCGCGCCGAACATAGGCCGCCGCGTGATGGAGAAGAATGTCCCGCCGTCGAGTGTATCGAGGCTGAGATTCACCGCGTCGAGGCCGGCATCCAGCAGCTCATCCATCATCGTGCCGAGCAGGACTCCATTCGTCGTGAGCGCCACCGTCTCGATGCCCGGGATCTCTTTCAGCCCGCGCACAAGGCGTGTGATGTCACGCCGCACGAGCGGCTCACCGCCTGTCAGGCGCACCTTGCGAACGCCCAGTGCCGCGAGCACACGCACATCGCGCAGGATCTCCTCATAGGTGAGCACATCCGCGTGGCGCAGCTTCTTGACCCCATGCGCCGGCATACAGTAGCGGCAGCGCAGATTGCAGCAGTCCGTCACCGAAACGCGCAGATATTCAATTTTCCGCTGAAACTGATCCTGCATGATGAACCTTCTATCTATCTTTCTATCTTTCTATCTTTTTCCTATACGTTGACGTGAAAGGCAGAAGTTGATGCGTCGAAGCAACCGGGAAAAGTGCACGTTTGCTTCGCCGGGGGTTGCTGCGGGACATCACCACAGCACTGCTTCGTCAGAGAATCACAACATCCACTTCCGCCCCTGCCGCGAGCGGCGGCGTCCCCGCCGGCACATCCACGAACGCGTCGCAGCCCGCTGCCGAAAAGAGCGAACCGGACTCATGCTGATCGGGCAGCGAGACGCGCCCATCCGCCTCCATGCGTGCACGCAGGAAACGCCGTCCGCGGCAGGGCTTGGGGAACGCATCGGCGAGCACGGCACGGCGGCGCGGCATGAGCACATCCGTCTCGCCCGCAAGCCGCGCAATCGCCGGACGCGCCATCAGCTCGAACGTCGCATAGGCGGCGAACGGGTTGCCTGAGAGCGCGATACCGAGCATGCTGCCGCGCGTATAGGCAATGGCGGGGGCGCCCGGCTTCATGCAGACGCGCCAGAACAGCCGCTCCGCCCCGAGGGCGGGCACAACGCCGTGCATGATGTCCTTCTTGCCCACGGAGACGCCGCCCGACGTGAGAAAGAGATCCACACGATCCGCATAGGAGGCGATCACCTCCGCCGCGCGTTCCACATCATCAGGCACCGAGCCGACCACCGTCACCTCTGCGCCGAGTTCCTTCAGGCGTCCCGCAAGGAGGTAGAGATTGCTGTTGTAGATCTTGCCGGGACGCAGCGGCTCGCCGGGCTGCAGCAGTTCGTCGCCCGTACTGGCAACGGCAATGCTTACGCGCCGATGGACACATACCGCAGCATAACCCTCACTCGCGAGTACCGCAATCTGCGCCGCATGGATGCGCTTTCCTCGGCGCACGAGCAGATTTCCCTTTTTAATATCCTCGCCCGCATAGCAGTAGTTCTCGAACGGCTGTGACGTAAAGGGAACAAAGATCGCATCCCCCTCCTCGCGCACATCTTCCTGCCGCACGACACAGTCACAGCCCTTCGGAATCGCGCCGCCCGTCATGATGCGGACACACTCCCCCGCGCTGACTGCGCCGTCGAAAAAATCGCCCGCGCACTCTTCGCCGATCACCGACAGGCGCACAGGGTGCTCTGCCGAGGCGTCCGCCGTGCTCGCCGACGCAAAGGTATAGCCGTCGAGCGGCGAACGGTCAAACGGCGGATTGTCAAACGCTGCGTACACATCCTCCGCCGCCACGCGCCCCACCGCCTCCAGCAAGGGAACGCGCTCCGTCTCCGCGACGGGTACTGCATGTGCGAGCAGTACCTCGATTGCCTGCTCCAGTTCTATGTCCTGCATGGAATCCTCCCTTGCTGATACCTGTCATTGTCTCTGCATTGAATGATCTTCTTGCAGTTATGTGATGATATATGGGATAATGCCCTAAGCGAACCTTAGCGGCGCAAGTGAGTAAAGCGAGCGGTACGCCCCGTTGGACTTCTTTCGTCCAAGCGAAGCGCGTTTAAGAAGTCCAACGGTATTTAAGCGTACAAGCTCGCGATCACTTGCAAGCGAGGCGTTCGCGCAGGGCATGTACCCCGATACAAAACCACTGTACCCCTTACTTTCCGAACGGGCAAATGGGATAGTGGCAAACCTTGCATCCCATGCAGAGCCCGCCAATCCCAAGGCGCGTGATCTCCTGCCGCGTCCACGCGCTGCCCGCCGCGACACGCGGCAGAATAATATCAAAGATCGTCGCGGGCGAGTACATCACGCAGCCCGGCAGCCCCATGATCGGCACCTGCCGCCCATCCTTCTCATAGTAGGCGAGCAGGAACATCGCACCCGGCAGCACAGGTGCGCCGTACGTCACGATGCGCGCCCCCGTCGCTTTGATCGCCGCCGGCGTGCGGTCATCGGGGTCGACGCTCATGCCGCCCGTGCAGAGCACCATATCCATCCCCGCGTCGAGCAGCTCCTCAATCGCCGCACGCGTGTGCTCCGTCCCATCATCCGAAAGACGGTGCTCATCCACCTTCAGGCCGAAGGCACGCAGCTTGGCATCGATCACGGGCGTGAACGTATCCTTGATGCGCCCATGGAACACCTCAGAGCCCGTCGTCACCACGCCGACCTTCATCTTCTGATACGGCAGGATCCGCAGCATCGGCTGAGTGCCCGCCGTCTCACGCACCCGCTCCATCACCGCCTTGTCGATGACGAGCGGGATCACGCGCATCCCCGCGAGCTTCGTCCCCGCCTTGACAGGCATGTGCTGCGCAATCGTCGCAATCATCACATCCTCGATGTCGTTGACGGCATTGAGCGCATCCTCGTTCACCTCGAACACGCCCGCCGTCGTCGCGGTCAGCTCTATCTTGCCCTCGCTCGGCTCACTCGCCGCCATGTGCTCATTCTGACAGACATCACGCAGAATCGCCGCCGCATTGTTCTCATGCAGCAGATTCGGATCGTCCTCCCAGACAAAGATATGCTCTTTGCCAATGCGCAGAAGAACGGGAATATCCTCCGCACGGATCACATCGCCCTTGCGGAAGCGTGCGCCCTTTCGCTCCCCGCGCACAATCTCTGTAATGTCGTGGCAGAGCACCATCCCCACCGCATCCTGAACACGAACCTCACGCATACTGCTCTCCCCGCTTGATTCGGCGGCATTCCGCAAGTGCCGTCACTCTCCTATAAAGCACTCCATCCACCGCCGTCACGGCACAAATTAAATTATATCGCATAAAATGATTCTCAACTATGAATATCTATTATTGATTATACCACAAAAAATAAATAACCTCTATGAGTTTTCCTAAATTATAGATAGATTCATTTAATGTTAGAGAAACACAATTGATTTTCTACGCTGATTCCGCTATGATAAAATTATTTCAAGAAGAAAGGAGGATATCGATGCCAGAAATAGGACTGACGCATTTCGATGCGGGCGGCGCCGCCATCATGGTCGATGTCAGCGGCAAGAACAAGACACATCGCGAGGCCATCGCGAGCGGACGGATCTGCGTGAGCGAAGCGGTCTATGCGGCGATCACGGCGGGCACGGCAAAAAAGGGCGACGTCCTCGGTGTCGCGCGCATCGCCGGCATCATGGCGGCAAAGCGCACCGCGGACATGATCCCGCTCTGCCACCCGCTGCCGCTTGCCAAGTGCAGCATCGACTTCACGCTTGAGGAGGTGCCGCGTCATGCGGTATATGCTGCGGCGACGGTCAAGGTCACGGGCGAGACGGGCGTCGAGATGGAGGCGCTGCACGCCGTGAGCACGGCGCTGCTCACGATCTACGACATGTGCAAGGCGATCGACAAGCGCATGGAGATCACAGACATTCGTCTCGAGCGTAAGTCCGGCGGCAAGAGCGGCACATTCGTCCGCTGAGAAGGAGGGCAGCGCCCTCACCCTCTCCGAGCAGAGCACGTCTAAGGAAACATCTATGGCACTCTGCCTGACGCATATCGTCACAGGGTATGTCGGGAAACGGACATACCTCCCATTTGCAAAGGAGAAACATCACATGAACATCAAAAAGACACTCACCGCCCTCTTGGCGGGCACGGCTCTTCTCACCGCCGGCTGCATCGGCGGCGGCAACAGCGCGAACAAGATGGAGACGCCGCAGGAGAGCCCCATCGAGCTGCAGGTCTCTGCGGCAGCGAGCCTCACGGACGCGATGAAAGAACTCGCCACGATGTACGAGGAGAACAACAAAGAGGTTCATATCGTCTACAACTTCGGCAGCAGCGGCGCCCTACAGCAGGCGATCGAGAACGGCGGAGCCGCCGACGTATTCGTCTCCGCCGCACAGAAGCAGATGAATGCGCTCGACGAGAAGAAGCTCCTCGCGGACGGTACGCGCGTCGATCTCCTCGTCAACGACATCGTGCTGATCACGGCAAAGGACAGCAAGCTGAACCTTCCCGACTTCAAGGCAGTGCTCGACCCGCGGGTTGCGCACATCGCTCTCGGTGAGCCGAAGGGCGTTCCTGTCGGACAGTACAGCGAGGAGGTCTTTACGAAGCTCGGCATCCTCGACCAGGTCAAGGCGCGTGCCGTCTACGGCTCCGACGTACGTCAGGTGCTCGCATGGGTCGAGACGGGCGATGCGGACTGCGGCGTGGTCTATGCGACGGATGCCGCCATCTCGGACAAGGTGAAGGTCGCCGCCGTTGCCCCTGCCGACACGCATAAGCCCATCGTCTACCCCGCCGCTGTGCTGAAGGACTCCAAGAACGAGATGGCCGCGAAGGAATTCCTCGCCTTCCTCCAGACGGACAAGGCAGCCAAGGTCTTTGAGAAATACGGATTCACCGTCAAATAATGGCAGACGAAACATTCTCCCCGCTCATCATCTCCCTTGAGGTGGCGGGGCTTGCTACGGTCCTCACCTTCTTCGTCGGTATTGGGCTCGCCTACGCCGTGCTGCGTATCCGCAGCCGCCTCGCGGCGACCATTGCCGATGCTGTGATCACGCTGCCGCTCGTCCTGCCGCCGACCGTCGTTGGGTTCTTCCTCCTGCTCTTTCTCGGAAAGCGCAGTGCCATCGGGAGCGCCCTCCTCGCCATCGACCTGCCGCTTGTCTTTACGTGGCGTGCGGCGGTCATCGCAGCGGTCATCGTGAGTCTTCCGCTCATGTACCGCACGGCACGCGGCGCCTTCGAGTCACTCGACAGCAGCATGATTCATGCGGCGCAGACGCTCGGCGTCAGCAACGGGCGCATCTTTTGGCGCATCATCCTGCCGAATGCACGGCACGGCATCCTCGCAGGGCTCGTTCTCTCGTTTGCCCGTGCCCTCGGCGAGTTTGGTGCGACCATCATGTTCGCGGGCAATATCCCGGGACGCACGCAGACCATGTCCACCGCCATCTATGCGGCGGTGCAGGCGAACGACTACGACCTTGCCTTTCGCTGGGCAGTCATCATCTCCCTGTTCTCGCTCTTCTTTATCGGTGCGATGAACCTCTACCTCAAACGGGAGGTGCGTGAATGAACCTCGTCGTCAACATCGAAAAACGCCTGCGTGACTTCACGCTCTGCGCAAACTTTACGCTCACGGATACGACGCTCGCCCTGCTCGGTGCATCGGGCAGCGGCAAGAGCATGACGCTGAAGTGCATCGCGGGGCTTGAGACGCCGGATCGCGGGCAGATCATCCTCAACGGCCGCACGCTCTATGACAGCAGTGCAGGAGTCAACCTCCCGCCGCAGGAGCGCAGTGTCGGCTATCTCTTTCAGAACTACGCGCTCTTTCCGAATATGACCGTCCGAGAGAACATCATCTTTGCACTGGACGGATCACAGGAGGAAAAGGAGCGCACCCTCGCCGAGAACGTGGCGCGCTTCTCCCTCGACGGACTCGAAAGCGCCTATCCGGCAAGGCTCTCAGGCGGACAGCAGCAGCGCGTCGCCTTTGCGCGCATCCTCGCGCGCGGTGCGGATGTGCTGCTCCTCGACGAGCCGCTCTCCGCACTCGACACTCACCTCAAGTGGCAGATCGAAACCGCACTGCGCGAGATCCTCATGGGTCAGAACATCGCGGCGATCCTCGTCACGCATGACCGCGACGAGGCATTCCGCATCGCGCAGGAGATCGCGACCGTCGACCGCGGACAGCTCACGCCCCCGATGGATCGGCACGAACTCTTCCGCAGTCCCGGCACGTGTGCGGGTGCACGCCTCACAGGATGCAAGAACATCTCCGCCGCCCGCCGTCTCGACGCGGCGCATATCGAGGCGACCGACTGGGGCATCACGCTCGCGGTCACAGACGATGTGACGGATGCGCACCACATCGCCATCCGCGCACATTACTTCGTTCCCGTGCAGGAAAACGGCGAAAACGTCTTCACTGCACAGATCGCGGAGATCATCGAGAGCACCTTCAGCATGATCGTCATGCTTCGCTTCGCCGATGGTGCTCACCGCGTGCGCTGGGAGGTGGACAAGCCCGCATGGGATGCACTTCATGTGAGCGAAAACGCATCCCTGCGCATCTGCCTTCCGCCTGAAGCACTGATGCTGCTGCGGGATTAGGGGAGACAGACAAACGCATACAAAAACGCCCTTATGGTGCATCGCGCCATAAGGGCGTTTTTCTGTACTACGCAGAGCGCGTCAGCCGCCCCTCTGCCATCGTATAGCAAATATCCGCATATGATGCTGCCTCGCGCTCATGTGTGACGAGGAGGACTGCCGTGCCTGCGTCGGCGGTCTCGCGCACGAGATCAAGCACGCGCCGTGTATTCTCCGCATCGAGGTCGCCCGTCGGCTCATCAAGGAGCAGAATCTGCGGCACGCCGGCAAGGGCCCGCGCGATCATCACGCGGCGCAGCTCCCCGCCCGAAAGTTCCGACGGACAGATATGAGCGAGCGGTGCGATGCCAAGCCGCTCCATCAGAGCATCCGCATGTGCAGACACGTCCTGTTCCCTGCCATAGAGAAGCGCCGAGAGGAGGACATTCTCCCGCACTGTCAGCGCGCGAAGTGACATCAGCTGCTGCGGTACAATGCCGAGCGTACTGCTGCGCAGCTCCGCACGCGCATCCTCGGGCAGTGCGTAGAGATCCGTCTCCCCTATGAGCACCTTCCCCGTCACGGGCGGCAGGAGCCCGCCCAAGATATGCAGCAGCGTACTCTTGCCGCTGCCCGAACGCCCCATGACCGCCGTCACCGTACCGGAGGGAAGGTATAGATCCGTCTCCGCCACAGCGACAATGTACCCTTCCCGCGCACTGTCGCGCAGGAAATCCTGACTGATTTTCTCCGCCCGCAGTTCCATCATCCATCCTCCCGCAGCAGTGTGCTGACCGGCGCCGTACATACGCGCCCGACCGTCCACGCCGCCGCCAGCATCCCTGACAGTGTCGCCATGAGGAGCGTACTCACCGCCAGCAGCAGAATCGTTCCGCCGTCGGGGAGAATATAGGGGCGCATCAGCCCCGCCTTCATCAGGCCCGCGAAGGGCAGAATAATCAGTGCACCGAGTGCAACTCCTGCCGCAGCGCCCGCCGCCGAGGCAAGTGCCGCCTCCGTCAGCATCATGCGCGTCAAAAATCCGCGCGCCGCCCCCGCGATGCGCAGCATCAGATACTCGCGCCGCCGCTCGCGCGCCGACAGGTGAAAGGCGATGCCGAGAACGATGACGGCGATCCCCCAGACCACTATAACGAGCCCGCCGATCATCTCCAAGATACCGCCCAGTCCCTGCTCCACTGCGTGCACCATTCCGTGTGCAGGGCGCGCCGTAAGCGCGGGATATGCCGCATTGACCGCCTCTGCCACCCCCTCGGGCGAGAACCCGTCCGCCGTCCGTATCATCACGGCAGAGATCGCATCCTCCGTTGGAACCCCCTGAAACACATCAAAGCCCCTTTTCGCCGCATTCGCCATCATTGCACGGATCGTCTCCATATTCGTGTAAACCGCCGTATCCATTCCCGTTCCCGTCGGCGTGAGCCGTCCCACAACGCGGCAGGGCAGATCGTAGAACGTCAGCATCCCATCCGCAGGCACGGAAATGCCGCTGCCGACGAGAATATCGCCATAGCCGACCGTACCGCCATAGCTCTCGCGGATCCACGGCTGAATGGTCTGATCCGAGGCGGGATCAAAGCCGATCAGCTGCACCGCTGCGGAGCAGCAGCCCGCATGTGCCGAGGCAAGGAAGAACTGCGGCGTCGCATGCGCCACCCCCGCCATGCTGCGCAGATCGGAGAGATAGTGCTCCTCCATGTAGAACTGCGCAGGAATGCCCTGCACGAGCACCCCTTCCAGCGATCCCGCTCCCTCTGCCGCCTTCGGCAGGACAATGACATCTGCACCGAGCCGCTGCTGAAACTGAATCAGCCCCCCCTGGAGCCCGAGCAGCATCTCCGAGCCGCCGAAGATCACGAGGGCAAGAATCCCCGTCAGCACAGCAAGCGTCGCGGAGCGTGCCATATTCCTGCGGCAGGTGCGCAGGGCAAGTGCTTCACTGAACTTCACTCATTCTCCCCCTTTCGATGCTGCCACAGATACAGAGCAGAAAGGATGATGTTCAGCACGGCAATCACGCTGACCGACGGCTGCATTAACGTATGACACCGCATGGTCTCCATCATGCAGAGCGGAATAAGATGTCCCGGAAGACAGATCACCAGCACAGCGAGAGGAATCATCGCAATGGCCAGCCCTGTCTTTGCTCCTGAGCGCAGCGGCACAAGATGCAGGAGGGACAGGATGAGCATAACGGCAGCAAGCCCCGTCAGCGCCTCCCCTGCCCAATGACAAGTCATCCACGTTCCATCCTCATGCGGTGCACATGGTGCAAAAGTCGTCTGTATGCCAATGAAAAATATCGCATTCAGCACAATCTGCAGAAGCGGACACACGCCGATTCCCTTTTTCTCGCTGCTCATGATCATTCTCCTTATCTGCCATTTTTATCTATCCTACCAGAGATGATAAAAATTTTCAATAAAAAAAGAACTGCCCCTCAGGGCAGCTCCTCAAAATTCAAATGGCAGGGGTAGCTGGACTCGAACCAACGCATGCGGGATTCAGAATCCCGTGCCTTACCAACTTGGCGATACCCCTATCGCTCTCTCAGCAACATAGCGAATTATAGCGGAAGATGAAAACATTGTCAAGAAATTTTTTTCTGCTCCTCCTCTGCCGGCAAATTGCAAGTTTAATTGTCGCAAGGTCTCGTTAAACTTTTAGCGAGTTATATCATCGCAGCATACATATCATTTGCTGACTTATATCCGAAAATCTTGCGCGGATAGTTGTTAACCCAATCTTCGATCCGCTGCAGTTCCTTCGGCTTCAATTTGCTGAAGTCCGTTCCCTTGGGAAGAAACCTGCGCAGCATCCGATTTCCGTTTTCGTTGCTTCCACGCTCCCAGCTGCTGTATGGATGCGCGTAATATACCTCGCCGCATTTGGCGGCACGCTTCATTCCTTCGCCATCCAAAAACTCTGACCCGTTGTCCGCCGTGATACTCTTGAATACGTGCGTAAAGTCTCCTTTGACGCGCCGCTGCAACCGACGAAGTGCTTGCAGTACTTCTTTTTGGCTCTTGTTCTTTATCAGAACATAGAGTGATTTCCTCGTCTGCCGTTCGACCAATGTTAAAATCACCGGCTTTGTCCCTTTGCGACCGACGACCAAGTCAATCTCCCAATGTCCGAACTCCTCTCTCCGATTCACCGGCTCAGGGCGCTCGTCGATGCTTTTCCCGTCCCGGTTATTCCACGCAACGCCGTGCCTGCTGTTTTCTGTCCGTTTGTCTCGATTCTTTTTGTAGAGGAGGTCGTCGTTTGTGAGTTCGAGAAACAGCTGCTGATCGATATAGTTATACAGGGTCTTGACACAAATGCGGACATCATAGCTCCAGCCGCGTTGACAGAGCTCACCGATAACTGCCGCAGGAGACCATTTTTCTGTTTTGATCTTATGTTCAATGTGTCGAGCAAGCGCGTGGTCTTTATCGATTTTCAGCCCCCGCCCTTTACGAGCAGCGTTTTCCTCGTGTCGTCTTTGTGCTACATCGGCAAGATACACCCACTGCACCTGCAGGTCTCCGCAGGTCTTGATATTCTTTGTCGCAGGTTTGAGCTGTGCTGTCATTCCAAGACGCCGCTCCCGCTCAATCGTACGCTTGGAGCAGCCAATGTATGCGGCGATTTCCTGCGGCTTCAACCCGGCCTGGAAATAGGCTTCAATTTTGTACCGATCCCGCTCCGTCAGCTGTTTCCATTTCCCTGTTTTTGTAGTACAATGATTCTGTTCCATTTTGCAGTCTCACTTTCAGTTTCTTTTTGTGTTGTGACTAAAAGTTTAACTGAACCGTTTGCAAAATGGAACTTTTTGCGTCAATTTATTTTACAACTTACGCTGCTCCTCCTCTGCCTCTTCCTTCTCCAGGGCAAGCACCGCCTGCACGAGAATCGCACACTCCAGACGCTTCTTCTGAATCGCGCAGCCGACCTCGTAGGGATGGCGAATGTCCCCATGAAAGAGATCGGCGTTGGCATGACAGCCGCCGCTGCAGTAGAACCGTGCCCAGCAGTCGCGGCAGAGCGGCTTGTTCAGCACATGTGAGTTGCGGAAGTACGTCGGCAGCTCCATGCTCTCAACGCCCGTAAAGACCGAGCCGAGGCGATAGCCCTCACGCCCCACGAACTGATGGCACGGGTAGAGATCGCCATTCTCTGCGACGGCGTAGTACTCATGCCCCGCACCGCAGCCCGCGAGGCGCTTGGCGACGCACGGTCCATGGTTGAGATCCATGTTGAAGTGGAAGAAGAAGAACCCCTTCCCCGCACGCACGCGGTCGAGATAGGTCTGCGTCAGGCGGTCATACTCCGCATAGATGCGCGGCAGATCCTCCTCTGTAAAGCCAAGCGGACTGTCCTTCAGCACGACCGGCTCCATCGAGAGGATGTCAAAGCCCGCTGCATTCATGGCGAGCACATCCTTCGTAAAGTCGAGATTCTCGTGCGTATACGTCCCGCGCAGGTAGTAGTCGTTGCCGCCGCGCGCATCGACGAGCTTCTTAAAATTCCGCATGACCACATCGTACGTTCCATGTCCGCCCGCATCGGGACGCATCGCATCGTGCACCTCGCGCCGTCCATCCGCCGAGAGCACGACGGAGATATGGTTGTCGTTCAGCCATGCGATATTCTTGTCGGAGAGCAGCATCCCGTTCGTCGTGAGCGTCAGTTTGAACTCCTTGCCCGTCTCCTGCTCACGCTGACGCACATACTCCGTTACCGCCTTCACCGTGCTCAGATTCATCAGCGGCTCGCCGCCGAAGAAATCAATCTCACAGTGCTTGCGCGGACCACAGCCGTCAATGATGAAATCGACCGCCGCACGCCCCACCTCAGGCGACATCACTGCGCGCTGCCCACCATAGCTGCCGCCATCGCCGAAACAGTACTTGCAGCGCAGATTGCAGTCCTGTGCCACCATCAGGCACAGGGATTTCACCAATCCGCGCGACTTGAAGGTCGGCGGCACGTCAATATTGGGGGCAAAGAGCGCCCCTGCCGCCATCAGCTCATGCAGCTCGCCGCACGCCTCGCGCAGATCTCCCTCAGGATAACGCCCCCTGAGACGTGCCACGACCGCCTCATCGTTCGTCCCGTCGAAATCATCCATCATATCGTAAATCATCTCGTCGATCACGTGAACCGCGCCGCTGTTCACATCGACGAGGATGTGCATGCCGTTCTGCTTGAACTTATGCGTTCGGACTTTCATTTGTTCTCCTTCATAACCACTCTTGGAAATGTAATACGCTTAAGCAAACCTTAGTGGAGCAACACATAGAAAAAGCCCCTCTCGCAAACGAGAAGGGCTGTGCCGATTTCCCCGTCTTACTTCGCGCAGGGCTGATTGCCCACCGTGCAGGAAGTCTTGCAGGCAGACTGGCAGGATGCCTGGCATTCGCCGCAGCCGCCCGTGTAGAGCGTGGACTGCATCGTCGGCTTGTTGACCGTCTTGATGTGCTTCATCCTTCATACCTCCTCAATCCATCGTTCTGAATTTATTCTATCGCATCATTCTTTATTATGCAAGCAATTTTTACACGCCTGCCCATTCCGCATCCACGCGCTGAATATCTGCACCGAGTGCCACGAGCTTCGCCACAAGATCATCATACCCGCGGTCGATGTGATGGATATAGCCGACACGCGTCTCATCCGACGCGACCAGTCCCGCAAGCACCATCGCCGCACCTGCACGCAGATCCGTCGCACGCACCGGTGCACCGCTGAGCGACGTGCCGCCCTCAACCGTTGCTGTCCGTCCGTCCACACGGATCCGTGCACCCATGCGCACAAGCTCATCGACGTGCATAAAACGGTTTTCAAACACCGTCTCCGTCACGACGCTCGTCCCCTCGGCAACGGCGAGCATCGCCATGAACTGCGCCTGCATATCCGTTGGGAATCCCGGATACGGCATCGTCTTGAGATCAATCGCCTTCATCGGGCAGTCAGCAAAAACGCGTACGCCTGCAATATCCTCCTCGATCTGTGCGCCCGCTTCCTTTAGCTTCGCAATGACTGGCTTCAGATGCTCGCTAATCGCGTTCTCGATGAACACATCACCACGCGTCATTGCCGCCGCAACCATATAGGTCCCCGCCTCGATACGGTCAGGGATAATCGTATAGGCTGCCGCGCGCAGCTCCGGCACGCCATCGATCTTGATGCGGTTCGTCCCCGCACCGCGGATGCGCGCCCCCATCACATTGAGATAGTTTGCGAGATCGACGATCTCCGGCTCGAGCGCAGGATTTTCGAGAATCGTCTGCCCTTCGGCACAGGAAGCCGCCATCATCACATTCTCCGTCGCCCCGACACTCGGAAAGTCGAAGTAGATGCGAGCCCCCTTCAGCCCATGCGGCGCACGCGCGTGAATGTCGCCCTGCGTGATCTCGATCTCCGCCCCGAGCGCCTCAAAGCCCTTGAGATGCAGATCGATCGGACGTGTCCCAATGGCACAGCCGCCCGGCAGCGAGATCTCTGCGTGCCCCTCGCGTGCGAGCAAGGGGCCCATGATGAGAAATGACGCGCGCATCTTGCGGACGAGGTCGTAGGGGGCTGCGACCGTCGCAATATGTGATGCATCAATGACCAGACGATGCTCCGATACCGTGTAGTCCGCCGTCACGCCAAGGGCACGCAGCACCGCCGTAATCGTATAGACATCTTCGAGTGCAGGCACCTCATCCAGCACACTTTTTCCGTTTGTACCGAGTAATGCCGCCGCAATGATGGGCAGCACCGCATTCTTCGCCCCGCCGATCTTCACATGGCCGCGCAGGGGATGCCCTCCATGAATGACCAGTTGTTCCATTCGTCCTTATTCCTCAACCTTCAGCGTCGCGTGGATCACGTTCTCGATCACATACGGCGCATAGAATTTCTCGCGTTCATCCTTCTTCTTCGGATCGCCGAGCAGCGTCACGCGTTTCGGCTCCTCGCGCTCTGCCGCGCGTGCCGACGCCTTTGCCGCCGCGCGCATGCGCTTCTTCATTTCCTTCTCCGAGGACGGTGCAGGGGCAGCTCCGGGCGCGATGATAATCTCGTTGTTCTGTCCCTGGTCGGCAAGCTCACGCAGCTTATCTGCCGTCGACTTGAACTTCTCCTCGTCGTCGGGGATCTCGAGCCCCGCCTGCGCGAGGAGTGCCAAGGGGTTCACGGGGACAAAGCCGCCGCCGCGAATATCGAGGTTCAGTGTCCCCGCCGGCTGCGCCTTCGGCACGCGATAGGGGATCGACAGCGTCTCCTCCGGCTTGCGATAGGGGCGAATCTTCGTCTTGAACGTCACCGTGTCGCCCGGCTTTACCACCAGCTTATCCGGCACCGCCGAGACCAGAACGGCCGTCTGACGTCCGCCCGTGAGCTCCACATCCACATCGAGATCGAGAATATCGGACTCCTCCTGCGGATTCGTCACGATCATATTCATCGCCTGCAGCAGCTCGGTCACGGCGACCTGCCCGACATCCGCCGCGCTGTAGTACATATTGCGCCGCTCAAAGGCCCCGCTGTCCACGGCGTTCGTACGGATGGCAAAGCGGATGCGCGCCGTGCTGCTGCCAAGGGAATCCGACACGCGGCTCATCGCCGCATAGGCAATACTACCCGAAAGCACGGGCAGGAAATCCTCATCGTAGGCAATCTGCGCACCGAAGGTCTCCTCCGTGCCAAGCGCGTCGTCCTTCACGTGAATGCGAATGGGAACAGCGGTGGGAAACGTCCCAAGGATCCCCGCAACGCCCGTCTCACGATCCTGATTGATGCGCCCGATCACACTGCCGATGTTCGCGATCTTCACGCCGTTGCTCTGTCCTGCAATCGTCCCGACCACATCGGCATCCGTCATGAAGTAGTTCACGTTTCCCTTGTGCATAAAGGAGTGACCGAATGCCAGCACCTTCTTGCCGTCCACCGCCGTCACCGTTCCCGTCGCGCCGATGCTGAAGTCGCCGTAGACAATGGCGACCCCGACGGGCTGACCGCCTGCAAGAGAGGCATCATAGCGCGTGGGAAGGGGCGTATTTGCACTGACCGTTCCCAGCGGAAGGAACGTACTGCCTGCAGGCATATTGTTCTCTAGATAGCGCAGCCCCGCCGATCCAAATCCGCTCACGAAGAAGGTGGACTTCTCCTCGGCAGCATGCACATTCTCTTTCTTAGCTGCAGGAGATGATGTGACGGGATCGGTCGACGTTTGCTCACCTTTGTCCGCACTCTGCACAGCATCAGCGGTCGCGTCATGCGTGTCGTCCGCAGCCTTCTGCGCCTCTGACGCACCTGCACCGCTCACAGATGTTTCCTCTGTCTTCTCTCCGCGCAGGGCGGCGAGTGTATCACGCCACTCCGCCTCACGCTCGGCGTGTGTCATCTTGCCGACTTTCTTCTTGCGCTCGCGCAGCTCGTCCTTTTCCTTTGCCTTCTTGCGCTCCTCAACGGCGCGCACGACATCCACCGTGTCGATGCGCGTCTTATTCTTCGTGTCGGGCATCGACCAAAGCGGAATCATGTCCTCGATCGGCGTGATGAAAAAGGTATAGGGGCTGAGATCCTTCAGCCCCGCTGCAAGCGCTCCTACGAGACGACCGTCTACATAGATCGGACTGCCGCTCATCCCCTGCAGGACACCGCCGACGTGCTCGATGAAATTGCCGCTCGTCCGCGCCATAATCATCCGCTGAGAGCCCTTGCCGCCCTCCATCTGACCGACGATCTCCACGGGGAATGTGCGCACCTCGCCCGTCGTATCGAGCACGGTATACGCCGTTCCCTGCATCCCCTCCGTCACCTCATTGTACGGGAGAATCGGAGGCATCGCAAAGGACGGCGGTGCGTAGAATTGTACCGCCAGCGCAAAAAGAGATGCCGCCGCAAGGCGCTTCCAGTTATATCGCAAAATGTCACCTCAAAATATAATACCCTCATGTTATCTGCCCTATTGTAGCATACACAGGGAGATTTCGCTAGTGTTTTCGCGTGCATCCACAGCAGGACTGCTCACAATAGAAAAGAGCCGCTGCACGAAGACCGAACCATCTTCGTGCCGCAGCTCTCTTTCATACATCTTATAGTTTGAAGCGCTCCACCTCGCACTGGAGATCGGTCGCGATCTCTGCGAGCCCCTCGCTCGCCTTCGCGATATCCTCAAGCGCATTCGACTGTGTCTCCACGGACGCGCTGCCCTCTTCGGTTGTCGCAGCATTCTCCTCGGCGAGTGCGGATAGGTTCTGCACCACATCCGAGATGGATGCGTGCTTCTCGCCCATCGTCTTCGCTGATGTGTTCAGCTTCTTGACGACCTCGCCCGTCTCCTCGACCGTCTCAGAGATACGGTCGAAGCACTCCTTCGTGCTCTCAAGCCCCTGATGCGACTCCGATGCGAGCTTCGTCGATACGTGCATCGTATCCACCGCCTGCTGGCTCTTCGTCTTCAGCTCGTGGATGATGCCGCAGATGTCGTCCGTAAAGCTCGAGCTCTGCTCCGCGAGCTTGCGGATCTCCTCCGCCACGACGGTGAACCCGCGCCCGGCCTCACCCGCACGCGCCGCCTCGATGGCAGCGTTGAGCGCGAGGAGGTTCGTCTGGTTGGCGATGCTCTTGATCATCATACTGGACTCGTCGATCTTGTCCGCGCCCTGATTCGTCTCCTCGACAACCTTGGCGACTTCCTCTGTCGCCTTGAACATCTCCTCGGCGCGGCCAAGCAGATCGTTTAGGATCTCCGAGCCCTCCGCCTTGCGGTCACTGATCTTCTGTGTCGTCTCGTTGAGGACATTGACGATATGCTCCGTCTCCTGCTCGATGCGCAGCACTTCACTGAGATGATCGGCGGCCTTCTGCGTATCCTCCGCCTGACTCGTCGCGCCCTCAGCGATGTTCTGGATCGCCTTCGAGACCTCCTCAGAGCTATGCGCCGTCGTCTGCGTTCTCGCCGTCAGCTCCTCGCTCGTCGCTGCCACGGATTCCGACGAGGCGTTGATCTTGCCCATCGTTGCGCGCAGATTGTTTGCGAGCTCGGCGAGATCCCCCGTCATCGCTCCGATCTCATCCTCTCTGCCGAGATAGCCGCGTGCACGTACATTCGCGGGGTTATCTGCACGCAGATCGAGGCGGGCAAAGTTCTCCACCACGCCCTGCAAATCGCTCATCGGCGTCGAGATCCGCTTCGTGACAAAGGAGATCAGTGCCGCCAGAGGCAGGAGAATACCGATAATGCCAACGGCGACGAGGATATAGATCATGTGGCGTGCCACGGCGGTGAACACGTCATAGTTCGTCGCTGAGCCGATGCCCCACTGCGCCGTAACGCCGTCAAAGGAAATCGGTGCATACATGCTGGAGGAGTCCTTGCGGATCGTGAAGGGATGCTCTGCCGTGCTCTTAAAGACATCCTCGCCCTTAATGCCCGACAGCTCATAGAGATTCTTCATCACCACGCTGTCATCCCGGCCCTGGGCGACGCTTCATGACTCCGTTCCCGCTGGCATAAATACCCCCTCTTTCCTTAAGTAAGCACGGATAAATTCAGCACCGCCATCTGACGGACTTCATTTTATCAGCAATTCCTTAGCTCCCCAAAACAAATGCGTACCATACCGGTACGCATTTGTTTCAGACGCTCCATCGTCAAACAAAATCTCTCGGTAAGAAGCAGCCGTGTTGCTTCTTTTGTCCTGCAAGTATACCACAGAGAATTTCATTCGGAAAGGATTTTTACTATAAATTTTTAACCTGTCTGACTAATTTTTCATACAAGTCTAACGATGTTTCTCTATTCGTTGCGCAGTGCCGAGGACTCAGCAGCGCCGAGCGTCTGCTCCAGCTCCTCGAGCGTCTGCTGCTTGCTCTCACGTCCGAGAAGGAGCACCGTCCCCGCGATAACGACAAAGACCGCCGCGAACATCATAAAAATGCCGCTCATCGGAAATGCATTGGCGAGCATCACGCCGACGAGCATCGGCGCAATCATTCCGCCGATACGGCCGAATCCTGCCGCCCAGCCGCTGCCAAGCGCGCGCATCGCCGTTGGGTACTGCTCGGGTGTATAGGTATAGATGACGCCCCACGCGCCGAGATTGAAGAAGCTCATCGCCGCGCCCCAACCAAGGAGGGCAGTGACATCACCTGCATTGCCGAAGAAATAGCTGCATACGCCGCTGAGAAGGAGGAAGAGCCCGAGCGTATAGCGGCGGCCGATCACATCCACGAGGTAGGCTGCCGCATAGTAGCCCGGCAGCTGAGCGACCGTCATAATGAGGACATACTCGAACGTCTTGACAATGGCAAAGCCCTGCGCATAGACCATCGACGGCAGCCACATAAAGATCCCGTAGTAGCTGAACACAATACCGAACCATGCGAGCCAGAGCATCACCGTGCGGCGGCGCATTCCCTTCGCCCAGAGCGCAGAAAATCCCGGTGTCTCCACCTGCTCCGCCTGCATACGGTGCGGGGCAAGCTGATCGAGGAAGGGACGCTCCGGCATATGGAGCTGGCGCTCGATATCGCGTACAATCGCCTTCGCCTCGTCCACACGCCCCTTGGCAAGGAGATAACGGATCGACTCCGGCATGTGCAGGCGCAGGAGGAACACATAGAGCGCGGGCAGGGCACCGATAAAGAACGCCGCCTGCCAGCCAAAGACAGGGATGAGAAGATAGGCGATGCATGCCGCCGCAAGCCAGCCAAGCCCCCAGAAGCTCTCAAGGAGCACAATGAAGCGTCCGCGCAGGCGTGCCGGTGCATACTCGCTCATCAGCGTCGCTGCGACGGGCAGCTCTCCGCCCAGGCCGAAGCCGACAAGGAAGCGGAACACAAGCAGCGACTCATAGCTCCACGCAACGGCACAGAGCCCCGTTGAGATGCTATAGAGGAGAACCGTGATCGTAAACACCCGCTTGCGGCCGATGCGGTCGGCAATCATCCCCGCGAGCACCGCTCCAAGCGCCATGCCGATCAGCCCAATCGAGCCGATCCATCCCACCTGTGCCGGCGTGAGACTCCACTCGCGCGCCAGTACCGGCAGGACGAAAGCGATCAGCCCCGTGTCCATCGCATCAAACAGCCAGCCAAGCCCCGTGACAACAAGCAGCTTGTACTGGAATCTGCCGAGCGGCAGATTTTCCAGACGATCCAGAATCATGAAAGTACCTCCCGAAGAAATCATGGATTTCTTTCACTGCATTGAAAAAGATAGCTGGCACATATTATAGTCAAAGTATACTGACGATACAAGGATATTTTAGGATTTTTCCTCAGAATCTTCCTTTTTTCCGCTCATAAAAACACCGTAGCCCGCTGCGCCGAACCCAATGCCGACAAAGAGATAAGCGACCGTGCTGTAAACAACATCCTTTTTGTTATTGGCGGAAATCGCCGCCGCCGCTTCCTGAGCATTCGAGGCTTCCCGTGCCAGCTCCAGGTTCTCAGCCATCGGGTCGGGGGAGAGATGCAGCAGCAGCAATCCGATGCCAAGGGAAATCAGCCCAAACAGAATTACTGCGAGTTTTTTCTTCATCATATACCTCCATATATAGCAAAAGGGACTCGTGAATCATCACGAATCCCTCGTTCTTGCGGCAACTACCTACTCTCCCACGTCGTCTCCAACGAAGTACCCTCGGCCTGTGGACGCTTAACTACTGTGTTCGGAATGGGAACAGGTGGAACCGTCCAGGCATCATCACCGCATCTTGTTGAATGAGTCTTGCTCACTCAAAACTTCACAGAAGAAACTTCCTTGCAAATTAAAGCGAAATACTTACTCACTTGATACTGTCGACATTTGCTGCGCAAACGTCGACTAAGTGACTCACACAAAACTGCTCGTTCGCTTTTGTTCACGCAGTTTTGGTTCGCTGCTTAAGTCAAGCCCTCGACCGATTAGTGCTGGTCAGCTGCACACATTGCTGTGCTTCCACATCCAGCCTATCTACCTTGTCTTCTTCAAGGGGTCTTACTTCCTTATAGGAATGAGATACTTCATCTCGGGACGGGCTTCACGCTTAGATGCTTTCAGCGTTTATCCCTTCCGGACGCAGCTACCCGGCCGTGCCCTTGGCAGGACAACCGGTACACCGTTGGTCCGTCCACTCCGGTCCTCTCGTACTAGGAGCAGCCTCCCTCATGTATCTTGCGCCCGCGATGGATATGGACCGAACTGTCTCACGACGTTCTGAACCCAGCTCACGTACCACTTTAATGGGCGAACAGCCCAACCCTTGGGACCTGCTTCAGCCCCAGGATGTGATGAGCCGACATCGAGGTGCCAAACCTCCCCGTCGATATGGACTCTTGGGAGAGATTAGCCTGTTATCCCCAGGGTAGCTTTTATCCGTTGAGCGATGGCAATTCCACTCTCTTTCCACCGGATCACTAAGCCCTACTTTCGTACCTGCTCGACCCGTCAGTCTCGCAGTCAAGCTCCCTTCTGCCTTTATGCTCTGCGCGCGATTTCTGTCCGCGCTGAGGGAACCTTTGGACGCCTCCGTTGCTCTTTCGGAGGCGACCGCCCCAGTCAAACTGCCCGCCTGGTACTGTCCCGAACACGGTTAATGTTCCGGTTAGATCCTTAGCATATAAAGGCCGGTATCCCAACGGTGACTCCAATCGATCTAGCGATCGATCTTCCCAGTCTCCCGGCTATCCTGTACGTTATATGCCAAAGACCAATGCCAAGCTGCAGTAAAGCTCCATGGGGTCTTTCTGTCCAGTCGCGGGTAACCTGCATCTTCACAGGTATTTCAATTTCACCGGGTCCCTCGTTGAGACAGTGCCCAAATCGTTACGCCTTTCGTGCGGGTCGGAACTTACCCGACAAGGAATTTCGCTACCTTAGGACCGTTATAGTTACGGCCGCCGTTTACAGGGGCTTCAGTTCGCTGCTTCTCCTCAAGGGATAACAACTCTCCTTAACCTTCCTGCACCGGGCAGGCGTCAGCACCTATACTTCAGCTTGCGCTTTCGCAGGCACCTGTGTTTGTGGTAAACAGTCGCTTGGGCCTCTTTTCTGCCGCCGCCAATAGCTCCAACAGTAAATGTCTTCACCATCAGCGGCCATCCTTTTCCCGAAGTTACGGATGCATTTTGCCGAGTTCCTTAACGAGGGTTTTCCCGCGCACCTTAGGATTCTCTCCCCGCCTACCTGTGTCGGTTTTGGTACGGGCGGACGTCTTCTCGTTAGAAGCTTTTCTTGGCAGTGTAGTGCAGCTGAATTCAGATTGACCGTAGTCTTTCCTATCTATCGGTTCTCGGCCTTATGATACGGGGATTTGCCTCCATATCAGCCTACCGCCTTCGACGCGCCCAACCATTCGCGCGCTCAGCTTCCTTCCTGCGTCACTCCATCCTCAAACGAAGACGCCCGGTACTGGAATTTTCGCCAGTTGTCCATCGCCTATGCTTTTCGCCTCGGCTTAGGTCCCGACTTACCCCGGGACGACGAGCGTTGCCCGGGATTCCTTAGGCTTTCGGTGGACAAGATTCTCACCTGTCGTTTCGCTACTCATACCGGCATTCTCACTTCTTATCCGTCCAGCAGTCCTTCCGGTCTGCCTTCGTCCAGATAAGAACGCTCCCCTACCCAGTGATGCACACATCCACACAACGTTCAAAAAGCTTGTTAAAATCGCTCTCTGCTGTGTCAACGTCGTTTGCCGTAGCGCTGCTACGACGCTCTCCGTTTCCTTGCAGATACCAATTTTTCCTGCGCTTTGAGCGCTCTGTGAACATGTGCACCCCTGCCGCGGCTTCGGTTCTGTGCTTGAGCCCCGGATATTTTCGGCGCAGGGCCTCTCGACCAGTGAGCTATTACGCACTCTTTTAATGGTGGCTGCTTCTGAGCCAACATCCTGGTTGTTTTCGAAGTCCTACATCCTTCTCCACTTAGCACAGCATTTGGGACCTTAGCCGGCGGTCTGGGCTGTTTCCCTCTTGAATACGGGTCTTATCACTCGCATTCTGACTCCCAGGCTGCCCATATGAGCCATTCGTAGTTTGACTGGGGTCGGTAGGCTTTACGCCCCCTTGCCCGATCAGTGCTCTACCGTCTCTATGGTGATTCGCCTGAGGCTAGCCCTAAAGCTATTTCGGGGAGAACCAGCTATCTCCACGTTCGATTGGCATTTCACCCCTATGCACACCTCATCCCAACGTTTTTCAACACGCACGGGTTCGGTCCTCCACTCATTTTTACCTGAGCTTCAACCTGGACATGCATAGATCACTGTGGTTTCGGGTCTAATCCATGCTACTTGCGCCCTCTTAAGACTCGCTTTCGCTTCGGCTCCGCGTCTCCCGCTTAACCTCGCAGCATAAATTAACTCGCCGGTTCATTCTTCAATAGGCACGCCGTCGCACATATAAAGTGCTCCGACTGTTTGTAGACATACGGTTTCAGGTTCTATTGCACTCCCCTCCCGGGGTTCTTTTCACCTTTCCCTCACGGTACTCATCGCTATCGGTCGTTTCGATGTATTTAGCCTTGGATGGTGGTCCACCCTGCTTCCCACCGGGTTCCTCGTGCCCTGTGGTACTCTGGATTCCTGCCCGCCTTTCACTCTTTCGTGTACGAGGGTCTCACTCTCTTTGCCGCACCTTCCCAGATGCTTCCACTAAAGTGTCCAGTTTGTTGCAGGTCCGCAACCCCAAGAAACCGAAGTCTCTTGGTTTGGGCTCTTCCCGTTTCGCTCGCCGCTACTCAGGGAATCTCTTTGATTTCTTTTCCTCCGACTACTTAGATGTTTCAGTTCATCGGGTGTTTTCTCTCTGTATCGAGTACAGAGTGACGGGACGTTACTCCCGCCGGGTTGCCCCATTCGGAAATCCATGAGTCACAGCTTACTTGCAGCTCGTCATGGCTTATCGCAGCTTATCGCGTCCTTCTTCGTTTCGAAACGCCTAGGCATCCGCCGTATGCCCTTGTTCACTTGACTTACGGTTCTCCTTCGATGAGGGGGACACCGCATATCCCGCCGCCTGCTGTGTCGGCTCAGTCAACGTAGCGAACTACGTTTCCTTGCGCCTCCTTGCATCCGGCAGAATCTTCGGCGTCGATCTCACATCGGCGCAGAACTTAAACTCTCATGGTTTATCACGAAAGTCATCATCTTGTGACTTAAGGTATTTTCGCTTTATCCTAATTTGCTTGGGAAAATCTTTCAGTGTGGAAAATATCGTGACATGAGTTCACCATATCTCCCATGTTTAGATTTTCTTGTTTCTTCTGTGCAGTTTTCAGGGAACAAATAAATGGTGGGCCTAAGTAGACTTGAACTACTGACCTCACGCTTATCAGGCGTGCGCTCTAACCAGCTGAGCTATAGGCCCATATTAGGCGCAAAGGCGAGATTTTTGTGTATGGCTGTGTCATTCAAATAAGTCCTGCGGTCAACGTAATTGCCATTACAGCTCCCTTGAACTTATTCTCATTCCTTGCCCTACGCAAAACTTTCGCTTTGCTGAGTGTAAACTAAATCGGAGTTCCGTTATATCGTAACGTTCCTACGATCTAGGATAACATACAAAAGATGGTGGAGACGAGGAGAATCGAACTCCTGACCCCCTGCTTGCAAGGCAGGTGCTCTCCCAGCTGAGCTACGCCCCCATTTTATGTGGATGTTACCCTCAAAACTAGACAATGCAAAACTAAGCCAAATGACCGACCTAAGATTGTGAACCGTTGGTTCATCCTAATCCTTAGAAAGGAGGTGATCCAGCCGCACCTTCCGATACGGCTACCTTGTTACGACTTCACCCCAGTCACCTTCCCCACCTTAGACGGCTGCGCCGGCTTCGGGTGTGAATGACTTCCGTGGTGTGACGGGCGGTGTGTACAAGACCCGGGAACGTATTCACCGCAGTATGCTGACCTGCGATTACTAGCGATTCCGACTTCATGCAGGCGGGTTGCAGCCTGCAATCCGAACTGGGAAACGGTTTTTGAGGTTCGCTTACCCTCGCGGGTTCGCTGCTCTCTGTCCGTTCCATTGTAGTACGTGTGTAGCCCAGGCCATAAGGGGCATGATGACTTGACGTCATCCCCGCCTTCCTCCGCGTTCTCCGCGGCAGTCTCCTTTGAGTGCCCACCTTTACGTGATGGCAACAAAGAACAGGGGTTGCGCTCGTTGCGGGACTTAACCCAACATCTCACGACACGAGCTGACGACAGCCATGCACCACCTGTTTTCCTGTCTCCGAAGAGAGGGCACTATCTCTAGCGCTTTCAGTCAATGTCAAGGCCTGGTAAGGTTCTTCGCGTTGCTTCGAATTAAACCACATACTCCACCGCTTGTGCGGGTCCCCGTCAATTCCTTTGAGTTTCAGCCTTGCGGCCGTACTCCCCAGGCGGGATACTTATTGCGTTAACTCCGGCACGGTAGGGGTCGATACCTCCCACACCTAGTATCCATCGTTTACGGCCAGGACTACCGGGGTATCTAATCCCGTTCGCTCCCCTGGCTTTCGAGCCTCAGCGTCAGTTGCAGTCCAGAAAGCCGCCTTCGCCACTGGTGTTCTTCCCAATATCTACGCATTTCACCGCTACACTGGGAATTCCGCTTTCCTCTCCTGTACTCAAGACCGATAGTTTCTCTCCCATCACGGGGTTGAGCCCCGCACTTTTAAGTAAGACTTACCGGCCCGCCTGCGCTCCCTTTACGCCCAATGATTCCGGACAACGCTCGCCACCTACGTATTACCGCGGCTGCTGGCACGTAGTTAGCCGTGGCTTCCTCGACAGGTACCGTCATTACCTAATACTATTCGCACTAGGCACGTTCGTCCCCGTCAACAGAGCTTTACGATCCGAAGACCTTCTTCACTCACGCGGCGTTGCTCCGTCAGGCTTGCGCCCATTGCGGAAGATTCCCCACTGCTGCCTCCCGTAGGAGTCTGGGCCGTGTCTCAGTCCCAATGTGGCCGTTCATCCTCTCAGACCGGCTACTGATCGTCGCCTTGGTGAGCCGTTACCTCACCAACTAGCTAATCAGACGCAGACCCATCAACAGGTGATAGCATAAAAAGAGGCCATCTTTCATCAGAGGAGGATGCCCTCCTCTGACTTCATTCGGTATTAGCATTCCTTTCGGAATGTTGTCCCCATCCTGTCGGCAGGTTGTCTACGTGTTACTCACCCGTTTGCCACTAGATTCTCTAAAAGCAAGCTTTAAGATCATCCCGTTCGACTTGCATGTGTTAAGCACGCCGCCAGCGTTCGTCCTGAGCCAGGATCAAACTCTCCATAAAAGACCGTAGTCTATCTGAGAGCCTGTTGGCTCAAAATGTCATTCTTGTAAAAGAATTGTTGTTTCGTTGACCGAAGGTGTTGCCACCTTCACAACGATGTTGCATCTGGCTGTTAGAGTTTCCTCTAACTTGTTTTGCATTGTGTAGTTTTCAGGGTACATCCTGCGCCACTCTAGTGCTGGGGCTTGCTTGCGCTCGCCCGCCGCTCTCATCGGCGCGACTGTCATAATATAACACACGTCACGAGTCCCGTCAACCCCTTTTTTCGTTTTTTTGAAAAAATTGGTGTCAATGCCCCATCATGCGTTCGAGGAGCAGGACAATGACGCCCGGGATGCCAAAGAATCCCGCAATCAAGGCGCGCAGGAAGTTGATCTCGATCCCCGCGCCAAAGAGGTCGATCACCCAGAGGATGATCGCGCCGACAACGCTGTTCGTGATGAGCTTCCACACGATGCGAAACGGCAAAGAAAGCACCTTGCCGAGGACGGCAAAAATCAAAACGGCGAGTGCGACGCCTGCAGCAATATCCAAGTTATATCTCCCTTCTGTTTTCCATGGCGCGCGAGAGCGTCACCTCATCTGCATACTCGAGATCACCGCCCACGGGCAGCCCGTGAGCAATGCGTGTCACACGAATCCCCATCGGCTTCAGGAGTTTGGCAATATACATCGCCGTCGCCTCACCCTCGACGTTGGGATTGGTCGCAACGATGACCTCCTGCACATTTTCCTTGCCCGCACGCAGGACGAGCTCTCGGATGCGGATGTCGTTCGGCCCCACGCCTTCAAGCGGGGAGAGTGCGCCATGCAAAACATGATACACGCCGTCATAGTCGTTCATGCGCTCCATCGCCGCAACATCCTGCGGCTGCTCGACGACGCAGATCGTCGTGTGGTCGCGTTTTTCCGCCATGCAGATGGCGCACGGGTCGCTGTCCGTGAGGTTGAAGCAGACGGAACAGAAGCCGATCTTCTCCTTTGCTCCCGTAATGGCAGCGGCAAGACGCTTCGCACGCTCCATATCCATATCCAGAATATGGTAGGCGAGCCGCGTCGCCGTCTTTGCCCCGATGCCGGGGAGGGCGCGCAGCTGCTCGATGAGCTGCGCGAGGGGTGCGATCTGCTGCATATCAGAGCAGTCCGGGCGGCAGGCCGAGGCCGCTCGTCAGTTTGCCCATCTCCTGCGCCATCATGTCGTCCACCTTTTTCGTTGCCTCGTTGAACGCCGCCGAGATGAGATCCTGCAGCATCTCGATGTCCTCAGGATCAACCGCCGCGGGAGCGATAATGAGGCTCTGCACCTGCTTCTCGCCATCCATGACGACCTTCACCGCGCCGCCGCCCGAGGAGACCTCGACTGTTTTCTTGCGCAGCTCGTCCTGCATCTTCTTCATGTCCGCCTGCATTTTCTGGACTTTCTTCATCATGCCGGCCATATTTCCGCCGCCGTTAAACATAGTATCTCTCCTTTATCTTAGTGAATTCTTCTATTGCTTCCCTAGCCTAGCAAAATCCGTCCGCAACGTCAAGCCTACTCATCGGGCGGAAGCTCATCATCAAACATCTCAGCTTCCTCATCGGGCGTCGGCTCATACGGCTCGTAGTCATCCTCTTCCGCTGCGCTCTCCTGCGGGGGCGTGGCAGGCTTCTTCTGCGCCGCACGCAGCGGCGCCGTCACCTCCTCCACACGAGCCCCCTCGCCTGCGACTTCGAGCAGCGCCGCCACAGGCGCAGGATAGTCCGGCTCTTTGGGTGGCGGAGGTGGTGGGAGCTCCTCCTCCTCGCCGCCCGTACAGACGACGGCGAGCGGGCGGCCTGCGAGTTCCGTCATCACCTCATCAAAGACGGCACGATGGCGTTTCTTGATATAGTCACGCGCCATATCCGATGACGGACGGATGAAGAAATGTGTCTCCGTCATGCCCTCGTACGCCGCGCCCGAGAGGAGGGATGCGGCGAGCCGATTTCGCTCCTTGAGCCGTGTCTGAAAGCTCTGCCAGATCTTCATGTCGAGCTGACGCGGCGCACCGTCCGCCGCTTCTTTTGCGGCAGACGATATCGCTTTCTTCGTCGCAGTTTTGGCTGCTGCGCCGTCCGCCTTCGCCGCATGTGGGCGCGGCGAAGGTGCAGCACTCGCTGTGGCAGAAGCGGAGGCGGATACAGGCGTGCCGCCTGCGGCAAGGCGCGCCGCCAGCTCCTCGACCTGTGCCTCGAGCCGCGCGATCCGCGCAGCATCCGCGCCGCCCGTAGGGGGCGCAGTCGATTCTCCCGAAGGAGCAGTCCCCTCCGTATGGCAGAGGCCGATCAGCAGCGTCTCCACCGCAATGCGCGGCTGCGGCGAGGTACGCAGCTCCTGCATCGTCTCATTGAGACGACGCAGAATCGACATGATCTCCTCCTGCGTGAACTGAGCCGCGTCCAGGCGCAGCTCCTCCGCATCGCCCGCGCAGAGCTCCGCTGCGCTGACCGCGCCGCCGACGCCCGCGATCATCAGGCGGCGGAAGTGCTGCGCGAGCTCGGCGAGCACCTGCTTCAACTCGCGCCCGCTCTGCAGGAGCTCACTGAGCTGTGCGATCAGTGCCGCCGCATCGCGCGCAGCGATCTCTCCCGCCATGTGCCGAATCCACGCACGCCCGACAAGCCCCAACGTCTCCTGCACGCGCTCCGCCGTCAGCGTCCCCTCCGCGAGTGCCATACACTGGTCGAGAATCGAGAGTGCGTCGCGCATCCCGCCGTCCGCCTGCTCAGCGATGATACCGAGCGCATCCTCCTCCGCCGCAATGTCCGATTCCTTACAGACATAGATGAGACGGTCGCGGATCTCCGTCACCGTAATGCGGTGAAAGTCATAGCGCTGGCAGCGTGACTGAATCGTCGCGGGCACTTTGTGCGGCTCCGTCGTCGCGAGGATGAAGATCACACGTTCGGGCGGCTCCTCCAACGTTTTGAGAAGAGCGTTGAACGCCTCCGTCGTGAGCATGTGCACTTCGTCGATGATGTAGATCTTATAATGCCCCTCCGTCGGAGCGAACTTCACCGACTCGCGCAGATCGCGGATCTCGTCGATACCGCGGTTGGACGCTGCGTCGATCTCAAAGACATCCATCGACGAGCCGTCGCTGATGCTGCGGCAGGAGTCACAGATGCCGCACGGCGTGAGCGTCGGCCCCTCGGCGCAGTTCAGTGCGCGCGCGAGGATCTTTGCCGTGCTCGTCTTGCCCGTGCCGCGTGGCCCTGTAAAGAGGTAGGCGTGGCTGGTCTGCCCGCTCGTCACCGCACGGGAAAGCGTGCGGCTGATATGCTCCTGCCCCACGAGATCGGCAAAACTCTCCGGCCGCCACCGCCGATAGAGTGCAACGTATGCCATCACGCACCTCCTTTTTGACAAACAAAAAACAGCCCACACGGGCTGCGCTGTTCCGATTTCTCCCACGGCAGACCGCAGTTCCCAGGCACCCTCGCGGCACATGAAACGATCCGCTTACCGCTGCTTCCTTCCGGACCTGACGGGGTTCACAGGGCTCCATTGCGCGAGACCAAGGCACTGCAGCCCGCCCTGAGAAAAATCAATAAAAATGGCGGAGAGTGAGAGATTCGAACTCTCGGTACGGTATCACCGCACACACGCTTTCCAGGCGTGCTCCTTCAACCACTCGGACAACTCTCCACAGTGCTCTCACATGAGAAGCTATTCATTTATGGGATAACAACATAGGGTAGTCTACATGGTTTACGGAATCTTGTCAAGAGGAAAATAAAGGAAGCACTGATAAAATGAGGTCTGCCAGGTTGGCGTAGATTTTTCGTCCGAACGAGGTGGAAAACCGGACGCAGAGTGGTGCTCTGTGGAGGATTTTCCGCCGAAGTGCGGGCAAAAAAGATGCGTCAAGATGGTTGTACCGAATTTATCAGTGCTTCCTAAAGGACTGCGGCACATGGGCACCGCAGCCCCTCAAAAGCATCATTATGCCAGCACGCGCGAGAGCCGCACGAGCTCTGGATCGAGTGTCTTGCTGTTATTGACCGCCTCGAAGAGGTTGACCCCCACGACCTGCCCCTCGTTAAAGCTGTAGACCACGTCGGTTACTCCCGAAATGATCGCGAGTGCCGCCTTCTCACCGAGCATCGACGCCTTGATGCGGTCCTCCACCGTCGGCGAGCCGCCGCGCTGAATGTGTCCGAGCACCGAGACGCGTGTATCGATCTGCGTCTTTTCGCCGATGATCTTGCCGATTTCAACGCCCGAGCCCGCGCCCTCTGCAACGACGATGATGCTGTAGCGCTTGCCGCTCTCGTACATCTCCTTCAGCTCAAGGCTGATCTCCTCGAGATCGAATGCAACCTCCGGTACGAGGATATACTCCGCACCGCCCGCGATGCCCGACATCATTGCCAGCCAACCCGAGTGACGTCCCATGACCTCGACGATGATGATGCGGCGATGCGCCGACGCCGTATCGCGCAGCTTATTGATCGCATCGACGATCGTATTGCACGCCGTATCGCAGCCAATCGTATAGTCCATGCCCCAGACATCGTTATCGATCGTGCCTGGCAGCCCGACGATCGGCATTCCCGTCTCCTTGCTGAGGAGTGAGCCGCCCGTCAGCGAGCCGTCGCCGCCGATGATCACAAGCCCCTCGATGTTGCGTTTGCGGAGATTCTCGTAGGCCGTCTTGCGCCCCTCGGGCGTCATGAACGTCTTGCTGCGCGCCGTGCCGAGGAATGTGCCGCCGCGCTGGATGAGATCGCTGACGCTGCGCGATGTGAGCTGCTCAATATCATCGTGCACCATACCGCTGTATCCGTTGTGCACACCGTAGACATCGACGCCCTCATAGAGCGCCGTACGCACCACAGCGCGTGCCGCCGCATTCATGCCGGGGCTGTCTCCCCCCGACGTGACGACCGCGATTGCCTTTTTCAGCATAAAACCATCCCCCGTCTCGATCCTGCGCTCACGCGCGTATTGTTCTTGCTCTCTATTCTACGAAAGCACGCATCAAAAGTAAAGACTTTCATAGAAAAAAGAAGGAGGAACTGCCGCACGAAGTTTTCGCTTCGCAGAGCGCTCCCCCAAATATTTTATTCGTATTTCTGTGCGCGGAACTCATCCTCGTTCCATGCCATCACACCGCGCTGATTGGGGAGAATGGCCGGATCAAAAATTGGATTCTTCCCTGCCGCCTTCTGCGCGAAATAGTCCCGCAGTGCCATCCGCGCATAGGGCGCGAGCCGCGTAATCGCGTAGAGGTTCGTGAGGCAGATCATCGCCATGAAGAGATCCGCGAGGTTCCAGACGAGCTGGAACGCAGCGACGCAGCCGAAGAACACCATCGCGACCACGGCGGCGCGATAGAGATTGAGCGCCGTCTTTACATTCGCACCGAAAAAGTGGATGTTGATCTCGCCGTAGTAGTAGTTGCCGACGACCGAGCTGAACGCAAAGAGGAAGATCAGAATCGAGAGAAGCGACGAAGCCCACGTGCCGAAGACGCTCGCGAGCGAATCCTGTGCAAGTGCGATGCCACTCACGTCGCCGCCGACCGTGTACTGCCCCGTGAGGAGCACGATGAACGCCGTCGCCGAACAGACAATCCACGTATCGACGTAGACACCGAACGCCTGCACCAGTCCCTGCTTAACAGGATGGGTCACGCTCGCCGTCGCCGCCGCATTCGGGATCGAGCCTTCGCCCGCCTCATTCGAGAACAGACCGCGGCGGATTCCCGTGAGGATCACCGTACCGATGCCGCCGCCGACCGCCGCCTGCGGACTGAACGCATCGTGCAGGATGAGGGCAAACATCCCCGGCACCGCATCGATGTGCATGATGACAATGATGAGCGCAATGAGGAGATACAGTCCCGCCATGATCGGTACGAGGAACGTTGTAAACGTCGCAATGCGGCTGAGCCCGCCAAAGATCACGAGTGCCGCCAGCACCGAGAGGGCGATGCCCATGATCCACGTCTCCACGCCGAATGCCTTCTCCACCGAGAGCGCAATCGTATTTGCCTGCACCGAGACGTAGATCAGACCGAACGTCACGGAGATCAGTACGGCAAAGAGCTTTGCCACGGCAGGCTGACCGAGCGCATTCTGGATGTAGTAGGCAGGGCCGCCGTGAAAGAGCCCATGTCCACGCGGAATCTTGTAGATCTGCGCGAGCGTGCTCTCCACAAACCCCGTCGCCGTCCCGACAAAGGCAATCGCCCACATCCAGAACACCGCGCCGGGGCCGCCCGTCACAATGGCGATGGCAACGCCTGCGATATTGCCGACGCCGACGCGCGACGCCGTACTGACGCAGAACGCCTGAAACGACGAGATCGCCTTGCGCCCGCTCGGGCGGCGACCGAGATCCCCCGTGAGGAGGCGCACCATCTCGGGCAGCGCACACAGCTGGACGAGCTTCGTCGAGAGTGTGAACCACAGCCCGCAGCCAACGAGGACGACGATGATGATATAAGTCCACAAAAAGTCATTGATCGTCCCCACGGCCGAATTGAGAAAATCCATAGTATCACCCTTTCCTATAAAAACAGTTTCAATAATAAGCGAAAAAAAAGGTTCTTGTCAAATTGCATCCGTGTATTCTTTCATTGTCCAGATAAATAAACCTCCATCAACTAGCGGCATGTGTCCGCATAGTATCTTTACTTCTCCTTAAAAAGAGTGTAGAATATCCATAGATGTAAACTCAGGGACAAAAAACGGGGGATATGTCATGCTGAAAAAAACAAAAATTATCTGCACACAGGGTCCTGCCACGGATCCGGACGGCATCGTCGATGCACTCATCGAGAACGGGATGAACTGCGCACGCTTCAACTTCTCCCACGGCACGCATCCGGAGCATATGGAGCGCATCAAGAAGGTACGCGCCGCTGCGGAGCGCTCGGGGAAGGTGATCTCGCTGATCCTCGACACCAAGGGACCGGAGATGCGCCTCGGCGAATTCGCCGCCGGCAAGGTGCACCTCGAGAAGGGCAACAAATTCACGCTCACGTACGACGATGCGCCGGGCGATGAGACGCACGTCAGCGTCAACCACAAGAAGCTCTACACCGAGGTCAAGCCGGGCGACAAGCTCCTGCTCTCCGACGGACTCGTCGAGCTCGTTGTCGATGAGGTGCGCGGCAAGGACATCATCACCACCATCCAGAACAGCGGTGCGATGTCCACGCGCAAGCGCGTTGCAGCGCCCGGCATCGAGCTGAGCCTGCCCGCCATCTCCGAGCAGGACGAGCGCGACATCATCTTCGGCATCGAGAACGACATGGATTTCGTTGCGGCATCCTTCATCCAGCGCCCTGCTGACGTGGAGGAGATCCGCCACCTGATCGCCAAGCACGGCGGCCACATGGAGATCATCCCGAAGATCGAGAACCTCGCGGGCGTCAACAACTTTGACGCGATCCTCGCCGTCTCCGACGGCATCATGGTCGCGCGCGGCGACCTCGGTGTCGAGGTGCCCGCTGAGGATGTGCCCGTCATCCAGAAGGAAATCATCCGCAAGTGCAACGCCGTCGGCAAGCCCGTCATCGTCGCTACGCAGATGCTCGAGTCGATGACCGAGAATCCGCGTCCGACACGTGCCGAGGTCTCCGACGTCGGCAACGCCATCTTCGACGGTGCGGACGCCATCATGCTCTCGGGTGAGACCGCAAGCGGCAACTACCCTGTCGAGGCGGTCAAGATGATGAACACCATCGCCCAGCGCTGCGAGGAGTCGCTTGAGTACGACTCACTCATCCGCTCGCGTCAGATCCGTGAGCGTTCCTCCACGACGGATGCCGTCTCCCATGCGACCGTGCAGCTTGCCTACGAGACGAGTGCCACCGCCATCCTCACGCCGACCCAGTCCGGCTACACGACGCGCGTCGTGTCGAAATACCGTCCGAAGGCGACCATCGTCGCCTACGCGCCGAGCCCGATGGTCGCACGCCACATCAACCTGCGTTGGGGTGTCTACTCCATCCAGGGACGCAAGTGGTCGAGCGTCGAGGAGATGATCGAGTCCTGCACCAAGAGTGCTCTCGACAACGGCTATGTCGACCACGGCGACAAGGTTGTCATGGTTGCAGGCATGACCTACAACGAGGGCGGTTCCATCGCCGTCCGCGTCACGACGATCCACTAAACAGAGAAAATTCCCACACTGCAAAACAGTGCTGTGAGAATCGTGAAAGGGCTGGTGTACGAAATAGAACGCTTCGTACACCAGCCCTTATTGATGAAAGGAGCCTCTCTATGGAAATGATTCACAGCGACAACGCCCCCGCTGCCCTCGGCCCCTACAGTCAGGCAATGCGCGTCGGCTCTCTCGTCTACACCTCGGGACAGATCGGCATCGACCCCGCCGTCGGCAAGATCACGGCGACGGACGTGGCAGGGCAGGCGGAGCAGGTCTGCAAGAACCTCGCCGCCGTCCTCAGTGCTGCCGGTACCGACCTCTCGCACACCATCAAGACCACCTGCTTCCTCGCGGACATCGCGGATTTCGCCGCGTTCAACGAAGTCTATGCCCGCCACTTCACGGGCAAGCCCGCGCGCTCCTGCGTCGCTGCCAAGGCCCTGCCGGCAGGTGCACTCTGCGAGATCGAGGTCATCGCCGAGGTATAGTCAACGAGGTGCAATCCATAAAAAAATGCGGTGATACGAATTTGACGTTCGTATTACCGCATTTTTTCTATTGCGTTACTCCATCACCATCGGTTCGATCTGCTCATTCTTCATAAAGCGGCTGAGCTTCTGCACGCTCGCCATGAGATCGCGATAGTTCTCCGGCGTCAGCGACTGCGGCCCATCGGAAAGAGCACGTGCGGGGTTCGGATGCACCTCGATGATGAGCCCGTCCGCGCCTGCCGCGATGGAGGCGAGGGACACGGGCTTGATCATGCGCCACTTTCCCGTACCGTGACTCGGATCGGCAATGATCGGCAGATGCGAGAGATGCTTGATCGCAGGAATCGCACTGATGTCAAACGTGTTGCGCGTATAGGTCTCATACGTGCGGATGCCGCGCTCACAGAGAATGACGTTTGGATTGCCCTCATTCATGATGTACTCGGCGGCGTTCAGCCACTCGTCGATGGTCGCAGCCAGCCCGCGCTTCAGCATGACGGGCTTTCCCGCGCGTCCGACCGCCTTCAGGAGACCGAAGTTCTGCATATTGCGTGCGCCGACTTGCAGAAGATCAGCGTAGGCGGCGACCGTATCCACCGCCTCGACCACCGTGACCTCTGTCACAACGGCAAGCCCCGTCTTCTCACGAGCCTCGGCGAGATACTTCAGCCCCTCCTCCTCGAGGCCTTGGAACGCATAGGGCGAGGTACGCGGCTTGTACGCACCGCCGCGAATAAACTGCGCACCGCCCTCCTTGACGAGCTGCGCCGTCTCTAGGAGCTGTTCGCGCGACTCCACAGCGCACGGCCCCGCCATCACCACGGGCGTCCCGTCGCCGATCTTCACGCCGCGCACGTCGATGACCGTCGGTGCGGGATGGAATTCACGGCTCGCGAGCTTGTAGCTCTTGGAGATGGCGACGGTCGTCTCAACGCCGTGCATCGCATCCAGCGGAGTCGCCGCGAGCTTTGTCTTGTCGCCGATCACGCCGACGATTTTCTGCCGCGCGCCCTCCATGACCTTCGCCTCGAGCCCCTGCTCCTCAATGGCGTGGATGACGTTTTCAATATCCTCCTGCGAGGCATCCGAGTTCATAATAACAACCATTTATATCGCTCCTTACTATTCATTGCGTGCCGTGTGTACGGGGAAAACACCGAGCACCTTCAGCCATACGCTCTTCTCTGCGACAGCATCGATGGCATCGCGTATGGCATCCGCATCGCTGTGCGCGTCGAGATCGAAAAAAAACAGATACGCGCCGAGCTCCGTCCGCGCGGGGCGTGACTCGATGCGCGTGAGGTTCACCGCGCGATGCGCAAATTCGCCGAGCACATCGTAGAGTGCGCCCGCGCGTGCACCGTCAATCTGACAGACGAAAAGCACCGTATCGGGTTCCTCTGCAGGCGGCGGGAGCATGCCGTCGCGCACAACCTCAAAGAAGCGTGTGCAGTTCGAGCCGCGATCCTCGATCCTGCCCGCGATTTCGACCAGACCGTTCAGCGCACCCGCACGGCGCGTGCAGATTGCCGCCGCTCCCGCATCTGCGAGCGATGCGCCGACGATCTCCGCCGCGCGTGCCGTGCTCGCTGTCTTGATGATCTCCGCCTGTGGACAGTGCCGCAGGAGGAAGTCGCGGCACTGTGCGATGGGCTGCGCGTGTGAGTAGACCACGCGGATCTCTGCATCCTTTGCGCGTGCCATCAGATAGTTGTGCACGGGCCAGATCACCTCGCGCCGCACGCGCAGCGTATCCGAGCGTGCAAGCGCATCGAGCGTCACCGCGATTGCGCCCTCAAGCGAATTCTCCACGGGCACGAACGCAGCGTCCACTACGCCCATCTCCACCGCATGCAGACACTCGCCGATGTCGCCGAAGCATACGATCTCACGGTCAAGACACTGCCACTCCATGAGATAGCGTGCTGCCGCCTCGCTGTGCGTCCCCACGGGACCGAGCACGCCCATTTTCTGTCTCACACACATTCCTCCTATGGGAATCTACTATACTATATGTGCGGCGTGTTGACAATGTTTTTCATCGTCCTACAGCAAAATTCGCTCAAAAGAGGTCACTGTGCGTCCCCGTATATGCAAGTACCAACGTCAGTATCTCTTCATCAATGCGGTACACAAGAAGCCAATCCGGCTGGATATGGCACTCACGATAGCCGACATAATTCCCTGTGAGCGCGTGATCTCGGTATTTCGGCGCAAGAGTTTTCCCCAGAGAAAGTGCATCTACAACGTTCTCCAACTGCTCCATCGGCAGTCCACGTTTCGCCGCACGCTTCAAATCCTTGCGAAAGCGTGCCGTCGGAATGATACGGTACATCAGGACAAAATATCCTCCATCATCTCGCGCGCGTTCGTATATGCTCGATGCTCCTCCGGGTGTCTGCGGATTTCCTCGGCTTCGCGGATTGCCTCACGAAGTGCAGGACTTGTCGTGTACAGCTCAAACGGCAGCTTCCCTTGATGAATGATCTGCCGCGCCATGGCATTCACTGCGGTGGACATATTCAGCCCCATGCTCGCCAGTGCTGCATCCACCTGCTCCTTCAGACCCGTATCCATACGAACTCGAACCATTGTCGTTGACATAAAACCTCCTCCTCCTATTTCCTCTGAAGAAAGTATAGCACAGACACGGAAAAGACACAATATAGCCACATTGTAGCCATATCCTAGATTTATTTATTTTTCAAACTGCACTTCCTGCAATATGTTATAATAGAAATGATTTCTCAACCATACGAAAGGAGCAGCTATGTCGCCAAAGGAGTATCTCGCCATCGTTCACTGCATCGCCGGGCTCAAGGAGCGCACACGCCACGCGTGGATGAAGTCGGGACGGCAGGAGAGTGTCGCCGAGCACAGCTGGCGGATGGCACTGATGGCGTACTTTCTGCGCGATGAATTCCCCACCGCCGACCTCACACGCCTCCTCCTCATGGCACTCCTGCACGATGTGGGCGAAGTCTTTACGGGAGACATCCCGACATTTGAAAAGACGGATGCCGACCGCGCACGCGAACACCAGCTGAGGGACGAGTGGATTGACGCTCTCCCCGCACCCTGTGCGGCGGAGGTACGTTCCCTATTCACCGAGATGGATGCGATGGAGACCGAGGAAGCGAAAATCGTCAAGGCACTCGACCGCATGGAGGCAGTCATCACGCACAACGAGGGCGATCCTCACACATGGCTGCCGCTTGAATACGATTTGCAGCGCACCTACGGTGTGAAGGAGGCAGCATTTACTCCCGTACTCAAAGAGTTGCGTGCGGAGGTCAACCGCGAGGTCGACGAAGTGATTGCAGGACTGAATAAGGAGACTGAACTATGAAAACGAACTACGGTAACTGGATCTCGACCCCGATGATGAAAACCCTCGCAGCAATCGCGGGGGGGCTCTACGTGCTCACCGCGCTCTATGCGCTCATATATGACCGCGTGACCGCGCCCTTCTTCATCCTTGCCATCCTCTCCTTCGTCGCGACCGTCGTCGTGCTCTATATGTACTACTGCCGCCGCATCTTCGACTTCGAGGGCGGCGGGCTCATGCGCCGCATCCACACCTACCTGCTCGATCAGCTCCCGTGGGACGGACTGGGCCGAATGCTCGAGGTCGGCTGCGGCTCGGGCGCACTGAGCATTGCAGCGGCAAAACGCTTCCCGCTCGCCGAGATGCAGGGCATCGACTACTGGCCGCCGATGTGGAACTACGGGCAGACGCAGTGCGAGGCAAACGCCGCCGCCGAGGGTGTCGCAGATCGCTGCACATTTCAGCATGGGGACGCAGCAAAACTCGACTTCCCCGACAATCATTTCGACGCTGTTGTCAGCAACTTTGTCTTTCACGAAGTACGCACGCAAAAGGATAAATTCATGCTCGTGGAGGAGGCTCTGCGCGTGCTGAAAAAGGGCGGCGCGTTCGCTCTGCACGACACCTTCGGGAACAAGGATATGTACGGCAACATGGATGAGTTCGTCGCCTACCTGCGGGAGAAGGGCATCGCCGACATCTCCTATCTCCCGAACACCGAGCGAAACATCCCCATGCCCGCGCCTGTCCGCTTCATGATGCGCGGCATCGGCATGCTCTACGGGACGAAGTGATATTCCACAATTATGCTCGGTACAGTGCAAGACTTCTAAGCGAACCCTAGTGGAGCAAGTGAGTAAAGTGCGCGGTACGCCCCGTCGGATTTCTTTCGTTCAAGCGAAGCGCGTTTAAGAAGTCCGACGGTATTTAAGCGTACAAGAGCACGATCACTTGCGTAACGAGGTGTTCGCGTGGAGCTTGCACTGCACAGATGAACATCTTTCACCGAAAGGAAAATGCCTGTGTTCTGCAAAAAGCTCTCTGCCGTACTTGCCGCTGCCGCCCTCCTCTGTACCGTTCCCGCGTACGCAGCGCAGTCCGAACCCGCGCCGAGCATCCCGCGTCCCGTCTTCCCTGCCGAACTCCCGCAGGCAAAAAATATCGACGCCAAACTCGCCGCAGGGCTGCACTTCGCCCTCCCCGCACCGCATCTCGACATCCTCCCCGTGCCGGGACCTACCGCCGCCGAGGTCACCATCCTCGGCGAGCCCATTGCATCTGAGGAGCAGATGCTCGCCTACCTCCTCGCGCGCAACCCGAAGCCAAAACTCACCGGCACCCCCCAAGAACTCGTCCGTGCCTACTACGAGGAGGCCGAGCGCGAGGGCATCCGGCCTGACGTCGCGCTCGCACAGGCATACAAGGAAACGGGCTTCTTCGCCTACGGCGGCGACGTCGACTGGCGGCAGAACAACTTCTGCGGACTCGGCGCAACGGGAAACGGCGCAAAGGGGCTCTCCTTCCCCGACATACGCACAGGCGCACGGGCGCACATCCAGCACCTCCTCGCCTACGCAAGCACAACACCGCCGAAAAGCCCCATCGTCGACCCGCGCTATGATCTCCTCCGCACAAAACGCCCCGACGTATTCGGCAAACTCACGCGTTGGGTACAGCTCAACGGCGTCTGGGCCGTCCCCGGCACCACCTACGGACAAGGCATCCTCGCCATCCGCGACCGTGCAGCTCTCCCCGACGGCTCCGACATCGCCCTCCACGCCGCGAATGCGCGCATCATGCAGGCAGCCGACGCTGACAGCTACATCTATCGCGGCCTCGTCTACCTCCACCGCGGCGACCTCCCCGCCGCGCGTGCCGACTTCACCGCCGCACAGAAACGCAATACACGTCGCCCCGAGCCATACCTTGGCATCGCCCTCACCCATACCGCAGAGGGCAGCACCAAGGAAGCTCGCCGCGCCTACGAAGCATACCTGAAACTCGCGCCCGACGATGCGGGCGCACGCTACAACTACGGACTCACCCTCCTCGCAGAAAACGCCGCAGCAAAGGCCCTCCCCGTCCTGCGCGACGCCATCCATCGTGACGCCGCGAATGCCGACGCACAGAACGCCCTCGCCGTCGCCCTCATCCACATGAAAGACTACACGGGCGCATGGAAAACCCTCGCAGGTGCCGCCGCCATCGCCCCCGCAAACACCGACATCCTCGTGAATCAAATCCTCCTACAGGCATGCCTGAAGGACATAAGCGACAAGAAAGGGAAAAAGAAATAAGAGCCTTGCGACTCTCTGATAAAATGAATTTCGTCAGATTAACGAAGATTTTTGGTCCGATTCGGGCAGAAAACTAACGGGGGTGTGCTTATCTTTAGCAGACCCCCGTTTTTTATATGAAGTCCCCGAACGTCTGCTTTACCTCATCACTGTCTCTGCCGGAAATCGGCTTCCCCGTGGCATTGGAAATAGCATCAAGGATTTTCTTTGCCCTATTGATGATGAATTGCTCAAAATTATCGGTCATGCAATCATCCATATCAATCCAATGGCTGGTGAGGAACTCACGCAAATCTCCCTGCTCCACCTTCTTTTCGATACGCGCCAAGTAGATACTTGGTGCAACTCCGCCAATCTCCCGATTGGTGCTGTAGGAAATCGGTGTTTTATTGATGATAGAATCCCACTTGATGTAATCGTATCCTTTGCTTTTGCAGTAATTCTTCGGAAAAATATGATGAATGTCTATCCCATCAGCTTTATATCGAACAAAATCCATCTCTTGCCCACTGATAAAATCGCGACTGTGATTTTTCATAATGAGTGCCATGATTCCTTTGTAGGCGGCACTCCGTCGGGATTGAAGCATCAAGAGACGCATGGGGTTGAAATAAGAATCAACGATGGTTTTCGGCAAATCGCCGCCAGCCAACCAATTCATCACACCCACTACATCGTTGACATAGCGGGTTTCGTTGGCGCTTCCATAAAGTTCGCCAAATACACCACACCAGTACCACTGCTTTATTTTAGTTTTCACGTTGGATTGTTTGATGCGATGGTCCGGCAAGAGCAAAGCGCACAGGACGGCCAATGGGATAAGCTGCGTCGTATAGGGAAGGTCACGGCTGACGAAAATTCGCTCCTCAGCGAGGAGATTCTCTGCCTCCTCAAAACCTTGCGTCAGAATATCAGCATATTTTAGGTAGTCTGCCAATTGTAGGTTCAGCACATCTTTCTTTTTGCAGCTCACAGTTCCGCCTTTATCATGAGCGGCGAGAAGCGTACACGCCGTTAAAAAGTCCGTGGCTGTAACGATATTCAGAACCTCCCCGTTTAAGTGATTGTATTTTCGATTCTCCCAATCCGGCCTCAGTTCAAAATCATCCATTGCAAATACCGCCGTGACAAGCTCAAATACCGTCAGCGACACGCCGCCTTGGTTCACATTCTCGAATACTTGGCATACGGCTTCCTTTGGTGTTTCCTTGTCCAGCGTAATGACAGGAATTTGATAGTGTGATACCGTTTGAATAATTTCACTCATGAACGTGAGATATTCTTGGCAGACAGATGGATCTGCCTGATAATATTGCATATATCCGATTTGCCACTGCGTTGCTTTTACGCTGTCCAATATGATATTCAACGGGAACAGTTTATTTTCGTATTCCTTCTCGGCTGTCGATACATCAAGGTCAATCTTCCTGCCGAAATCGGACGTCATTTGTTTATTTTCCGGGACGGAAATAATGGCATCCATACGGTCAACGGAGGGATCAACAGCCTTCGGAATATCTATGTAGTAAAAACGCGTGATAGGATTGCCCTTATCCGTTTTGGTCTTTACCGCACGAGAGCTGCACAAAGAAGAATAGATGGACGTCAGGCGCTGCTGACCGTCCAGTATCAGAAAATCCGGCTTAGCATCGGACTTTGGTGCTCCCTCTATCATACGATACTTGAAATGAACATTGTCGTTGCCATATTCTAAGAACATGGCCGCTCCCACCGGAAAATTTTGTGTAATACTGGCGATAAGGCCGCAAATATGGCTGTCATCCCATACCCATCCTCGCTGGAAATCCGGAAGTTGGATTTTTCCTGCACCGATGTCCTTCATCAAATCCAGAATTGACTTGTCATTCGTTTGCATCTAATATTTCCTTTCCCACGGATATTCTGTATATTTCAGAGTTGCCTTCTCTGTTCGGCCTCATCCTCTCTATATTGATCCGCAGCGTATTTTTTACACAGTATTTCCATGCACTCCTGTATCTCACCAATTACTTTTTTGTAATTGGAGGGATAAGTCTCGTAGCCTTGCGACTTTATCTCAGTTCCGTTATAGCAATACCTTATCGACCAACCAAAACCATCGAGAATAAAATCATTATCATCGTATTTTTCTTTCCATTCCATGATTGGAGAAACAGACATATATATTGCCTTCATATCCTCTTCCGTTACATTGAACGAGAAGCAGCGCATGGAGTGAAACGCATTATAAGCCCTCATGGAGAAATGATTGTTGACTATACGATAATTTAATTGCCCACTAAAAAATGCGCCGCGCTTAAATTCAAACATTGCTTTTACGCTCATCGCTATCTCCACCTATTCTTCGATGCAATTCCTGTGAATTGCCGCGTGGGCATACCTATCGTCAACTGTGCCAAAATCGACAGCTAGACTGCGTCCTCCATTATTCGTTTATATGATTATTATATCATACGCCGCCTGAAATCAAAATCTCTCCATGACACAAAAAACCGTACCGAGGTGTTTCCCTCGTGTACGGTTCTCTTTGTTATCGGTACTTTTACTCCACGAGCCGCAGGAGACCCGGCTGCTCAATGTTCCACTTGTCGTTGCGCTTGCTGAAGAGTGCAGGCATATCGACAATGACGTGGTCGTAGGTTGTGCCGGCCTCACAGCGTGCAGCAAAGGTCTCCTTCATGCCGCCGCTCTCATGCAGTTTCTGATCGTAGGGGAACATGGGGCTCGGAACGACGGCAAAGTCGTCCGGCTGCCCCGGGATGTCATACGCCCAGAAGGTCGCCTCATTGAGGTCCTCGACCTCCTCGAACTTCGGCATCGCCTTGCCGTTCTCGACGGCGGCGTGGTCAGAGCAGACGAGGAGGTGCAGCCCGTACTTCGTGATGATCGGCATGCACAGCTCCGCCCCCTTCGTGCGGTCAAAATTCTCGCAAAGGGCGTGATAGTCGTCAAGGAGATCCTGCCATATCGGCTTACTATCGAGCAGTGCGTCGAGGTCGAGATCGTCGTCCTCCTCTTCCTCCGGTTCGGGTTCGGGTTCAGGCTCCGATGCCGGGGCTGGCTCAGGTTCCGGCTCCGGTTCGGGCAGCTCCAGCTCTGGCTCCGGTGCCGGCAGCTCGGGCTCGGGCTCTGGCTCCGGTGCCGGCAGCTCGGGCTCGGGCTCAGGGGCAGGCAGCTCCGGCTCCGGTGCGGGCTCCTCGGGCGGCGGTGCCGCAGGCCGCTCCCCCGCCTCCGCCAGCGCCGCCTCAAGCTGTGCGATCTTTTCCTTGAGCTGCGTGATCTCGCTCGCGGTCATGCTGTCCTTTGCCGCGACGCTTTTGATCTCGTTCGAGAGACGCTCCGCCTCTTTGCGCAGCCACGCGACATCCTTTTCCACCGCGTCAATCGTGCCGCCCGACTGCCGCCACGCATAGTACGTCGCCACGGAGGCGATCGCGACACTCGCGACGACGAGGACGAACGACAGGATGGTCATAACATCCGCCATCACAGGATGAATAAAGCCTGCCGTCTGCACTGCCGCAGACGCCGCTTCTGTTTCCATACATCATCATTCCTTTCCCTTGCTCAGTATACACCCCTCATGTATATCTTGTTAATTTCTCTATCATGTGGCAAAATTCCTGCAACAACTCCATAGAAAAAGAGCCGCCCCGCGCGAAGCGACTCTTCTCGTCAAAAATATGATCAGAGATACCGATCAGCATGCACCGGCGATGGCTGCGCCGAGCTTCTTGCTGCCCTCGAGCCCCTCGTCGTCCGGCTCGTTCTCGACGATGAAGGTATCGACGAGGTTTGCGCCTGCATCCTTCGTGCGCTCAGACCACGTCTCCATCCAAGCACCTGCGCCCCAGCCCCACGAGCCGAAGAGCACAACGGGCTTGCCGGAGAGCTTGCCGCTGTCCACCGCAGCCGCGAAGAACGGCTCGTACGAGCCCTCCTCGAGCTCCTCTGCGCCCATCGAGGGGCAGCCGAGCGCGAGACCGTCAAAGCCGTCAATCTGATCGACGGAGAAGCTATCCACCTCGAAGCACTCGACCTCAGCACCTGCGCCCTTTGCGCCCTCGACGACAGCCTCTGCCATCTTCTGCGTGTTGCCCGTGCCGGACCAGTATACAACTGCTACCTTTGCCATGTGAAATCCTCCTCATGAAAATATCCCCTCTGCCCCGCTGCGGCAGGAGCTGCCATACGGTGCAGACACTCAAGCAGAATCATTCTATGTCTATTATAGCGAAAATACGCATCACTGACAACCGAATCTTTCCTATCTCTAAATAGATAAAATTTTTTAGGAAATAGTTTCTGTGTATCAGAACGCACAGCATCTGCCCACTAAGGTATTCCTCCTTGCAAAATCCCCCTCTCTCATGTACAATACGGATAAATCTCAATCCGAATTTATGGGGTCAAATCTATGGGAGGTATACTATGTTCACTACGCAGTACATGCGCACAATGCTTGCCGCAGTGATGCTTAGCTTGCTCGTTCTGACGAGCGGCTGTTTCAGCGGCGACGTGAACGTCACGGTCAACAACGACGGCTCTGCCGATCTCAAGACGACGCTCGTCAGTGCGCCGATGCTCGCCCAGATCGTCGAGCAGAGCAAGGCGTCCATGCTGGCAAAGAACCCCGACGCACAGGTCGCGCCCGTCACAAAGGAAAATATGTCGGGCTATGAGATCACGGAGCACTACGACTCGGTGGACAAGCTGTCCGATCAGGAGTTCTTCGCTGCACATGACGGCAAGAACACGGGCATTACAGTGAAGAAGAGCCTCTTCTACACGGACTACAATTTTGACCTCCTGTTCGAGGGCAGCCAGAACGGCGGCGGTGCAGGTGCATTCGCGAGCAACATCACGTTCACCTATCAGATGACGCTCCCATCCGCACCATCGAGCTCCAACGCCGACCGCGAGGAAGACGGCGGCAGGACGCTCACGTGGAACCTTGGCAAGACACTCGTCACGGGCGAATCTTCGCCGATTCAGGTCTCGTTCCGCATCTGGAACAAAACGGCCATCATCGGTACGGTCATCGCTGTACTCGTTCTGATCGGCGTGATCGCCTTCCTGATCTGGCGCCGCCGCAAGGGATCCGAGCCCGAGGAGCAGAAGCTGATCGACGGCCCGATCATCGACGTGAAGGCAGAAGAAAAGCACTGATCGCGAATTGGATATGAAAACATCCCTGCCGCTTGGCAGGGATGTTTTTTGTTAGTCGTAATGTCCGCGACAGGCAAAGATCAAAATGCTCTCGTCCTCAACAAGATAAACCAGTTGATGCTCACCATCAATGCGCCGACTCCAAAATCCTGCAAGATTTCCTCGCAGAGGCTCCGGCTTTCCCATGCCGCAAAAGGGATCGCGAACCACTTCTCGGATGAGTTGATTGATACGCTTTAGGATTTTCTTGTCGTTTCTCTGCCAATTGAGATAGTCTTCCCACGCATCGAAATCCCACTGAAGTCTACGCTTTCTCATCATCAATTCTCAATGAGATCATGTTCGGCAAAGCGCAGCTTTCCCGCTCGGTATGCTTCCAGCTTTTGTTCGAGATAGTGCAGATTTCGCTCATCATAAAACGGATCCACAGAGACATCAAATGGGATTCGGCGTTCCCGTCCCACTTTCTTGGCAAAGATCGTAAACGCCGCACTCATGGAGAGCCCAAGTTCTGCACAAACCCGCTCCATGTTCTTCTTTACCGCTGCGTCCAGTCGAAAGTTTACATTAACTGCCTGTTCCATCGCACTCACTCCTTTACAAGGATAGAATACGCAAATATAATGATTTTTGCAAGTGTTTTTCTTTATCTTTCATCCACACTGCAAAATCAATCGGACGTGATGAAAGTTCCGCGCAGCAAGGTCTTCCTTCCGAATCCAGAAGTAGATCAGACCGCAGTCGCCGTACATAAGCTCCGTTTCACCGTCCTCGACGGTGCCCATCTGGAACAGCAGCACCCAGCGATCTGCAGCATTCCTCACAAGTTCCGCTTCCTCCTCTTCGGAGAGCTCTTCCTGCACATCCCCCTCGATGTCTCTGCTGTAAAGCTCACATTCAGGCTCCATTTCGCCCTGAATCTCATCCGCATAGCCGAGCATCTTCATAGGATTGTCCTCGTGAGCGGCAGCATCGTATCCGAACTCCGTCCGCAGTTCGTTGTAGGTATCCCAATCCACCTCTTTGCCGCAGCTGCGGCTGTATGCAAAAGACGACAGGAGACTGACGGCATCCGCAAAGGTCAGCGCCTGCTCGCCCACACTCCACTCCTTCGTTTCCTCCGGAATCTTTGTTGGGACAAGCCCCTCCGTCTCGGGGAAATAATAGACGCGTGCATATCCCTCAGACTTTAGTTCAAATCCCCACTCCATCGACGCGGTCTCATAGAAGAAGCTGAGCACGCCCGTCTTCGGCAGGAGACCTGTACGGTCATACGGCGCGGCTTCGCCAAGGTTGATCTGCGCGAGAAAGGCAAGCGGGCGGTTCTTCGTCACGCCCTCGAAGTCCGTTCCCTTATAGTACGGCCAGTCAAAATCTGCGGGCAGATCGGGTGTTCCGTAGAACTTGCTCGCGCCAACGGGGAGTTTTTCCTGTGCCGGATGATGCGAGATCGCAATCTCACGCCGCTGCGTGCGTTCAAAGAACGCCGTCACCTCACGGCGCACACGCTCGCGCTCTGCCTCAGCCTCACGCACGAGCTGCTCCACACTCATAGAAACGGGCTCCTCCGCATACCAGCCGTGCTTGTTTTCAACCGCCTCTTGGCACCGCGCTGTCATGCCGCCGGGCTTTCCATAGAAGACGCGCTCGATCTCCGCCTTGCTCTCCGCATCCTCGTCTGCACGCTCCAAATAGCCGAGAGCCAGACGCAGAATGCACAGCTTCGGATACCGATTGACCGCAAAAAAGTACAGGGAGTAGCCCATGCGATAGTTCCAGAGCGCATCGCGCTCGGCTTCCGGAACTTCGTACAGTACCTTGACCGCATCGAAAAAGCTGCGTTCCTCGATGTATTCCTGCGCCGTCTTCACGCTGCCTCCTTCGCCCGCCGATACTGCATGACGAGGATGACGACGAAGAGAGCAAGTCCGACGAGGTCGGTGATACTGCCCGGCTTAATCATGAGGAGGCCGGCGATGATGAGGAGGATCCGCTCATAGGGGCGGCAGTGATCGGCGAGGAATCCGCAGAGCGCGGAGCTGACGGCGATCATACCAAGGAGGGCAGAGAGCGTGACTGAGACGAGTGCGAGCGGTGTCGCATCAACCATGAGGAGGACGGGCGAGAGGACGAATACATACGGGATGATGAATGCCGCTATCGCCAGTTTTGACGCGTGCACGCCTGTTTTTAGCGCATTTCCTCCGCTGATGCCCGCGCCCGCGTAGGCGGCGAGAGCAACAGGCGGCGTGACATCCGCGATGATGCCGAAGTAGAACACGAACATGTGCGCAGCGAGCACAGGCACGCCCATCTGCTCCAGTGCAGGCGCAGCGATGGTCGAGGTAATGACGTAGTTCGCCGTGGTCGGCACGCCCATGCCGAGCACGATTGCCGTAATCATGGTGAAGAACATCGCCGGCAGGAGCATCCCACCTGCGAGATCAATCAGTCCCGATGCGAGGCGCAGGCCGACGCCCGTCTTCGTGACGACGCCGATGATGATGCCCGCCGACGCACAGGCGACGAGCACGCCGAGCACGCCCTTCGCGCCGCGCTCAAGACCGTAGACGATCTCGATCGGCTTCATGCGCGTCGATTTGCGCAGCATCGCGCAGATGATGGAGAGGAAGATGGCGACGAGTGCCGCACGCATGGGCGTATAGCCCGCGACGAGCAGATAGACAATCACGACGAGAGGAATCGCGAGATGCCCGCGCTCCTTCAGGAGCGTCAACGGATTCGGCAGCTCGGCGCGCGGGATGCCCTTCAGCTTCTTGCGCTTTGCCTCAAAGTGAACGCCGAGCCAAACCCCCGTAAAGTAGAGGAGTGCGGGGATCGCTGCCGCCTTGACGACGTCGATGTAGGGAACGCCGACGAACTCCGCCATGAGGAACGCCGCCGCGCCCATGACCGGCGGCATGAGCTGTCCGCCCGTGGATGCCGCCGCCTCGACCGCTCCCGCAAAGTTCGCGTTGTAGCCGAGTTTTTTCATCATCGGGATGGTGAGCGAGCCCGTGCCGACGACGTTCGCGACTGAGCTGCCCGAGACCGTGCCCATCAGTCCGCTGGAGAGGACGGCGACCTTCGCCGGGCCGCCGCTCGCCCAGCCCGCAACCGCATTGGCGAGGTCGATGAAGAACTTGCCGAGCCCCGTGCTCTCAAGATAGGCACCGAAAAGAATGAAGAGGAAGATAAACGTCGAGGAGACGCCGAGCGGGATGCCGAAGATGCCCTCCGTCGTAAAGTAGAGATGTCCGATGAGCTGCTCCGGACTGAGTCCGCGATGCGCGAGCACGCCCGGCATGTAGGGGCCGAGGAAGGCATACGCGATAAAAACGAGCACGACCGTCACCATCGGCAGCCCCACGACGCGCCGCGTCGCCTCGATGACGAGGAGGATGCCGAGTCCGCCGACGACGGTGTCCACGGGCGAGACCGTACCCGCGCGCGTGATCAGCTCGCGGTACTGAATGACGAGATAGGCGGGTGTCGCCGCACCGAGGACGGCGAATACGATGTCGATCGGATGAAAGTAGTGATCTCGCGTCCACGCGCGCCGAAAGGGATAGAGGAGATAGGCGAGCGCGAGTCCGAACCCGAGGTGGATGGCGCGCTGCAGCTGTGCATCGAGCACGCCGAAGATCGCCGTATAAAGCTGAAAGACGGAAAACGTAATGGCGATCGCCGCAATGATCTTCTTCGGCCAGCCCGTATAGTGGGCGGTGTTGGATTCGCGGTCGTACTTTTTGAGTACCTTTTCCGCATTTGCAGCATGGTCTGTCATAGAGGTTCACATCCTTAAATGATTCTTTCGGCAGGGCGTAGCCCCGAGCATTTTCACGATATACAAAATATTTTATAAAAGTTTAGAAAAAGAAATACGAGGCCGCGATCCGCAGCCTCGGAAATCTTATCATAGGCTTGTATAGAGCGGCGCAGCGACGAGGTCGATGCGCGTGCCGTCAGGATAGCGCTCATAGAGTGGATAGTCCGTGCCGTCCACCGTAATGGTCAGCTCCGTCCCCACACCTGTGCGCAGGCTCAGCGTGTCATAGTCGCGATCCATATCGAGGATGAAATGCCCATCCTCCTCGTGAAACGTCCCCTCCTCGGGGAGAAAGGGCAGCCCCACGCCGTGTGACTGGTAGCGCGTGCCCGTGAGGTGGAAATGTCCGTCCGGATAGACGGTGAGGAACTCCTCGACGGGCGTCTTCTGCACGGAGTGGATGAACCGCACGGTAAGCGGCGTGCCCTCTCTGCCGATCTCCCGTACGAGGACAGTCGTCTCTCCGCCCGCGTGCATGAGAAGCGCCGGCGCAGAGAGAATATCAAATGCGATGAGGAGCACCGCCGCGGCGAGAGCGATCAGATAGGCTCTCATTTCTCGTTAAAGTACTTCTCCGCCCCCGCATTCATCGGCAGAGACATTCCATCCTCCGCCGTTGCCTTTGTGATCTGCTTGCCGACAGCGTGCGCGGCCTGCAGGCGATCGAGGTTCGAGAAGATCGCCTTCGTGATGCTGTAGCCCATGTCGGCATCCACCGAGGGCCCCGCAACGAGCATCGCCATGACAGAGACCGAGGGGATGTCCTCATTGAATCCGCCGTACGTCCCCGCAGGGATCGTGGTCTTCGTATAGAACGGATACTTTGCGATCAGCGCATCCGCAGCCTTGTCCTCCACGGGGAGGAGACGTACGGGGTTCTGTGAGGCGATATCCTGCACAGACGCCGTCGGATAGCCCGCCGTCAGCACGGCAACATCCACGTTGCCGTCCTTCAGCGCGCTCGCCCCCTCGGCAAACGAGAGGAACTTCGCATCAATATCATCGTAGGAGATGCCGTATGCTGCGAGGATCTGGCGCACATTCGCCTCAACGCCCGAGCCGGCCGCGCCGACCGCGACACGCTTGCCCTTGAGATCGGCAATGCTCTTGATGCCCGAGGTCTGGAGCGTCACGAACTGGCAGGTCTCAGGGTAGAGCGAGGCGATCCCCTGCAGTCCGTCCACCTTCTTGCCGTCGAACATCTCCGTGCCTGTCACGGCATAGTATGTAATATCGTTCTGCACCGTCGCAAGGTCGATCGCCTTGTCGCGCAGCATATTGATATTCGCCACCGACGCGCCCGTACTCTGCGCACTCGCGTTCATCCCCGGGATCTCCTTGTTCAGAATCTCGGCAATCGCGCCGCCGATCGGGTAGTAGGTACCCGCCGTGCCGCCTGTGCCGATGTTCAGGAACTTCTTGCCCGATGCAGAGTCGCCGCCGCAGCCGGTAAGGAGTGCAGCAGAGAATACAAGGACTGCACCTGCCGCAAAAATTTTCTTTACGGTAGAGATGTTCATGTTCTTTCCCTCCTAAAATGAGCGATTTTCCACAAAAAACGGAATAACAGAAACATAGTAACATAAAAACCGCCCTGCACGCAAGCAGGGCGGCGTTTGTATCGCGGTATACATAGGAAAGGCACGCGTATGGCAGAATGCTTTTATCAGCGATTTCTCAGTTTTTCACAATCTCTGCCGGCTCGCCGTTCGCCTTGGCGCGCGCAATGCACTCCTTCAGGCGCGCGATATTCTTCACGTGGAGGTCGATCGCAAAGCGGATGCGCTTCTTCTCCTCCTCGGTGAATACAGGGTCCTCGTAGGCAGCGCGGATGCGGACGAGGCGTGCCTCCACGTCGCGCAGCTCATCCTCCATCGGCCGCACATGCTGCAGCGCACAGCCGTAGACCGCGCGCATCGCATTGAGGACGTACTGTGCGTAGCCCGGCTCGCCCGAGGCTTTCTCCAGCCACTGTGCGACGTGATAGATCACGTCATAGGGTGACTCACCGCCGTGGATCATGGAGACGATCTCCATCTTGACCTGCTGCTCCCTGCCGTGCGGTTGGCGGATCAGCTCCTCCGCATCCACCATCAGATGACCTTCTCGCCGTGGTAGCGTTCGCCGCCGATCTCAGGATAGACGCCGTATTCCACCGCCCACTCACATTTATACTTGATTGCCTGTGCATGGATCGTCTTGATACGGTCGATATTCTCTCGCATGATCTTGCCCGGGACGCCCGCGACGAGCGAGTTCGGCGGGATTACGGCGTTCTCCTTGACCACGGCGCCTGCCGCGATAATCGAGCCGCGTCCGATCTTTGCCCCTGTGAGAACAATGGCGCCCATGCCGATCAGCACGTGATCCTCGATCTCACAGCCGTGAATGCATGCGCTGTGTCCGACCGTCACATAGTCGCCGATGATGCACGGGTTCTCATCCGCGACATGCAGACACGTGAGATCCTGAACATTGGAGCAGACGCCGACCGAGATATAGTTGACATCGCCGCGCGCGACAACCCCCGGCCAGAGGCTCGCGTACTGCCCGAGCCGCACATCACCCGAGAGGAACACCTGCGGCGCGACGAACGCCTCCTCGTGAATCTGCGGCGTAATGCCGTGAAAGGCATGGAATCCGTCTCCTTTGAATGTAAACATAGCAGCTCCTTTCAAACAGATGCGCACAATTTATTTTATCGCATTTCGGACAAAAAGAAAAGCTGGTGATCCTCACCAGCCTGTATTTCCTGCCATTTGGTCGTCGATGCACGACGCGCTCGTGCGCGTCTCCCCCGTGCAGACACTAATCATCCCGCCAAGTCTCAAGGTATCCCTCGCCAAGGCCAGCTAATTCTTCCAAATGTGCCGTATGCCGTTCCCCCATTCCCTTTCGAATGCTGGCACACGTATAAGAAATACGAGTGATAATTTACCATATCCGCCGTGCTATTGCAACAGTTCTGCACCCTCCGGGAAAATTTAATAGAACACAGCATTACGAAAAGACAGACGATTATTTCTTCAAAGGACAGGCAAAAAGGTTCCTTAAAAATCGCGCTGAATTTATCCGTGATCTCCACATCTCCGCTTGACTTCATCGCGCTTCTGCGCTATAATCAACGTATGAATAACTGTTCATATAAAAGCAGAAAGCGGTGATCCATCATGGATTCAGCAGCACAGTCTCATGAATGCGGGTGCGGATGCACGCATGCGCAGGCGGAACGGAGCGCGTACCTGTCCATGCGCACGCGCATCGCGGCAGCAGTGCTGCTCTTTCTCCTCGGCATGCTCTGCGGCGAGGGGACGGCGGGCACTATTCTCTTTCTCGCGGCATATCTCCTCGTCGGCGCTGATGTTCTCTGCCGTGCCGCTGTGCATCTGCATCGGGGGCATATCTTTGGCGAGCACTTTCTCATGAGCACCGCCACGATCGGCGCACTCGCACTCGGCGACTATGCCGAGGCCGTCGCTGTTATGCTTCTCTATCAGCTCGGCGAGTTCCTGCAGGATCGTGCCGTTCAGCGTGCACGCCGCTCCATCACAGCGCTCATGGACATCCGCCCCGACACGGCGCGCGTCCTCATGGACGGGCGCGAGGAGATCGTACATCCCGCGGTGGTTGCCCTTGGCAGCACGATCCGCATCTATCCGGGCGAGCGCGTGCCGCTCGACGGGACGGTGACCGCAGGCGAGAGCACACTTGACACTGCCGCGCTCACGGGCGAGTCCCTGCCGCGCACCGTGCGTATGGGAGATACGCTGCTCAGCGGCTGCGTCAACATCACGGGTGCGCTCACCGTACGCGTCACAGCCGCCTATGCGCAGTCCGCTGCGGCGCGCATTCTGGAGCTCGTGGAAGAGGCCGCCGAGAAGAAGTCGCGCACGGAGGCATTCATCACACGCTTTGCGCGCATCTATACGCCCGTCGTCGTATGCGCCGCTCTCGGCATCGCCGTCCTGCCGCCGCTCGTCATGGGAGAGCCCTTCGCTCCGTGGGTCTATCGTGCACTGACCTTCCTCGTCATCTCCTGCCCCTGCGCCCTCGTCATCTCTGTCCCGCTCACCTTCTTCGCGGGACTCGGGGCAGCATCCCGTGCGGGTCTCCTCGTCAAGGGCAGTTCCTATCTCGACGCGCTCGCCCGTACGGACACCATCGTCTTTGACAAGACGGGCACGCTCACCGAGGGCAGCCTCCGCGTGACGCGCATTCTCCCCGCCGCAGGCGGTACGGAACAGGAGGTGCTCGCCCTCGCCGCTGCAGCAGAACAGCACTCGTCCCATCCGACGGCGCGGGCCGTCATGCGCGCTTTCGCGGAATGCGGCGGCACCCCTGCGGCTGTCCATGACATCGAGGAGCGGGCGGGACGCGGCATCACCGCACGCAGCGAAAAGCGCGTCATCTGCATCGGCACACACGCATACCTCAGCGAGAGAGGTGTCGCCGACCTCCCGCCTGCCGCACCTGCGGGTGCGATCTGGCTCGCCGTGGATGGAGCGTATGCGGGCATGATCTGCGTCGCCGACACCGTCAGGGCAGGTGCTGCGGACGCCGTCCGCGCGCTGAAGGAGCACGGCATCCGCGAGACCGTCATGCTCACGGGCGATGCCCGCCCCGCCGCACAAGACGTCGCTGCGGCAGTCGGCATCGACACGGTATACGCCGAACTCCTGCCGCAGGACAAGGCGGCGCATCTTGAGCGTCTGCTCGCCGCCGAGCGCGCGGGCAGGACACTCGCCTACATCGGCGACGGCATCAACGACGCGCCCGTCCTTGCACGTGCCGACATCGGCATCGCCATGGGCGGCATCGGTGCGGACGCCGCCATCGAGGCGGCAGATGTCGTACTCATGACCGACGAACCGCGCAGGCTCGTCTCCCTCCTCGCCCTCGCACGCCGCACCGTCCGCATCGCACGGGAGAACATCGCCCTCGCCGTCGGCATCAAGGCGGCCGTCCTCCTCCTCGGTGCACTCGGCTGGGCAAGCCTCTGGGCGGCGATCTTCGCCGACGTGGGCGTCACCCTCCTCGCCGTCCTCAATGCCATGCGTGCCATGCGGGCGCAGAAGAACTTCATCCATATTTAAGGAAACACTGATAAATTCGGCACAACCATCTTGACGCATCTTTTTCGCCCGCTTTTCGTTAGCAAATCCTCCACATAGCCCTCGCTATGCGTCCGGTTTGCTGCCTCAATCGGACAAAAAATCTACGCCAATCTGGCTGACCTCATTTTATCAGTGTTTCCTTAAGCAATCTCCCCTCCATACGATATGATAGATAAAGAGATCGTTCTCTGCGGAGGTGCTGATCATGCAAACACAGCGTATCGATGAAAAACTTTCCTTTCTGCACACGGACAATCATCCCGCACGTCAGGCCACGGGACAGGCAGCAGGGCAAAACACAAAAGCTGCACCGACCATCCTCTCCCGTGCCGCCGAGGTCTATATCAGTGCGAAAGGCCGCGAACTGAGTGCAATGGATGCTCCCGACGACCGCCTGACCCCTGCCGAGACGGCACTCGCCGCCGAGCAGAACGAGCTGGATGAGAAACGCGCGAAAAAGGACGAAGCCGCCGCCATCGAGCAGCGCATCGCGACTGACGAGAAGCTCACAGACGACGATAAGGCACTCCTGCAGAAGGAAGCGGACAAGCTGAAGCGAGCGGGAATGACCGATGAGGATTGGCTCAGCGCATTCTACAAGAAGGGGCGCGAATTAGAACGGCAATACAATGCCGAAGGGCTCACAGGAGAGGATAAGCGACTCATCGGCACACAGATAAGTGAGAACGCAAAAAACATCGGTGAGTTCCAAAATATCATCAAGGAAAAAGCAGAGCATACCGACGCCCTGCGGCGTCAGTCCGTGCAGGAGCGCGCCGACCTCGACGCCGCTGCGGCAAAGGAAAAGGAAAACGCTGCCCCCAAGGAGGACAATGCGGCGGCGAACGCCGTCACCTCCCTCACTGCCGCACTGACAAAGAAGGCACTCGATGATGCGGAGAGCAAAGACAAGGACGATGCAGGGCACAAGGATGCAGCCCGCAGCGAATAAATCTTGCACGTTACACGGCTCTCTGATATAATAGGGACATAGAGAAGAGACCTTGACAGGACGTCTACTTCTACACCGATAAGGTATAACCGCTCAGTGTGTCCAGCAGAGGGCGGTTATTTCTTTTTTATCGCAGCAATGTAGCCAGTGACGAGAATCAACGCAAAGATGAACTCGTAGTAACCCATGTGCACCACCTCCTTTCCCGTAGGATAATGGAAGTGGAGAAACAGACGCCCTGCCTGTTAAGGTCTCTATTCTTATTATACAAACACCTGTTCAAATCTGCAACTAAAAAACACACAAAAGCCCCCGACGATCGTCGGGGGCTTTTCACATCTCTTTATGCCTCACCGCGGCGTCCGTGGTAGAGACACCACGGCTCCTCCGCCATGAAGTCGCCGCCGTGGTAGTACGCAGCGCGCGCACGGCAGCCGCCGCACGCCTTCTTATAGCTGCACGAGCCGCAGCCGCCGCCATAGTCGAGCGTGCGCAGCTCCTTGAACACCTCGTTTTTCGCCCAGATCTCGTCGAACGGCGTCTCGCGCACATCGCCGAGCTCACGGTTGAGATAGGCACACGGCTGCACCTTGCCACGCGGACTGATGATGCAGTACGTCAGCCCCGCGAGACACCCGCGCGAAAAGCGCGTATCCACGCCGAGCTGGTCGGCAATGCGCAGGAACTGCGGCGCACAGGTCGGCTTCAGCTCGATGTCCACCGTCTCCTGCTTCTTCATGATGCGCGTGAGCACATCCTCATACGCCTCCGCGCGCAGCGACTCCTCCTCGATCGTCTCCGCGCGCCCCGTCGGCACGAGGAAGAAGAAGTGATGCGCCTTTGCTCCGATCTCCACGGCGAAATCCGTCATCGCCTCAAGCTCGTGCGCGTTCCAGTCCATCACTGTCGTGTGGATCTGAAACGGCAGACCGACGGCACGGCAGTTCTCCATGCCGCGCACCGCGCCGTCCCAGCCGCCCGGGAACGAGCGGAATGTATCGTGCTTCTTTTTGTCGAGCGAGTCGAGCGAGATGCCCATCCCGCATGCGCCCGCCTCCTTCAGCGCCTTCGCCATTGGCAGGTCGATCAGCGTGCCGTTCGTGCCGAACACGGGGATCAGACCCAGCCCGCGCGCATAGGCGACTAGCTCAAGAATATCGGGGCGCGACAGCGGCTCACCGCCCGAAAAGATCATAATGCGGAACCCCGCCTTTGCGATCTCGCGCAGGAGCTTCTTGCCCTCCTCGGTCGAGAGTTCCTCGTCCGCGCGGCAGCCCGCGTCACGATAGCAGTGCGCACAGTACATATTGCAGGCGTTCGTCACGTTCCACGAGATGATCTTCACCCCGCCGCCCGCAACGCCCTTCGGGTGCCCGCCGGGGTGACCGCCCTGTCCCATGCCATGCGGATGTCCACCGGGATGCCCCATCCCATGCGGATGTCCTGCCGGGGCACTCTGTGCAGCGTGCGCCGCATCCATCGGCGCGCTCACAGTGCCGCCCCCGCGACGCCGATCTCCTCATCCGTCAGATAGCAGGACGGATCGGACGCCCAGAAATCCCCCGTCCGTGCCTCGGCACGCGTCCGGAAATTTCCGTTGCACCAGTCGAGATACTGACAGCGCGCACAGCGCCCCTTGAGGAGCGGCTTGCGATCCTTCAGCCCCGCCATGATTGGATTCGTCACATCCTGCCAGATATCGCCGAACTTGCGCTCGCGCACATTGCCGAACGTATGATGCTGCGTAAACTGATCGGGGTGCACATAGCCCATCGGATCCACCTCACCGAACGCGATCCCGGAGCGGTTGCCGCCGTTCGCGCCGATCAGCTTCTTGATCTGCTCCGCGCCCGCGTCGTTGCCCTCGGCAAGTGCCTTCAGATACATATAGACCCCGTCGCAGTGATTGTCCACCGTCAGGATTTCCTTCTTGAGACCGCGCGCCTCAAAGTCCTTCGTCCGCGCGATAATCGTATCCATCGCCCGCCGCGACTCCTCGGGCGTCACATCCTCATCCATCATCTGCCCGCCGCGCCCCGAGTAGACGAGGTGATAGAAGCAGACGCGGTTGATCCCCTTTTCCTCGATGAAATCGAAGATCTTATCGAGCTCCATGATGTTGTGGTGATTGATCGTAAAGCGCAGCCCCACGCGCTGACCGACGGCGACGCAGTTCTCGATGCCCTCCATCGCCCGCTGGTACGCGCCGTCCACCCCACGGAACATATCGTTCACATCCGCCAGACCGTCGAGCGAGATGCCGACATAGCCCACGCCGAGATCCTTGATGCGCTGTGCCACATCGCGCGTGATGAGCGTCCCGTTCGTCGAGAGCGTCGGACGCACGCCGCGCTCTGCCGCATGCTCCGCGAGCTCGAAAAAGTCAGGACGGATCAGCGGCTCGCCGCCCGAGAAGAGCAGCACGGGTACGCGGAACTCCGCGAGATCGTCGATGAAGCGCTTTGCCTCCTCCGTCGTCAGCTCCCCGTCGTACTTCTGCCCGTCCGACTCCATATAGCAGTGGCGGCAGCGCAGATTGCACGTACGCGTCGAGTTCCAGACCACCACGGGGCCCATGCCCTCTGCTGCACCGCTCTTCATCCGATGCGCATTGTGCGAGTAGCGCAGCGCATCACCATAGTACTCATCCATAAAAAGTAGTTTCGTTACACTGATCATTGGTACTCCTAAATACACAGATTGGAACACGGCTCGCGCCGTCACTCCGTAGGGAAAACAACACTCAGCCCTCTGACTGCCCGTCCCGCCTGCGGATGCCGTCGAGGAGGAGGCGCGTCTTGAGCGCGATATTCTCCTGAAAACTCAGCTCCAGCTGGCTGAACGCCGCCGCCTGATACAGTGAGTGGAACATCTCCGCGATCAGATCGACGGGAACGTCACCGCGAATCTCCCCCGCCTTCTGTCCCTCGCGGATAATCTCGGTAAAGACCCGCTTTACCTGCGGCGCCATGCGGCTCGGATGCGGCTTATCCTCCGCCCCCTCCTGCGGCTTATGATGTGACACCGAGAGAAAGAGCGGCATCACAAAGCGGTTCTCATCGAGGAACTTTGCCGTCACGCGCGCACCGACCTCAAGCAGCTCCAGCGAACTGCGCTCCGCCGACCGCGCTTCGGCAAGCGCCATGCGTATCGTCTCGCCCAGCCGTCCAAGCAGGGAGAACAGCAGCTCCTCCTTCGAGGCGAAATAGTTGTAGAACGTGCCGATGCCGAGATCCGCCGCCGTCATGATGTCCGCAACCGACGTCTCCTTGTAGCCCTTCTTCGAGAACTCGCTGATCGCGGCTTCGAGAATCATCTTGCGCGACTGCAGCTTCTTGCGCTCACGACGCCCCATCTTTTCTTCCAAACGAATCGCACCCTCTCTCGTTAGTAATACTATTATAACGAAAAAAAAGCCATTTGAAAAGCAAAATATGAACCTCGTTCATATTTTCATTCTCAATGACAAAAATATCATCCATGTACAAAAAAACGCCGATCTTCATCGGCGTCTGCATTCAAAATGGTGACCCAGGAGGGATTCGAACCCCCGACCCTTTGATTCGTAGTCAAATACTCTAATCCAGCTGAGCTACTGAGTCACGTGTCTTGCGACGGTGATTATAATAACATCTTTGAGGCAGACTGTCAAGGGGGATTTTCCGGAAGTTGCAGGATGGCAAATTGCAAGTTTTATTGTCGCAAGGTCTCGTTAAACTTTTAGCGAGTTATATCATCGCAGCATACATATCATTTGCTGACTTATATCCGAAAATCTTGCGCGGATAGTTGTTAACCCAATCTTCGATCCGCTGCAGTTCCTTCGGCTTCAATTTGCTGAAGTCCGTTCCCTTGGGAAGAAACCTGCGCAGCATCCGATTTCCGTTTTCGTTGCTTCCACGCTCCCAGCTGCTGTACGGATGCGCGTAATATACCTCGCCGCATTTGGCGGCACGCTTCATTCCTTCGCCATCTAAAAACTCTGACCCGTTGTCCGCCGTGATGCTCTTGAATACGTGCGTAAAGTCTCCTTTGACGCGCTGCTGCAACCGACGAAGTGCTTGCAGTACTTCTTTTTGGCTCTTGTTCTTTATCAGAACATAGAGTGATTTCCTCGTCTGCCGTTCGACCAATGTTAAAATTACCGGCTTTGTCCCTTTGCGACCGACAACCAAGTCAATCTCCCAATGTCCGAACTCCTCTCTCCGATTCACCGGCTCAGGGCGCTCGTCGATGCTTTTCCCGTCCCGGTTATTCCACGCAACGCCGTGCCTGCTGTTTTCTGTCTGTTTGTCTCGATTCTTTTTGTAGAGGAGGTCGTCGTTTGTGAGTTCGAGAAACAGCTGCTGATCGATATAGTTATACAGGGTCTTGACACAAATGCGGACATCATAGCTCCAGCCGCGTTGACAGAGCTCACCGATAACTGCCGCAGGAGACCATTTTTCTGTTTTGATCTTATGTTCAATGTGTCGAGCAAGCGCGTGGTCTTTATCGATTTTCAGCCCCCGCCCTTTACGAGCAGCGTTTTCCTCGTGTCGTCTTTGTGCTACATCGGCAAGATACACCCACTGCACCTGCAGGTCTCCGCAGGTCTTGATATTCTTTGTCGCAGGTTTGAGCTGTGCTGTCATTCCAAGACGCCGCTCCCGCTCAATCGTACGCTTGGAGCAGCCAATGTACGCGGCGATTTCCTGCGGCTTCAACCCGGCCTGGAAATAGGCTTCGATTTTGTACCGATCCCGCTCCGTCAGCTGTTTCCATTTCCCTGTTTTTGTAGTACAATGATTCTGTTCCATTTTGCAGTCTCACTTTCAGTTTCTTTTTGTGTTGTGACTAAAAGTTTAACTGAACCGTTTGCAAAATGGAACTTTTTGCGTCAATTTATTTTACAACTTACGCGGAAGTTGCAGGATTGCCACAGATATGCTGCACAAGCAAATAAAAGGGGGCACCGCATTGTGCCCTGTGCAGTCTCCTAGACGCGCTCGCCCCACACGCCGTCGCGGCAGAGACGCACGAGACGCATGGGGACGAGCTCGCCGCGCGGGACGGCGGCATCTGTATAGACGCGGATGTATGTCCCTGTCAGTCCGTCCGCCACACCGTCCTGCTCCGTCTCAAAGAGGACCTCATCCACCGTGCCGAGCGCCGCACGATGATACGCCTCCGCCATCTCCTCGGCGAGTGCCTGCATCCGCGCTGCACGCTCCCTGCGCACCGGCGGGGCGATCTGATCCGTGCGCCGTGCCGCCGGCGTACCGCGCCGCGCCGAGTACGGGAAGACGTGCATCCGCGCAAATCCCATCGCGCGCACAAAGTCAAGGCCTGCCGTGAAGTCCTCCTCCGTCTCCCCCGGAAATCCGACAATGATGTCCGTCGAGATCGCCGCGCCCGGCACGGCGCGGCGCACATCGGCGAGGAGCTGCGCAAACGCCGCCGTATCGTAGCGGCGGTTCATCGCGCGCAGGACGTTGTCGCTCCCCGCCTGCAGGGGCAGATGCAGATGCGGAGCAAAGCGCGGCTCCGTCCGCACGAGCGAGAGGAGATCCTCCGACAGCTCCACCGACTCCAGCGAGCCCAGCCGCAGCCGCCGCAGCCCCTGTGTGCGGAGTACGGTGCGACACGCATCGGCGAGCGTTGGCCGCTGCGGGAGGTCGATGCCGTACGCGCCGAGGTGGATGCCCGTCAGCACCACCTCGCGAAACCCCGCCGCTGCGAGTTTCTCCATCTCGCGCGCCACCGCCGCAAGCGGACGCGACTTCACGGGGCCGCGTGCATAGGGGATGATGCAGAACGAGCAGAAATTCTGGCAGCCATCCTCGATCTTGAGAAAGGCGCGCGTGCGGTGCGGTACGCCATGCAGAGGGATGTCCTCAAAGGCACGCGCCTGCATCACATCTGTGATCTCCTCCACTACGCCGTCCGCACGAAGCGCCTCCTCCACATAGTCCACGATGCGCGCGCGCTCCTCCGTCCCGATCACGACGCGCACCCCCGCAAGAGCACGCACCTCCTCAGGCGACACCTGCGCATAGCAGCCCGCCACAGCGATGCACGCCGACGGATTTGTGCGCGATGCACGGCGGATGATCTGGCGGGACTTGCGGTCGCTCAGATGCGTCACCGAGCACGTATTGATGACGTAGACATCCGCCCGCTCCTCGAACGGCACGATCTCGTAGCCGCGCGCACGGAACAGCCCCTCCATCGTCTCCGTCTCGAACTGGTTCACCTTACAGCCGAGTGTCATAAATGCTGCGCGCACCGCACACCTCCTGTTTTCATGGGGCTGTTGCACGAAGTCGCAAACTTCGTGCAGCAGCCCCTTCTTTGTGCCCCTTCCACCGCTTACGCGGTCCCCCTTGCTGACCTGTCCAAGAAGCAAGTCCACAGGACGAAGCTGATTGGGTAACAGGTCGTATGGGAAAACGTCCCAAGAACACGAGCGACAGCGATGTGTGATTGGCTGACGTTGACCGCTCCCCGTGATAACGGGGAAGGCTTAGGATACCTGTATATTAGCTTCCCCGTTTGCGGGGGAGGCTTGGAGGCGCGGCAGCTCAGCCTCCTCCGCCGAAGCGGGGGAGGTGGCACACGCAGTGTGCCGGAGGGGGCGCCTCTGTCTCGTGTGACGTTTCGACAATAAAAAAGAAATAACCGCCCTGCTTTTGGCATGGGAGCGGTTTATTTCCGTCTGCTGGTGAAGGAGAGCATCCCCCATGAGAGGTTCTCCTTCTCTATACTTTTATCTTAACAGATTTCGCCCGCCTTTGCAAGGCACACGCGCAGCACGCCCGCCGTGATAAATTTTTGCCCTCACCTAATGACATTTACGAAAAAAACGATATAATAGGTGTAGAAAAAAATCCCTACCATACACACCACGGAAGGAGGAAATTCATGGCAACGATTACACAGATGACCAGTGCGGCGAGCAGCATCTACCGCTCGCTCTACGCCGGCAACTCTCGCACGGATGCGACGCGTGCCATCTTCGGCGGTCCCATGCAGCGGCAGGGCAACAGCAGTCTCTACTCCGCACAGTACCGCGGGCAGGACTCGAGCGCAGAGGAGCTCAGCTCCATCCTCGCCATTGCGAATCAGGCGGCAAAGCTGCGCAAGACCTATGCGGAGACCAGCTCCAAGTTCTATGCTGAGTACGACGGCAACATGAAGGATCTGCGCAAGGCGGCACGTGCCGTCGAGAACACGGACTTCAAGTTCAGCCGCAGCGACATCACGACGAATGCCGATGGCTCACGCTCCTACAGCGACCGTCTGAAGAGCGCGATCTCGGACGTGAAGGACCTCGTCAGCAAGTACAACGAGACGAGTGACTTCCTGCGCGAGAACAAGGAGCTCGGCAAGGGCGTGCAGGCACTCTCAAGCGAGTTCTCCGACACCACCTATATGGCGGGTTCGTATGCGAAGATGGGCATCTCCGTCGACGGCGCAACAGGCAAGCTGCGCGTCAACGAGAACCTGCTCGCCGACGCACTCATCGACTCCCCCGCACGCTCCGAGGCGATTCTCGGCCGAGGCGGACTCGCGGGACGCGCCGACCGTCACGCAGAGGCGGCACAGTTCTCGCGCCGCAGCGTCATCCCGACCATGGAGCAGGCGATCGGCGGGCAGCTCAGCTACGCGTCAAACATCCTGAATGGACGCTCCCTGCCCACCATGTCGCGTTACTCGAACATGCTGAATCTCTTCAGCATCTATGTCTAATGAGAGGAAAATGGAGTATGGATATTGCACAGCTTTCCGTCAGCATGGCGGCACAGCAGACTGCACAGAGCGTCGGCATCGCCGCCGCAAAGATGGCGATGGACTCGAGCAGTGAGGCACTCGACCTGATCGAGCAGAGCACCGCGAGCCTCGACCCGAGCCTCGGCGGCAGCATCGACGTATCCGTGTAACAGAGTAGGGGCTGTGCAGTAGCACAGCCCCTTTTTTATAAGGAAGGAGTGTCACTATGTTTGTCACCACCGTTGACTTTCACGCCAATATGGATAAATACTTGGCTCTCATTCCACATGAGGATATTTTCCTCACCGTCGAGGGAAAACCCGTCGCGCACATGGTCGCCCCAAAAATGAGTGCAGTGGACCATCTATATGGTCTGCTAAAAAACGCTCCTGCGGAAACAATGGCAACGGACATCCGCGAAGAAAGGCTGCAACGTCATGAACATCCTATGTGATACAAACATCATTCTCGACGTTCTGCTCGCCCGAGCACCATTCGCAGCATCATCCGCAGACGTTCTCCGTCTCTGCGAAAGCAGACAAATCAAGGGATATACGACAGCCTCGTGCATCACAGACATATTCTACTTTGTACGGAAGAACCTGCACGATACAGAGCTTGCCTATCAAGCGATAGAACACATTCTGGATATTCTTTCTGTCTGTGACGTTACGTATGCACACATCCAGAAGGCTCTGCACAATCGGACGCCTGATTTTGAGGACGGACTTGTCGCCGTTTGTGCGGAATCCCTCCACTGCGATTTTATCATCACACGAGATGCAAGTGGTTTTACTTCGTCACGTGTGCCAGCGCTCACACCACAATCTTTTCTAAAAAAATTACCTCAATAAAAAACACCCCTTTTTTGCGTTGATGCATCTTTTTTGTCCGCTTATCGTTAGTAAATCGGACAAAATCTACGTCAATCCGGCAGCTCCCATGTTTCACTGATTCCTCAAATATGCACACGTGAGGATGGATTCTCTCCTACGCCGAGATAGGATTTCAGTGCACGTTGGAGGAGCTGAGAGTAGTTCACCTTCTCTCGCCGCGCCAGTGTATCAAGCCAACGTGGAATGGTCACCGTCTTATTGGTCGCCCTGTTATCCATCCGCTCACGGAAGGGAGGCATCCACGCCTCAATCATAGCGATGGTTTCTCCTGCACGAAGCGAAATCTTCCCGACGGGCGATGAGGCAGGGATTGTCTCACCATCCTCCTCCATCCCGTAAAGATGCAGCTGCAGTGCCTCCTTCGCACGCGAAAATGCCTGTTCCATTGTATCTGCGCACGAAAAACAGCCCGGCAAATCAGGAAAAAATATCGAAATACCGTCCGCTTCTGTATGGAAAACGGAGGGGAACACATACGTATCATTCATGGGAATTCCCTCCTTAGAGTGCAAGCCCCGACTGTTCTCGACTTTACAAGATACTGGGGAAGATCCTTGACAGGGTGCGGCACGGTCACACGCCCCTCCTTCGTCAAATGTTTGAATTGGTGGTGATCCCCGACACAATGCACCTCATACCATCCATCAGATTTCAAAAGTTTAATGATCTCTCGGGACGAATAACTGCGCATTGTCTCCCCCTCCTTTGGCGTATTATAACACGTGGAATCACCCATGGGCAAGAAAAACACAACACAAAAATCCCCCTCCCGCAGGAGGGGGATTTTATTACGTATTGATCTGCCGCTGACCAAAGAATTGATCAGAAGAAGAACTCAACCGTGCCGTAGAGCTTCTGAACCTTGTCGTTGCTGCCGCTCTCGAGCTTCTTGCCGTTGAAGTACTTACCCGTCAGAACAACGTTCTTGAGCGGGGTGTAGTCCGCACCGACCTCAATGCCCTTCGTGCCAAACTGTGCACCATCCGTTGTTGCAGCAACCGATGCACCGCCGAGGTAACGATAGGAGAGGTATGCGCCCCACGAGCCCTTGTCCATCATGTCTGCGCCCTTGTAGGCGTAGGTCACCTGATAGGACTTCTTGTACTTATTGTCTACATCCAGCTTGTTCGCATGTGCATAGGCACCCGAGAGGAAGCTGTTCTTGTCGAAGTGATAGCCGAGGTCTACGCCCCAAACGTTAAGCGAATCCTTGCCGTTCGACGTGTAGGAACCGATGTCCTTCGATTTGAGGTGGTAGTAGCCCGCACCTGCGACAAAGTTGTTCTTCTCATAGTTGAGTTTCGCACCATAGTAGTTCGCACGCTCGCTGAGGTTATCCTTATCAAGGAATGCCCCCTTGTAGCGGCCAGCCTCGAGCGTTGCCTTCAGATCACTGCCGAACGTGACCTGTGCGCCCGAGAAGTTGTCATCGAGGACGATGGATCCCGGTGCCTGATAGCCCTCTGAGGAGAGGAGCGCCATCTTGCCGAGACGAACCTGGAAGTTCGTGTAGTCACCCTGCACGTAGGCACGCTTCAGCGTAACCTTGCCATCCTTGCCCGTGTCATCTGCAACGTTGAGGTCGGCGTCGAGACGTGCGATCGCATGCCAGTGATCGTTGATCTCAGCCTTCGGCTCGAGACGGAACTTCACCTCATTCGTGGTGTCCTTTGCCTGTCCCTCGGGACGGAGGCTCTCATACTTATACTGGAGCTTGCCGTTCCACTTTACCATGTCAGCGTTGCGCTCGAGGTTCGAGACGCGGACGCCGAGGTTGTTGAGCTCATCAGCGAACTCTGCTGCGAGGCGGTCAACGAGCGCACGATCCGATGCGGACATATCGCCCTTTGCCATTGCCTTTGCCACCATCTGCGCCATCTCGTAACGCGTGATGTTGCGGTCGCCGCGGAACGTGCCGTCGCCGTAGCCCTCGACAACGCCGTCAGCAGCGAGCTGCGTCACAGCGTCGTATGCCCAGTGGTCACGGGGCACATCGGAGAACGGGTTCGCAGCTGCGAACGTGGTGGATGCTGCGCCGACAACGAGTGCCGTCGCGAGTGCGGATACGAGTGTCTTCTTCATGAGAAACTCCTCCTTCAATAAATGAGAAATACTCGATTTCCATTCGGAGGAATACGCGGGTGAAAGTATCCATGTTTCCTTTGCCCTCTGTATCCTCTCGTTTGGAACGTCTTTATATTACCATGCAGAAAAGCAAAATGCAAGTCCTATTGTGAATTAATTTTATACTAGGTGATGAAATTCAGATTAGTTTCAGATTCTCTGCGTGGCTGCTGACTTCCTATGGCAGAGACATACCCGCGTGCGTGGCGCCCCCTCCGGCACACTGCGTGTGCCACCTCCCCCGCCTCGGCAGGGGAGGCTGGCGTTGGCGTTACGGGGTCAAGGCATTCAATGATTTTTGATACATCTCATCCACTCTCACTCCCCCACGAGGGCGAGCGGGACGGGGATGCGCGTACCGCCCGACGCGCGCAGGAGCTCGACGCGGACGCCGAATACGTCGGCGATGCGCTCCTCGGTGAGCACCTCGGCGGGCGTGCCCGTGGCGGCGACAGCACCGTCACGCACGAGGATGATGTCGTCCGCGTACTGCATGGCGTGTGCCATGTCGTGCAGGACCATGAGGATGGTCATGCCGTGCTCCGTGCTGAGGCGGCGCGTGATCTCCATGACGCGCAGCTGATGCGCGATGTCGAGGTAGGTGGTCGGCTCGTCGAGGAGGAGGAGGCGCGGTTTCTGACTGAGCGCCATCGCGAGGAAGACGCGCTGCCGCTCGCCGCCCGAGAGAGTGTGTACGTCGCGCGCGGCGAATGCGCCGACGTTCGCCATCTCCATCGCCCACGCGACCGCGTCACGGTCTGCCGCCCCCGTGCGCAGGGAGAACCGCCCCGCGTGGGCAAATCGGCCGTAGGCGACGAGCTCGCGCACGGTGAGCCCCGCGGCCGCCGCGCGCTCCTGCGGCAGGATGGCGCGCACGCGTGCCAGCTCCCGCACCGTATAGCTGCGTAGCTCGCGTCCTGCCAGCTCGATCGTCCCCGTATAGTGTGGGTTCAGTCCCGCGAGGGCGCGCAGGAGGGTGGTCTTGCCCGCGCCGTTCGGGCCGATGATCGCCGTGCGCCGCCCCGCCGGGATCTCGATGTCCACACCGTGCAGGATCTCCTGTCCGGCGGCGGAGACGGTGAGCCCCGCCGCCCGCAGTACGGCGCTCACAGCTGCCTCCGCAGGAGATAGAGGAAGAACGGTGCGCCGATGACCGCCATGAGGATGCCGACGGGCAGTTCAAGCGGGGCAAAAAGCAGGCGAGCCGCTGTATCGCTGAGGGTGAGGACGGCGACGCCGAGGAGTGCCGCCGCGGGCAGGAGCACGCGATGATCCGCGCCGACCATGAGGCGTGCGGCGTGCGGGACGATGAGCCCGACGAAGCCGAGGAGCCCCACAACGGAGACGGCGCTCGCGGCAAGCAGGGCGGCGAGCGCCGTGAGCATGACGCGCGTGCGCTCGACGGCAAGCCCCACGCCGCGTGCCATGTCGTCACCGAGCAGGAGGATGTTGAGCCGTCCCGCCGCGAGCAGAGCGCAGAGCCCCGCACCGACGGTGTACGGCAGGAGCATCTCGACGTGCGGCCAGCTCCGCGCAGAGAGTCCGCCGACCATCCACATGAGCGCGCTGTGGACGCGGTCGCTGTAGAGGATCATCATGGCTGAGATGCCCGCGCCGAGGAATGCCGAGACGGCGACGCCCGCGAGGATGACGCGCGTCGGTCGGATGCCGTCACGCCACGCGAGGAGATAGATGAGGAGGGCGGCAAACATCGCCCCGCCGAACGCCGCCGGCGTGATGAGCCACGCCGCTCCAGGCAGGACGAGCATGATAAAGATGCCCGCCAGCCCTGCGCCGGAGGAGATGCCGATGATGTGCGGGTCGGCGAGCGGGTTGCGCAGGATCGCCTGCAGGATCGCCCCCGAGAGGGCGAGGTTTACGCCGACGAGGGCAGCAACGATGGTGCGCGGCAGGCGGATGTTCCAGAAGATCTGGGCGTGCGCCGTGTCACGCACGCCGCCGAGGGCGGCGACGATCTCCGCGCAGGGAATGTTCACCGACCCCTTTGCCGTCGATACGATACAGCCGATGACGGCGAGCGCGGCAAAGAGCACGAGGACGAGGATGCGTTTTCTCATGGATAGACGAGCCCCGCCATATACTTCGCCGCCGCGGGGTAGTCAAGCCCGGGGCTGAAGAGGAACATCTCCTGCGGGAGGTAGTAGACTCTGCCCTCACGGATGGCCGTGACGGTCTGCCATGCGGGGTTATCCGCGAACATTGCCTCCATGGACGCGCGGATCTCCGCCTCATCGCCCATGCTCGTGACAAAGAGGATGTCGGGGTTCTGTGCGACGAGGGTCTCCATGCTGTAGGGGGCGGCATCGGGGTTCTTGTCAAGGGCAGGCATGCCCGCCGCCGTGTTCTCCCAGCCGAGCATGTTCGCAATGCAGCCCGCGATGCTGCCGTCGAGCTGGACGGAGAGCCCCTGCCCCGTGCTGTGGATGATGGCGACGCGCTTTTTCTCCTGCGGGATGGAGCGGCGGACGGCGTCGAGGTCGCTGTCCATCTTCCGGACGAGCTCCTCCCCCTTTTCCTTCTCCCCCGTGAGCGCGGCGAGGATGCCGATCTCGCGCTTTACGTCATCGTAGCTCTTGCCGTCGAGGACGAGGGTCTTGATGCCGTTCCCATCGAGCGTATCGATGAGCTTTTCGTTCATGCCGCGATTGAGGAGGACGAGGTCCGGCGAGAGAGAGATCAGCTTCTCTGTGTCGATCTGGTAGGTTTTTCCGATGGAGGGCGCCGCCTTTGCTGCGACCGGGATCTTCATCTTGGAGTCGGGGCGTCCGACGACCTCGCCGCCGACGGCGTAGAGCGGCGCAATAAAGGAGGCAGAGGTGACGGCGATGCGCGCAGGCTTTTGGTCAAAGCTGACCGTGCGTCCGTTGTCGTCCGTCACCGTGGCGTAGCTGCCGTCCGCCCCGCTGCCGGCGGAGGGGGTGGGCGCACCGCACGCGCTGAGGACGAGGGTGGCGGCGATGAGGAAAATCGTTCCCAATGCTCTCATGTCAGTTCCTCCGTGCAAGAATAGTGGAAAGGTAGTTCAGCGGTTCGCCGCGCTGTGCGCCAATGTCGCGGATGATCTTCTCATCGTCGAGCCCTGCACGGCTGACGAGGACGGCATCCTCCGCCATGTGGTTTTCTGCGAGAAGGTCAATGATCTCGGGGGCGTTGCGGTAGACCTTCATGACGACAGCGCTCTGCACGGCGGAGAGAATCTTCTCGATGTCTGCGCGGTCCGCCGTGCCGGGAATGATGGCGAGGATGTCATCGCCCTCCACGACGGGGCGATTGAGACGGCTGCCGATCGCGGCAAAGGCGGGTACGCCCGGGATGGTGACGATCTCGACGTTCTCCTGCTCCATGAGACGGAAAACGTAGATGTAGGTGCTGTAAAACATGGGGTCGCCGAGGGTGAGGAAGGCGACGTTCTTCCCCGCGTCGAGGAGGGCGAGGATCTCTGCTTTGTTTTCCTCCCATGCTTCGGGATTTTTCGTGAAGTCCTTGACCATGGGGAAGACCTGATAGACGATCTCGACGCCCTCTTTAAGGTAGGGACGGGCGATCTTGAGGGCGACGCTGCCGTCCTTCTTCTCGGTCTTGGGGGCAATGAGGACATCTGCTGCCTCAATTGCCTTGATTGCCTTGACGGTGAGCAGTTCGGGGTCGCCCGGACCGACGCCGATGCCGTAGAATGTGCCGCGCATAAATTTCCTCCCATGATGAAAGCCCGCGCCTTTCTTTTGTCTTGGGCGTCACTTTTCTTTCTTTTCCCACTTGTTCTTATCGGTTCTTCGGTGGAAGTGTGCGAAGAATACAAAAATCCTTCCCCCATAGTACAGAGGAAGGATGATTTTGTCAATATAGAGCATTCGCCAACAGGCGCACGCATTACATCAGCATCGCGAGCATCGCACCTGCGGCGACGGCGGTGCCGATAACGCCGGCAACATTCGGTCCCATGGCGTGCATGAGGAGGTAGTTGCCGGGCTTTGCCTTGATGCCGACGATCTGGCTGACGCGCGCTGCCATCGGAACGGCAGAGACGCCCGCCGAGCCGATGAGCGGGTTGATCTTCCAGCCCGTCGCGCGGCACATGATCTTGCCGAGGACAACACCCGCCGCCGTACCGAAGATAAAGGCGACCAGGCCCAGTCCGATGATCATGAGCGTTTGCTTGACGAGGAAGCTCTCAGCACTCATCGTGAGTCCCGTGCCGAGCGCGAGGAAGATGGTGACGGTGTTGATGAGCGCATTCTGCGCCGTATCGGAGAGACGATCCGTCACGCCGCTCTCGCGGAAGAGGTTGCCGAGCATCAGCATCCCGAGGAGGGCGGTGATGGACGGCAGGAGAAGGCTGATGAAGATGGTCGAGACGATCGGGAAGGCAATGCGCTCGAACTTCGTGACCTCACGTGCCTGCTCCATGACGACCTCGCGCTCCCGCTTCGAAGTGAGGAGCTTCATGACGGGCGGCTGAATGAGCGGCACGAGGGCCATGTAGGTGTACGCCGCAACGGCAATCGCACCGAGGAGGTGCGGGGCCATCTTGGAGGCGAGGTAGATGGAGGTTGGGCCGTCCGCACCGCCGATGATGCCGATGGAACCTGCCTCCTGTGCATTGAAGCCGAGCATCATCGCGCCGATCAGAGCGACAAAGACGCCGAACTGCGCCGCCGCGCCCATAAGAAGGCTCGACGGGCGGGCGATCAGCGGACCGAAGTCCGTCATTGCGCCGACACCGAGGAAGATGAGCGGAGGGAAGATCTCATACTTGATGCCCATGCCGATCGCGGACATGACGCCAGGCTCCTCAAAGCCGTTGAACGGAATGTTCGCAAGGATACAGCCAAAGGCGATCGGGCTGAGGAGCAGCGGCTCAAAGTCACGGGCAAACGCAAGGTAGAGGAGCACCAGTCCAACGAAGATCATGATGAGGTTGCCGGATGTGAATCCGGAGAATCCACTGCCCTGTACAATCGCCTGCAGGGAGACGGAAAATGCATTGATAAAGTCCATGATGATCCCTCCTTAGCGCATCCCGCGCTCGCGGGCATAACGGCTCCACGAGGGCTGTTCCGCCGGACGCACGGCCTTGATCTGTGCAGGGCTGCAGCCGCAGGCGGCGACGGCGGCGGCGATGACTGCGATGGTCTCTGCGCTGACGCCCTCATCCGCGGCGGCAGGTGCGGCAGCCATAACGGGTGCAGCAGGTGCGGCAGCCATAACGGGTGCAGCAGGTGCGGCAGCTGCCTGCGGCGGCGCTGCCGGCACTTCCTTTTTCTTGGTTGGATCAATCAGATGGACAAGCTCAATGAGCCCCCACACCGCCGTCAGCACAGCAAAGACAATGACCATGTTGATGACCATAATGACGAAGGGGTTGTCCGTGACCGGTTGATGCATACAATCACCTCATCCTTTTCAGCTGCGCATTTCTCCATAGGAATGCGCTAAATCTAATTCGCTGTTTATTATGCGTCATTTCAAACAATTTTACAAGTTTTATTTCGTTTTGTGAGTGAATTCTCACGTATTCGTGCTGCAATTCACGAGCCGATGTGGCTGCCGCCCCCATCGGCTCGCTGTGCTCGCCACTTCCCCCGCAAGCGAGCTACTAGCTACTATGCCGTGATCCTCCAAAGCCTTCCCCGTTATCACGGGGAGCGGTCAACGTCAGCCAATCACACATCGCTGTCGCTCGTGTTCTTGGGACGTTTTCCCATACGACCTGTTACCCAATCAGCTTCGTCCTGTGGACTTGCTTCTTGGACAGGTCAGCAAGGGGGAGCGTGCAAGCGGTGGAAGGGGCACAAAGGCAAAGCTGTTACACAAGATTGTCAGCCTCGTGTAAACCGCGTCCCCTTACTCAGCGCTTGCCGCATCAAACGCGTTCTTTACCTCAGCATAGATGGCCTCGTAGCTCTGGCCCGGCTGTGCCTCGTAGAGTTTCGTGCCGTCCATAAAGATGCTCGGGACGTAGTAGTACTGCCCGGCGTAGGGCTGGGTGCGCGCGGGCTCGCGGTTCTCGTCGATGAAGGTGAGCGGAACATCCACGTACGCGCCGCCCTCTGCGCGCAGTGCGTCGATGGCGCGATGTGCATTCGCACAGTAGGGGCAGCCCTGCATTTCGATCATGGTCAGTGTTTTCATGGAAATTTCTCCTTTGATTTAGACGATATCAGTGATTGCTTCCCCCGCCGAGGCGGGGGAAGTGCCGAACGCAGTGAGGCGATGGGGGGCGCTTGTGACTTGCGAGGTTATCGCTCGATGCACAGTAATATTGCCAGCGTCCATGGCGCCCCCTCCGGCTCGCGATGCTCGCCACCTCCCCCGTCGTGACGGGGGAGGCTTAGAGAGTGCGATATTTAGCTTCCCTATCATACCGCAACTTTAAGGAAGCACTGATAAATTCAGCACCGCCATCTTATCAGCGATTCCTTAGGCAGATAAGCGCACGACCACTTGCAAACGAGGTGTTCGCGCGAACAGCAATGCCACACTTCGTATCATCATACCACAACTCTACTCCTCAAGCAAAAATGCGGCAAAGACCTCGTTGCCGCGTTTCATGCCTGCCGCCGTCAGCGCAGCGCCCGCCGCCGTGCGGCGGAGGAGGCCGAGCGCAGCGTAGTGCGCGATCACCGCGCCGTAGACCTCCTCCAAATCTCGCCCCCAACGGCGATAAAAGTCCGCCGCGTCGATGCCCTCCGCCGTGCGCAGCGCGAGGAAGGCATACTCCTCCATCGCACGCTCTCGTGTGCGTGAGCCGTCCTCGGGCGTGCGGACGCTCGTGCCCGCGCGCATGGCGCGGATGTAGGCGGGGATGTCCGCCTCGTTCGCCCAGCGCTCACCGTCCACATAGCCGTGCGCCGCCGCGCCGAGGCCTAGGTAGGGGGTCATGTGCCAATAGCCGCGGTTGTGACGGCTCTCAAAGCCCGGCTGCGCGAAGTTCGCGATCTCATAGCGGGCGTAGCCGCGCGCGGGCAGCTCCGCCATGAGGAAGTCATACATCTCCTCGGCCGCGTCCTCCGTGGGGAGGTCGAGCCGCCCTGCTGCCTGCATCGCCGCGAACGGCGTTCCCTCCTCGACGGTCAGCCCGTAAACGGAAAGGTGCTCCGGCGCGAGGGCGGCGGCCGCCGCGACGCTGCGCCGCAGGTGGTCAAGGGTCTGCCCCGGCAGTCCGTACATGAGGTCGATGCTGATATTCTCAAAGCCCGCTGCGCGTACCGCGTGAAAGGCCTGCTCCGCCTCCGCAGCGGTGTGGATGCGTCCGATGCCATAGAGGAGCGCATCGTCAAAGCTCTGTACGCCGAGGCTGAGGCGGTTCACGCCCGCCGCGCGGAGTGCACCGAGGTACGCCGCATCCACGGTGCCGGGATTCGCCTCGACGGTCCATTCCACAGGCGTTCCCGCCGCCGTGCGGAGCGTCTCCAGCACTCCCATGAGGAGCGGCGCAGGCAGTGCCGTCGGCGTGCCGCCGCCCACGTAGATGGTCGCCGCCGCACCCCACCGGGCACGAAGCGGCGGCACTTCGCGCAGGATCTCTGCCGTCAGCGCCGCCGCGTAGGCCTCCATCTCCGCCGCATGCTGCGCGGACGGGGCGGAGACGAAGTCGCAGTATGCACATTTTTTCACGCAGTAGGGGATGTGGACGTAGATGCCCCACGTCTGCCGCCCCTCTTCCCTGCGCATATCAGTCGTCAATTTTCAGCACCGCCATGAATGCCTCCTGCGGGAGCTCGACACTGCCGACCGCCTTCATGCGCTTTTTGCCTTCCTTCTGCTTTTCGAGCAGCTTGCGCTTGCGCGTGATGTCGCCGCCGTAGCATTTTGCGAGGACATCCTTGCGGCGGGCGCGCACATTCTCGCGCGCGATGATTTTGCTCCCGATGGCCGCCTGGATGGGGATCTCGAACATCTGCTGGGGGATGATTTCCTTCAGCTTGGCCGCGAGCTGGCGGCCGCGTGCGGCGGCACGGTCACGGTGAACGATGGTCGAGAGCGCGTCCACGGGGTCGCCGTTGAGGAGGATGTCGAGCTTGACAAGATTGCTGGTCTGGTAGTCGATCAGCTCGTAGTCGAGGGAGGCGTAGCCGCGCGTGGCGGATTTCAGACGGTCGAAGTAGTCGTAAAGGATCTCGTTCAGCGGGATGTGGTAGATGACGGTGACGCGCGTCGCGTCGAGGTAGTCCATGGTCTGGAATACGCCGCGTTTTTCCTGTGAGATCTCCATGACGGCGCCGACGTAGTCCTTTGGTACGATGACGGTCGCCTTGACACACGGCTCCTCGATGTGCTCGATCTCGGTCTGGGGCGGGAGGTCGGCGGGGTTGCTGACCTCCCGCATGGTGCCGTCCGTGCGGTAGACGTGGTAGACGACGGAGGGCGCGGTCATGATGAGGCCGAGGTTGTACTCGCGCTCAAGACGCTCCTGGATGACGTCCATGTGGAGGAGGCCGAGGAAGCCGCAGCGGAAGCCGAAGCCAAGGGCGATGGAGGTCTCGGGCTCAAAGACGAGGGCGGCGTCGTTGAGCTGGAGTTTTTCGAGTGCCTCGCGGAGGTTGTCATAGTCCTTGCTGTCCTCGGGGTAGAGGCCGCAGAAGACCATGGGCGTGACGCCGCGATAGCCCGGCAGCGCCTCGGCGGCGGGGCGCTCGGCACCCGTGACGGTGTCGCCGACGCGCACGTCACGCACGTCCTTGAGTGCGCCTGCGATAAAGCCGACCTCACCCGTGCGGAGCTCGCCCGTATCGACAGGACGCGGGCGGAAGCAGCCGACGTCCGTGACCTCGAAGGTCTTGCCCGTCGCCATGAGTTTCAGCTTCATACCCTTTTGGATCACGCCCTCCTTGACGCGCACGTGAGCGATCACGCCCTTGTACGCGTCGAAGTAGGAGTCAAAGATGAGCGCGCGCAGCGGTGCGTCCGCGTCGCCCTCGGGCGGCGGGATGTAGGCGACGACAGCGTCGAGGATTTCCTTGATGCCGATGCCGGTCTTGGCCGAGGCGAGGACGGCGGCACTCGTGTCGAGGCCGATGCTGTCCTCGATTTCCTCCTTGACGCGCTCGGGCTCGGCACTTGGCAGGTCGATTTTGTTGATGACGGGCACGATCTCGAGGTCGTGCTCGAGCGCGAGGTAGACGTTCGCCAGGGTCTGTGCCTCCACGCCCTGCGCCGCGTCCACGACGAGGAGTGCGCCTTCGCACGCGGCAAGGCTGCGCGAGACCTCGTAGTTGAAGTCGACGTGTCCCGGCGTGTCGATGAGGTTCAGCTCGTACAGTTCCCCGTCCTCGCCGCGATAGTCGAGCCGCACGGTCTGTGCCTTGATGGTGATGCCGCGCTCGCGCTCGAGATCCATGCTGTCGAGCACCTGTGCCTCCATCTCGCGCTCACTGAGTGTCCCCGTGTACTCGATGAGGCGGTCGGCAATGGTGGATTTTCCATGGTCGATGTGGGCGATGATGGAAAAATTGCGGATATGCTTCTGCTCCATAGATTCCCTTTCCTATATAATGACGTCGAATACGTCGCGCTGTGTCTCGGTCACGCGGATCTCCACCGTCCCGTGCTCCGCCGCGAGCTCCGCGCGCAGGAGGCCGGCGAGGACGGGGAGAACGGGGCGCTCCGTGCCGAAATGCCCCGCGTCGATGAGGTGCATGCCCTGCTCGGCGGCGCGCTGTGCCTCGTGGTACTTGACATCCCCCGTGAGGTAGACATCTGCGCCGCGCCGTACGGCTGTGTCGATAAACTCCGCGCCCGCACCGCCGACAACGGCCACGCGCCGTACGGGGCGATCGGCGGCACGTACGAGGCGCACGTGGGAGACGCCGAGCCGCTCGCATACGCTATGGGCAAAGTCATCGATGGCGACGGGGGCGGGGAGCGTGCCGATGCGTCCGAGGCTCTCCGCGCTGCCGTCCGCCTGCGCGGCCATGATGAAGCTGCTGAGCTTTTCCAGTCCCAGACGCTCTGCGAGGACGTCGTTCACGCCGCCGCGCGTGATGTCGAGGTTCGTATGCGCTGCCGCGACGGCGATGCCGTGCGTAAGGAGCGCGGCGAGCCGCCGTCCGAGCGGGAGGTCGGTGCGCAGCTGCTTCATGCCGCGAAAGATCGCGGGGTGATGCGCGACGATCATGTCCGCTCTGCGTTCGATGGCCTCGGCAACGACAGTGTCGTCCACGTCGAGCGCGACGAGGATGCGCTCCACCTTCTGCGAGAAGCTGCCGACAAGCAGTCCTGTGTTGTCCCAGTCCTCCGCCAGATGGCGCGGGGCGATGCGTTCGAGTGCGTTCATGACGACCTGACAGCTGAGCATGTGTGACCTCCTTAGATGCGTTGGGTTTTCGATGGGGGGAGTTGCGTAAAATGATGTGAGTTCTTTTGATGCGCTGCGCTATCGTTTTTGGTGTCCGTTGACAGCTCTCTTCAAGGCGCCCCCACCACCGCAAGCGGTCCCCCTCCCCCGTTGTGACGGGGGAGGCTTAAGGAACGCTCGGTTTCTCCCCTGTTCCGACGGGGGAGGCTTAGGGAGCGCTAGGTTTCTCCCCCCATTTCGACGGGGCTTAGGGTGTTCGTCGATCCGCATGGATGAGCGCCTGCATTGTCCGCAGTGCCGCCAAGAGTGACACCGTTTCGCGGTACTCCGCACTCCGGCGTGCCTCCGCGCTCCCCTCCATGCCCTCCGCGGCACGAGCGAGCCGTGCCGCCTTGCGCGCAATGTGCTCGCCGAGGAGCGGGTCACGCTGCTGAACGAGCTGTGTGCCGATGTGGAGCAGTGCCGGCTCGGGCATCGCCGTGTGTCCGTGCACGGCGCGGATGATCTCATAGAGATGTCCCCCCGCACGGGCGAGTGTCTCTTTCTCGATCGTCCAGTCATGCGCATAGAGCCAGCGGCGCAGTTTCTCCGCACCGTTCATCGGTTGGAGGACGAGCGTCCCGACGTCCCCGAGGATGTCCTGTGCCCCCGCAAGGATATCGGCGATGAGCGCGCCGCCCATGCCCGCGATAACAATGCTCTCCGCCTCGCCCGGGAGGAGGACGGAGAGCCCGTCCCCCTGCCGCACGTCAACCTGCTGTGTGAGCCGCTGTGCGCCGACCGTCCGCCGCGCCGCCGCGCACGCGCCCGCGCTGAGGTCACCGACGACCGCACGCGGCGCGTGCCCGTGCAGGACAAGCGTCGCTGCAAGGTAGGCATGGTCTGCGCCGATGTCCGCCAGTGTCGTTCCGTGCGGAACAAGCGCCGCAATCGCCGCCAGCCGCGCATCGAGCTGCATAGCCCCCCTCCTTGTCGTTTCACTATGCGGGGCACATCCCCGCAAACAAATATAAGAAAGGAGTGTAACCTCTCCGTTACACTCCAAAAATTCAAATGGCTCCTCGAACTGGACTCGAACCAGTGACATTCTGATTAACAGTCAGACGCTCTACCGACTGAGCTATCGAGGAATGTGTCAGACAAGCGTATTATAAAGGCTGTATGCCCCGCTGTCAAGAAAAATGTTGGCTGCAGTTTCGCCAACTACTCAAGGAAGTCCCGCAGCACCTTGCTGCGGCTCGGGTGGCGGAGTTTGCGCAACGCCTTGGCCTCGATCTGGCGGATGCGCTCGCGCGTCACGCCGAAGCTCTGCCCGACCTCCTCCAGTGTGCGCGAGCGCCCGTCCTCAAGGCCGAAGCGCAGGCGCAGGACGTTCTTCTCGCGGTCGGTCAGTGTCTCCAAGACCTCCTCGAGCTGCTCCCGCAGGAGCATGAACGATGCCGCCTCCGCCGGTGCAGGCGCCGCCTCGTCCTCGATGAAGTCGCCGAGGTGGGAGTCCTCCTCCTCGCCGATCGGCGTCTCCAGCGACACGGGTTCCTGTGCGATCTTCATGATCTCGTGGACGCGTGCGACGCTGATGCCCATCTCCTTTGCAATCTCCTCGGGGCGCGGGTCGCGGCCGAGCTCCTGCAGGAGCTGGCGCGAGATGCGCACGAGCTTGTTGATCGTCTCAACCATGTGCACGGGGATGCGGATCGTACGCGCCTGGTCGGCGATGGCACGCGTAATCGCCTGCCGGATCCACCACGTCGCGTATGTGCTGAATTTATAGCCCTTGCTGTAGTCGAATTTCTCGACCGCCTTCAGGAGGCCGAGATTCCCCTCTTGGATGAGATCGAGAAAGAGCATGCCGCGTCCGACGTAGCGCTTCGCGATGCTGACGACGAGGCGCAGATTCGCCTCCTCCAGACGATGCCGCGCTTCCTCATCGCCCGCCTCCATACGCTGAGCGAGAGCGACCTCCTCCTCTGCCGTGAGGAGGGGGACGTGGCCGATTTCCTTCAAATACATACGGACGGGGTCGCCCAGCGAGATGCCCTCGGGCACGGAGAGGTCGATCTCGACCTCCTCCTCCTTGTCGGGGCCATCCTCTTCTGCCGCCTCCCCCGCCGCCGCCACATCATCGACAATCTCCACGCCCTCATCGCTGAAGCGTTGGTACATATCGTCCATCTCGTCGGGGGACATATCCTGTTTTTGCAGCGCGTCGATGAGCTCACCAAAAAGCAGCGACCCACCGTTCTTTTTGCCTTTGGCAAGCAGTCGCTCAATGATGTCGGTGCTCGGCGCTTTCTTTTGCTCCGTCCCCTCTGGCATAGGGCTGTCCTCCTGTCGATGTTGGGTAGGCTCTCCCACCTTACGCGTCAAAATTTCCCTGTAGTTTGCGCAGACGCACGGGATGTCTGAGTTTCCGCAGAGCCTTGGCCTCGATCTGGCGGATGCGTTCCCGCGTCACGCCAAAGTTCTGTCCAACCTCCTCGAGGGTGCGGGAGCGTCCGTCCACAAGGCCGAACCGCAGACGCAGCACCTCCGCCTCACGCGGGGCGAGCGTCGTCAGCACCTCCGAGATCTGTTCTTTGAGCAGCAGCATGGACGCCGCATCTGCGGGGTCGGGTGCCGCCTCGTCCTCGATAAAATCGGAAAGATGTGTGTCCTCCTCCTCGCCGATCGGCGTCTCAAGGGACACGGGTTCCTGCGAGATCTTCATGATCTCACGCACGCGCGCCACACTCAGTCCCATACGGTGCGCGATCTCCTCCGACGTCGGGTCGCGGCCGAGCTCCTGCAGGAGCTGACGCGAGACGCGGATATACTTATTGATCGTCTCGACCATGTGCACGGGGATGCGGATCGTGCGCGCCTGGTCGGCGATGGCACGCGTGATCGCCTGCCGGATCCACCACGTCGCATAGGTGCTGAATTTATAGCCCTTGCTGTAGTCGAATTTCTCGACCGCCTTCAGGAGCCCGAGATTCCCCTCTTGGATGAGATCGAGGAACATCATGCCGCGCCCAACGTACCGCTTCGCGATACTGACGACGAGGCGCAGATTCGCCTCCTCCAGACGGTGGCGTGCCGTCTCATCGCCCGCCTCCATGCGGCGTGCGAGATCGACCTCCTCCTCTGCGGTCAGCAGGGGAACGCGCCCGATTTCCTTGAGGTACATGCGGACGGGGTCGTCGAGCGCAACACCCTCGGGTACGGAGAGGTCGATATCGACATCAGCGTCCGTCTCGTCCTTATCCTCCAAATCATCGGCGAAATCCGCTGCGTCATCCTCTGCACCGACATCGGCATCGTCGATGATCTCGATGCCCTCATCCATGCAGCGCTGATACAGCGCATCCATTGCGTCGGGGGTCACGCTGTCCTGCGCGAGCGCGTCCATCAGCTCACTGCAGGTGAGTGTCCCACCGTTTGCTCTGCCTTTCTTCAGCAGATCCATGATCTCTACAGGCGTAGCCGTCTGCTCCGTTTCTTTTCGTAATGCCGCGATCTGCACGCTGCCCCCTCCTTTCAGTTCGTATTTTTTCTAAATAGTTACTATTACTTATTATATCGTTCATCGCAGGTCGTTGTTAAAGGAATCTGCATATTTATTCCTGTGTGCCGATGTTGGCAAGCTCATCCTGAATGCGCTTCACTTCGTTTAATTCGTCAACGTAGCCCGCTTTTCCTTCCTGCATCATCGTTTCTGCGCGATGTGTATGCTGTGCGAGGGCAGCGGTCAAATGCGCCCGCCGAAATACCGCGAGCGCACCTGCGCGTGCCTCCGACGTGGGCGGCTCCTCGACCAGCGCACGCGTGATCTCCGCGCTCTCCTCCGCCGGCTGCGCCGCGATAAAATCCGCATCAATCACGCCCCCCGCCGCGATCTGCGCGGCAACGGCGCAAAAAATCGTGCCGAAGAATTCATCGGGAAACGCATCGAGCGGCACGGCCGCCGTGATCTGCGCGAGGAAATCGGGATCCTGCCGCACGGCCGCGATGAGCTGTCGCCCTGCGCGCTGCAGGGCACGATCCGCACGTCGTACGGGCGTGCCCGCAGTGGGTGCGGCAGGTTCCTCTGCCGCACCACCGCGCCGCAGCCAGCGGCGCAGAGCATCGGCAACGACCCCCTCGTCGAGAAAGAGCTCCGCCGCCGTGCGGCGCACGTATGCAGCGCGCTCCACAGGATCCAGCTCCGCGAGGACGGGCAGCATCGCGCGCAGAGCCGTACGCTGTCCCTCGATGCCGTCCGCCATCTGCGCGCGGATATGGCGCAGGTGGAAGGCGGGCGCGGGCACGGCTGTCTCGACGAGGGCGCGGAACGCATCCGCGCCGTGCGTGCGCACGTACTCATCGGGATCCTTGCCGTCGGGCAGAAGGAGGACGCGCAGCTCCGCCGCGCGCCCATGCACCGCCGCGAGCGCGCGCAGGGTCGCCTCCTGTCCCGCGCGGTCGCTGTCGTAGCAGAAGACAATGCGCGGGGCGCGGCGCAGGAGCAGGGCGGCGTGGTCGCTCGTGAACGACGTGCCGAGCGTCGCGACGACGTTGTCAACGCCCGCCTCCCACGCAGCAATCGCGTCCATGTAGCCCTCGACGACGATGGTATAGCCCGCGCGGGCAATCGCACTGTGCGCACGATCCATGCCAAAGAGAAGCTTTCGCTTGTTAAAGACAGGCGTCTCCGCCGTATTGAGATATTTCGGCTGGGCATCGCCGAGCGCACGTCCGCCGAAGCCGACAACGCGCCCGCGCTCATCCGCGATGGGGATGATGACACGTCCGCGAAAGCGATCGTAGATCCCGTCCCCACGCTCACGCCGCACGGCAAGCCCCGCATCGACGAGGACGTGCTCCGCGACGCCGCGCTTTTGGAACGCATCGGAGAGCTTTGACCACGCATCCGGGGCAAAGCCGATGCCGTAGCGTTCGATGGCCACGTCCGTGATGCCGCGCCCCGCGAGATATGCCTTGCCCGCCGCGCCGTAGCGCGTCATGGTGAGGCAGTTGTGAAAGAAGTCACGTGCGAGCGCGTTTACGCGGCGCAGGTCGTCGAGGGCGCGCAGGCGCGCCTCCTCCTGTGCGTCGCGCTTGCGTGCGGGGCGCTCGATGCCGAGCTGCTCCGCCTGCCGCAGGATCGCCTCAAACGGGGTGATGTGCTCGATGAGCGAGAGAAATTTGAACGCATCGCCGCCCGCATGGCAGCCGAAGCAGTAAAAAAAGCCTTCCGACGGCACAACGGAAAACGATGCGGTCTTTTCGCTGTGGAACGGGCAGCAGCCCCAGTAGCGGCTGCCCTTGCGCTTCAGAGATACATAGCTCTGCACGACGGCGAGGATGTCCGTTCCTGCGCGCACCTGCTGCACGAACGCCTCCATCCTCGGGTCACGCATAGGTTTCTCCTTATATTGGTTTGATGGTCATCTGATCGACGGGCGGGATGTAGATCTCGCGGAACAGCGCGACGGCGTAGCTGTCCGTCAGCCCTGCCACGTAGTCCACGACGCACTGCTCGCGCCCCCACCGCTCCGCCCGCGCGATAAACTCGCGCGGCAGCGTGTCAAAGTACACGGTGAAGTGATCCATCAGCGCACGCAGGACATAGCCCGCCTGTGCGCGCTCGTGCGCGAGCGTCTTGGAATGATAGATGTGCTCGAACATAAAGCTGCGGAACGCATCCATCACATGCTGCACCTCCGGAGAGAGCGCCGCGTCGCCGCGTGCCTCCGAGGTGACGATCATATCCGACACCATACTTGTGATCATCGCCGACGTATCCGTACCGAACGCGTCGCGCACCTCTGCCGGCAGATCATCCGCCGTGAGGAGCCCCGCACGCAGGCTGTCGTCATAGTCGTGGCAGAGGTAGGCGATGCGGTCGGCGATGCGGACAATGCGTCCCTCAAACGTCGACGGCATCCCCTTTCCCGTGTGGTTCAGGATGCCGTCGCGCACCGCGCCCGTAAGGTTCAGCCCGTGCCCGCCGCGCTCTAGGATCTCCACCATGCGCAGGCTCTGCTCGTTGTGGGCAAAATGCCCGAGGATCTCCTCCATCACCGCCTCGCCCGCATGTCCGAACGGCGTATGTCCGACATCGTGCCCGAGGGCGATCGCCTCCGTCAGATCCTCGTTGAGCCGCAGACTCCGCGCGATCGTGCGCGAGATCTGCGCCACCTCAAGGCTGTGCGTCATGCGCGTGCGGTAGTGGTCGCCCGCCACGATGTAGACCTGCGTCTTGTGCTTTAGCCGGCGAAAGGACTTGGAATGCAGAATGCGGTCACGGTCGCGTTGGAACTTTGTGCGAAAGGGGCACTCCGCCATCGGATGACTGCGCGATGCATCCACGCTGCGCGCCGCCAGCGGCGACAGCAGAGCCGCCTCCTGCTCCTCCAAACGCTCACGTACCGTCATGGCTGCACCTCCTATTTGACGACCATGACGGGGATCTTCGACTCCTCCACCACCTTCTGGCTGACGCTGCCAATAAATACGCCCTTGAGGAGGCCGAGACCACGGCTGCCCATGATGATGATATCCGCCTTCTCCTCATCGGCCAGCTCCAGAATGCACTTGGCGACGTGCCCGCTCTTGACGTGCTTGCGCGCCGTCAGGCTCTCGGGCAGCTTCTCCCAGATACGGTCAAAGACGATATGGCTCGGGATATCCTTGTTGATGTTGCTCGCGACGTAGACAAAATCCAGCTCCGCACCGCATTTTTCCGCGATCGAGAGCGCCTCGTCCACAGCCTTGCAGCCGTTGACCGAACCATCCACAGGGACGAGAATCTTCTTGATGTCACTCATCATAATCCCTCCTAATTTGCTGCATATTGTTAGTTACGTTATCTGTATATTTCGATGATAAAACGGCAAATCCTTTTTCTGTGAAAAAAAAGTATTACAGCAGCCCCTCCTCGGCAAAGCTGAAGAAACCGTCCCGCGCGACGACGACATGATCCGTCACAGGGATGCCGAGCAGTTTCCCCGCCTCGTACAGACTGCGTGTGAGGCGGTGATCCTCCGCGCTCGGCGTGGGGTCGCCGCTCGGGTGGTTGTGTGCGACGATCACATGCGCCGCGCCGCAGCGGATCGCGGGCTCGAATACCTCGCGCGGGTGCACCAGCGCATTCGTGAGCGTCCCCGTCGACACATCGGCGAGCATCAGCAGCTCGTTCTTTGCCGAGAGCGGCAGGACGAAGAAGTGCTCGCGTCGCTCCGCATGGCAGCGCGCCGAAAGGAGCGTCATCACATCCGCCGCCTCGTTCAGGTGCGGCATCCCGTGCGTCCCCGCGTAGGCGCGTCGGCCGAGCTCTAAGGCGGCGAGTACCGTCGCCGCCTTTGCCCCGCCGATGCCCGGGATGCGTGCAAACTCGGCGGCTGGCATGCGCAGGATCGCCGCGAGCCCCTCCTCCCGAAACTGCGCGACGATGCCGCGTGCGAGATCGAGGACATGCTCTCCCGTCCGCCCCGTCCGCAGGAGAACGGCCAGCAGCTCCGCGTCGCTGAGCACTGCTGCCCCATGCGCCAGAAGCCGCTCGCGCGGCAGCTCCCCGTGCGGGAGGTCAGAGAGAGGCATCGTCCGCTGCCTCCATGATGACGCCCGCCGTGCGCGCGAGTGCCGCCACGGCGTAGAGAGGCAGCCCGACGACATTCGAGAACGAGCCGTGGATCTCCTCGATGTAGACGGCCGCGCGCCCCTGAATCGCATACGCCCCCGCCTTGCCCATCGGTTCGCCCGTCGCCACGTATGCGGCGATCTCCGCCGGCGACATCGGCGCAAAACGCACCGTCGTCTCCGTCGCGTCCGTGACCACGCGTCCACCCACGACCCACGCGATCCCCGTCAGTACCGTGTGCTGACGCCCCTCCAGCAGGGAGAGGATGTGGCGCGCCTCCTCGGCGTCGCGCGGCTTGCCGAACGACTTGCCGCCGAGGACAATCGCCGTATCCGCCCCGAGGACGGCGTGGTCGGGGTACTCCGCCGCCACCTTGCGCGCCTTCATCAGCGCATTGTAGATCACATCGTCGCGCGGGTGCTCCCCGTCCTTGCGCTCCTCGACAGCGGGCGTAATCGAGACGAACTGCGCCCCGATCTGGCGCAGGAGCGCGCGGCGGCGCGGCGATGCTGATGCAAGAATAAACATAGCTCCCTCCTGCCTGATGATACTCCCTGCTCTCCATGCAGAGCACAGAAAGCAAATATTTCTTGGTCAAAAAGAGAGACACCGAAACTGTGTCGGTGTCTCCCACAATTTTCCTGTATTTATTTGATTCGCGCAAACGCTCTATTTTCCTGCAAAGAATAATTTTCTTTTATCCTTTAGAAATCAGAGCAGATAGCGCACGTAGACGTAGACCGTCGAGAGGACGATCGTGAGCAGCATGAGCGGGAAGCCGATCTTGAAGTAACGGACGAAGCTGATGTGTACGCCGCGCTCCGCCGCCATCCCCGCCACGATGAGGTTCGCCGATGCGCCGACGAGCGTCCCGTTGCCGCCGAGGCACGCGCCGAGTGCGAGCGACCACCAGAGCGGCTCGAGGTTCGTGATGCCCATCGCGCCCATGTTCTGAATGAGCGGAATCATCGTCGCGACGAACGGAATGTTGTCCAGCACGGACGAGATGATCGCACTCATCCAGAGGATGAGGAGCGACGTTGCCGTCAGGTCGCCGCCCGTCGCATTGACCGCCGTCTCCGCGAGCTGGGCGATGATGCCGACCTCGATCAGACCGCCGACCGCGATAAAGAGGCCGATGAAAAAGAAGATCGTCGGCCACTCGACCGCATGCATCGCCTTTTCCACGAGATGCTCGCTGCCGCCCGCGAGGAGGAGCAGCAGGAAGCCGCCCGTGAGGGCAATGAGCGAGGACTCAATATGCGTAAAGGAGTGCGTGAAAAATCCGAGGATCGTCAGCCCCAGCACGAACAGTGCACGCTTCAGCAGGGCGTGATCCGTGATCGCCGCCTTCTCGTCCATCTGCATCAGCTCTGCCTGCAGCTCCGGCGTCGTCACGAGCTGCTTGCGGTAGATCGTCGACATGATAAAGAGCACAACCACCATACAGACAATGGCGATCGGTGCGAGATGTTCGATGAACATGACGAAGGTCAGTTCCTTGACCGCACTGCCGATCATAATGTTCGGCGGGTCGCCGATGAGGGTCGCCGTTCCGCCGATGTTCGAGGCGATGATCTGCGTCAGCAGATACGGCATCGGATCGAGTTTCAGAATCTTTGTGATGCTGAACGTCACCGGCACCATGAGCAGCACCGTCGTCACGTTGTCGAGGAAGGCGGAGAATACCGCCGTGATCACGCAGAGGTAGACGAGGATGCGGCGCGGCTCCGCCTGTGCAGATTTCGCCGCCTTGATGGCGACGTAGTCAAAAAGCCCCGTCTCCTTCGTCACGCCGACCAGCACCATCATCCCGACGAGCAGCCCGAGCGTCTCAAAGTCCACATGGTGCAGCGCGACCTCCTGCGAGAGGATGCCGAGCAGCATCATGAGCACTGCGCCGATCATCGCGGCGACCGTGCGGTGAATCTTCTCCGACACGATCACCATATACATCACGACAAAAATGATTGCGGCCAAGGTTTCCATAGATGCGCCTCCTTTGTCTTGGGAAGCACTGATACATTTGGTTTCTCATTTTATCAGTGATTCCGTGGGGGTGTTCTACTGACGTGCGGCACAGCCGCCGCACGCACGACTTTGTTCATCTTATCACAAGCCTGTGATTAGTGACAAGTTTTTTTCCGCGTACAATTTTTCTTTCGCACTTGCGCGTGTTGTGTGGTGTTTTTCACAAAACAGGGTGCGCTGCGCGTGTGCCTCGGTGCAGTCGATGGGCAGCGGAGCCCTGCGCCTCATTCCACTGTGCGCCGCAAACAGGCTCCATTGGTCGCGATCACGTTCCTATACCAGTGGAATGATCTCTTGCGGTGCCGCGCGAGCGTTCCCGTCCCGTCGTCATTTCGGTCAACGTAGATGAAGCCGTAACGCTTGCTCATCTGCGCGGTCGATGCGCTCACGAGGTCGATGCAGCCCCACGTCGTATAGCCCATGACGGGCACGCCGTCGGCGATGGCCTCCTCCACCTGCACGAGGTGATCGCTTAGATAGTCGATGCGGTAGTCGTCCTCCACCGTCATGCCGCCCGCGCCGTCCGCGACGAGCACGTCCTTTGCGCCCAGCCCGTTCTCCACGATGAAGAGAGGCTTCTGCCAGCGATCATAGAAGCGGTTCAGCACGAGCCGCAGCCCCTGCGGGTCGATCTGCCAGCCCCATTCGCTCGCCCTCAGATACGGGTTTTTCTTCCCGCCGAGGATGTTGCCGCCGCCCGCCGTACCGCCTGCGCCCTCACAGATACTGACGTAGTAGCTGAACGAAACGAAGTCCACCGTGTGCTCCCGCAGGAGGCGCAGCTCCTCCTCCGTCGCCCTGATCTCGATGCCGTTCTCACGAAAGTACCGTTTCATATAGCCGGGGTACACACCGCGTACGTGCATGTCGCCGAAGAAGTCGTTAAAATGCTCCGCCTGCATGACGGCGATCATGTCGTCGGGTGCGGGGGTCAGCGGATAGGTCGGCATCGCGAGGATCATGCAGCCGACCTTGGCGTCCGGGATGATCTCATGCCCGATCTTGACCGCGCGTGCCGAGGCAACGAACTCATGATGACATGCCTGATAGAGATCCGACAGCGACAGCTCCGCCTTCGGCGTCATGATGCCGCCCGAGAGCAGCGGCTCGTGCAGCACGGAGTTGATTTCGTTGAACGTCAGCCAGTATTTTACTTTATCTCGATAGCGCGTAAAGATCGTGCGCACATAGCGTTCGTAGAAGCCGATGAGGTCGTGGCTCATCCAGCCGTTGTATGTTTTCGTAAGATGAAGCGGCGTCTCGTAGTGCGAGATCGTGACGAGCGGCTCGATGCCATGTCGCAGACACTCGTCAAAGAGATCATCGTAGAACTGCAGCCCCGCCTCGTTCGGCTCCGCATCGTCCCCATTCGGATAAATGCGGCTCCACGCAATCGACGTGCGGAACACCTTGAACCCCATCTCGGCAAAGAGGGCGATATCCTCCCGATACCGATGGTAGAAGTCAATCGCCGTGAGCTTCAGATTGTCCGCGGTCGGCTCCTCAGTCGGCGCCCCCATGATGCCGTGCGGCATGATGTCCTGTATGTCGAGCCCCTTGCCGTCCGCATGGTACGCGCCCTCACACTGATTTGCGGCGACCGCCCCGCCCCAGAGGAAATCCTTCGGAAATGTCATACTGTGCTCCTTTCCCCATATCACAGGAAAATACTTCCCTCACCGTGCTTCTTTATCCATGCGACGACCAAATCGACGCATACAAAAAGATGCGGCATAAACGCATACATGACACCGGACTCGCTCTTGGCAAAGTAAAGCTATAGCCCCTTTTCCCCCGTTGCAGACATGGTCTCAGGAAGGAAGTGCACCTCTACACGGTGTTTTGCTTTGTCCGAAATCCATTCGGTCAGGCGATGGCGCGACGCTTCGTCCATATCGGCGTTAAGATAGATAAACGCAATCTGGTTTTCCTTCAGAGCTGTCGATGTATCCCCTCCTGTTCCGGCAGGTTCGCGTACACTCCCGACGGCGATGCGGGAGATCTCCGGGAAAACGATGCGCGCCTCACGATTCCAGTCCAATATGTACATTCCTTGCTTCTCCCCTTCCTCGCGGGCAGATTTGAGTGCGGTCACAGTCTGCTGCTCCTGAACAGAGGGAATCGCTCTTTTTCCTGTCTCACTGAGCCTCTGATCGATCATCGCCTCCATTTCTTCACGGTCTTCCGAAGAAAAGATTTCTAGGTGAAACGGTTTGAGCTGTGTCTTTTGATGCAATTTCTCCGTCAATTCCACAAGATCATCCTTCGATATTCTAGCGATTGTAAAAACCGTCAGCGTTTTCTTCTCGTTATCCAAGGTATAGGAGATGGCAATGTGCGGAGGTGTTTTGAAATTCTCCTCAAAAAAGATTTTCGCCTGCTCGTTCTCCAGATTTTCCTGCACGCTCTGATACGCCGCGAAACAGCTGGGCAGCGTGACAAGGATGGCTAAGGCCATCAGATAGCGTTTTTGTCTTGAAAATTCTACGGAGTCCTGCTCAATCTTCGATGGGATGTCAATGAGTTTCAGGACAACAAATGCAGTCAGACAGATAAAGAAGCTATTGATGAAGAACAGATAGAGTGCCCCAACAGCGTACGCCGCTACTCCCGCAGCAATCCCATATCCTGCGGTGCAGAGTGGAGGCATCAGAGCCGTTGCAATCGCAACCCCCGGAATAACATTTCCGCCCTCCTTGCGTGTTATCCCGATGATGCCTGCCAGCCCGCCAAAGGCAGCGATTAAAACATCCCAGATGGTCGGCGATGTCCGTGCAAGCAGCTCCGAAGAGGGGGCATCGATCGGCGTGAGGGAAAAATAAAGCGTCGATGCAGCAACTGAAATGAGCACTTGGGCGAATAGATTACCTGCACCGGAACGTATATACGTGCTGTCATAACGGGCAAGCCCATAGCCAATCCCAAGGATCGACCCCATCAACGGCGAGATCAGCATCGCTCCGATAATGACCGCCGTACTATTCATATTGAGACCGATGGAGGCAATAAAGATCGCCAGTATCAAAACGCTGAGATTCGTCCCCCGAAATTGGATACCAGCGTTGACCCGCTTCGTAATTTCCTGTGTCGAAGCAATATCACCACGTAAGTCAAAGAAAATTTTTAGCTGATTCCAAATCAAAATTTATCTCCTTCGCTTTCTGTCAGCTGCAAGTAAAAAGGTTGCTGCACGGCCTGTTTTGTTCCCTGCAGCAGCTCCATTGCTGCGCGCTATGCTCTTGTTATACGCAAAAAAAATGCGGCGTGCTGCCGCATCAAATTCATCGGTATTTCCTCAAGCATCCGCCGCGCATCTCTTACGCGATCTCGATGCCGTTGTCCTGCGCGAGCTTCTTGATGATCGGCTCGGGCAGCTCCGCCGCCTTGGCGACGACCGCCGTATCAAGCCCCGCACGCAGGCAGTTCATCGCCACGCGGATGACGCCCTGCTTGCGTCCGCGGAACTCACCCTCGGCGAATCCCTCCGCCTTGCCGGCCTCCACGCCGTGCTTCCACGCGGTCTCAAGATCGGCCGCGAGCGTCGCGCGCAGCTCCTCCGTCCGCCGATCCAGCGTCGTGCGGATCAGCTCATCAGCATTTGGCTCTCCCATCGCACACTCCACCCTTTCCTCTCTATACGTGTCTCTCTATTATATCGGCTTCTATGCCTTTGGTCAACAGAAAAAGCCCCCGCATCCGATGATGCAGAGGCTTTCAGGTATACTACGGTCGTGCATTACTTTTTCCGATAGATGATCGGGCTTCGCCAGAGATACTCGAACGGTGCACTGAGGCAGTGGACGAGACGCGAGAACGGGAAGAGAATCGCGACCGACATCCACGCGAGCATGTGCAGGCGGAACATGAGCGGCACGTTCTCCATGTAGGAGATATCGGGGCTGAGCATAAGGACGGAGCGGAACCACGGCGCGATGGTCTCGCGGTAGTCAAAACCGCCCTCCAAGGCGTTGAGACCTGTTGCCGCACAGCCCGTGAAGATGGCAAGGAAGAGGAAGAAATAGAGGAAACGATCCATCGACGACGTGTTCACCGCCATGCGGTCGGTGCCGAAACGGCGGCCGAGCAGGAGGATGAAGCCGAGGAAGAAGAGAATCCCCGCGGGCGTACCGCCGCCGAGCGCGATCATGTGATAGAGGTGCTCGTTGATGCCCACCGCCTCCGTCGCCGCCTTCGGGATGAGCACGCCGATGATGTGTCCGCCGAGTGCCATGGCGAGGCCGAGGTGGAACATGGGACCTGCGAGCGGGAGGTTCCCCTTCGTGAGGAACTGGCTGGACTTCGTCGTCCAGTTCCGCTCAAAGACGGTGTAGCGCACGATCGTCCCCACGATGAGGAACGTGAACGCAATGTAGGGGAGCGCGCCCCAGACAAACTGTTTCATGATGCCGTCCTCCCTTCCAGATGCGCCGCCCCCGTGAGGACGACATCGAGCAGAAACGCGTAGGGCAGCTTCGCCTCAATCAGACGGTCACGCAGGAGCTCCAGCTTCGGGCGCACCGCGCCGAGGATGTGTGCGGCACGCTCCTCGGGCACGGCTGCTGCGAGCTCAAGGATCGCGGGCAGGTAGTCGGGCAGCTCATGGTCGAGGTCATAGCCCGCATCGAGGAAGAGCTGCTTGTACGCGAGCATCTCCTCGGACTGCTTGCCGAAATCGGTGCGGTTGTGCGTCGTGAGGTAGAGGTTCGTGTTCTGGGAGAAGTCGAAGGCACGCACGTATGCGTCCTCATACTCCTTCGGGTCGCTTTCCTCCACGTAGTCAAAGAACTCCTCAAGCACCTCGCGCGACTGCGGGCGCTCGACGGTATGCGCCTCGGCGGCGCACTCCTTCACATCCCCCCACCATTCCTTGGAGGGATACTCAAAGAGATAGGAGGTGAGAAGCAGCTCCTTTTGAATGCTGTTTGTCTCCATCATCAGCACCCCCCGGGACAGGCATAGCCTGCCGTCCCCTGCAGCTCGCGCAGTTTATCCTGCGATACGTCCTGCACGCCCGCGGGGATGTTGAACCGATCGCGGCGCTTTGCGATGCCGAGCAGACGGTACATCGCCTCGTAGGTCTCCGCATCGTGCGTGAGTCCCGCGGGCAGCGGCTCGCCCGTCTGCTTCGTGCGCATGTAGGTGCGCAGCTCGAGCAGCACGCCGAGGACGCGCTCGATCGCCGCCGTGTCGCCCGCCGTCAGGAGCTGGGCGAGGTAGGCGACGGGAATGCGCATCTCTGCTGCGCCGGGGAAGAATACCTTCTCCTCGGCGCGCCGTGCGATCGGACTGAGGGGCGGGACGTACCAGATGTTCGGCAGCGTGCGGTACTCCGGATGGAGCGGGAACGCGAGCTGCCACTCGGCGATCAGCTTATACGAGGGCGAGTTCTGTGCCGCGCGGATCCAGCGGTCAGGGATGCCTGCCTCGTGCGCCGCCTTCACCGTTGCGGGATCGTTCGGATCGCAGAGCGCATCGAGGTACGCCTTGTAGATGTCCTTCGGATCGGGGGTCGATGCCGCCGCCTTCACCTTGTCCGCATCGTAGAGCAGCACGCCGAGATAGCGCATGCGCCCGACGCAGCCGTCGCTGCACACGGTCGGCAGACCATTCTCAAGGCGCGGGAAGCAGAATACGCACTTCTCCGCCTTGTTCGTCTCCCAGTTGTAGTAGATCTTCTTGTACGGGCACGCGGGGACGCAGTGACGCCAGCCGCGGCAGCCGTCCTGCGAGATCAGCACCACGCCGTCCTCGTCGCGCTTGTAGATCGCGCCCGAGGGGCACGCCGCGACGCAGGCGGGGTTGAGGCAGTGGTTGCAGAGACGCGGCAGATGCTTCATGAAGATGTCGTGGAACTCAAGCGTGATCTCCTGTCCGATCTTGCTGAGGTTGTAGTCCTTGCGTGCGGACTGTCCGTCGGCGAGGTCGTCCTCCCAGTTCGGGCCCCATTTGATCTCCATGCGCTTCTGCGTGATGAGCGAGCGCGGACGCGCCACGGGCTGGTGGTTGCGCCGCTTCGTGTGGATCAGCGTCTCATAGTCGTATGTCCACGGCTCATAGTAGTCGTCCATCTCAGGCTGCTGCGGATGGTAAAAGAGCTTCGCGAGGCGCGAGATCTTGCCGCCGGTCTTGAGGCTCAGCTCGCCGTCCTTCAGCTCCCAGCCGCCCTTCCATTTTTCCTGATTCTCCCACTGCTTCGGATAGCCGATGCCGGGTTTTGTCTCGACGTTGTTGAAATACATATACTCCGCGCCGCGCCGGTTCGTCCAGACGTTCTTGCACAGGATGGAGCACGTATGACAGCCAATGCACTTGTCGAGATTCATGACCATCGCGATCTGTGCTTTAATCTTCAAGCCAATCTACCTCCTCCATGCGCCGCACGACGACATACGAGTCGCGCTGGTTGCCCGTCGGGCCGTAGTAGTTAAATCCATAGCTGAGCTGCCCGTAGCCGCCGATGAGGTGGGTGGGCTTCATGTGAATGTGCGTCGGGGTGTTGTGCGTTCCCGCGCGCGTCCCGGAGAGCTTCGAGCCCGGCACGTTGATGTGGCGGTCCTGCGCGTGGTGCATAAAGACTGCGCCCTGCGGAATGCGCGGCGAGACGACGACGCGCGAGGCGACGACGCCGTTGCGGTTGTAGAGCTCGATCCAGTCGTTGTCCTTCACGCCGATCTCCGCCGCGTCCTTCTCGCTCATCCAGACGCTCTGGCCGCCGCGGAACATCGTGAGCATCTGCTGCGCATCGAAGTACATGCTGTGCGTACTCCACTTGTTGTGCGGGGTGAGATACTTCAGCGTGATCTCCTTCTGCGGACCGTTCAGCGACCTATTCATCGGGCGGAAATCGAGGATCGGGCGGTAGACCGCCTGTGCCTCGCCGAACTCGCGCATGACCTCATGATCCATGTAGAAATGCTGGCGTCCCGTCAGCGTGCGGAACGGAATCAGCTCCTCCACATTGTTCGTAAAGGGCGTGTAGCGGCGGTTCTGATTGCTGCCCGTAAAGGTCGGCGCCGTGATCGTCTCACGCGGCTGCGCAATGACCTGATCGTAGGTAAAGCGCTCCTCCTCGCGATCCTTCGCGAGCTTCGTGAGGTTCGAAAGTCCCGTGCGCTTTTCGACCGCCGCCCATGCACGGACGGCCGTCCTGCCGCAGGTCGTCGGCGACATGCCGAGCACCGCGTCGATCGCCTGCCGTGCCTCGTAGATCGAGGGGCAGCCGTAGGACACATAGTCCTTGTTGTCGATGATGCCGTTGCGCCGGCGGATTTCCTCGTAGTCCTCTGCCGAGTCCCACGTATTGCCGTGGCTCGCCGTCTTGCCGCCCGCATTCGGCCCGAGTGCGATCCACTTCTCATAGAGTTTCGTGTAGTCGATCGTATTCGCGGCGATGTTCGGCATCGTCCTGCCGGGGATCGGCTCGCACTCGCCCTTTTTCCAGTCGCGCACGACGCCGTCGGGCTGTGCGAGCTCTGCCTCGCTGTCGTGCCCGAGCGGGGTCGCGGCGATGTTCGTGTACGGGGTGAGTCCCGCATCCTTCGCGACGGCGGAGACCGCCTGTGCGAGCGTGCGGTAGATATCCCAGTCCGTCCGCGACTCCCAGAGCGGATCGACCGCCGGCTGGAACGGATGGACGAAGGGATGCATATCCGTCGAGGAGATGTCAGTCTTCTCGTACCACGTCGCCGTCGGAAGGACGACGTCGGAGTAGAGCGCGTTGCCCGCCATGCGGAAATCGAGCGCGACGAGGAGGTCGAGCTTGCCGTCGAGCGCGCCGCCCGGCTTTTCGAGCTCCTCCTTCTCACGCCACTTGACCTCCTGCGGACGGACGGCGGCATCCTCCTCCTGGAAGATGCTGTTCTCTGTGCCGAGGAGATACTTGAGGAAGTAGTCGTTGCCCTTCGCGGACGAGCCGAGCAGGTTGCAGCGCCAGACAAAGAGGTTGCGCGGGAAGTTCTGGGGTGCATCGGGGTCCGCCCACGCGAAGTCGAGGCTGCCGTCCTTCAGACTCTTCACGACATACTGCTTGATGCCGTCCGCGCCCTCATAGCCCGCCGACTTCGCGTCTGCGGCGATCTGGTTCGAGCCGCGGTTGAACGTCGGATAGGCGGGTGCCCAGCCGAGACGTGCCGCGAGCAGGGCGTAGTCCGCCGGATGCGTATAGCGCGCCGTCTCGTTTGCCGCCGCGAGCGCGTCCGTCTGGATCTCGTCGCTGCGCCACTGGTCGGTCGCAAAATAGTAGAACGACGTGGAGTTCAGCATCTTCGGCGGAGCCTGCCAGTCGGAGCCCGACATGATGCGCGCCCAGCCCTCGTTCGGACGGAGCTTCTCCTGCCCGACGTAGTGCGCCCAGCCGCCGCCGTTGCGTCCCTCGCAGCCCGTGAAGAGCAGGAGGTTGATGATCGTGCGGTAGACGATGTCGGCGTGGAACCAGTGGTTGATGCCGCCGCCCATGATGATCATCGTGCGCCCGTTCGTCTTGATCGCATTGTCCGCGATCTCGCGCGCCGTCTTGATGACGAGGTCGGGTGCGATGCCTGTGTACTTCTCCTGCCATGCGGGCGTATAGGGCGTATCGTCCTCGTAGGAGCCCGCACTCTCGCCGCCGATGCCGCGGTCAATCGCATAGTTCGCGAGCGTCAGATCGTAGACCGTCGTGACGAGCACCTCGCCGTCTGCGGTCTTGACGCTGCGCACGGGGAGTGCACGCGTCAGCGTGCGCTTTTCGCGGTCGTTGCCAAAGTACGGCAGCTCGACCTCCACCGTCCCGGTCTTATCATCCCAGACGGAGAGACGCGGGCAGATCTCCGCGCCCGTGTCGCGGTTCTCCTCGCGGATGTTCCATTTCTCCTGATCGCTCCAGCGCTCGGCGAGTGTGCCGTTCGGGATGACGATCTCGCCCGTTTTATCATCCACCACATAGTAGCGGAACTCTGCGTGCTTCTCGTCGCGTCCCATGTCGCGCGAGGAGAGCATGCGCCCGGGGATATACGTGCCGTCCGCGCGCTTTTCGATGCGCACGAGGAACGGGAAGTCCGTGTATTTCCGCGTGTACTCGACGAAGAACGGGACGGTCTTGTCAACATAGTATTCCTTCAGGATGACGTGTCCCATCGCCATCGCGAGGGCAGAGTCACTGCCGACCTTCAGCGAAATCCACGTGTCCGCGAACATCGACGACTCGGCGTAGTCGGGCGCGATGGAGACAACCTTCGTCCCCTTGTAGCGCACCTCCGCCATAAAATGTGCGTCCGGCGTACGCGTCAGCGGCACATTCGAGCCCCATGTGATGAGGTAGCCCGCGTTGTACCAGTCGCTTGACTCGGGTACGTCCGTCTGCTCGCCCCAGATCTGCGGGCTCGCAGGCGGGAGGTCGGCGTACCAGTCGTAGAACGAGAGTCCTACGCCGCCCATCAGCTGCATGAAACGGATGCCCGCTGCATAGCTCAGCATCGACATCGCCGGGATAACAGAGAAGCCGAAGATACGGTCGGAGCCGTAGGTATACGCCGTATAGAGCACGGAGGCGGCGATCAGCTCGCTGACCTCTTCCCAGTTGGAGCGCACAAAGCCGCCCATGCCGCGGGCCTCTTTGTACTTCTTCTGCTTCACGGGATCCGAGGCGATGCTCTTCCACGCCTCGTATGCGTTCGCGTGCGACGCGCGCGCCTCACGCCAGAGAGCCGCCAGCTCCCCGCGCAGGTATGGGAACTTCACGCGATGCGGACTGTAGAGATACCAGGAGAACGTCGACCCACGCGGACAGCCGCGCGGCTCGAAGTCCGGCATGTCCGGCGCCGTCTCCGGGTAGTCCGTCGCCTGATTCTCCCACGCTACGATCCCGTTCTTGACGTGGACGTTCCAGCTGCACGAGCCCGTGCAGTTGACGCCATGCGTCGTGCGTACGGTCTTGTCAAATGACCAGCGATCACGGTACATGTTCTCCCATGTACGTCCGCCCTCGCGCGTCTCCTGATGACCATCCGCAGAAGTCGACGTAGGAATCAGATACTTGAATTTTTGAAAGATACTGCTCACGCCTTCACCCCTCCGCTGTTCTGTTTAGGAATCGCTGATAAAATAGACCCTAAGATGGCGGTTCTGAATTTATCAGTGCTTCCTTTACACAGAAAAAACACATTACATAGGTTCTTTTATGTTACTATAATCCTTGTCTCTAGAATGTGAGTTATATCACAGTTTTAGGCAAATTCTACAATCGAATAATATTCTCAATTCATATATGATGAATCTTGCGTGAGATTCTCATTATTGCTTCATGGCCATGCTAATTGCGTGAACATTTTGCTCATAAAAAAGGAGCACCGCACGAAGCCCTCAGCCTCATGCGGTACTCCCGTGAATCGTTTGACTAATGGAATCGCTGATAAAGCAGCCCCTCAGTTTAGCATAGATTTCCGCCGACGTGCGGGAAAAAAGATGCGTCAAGACGATTGTGCTGAATTTATCAGTGCTTCCCTAATGTATTGCCGAACGCTTTGCGGCTTCCCTGCGTTCAAAAATCTTGTCCAGTACCGCCGCTTCCTGTTCACGCCATGGGCGATTTGGATCATCCACATGCATTTGCTTAAGATCCTTAATCACTTCATCGCGCAAAAGATCAAACAGTGTACTCGACTGCACATCTCCCGCTGTTCGCGGCAACTGCCGATGCAGAAATGGATGAAAGGGAGAGAAGCCGAACATATCGGAGATGAGGTTATTCACCTGATAGCGTTCCTCTCGTGAAAGCCCCTTCATCGCGTCGACGAACGCACGCTTTTCCTCGAATGATGCATCCCGCGGCGGGTAGTAGAAAAGCGAACCGTCAGGATTCTTCTGACAGACAACAAGGCGTCCGCCGATACGCGGCTTCGCCATTGTGGAATAATCACGCAGATCATCGTTATAGAGAGCCGCAATGAGTGCCTCATCATCCGGTTCCGGATAATGCTCCGGATCAACAGACCACTTGCAAATATTCTCCACTGAGTTCCGCTTCGCGTCGGAATCGGATGTCGACAACGCCTCGCCGAGCATCGCGGCAAAAACTTCTCCATCAGCTGCCTTTTTCGACGGTTTGGCGGCGGATGAGTGGACGCGCGCCGCATCATCTGTTCCATGTACGCTCAAATATGCCATATCAAGCCTTCCTTTCTTTTCTTCTAAGGAATCGCTGATAAAATGAAGTCTGCCAGATTGGCGTAGATTTTTCGTCCGAACAAGGAGGCAAACCGGACGCATAGCAAGGGCTATGTGGAGGATTTGCCGACACAGTGCGGGCAAAAAAGATGCGTCAAGATGGTAGTGCTGAATTTATCAGTGCTTCCTTAACAATATTATCGTAAAAATCGCCCCCCTTTTAATCCAAAATCAATTTTTATTGATGATATCCATCATCTGCCATGACGCATTGACAACAAATGCCCTTCTTATTGTATGAATCCTTCAACTATACTATAATGTAAGATAAGTTATTGTATCTTTTCGATACGAAAGGCAGGGTTATGCAGGTACAGGTGAATGTAAAGCACATCGGCAAGCGCAGGGATGCCATCGAAACGCGCCCGTATGAGATTGGCGCGGTGCACGATGTCGGCGAACTGATCGATGCGTTTGTGACGGCGGAGGTCACGCGGTTCAACGCGCGTGCGGAGACGGGCGAGACGGCGCTCCGCTATCTGACGCGCGCGGAGATCGCGGATGCGAGCACGGTCGGCAAGGTCGGCTTTGGCGTGGACTATCGCGGGCAGGTGCAGAGTGCGGCGGCGGCGATTGAGAATGCGCGGCAGTCGTTCGAGGATGGCATCTACCGCATTTTCGTGAATGGGGAGGAGCTCGGCGAGACGTGCGATACGCCCGTCACGCTGAAGGAGAACGATGAGATCACCTTTGTGCGTCTGACGATGCTCGCGGGACGTATGTGGTGAGGGAGGATGTTATGCACTCATCTGATGCGATGCTGCACGCTCCACGCGAACACCTCGTTGCGCAAGTGATCGTGCGCTTATCTGCCTAAATACCTGTGGACTTCTTAAACGCGCTTCGCTTGAACGAAAGAAGTCCACAGGGGGCAGAACACGTACTTTTCTCACTTGCTTCACTAAGGTTCGCTTTGGAGCGCTGCATCATGCTGGCGTATAGTAACTGGAGGAATACGATGATCAACTGGTATCTGGGCGATGAGGACATGGCCGCGCTTTTGGCGGAGCTGAAAGAGGCGATGCCCGCGCTGAATGAGCAGAGCCAAAAACTGCTGAATTTTCTCTTTTTCCGCACGGACAAAAAGGGCGAACCCGACTATGACTGGGATGTCGTTGTAGCGAATTTCCGCCGCAACAAGAAGGACGTGGTCTGCACGGTGGACGATGATGTCCTGCCGCCCGCGCTCTACCCCGCCTTTGACCTCATGATGGGCGAGGCGCTGCGGAAAGACCTCGTCGCTATCGCACACAATCTCGCCGACTATCCCTACACGACCCGCTATACGCGCCGTCTCATCCGCTCGCGTGACTATCATCAGCACGTCGGGCGCATCTGGGCGCTGGTAGAGCGGCTGATTCGCCAGCGTTTCTCCGGACTGACCGTGCCACAGATTCTGCGCGGCGCCTACGATGTGGAAAAGTACGGCAGCAGCTTCCTCGTGCCCGAGCAGATCGCCGTGTGGATTGACCGCGGCGATGAGGAAGTCCTCTCCATCATCCGCGAGATGCTGCTCAGCGAGAACAACACGAAAATCCTCACCTACGATGTGTTCCGCGCCATCTTCAAGGCACGCAATACGGAGCTCGCAGAACTCGTCGGCAAGCTCCTCCTCGCGGGGAAACTGCAGGAGGGTCTGCGGCAGGCGATCTGCGAGACGATGGACTGCGGGCGGCAGGAGCACTTCGTCTACATCATGGGGCTGATCGAGGAGCATAATCTCATCCGTTTCTCGTCCGTGCGCCGCGCCATCGCGACGACCATCGGCATCGGGACGGACAGCGAACGCGTGGACAAGAAGCTCCTCGCGCTCATCATGCGCGTGCTGCGCGATCCCGCGGAGGGAGATGCCTTCGTCCACAGCGCGGACAATGTCGAGGCGATGGTCGGGCTGTGGAGCAAGGGGCTGCACGACGTAAAGGATCTCATCGCCGCCATGGAGGAGATCATTGGGGAGGGGCGTCCGCACTCCGTCCTGCTCGTCTCGTACTTCCTGCACGCACTGCAGGACGGCGCGGCCGAGCGGAGCGTCGCCAAGCGCGTCCTCCTCGGCATCACGGACGCGGAGCTCAGTGCAGAGGATATGAAGAAGATCGCCTGCTATCTCCCCTTCATTGTGGACAGTTTCTACATCCTGCGGGATCTCGACGACTTCGTCAAGAAATTTGATGCACAGGAGTATTTCGTGGACGCAGAGGAGGCCACGCGTTTCTTTGACCTCTGCGAACGCGCCCACGCACAGATGAAGCGCAAGGAGGAGGAATACCGTCCGTGCATCTTCCCGTGGTACGGGGCGACCCTGCGCCGCGAGGATCTGGCGCGCACGATGGTGCTCGCTGCCCTCTGTGCGGACGGTGCGCTGACTGACCGCGTTGCGCCCGTCCTCTCGGTCTGCTACGCCGGGCAGCGCGTTGCGCCGCTCCTCCTCAAGGCACCGCTGAGCCCCGTGCAGGAGAAGGCACTCATCGATCTCCTGCGCCTCGCTCCCGAGACAGCGGCGCGGATCATCCGTGAGAACCCAACGGCGTCGGTGCCCGATACGGAGGTCACCGACACGCTCCGCACGGCGCCTGAGACGACAAAGGGTCTCATGGGCGGGGACTTCGTCACGCGCCACTGTGCCGACATCGCCGCCCTGCTGCGCCTCAAGACGGCGAATGTACGCCGCACGGTGCTCGATCTCCTCTACGAGCAGACCGACGCACAGCTCCGTACGACGATGGCAGGCCTCCTCACGCAGCGTGACGTGAACAAGCGGCTCGGCGCGCTCGACCTCCTTCTGCGCTGCAAGGCGGACGGGCGCATCCCGCAGGAGGAGCTGCTCGCCCTCGCACAGACGATCAAGAAGCCGACGTCGGACGAGCAGGTGCTGATCGACGAGCTCGCACGCACGGGCGCGGCGGCAGCGGCGGAGGACGCGCTGTTCGACGCAAAATATGCGCCGGACTTCTCCATAGACATCCGCGGTGCGGAGGATGCCGCCGGCGTGATGGGAGGCTATGATGCGGCGACGAACACCGTGCACGTCATGAATACCGTCACGCTCGAGGATATTTTCCCGTGCACGGACGAGGAACTGCTCACGATCGTCGAAAAACTCGACGCGCTCTACACGGAACACGAGGACTATGAGTACAAGAGCCGCTGGAACGGCAGGGAGGAGACGACGCTGGCCTCGGGCTTTTACGAGCGCGCGGATACCGAACACACGAAGAGGGCCCCCAACAATATCAAAGACTACCCGCTCCCGGAGGTCTGGGAGGATTTCTATCGAAAGGAGATCAAAGACTTCCGCGTGCTCTATCAGCTCGCCATCGCCGTTCTCATGGCAAAGGCGGAGGATGCCCTCTTTACGGAGGGGCTGACGCGCATCACGGGGCGGGACTGGACGGCGTTCCCCGCCGCCCTCGCCGCGCAGAAGCTGAGCTACTTCGGCGAGGGGTACGTCGGACGGCAGACGGGGAAAAACGTCATCCGCGTGCTCTATGAAACGCACGCAGAGGAGAATCGCCCCTTCGTCTTTGCCGCAGGGCTGCTGCTGATGCGCCGCGCCTATGAATGCTATGATGAAAAGCTCTACCTCGTGGAGCGAAAGGGGCGTTGGAGTTCGAGCACGTATCGGATCACGCACGACAATGCACTGATGCAGGCCGCCCTGCACGGGGCGCGGCTCTACGCGGACGATGCGGAGTTCGCACAGTCCTACGCCCTGCGCCTGCGGCTCGCGGAGCGGATCGAGGATGTCCTTCTGCGCGCGGGAGGGGAACCCGAGGGCGGCCTGACGGGCATCATCGAGCATGCAAAGGCACACCTCCTCGGCATGGAGAAGAAGGACGCGTTCTACAAGATGCTCCTCGGCGTGCAGGCGGAGGATATGGATGAGGACGCACGCCGCAAGCAGAAAAAGGTCGAGCAGAACCGCGTACGCGTGCTCGAGCGCTATCGGAGCGGTGCGCTCCCCGACCGCAATGACCCCGAGTGCCGCGGCGCACAGACGGAGGATGTGCTTTTCTTTATCAACGAGGAGGGACAGCGCGTCGTCGACAGCATCGTCACGGCAGAGCTGCGGCGCGGCGATACGCCCGCGCTCCACTCCGCCGCCGTGGACAGTATCCTACGCGTCGAGGGCATCCAGCTCTTCGTGCGCATCCTGCAGGCGCTCGGTGCGCTGAAGCTCGACCGCCGCAGCTGGTACGCGGGCTCGGACGAGGCAAAGGCATCGACGCTGAGCCACCTGCTGAAGGTCAGCCACCCGCACGCGGGCGAGACGGCCGCCGACCTGAAGGCGGCGCTGAAGGACGCGGGCATCGCCCAGCAGCGTCTCGTCGAGGCGGCGATGTACGCGCCGCAGTGGATCCCGCTCATCGAGGCATACCTCGGCTGGCGCAGTATGGCGAGCGGCTGCTACTACTTCCAAGCGCACATGAGCGACATCCCGAAGGATCGCGAGAGCATGATCGCAAAGTACACGCCCATCCCCATCGAGGATCTGAAGGAAGGCGCGTTCGACATCGACTGGTTCAAGGCGGCGTACAAGGAGCTCGGCAAGGCGCATTTTGAGAGTCTCTACGACGCGGCAAAGTACATCTCGAACGGCGCAAAGCACGCGCGCGCACGCAAATTTGCCGATGCCGTACGCGGTGCGTTGAACCTCGCCGATGTGGAGAAGGAAATCACGGCGAAGCGCAACAAAGATCTCGTCATGTGCTGCGGCCTGATCCCGCTGAAACGCGCACGGGATAAGGATATGCTCGCACGCTATGTGTTCCTCCAAAATTTCCTCAAGGAAAGCAAGCAGTTCGGGGCGCAGCGCCGTGCGAGTGAGGAGAAGGCGGTGGAGATCGCCCTCTCGAACCTCGCGCGCGCCTGCGGATTTGACGATGTGACGCGCCTCGTGTGGACGGCGGAGACGGAGCTCATCAAGGCGCACGCCGATCATTTCAGTCCGAAGGAGGTCGAGGATGTCGCGCTCTCCCTCTCCGTCGCAGAGGACGGCGCAGTGTCGCTCGCCTGCACGAAGGGCGGGAAGCCGCTGAAGGCCGTCCCCGCGAAGCTGAAGAAGAACGCCTACGTGCTCGAGCTGAAGGACGCAGAGAAGAATCTAAAGGAGCAGTACCGCCGCGCAAAGAAGATGCTTGAGGAGATGATGGAGGACGGCACGCCGCTCCTCGCACGCGAGATCGTGAGTGTCATGACGTACAACCCCGTCATTGCGCCGCTGCTGAAGCCGCTCGTGTTTCAGTCGGGCGCAGCTCTCGGCTTCTATGCGGACGGTGCGCTCGTCGCTGCGGACGGCACGCGCACGGAGCTCGCGGAGGACGCGGAGGTAAAGATCGCCCACGCGCTCGATCTCTATGAGAGCGGCACATGGGCGGACTACCAGAAATATCTTTTTGAAAAGGAGATCCGTCAGCCGTTCAAGCAGGTATTCCGCGAGCTCTACATCAAGACGGCGGACGAGCACGGCAAGGAGTCGAGCCACCGCTATGCGGGGCATCAGGTGCAGCCCGCAAAGACCGTCGCCCTGCTCAAGACGCGCCGCTGGGTCATCGACGGCAGTGAGGGACTGCAGCGCATCTACTACAAGGCGAACATCATCGCGCGCATCTACGCGCTCGCCGACTGGTACTCGCCCGCCGACATCGAGGCGCCGACACTGGAGTGGGTCGAGTTCTTCGACCGTAAAACCTTCAAGCGGCTGCCGATCGACGATGTCCCCGATCTCATCTTCAGCGAGGTCATGCGCGACGTCGATCTCGTCGTCTCCGTCGCACACGTCGGCGGCGTCGATCCCGAGGCGAGCCACTCGACCATCGAGATGCGCCGCGCCATCGTGCAGTTTAACCTGCCGCTGTTCAAACTGGACAACGTGCGGCTCGAGGGTGCGCATGCGCACATCCACGGCAAGCTCGGCGACTACACCGTCCACCTCGGCAGCGGCATCATCCAGCAGAAGGCGGGCGCGATGATCAACGTTCTGCCCGTCCACAGCCAGCATCGCGGGCGTCTCTTCCTCCCGTTCCTCGACGAGGATCCGAAGACGGCGGAGATCCTGTCGAAGATCATCCTCTTTGCCGAGGACGGCAAGATCAAGGATCCGTTCATCCTCGACCAGATCCATGTGAGGAGGTAAGGAAGAAGCACAACACAAAAACAGCGGCGGGAACAAATCGTTCCTGCCGCTGTTTTTGCTTTTCAGCTTAGTTGCGTGCTGCGCGGTACGTGCCCGCCGCCGTGTTCGCCTGCTGTGCTCCTGCACTCAGCTCGACCACATACGCCTCACCGAATACCTCACGCGACGCCTCCTTGCGGATATCCTCCTCCAGCGAGTGAAGCGAGCGCGCCAAGGACTCGATGTCTACTGCGTACGCATCTTCCCCCATACGTGCCAACCGGCGGATCTGCTCGCGCTGCGCAAAGTGCTGCGAACGGATATCGCCGACGTTAATCCCATCCTGTGCAAGCGTTGGTGTCGCCGTCCGCATAATCAGCGGAACGGGGATCTGCCGTGCAGGATCGTCAAGTACGGATGCAAGTGATAATACAGACATCACGGTCACCTCATTTCCTTATGAGTTGTTTGGACAGTTCCTTTGTCCTACATACATTATAAAATCTTTCCCGTTTCTTGCCTACAGACTTTTTTCCCAATTTGTCACTGTTTATGACACATTTCAATGAAAGTTTTATGAAAAAATTTTCTTTTGCGCTATTGAAATTCATTCTCTTATATGCTATACTTACCTCACAGTTTTGAGGAATGTCTGAGAGATTTTCTGTCAGCCCTTCCTCGGGAGCCGTTCTTCACCGTACGGCTTCTCCCATACTCTCCTACAAATACACAGCAAAAAGGCCGCACAGCTGCTCACTGCGCGGTCTTTTTGTCTGTTTTTCTTTCTGTTTTGTGCTCACTGACCTCCATCTGCGTGCGGCAGATGGCAGTCACGCCCCTTGATGTGGTCAAAGAGCCAGCGCGCAAGGAAATCGAGGATGTTCAGGAGATACTCCTGCTGATTCTCGTCCACCTTGGCGAGGTCAATCTCTCCGACCTTTTTCATAAAGCGCAGGTGCAGCGCGCGATGGCTGAAACGGTGCGGGTCGCCGACGCGCTCTGCGTATGCCTCCTCGCTCGCAAAATGCGTGCCGGCATAGGCGGCAAGCTCATCGAGGATCGCGACGATCTTATCGTACTTATCCTCCGACGCATCCTCCATCACGAGATCGTAGCACTCGTTCGTCAGGTCGAACAGCTTCGCATGCTGCTCGTCCACCGAAGCGATGCCCGTTAGATAGTCATCCGTAAACTCATACTTCATGGCGCATTTTCCCTCTTTCGTCTGCTTTGAGCGGCTACTCCTTTGGTATGAGAAATATGCTAATTACTTTGCGGCGGCGTCCTCTTCCTTTGGGATACGGCAGTCCATCAGCTTGATGTGTCCATAGAGCCAGCGCGCGAGGAAGTCGAGGATGCCGAGCAGATACTCCTGCTGGTTCTCATCCACGCTGTCCAGATCGACCTCGCTCAGTTTCTGGATGAAGCGCAGATGCTGATACCGCTCGCTGAAGCGCCGCTCGTACTGCACGCGCTCCATGTACTCCTCCTCATGGGCGAAATGCGTCGCCGCATAGTCGCGCAGCTCGTCGATGAGCTCCACAATGCGGTCGTAATGGTCAGTGCCTGCATCATCCATCACGAGCTCATAGCACTCGTTCGCGAGATCAAAGAGCTTTCCGTGCTCTTTGTCGATCATATCGATTCCGGTCAAGTATTCTTTCGTCAGTTCGTACTTTTTCATCGTCTGCATCCCCTTCCTTATCGTATCAGTCCCAGCCCTGAAGTGCCCAGTATCGCTCCGCCGCATCGACAAGCGCGAAGAAGCCGTCCTCATCCGCCGCTGTCCGCACACGCACGAGTTTCCAATGTCCGTCCGCCGTGCGCGCCAGCTCCAACATAAGAGCAACTGTCGGCATGAGACGTCCGTATGTGCTGTCATTGCCGCGCAGAACGGCATCTGCCTCTGCACGATCACCGTCCGTGCGCACCGCTCCCACAGTCACGCTGTAGGCAGCGGCAAAGGCACGCATCTCGTCGGACGCCCACCGCGCCGTGCCGTCTGTGCGCGAGATCGGTACACGCGAGGAGTCAAAGTAGTAGTCCAGCATAGCGCGTGCAAAGGCGATGTCCGCCGCGCGCCGCTCCGCCATATACTGCTCCATAAAGGCGGCATCATGGCGAAAGAACCAGTCACTCGGATGGCGTGCATGCAGAGCGTCGATGTTCTCCGCGAGCAGTGCTGCCGCATCCTCAGAGAGCCCCGCAAGGACGGCATCCGTATCGACGTATTGATCGAAGGTCACGCTGTCCTCCGCCACAACAGTATGGGCGATATGTGCAAGTGCTGCCTCGGGCGTATGTTCCTTCCAGTATCTGAAGCCCATATATGCACAGAACATGAGCAGCACGACCAGTACAGCGGCACTGCTGCGGCGCAGGTGTCGCATGACAGAGGCTCCTTTCATCATTTTTATATTGTATCTCATACGCCATAGGGAAGCAAGCGGCGCAGTGTGTGCGCCCTATCCCTACTCTCCCGTCTCTTTGTAAATCCGAAGGCGGCGTTCCGCCGCGCCCACCGCATCAGCGAAATTTCTGCGCAGGTAGGCATCCACCGTCTGCCCAATGTACTTCTTCCCCGCGTCGTCGGGGTGCAGCCCGTCCGTCGTGTACGACGCCTCGAGTTCTCCGCCCGCATCCGCGAGCACGGAGGAGACATCGACGCTGAACTCCTGCTGACGTATCCAGTTGTTGATATAGTCGCGGTGATCCATCCAGTCTGAGGGCGGCGTCATGATCGTCATGCGCTTCGTCATCCACGCGGGACGAATGGGCGTCACCGTCAAGAAGATCGGCGTGATGCCGTGCACACGGCATTTCTCCCCCAGTGCAGCAAGGTTGCGTACCGTCTGCGCACCATAGATGCCCGTGCGATAGTCGTTCACCCCACCCATGATGATGAGGACGCGCGGGGCAAACGGCAGGACATCCCGGTCAAAACGTGCGAGCATATCCCCTGTTGTATCACCGCTGTGCCCGAGGTTCTTGACGGGAACCGTACAGTATGTCTCCCAGTCATAGAGCGTGTAAGAGGGGGGCAGGCTGATCGCACCGCCCCCGTGGGTGATGCTGTCCCCCAGCGCCGCAATCGGCGTGTGCGGAACGACATCGAGCACGCCGCCCGTTGACCAGTCGGAAATGGGTGTCCCATTGATCGTAACGCCGCGGACACGATAGACATAGTGCCCCGGCTCCGTCAGCGGGGCATCGTCATAGGCATCGTATTCCCCCGCCTGAATGCTGCGCAGGAAAACATCATGCCCATTTGCGCGGCGGTAAACTTCGACCACGTGATGCTCCTGCCCACTGAGCGGGATCCACGAATAAACGGGATAGAGCGGCGCATACGCCATTTTGTCATATTCTGCTGTGAGCACAGGCGCAGGCGGGTCTGCGCGCTCTCCGCGGACGGGACGCGGAGCAGATGCCTCTGCCAGCGGCGTTCCGTCGTAGCCCAGCGGGCGCACCGTCCAGCAGAGATCATCCTGCGGCAGGATGCCCGTAAACGGCACATGAACCCCCGTCGTATAGATGCGGCTGAGCTTTTGCTGTTCCACCATACGCCCCTCTGCCGTACGCACGAGAATACGCACCTCATAACGCACCGCCCCAGGGTAAGGCTGCCAGCGCAGGAGAACGGAGGACGGCAGCGGCGCCGCAGCGGACGCGTTGGATGCGGCGGACGCGCTGCGCACCACCTGTGCCGTACCGCGCTCCACCTGCCGCACCTCAGCAGAGGTCTGCACTGCGCTCACCAAAACGAATGCGGCGAGCAGTGCCTCCACGCCGCGCCGTAAGATTCCAAACTGCATTTAGTCCTCTTCCACATATCTGATATGTTCTTCTCCGATCGCTGCCTTCGCCGCTGCAAGCGTCGGCACGAGGAGCGCACGTGCCTCCTCCGTCGTCTTTGCCGCCGCCGTCACGCGGACGAGACAGCCATCCTCCTTCGCGTATGTCGCCACGGTCGGGTTCTCCCCATCGACGAGTGCGCCGAGCCGATCGGCGACCTGTGCCTCACCGACAGGAAAGCCTTGCTCCGCCATGGAGTAGAGCTTGATATTCATGGAAACGAATACTTTGTCGCTCTGCTTGCGCAGGTAAACATCACACGCCGTTTCAAACATCGGCTTCATCTCTTTCGGCGGGCCGGGGAGCATGATGCAGACGTGCCCGTCCTTCTCGATGATGACGCCGGGTGCCGTGCCGTGGTCGTTCTGCAGTACCACTGCACCCGAGGGAACCGTCGCCTGCTTGCGCATGCTCTCCGAGAGGGGGACGCCGCGCTTTGCCGCGCGCTCCTCCAAACGGCGCAGCGCCTCCTCGTCCTCAACGGGCGTGCAGCCAAAGTAGGAGATCAGCATCTCCTTTGTCAGATCGTCCTTCGTCGGGCCAAGACCGCCCGTGGTGATGACGCAGTCCCCGCGCGTATACGCCACATCGAGTGCGGCGCGCAGGCGCTCGGGATTGTCCCCGACCACCGTCTGATAGTAGGCATCCAGCCCCATGTGCGCGAGTTTCTGCGCGATGTGCTGTGCGTTCGTGTTCACGATATTTCCCATGAGCAGCTCCGTGCCCACACTGATGATTTCTACGACCATGTACTTTCTCCTTTGACGGTTTTCCCACTGATAATCAGTGTTTCTCTTCATTCTACTACAAAAATCCTGCCCAGAAAAGGTAATTCGCCCTTTTTTGTCGAAATTACTAAGGAATCGCGTTTCTGCGCGAATACGATGAAAATAATTGGATTGACGGAAGGAATCCCCATGACCCCCACGAAACTGTTCGCAGCCTTTCTCACTGCTGCCCTCCTCGCCCCTGCCCTCGCCCCCGCGGCGGAGGCGGGCATCGGCGGCGGCATCGGCATCAGCATACCGACCTCGCACGCGCCCGCTGTGCGTGCGGCATCGAACACCTACGCCGGGGTGCGCATCGGCGATCTCTCCGAGGAGCTGACCGTGAACGAAAAGAGCGGTCGGCTCCTGCTGAAGCTGACCGTGCGCAACGAAGGTACGGAGCCTTATGCCGTCGAACATTCGACGGGACAGAACTATGACTTTGCCCTGCTCGATGCAAAAGGGCGCGAGATCTGGCGCTGGTCGGACGGCATGGCGTTCACGCAGGCACAGCAGACGTATACGCTCGCGCCGGGCGCGTCCGAGGAGCTGACCGCCGAGATCGACCGCAAGACGTATAAGGAGCTGCGGGACCGCGCCGTCCTCGCCGCGGCGGGGCTAAAGGACACGAACGTCCTCGTCTGCGCCGCCGTGCCCGACCCGCGCAGTGCCGGCACATCCCCGCGCATCCACGGTGACATCGTGATCGGTACGGGCGGCTGGGATCGCTGGTGATGTTTCCGCGCTTCACGGCAGCTCCCTCGCTTGCAGGCGGTCGTGTGCTCGTCCGCCTAAATACCTGCGGATTCCAAACGCGCTGCGCTTGAATGAATAAAATCCGCAGGGGGCGGGTCGCACACTATTCCCGCCTGCTCCGCTAGGGATTGCCGTGAAGCACCGTTGCACTAGGGTTTTATAGAACGATCAGCAAAATAGGGAACAAAGGAAGCACTGATAAATTCAGCACCGCCATCTTAGCGCATCTTTTTTGCCCGCTCAATGCCTGCAAATCCTCCACATAGCTTTGGCTATGCGTCCGGTTTGCCTCCTCAATCGGACGAAAAAATCTACGCCAATCTGACGGACTTCATTTTATCAGCGATTCCTTAAGCACAAGGATAGCAGACTTGAAACAGATTATCATCAATGCGGACGACTTCGGGCGGCACGTGCTCATCAATCGTGCCGTCGAAACAGCCGTGCAGGAGGGCATGCTGCGCTCTGCAACGATCATGGCAGGCGGCGCGGCATTCGCGGATGCGGCAGAGCTCGCCGTGCGGACACCCGCGCTCGGGGTCGGCATCCACCTCACGCTCGTCGACGCTGTACCCGTCCTGCCGCCCGCAGAGATCCCGACCCTCGTCACGGCGGAGGGCAGATTCCTCCCCGATCACACAGCGCTGACCGTGCGCGTGCTGCGCGGCATGGTCAGCATGGATGAGGTGCGCGCCGAGCTCGCCGCACAGCTGCGCCGCGTCACGGCGGCGGGCATCCGCCCGACGCACGCCGACAGCCATCAGCACATGCACGTCCTGCCCGGCGTCATTGGCGTCGCGCTCGACCTCTGCGTGGCGGCGCATATCCCCGCCATGCGTGCGCCCTACGCGCCGCTCTTTGCGGGACAGTTCGGCGGCGTGGGACAGTTCATCGGGCGCGCGGGGCTCGCTGCCCTCGCGCATCGTGCGGCGGCAAAGGCGCGGCGGCGCGGCATCGCCGTCCCCGATCACTTCGCGGGCATCGTCGCGGGTGAGGCGGTCGATACCGCCGCCCTCACACAGATCGCCGCACAGCTCGCGGACGGCACGACGGAGGTCATGCTCCATCCCGGTACGGACAGCAATACGCTCATCCGTGACTGCCGCTGGCAGCATGACTTCGCGGCGGAACTCGTCGCCGCCTGCGCCCCCGAGGTACGCGCGGCGCTCGCGGCGAAGGGGGCGGATATCGTCAACTTTCAGGCACTGGCACAGTAAGGAGGGCACATGGACAAGATCACCATCATCGTGCCCTGCTACAACGAGGCGGAGGTCATCCCCCGTTTCTACGAGGCGGTGACGGCAGCAACTGCTGCTGTCGAGGACTGCGTCTTTTCCTATCTCTTCATCGACGACGGCAGCCGCGACGGGACGCTCGACGCGATTCGCACGCTCGCCGACGCGCACGACAATGTCCGCTATCTCAGCTTTACGCGCAATTTCGGCAAGGAGCCCGCGATGATGGCAGGGCTCGACTTTGCGGACGGCGACGCCGTGCTCATCATGGACGCGGATCTGCAGCATCCGCCCGCCCTCATCCCGGCGATGGTTGCGGCGTGGCGCGCGGGCTACGACGATGTCTGCGGCAAGCGCACGGATCGGAAGGACGAGACCTTCCTCAAGCGCACGATGGCCAATTTCTTCTACCGCTCCATGCAGGCGGTCAGCCGCTTTACCCTGCAGCGTGATGTGGGCGACTTTCGCCTGCTCGATCATCGCTGCGTCGCGGCGCTGCGCCTGCTGCGCGAGAATCAGCGGTTTACGAAGGGGCTTTTTACGTGGGTGGGGTTCAAGAAAAAGGAGATTCCCTTTCAGGTGCAGCCGCGTGCGGCGGGCAAGACGACGTGGAGCTATCTCGCGCTGCTCTCACTCGCCGTCGAGGGGATCACGTCCTTTACGACCGCGCCGCTGCGCCTGACGACGGTGCTCGGGCTCATCGTCTCCGCGCTCGCGCTCTGCTACATGGTCGTCGTGCTCGTCGATGCGCTCGTCTACGGCGATCCTGTGGCCGGCTATCCGACACTCATGACCGTCCTGCTCTTTCTCGGCGGCGTGCAGCTGCTCTCGCTCGGGATCATCGGCGAGTATCTCGGGCGCGTCTTTACGGAGAGCAAGCAGCGGCCATGCTATCTGATCGACGAGCTGGACGGGGAGAAATTTGACAATGCAAAGCTGGCAAGGAGGAGATACATTGATACCGGCGAATGACGGAGGGCACCGATACGGCGCGACGGCACTCACAGCCGCCGCCATTTTTGCCTTTATGCTCGCGCTCAATCACTGGATGCCCCTTCACCGCGACGACTACGACTATCTGATGGTCTGGAAGACGGGCGTGCCCATCGCATCGCTCTCCGATGTCCTCTCCTCCGCCATGCAGCACTATCTCCTGCACGGCGGGCGCATGGTCACGGTGTTCTGTCTCGACCTCTTCCTCTGGCTCGGCAAGCCGCTCTTTGACGCGGCGAACGCACTCATGTTCCTCGCGCTCTCCGTGCTCGTCATGATGCACGCACGCCGCTCTGCCGCACTCACCCGCACGCCGGGGCTGCTTGCATTGGCGGCACTCCTCCTCTGGCTCTCCCTGCCGCATTTCGGCGAGGTCGCCGTGTGGAAAAGCGGCTCGACGGTCTATCTCTGGTCGGCGGTGCCCGCCTTTCTCTTTCTCCTGCCGTACAATCTTGCGCTGAAAACGCTGGGGGATAGACAGCGGGCGCGTCATGCGTGGGCGATCCTGCCGATGTTCCTCCTCGGCATACTCGCGGGCTGGTCGATCGAGAACCTCGCCGTGACCGTGACCCTCCTCGCGCTTGGCTGCACGCTCTATGCGCGGCGGCATGGCGCGTTCGCGCCGTGGATGCTCACGGGTGCCGTCGGCGCACTCACAGGGCTCATCGGGCTCATCGCCGCGCCCGGCAACTACGTCCGATACGACGCACAGGGCGCGGACAAGGGCATCCTCATCCACCTCGGCAATCAGATCGCGGGGCAGGGTGAGATGCTGCTCTACCTCCTGCCTGTCCTGCTGCTCATATACACGGCATATCGTCTCTGTCAGTGCCGTCTGTCTGGGCTGCCGGTAGAGCGAGATGGATCGCTCATCCTCTACGCCAGAAAAAAACATGTCGCGGCGTTTGACAAAGGCGGCATCACCGCGGCCTCTGCAGTGCTCTGGAGCCTGCTTCTGCTGCTCACCGTCTCCTATTTTACGGGCGGATGGGTCGCGGCCGCCATCCGCGACACAGTCATCGCGGGGGTACTCACGCCGCTCGGGCAGACCAAGCCAAAGACCATCTTCCTCTTCACGAACGTTATGAACGGCTTCGAGGAGATGGCGATCTACTGGCTCGCGATTCTGCTCTGCTACCATCGCATGAAAGAGCTGTTGGGACTGACGGCGGCCTCCATCCGCGCCGCTGCGCAGCAGGTCTCTTGGCGCGAGGTTCTGCGCGCCTGTCCCGCCGCGCGTTACGCCGCATGCCTCATCGGGCTCGGCCTCTGCAACAATCTCGTCATGATCGCCGCGCCGACCTTCCCGGGACGTGCCACGTTCAGCTCCGCCGCCATGTGCGTCGCGGCACTGCTCGCCCTGCTGAATGATCCATCGGTGCGCAGCGAATTCTCCCCCCGGGCAGGCCGCCTGCTGCGCACGGCGGCATTTCTCCTCCTCGCCTATACGGGCGCAGGGGCGCTCCTCCTCACACACGAGATGGGGATGGCGGACGCGGCACGGATCGCACAGATCGAGGCCGCCCGAGCACGCGGCGAGACCGTCGTTCACTTCCCGCGCATCGAGAACACGCGCCGCGCCCTGCGCCACGTCTACTACGAGGACTGGGACAACGGCGTCACGAAGGACGGTGCGATGGAATACTTCGGGCTGACGGAGATAGAGGTCCCCCCGCATAGGCCCCAATGACATTTTATTCATCTTGTGGTAGAATGAGGGGCACGTATCGTATGACAGCACAATGCGTCAACGCAAATACTCCGCTGTATAAGAACTCTCCTGCGCAGCGCGGTATCCGCATCGCCAGTGCCGTCAAGAACCCCATCAAAATTACGATCAACATTTGAAAGGAGCTGCATCAACTCTTGGACAGTCCTTTATCCGACGCGCTCTGTCTTTTCCTGCTCGTCGTCGCCCTCATGGCGAACGCCTACTTTGCCCAAATTGAGACTGCGCTCACGGCCTCCCATCGCGGGCGTCTTGAGCGTCTCGCCGAAAGCGGCGAAGCGGGTGCGGCCGAGGCGCTTGCCCTCCTAGAGCACGCCGACCGCCCCATCGCCATGGCGCAGGCGGGCGTCACCTGCATGAGTCTCTTTACGGGGCTCGGCATCGGGCTCTTTGCTCTGCCGATTTTCAGCAGGGTGCTCACGCGGCTCCTCCCGGGCATGGAGGTCTACGCCGCCGCGCTCGTCCTCAGCATCCTCGTCATGACGACGCTCACCCTGCTCTTCGGCGACTTTCTGCCGAAACAGATCGCCCTCCAGAACCCCGAGGCGATGCTTCTGCGCAAACACCGCACCATCGCCCTCCTCACGCAGCTCACCGCGCTGCCGAGCGCCGCCCTCATCTCCATCTCGCGCGGCATCCTGCTCATCTTCGGCATCAACCCGGAGAACCGCGTCTCCGCCACGGAGGACGCGGTCAAGGATCTCATGGAGCAGGGCACGGAGGACGGTACATTTGAAAAGACCGAGCAGGACATGGTCGACCGCATCTTCCACATGAGCGATCAGACCGCCTCGGCGCTCATGACGCCGCGCACCCAGATCGCCTGGGTCGACCTCGCGGAGCCCCGCGCCGAACAGCTGCGCATCGTCCGCGCAGAGGCGCACGACGTATTCCCCGTCGCCTATGAGAACCTCGACGACTTCCGCGGCGTGGTCTACGCCAAGGAGCTGCTCGACGCGGCACTCGACGGGACGGAGATCGACATCACGGACTACATCCGCAAGCCGCTCTTCGTCCCGCGCACCATGGAGGGGCTGCGCGTCCTCGAAAAATTCCGCAGCGGTGCCATCCACGAGGCCGTCGTCCTCGACGAGTACGGCGGCGTCGTCGGCTTCATCACCATGGACGACATCATGGGCGAGATCATCGGCAGCGCGGATGAGGATGCGCCCACGGGCACGCGCACCGGGGCGGAGAAGGCGCAGACATGGATCTTTGACGGACTGTTCCCCATCGACGAGTTCAAGGAGGAATTCGGCATCGACGAACTCCCCGACGAGGATCACGACCACTTTCACACCCTCGGCGGCTTCGTCACCGCCCAGATCGGCCGCATCCCTACCGTCGGCGAAACCTGCACATGGGAGGATTACACCTTCGAGGTGCTGCAGATGGATCGCGCGCGCGTCGCCCAGATCCGCATGACGCGGGCAAACGCTGTGGAAACCGGCGACTGATCGAATACTGCTTCCTTCGCCTCCCCCGTCGCAACGGGGAGGTGCACGCGCCAGCGTGACGGAGGGGGCGCCCAATGGAAATGATAGGATATAGAGGGAGACACAAAATGAACGAACGCATCTATAACTTTAACCCCGGCCCCGCCGTCCTGCCCGAGGACGTCCTGAAAGAAGTCCAGAGCGAGATGCTCAACTTCCACGGCACAGGCATGTCCATCCTCGAGATTAGCCACCGTGCCCCCGCCTACGACGAAGTACACCAGCAGGCCAAGGCGGACATCAAAGAACTGATGGGGCTCGGCGACGACTACGACATCATCTTTACCGCCGGCGGCGCCAGCCAGACCTTTGCCCTCATCCCGCTGAACTTTGCCACCGAGTCTCACCCCGGCAGCTACGCCCTCTCCGGCTCTTTCTCCCAGAAGGCATACGAGGAGGCCGTCAAACTCGGCGTCGGCACCGTCGCCGCCTCCACCAAGGAGGAGAACTACGTCCGCGTCCCGCGTCAGGACGAGCTGAACATCGCGTCCGGCGCGGCCTACCTCCACATCTGCCTCAACAACACCATCTACGGCACGGAGTACCACTACACGCCGCAGACAAACGGCGTCCCCCTCTTTGCCGACATGTCGTCCGACATGCTCTCGCGCCCGTGGGACTTCTCCTCCTACGACTTCATCTATGCGGGCGTGCAGAAAAACCTCGGCCCCGCCGGCGTCGTACTGAACATCGCGAAAAAGGAGCTCCTCGCGAACACCCCCGCCGAGCTGCCGACCATGCTGCGCTACAGCACCTTCCAGAAGAACGACTCCCTCTACAACACCCCGCCCGTCTTTGCCATCTACATTGTCGGCAAAGTCGCCCGCTGGATCAAAGAGCGCGGCGGTCTCGCCGCCATGGGCGAGGCAAACGCAAAGAAGGCGGCGCTCCTCTACGACGCCATCGACAGCTCCGACGGATTCTACCGTGGACACGCCGCGAAGGACAGCCGCTCGCGCATGAACGTCACCTTCCGCCTGCCGACCGAGGAACTCGAAAAGGCATTCGTCGCCGAGGCAAAGGAACACAACCTCGGCGGTGTCAAGGGGCACCGCAGCGTCGGCGGCATGCGCGCCTCCATCTACAACGCCATGCCTCTCGCAGGCGTCGAGGCACTCGCCGCGTTTATGGCAGAGTTCCGCAAGAAACACTGATGCTCGTGGTCTGTGGAAAGAGGTGACATTTTTGGCAGGAAATCGCGCATACCGCAGCGGCGGAACACAGGAGGTGGGCGTTCCCGCGCGGCGCGAGGAGAATGCGCCCGCAGGTGTGCGCCGCATGGATACGCCGTCCATCAGCGTGCGGCAGGACGCCATTACACCGGAGTACTTTATCGCGCATTTCTACGAATACCTCCCGCGCTACATCGCGGGCGGCGCACCGACGGCGGACACGCGCGACACGTATGAGCTCGCCATCCGCCTCTTTCTCCACTGGTGCATGGAGCAGGGACTGCATCCGCTAAGCGACGTACACGACTACCAGATTCGCGTCTACATGGAGGAGATGCGGACGCGCGGCTACAGTGCTGCCACCCTCATGATCAAGGGCGCGGCGATCCGCGCCTTTTACAAGGTCGCCCAGCGGCTCTCCTTCATCGCAGAGAACCCCTGCGCTGACCTGCAGCTGCGCAACCCGCAGCATCTCGACGAAGACTATAAATACCTCACCGTCGATCAGATCAAGGAGATCTGCGAGGGGCTTGCCGCTGACAAGAACGAACTGCGCCGTCTGCGCAACCTCCTCATCGTCTACCTCATGGGCGTCGAGGGACTGCGCGTCGTCGAGGTCATGCGTCTCTCCGACGAGGACATCGACTGGCAGCGCGGACGCATCGAGGTCCGCGGCAAGGGCCACGCGGGCATCATCTACCCCTGTGAGGAGACATTCGGCATTCTGCGTGCATACATCGAGAAGCGCGGTGCTGTTCCGCCCGAGAGCCGTCTCACGCCGACCATCATCTCCTGCGCGAACAACAATCCCAAGGGGCGCATCTCACGCGTCGGCATCCGCTACGTTATCAACAAGGCGCTCACCGAGGCGGGGCTCAAGCAGCCCGGCTATGCATGCCACCTCTTCCGCCACAGCTGCGGTACGAACCTCTATCAGGAGACCAAGGATCTGCGCGTCGTACAGGAAACCCTGCGCCAGCGCAGCCCCAAGGTCACGGCGAAATACGCCCATGTCCACGACCGCATGGAGCGCCGCTATACACGCGGCATCACACCGGGGCTGAATGTGGAGAGCGTGCAGGGGACGCCGCCCGCGACAAAGGAAGAATAATCCGCCAAAGATAAACGCCCCCCTGCGAGAACATTATCCTCGCAGGGGGGCGTTTCTGCTTTTAGGGAGGCTCTGCCCTTCACCGCAAAAGGGCTTCGATGCGTTTCTGTACTTCTTGATCGATCTCATCCAGCATGGCAAACCGCCGCCGATAGACCGCGCGCTTGCGCGTCGGAACCTCCTCCATCGTCTTGCGCGGATAGACGAGCGGGAGCTCATAGAAGCGGTGGTCGTCCGTCTCCCATCCGCCAACCTCCTCCCAGAATGCGCCAAAGTCTGTCTTGAGCTTGCGGTCAAGGCGGATGTGGTTGTTGGCGTAGTAGCCCGTATTCGAGACGGCAAGCATTCGCTTGATACCGAGCGCACGTGCCACTGCCTGCGTCATATAGAGGATCAGATTCTTCGTACGAAAACGATGGGCGCGCTTTGTCATCTCACGGACGAAGTCCTGCGCGTTCTCCGTGTTCGGCCCCTGCATTGCGCCGATCACGAGCGTCGGCTGACCATCTCTTTGATCGATCCAGAAGATGATCTGATAGAGATGCTCCTCATCCACGTCCATCATAACGGAGAGCAGCCCTTCCTTGCGCTGCCCGGACTCGAACTTCAGGTATGCATGCCATGTCATATCGGTCTCGGGCGCGCGCCAGACCTCGCGTCGCTGCTCGTAACCAAGCGCGACAAAATCATCCGGATTCAGCCGCTCCTCGAGAAAGGCATAGTGATCTTTGATCAGTGTGATGCGCGCATGCAGATTTGAACCCGCGTAGAAGAAACTGCGCGTTGCCTGCTCCAAGGGGTAGGGATTGCGTGCATAAAGCTGTCGGCGCGGTGCAGTTTCCTGAAAGAAGCGATAGAGTTCACGCAGGGCAAACCAGTGGAAAACGGCACGCACCATAAAAACAACCGCCCGCCGTCCCTCACGCCAATGGCGAAAGCGATAGGCACGATGTGCCAGTGAATAGATCTCAACAAACATAATCTCCCCTCATTTCAGGCAGCTCTCTGAACCACACATTTGCCCTTTGCGCCACGATGTCAGTTTGCGGGTCCATAGTGATCCAGCCGTAGCCACTGGAGACACAGCCCCATCAGGGTCCAGTACAGCTTCATCACGGCAGAGTTCCCCATATTGTACTCCGTCATTCCCTGTAAGATTAGCCCCAGCAAAATGGCGGGAATGAGCAGTGCTGCGATATGATGTGCTGCAATCCATGTACGGAATCCATAGGAGAGATATGCGTACCAGAAAAACACGAGTGCCAGCAGGCCGATGATGCCGCACTCCGCGAGCATGTGCATGACATTGTTGTGGGCATGCCCCAGATGCGGCGACTTTGCCTCCGGCAGAATATACTGCCCCTGATACGCATTTCTAAACTGAGCAAAACCGACACCGACGAGCGGGTGATCCTCGAACATGTGATAGGCACTTCTCCAGAGCAAGAATCGCTCGGAATTGCTCTGATTATGTGTATCGCCGATGGAGGCGAATCGTGAGGAAAGCGTCGGCGACAGCATAAAGATGCCCGAAACAACAATCAGTGCAGCAAGTGAACCAATCAGAACGTTTTTCTTTTGTCGGACGAGGAAAGCCGCACCGATCATCATCGTCAGTGGAACGGCAAGCCATGCCCCGCGCGTGCCGTTAAACAGGAGTGCGGCCCCCCCCAAGAGGAAGATGCCCATGGCAGGAACACGCCACCGCCTGTCGAGCCGTCCGCTGAGCAGAAGGAGCAGCAGGGCAGGCAGCAACATCGAAAGGAAGCCGCCGACCGACATAGAAAATGAAAAGCCTGCTGCTCTGAAATTATGTTGAAACACGCCTTGGTAAATCACCGCCAGATCATTGATGGCGAACGAGGCGGCGATACAGACGGCAATTAGTGTCAGTCTCTGTTTTTCTCGTACCATCAGCAGGATGGCATACAATCCAATCATCCGGTACCCGTAATAGTCTCCGAACGTCCGCAGGCTATATGAGATATCCGAGGAGAAGAAGGAGGAAAAAACGACTGCGTCCATCAGAATGAGAAGAGCTGTGCACAGCCGCCCATCCGGCAGCGCATCCTGCCAGTCGTCATGTTTCATCCACAGGCGGACGAGAAGGAGCGCCGTCAATGATCCGAGAAAAATATTGGCGATGGCAATGGAGATATTGCTAAAGAGCCCAAATCCACAGAGCAGATAAAATGCCCATGTATGAATCCGTTCTATATTTACCGTTTTTAGACGTGTCGACCAGTCAATCATCATTCTTCGCTCTCTCCCCAGCAGCGGTGCTTTCTGCTCCGTGCATCTGCCAAAGTACTGCCAGCTTCACATATTTTATCATCGTATAAAATCCATGGCACATCGCCATGATAAACCCAAGGCGACCGTCGAGAAAGCCCCGTTGAATGACATAGAAACGAAAAAAAGCAAAGGGTGGGTCGAAGAGGATCTTCAAGAAGGATGTGTGCTGTCCCTCCGTATAGCGCCGTTCTGCCATCAGTGTCGTATACAGATTGAATTTACGAAGGTACTGCTCCCAGCTCTCGTATGTATAGTGGAGGAAACTTCCCCCCATTCGCCGCACGGGGAGTTCAGACGCCGTCCGCTCATGCACCAGCCCAGTCCAGTGTGCCGCGTCGCGTGGAAAAAAACGCCGTATGTAGTCGGGGTGATGCCCTCCATAGTACATTCTCTGCCCAAAGACGATGTTGATGCGTTTGATCTCGTACACAGCACGTGCATCTGCCGCCATAATGCGGCGCAGCTCTGCCTCTGTCCCCTCGTTCACGCGCTCATCTGCATCCACATAGAGGACCCAGTCCGCATCCGTCTGCGACAGGGCAAAGTTCCGCTGCCCCGCGAAATCTCCCGCAAGGGGGTGCGTGACAACGCGTGCGCCGAGACTCTGCGCCAGTTCCGCCGTACGGTCCGTGCTCATATCGTCGATCACAAGAATCTCATCGGCAAACGCCGCACTCCGAATGCACGCCTCGATATGCTGCTCCTCATTGTGCGTGAGAACGATCACGGCAAGTTTCACCTGTCCGCCCCCTCTTCCTGCTGCGCCGGTGCGAGCGCCTCGCACACGATCGATCCGATCCGGACACAAACTTCAGGTATGCGTGCCATGTCATATCTTTCTCGGGTGCGTGCCAGATCTCATGTGTGGATTATTCCAGCGATAGGCACGATGTGCAATTTTGTTAATTTCACCAATCATGAGACCTCCCCTACATGACGATTGGATTTTCCCAGATAATAGAACTTCGCATATTTTGACAGTGTGTAGAACGCGTGGAACAGGGCAAGCACAAAGCCAATGCGTCCATCCAAGAAGCCTCCACGCACAATATACATGTGAAACCAAGCCCACGCCGCATGAAGAAAGATATTCACGAAATACGGCGTTTTCCCTTTCTCATGGAGCTTTTTCGCTGCAAGTGTACTATACAGATTCATCTTGTTGAGATAATGTTCCCAGTCTCGATAGGTGTAGTGAATCAGATAGTATTTCTTCGGCAGCCTGACCTCCCGATAGGGGTGTCGAATCGCCGGGTGCACGACACCTTCAACGGAGCTTCCCTTTTTGGGAAAGAGTCGTACGACATAGTCGGGAAACCAGCCGCCATGCCGAATTGGCTGTTCCCATAGGTAGCTGAGCCGTGCATTTGCGTAGGCAACCGTTCGATCATCCTCCGACACGATCTGTGTGATCCGCTCCGCAAGTGACGGGATAATCCGCTCGTCTGCATCCAGAAAATACACCCAGTCGCACGCTGCCTGCTCGATGGCAAAGGTCTGCTGTGCACCCCAGTCGCCATTCATCGCATGCGACACAATGCGCGCGCCCAGACGGGACGCAATCTCTACGGTGCGATCGGTACTGCCGTCATCGATGACGACAACCTCCCCCGCAAAAGATGCGCTGCGAATGCACGCCTCAATTTGTTGCTCTTCATTCTTTGCGAGAATCAGTACGGATAGATTGAGTTTCATCATGGATTTCCTTGTCATATACGATACTCCGGACTGACGCTGTGCAGGAGTATATGGCGTAGGCTCTCCTCACTGTCGATCCCCTACTTCTCCGTGAGTGCCTCCCGCACGCAGTCCGCGAGGCTCCCGCCCACATAGCGCACGCCGCACACCCCTGCCTGCTCCGCTGCCGCGACGTCGCTCGCCGCATCGCCGATCATCAGCGATGCGGCAGGGTCAATCTCGTGCTCCGTGATCGCACGCAGGAGCATCCCGGGCGCAGGCTTGCGGCAGTCACACGTACACGTATAGGCAGGGACACGCCCCGCCGGATGATGCGGGCAATAGTAGAACGCATCAATATGTGCCCCCTGCCGCGCAAGCTCAGCATTCATCCAGTCATGCAGGCGGCGGACAGAATCCTCACCGTAATAGCCGCGCGCGATACCGCTCTGGTTCGTGACAACAATGACAAGAAAGCCGTGTGCGTTCGCCCAGCGGATCGCCTCGACCGCCCCCTCCGTCCACGCAAATTCTGCAGGATCGTGGAGGTAGTGCACATCGACATTGAGCGTCCCGTCGCGGTCGAAGAAGATCGCCTTATTCGGCATAGGAGAAGTAGCCGCCCGCATTCAGGAAGTCGCAGTATTCCTTCACCGCCTGCTCCATGGGGGTAAAGCCGCCCGTATAGCCCGCCGCGAGGAGTGCTCGTGTGTCCGCCTGTGTGTAGTTCTGATACTTGCCGCGCAGCACTTCGGGGAAATCGCGGTAGACGATCTGCCCCTTGCCGAGTGCGGCGATCACGGCATGTGCCGCCTCGTTATATGTATGTGCCGTACCTGTGCCGCAGTTGTAAACGCCGCTCTCCCCGCCATTTTCAAAGAAATGCAGGTTGACGCGCACGACGTCGCCGACATAGACAAAGTCGCGCCGCTGCTCGCCGTCCGCGATGCCCTCCGTCCCACGGAAGAGACGCGCCTCGCCCACATCGAGAATCTGATGATAGAGCTGATAGAAGATCGACGCCATCTTGCCCTTGTGGTGCTCCTGGGGACCATAGACGTTGAAGTAGCGCAGGCCGACGATCGGGCTGCGCGCCTCAGGGATGACCTGCCGCACATAGCGATCGAACGCGAGCTTGGAGAACGCATAGGGATTGAGTGCGTCCTCACACGCATCCCCCTCGGTGAAGCCATGTGCCCCGCCGCCGTAAGTGGAGGCGGAGGACGCATAGAAGAACGGGATGCGCGCCCCCATCGCAAAGTGCAGGAGCGCCTTGGAGTAGGCGTAATTGACCTTCATCATATAGTTGACGTCATACTCCATCGTATCCGAGCATGCGCCCTCATGGAAGATCGCGTCGATGTCCGTCCCGTCGAAGTCACCCTCCTCGACGAGGTGGAGAAAGTCGTCCTTGTGCTGATAGTCGATGAAATGGAGGCCGCGCAGATTCTTGTAGTTCTCGCCGTCCTCCAGATCGTCGACGATGAGGATGTCGCGATAGCCGCGCGCATTCAGCGCATGGACGATGTTGCTGCCGATAAAGCCGGCACCGCCGGTAACGATAATCATAGATCTTCCCCTTCCTGCCGATCGAGCACGCGGAGCAGTTCCTCACGGCTCACGGCATACGTACCGAGTTTCGAGACGACGACGCTCGCCGCGAGGTTGGCGAGTGCCGCGCCGTCCTCGGGCTTCAGCCCGCCTGCGAGGGCGAGCCCGAAGACGGCGATCACCGTATCGCCCGCACCCGAGACATCGAATACCTCCTGTGCACGCGTCGGGATGTGGACGGCCGCCTGCCCGTGGATGAGCGAGATGCCCTTTGCCGAGCGCGTCAGGATGACGTTCTTCACGCCGAACTTGCGTATGGCATAGTGTGCCGCGCGCTCCGCCGCGCCGTCCTCGTTGGCGATCGGCTCCAGGAGGATCTCGTTGATCTCCTTCAGGTTCGGCGTCACATAGTCCGCGCCCTTGTACTTCGCCCACTGCGGCCCCTTCGGGTCGACGATGACGGGGACGCCGTGATCGTGCGCCGCATGGATGATGTGCTGGCAGGCGTACTCCGTGCATGCGCCCTTGCCGTAGTCCGAGATGATGACGCAGTCCATGCTCTCGTTCAGTTTCTGATCGATGTAGGCGAGGTACTGCTCCGCGTCCGCACCGTCGATGGGCTTTACGTCCTCAAAGTCCAGCCGCAGCATCTGCTGATGCCCGCCGATGATGCGGATCTTCGTCGTCGTCGGACGCTCCGTATGGACGAGCCCCGCATAGTCAATGCCGCGCGATTTGAATTTATCCAGCAGGCTGTCGCAGTGCGCATCCCTGCCGACATAGCCCGCGATGCTGACGTTCGTCCCAAGAAGCGCCAGGTTGTGCGCGACGTTTGCCGCCCCGCCGAGCGTCTCGCGCGTCCCCGTCACGTGGGTGATCGGCACCGGTGCCTCGGGGGAGATGCGTGTCACCTCGCCCGTATAGTACTTGTCGAGCATGACATCGCCGACGACGAGGATGTTGCTGCGCGCGCTCTTTTCGGCAACGACGCTGCGGATTTTTTCCATATCCATGAAAATGCTCCTATCTGCTCTGCGGTAAACTCGAACGAACGACCCGCCCTGCCGCTCCGCGCGGCGCAAGGGCAAAATGCCCGTCTGCCATCTCCACCACCCGCGTCTCAAAATCCGTCGGTGCGGGCAGTTCGCACGCGGGACGCTCGCCCTCCTCGCGCAGGATCTGATCGGCATACTGCAAAATGAGGTCGGGCGGCATCCGCTTCATGCACATCATGTGCTCCTCTCCTCGGAGCGGGCACTCGTGGATGCGGCACGGATGACACGAGACGGGCGCGCGGACGGAGATGCTCCGTGCATCGTAGGGGTAGAACCCGGGAATCGGCGACGAGCCGAACATACAGATCACGGGGACGTGCATTGCGACGCCGACATGCATTGGCCCCGAGTCCGTCGTGATGAAAAGGATGCAGCGGGAGAGGAGTCCCGCGAGCACGCCGAGGCTGACCTGCCCCGTAAAGATATGGAGGTGCGGATGCTCGCGTTCCTCCATGCGGGCACGGCATTCCTCCACCATCTCCATATCCATCGGGCCGCCCATGACGGCGATGTGATAGCCGCGTCGGAGATAGGTGTCAGCCACGACGGCGAAGTACGCATCAATCCATCGCTTGGTCGCCCAGCTCGCACCAATGTTGATGGCGATCACCTTGTCGGTCGGGGCGAAGTGCTCCCTCCAGAGGCGCTCTGCCTCCTCTGCCGCGGCAGGCGGAATCCACATCTCGAGCCCCGCCGTCCCGTCCGCATCGAGCACGCCCGCCGCCCGCAGTGCCGCATAGTGCGAGTGCACCTCGTGCATCACCTGATTCTGACTCGGGCTGACATGGTCAAAGGCGAGGGAGAAGCCCGGCTTTGCGTAGCCGACGATGCGCCGTCCGCCGCTGAGCGCGGCGAGCGCCGAAGAGCGCTCGTTGCGGTGGAGGTTGATGACGAGATCGTAGTGGTTTTTCCGCAGGCGCATCGCACAGCGCAGGATACCGCGAATGCCGCCGTCTGCGCCCTTTTTGTCAATCAAAAGGCATTCGTCGAGATGCTCGTTCATGGCGACAACATCTGCGAGCTTCTTGTCCGCGAGGAGCGTGATGCGCGCCGCAGGATACTGCTGACGCAGGGCGGACAGCACGGGCGTGCCGAGCATGAGATCCCCGAGGTGCATGAGGTGGATGACGAGAATGTTTTGATACGCGCTCATTGCCCCTCCATTGTATCACCATGTTCGATCAGCTGCCACGAGAGTGTCCGCTGAATCGTCATCCGCCGCTCGAGAAGCTCATACGCCGCAGCGTCGTCCGCGCCATCCCCGAGGGACTCAAAGCGGTCCCCGCTGACCGTTCCCATGACATTTTTCGTAAGGAAGTAATCGCGGTTGAACGCCGCCCCCATATTGTTTTCCGTGAGACTCGGCGCGATCGACACATAGGAAAATCCTGCGGGCGCAATGAGTTCAAGCACGGTCGGCACAATGTTCGTATGCCCGCCCACCACATCAGGAGGAAGGATTTCCGGGGTAATCCCTTGCCCATAGAGAACAAACGGAACGGATTGGTACTCGTACATCGTCGGATGACGGGACGGATTCATGCGTACGGCATGGTCTCCTGTGATGACGAACAGGCTGTCCGGGTATTTTTCCATCGTGGCATGGACGAAGTCCGTCACGATCTTATCCATGTACCAATAATGCCCGAGTTCAAGTGCCAGCTGATCCGGATCATCTACGTTCGGCAGCTTTGCTGCCTCCACACGCGCATTTTCGAGATCGAATCCCTCCGCGGCAACATCAATATCATAGGGAGGGTGGTTCGATACCGTCATGATGAGATGCACGGTCGGCGGCTCATCGGCGAGATGCTGCCCAAGTGCCGCAAAAAGCTGTGCATCCGATGTCCCCCACGCATTCACCTTGGTGGCGTGAAAATCGGGATAGCCATAAAAATGGTCGAATCCCTGCGCCCTAGAAAAACGATCCATCCCCTCCCACGAGGGGACGCCGCCATACCAGAAATCGACCGCATAGCCCAGCTGCTGGAACTGCGGCGCCATCGCCGTCGGGTAGGCCTCGCGTAGACTGCGCGGAACGTAGTTGACGTGCTGTCCGATCTCGGAGAGTCCCGTCACCACCCCTGTGATGGCAACCGAGGTAAAGTCCCCGTTCGGCATGAAGCGACGGGAGTAGTAGGCATTCGGCTCCGCGACCAGCCCTCGGATACCATCTGCTGCGTGGAAGGCGATATATTGGTCGAGCATGGGCCACTGGGCATAGGTCTCGCCGAGGATGATAAAGATATGGCGCGGACGCGGGATGCGCGCGCCCTGTGCCGTACGCGTCAGATACGGCGTAGCTGTGTCTGACGATAGCTCCTCGTGTCCTGCTGCCATGCGGGCGAGCTCACGCACACGATCCTTCTCCACCCCCGGTACGTCGCCGCTGTGCAGTGCCTTTTTCATGGCGTGGACACGATAGAGTGCCTGTCCATCATCGAGGATGCACTCATTCAAAAATGCGTCGCTCGTGATGCCCGCATTTTCCCAGTTGACGCCCCCCGCATACGTAAAGCTCCCGCCGAATCGGACGAAGAGAAAAAAGAGGCCAAAGAAAAGGAGCAGCCCCAGCGAGAAAAGCGCACGCTGCATGGTCCCGCGCAGCCGTGGAAGCGCGCATACCTCCCACGTGCAGAGCAGCCGCCGCAGCATCCAGAAGGAAACGAGCGTCAAAAGAATCGCAATCCCCATCCGCCAGAGGAGCCCATACTCCTGCACCAGCATCGACACGATGGTGAAAGGGTCTTCCTCCATCCCCGCATCCATCTGCATTTGAAAGCCACTGTGGAATTGCCGATAAAAGGGAAAGCGCGCCTGGAAGAGAACCGCGAATACGAACGCCGCCAGCGTCCCCCAAAAGAGGCGCAGCCGCCCGAGCAGCACAGTGAGCCGCGGTGCGACCAAGAGCGGCAGGGAGCAGAAAACGAACGAGGGCAGCGCGATCCACCCTGCCGTTTTCAATGAGAGCCGCAGTCCCGTGAAGAGTGCCAGCCCAATATCGGCGCTGCTGGTCTCCGGAGCAATATACCCTGCCATGGCAACCATGAAGTAGGCACGATAGACGCAGAGCGTCAGCAGGATGAATACAAAGAGGCAAAGATCCCGCTGGATGGCATCATAAAAAGGTGCCATGCGTCCACGTTGATTCATACTTGCCTCCCCTGCGTCCGTGGGTCTACCTACCGCTGTAAGACCGACTGTATTTTTGCCGCCACCGCATCCACCGTGATCGCCGCGAGGCAGTCGAGCCCCTTCGGGCAGGCGCGTTTCCAGCATCCGCGGCAGGAGCGGTCTACCTCGATGGCATTCTCCTGCTGCCCGTACGGGCCGTTGCGGTTCGCATCCGTCGGCCCCATCAGCATGACGGTCGGCCGCCCGAGCCCCGCCGCGAGATGTACGGGACCCGTATCGCCGCCGAGGACGAGCGCGGCGCGCGTGAAGAGATGCGCGAGCTGCTTGAGGTTCGTCCGCCCGACGAGATTTACGGGCGGGAGCCGCGCCGCCGCCATGATATCGGCGGCAATCGTCGTATCGAGATGCCCCCCGCCAACAAGCACAGGAACGATATGCGCCTCATAGAGACGGTCGCCGAGCGCGGCGAAATGCTCCGCCGGCCAGCGCTTGTTCGGCCAGTTCGCCCCGACGGCAAAGGCGATAAACGTCCGCCCCTCCGGCACACCCTCGCGCTGCAGCAGCGTCTCCGCCGCCATGCGGTCACGATCCGAGACGGTGATGGGAAAGCGCACCGCATCCACGCGACAGCCGATGGCGCGTGCCACGTCGAGACAGCGCTCGACGATGTGTCCCTGTGCGTGAGCCCCGCGCACGGGACGGCTCACACGGTCCGCGCCCTCGCGCATATTCGCCGTACCGACGCGCTCCCTCGCCCCCGCCGTATAGACGATCGCTGCCGACTTGAAGAGTCCCTGCAGATCGAGCGAGACATCATAGCGGCGCGCGCGCAGGCGGCGGCGCAGGGGCGGATATTCACGGAAGAATCCGCCGATGCTGCGGAACTTCGCCTTTTCAAAAAGGATGAGCTCATCGATGTACGGATTTCCCTCGAGCAGAGGATAGGCGGGCGGCTCGACCACCCACGTCAGATGTGCATCGGGATAGGTCTCCTTGATGGCATAGGAAACGGGCAGCGCATGAATCACATCGCCGATCGCACTGAGTTTGACGACCAAGATATTCTTCATGGACTGCCCTCCTTTCTTTCGCTATATGTTCACGCATACGCAGTGTGTCCGCCTGTAGCCAACCGTGTGATTCCCCTCGCGAATGCCTCGTTACGCAAACGGGCGCGTGCTCGTCCGCCTAAATACCTGCGGATTCCTTAACGCGCTTCGCTTGAACGACAGAAATCCGCAGTGGGCGGGTCGCACGCTCTGCGCCGTTTGCTTCTCTAGGATTCGCTCAGGGAATCCTCACGGGTGCCTACGCTACGAACACTACGCGCGATTACCCGCGCCCCGCCTTCTCGATAATCCCCGTCGTGGACTTCCCCGCAACGAGCGGGACCAAGGCGACCTCGCCGCCGTACGCCTCGACGATGCGCGCCTCGGGCAGCGTCTTGCGCGTGTAGTCGCCGCCCTTGACGTAGACTGCAGGCCGCACCTTTGCGATCAGGGTCTCCGCCGTATCCTCGCCGAAGATCACCACCGCATCGACGGAGGCAAGTGCCCCGACGACCTCCGCACGATCCTGTTCATTGTTGATGGGGCGTGACGGCCCCTTGAGCCGCCGCACAGAGGCGTCGCTGTTCAGTCCGAGAATGAGCACATCCCCCTGCGCACGCGCCGCCGTCAGGTAGCGCACATGCCCCGCATGGAGGATGTCAAAGCAGCCGTTGGTAAAGACGACGCGCGCACCTGCCGCACGCAGCGCCGCCGCGTATGCCTCGATGTGTTCCTCAGGAATGAGCATGAGCGTCTCCTTCCGCTGTCAGTGCCGCCTGCAGCTCCGCCCACGCCACCGTCGCCGTCCCGCGTTTCCGCACGGCAATCCCCGACGCCGTATTGCTGAGCCGCGCCGCCGTCACGGGATCCACGCCCGCCGCAAGGGCGAGCGCCATCACGGCAACGCACGTATCGCCCGCACCGGAGACATCGAAGATCTCACTGTGGTCGCTCACGGGGATATCCGTCGCCGACCCATCTGCGAGAAAGAGCGTCATGCCGTCCGCTCCGCGCGTGATGAGGACGCCGTCCGCCGAGAGCCGTGCGAGGAGCTCACGTCCCGCCGCATGGATGTCTGCTGCCGAGCGGAGCTCACGCCCGAGTGCTGCCGCAAGCTCTGCATCGTTCTGCTTGACGTAGCCGACACCCGCATAGCTGAGGATGTCATAGCGCGCATCCACGATGCTCGGAATCCCCGCCGCATGTGCCGCGTCAATCACCGTGCGGCGTACGCGCTCCGTCACCGTGCCCGACCCATAGTCTGAGAGTACAACCGCGCGCACCTGCGGGAGGAGCCGCATGATCTCCGTGAGGAGACACTCCTCCACCGCCGCCGCAAGCGGCGTATGCCACTCACGGTCAACGCGCACGATCTGCTGGCTGACTGTCGCGCGTCCGCCCGCGATGATGCGTGTCTTCGTGATGGTTGGACGCACCGCATCGCGAACAAGTCCCGCTGTATCGACAGCGTTTTCCCCAAGCACGGCGCAGAGCGCATCAGCGCCCGCATCCATCCCGCAGACGCCGACAGCATACGAACGCCCGCCAAGCGTTGCCGCATTATTCGCTACATTCGCCGCACCGCCGGCCACGACGCGCTCCTCGCGCTGCTCCAGAACGAGCACGGGGGCCTCACGCGAGATGCGTGCGATCGTCCCGTCGAGATAGACATCCGCCACCATATCCCCGATGATGAGCACGGGGGCATTCTTCAGGCGCTCCAGTGCACTCACCATGGCGTGAACTCCCATTTGATCCGCCACGCATCCTGCTTGGAACGGTAGCGCAGGATGATCTGCGAGCAGTGCAGGTCGTGGAACCAGTAGTAGTCCACATCCGTCCACGCACGCGGCTCGACAGCGTACTTCGTGCCGATGGCAATGCGGTCACGTTCGCCGAGGCGATAGCTCAGCCCGCCCATAAAGACCTTGGAGTAGTCCTCTTCGTTGTAGGAGAAAAGGGCATTTTCTTTGGAGCTCTTCGTGTAAATACCGCCGGCGTAGGCCGCAAATCGGTCGTTAAATTTCTTCGTCAGGAAGGCACTGGCACTGAGCCCCTGCACACGTGAATGATCGTAGCTCTCACGCGTCACGGAATAGCCCGCCGAAAGATCAAGCCCATAGCCGTGCAAGGGAATCGTGTCGTGTGTAACGGAGATCCCATACCTAAGATGGTTGCTGTGGATCCCACCGCCGTACCAGCGTCCGTATTCCGAATACAGGCTGTAGGTGATGGGGGACTGTCCGATGCGCTGTCCATAGCCAAGAGAGAGCGACGGCATCTTTTTGACCCAATCGTTGTCGCCGTCCTCAAAGACGCCATAGGTCAATGCGGCACTCGCACCACCGTTCGCCCAGCCGAGATCATAGGAACTGCGCCACCCACGCTTCGTCGTCACGTGGACATTGGCTCCGACGGTCACGCGCGGGGCAACATTCTGCTCAAACCGCTGTTCCAACCAGAGCCCGTCATCGCTGTCATAGCCCGCGCGCGGGAAATTGTTCTGCATCGGGTGCGAGACATCGACCTCATGCCGCTTTTTGGAAAAAATCACCTTGTTCTTTACCCAGAACTTCACGTTGTGCAGGATGAGTCGATCGCCGGGATAGAGCTCCGCCACCTCCGAGCTGAGATGGTAGTCAGGACTCTTCGCCCCGCACTTCGTCTGCGTGCCGTCATAGACCACGATCTTGTCGGGGTAGAACTCAAAGCGCTTGCCCGTCATATAATAGGCGCCGACCTTGCCATCCGCCCGTTCCATCGTGCCCGTATGTTTCTGATAGTTGTAGTTGATGTGATAGCCGTCGAGCGTCACGCGCGACGTCCCCTCCGTCAGCTGCAGCACGTGCGCGCGATCCGGCACGGACACCTCACCGCGCACCGTATTGCCCGCCACATAGTCCCCCTGAAAGCGACGCGCCTCCAGCTGGACAATATCCACATGCCCCTTCGCCGTAAAGTCGCCCGTACTCTCGTCATACGTCAGGTCATCGCCCTCAAACGCGATCGGAGAGGGCTGATCTGCCGCCACGGGGTGACGCAGATGCTCCCGCATCGCTGTCACGTCAGCGAGGAGCTTCTCCTGCTCCGGCGTGAGGCGATTGGCACGCTCCGCACGCCGCTGATTTTCGATAAAATCCAGGCGCTCAATCCCCGTATCCGAGTCCGCGCTATACGCCGCATGCGCCGCCCCCGGAAAAACCGCACAGGCGGCGGTCAGTGCGAGCAGAATACGGGTGGTGTGGGCTGTACTCATCGGCGCGTTCTCCTGTCCTTTAAAAGTGATTTGACGTTCTTATACTACATCATAAACGGAATTTTCGCAACTGAAAAGAGCGCATGCGCCCTGCTCGTTCCGAGGGAAACACTACGACAGAAAATCCCCCAGCATTCGTTTTCCCGCAGTCCTCAAAAAAATCTACACCAATCTGAGAAACTTCATTGTATCCATACGTCCATAGGATTTGACGCGTAAAAATTTTTCCTCTATAATAGAGCGAAATCAGAGAGAAAGACAGGTACGGAAGGGGTCCTGCGGATGCGGCGTATTGTAGTGTGTGGATTTTGGGCGGTGCTGATTGGCCTTTTCACTGGCCTCAGCAGCGTCGAAGCGGCAGAAGATATGCGCTTTGTCGACGCGAACGGCGACACGGGCTACTACGTGGATGCCGCGAGCATCACACGCCTCTCGGATGCCGAGCGCGAGGCAGGCGTCGCCGTGGTCAAAGCAACGGAGAACCGTCGCCTCCTCTACCGCATCCGATTCAATCGGCAGATGCGCACCTACCAGATTCTCTCCGGCCAGGTCGGGGTCTACGACACGAAGGAGGTACTGCGCACGACGCCGGGCATGGCAGCGCCACAGGTCTACACGCCCACCTCGCCGATGCAGAGCATCGAGGACTTTATCGAAGAACTGCTCGCAAAGCAGAAGACGACACCATAAGGAGGATGAATCCATGCGACAGAAAATCTGTGCTCTCATGCTGACGCTCGCTCTGGCACTCACGTCCATCGGTACGGCGTTTGCCGCAGAGCCGCCGAACGCCGTCCAGTCAAAACTCGCCCTCATCGAGCAGGACACCTACGGGCGCGAGCAGACCGGCGCGCTCATCGACCGCATCAATCGCCTCGAGCGCGACTACGACGGCAAGCACCGCAGTGGCAGCCTCATGGCGCGCATCGACGCACTCTACGAGGAGATCTACACGAACAGCACATCGCCGTCCGTTCTGATGGATCTCAACGCCATCGAATGGAACATCAACCACGAGACGAGCATGCGCTCCGTGCAGGAACGCATCGGTGCACTCGAGACATCGCTCCTCGGCAAGAACGCCGAAGGGACGTTCAAAAGGCGTATCGCTGCGCTCTCCACAGCCTCCTTCGGACGTGCGGAGATCCCCGTGACCCCCGTCACCGTTCCCGCCGACACGCTCATCAAGGTTGCGCTTGTCACGCCCGTCAACGCGAAGGAACTCAAGGTCGGCGATACGATCGAGTATCAGGTCGCCGACGATGTATTCGTGAACGACGTGCTCGTCTTTACGAAGGGCTCGCGCGGCGAGGGCACGGTCACGAAGGTACGCCAAGCGCGCAACTTCGGCCGCAATGCAGAGATTGAGATCGACTTCAAGGAGACCAAGGCACTCGACGGCACGTACGTGACAACCTTCATCGGTGAGGAGTCAAAGAAAGAGATGACCCATCTCGCCATGGCAGCCGGTGCATCCCTCGCAGGCATCGCCGTCCTCGGCCCCATCGGCGTTGTCGCGGGTGCGTTCGTCCACGGCAAGAACGTCGACCTCCCCGCCGGCACGGAGCTCTACATCCAGACACAGCACGAGACGACTCTCTTCGGCGTGCAGACCACCTACGACAGCGCGGCACCGTTCCAGCGCGACGCAGAGGCGCCTGCGGCCAAGGCAGACAGCACAAACGATCAGAGCGTCTACCACGACGCGGCGTAAACGGCATCATAAAGGGGCTGTTGCATATTCCCCCATCGGCTCGCTACGCTCGCCACTTCCCCCGTTAGCGGGGGAAGCTAATATACCGTTATCCTAAGCCTTCCCCGTTATCACGGGGAAGGGGGACCGCGCAAGCGGTGGAAGGGGCACAAAGAAGGGGCTGTTGCACGAAGTTTACGACTTCGTACAACAGCCCCTTCTTGCTGCAATCAAGGGATCCGTCAGCGGATGAAGAATCCTGCGAGCTTCATGTTCTGATCGTAGCTGAGACGGTAGACCACAGCCGTCGCCTTGTAGCCGACAGCGATCTCGCAGACCGCGAACCACGCATTATTCTCCTTGCCTGCCGTCATATACGGCTTGCCGACGGAGACGCGTGCGCCCCAGTCCTGTGCGAACTGAGCCTTTGCCTCTTTCAGCTGGTCGGCCGAGAGATGCGCCTTCAGATCGGCGGTCGCTTCATCCTGCAGACCTGCGATGTCTCCCTTTTCAAAACGATCAATCGTCGCCATCATGTGCTGCTGGACGACATCGCCCTGGAACGGCGCCTGCTCCTCCTGCGCCTGTGTAGCGGGAGCATCCGCCGCATAGACTGCCGGTGCGGCAACAACGGCGCTGCCGGCAACGAGCGCAGCAGCAAGGAAACGGGAAAGGGTACGAGACTTCATAAAAACGTCCTCCTTCTAGTAGGCATCCCCCTACTTTACACAGGAAAAACAAGCGAGCGATTCCACGCACTCCACAGAGACCTCCGCATAGAGCGCACGCAGGCGCTCCGTCAGGCTCTCCCGTGTGTCATACGGTGGTGTAAAGAATCCCATGCGCGTGTAGAGCTGCGTCACGACGAAGTCCGTCCGCGCATTCTCCCCCAGGACAAACACCGACCCCGTCAGACGTCCGCCGGGACACAGTACGCGGTGTACCTCGCTCCATGCCGCTTCCTTGTCGGGAAACGCATGAAACCCATTGATCGAAACCGCCGCATCGAACGCAGCGTCGCCGAACGTCAAATGCCCGACGTCCCCCTCGGTAAAGGTGACGTTCCGAATGCCGAGTGCCTCCGCACGCGCACGCGCCGCCGCAAGCATCGCAGGCGCGTAGTCAAGGCAGGTGATGTCTGCCTCCGGGAGCTCCGCATAGACGGGCAGCGAGAGACATCCCGTCCCGACCGGCACCTCGAGCAGCCGCCCCGCAAAGTCCTCGTGCGCTGCACGCAGCGCAAGCGTCACATAGCGACGCACGCCGCTGCGATCCAGCCCCCACACGAGCCGTGAGACCAGCTTCCCCGACCATGTCGAGTACGTCATCATTCCGTCATAGAGGCTCGCGAGCCGCCCTACCGAACAGTACGCTCCGCGTATCTTCTCGTAACGGCGCAGTTCCTCATCCATCATGGCATCCTTTCTCCGATCCGATCGCAATTTATTCTAGCACAAAAAAATGGCGGTTTCAATGACCGAAAATATCTTGTGCAGCGCGCTCTTTGCATCGTCGGCACAGCCGATGTCCATAGCGCTGCGGGTGTAGTAGGTAATGCGCGCTTCCCGTGCAGCTGTTCGCGGCGAAAGATCACTGCACCGTCGGTGGGACGCTTGTCCTTCATGAACCGTTTCACCTGCGATACACCGATGTCCGCTGTCACTTCTCTGCGCCGTCGCGAACTTCAACACGCGGGGAAGGCTTTCCCCCCGATTTGATGGCGTCCATCATGCGGCGGAAATTCCCGCCCGGCTTTCGTCGTTCGTACACACAGAAAATTTGGGCATAGAAAAGCCGTCCTAAGTACCATTATCACGCCCGAACAGTTCGCCGTCATCCCCACAGGCGGCACATATTATCCTGCGCCCCAACTCATGTATCGTATCTTTGAACGGCTTGCAGACAAATGATTTTTGTAGACAATCGGTAGACAAGCAGATGTATACACGCGCGAACCCCCTTTCCTATCAGGGGATATATCCTTTTTCTGTATTTTCTGTTATAATGATAAAATCGTTTTTTATAGAAATGATAGGATGAGCTTTTGTGTATGTGAGGATGTGTTTCCGCATCCCGGCGGGAGAGAAGTGCCATGAAAGGTGAGCTGTATATCAAGGAAAAGCGGTGCAAGGGCTGCGGCATCTGCGCGGCATTCTGCCCGAAGAAGGTGCTCGAGGTGAGTCTGCTCGGCAAGATTGTGCCCGTGCGCCCCGAGGACTGCATCGCGTGCGGGCAGTGCGAGATGCGCTGTCCCGATTTTGCGATTTTCGTGGAGAGGAGGGCGTAGGATGGAAGGCACAAGACTGATGCAGGGCAACGAGGCAGTCGCCGAGGGTGCGATTGCCGCCGGGGTCACGTTCTTCGCAGGCTACCCCATTACGCCCTCGACGGAGATCGCCGAGCAGATGGCAAAACTGCTGCCAAAGATCGGCGGTACCTTCCTCCAAATGGAGGATGAAATCGGGGCGATGGGCGCGATTCTCGGCGCGTCACTCGCAGGGGCAAAGGTCATGGACGCGACGAGCGGCCCGGGCTTCTCACTGAAGCAGGAGCTGATCGGCTATGCCGCGTGCGCGGAGATCCCCTGCGTGGTGGCGAACGTCCAGCGCGTCGGCCCCTCGACAGGACAGCCGACCGCACCCTCGCAGGGCGATGTGATGCAGGCACGCTGGGGCACGCACGGCGATCATCCGATCATCGCGCTCTCCCCGTGGAGCGTGCGCGAGTCATTCGACATGGCGATCATGGCAGTGAACTATGCGGAGCGTTTCCGCACGCCCGTCATTCTGCTGACGGACGAGATCATCGGACATCTGCGCGAGAATGTGACACTGCCCTCCCCTGAGGAAATCGAAATCTACCCGCGCCGCCTGCCGAAAGCAACGCGTGCCGAGGGCTATCAGCCCTATGCCGTGGGCGAGGATCTCGTACCCGACGCGGCGCGTTTCGGCGACGGATATCACATCCACGTCACGGGACTGCTCCACGATGAGACGGGTTTTCCCTCAGGCAGTCCTGCCGTCACGGAGCATCTCATCCGCCGTCTCCACGAGAAGATCAGCCGCGTGGGTGAGGAGATTATCCACACAGAGGAATCCTTTATGGAGGACGCGGAGTACGCCGTCGTCAGCTACGGCGGCACAGCACGCACGGCATACGAAGCCGTGCGCACGGCACGCGCCGAGGGAATCAAGGTCGGCTTTCTGCGGCTCCAGACGATCTGGCCGTTCGCGGATGCGGCAGTCGCACGGCTCGCGGCACGTGTCAAGGGCATCCTCGTCGCGGAGCTGAACTACGGGCAGCTCGTGGGTGAGGTCACGCGCGCTGCACACGGCACGCACGTCCGCTCCTGCCTCAAGTACAATATGCTGGACTTCACGCCGCAGGAGATCACGGCGGCGATTCGTCAGATGAGCGAGGAGGTGCGGGCATGAGCACAGCACATACAAAGGTCGACATACAGCGTCCGTTCGAGCAGTATTTTCGTCAGAACCGCCTCCCCCATCTCTGGTGTCCGGGCTGCGGCAACGGCACGGCAATGAAGTGCATCGCAGAGGCGGTGGACGGTGCGGAGGGATTTTCGCAGGACAACACGGTCATCGTCTCCGGCATCGGCTGTTCCTCACGCGGCTCGGGCTATATGGACTTTGACACCGTACACACGGCGCACGGGCGAGCGATTCCCTTTGCAACGGGGATCAAGCTCGCACGACCCGAGCTGAACGTCATCGTCATTACAGGAGACGGCGACTGCACTGCCATCGGCGGCAATCACTTTCTGCACGGCTGTCGACGCAACGTCGATCTCACCGTCGTACTTTTCAACAACAATATCTACGGCATGACGGGCGGGCAGTCCTCGCCGACGACACCGCCGGGCAAGATGACGGCGACCGCACCATACGGGACAATCGACCGACCGCTCGACGCGTGCCGCATCGCCGAGGCAGCGGGTGCGACCTACGTCGCGCGCTCGACGGCGTTCCACGTCAAGCACCTCACGCAGATGATTGCGGGCGGGCTCAAAAATCACGGCTTCGCCCTCGTCGAGGCGATGGTGCAGTGTCCGACCGCCTACGGGCGCAAGAACAAGATGGGATCGCCCGCCGCGATGCTTGAGTGGATGCGCGACTCCGCCGTCATGAAGGCGGCATGGGACAAGCTCCCGCCCGAGAAGCGCACCCCGGAGAAGTTCCCCATCGGACTGCTCTACGAATGCGCGGGCGAGGAGTACGGCACGGCAAACGCCGAGATTCAGCGGCGTGCGGGAGGGCTCTGATATGCAGAAGGAACTTCGTCTCTCAGGCTCGGGCGGACAGGGCGTGATCACCGCCGCCATTATCTTCGCCGAGGCGGCGGCTGCGTGCGGCAGAAACGTTGCACAGTCACAGTCCTATGGCCCAGAGGCGCGCGGCGGTGCGTCCCGCTCCGAGGTCATCATCAGCGACGACGTGATCTATCATCCGCACGTCGAGCATCCTGACATCGTCCTCGCCATGACACAGGCGGCGGCGGATAAGTACGCCGGCGACCTCGATCCTGCGCACGGCATCCTCATCGTGGACAGCGAGCTCGTCCCGAGCGTCCCGCAGGCGGCGCACGTCGTCTCCGTTCCCATCACCACGCTTGCCATCGAGAAGATCGGCAAGGCGCTCTTTGCGAACATTGTCGCGCTCGGCGCGATCACGCGCGTCTCCGGCATCGTCCCGCTCGATGCCGTAAAGAACGCCGTCGCAAATCGCGTCCCGCCGCACACCGTTGACCGCAATATGCAGGCGCTGATGATCGGATACGAGGCGGCGAAGGGATAACGACAAACGAAAACACCGCTCCACTACACACGGGGCGGTGTTTTGTATGAAACAGATGTTCATAAACATGAAATTTCATGTTATGATACACATAGGTGTTGTCAATAACGGTAGGCGGTCGATTCACTGCTCCCGTAAGGGAGTGATGCTTATGGGACCATACGAATTTCTTTCGCTGGTCTTTCTCGTTACAATTTGTATTGCAACGATCAAAGCATAAGAAAAGCCGCCCTCTGTTTCCAAACTTAGGCGGCTAATCTTAGTTCGTTTCTAGCAGAGGAGCTGACCGTTTACCGGCAGCACCTTTTTCTGTGCTCATTTATACGACGTGTGAACCGTTCCGTCAAGCCTGACGGGTGGGAGAGTTCACTGCAAAGGACATAACAGCCTTTACTTCACGCCTGCACCGTCGAGTGCGGCACGGACGCTCTTCTGCGCACGGGAAAGTTTTTCCATCTCATCGTCGGCAAGGCGCACCTCGAGCGAGCGGACGATGCCGTCCTGTGCGATCATGCGCGGAATGGAGAGTGCAACATCCTTCATGCCGTACTCGCCGTTCATGACGGCGGCACAGGGCAGGATCGTATGCTCATTGTAGAGAATCGCCTTGATAAAGCGGCAGGCAACCATAGCAATTCCCGTGTTGGTAAATCCTTTGAGGTTAATGACATCGTATGCCGTCTGTATGAGTCCCTGCTCGATGTCATGACGATTCAGCCGCTCCTTAAAGTGGAAGTATTCGTCAAGATGATCGATCCCGAGCCCCGCACAGTTGACCGTCGACCACGCAACAAAAGCATCGTTGCCATGCTCTCCGAGGACATAGCCGTGGATATTCTTCGGATCCATATCATAATGCTCCGCGAGAAGGTAACGGAAGCGATAGGTCTCGAGCATCGTGCCCGTGCCGAGGATCTTCTCGCGCGGGTAGTCGAACTCGGTTGATACGACGTAGGTCGCAACGTCAAGCGGGTTCGTAATCATGATGACCATGGCTTCCTTCGTGTATTTCACGATCTCAGAGAAGATGGAGCGCATGATCTTCGTGTTCGTGCTCGCGAGCTTCAGTCGGTCGGGCTTCTCTCCAGGCAGGATCGACGGTCCCGCCGTGATGACAATGAACGCCGCATCGCGGCAGTCCTCATACGTCCCCGTATGGATCTTGATGTTCGTACTGTACGGTGAGGACATGGCGTGGCTCGTATCGAGTGCCTCGCCGCGCGCACGATTCATATCGAGATCGATGAGGGCAATCTCCGAGGCCAGCTGAAAGTCTGCGATTTTGTTGAGCACGGCGGAGCCGACATTGCTCGTACCGATGATGACGACTTTTCCCCGGTTGATGGACATAATAATGACCTCCTAAATAATAAAAAGCCCGAACGCAAAAACGCACTCGGGCACTACGGTCGAAGAAGAATTTGTACAGATAGTAATTGTTTCATGGCGAATCACACCTCTTCTCGGTCAAATCATCGCCGCAGGATTTCCTGCACCATCATAGTAGCACCACAGGGAATCATTGTCAACGGGTTTTTTCACGGAGTATAACGTGTATACAGGAGAGTTCGTATTGCCAACTTGTCAATATGAAACAACAGTCCACAGACAAATATTTTCGTGCTATAATGCACGCAGGTGTTGTCACGAGCGGTAGGCGGTCAGTCTCCTCAAGAGAGGAGGCGATACTTATGACTCTGTACGATTTTCTGTCGTTCATCTTTCTTGTAACGATCTGTATCGTAGCCTTGAGACCATAAGAATACCCGCCTGCAGTCACCAACTCTAGGCGGGTTTCTTATAACCATTTCTTAGATTACGGGGGCTGACCGTTTACCGGCAGCACCTTTTTCTGTGTCCATTATACGATGTTCGGCGTTTTTCGTCAACCCTTGTCCGACGCTGCGTTGTAGACATCCTTGAGCAGGGTTTCCTTGCGCAGGCTGCGGCACGGGCACGCCCTTTCCTCGGCGGAGACGCTGCGGATCGTCGCGAGGAGGATGTCGCCGATCATCGGTGCATCGTCGTAGAAGATCTGCTCTAGCGTGTCGTGCGACCACGGGCGGATGCCCTCGCCGTAGTTGACGACGAAGTACAGCCCCGCATAGCACGCGCCGATCTCGCGCGCAAGATAGACCTCGGGCGCAAGGCTCTGCCCGACGATGTCCGCGTGCCCTTTCAGCATCGCGATCTCGGCAGAGCTCTCGAAATGCCGCCCGTCAGTGACGGCGTAGATGCCGCGGTCAAAGATGCGCCCCGTATAGCGCTTCCTCGTTTCTTCAATGAGTGCCGTACGCAGCTCGGAGCAGAGTGCATCGCGCATGACAAGCAGATAACGCCCGTCGAGCATGACATCCTTGCGCACGGAGAGGTCCAGGTAGTCGTCGGGAATGAGGAAGTCGCGCGGATCGAGCAGCGGGTTCACCGTCCCGACGCCGCCCTCGGAGAGAATGCGCCGCACACCCGCCTCCCGCAGCACCCAGAACACCTGCCGCGACGCATCCGCGCGCGTCACGCCGCTGCGCCAGCCGTGCATGCGGCAGGTCAGCACGCGCCGTCCCGCGACGGAGAATAGACGGAACGCAGGGCTCTCGCCGTAGGGTGTCGCAAAGTGCAGCCCGTCCGCGAGGATCTCCACATCCGCCGCCATCGAGGCGCGCGGGAAGTCGCTCGAGAGCGTCCCCGAGCCGCCGATGACGGCATAGCCCGCTGCCGGAACCTGTTGCTCTGCCATATCAAAACCTCCGTATCACGCGATACTGCGTGTCACGCTGTGCCGCCTCTCTGCCTGCGCCGCGAATCAGATCAATCATCTTCTTGATCGACATATTGTACCGCGTCCCCGCCGCACGCACGACATTCTCTTCAAGCATGATGCTCCCGAGGTCGTCCGCACCAAAGCCGAGTGTCAGCTGTCCGATGCGCTCGCCCTGTGTGACCCACGATCCTTGGATGTGTGCAACATTGTCCATGTAGAGACGTGTGACGGCAAGCGTCCGCATATAGTCCCAGCTCGACGTCTTTTCCCCGCCGAGTGCGGTATTGCCCGGCTGGAACGTCCATGTAATGAACGCACGAAAGCCGCCCGTCTCCTCCTGCAAACGGCGAATGTGCTCCATGTGCGCCACGCGCTCCGCCATCGTCTCGCCGAAGCCGATCACCATCGTCGCCGTCGACTCCATGCCGATCTTGTGCGCCGTACGCATGACGCGCAGCCAATCCTCGGTCATGATCTTCTTCGGCGCGATGAGCTTTCGCACGCGATCCACGAGGATCTCCGCACCGCCGCCTGGGAGCGAGGCAAGCCCCGCATCCTGAAGCCGCCGCAGCGTGTCCTCGATGGTGATACCTTCCTTTTCCGCAAAGTACAGAATCTCCGTCGCAGTGAACGAATGAATCACGATGGAGGGATAGCGGTCACGGATCGCACGCAGCATATTCTCATAGTAGGAAAGCGGCAGATCTGGGTGAATCCCGCCCTGGATCATGACCTGCGTGCCGCCCGCTGCCGCCGTCTCGCCGACCTTCGCGAGGATCTCCTCCATCGGCAGGAGATAGGCGTCGGGCGCGTCCTGCTTCGTGTAGAACGCGCAGAAGCGGCACTCGTTCACGCAGATATTCGTGTAGTTGATGTTGCGGTCAACGATGAACGTCACCGTATCGCCGAACCGCCGCCGCCGCTCCGCGTCCGCCGCACGCCCGAGTTCGATCGGGTCGCCGTGCGTGAGGAGATCGGCAGCCTCCTGCTCCGTGAGTCTCATGCGCCCTCCCCTGCCGCGATCGGCCGATAAAACGTATCGCGCTCCACAGGCTCATAGCCCGCCTCGCGGATCATCGCGTCGAGCTCGCGCCGCGTGATGCCCGTCTGCGTCTGCGCGCCTGCGGCGTGGATGATCTTCTCCTCGCCGATCGTCCCATCGAGATCGTCCGCACCGAATCCGAGCGAGAGCTGTGCGATCGGCTGCGTCAGCATGACCCAGAATGCCTTGAAATGCGCGACGTTATCGAGCACAAGGCGAGAAAGGGCAAGCATCTTCATATCCTCCCACGAGCCGACGCGCGTGAGTTTACGCTCCGCGCCGAGCGCCGTGTTCTCGGGATGAAACGGAAAGAGCATGAACGCCTGAAAGCCGTCCGTCTCATCCTGCAAATCACGCAGGGCGAGCAGGTGCTCGATGCGCTCCTCGACCGTCTCGATGTGCCCGTACATCATGGAGGCATTCGTGCGGATGCCGAGCGCGTGCGCCGTGCGCATACAGTCGAGCCACTCGGCACGCGTTGCCTTATTCGGACAGATGATTGCGCGGACACGGTCGGAGAGGATCTCCGCGCCGCCGCCGGGGAGGGATGAGAGCCCCGCCGTCTGCAAACGGCGCAGGATGTCGCGGACAGAACCCCCTTCGCCTTTTGCAAAGTTCACAATCTCCACGGGCGTGAATGCCTTGATGTCCGCATGGGGAAGCGCCGCACGTACCTGCCGCACCACGCCCTCGTAGTAGGAGAAGGGACGGTCGGGATGCAGGGCACTCACAATGTGGATTTCCGTGAGACGCGGCGTATTTTTCGCCGTCTCCAGCACGCGCGCCACGTCGTCGGTCTCCATAATATAGCCGCGCGCATCCCCCTGCTCCACTTGAAACGCGCAGAGCGGACAGTTCGCACTGCAGATGTTCGTGAGATTGATGTGACGGTTCACCGTATAGTAGACGTTCTTCCCGCTCGCTCGCTCCTTCGCCGCACGCGCCCACGCAGCGAGCGCGAGGAGGTCGTTGTCCTCATAGAGGAGGAGTGCATCCTCCTTCGTCAGCCGTGCCCCGCGCTCAGCGGCGGCACGGGCAGTTCTCAAATCGCTCATGTACTCTCCTCAAAGGAATGTCCGAAAATCTGAAAAAAATCGAGCAGGCGCCGCATTGTATCCTGCCCATCATAGCAGGTATCCACGAGATACCCGCGCTCGCGCTCATACTCCTTCAGTCCACGGTAGTAGAATGCCTTCTTTGTGTCCTCAATGATGAACGGAACAATATTGTACTTCAGGCACTCCTTGAACGCGATAAGCCGCCCGACACGCCCGTTGCCGTCCTGAAACGGATGAATCCGCTCAAAATGGTAGTGGAAGTCCACAATGTCCTCAAAGGCGATCTTCTCTTTGGCCTGATAGCGGTCAAGGAGCCTCCGCATCGCCGCTGCAACCTCCTGCGGCGGAGTCGTTTCCACGCCGCCCACCATATTGGGACGTTCCTTGTAGTCGCCCACGCGAAAGTAGGGGAGCAGCTCGTCAGACGTTCTGCTTTTCAGCAACTCATGGAGTTTTTTGATGATCTCTTCCGTCAGCGGCTCCTCCGCACAGTCGATGCAGTAGTCCATCGCCCGAAAGTGATTGACCGTCTCGATGATATCATCCACATGCGCATCCCCGCCCACGGTATTCGTCTCAAAGATGCGCCGCGTCTCCTCCTCACTGAGGCGGCTCCCCTCGATGTGGTTTGAGTTGTAGGTCATGCGCACCTGCAGCTCATGGTAGATGCCGCCCGAGAGGCGATGCGCCTTCTCCTCCCGCAGCCGCAAAAGGAGCGGATTCTCCCCTAAGCGCATAGCATCACCTCCAAAACTTGGGAAACACGGATAAATTCAGCGATTCCCTTCTTCTATTATATATAGATTCAGCGAAAAGGTAAAGGAAGCGCGGGGATTTTCGCCGCCTTCTCATTTACTTTCCCAAAAGACCTATTGAAGCTGCTCCACATCCGTATTATTATCAGAATGAATCGATATGTCTAAATGGGAAAGGAGCCGCCCATGAATCTACCCTACCAATGCCCCGACTGCGGCACGGAGCTCGGCTACGAGGGGCTCTGCTGGCGCTGCCGTACGGCGGCGAATCGCCGTGCCGCACTCGCATGGACGCCCGAGGAGGTCGCGGCAAAGGAACAGGAGGTCATCGCGCAGATCGAGGATGTTCCCGATGATTTCTGGTATCTGCTCTGCTGTCGCGGACGGCTCGTGCCGGAGATCCCACGCGCGGCACTCGCAGCGCGTTCCTTCTGGCCCTCGGCACTCTACTATCATGCACCGACGGATGTACGGGACGGACTGATCGCGGCACTGATGGAGACGGATGCCGCGCATGAGGCGAACGAACTGATGATGTGCCTCGGTATGCAGGGAGACGACCAATCCCTTGCGGCACTCCTCGCACTCGAACGCAATCCGCGCCCCTGGCGCGGAAAGCTGCACGTCAACCCCTCTGTCTATGCGCAGTGCGGCGGCTGGACATTCGACCGTGAGGGGCGACGGCGCACGCTGAATTTCGACACCTGCTATACGCTGGTGCACGCCGCATCGGAGGAGGAGCTGCGCCGCTCGCCCGTCCGCATCGCCCGTCCGCGGGAGGAAAACTGCCCGCACTGCGGCTGCCGCATGGCGGATATGCTCGTCCTCGACGGACGGGATGCGCGTCTGCACTTCCTCGGCATTGACGGCATTCTCACAGCGACCTGCTGTCCGAACTGCGTTTCGTATGAGGGACCGAGGCTGAGCCGCTATACGCTCGACGGCGGCAGTGAGGTGCTTTCCTGCGAGGATGCGGGCGATACCATGTATATCGAAGAGGAGCTTGTCAGGATTTTTGAAAACGATCTCATCCTCGGCGAGACGCCTGTTCCTCTGTTCTACGGCGCACGCTTCGAGGATGTCTGCACGCTCGGCGGCTTTGCACTCTGGTGGCAGGACTGGGAATATACGACCTGCCCCAACTGCGGGCAGCCGATGAAGTACCTCATGCAGATTCATTGGGATGCACTGACGGACTATATGGAGGGCACGCTCTACATCGAGTTCTGCCCCGACTGTCAGATTGTCTCCATGCAGCACCAGCAGACGTGAGGTGCGCCATAATCAACCACGACCGTTCCGTCGATTTCTTCAACAAAACGATCACGGCGGAGGGATTTGTCATCACGCCGACAAGCCTTCTGGAAACGATGCTGGAGAGCCTGCTCCTCAGTCATAAAGGAGAACACAATGAAAAAAATCGTCCGCAATAATTCTTCGCATGGAAAAAAGCCCGTGCCCACGGAGGTCTATACCGAGGAAGAACTGGATGCCGTCGAAAGTTACATTGAGACGAACTTCGGCACGTATGCAAACGTCTTTCACGAGATTGTCTCGCCCGATATCCATCTGGACATCTGCATCGTCGATCCGACCGAGGAACGGAACTACTACATGCTCGTCACCCTCGGGATGGGGGCGCACCGCATGAACGTGCCAAAAGAGCTCGCCGAGTACAAGCTCGAACGCGCGGAACTCGCGATCGCCCTGCCGTCCGACTGGAAGATCCACGAGGACGACGAGGAGCACTACTGGCCGATCCGCCTGCTGAAGAGCCTCGAACGTCTGCCGATCGAGGATGATACATGGCTCGGCTGGGGGCATACCATCGACAGCAGGACAAACAACTACGCCGAGAACACCAAGCTGACCGCCTCCCTGATCATCGGAGCGCAGGTAAAGGGAGACAACACGGTCTGTCCCCTGCCGGACGGCGACGAGGTCAATTTCTATCAGATCATCCCGCTCTACCGCGACGAGCTCAACTACAAATTCGACCGCAGTGCAAAGGAACTGCTGAACCTCTTTGACGAGCGGCACGTGAGCTTCGTCATTGATCCACAGCGGCGCAGTGCATGCGCCCCTGAGGACTTTGAGGATCTCGTGATGGACAATGCGGAGTGGCATCTCTCCAGCCTGCACGAGAAGAAGCTCCCCGTCGATGAGATCGAGGCGTACAGCCACATGGCAGTCTACCTGCGGTGGTGCATCCTGCATGATCTGATGGCGGACTGGTTCATCCGCGAGTACGAGACGACCGTGCGTGCCGTAAAGGAGCACCCGGCGGAGACAGACCTGCGCCCCTTCCTCCGCGACGAGCTGCACGGGATCCTGATGCGCGGCTTCTTCAACGCGGAGGGCGCGGCGTTCGCTCGTTACTACTACGACGGCGAGGCCCCCTCCTACCCCTCGGACGTCGACAATCACGCCCTCGCGTATTTCGGGGCGGAAAAATACTACTCGAAGGAGTTTGACGACGAGGCATATCTCTTCGTCCCATTCGACGAGCAGCTCTATCGGGAGATGGCGCAGCTCATCGAGCGGCACTGGGAGGCGTGGAAGCGCAACACTGAGGAGCAGGTGGACGCCGATCCGAGCGACGTTGCCATCGCAACGATGCAGTACCTGAACGCCAGCAGGGCGAGCTGCTCTCTGATGTACCTCCCGCCGCTGGTGGACGACGACCCGATCACATCATGGTACAGCTACGCCACGCGCACGGCCGCGCGCGACGGCATTGTCCCCGTCATCATCGTCCCGAGCGACACGCTCTGGGAGGCACTGACGATGAATGCTGAGGCCGAAAAGGGTGCGTTTGAGGACTACGAATTCGATCGGGATGCCGTCATCGCGTTCCGTGAGCGCATGGCGAAAAAGCTGGTCAAGGACGGCAAAACGGTGCTCATGCAGCGGCGCGCGGCATGTACGGAGGACATGACGGTCAAAGAAGATACGAAGGGTGAGGCAAACGACAACCTCATCACCTACTGGAACTGCGAGACGCGGAAAACGCATCCCGTAATCCTCGCCAAGATCCCCGTCAAGCATCCGTGGGAGATCTTCACCTACCTGCCCTTCGGCGGGTGGAACGACTGCCCCGATACCTCCGCGCATACGGCGGTCGCAAAGTACTGGTACGAGACGGACAGAGCCGTCCCTGCCGTCCTCACCTACGACACGCTTGAGTACCGCGTCCCCGCGCCCGTCGCGCCGGAGCACGCCGCCGCGCGCGCCGTGGAGCAGTACGCCTACTGCAGCGACATCATCGAGCAGGGCACACCCGACATGAGCATCCGCAGGCTCGCCGACAGCCTGCGGAAATCGCATATTTGGTATTTCTGGTGGGATTAGGAACAAGCGCCCCCACCACCGCTTCGCGGTCCCCCTCCCCCGTGTCGCACGGGGGGAGGCATTGGATGACGGTATATTCGCTTCCCCCGTCGCGCGGGGGAAGCGGCGAGCATCACGAGCCGATAGGGCGCCCTGAGCGCAACTTAGACCCAGACAAGAGGAGCAGCAGATGACATTACTGGAACAGTGTCAAGCATGGCACAATCACGGAGATTACGAGAAGATCATCACGGCGATTGAGGAGATCCCCGCCGCAGAGCGCACGCCCGAGCTCGATGGCGAGCTGGCGCGCGCCTACAACAACTTCGCGCAGCCGAGCGAGTGGTGGTATTTCAAAAAAGCGATCGACCTCCTCGCGCCGCACGCAGAGGATTCTGCCGACGATCACGTCTGGAACTTCCGCATGGGCTATGCCTACTACTACCTCGATCAGGAAAACCGCGCCCTGCCCTACTTTGAGGCGGCGCTTGCGGCGCTGCCGGGCGACGAGGACACCGAGCAGATGATCGAGGACTGCCGCCGCGGACTCTCTCTCCCGCTCTTTTCGCGCCCGTTCCGCATCCGCGTGCAGGAGGCATGGCTCGCGTTCTCCGAGGTGGAGGAGGAGCTGCGCGCGCTGATGGATGCGGGACCGGATCACGGCGAGGAGCTCATCGAGCGGTGCAGCTCCGCTCTGCACATCGCCTTTGACGATGTCTCATTCGAGCTCGGAAAGGGCAACGAGAAATATGAGCTCATCCTCACGCCCGAAGGTCTGCGCGCAAAGCTCTTTCCGCTCGTCTATTTCGCGTGCCATGCCCCTGCCTCTGTGCGCGAGCACTGGGACATCCACGTCGGGCGCACGTCCTCTCTTGGCTTTTCCCTGCGCACGGACGACTACAGCATCGAGATGACGGATGTCGCCGTCTGGTTCGCGCCGGACGGCGACGGGATCGCCCTCACGGTCTACTGTGAAAAGCTCCTGCCGCTCCTGCAGGAGGACGAGAGCCGCGCGTGGTGGATGCTCTCCACGCTCGTCGATCAGGCACTCGGCGAGATCGCCGCCATCCGACTCATCCATGATTTTGATCTCCTCGATGCGCCGCGCGAGGAGCCGTCGGCCCTGCTGGCGGATCTGCCGCAGGCACTCGCAGAGGCGGGGTACTCCCTCGCGAACGATGCAGAGGAGTACCTTGACCACTACTATCTCGCCTACGAGCGCGAGCCGGACACATCGGACGATGCGGATCTGCGGCTCGATGTCTATGCGGGCAGCACGCGCCTGCCCTCCCTCCTCAGTTCCTATATGGATAACGATGCGACGCTCGTGGACATCTACCATGCGGATGGGATCGCGGCGGGCTTTATCGCCTATCCGCTGACGGATGAGATGCGCGAGAGTGCCGACGGGATTCTCGATTTTCGCGATGCGCTCATGCAGGCGATTGAGGAGGAGACCGATTGTCTGCACGCGGTGACCTTCCTCGGCGGAGCGACGGGCACGAACTACGGCTATCTGGACTTTCTCGCGTGGGATCTGCACGCCGTCCTCGTCGCCGCAGAAACCGTTCTCAAGAGGACGAATCTGCCGTGGGCGGTGTTTCACTCCTTCCGACGAGACGCGGCGGGCACCGTCAACATTTTTGATCGCGACGAGGAGGAGGAGGACGCCGCCGACGCGCCGGAGAGCTCCGACACAGAAAAAGGCCCCCTGCTCACAGCGGAGGCCGTCGCCAAACTCGAGGCGATGGAGGATGGATCCACGGGCTATTTCTTTAAAATGCTCAGCTATCTGAACAAATACATCAAGAACGGCATCATCAAGGGGCGGTTCACACGCGAGGAGGCGCATCGTGACCGCGACATTGCGCTGTGGTATGCCTATGCGTGCAACAATGTCGATCAGTACCCCTACTTCTACCGTGCGATACAGTGGATGCCGGACTCCGAGCCGAATGCGTGCGGGTGCGGGACGTGGTACTATCGCTACGCCGTCGCCCTCATGCACTGCGGCTATCTGGAAAAGGCGCTCCGCTATGCCGCGCAGGGAACGCGTGAGGAGCCAGACTATCCGTGGTGCTATCTCGTGCTCGGCAAGCTGCGCGCCCATTTCGGCGACCGTGACGGTGCGCTGGACGCCGTGCGGCAGGGGCTTTCCCTCGTGCCGGACGACCACGAGTTCCTGACGCTAGAACGTGAGATCGAGGAGGGTGCAACGATTGAGCAGATGTGCTTTCACTGGGTCGACGGAGCGTATGACGAGGAGCTGCAGCAGGCATCGCGTGCGGCCGAGGTTCCGCAGGAGGGCGCAGCGGCAGATGCCCTCGATGACATGTACCAAAAGCAGCGTTCCATCCTCTGCATCCGCGTCGACGAGGAGGGACTCTCCCGCGTCCTGCGCCTCTTCGCCCCCATATCGGCGGGCAGCTACACGCGCAACGCGCCCTACTGCCATTTCCCGCGCAAGGCCGGGGATACAGAGGTGGAGATCGTATTCCGCATGAATGAGGCGGGCATGTCCAAGCTCCCCATCACATGGCTGACCGAGGTCAGGGATCACATCGACAGCGGGGCATGGGTAAAACATACGGATGAGCACGGCACGGCACAGCTCATCGCCGTGCACATCTTACTCGATCACACCGTCGTGCTCGAGTACAAATACCCGTGGAAGGAAAAAAGCGCCTACTTCGAGGTGGATGCCGACTGGAATGTCGGCGAACGGAAGGGATAAGGCGGGCGGAAAAGAAAAAGACGGCGTTTGCCGTCTTTTTTTTTGTTCATTTGTCCCGATAGTGCGAGCCGCATTGTGCAATCTCCATGCGGTTATCCACAATCCGAAAAACAATGCGATTCTTCGCGTCGATGCGAACACTCCAAAAGCCCGAGAGATCCCCCTTGAGCGGTTCGGGCTGTCCCTGGCAGTCATAGCCGCTGCGGTCAATGCTCTGAAGAAGACGATTGATTTTCTTGAGTGTCTTCTTATCCTGCATCTGCTAGTACAAATAATCTGCCCATGCCGCATCCTGCCAAATCTTATCCATCAGTCAGCCTCGATGAGTTCATGCTCCGTCAGATTGCGCCCCGCTTTGACATCCGCAATCGCCGCACGGAGACGCGCCATGTTCTCCTCGCTGTAGAACGGATCGGGTTCTGCCGTTACCTCGAAGGGAATGCGGCGATCCTGTGTCACCTTTGCCGCAAACATCGTAAATGCAGCGGTCAGCGTCAACCCCATCTTGTGGCAGGTCTCCTCCATACGCTGCTTGAGCTCTGCATCCATACGAAAATTTACCATCGTCTGTGCCATATCAATCGCCTCCTTTTTTGTAGAATATCATGTTTGTATAGGCAAATCAATCTTTTCGCATCATTTGCTTTGCATCTATAATCCCAGTTTCTCCTCGATCAATACCAGCTCCATCGGGCGATAGCTCATCTTCTTGTAGTGGATGGTCAGCGCATTGCAGATGCGCTCCAGTGCCGCGCAGTCATAGCAGCGCGTGCCGTCCTTCGCACAGGGCGTTTTTTTGCCCTTGCGGTGGGCGTTGCGCGGGGCGGCAATGCGGTGGATGCGCTCGATCCCCGCCTCGATGTCGGGGACAAGCTTGTTGATGCCGACGACGAAGTAGGTCTTTTCATGTCCGAAGAGTGAGCCTGCGACACGGTTGCCCGCGCCGTCCATGTTGAGGATCTGCCCCTCTTCCGTGATGGCGTTCGCCGAGAGGACAAAGATGTCCGTCATCAGTGCCTCGCGCCCTGCGGCAAGAAATGCCTCGATGCCGCCGACGTGTCCTGCACGTGGCGGATCGACCACCTCGTTATGCTCACTTAGCCGCTCGTAGAGGGAAAGCGCCCGCAGCGTCTCGGAGTCGCCGAATCCGACGCGTTTGCCGCGAATCTCACGAGCGAGATAATCCGCCGCCGCAGTCCGCTCCGCAAAGCGCGAGACATCGTAGCGATTTTTGCGGAATGCCTCCATCGTGCGCACAATGCGTTCCTCGTCCGTCGTGTCGGACATTGTCCTCATCTCCTTCGTCACGCCATATTCCCTGATTCCAAGGGATTCGCGGTGGACATATTGGCGAAATCCTCAGTACGTCTCGATGATGTTGAAATTGCTGTCACACGCGGCGGGCGTGCGTCCGATCTCGCGGATGATGCGGATGATGTGATCCTCGGAGAGGGCGCGCGGGCTCTTTGCCCCCGCGTCGTGGAGGATCGTCTCCTTGTGCACGGTGCCGTCGATGTCGTTCGCACCGAACCCGAGCGCGACCTGCGCCACGGGCACGGTCAGCATCACCCAGTACGCCTTGATGTTGCGGAAGTTATCGAGCAGGAGGCGTGCGATCGCGATCGTCCGCAGATCGTCCCACATCGACGTCTGCCGCACCGTCCGCCCCAGCTCCGTATGTGACGGCAGGAACGGGAACGGGATGAACGTCTGAAAGCCCCCCGTCTCGTCCTGCAGGTCGCGCAGGCGCATCATGTGCGCGACGCGCTCCTCGAGCGTCTCGATGTGTCCGTAGAGCATCGACGCATTCGTCTTGATGCCGAGCTCATGCGCCGTGCGGTGTGCCGCCAGCCACTCATCCGCCGTCGCCTTGTTCGGGCAGAGCTCCCCGCGCACGCGGTCGGAGAGGATCTCCGCGCCGCCGCCCGCGATCGACTGCAGCCCCGCCTCGCGCAGGCGCAGGAGCACCTCGCGCACGGAGAGCCCCGACGTGTGGGCAAAATGCGTGATCTCCACGCCCGTGAACCCCTTCAGGTAGAGTGAGGGGAAGGCCTCGTGCAGCGCGCGCAGACGCAGGAGATAGTCGTCAAACGTCCACGTCGGATGCAGCCCGCTCACGACGTGCAGTCCCGCGAGATGCGGGTCGCGCATCGCCTCCGCGACGTGTGCCACCGCCTCCTCCACGCTCATTTCGTATGCGCCTGCATCCTCCGCATCGCGCCCAAACGCGCAAAACTTACAGTGCGCCATGCAGATATTCGTCAGATTCACATGGCAGTTCACATTGTAGTAGACAATATCACCGCATTTCTCCGCGCGCACATGGTCGGCGAGCGCACCGAGCCACGCGATATCGTGCGAGGCAAAGAGCGCCACGCCGTCCTCATACGTCAGCCGCTCTCCGCGCTCTGCTTTCTTCTCAATATCGAGGTATTTACTCTGCAATTCATCGTCTCCTAAACACACAAGTTACCTCTTTATGATTCGATACCCAGCGCAAAAGTCCTGCCACAGAGACAAAAGGAGCCGCCTGCAAGCCGGTAGGTATCGGCTTTGCAAAACGGCTCGAAGACGATGGCAGCACCTCTGCCACAGGTCATTCCCTTATTTTTTCGGCGTAATCGCCAGCGCGCGTACGGGCAGCCCCGTCGCGCCCTCGATGTTCGGCCACCCGAGGAAGAGCAGTGCCCCTGCCGGCGCCACGCGGTCGAGATTCGTCAGCACCTCGACCTGCAGCTTCCCCTTACCGAGGACATAGCGCTCGCACGCGAGATCCCCCGCCTTTGCCGCCTCCGTCGAGGCATCCGTATCGAGCGTTTCGTGTCCGTTCGCCGCGGCATTGCGCGTCTCATAGATATACTTCAGCGCATCCATCGACCAGCCCGGGAAGTTCTCACTGCCGTCCGCAGCGATCCCGGAGATCGCGTCCATATCCGGCCAATGCCTGCTCCACCCCGTATAGAGTGCGACAAACGCACCGTCCGGAATCGCGCCGTACTTCGCCTCGTACGCCTGGATGTCCTCCACCGTCACCGCATAGTGGACATCGCGTGCGACCTGCTCCGTCACGTCGATCACGCACAGCGGATAGAGCATGTGCCGCGCACCAAAGGCATCCGCGAGCGGCCGATTGCGGACGAAATGTCCCGGAAAATCGATGTGCGTCCCGAACTGCCCCGGGAACTTGAACGTCTGGATGAGGCAGTCAAGCATCGGGTTGCCCCAGTCAAAGCACGTCTTTGAGAGCTCCACCGAGCCCTCGGGGATCCCCGCCCAGCACGGACTGTCGTTATTCAGTGGGTGCGTCAGATCCACCCACTCATACGCATCCGACTTCAGCTCCTCCAGTGCGTTCCACAACTGATATCCCATCGTTCCATCTCCTTAATAACATAGTAAATTTATATGTTATTCTATTGCGAATTTCCGCGTTTGTCAATCCACCGCGAAAAATTTTTTCAAAAAATTCGTTGACAATCTTCTGAAGTTTTACTATACTAAGGATAGTTAAGGAGATCTTAAAGCGGCAGGCTGATTCAGGACAGGCTGCCCCCATGTGATCCGTAAGCACATGGTGTATCTCCTTCGGGGATTTCCCACCGTGTTGACCGACGGTTGTTGGAGAGGGACACGGGATGCACCTCGCTGGCTGAGTGAGGAAGCAGCCGCAGCGTCCACGACGGACTGGGAGGAGATTCCGATGGGTTACTGAGTGGCCGCAAAGCTCTGCACCGTGCACCCCGCCCCGCTGTGTCGGACGGGGATGCCGAGCGAAGGTGCGGCAGGGAATGCGGCAGCCCGCGTGGGGTGGGCACACAAGAGGGCATGGATTAGCGCATGACGAGGAGGACGTTCCCCAGAGCGGGACAGAATGTGCGCACAGAGAACATGTCGTGGTGGTTTTTCTCAGCGTTTTCGCCGAAAAGTTCCGCATCTCATGCTAGCGGCGGTGCGGAATGAAGCGTGGATCGTTTGAATGCAAGAGAGTTACCTATCACTTCCCGTATTTTCCTCAGGACCGCCGATGCGTGACGAGAAAGCGCATCGGCGGTTTTGTTTTCGGCGTATCTTTCCTAGCGCTGCGGGCACAGCGTGCCAATGTATTTTTGCTATTTTGGATTTACGTGCTATAATACAGATGTTTTTCATTTTATTATAGATAGGTGGTATTGGCATGAAACACTCCGAAAACGAGTTCATGCAGCACGAATTGCGGCTCCCTGAGCTGACAATGCGCGGCATGATCCTCGGCGCAATCCTCACCATCATCTTTACCGCATCGAACGTCTACCTCGGCCTCAAGGTCGGTCTGACGTTCTCCTCCGCCATTCCGGCGGCGGTCATCTCGATGGCGGTGCTCAAGATGGCGAAGGATGCGAACATCCTCGAGAACAACATGGTGCAGACACAGGCATCGGCAGCAGGTACGCTGTCCGCCATCATCTTCATCATCCCGGGCATGCTCATGATCGGCTACTGGCAGGACTTTGAGTTCTGGCAGACGCTCGTCGTCTCCGCCTGCGGCGGCTGTCTCGGTGTTCTCTTCACCATCCCGCTGCGGCGTGCAATGGTCGTCCACAGCGACCTCGCCTACCCGGAGGGCGTCGCTGCGGCAGAGATCCTAAAGGTCGGCTCGCACGATGACAGCCGCGAGCAGCACAGCTCTGGACTGAAAGAGATCCTCTCGGGCAGTGCCGTTGCGGGCGTGATCGCTTTCCTCACGAACGGTCTGCAGGTGCTCGGCGACAGTCTCTCCGCATGGTTCCACGTCGGGCGCGGCATGACCCAGCTCCCGCTCGGCTACTCGTCGGCACTCGTCGGTGCGGGCTACCTCATCGGCATCACGAGCGGACTCGCGATGCTGATCGGTATCGCCATTGCGTGGGCGGGCTTTGTCCCCTACTTCACCATCACCGATGTCCTCCCCGACGGCATGACCCTGCAGAAATTCGCGGGTGCCGTCTATCAGCAGAAGGTGCGCCTCATCGGCGCCGGCGCAATGGGTGTCGCCGCCATCTGGACGCTGCTCTGCCTCGCGCGCCCCGTCATTGACGGCGTAAAGGAGTCCATCGCAGGCGCACGCGCAGACAGCGCAGAGCGCGGTCTGCACCGCATGGACATCGATATGACGATGAAGAGCGTCGGCCTTGTCTTTGCCGTCACCGTCATCGGACTGCTCGCGATTTTCTACGCCTTCGTCAGCCCCGAGCAGATCCCAGGCAGTCAGAAAATCATCTTCACCCTCGTCGGCGTTGGCGTCGCCGTCCTCATGGGCTTCTTCGTTGCCGCTGCCTGCGCCTATATGGCAGGTCTCGTCGGCACATCCTCCAGCCCGATCTCGGGCATCGGCATCCTCGGCATCATCGTCGCGTCGCTCGTCATGTACTCTCTTTGCTCTATGTTCGGCATCTTCACGCTGCCGGGCGGTGAGAAATTCGCGACGGCGACTGCCATCTTTACCACGTCGATCATTCTCGCGATCGCCTGCATCTCGAATGACAATATGCAGGATCTCAAGACCGGCTATCTCGTCGGCGCAACGCCGTGGCGTCAGCAGGTCGCACTTCTCATCGGCTGTGTGATCGGCGCGCTCGTCATCGCCCCCGTGCTCAACCTCCTCTATGAGGCGTACGGCTTCTCGGGCGCACTGCCGCGTGCAGGCATGGATCCCGCGCAGGCACTCGCCGCCCCGCAGGCGGTGCTCATGACGACCATCGCACAGGGCATCTTCTCGCAAAAACTTGCATGGGAGTATATCTACATCGGCATTGGGGTCGGCATTGTCCTCGTCCTCATCGACCTCTTCCTGCGCCGCTCGACGAAGAACCTCGCCATGCCGCCGCTCGCCGTCGGCATGGGCATCTACCTCCCGCCCGTCATCCAGACACCGCTCATCGTCGGTGCGGTCCTCGGCTACTTCCTCAACCGCCGCCTGCGTCAAACGCACGGCGAGGATGAAGAGCGGGTAGGACTGCGGCGCGGCACGCTGTTTGCCTCAGGGCTCATCGTCGGCGAATCCATCATCGGCGTCCTCCTGGCCGGCATCATCGTCGTCTCCGTCTCGAACGGCGGCAGCGAAAGCCCTCTCGCCGTCGTCGGCGCCGATTTTGCCGGCACTGCCGAGATGCTTGGGCTCCTCGTCTTCCTCGGCGTTCTCGTCCTCTTCAGCAAAGTCGTGCTGAGCGGGAAAAAGGAAGCATGAAATTTTTCGCAAAAGCGGAAACGCCATCGGCAAACATGACCGATGGCGTTTCTTTTCATATCTTTCACACGAAGAATATTGTATCATCATCAAAGAGGTGAATGAGATGAATCTACGGGACGAATTTGAGCGCATCATGCGCGAACAGCGCGAGATCGCGCTCGCAACAACGACGGACGGGCTGCCGCATGTCCGCATTGTGAACTTCTACTATGCCCCCGAGGAACACTGCGTCTACTTCGCCACGTTCAAAGACAACGAGAAGGTCGTCGAGATCGCGGCAAATCCGAATATCGCATTCACTACCGTTCCGCACAACGGCACAAACGAACACGTCCGCGCGAGCGGACGCGCCGTGAAGTCTGCGCGCACCGTCTACGATCTCGCGGCACTCTTTGCCGCAAAGATCCCACGCTATCAGGAGACCATTGATGCTGTCGGCGACGACCTCATCCTCTACGAAATCTCGCTCGACACAGCGGTTGTCACCATCGACATGGAGCATATCGAGCGCATCCGGCTCTGAGAGTGGGCCGGCAATCGAGGCTGCCGCACGAAGTTTTATGACCTGCCCCCCCAAAGGTTAGATGAGAAGATCGGCCTTTTGGGGGCAGGTCATATTCCAGTCGGAACAAATTAAGGAAGCACTGATAAATTCAGCACCATCATCTTGACGCATCTTTTTTGCCCGCACTTCGGCGGAAAATCCTCCACAGAGCACCACTCTGCGTCCGGTTTTCCGCCTTGTTCGGACGAAAAAATCTACGCCAATCTGACGGACTTCATTTTATCAGTGATTCCTTAATCTTCATTTTTTAGCACGCCCGCATGCTGTAAAACTTTTTCTTTCACCGCACTCACATCGTCGATTTTTATGTATCGCTCAGGCGCCCACGCGACCGGGGATAAATGCTCGTTAAATGTATCGATTTTCTCGCCATTAAAAACATTGTTGACCGCAGTAAACTCCGTTCCGCCAAACACCTTGACAAAACTTTGATACGTCCTGCCGTCGATATCCGCGACATTATTTTCGGCATATATTTTCGAGTTTTTTCCGACGCCCAACGAATACGCATAACGGTATGCGCCGTTTTCATCGTCCGTTTGGTAGTAATTATTATACACGTGAACCTTTCCCCATCTCACGCGCGGTACGCGCTGAACCAAATTATGGAAATAGTTATGATGCAGCGTCACATTCAGTTTGCCATCGTCCGACGTTTTTTCATCACTGTTCCCGATCAAGATTGCTTTATTGTGACGTTCAAAAACATTGTATGACATCGTGATGTCGTCCGCCTGATTCGTGATATCGACCAAGCCGTCTCGATGCTCGTATTCGCGATGAAAATACGTTTCCGTCGGCTGCTGCCCATCCTCGAAATGGCAATGATCGATCCAAATATGCGTGCCCCCACGGATCGTAATGCAGTCATACTGAGAATTCCAGTTGCCGTCCGGCCCATCGTTTGGATCCCACGACGGGAAATAATCATACGGGGACTCAAACATAATATTTCGGATGATCATATTGTCCGCATCGAGGACTAGATCCACGCCCTTTAATTTCGCATCTTCAATCCCAATGATGCTCGTATTGGCGGGAACATGAACCATGATGTTTTTTTCCTGATTCTTTTGAGATTGTTTTCTTTTTTCCTCCTGCTCTTCTTTTTTGCTTTGCGACGCAGTACTATGCGGTGCATGTGACTCCAGATATTGCTGAAAATCATAGCCCTCCGCCATATAATCTTCCATCGTCAGGTGCTTGCCATCCGCGTCCGTATCGAAGTCGATCGTCCCATAAATCATCAAAATCCTAGGTTCCGTATTTTTGCGATTCCCCAATGCGGCAATAAACTCCTGCCTATTGGTCACGCGGAAAATATTGTCCTCTACGGCAGCAGCCCCGCCGGTTGTCCCGCTGCCCTCTGCGGCAAATCCATCATTTTTAGCAAGCACTTCCCGTATAAAATCCGTCTTCCCCATCGAGCTCTGGACAAGCGGCAAGAGGAAAACGGCCGCTAACGCAGTAATACAGGCAATCAGTAAAATTTTCTTTTTCATATTCTTATCTCCCTGTCGTCATCGTCTTAATAAAGAGCCCCTCCGACCTATAGTATACCACTTACGAAAGAAAATAGGATTTCGCGGATACGACCGATCAAAAAAGATCGCTTCACGTCATCTTCTTTGATGATATTCGCGGGAAGAGAAAAACCACGTTAATAAGGACAATACGAAAAGAGCAGCCAGAGATGTGGCTGCTCTTTTCGTGTGGCTGATTGGCTCGGTGCGTGGGTTCCGTCCCCTTGCGGGGATATGGTTTTGAAATTCTTGTTGGTTTTCTGAAAGGAGGTGAAAAAATGAAAGTTTCCGTCCCCTTGCGGGGATATGGTTTTGAAATTATGAAACTCTGGACTATCCAACCTATCGAAGTTTGGCAGTTTCCGTCCCCTTGCGGGGATATGGTTTTGAAATCGTTCGTTCTGACGATGGACGGCGTGACGTTCTAGGTTTCCGTCCCCTTGCGGGGATATGGTTTTGAAATATATCATGATCATCAACGTAACACCACACGATATCAAGTTTCCGTCCCCTTACGGGGATATGGTTTTGAAATGATGGGCGTCTTGAAGATCTTCTTGGGGAAGAGGAGATGTTTCCGTCCCCTTGCGGGGATATGGTTTTGAAATTTCGGAACGGTTCACTGAGCATGGGCTTCATCGGACTGTTTCCGTCCCCTTGCGGGGATATGGTTTTGAAATGCCGACGCAGAACAAGTCTTCCTTGTATTATGTCTACGGGTTTCCGTCCCCTTGCGGGGATATGGTTTTGAAATCACCCCTGATCAGAAAGGAATTGGTGGTTTACTGTGAGTTTCCGTCCCCTTGCGGGGATATGGTTTTGAAATGAGCATCCCTGAAAGCGTGAAAAACGCTGATGGTTTGTTTCCGTCCCCTTGCGGGGATATGGTTTTGAAATTACGACTGGCTTGTTGCGCAGATGGAGAAGAGAATTTCGTTTCCGTCCCCTTGCGGGGATATGGTTTTGAAATCCTTGCGGCGGGATGCCTTGCTGTGCCTAGCTCAATATGCCGTTTTGCGGCGCGGATGTATTTTCCCTCTCTTTCACGGCGACACTGCGTTCTAAAAGCCGCTGTATGTCCCACGGCTCTAAGTGCGGCGGGGATCTCACTCCCAGTATAGCACAGTGGGCTGATGTGCGCAATCCCGCCGCCTAAGGAAGCACTGATAAATTCGGTACAACCATCTTGACGCATCTTTTTTGCCCGCACTTCGGCGGAAAATCCTCCACAGAGCACCACTCTGCGTCCGGTTTTCCACCTCGTTCGGACGAAAAAATCTACGCCAATCTGAGAGACTGTTTTATCAGTGTTTCCCTAAAATATGATGACGTCCTCGATGTGGCGGTCGCCAACGCCCCACGAGCGGACGGAGGTGTGGTTTGCGAGGAGGTAGATGCGCAGGGAGTCGGTGTGCGGGTCGATGAGGCGTGTTGTTCGCTCGATGAGTTCGTTGTATCTGCGCTCGGTGAGGAATGCCTCGAATGCGGATTGCCATCTTTGAAAATATTATGACGCCCGGTGGACTCGAGCCGTCCGAAGAAGTATCCTGTGCGCGAGAGCCATGTGACGGGGATGCCGAGGCGCAAGAGTTCGACGATTGCCTTGGAGGAGACCTGTACGGCGTCGATGAGTGTGAGTCCCTCAAGGGTTTCGGCGGGGATTTCCATGACACATTCCCGGTTGCGCCCGACGGTGAAGCATCCGCCGCGTTTTTGGATGTATGCGCCTTCCTCGGTGATGTAGGCAAAGCTCATGGCGCGGTCTCCTTTCCACAAGGGAGTCGACCCCTTAGCATGAGCACGGCGCCATGCTGCGAGGGCGAGCGGGGCTATTCGTGGATTTCGAGGGCTTCTTCGAGCCAGCTGTTGATGCGACTGTAGGTTGTGAGTGCCTCCTTGACTTTTCCGCCATAGACCAGTATGAGCATCTGTGTGAAGATCGCCATGAGTGCGGGCGGGGTCATCTGCGTGACCTCCTGAAAGCTCTCTCTGGTGACGTTTGTAATTTGATGTGCGACGTTGTTGCGCAGATCCCTGATGTTGCCTAACTTGCCGAGTTCCGCCATCATATCATCATGGAGTTTTGTGTCCTTTGTCAGCCCTTCTTCCTGCATATAATCGCAATAGTATATGAGCAAGGTAAAGCTGAGGTCACTGTCTTTGTAGCCCCGATATTTCCGATCCAAACGCGTCAACCATTTGGGCGCAGCCTGCTTTATGCGTTCACGCTCGAGTCTATAGCTGCCTTTACGTTTTATATATCTGGAGAGGTTAAGGATGTTTTTCGGGTTCTGTCTGCCTCCCCTTACGTTTTTCTGAACGTAATCGAGCAGAAATTTATCGAGGAATGGGGAGATGCGCAGCATAAAGTTGGAGAGGTGATCGTTTTCCTGATCAATCTGCATGATAAGGAAGTATTCAATGAGACTTTCCTCTTTGTAGCCCTTGAAGAAAAAGAGTTCGGTGTCCCGATAGCTGCTCAGGATTTCGCGTGCCTCTGCGGGCAGGAGTGCGACGCGCTTTGCCGCATGGCGCAGGAGCACCTTTGCCTCCTCGGGGACACGCGGGCTTTGCTCGGCGAGCATGAGGGCTGCTTGGTACTCGTAGGAGCGGATGAGTGCGACGATGCGGTTGCGCTCGGAGTAGTAGCGGAAGACGGAGAGGGGCGGCTCCTCAAGGCGCGATTCTGTCTCAGGCTCGTTGTCATAGTTGCTTGCGATGAGATCCTGTATCTCCTTTTCCGTCATGACCATTTTATGATCGTTTGCCGCCCGAACGGGGGTAACGGTCTGTATGCCGATGCAGCGATCATTGTCTGCGGCAAGGATGGCGAGAACGGTTTTGATCTGTGGCGTGCCCGAGCTGAGGTTGAGCAGGATCTCATGATCGGGATATTTCTCCAACAGATCTGCGACCGTCTGCGGCAGTATTTGACTGAATGCCTCATAGCGACTGGGGTCGACGATGTCGGTGTAGATCGGCGGGTCGATGATGCAGTCGGGGGCTACATGTTTGATCGCGGTGGTGTAGCGGTGGTCGTTCTGCTCGGTGTCGCCCATCTCCTTGGTGAAGAAGAGGAGAACGCGCTCCGGCTGATAGTGGCGCACGATGTGTAAGCAAGCACCGTCGTGGCAGTTTTTGATGGGATCGGTGCTCCCAATGGGCGAGAACAAAATTCGCTTCATCTCGTTCATCCTTTCCAGATGTCAGTCTCTACCGCGCCCATGCCGAGGGCGGTCTTGATGCCGAGCCCCGCGTAGGGGGCAAAGGCGAGGAGTGTGCCGAGGATGCGGCGTACCATGTCGCTGCCGGTAAAGCGAAGGGCGATCTGCCCGCGAAAGCCGCGAATATTGTATCCCTCGACGGAGTATGCCGCAGAGCGCAGCGCGTAACGTGTGAGGTGGATGTGGGCGGCGAGCTCCTGTGCGAGGTTGTCCTCCTCGATGCGGATGTCCGGACAGAATGCGTTCCACCGCAGGAGGAGGCTCTGCAATATGAGGACACTCTCGGGGAGGAGGATGTATGCGCCGCCCTGTTTGAAGCTCGTGGGGGTGAGAAAGTGTATCTCTGCGCCGCGCGGTGCGATTTCCGCACGAAAGTATTCATCGGCGATGTCCTGATAGCTGCGTGCCTCGACGCATTGTATGTTTTGCACGTCGACGGTGTAGCCCTTTTGTCTGAGATGGATGTGCTCCAAGCTCTGCAGTACCGCGCCGATGATCTCCGCTGCCGCCCGATCAAGTGTACCGATACGCCAGATGACGCGCTCCCGCGCTCTGTCCCAGCGGATGCTCTGGCTGTAGGGGCGCAAGTTCTCTGTGTGCAGGTAGGCGGCGTAGTCCTCCGGCAGCTGCTCGATGAGTGCGCCGTGGAGGACGGAGCCCATGGAGGAGGGCGCACGCGCGCCGTCGGGCAGGCGCAGCTCCGCCTCAAAGCGTCTGAGCATTGCCAACCTCCGTGATGGAGCAGAGTCCCATGATCCAGTCCTCGGAATCCATGCGCGCGAGTTTTAGTGTGCGCGGGCTGATGGCGCGATCGAACGCGCGATGTTGATGAGCGGGAACGCGCTGCCGCGTGATGGGATCCCATTCGGTGAAGGTCTGATCGAGGTAGTCGACGATGAAGTCCCGCGCTTCTTTGTCGTTATCCGCAAGTGCATAGACGAGGGTTTTTGAGAGGAATCCTGTGCCGCCGCCGAGGAGTGCATCCGCGTTTTTCGCCGCCGCAAAGAGCGCGGGGTATTGTCTGCCAAAGACTTTTTCCTGCAGGCGCAGTCCGTCTGCGGTGTAGGCATGAACCATGCCGACGATCTCGTCGATGGAGCGGATGCCGAGGGTTCTCAGCATGGCAGGGTCGACGGTGATGGTGAAACGAAGCCGCCGTCCCGCCGGGATGCTCTCACGGAAGAGGGATAGACGGTTCTCGCACGCGCCATCCTCCATGCCGGTGGTGAAGTCGAGTTTGCGCAGGATGACGCTGTCCGTCTCATCTGCGGGGCAGGCGGCATCACTGACTCTGAGTCCGCGCATGGCACTGACGGTAGCGTTCCAAGGCGGTGTTTTTTGTTCCCTTTTGAGTGTGTGCAGGAGCTGTGTCTCGATCTGCCCGATGAGGAAGTCTATGTCGCGCTTTTTCTTGTTTTTCAGGAGTGTGTGGAACTCCTGAAGCCTGCCGCGAAAGAGCTGCGGGCGACGACGGATGAGTCCATGCAGGATGCCGGTGCGTAGTGCCCCCTTGATGCTGCTGCCGGGGATGTAGGGGCGTCCATCCGCAAGTGTGGTCTGGCAGATGATTTCGTTGAGGGTTGCCTTGTCGCCGTCGGTGTCGAGCGGGTCTGCGTGTGCGCGACGGATGATGAGAGATTCTAGTTCGTCCTCGGTGACACCCTGCGCGAGCAGCCACGTGCGCAGGTTGTCGGTGCCGCCGGCTCCCTTTACGACGTAGTTGGAAAATCGCTCCATGAGCCCGCGCTGATCGAGGAAGGCGATCCATTTTGTCGGGTTCAAGAAGGCGGCTTCATGTGTCTCGCTGTTGTAGAGGTATTCAAATGGTTTGAGTTTTCCGCCTGAGCCCGTATGGATGGGGCTGATGCACGTAAGTTCATAGCTGCGGCAGAGTAGTCCCGTCGTCATGCTGTCACCCCCGCATAGAGTCCATAGCCATAGCGCAGTATGGGATGCCCGTCATGCGTCCCCAGTGTGCCGCAGGTGCCGCCGATCCGCGTAGGAAAGCACGAGCCTGCATCGAGGAGATAGACGCTGTTCTTCTTCTCGGCGGCGTGGGTCGGGTTGCTGATAAAGCCACCCGCACGGCGCAGGCGATAGGCACCGCGTTTCACGGCGGCGAGGTCGTCCGCTGCGGGCAGTACGGGCGCGAGTGCGAGCTGCCACGGGGCGTGCTCCGCCGCGAGCATGGTGCCGAGTGCTGCCGCGTCGACGCCGCCGCTCTCATCCACACGGATGATGTCGCCGAGGTGGAATTTGCCGCAGCCGCTCGTGCGTTTGCCGCCGATGCCGGCGGTACCGAGCCATGTGAGGAGGCGGTGCAGCCACGGGATGAGTGCCTCGTCCTGTATCTGCGCGAGGAGGTAAAGCCCTGCGCCGTCGGCAAAGGTGAACTGTCCGACGTAGTAAGGCAGGGGCTCGGTGCCGCGCGTGTTGACGCGCTGACGCAGGGAGAGTGTGCCGAAGTCGCCGTCAAAGTCGTTGTCCTCGAACGGCGTGCCGCTCTCCATGGCGCGGATGTAGTCCTGCATGCGGCTCGCGCGGAGATATTTGAGGTTTTTCTGTTTTTTGCGCAGGGTTGCGTTCGCGCACGTGGTGCGATAGTCCTCTCGCTCCGCCCGTACGCTGCGCTCGATGCGCAGGACAGGACGCGGGAGAAAGAGTGCCATCGCACGGTCGGATGTGCGCTGTTGCCACGGCAGGAGGTCGGAGAGACGCAGGCCGCCCGTCTCGATGCTGCCCATAAGGCGCGTCAGCATCACCTGCTCTCCGGCGGCGGCAAGCTCTGTGCAGAGTGCACCGAAGAGGGCGTCGGCGGTATACTCCATGCACGCCTCGTCGAGTCTGCCGCCGCGTCCCGACGGAGCAAAATGCACGGCCGTGTCGAAGTGAAGGGGATAGATCACATAGCTCACACAGATCCGCCGCCTTCCTCCATCATGCGTGCAATCGCGTTCATCTGCTCTGTATCTGTGCAATCATCGGAGAGTGCAAAGCACTCTGCCGTGAATTCCCGCAGAGAGACTCTGCCGTAGCCGCGCGAGCCATGACCGCCGAGGTAGTCCATCTGCAGGAGGTGCAGTCCGTCGCGCAGCATCTCCATGTCCTCCATGAGTTCGTCCATGCGCTCGATGTTGTAGACAAGGGTAAACGCGAACTCGGTTCCCGCCGGCACACGCTCGATCTGGCGTGGGGTCGCGCCTGCGGTCACGCGGTTGATGCCGTTCTCAAATTTGATCTCACCGATGTAGGTGTCGAGATCCATGCGGTCGAACTGTCGACGCGACTCCTCTGTCATTCGAATGTCTGAGAACTGGAGGCGCGCCGCCTTGCCGCCTGCGCTGCCCTTCGCAGCCGTGCCGAAAAGGCGCTTGATCTGCAGGATGTCGTCCTCGATCTGGTTCAGGACATACTCCTTTGTGGAGTGGCTCCGTGCGAGAAGGGTGCGGATTTTCCCCTTGAGCGAGCTGCCCGGGATGATGGGCTGTTTCGTCAGCGGATCGCGCAGGAATGGGCTGTCGACGCCGCCAATGGGCGAAAAGTCGCTGGATGCACCGATGTGCATTCCTGTTTCGACGCGAAGGATCGCCGTGAGTTTCAGTTTCCCCTTCAATACGCTCTGATTGCTCTCCATGGTCAGTCCCTCCCACCGTGAAATTTGTGATAGGCGACAAGTGCCTCGACAAAGTGGATGAATTCGTCGTATTTCTTCATGTCTGTACCGATGTCGTCGATGCGCGCCATCAGATTTGCCTTTCTCTCGAAATCGCCCACTGTTCCCCGGTTGCGCGCGACCTGATAGGCGAGCTTGACCTTGAGGAATTTCACCTCGGCGGCGAGCTCGGGGCTTAGGATGTCCGTCTCACCGCTGCGCGTGCGGTACATGGAGATCTTGTTCGTGAGGGCGTTGACCGCAGAGAGAAATTTGCGAATCTGTGCTGTGGTCAGCGCGATCTCCTCCTCTCCGCGCTTGTTGCGTCTTTTGTTTAGGCGGGTAATCACATTCTCCGCTTCGCGCGCAAGGTCGGGAATCCGCTCCAGTGTGTCCTTTGTCTCAGGCATTTGACCTCTCTCCCTTCTCTCGGATGCTGTATATGATGAGCTGTAATGCGGTGGACAGCTGTCTGCGTGCTGCCGGGTCGCGGTACCAGTCATAAAGCTGCGTACGCACGCGCTCGTATGCCCTCTGTGCGGGGTGATGCGTCCCCGGGTCGAGCCGCGCGAGTGCGTAGGCAAACCGTGCGAGCTGGATCGGACCGTCCTCCTCCAACAGTGTGAGCAGGCGATAGACGCTGCTCTTACCAAGACACAGCTGCTCTCCCTTTGCGTTTTCCTCAAAGAGGCAGTGCGCTCGCAGGAACGCGATTTTCTCTCCGCAGACGCCGTCGATGAATTCATCCCATCCATAGGTCTGCGCCCGTTCCTTAAACGCTGCGTACGAGCGTCCCTCGGTGACGGCACCGAAGATGGCAACGCTGTCCTTTAGCGGGCGACCGTCTGCGTCACGCCGATCCTTGGCACGCGACTCGAGGTCGCCGGTACGGCGTGCCATCGCAGCGACGGGGTATTTGTCCTTGAAGAAGCCGAGCCCTGCCGAGAAGCGAAGTTTGCCGCCCGTAAAGCGCAGGAAGGCACGGCGCAGATCGACGGCGAGCTCGACGATGTCGTCCCACGCGCCGAGGAGGAAGATGTCGTCGCCGCCTGAGTAGACGATATGAACGTCGCGCGCCGCCTTTTTGACCCTGCCAAAGAGGGTAAAGGGCGCGTCCGTGACCGCATCCGCTGTGCCGCGGCAGATGGCGTTGATGTAGTGCTTGAAGAAGATCGAGAGCCGCTGGGAGAGTGCCGCTGTGCGCGTCATGGTGGCATACGCCGCCGGGAATCCCGCGAGGAATGCCGCTCCGAGGTTGTCCACGTCGGCGCGCATGACACCGATGCGTGGGATGCCCTTGCTGTCCTTCGCGCCGCCGCTGCGCTGTGCCAGTGTCTCCATCTCGAGTACGGCGTTGTCCTCGGAGGCGGAGTAGTCGCCGAGCCAGAGGTGTGCGGCGGGCAGGTCGCCTGTATACGCCGCGTTCTTCGCGTAGATGCGCTCAATCCTGTACGGGAGACGGTCAACGTCGTCCAACTTCTCCGCGGTGAGGTAGAGTGTACGCCCGATGCCGGGGAGGGAGAGTGCATTGGTCCCGCACGTGGTGGAGACGCAGAATGCGTTCTTTTTCAGGATGCGCTCGCCAAAGGTGAAGAGATTGGAGCACATGTCGCACGCATCGATATGAGGGTCGGCGGGATAGGGTACGAGATGCGTTGTCGATGTGTGGCAGACGGCGCACTCGCGTCCCTTATCCCGCGTTTTGTTCCATGCGCTCTCGGGCGTAAACATCGCGGCAAGCTGTTCCTCAGAGTAGCGGCAGAGTTTTTCGGCGGAGAGTTTGTCGCTCACGCGGCGAAAGACCTCCTGTGTCCCCTCCCCTGCGAGCTCGTTCGGCGTGCACGCAGTCCACGCCATGGCAATGTATAGGTTGCTGCCGAAGTGGTGCAGCATCCAGTCGTTGACCGCCGTGTGGCAGCGTACGAGTATGTCCTGCACGTCGTCGGTGTTCTGCAGGAGCATGTAGAAGTGCCCGCCGCCCGTGTAGAGGAGTGCTGTGCGGCTGAGACGACATGCGGTGAGGAGCTCATCCACGATGTTTTCAAGTAGGATTTCGAGGTAGAACGATCGTCCGCGCAGGCTTTTGAGTGCGCCCTTGGACGGGATGGCATAGATGAATGGCTGGATGCCCGAGATGTCCGCCGATACGAGAAGTGCGACGGTGCGGCTGCCGCCATCCTGCTGCGCATACGTCGCTGCGTCGGGGATGTCGTGCGCCGCACAGTAGCGATAGAGCGCGGCTGCATAGGCTGCCGTCATGCGCGTGTAGTCATAAAGCGAGATGTCCGCCGCCGTCGGCGAGGGAATGTAGCTCGTGGTCTCCTCGAGAACGCGCAGCAGCTCGCTCATCGGCATACGCAGCGGGGATTCCCGCGCAAAGTGTGCCGCGAGTGTCTCATAGCATGCGCAGCAGCCCTCCTCTGCGGCGTGCAGTTCCGTGATCGGCTGCGGGAACAGCAGTGCGGCATCGTCGGTCAGGCAGCCGACGGGGAAGCCCTCCTTTCGTCCATCAGTGCGCCCGAATCGATTGAACACGCTCTCCAGATGAACGGATGGCGTGTCGTCCGCGGGCTCTGCGGCAGGGGCAGTCCCCATGGCAATGCGCTCTGCCGCATCGAGGAGCCATCCGATGTCACAGCCGCCCTCTGCTGGACAGGCGGCATGCAGGAGTGCCGTATCCCCCGCACAGAGATCCCTGAGGAACGCCGCCCCCGCATCCGGTGCGTGGGGATGTGCGCGCTCGGCGAGAATGCGTGCGGCACGCAGCAGTGCCGCACGTTCGATCCGCTCACACAGATCTTCCATAGACTCATCTCCTTTCATTATTATTTAATATTGTAATTTCCACAGAAAATGAAAAAGTCCTGCCATTATGGCAGGACAAAGTGGACGGCGATCTTTGATGGTCGCTCTTACATATTCATGACGACCATCTCTATGGGAGAGGCTGGAGGTACGCTCCGTCCCCTTGCGGGGTTCTGGTTCTTAAAATTATAGGGTTTGTAACTCCATGCACGAAGAATGCAAGGCTTTCCGTCCCCTTGCGGGGTTCTGGTTCTTAAATACCGTCCGACCTATGACATCTGCTTTGAGATTATCAACACGTTTCCGTCCCCTTGCGGGGTTCTGGTTCTTAAATTACAATCAAGATAAAGGTCAAGGGCGAAAGCCCAGAAGGTTTCCGTCCCCTTGCGGGGTTCTGGTTCTTAAATAAACACCAGATAAGCCTTGAAACTCATGGTTTCAAGGTTTCCGTCCCCTTGCGGGGTTCTGGTTCTTAAATTGAGATGCTATGTGCATTGACACATAGGAAGGAGAAGTTTCCGTCCCCTTGCGGGGTTCTGGTTCTTAAATCCTCGCCGTGCGAGGCCTTGCGGTATCTGGATGAAAATGCCATTTCGCGGCGCGGAGGTGTTGCGGGAGCGAAAAGCAGCGTCCGTTTGTTTGAAAATCTGCTGTATGCCCCGTCCTATCTCGCGCGGCGCGGATTCCTCTCCCGCGCACGGGATTCTCCGCAAGATTTCAAGAGAAAACACGGCAGGGCAATCGCCCCGCCGCATCCATGTCATTTACTGTGCGCTCATCGAGAGCTCGATGAACTTGTTGCCGAGCTTCGCCTTTTGCAGGACTTCCTCGGTGATGTCCGCGCCCGCCTCGACGATGACGACACCGTTGTCCATCTTGATGGTGCGCGTCGCCTTCTTGCCGAGGAGAAAGCGGCGATGACGATCCTCGTTCGCGCGCTCTGCGTCCTTGGCCTCGTCCTCTGCCGGTGCCTCAGGGGCAGGCTCCTCTGCGGCAGGTGCGGGCTCCTCTGCCGGTGCCTCGGGGGCAGCCGTCTCCTCCGGAGCAGCCGGCTCTTCGGCAGGCGTCTCCTCCGCAGGGGCAGTCTCCTCGACCGGCTCAGCCGCAGCGGGCTCTGCTGCTGCGGGGGCTGTCACAGCGGGTGCCGCCGGTGCAGACGCTGTGTCAGATTTTTTTCCTGCATCGCCCTCCGGTGAGATGACCGTAACTTCCTTACCGAAGATCGCGACCTGATCTGCCGTGACCTCGGAGGTCGAGCCCTCCGGCGTCGTGACTTCGCATTTCTCGATGCTGCCGTCCTCGCCGATAAAGATCTCGGTGATGTTGCCCTGGATGACGCCCGTGCGCGTGATCGCCTTCGTGCCGATGACGCGAATGTTGTCGTCGAGCAGGGTTTCAAAATCTCCCGCCGCATCGAGCGTGAGGATGTTCTCACTGTTGTTGATGGTGACTGCATCATCGCCGACGGCAATCACGTTATCATAGGGGATGAGCTTGACTCCGCGATACCAGTCCTCGTCCTCAATCGTGATCGCTGCCACGATGCGGTTCGGCGCATCAATGAGAAGGGTCTTGCTCATGCCGAGCTCGCGCCCCTCTGTGATGCTGATGACGGGAAGTCCCAGGATGTCAACGCTTTTCTTCATATTTATTCCTCCATTTTAATAAAATGTCAGGTGTGATTGCCCGCCTGTCGATCAGCCTCCGCCAGCACGTCCTCCGGTACCTCGCCGAAGGGGAGCGCAGGGGTTCCCCGCGCGCGGAGCATATCCGAAACGGCGTGCAGGGTGCGGCGGGAGTGGCGAAACTCCTGCACCATGACGGCGTTCTTTGCAATGATAGGCAGTGCGAGCGCCTCGTCAAAGAGGTGAAGCGCCTCGTCGTAGTTCCCCAGACGCTTGTAGAGTGTGGAGAGCTCGATGATGAGATATGGCATGTAGGAGTCCTGCGGGTACCGTGCGAGTGCCTTTCGGTAGGCGGCGACGGCGCGCTCAGGCGCAGGCTCTGCCGACACATAGGCGATGTCGAGCAGCGCATCGAGCCCATCCGGCAGGTGTTCTGCCGGCGAGGGAGCTGGCGGCGGGCTCTTCGCGGGCGGTGCCGCCACTGGGGGCGGTTCTGCCGCCAAAGGCAGTACTGCCGCGAGGGGTGGAGCTGGCTTCGCTGCGTTCTTCTCCGCGTGTGCCTTTGTCTTTTTCTTTTTTGCCGCCGATTTCTTTCCCGCCGGTTGGGGCGGGGCTTGGGGCATGGCAGCTGCCTTTGCCGGGAAGACGGAGACGGACGGACGCTCCGTCATGGCCTCTGCCGCAACGGGCAGGGCGGTCTGCCCCTCCTCAAAGGAGAGCGGTGGATTCTTTGCCGCACGCCGCCGCGCCCGCGCCGCCATCAGGCGGTCAAAGAGGGTGACGAGCAGCCCCGCGCCCGCGATCAGTCCGCCGAGTCGCCAGTAGTACGTCTGCGTCAGCGGCGGAGCATAGTGGATCAGCCCTACCACGAGGGCAACACTGATGAGGACGGTGAGAATGAGTGCAGAAAGCCGTATCTCCGAAAACATCGCCGCCCTCCTTCCCCTAGGGCATCCCCATCACCGATGAGGCGCTGCACGTCCATACCGCGTAGAGCCCGGAGACAGGACGCATCTGCGACCGCTCGGTCAGAAATCCGAAGCATCTACATATAGGTACTCTAGGACGCTTTCGACGTAAATGCGGAAAATCCTTCTATACATATCCAAAATCTTGTGAAAAACGTTAAAAACTTTTCCAACAGAGCGCATACGGAGCGACGATCAGTGTATCAAAATAATGGATGTCCCAGTGAAGCATCGACACAAACAGGCAAAATGGATGACACCCAACACAAAAACCTCTGCACGACGGAAAGCCTTCGCGCAGAGGTTTTACTTTTACAGGAGAACGGCTCAGACAGCGTCAAATGCTGCCGTGAGGTCGGCGAGGAGGTCGTCGATGTGCTCGATGCCGATGGAGAGGCGGATGGTGCCTCTGCCGATGCCGGACGCTGCGAGCTCGTCGTCGTTCATCTGGGAGTGCGTGGTGGTCGCAGGATGGATGACGAGCGACTTGACATCCGCGACGTTCGCGAGGAGCGAGAAGAGTTTCAGGTGATCGATGAAGCGGAACGCCGCCTCCTGCCCGCCCACGATGTCAAAGGTGAAGATCGATACGCCGCCCTGCGGGAAGTACCGCTCGTAGATGGCGTGATCGGGATGATGCGGGAGCGAGGGGTGGTTGACGCGCTCGACCTTCGGATGCTTCGCGAGGAAGTCCACGACCTTCAGTGCGTTCGATACGTGCCGCTCGACGCGCAGGGAGAGTGTCTCGAGCCCCTGCAGGAAGAGGAATGCGTTGAACGGAGCGATCGCCGCGCCCGTGTCACGCAGGAGGAGGGCACGGATGTAGGTGACGAAGGCGACGGGGCCGAGTGCCTCGACGAAGTTCACGCCGTGATAGCTCTCGTTCGGCTGCGTGAGGTGCGGGAAGCGTCCCGATGCCTTCCAGTCGAAGGTGCCGCCCTCGACGATGACGCCGCCGAGGCTGGATCCGTGCCCGCCGATGAATTTCGTTGCGGAGTGCACGACGACGTCTGCGCCGTGCTCGATCGGGCGCAGAAGATACGGTGTCGCAAAGGTGTTGTCGATGACGACGGGGACGCCCTGCGCATGTGCCGCCTTGGCGACGGCCTCGATGTCCACGAGATCGGCGTTCGGGTTGCCGACGGTCTCGATGAAAACGCATTTCGTGTTCGGGCGGATGGCATCGGCGAAGCCCTGTGCGCCCGCCCGCGGCTCGACGAAGGTCACGTCGATGCCCCAGTCCTTCGCCGTGTGCGCGAGGAAGTTGTACGTACCGCCGTAGATGCTCTGCTGCGCGACGACGTGGTCGCCCTCATGGGCGAGTGCCTGGATCGTCGCTGTGATCGCCGCGGCACCCGAGGCAAAGGCGAGGGCCGCCGTGCCGCCCTCGAGTGCCGCGATGCGCTTTTCAAAGACATCCTGCGTCGGGTTCATCAGGCGTCCATAGATATAGCCCGGATCCTTGAGCGCGAAGCGGTCGGCGGCGTGCTGCGCATTGTGGAAGACGTACGAGGTCGTCTGATAAATCGGCACAGCGCGCGCATCCGTCACGGGATCGGCTTCCTCCTGTCCGACGCGCACCTGCAAGGTCTCAAAATGATATTTCTGTTCACTCATGGCGATTCCCCTCTCACCCAAAACGATATAACATATTTTATTGCTATGTATTATATATAAAATGTGCTGTTTGTCAAGCAGAATTTGCCTTCTGATACTTCAGCGGTGAGATGCCCTTATACTTTCGAAACGTCTTAATGAAGTAGCTGATGTCGTTGAACCCCGTCGCAAGCGCAATCTCCGTGATGCTCTCGCCACTGTGCGCGAGGCGGATGCACGCCGCCTCGATGCGGTAATGATTCAGGTAGTCGATGGGGCTGCGGTTCGTGATCTTCTGGAAAAACCGACAGAAATAGTTCGGCGTCAGTCCTGCCGCCGCCGCGAGATCGCCGAGGGTAAGCGGCTGATCGTAGGCATCGTCGATGAGCTGAAATGTCTTCTTAAGCTGCATGACACGCCGCCGGCTGCTCTCGCGCAGCGCCGCATTCGGTACGTGGCAGAGTCCATGCTGCAGCACCGCACCAATGAAGCTGTAGAGCATCCCCGTGACGATCAGCTCATACCCCTCACGCGCCCCCTTCATCGCCGTAAAGAGCGCAGCGATCATCTGTGGTACATCGTGTGTCTCGCCGGGGATGTATTTATTGATGAGAAGTTCATGCTCGAGGATCTTGCTCACGCGCTCCCCCGTGCATTGACTCCCGTGCAGGAGTTTCTTCATATCAAATACGATACACTCGTAGACGGTCTCCTGATCCAGCGGCGCACCGCCGTGAACGATGCCGTCACGGATAAAGAGGATGTCGCCCGCACGCGCCTGCACGGTGTCCTCGTTGAGGGAAAGCGTCAGCCCGCCGTGCAGAACGTAGACGATCTCGTACTCGATATGCCAGTGATAGGGCATGTGAAAGCGCGGGTGACGGCAGTCCACATGATGGAATTCGATCGGAAAATCAAAGCGTCCGCGCGTACGGAATTCGTTGTATCCCGCAGGTTTCATGGTGTTCTCCTCTATTTCGCAAAAGATAATATCGTCGCATTTTTTATCAATAACGTCATATCATTCTCCGTTTGCTCTTACTGGTAATATTTCTCAAGTTATATCCATTTTATTAAAAAGATAAAATCGTTCTATTTTTACATAGTATAGCACAAGCACCGCACCCTGTTCAACGCTATAATACAGACATAACAGAAAAAAGTAAATATTCATCAACGCGATGAATCACATGTGAAACGGAGGAAATTATCATGGCAGAAGCAAGATGCATTGGCGGTTATCCGGTGATCGGCATCCGTCCGACGATTGACGGGCGGCGCGGTGTTCTCGATGTGCGCGGCGCACTTGAGGAGCAGACAATGGGTATGGCACGCGCCGCGAAGAAGCTCTTTGAGGAGAACCTGCGCTACTCGAACGGCGAGCCTGTGAAGGTCATCATCGCGGACTCGACCATCGGCCGCGTCCCTGAGGCGGCGGCGTGCGCAGAGCAGTTCCGTCGTGCGGGCGTAGACATCACGCTGACGGTCACGCCGTGCTGGTGCTACGGCTCGGAGACGATGGACATGGATCCGATGACGATCAAGGGCGTCTGGGGCTTTAACGGCACGGAGCGCCCGGGCGCGGTCTATCTCGCCTCCGTCCTCGCGAGCCACGCACAGAAGGGGCTGCCCGCATTCGGCATCTACGGCCATGACGTGCAGGAGGCAGACGCCGAGGGTATCCCCGCCGACGTCGTGGAGAAGCTGCTCCGCTTCGGCCGCGCTGCCGTCGCCGCCGCTACGATGCGCGGCAAGTCCTACCTCCAGATCGGTGCGATCACAATGGGCATCGGCGGATCGATCATTAACCCCGAGTTCTTTGAGGAATACCTCGGTATGCGCGTCGAGTCCGTCGATGAGGTCGAGATCATCCGCCGCATGACGGAGGGTGTCTACGATCCCGAGGAGTACAAGAAGGCTCTCGCATGGACGAAAGAGCACTGCAAGGAAGGTTTTGACAAGAACCCCGAATTCGCACGCAAGAGCGACAAGGAGAAAGAAGAGGCCTGGGAGTTCGTCGTCAAGATGATGTGCATCATCAAGGATCTTTACAACGGCAACAAGAATCTGCCAAAGGGCTGCGAGGAGGAGGTCCTCGGACACAACGCGATTGCGGGCGGCTTCCAGGGGCAGCGCCAGTGGACGGACTTCTACCCGAACGGCGATTTCGCCGAGGCGATGATGAACTCCTCGTTCGACTGGAACGGTGCGCGCGAGCCGTACATCCTCGCCACGGAGAACGACACACTGAACGGCGTTGCGATGCTCTTCAACAAGCTGCTCACGAACCGCGCCCAGATCTTTGCCGATGTTCGTACGTACTGGAGTCCCGAGGCCGTCAAAAAGGCGACAGGCTACGAGCTGGAAGGACGTGCCAAGGAGGGCAAGGGCTTTATCCACCTCATCAACTCCGGCGCAGCGTGCCTTGATGCGTGCGGCGAGATCAAGGACGGCGCAGATTCCGTCATCAAGCCGTTCTGGGAGCTGACGGAGAAGGATCAGAAGGCCTGCCTCGATGCGACCGAGTGGTGCCCAGCGGACAACGGCTACTTCCGCGGCGGCGGCTTCTCCTCCCGTTTCCTCACGCGCGGCGAGATGCCCGCGACCATGGTGCGCGTCAACCTCGTGAAGGGTCTCGGGCCCGTACTGCAGCTCGTTGAAGGCTGGACGGTGAACCTGCCCGACGAGGTCTCGGACAAGCTCTGGAAGCGCACGGACTACACCTGGCCGTGCACCTGGTTCACCCCGCGTCTGACAGGTGCGGGCGCATTCCGCTCCGCCTACGATGTGATGAACAACTGGGGTGCGAACCACGGTGCGATCAGTTACGGACACATCGGCGCCGACCTCATCACACTCTGCTCCATCCTGCGCATCCCCGTCTGTATGCATAATGTCGCGGACGTCGATGTCTTCCGCCCCGCCGCATGGAACGCGTTCGGCATGGACGCAGAGGGACAGGACTATCGCGCCTGTGCCGCCTACGGGCCAATGTATAAATAACATCGGAGGCTGTCATGGCTACGGAAAAATATGTGCTCTCCTTCGACCTCGGCGCCTCGGGCGGCAGAGCCGTCTTGGGCGCGTACGACGGCAGCCGCATCCGCATGGAGGAACTGCACCGCTTCACAAACGATCCCGTCCACCTTGGACGCACGATGTACTGGGATGTCCTGCGCCTATTTCACGAGATGAAGCAGGGGCTGCTGAAGGCACGCGGGCATAACATCGCGAGCATCGGCACAGACACATGGGGCGTGGACTTCGGGCTTTTGGACGCTGACGGCTGTCTCCTCGAAAACCCCGTCCACTACCGCGACCGCCGCACCGTCGGCATGAGCGGCACGGCATTCCAAAAGATTTCACGCGAGGAACTCTACCGCATCACGGGCAATCAGATCATGGAGATCAACACCGTGTTTCAGCTGCTCGCCCTCAGGCAGCAGCGCCCCGAGCTGCTCGCGCGTGCAAAAACGCTGCTGCTCATGCCGGATCTCCTCAACTACTTTCTCTCAGGGGAGAAGCAGACCGAGTACTCCATCGCCAGCACGACACAGATGCTCGATGCACAGAGGCGCACATGGTCGCGTGAGGTACTCACCGCACTCGACCTGCCCGCGCACATTCTCACGGACATTGTCCCCACGGCGACGCCCATTGGGCGCATGACGGAGGAGCTGTCCGCCGAGCTCGGCATGGGGCGGCCCGACATCATCGCCGTCGCGGGGCATGACACGCAGAGTGCCATGGCGGGCGTGCCCACAGGCGAGGAGGACTTCATCTTCCTCTCCTGCGGCACATGGTCGCTCCTCGGCACAGAGCTGCGTGAGCCGATCATCAACGAAACCTCCGCCGCGTGCAACATCACGAACGAGGGCGGCTACGGTGCGCGGATCTCCTTCCTCAAGAACCTCATCGGCCTCTGGCTCATTCAGGAGAGCCGCCGTCAGTGGATGCGCGAAGGGCACGAATACTCCTACGGCGAGCTGGAGCAAATGGCGGCGGCAGCCCCCACACAGCGCTCCTTCATCCGCCCCGACGATCCCGCGTTCCTGCCCTCGGGCGATATGCCGCTCCGGATCCGCGCCGCGTGTGAGCGCACGGGACAGCCCGTCCCAGAGACCGTCGGCGAAGTCGTTCGCTGCATCGACGAGAGCCTTGCCCTCTCCTACCGCGCGGCACTCACGGAGATCGAGACCTGCACGGGCAAACACTACGACAAGATCTATCTCATCGGCGGCGGCGTCCAGAGCCGACTCCTCGCCCAGCTTACGGCAGACGCGTGCGGACGCACCGTCCTCGCGGGTCCTGTCGAGGCAACCGTCCTCGGCAATATCGCCCTGCAGCTGATTGCAGCGGGCGAGGTCAAGGATCTCGCTGAGGCACGGGCACTCATCCGCGCCTCCTCCGACATCACGGCGTACGAGCCGAAGAACACCGACCAATGGGACACACATTTTGAAAAATGGAAGGGGCTGACCCCATGCTGAAAGGAATCCCGAAGATCATCTCCCCCGCGCTGCTCAAGGTACTCGCCGAGATGGGACACAGCGACCGCATCGTCATCGGCGACGGCAACTTCCCCGCCGAATCGGTCGGCAAGGACTGCATCGTCATCCGCGCCGACGGGCACGGCGTTCCCGAACTCCTCGACGCGATCCTCACGCTGTTCCCGCTCGACCCCTACGTCGACAAACCGGTCAGCCTCATGGAGGTCATGCCGGGCGATCCCGTCAAAACACCGATCTGGGACACGTACAAGGAGATCATTGCAAAGCATGACGCGCGCGGCGCGGCAGCCGTCGGCACGATCGAGCGGTTCCGCTTCTACGATGAGGCGCGTACGGCGTACGCCATTGTCACCACGGGCGAATCCGCGCTGTACGCCAACATCATACTGCAAAAGGGTGTCGTCACGGACGCCTGAAAGGTGAGAGAAATGGATAATATAAAGGAAACCAAAGACGCCATCTGCGATGTCTGCCATAAGATGTGGCAGCTCGGCTGGGTCGCCGCGAATGACGGCAACGTCACCGTCCTCCTCGATGACGACACCCTGCTCGCAACGCCGACCGGCATCAGCAAGAGCTTTATCACACCCGAAAAGCTCGTCCGCATCGACCGCGAGGGCAACATCCTTGAGGCGAACGAGGGCTATCGCCCCTCCTCCGAGATCAAGATGCACCTGCGCTGCTACAAGGACCGCGCAGACGTGCGCTCCGTCGTGCACGCGCATCCGCCCACGGCGACCGGCTTTGCCGTCGCGCACATACCGCTTGACCGCTACGACATGATCGAGACCGTCGTCTCGCTCGGCTCCATCCCCATCACGCCGTACGGCACGCCGTCCACATACGAAGTCCCCGAGGCGATTGCGCCCTACATCCAGGAGCACGATGCCGTACTCCTTGAGAACCACGGCGCGCTGACCCTCGGAGCGAACCTCATTGACGCCTACTACAAGATGGAGACACTCGAACTGTTCGCCAAGATCAACCTCACCGCCTATATGCTCGGCGGACCAAAGGAAATCTCGCGTGCGAACATCGACAAGCTCATCGATCTACGCAGCTACTATGGTGTCAAGGGACGCCACCCCGGCTACAAGCACTACGCTGAGGAATAACCGAGATCAAACCGAACAGAGGGTGATTCACATGACCAAAGATACTGCCGCCTTTACGTCGGACGTGCGCGACGTGGACGATACCCCCGTCGTGCCCCACCAGTACCGCGTATACTTCTTCCTGCTCGTCTCCTGCTTTGCACTCTGGGGACTGCTCAACAACATGACGGACAACCTCGTCCCGTCCTTTGCCAAGATCTTTATGATCAAGGCAGTCGACTCCTCTCTCGTGCAGGTGGCGTTCTATGGCGCATACGCCGTTCTGGCACTCCCCGCCGCCTACATTATCAAGCGTTACTCCTACCGCATGGGGGTCCTCGTCGGACTCGGGTTTTACATGATCGGCGCTTTCGGGTATATCCCGGCGGCGATCCTGCAGAGCTACAACCTCTTCCTCGTCTCTATCTTCATCCTCGCGGGCGGTCTCTCCGTCCTTGAGACCACGTGCAACCCGTTCGTCCTCTCCCTCGGCGATGAGTCGACCAGCGTCCGCCGCCTCAACTTTGCCCAGGCGTTCAACCCGCTCGGCTCGATGGCAGGGCTGTTCCTCGCGAAATACGTCATCCTCGCGCACCTGAACCCCGCCACGCTCGACGACCGCCTCGCCATGAGTACGGAGGCACTCACCGCCGTCCGCGATACCGAGCTGTTCTGGGTCTGCGTCCCCTACGTCGGACTCATCCTCATCGCCTTCATCATCTGGTGCTTCTTCTACCGCAGCGGTCTCAGTGACCGTGACGCAGGCGACACCATGAGCGTCGGTGAGGCAATCCGCCGCCTCGTCGCCCGCCCGCGCTATGCGTTCGGCGTTGTCAGCCAGTTCTTCTACGTCGGCGTACAGATCGCCGTCTGGACATGGACGATCAAGTACGTCATGACGAACATGAACCTCATCGAGGCGGAGGCAGCAAACTACTACATCTACTCCATCTTCCTCTTCATCGGCTGCCGCTGGATCTGCACGTGGCTCATGAAGTACATCGTCCCCGCAAAGATGATGGCGGTCTTCGCCCTCGGCGGCATCCTCTGCTGCCTCGGGACCATCTACCTCCCGATCGAGATCTCCATCTACTGTCTCGTCGGTATCTCGGGATGCATGTCCCTCATGTTCCCGACCATCTACGGCATTGCTCTGCGCGGGCTCGGTCCTGAAGTCAAGTTCGGTGCAGCCGGTCTCATCATGGCAATCCTCGGCGGTGCCATCATCACCCCGATGATGGGCGCACTCGTTGACAGCGGCACGCTTACTGGCCTCGTCAGCGGATTCTCCCCTGAAATCGCCGCCATCCGCAGTGCCTTCTACCTCCCCGTCCTCTGCTTTGCCGTTGTTCTCGCGTACTCGCTTGCCTTCCGCAATGTGAAGGACTGAGGACAAAAGGCTACTGTTTCTCTATATCTCTGCGGCAGAAAACGTCGCAGAGATATTTTTTTGCAAGATTATTTAATAATTACTATTGACAAGTAATCCATTTGTCGCTATAATGACACACGTAATGAGATACAAAACAGGAAGAACAACAAGATGAAAGGGGATTTTACTATGTCACATGCAAATGATGCAAACCTCAACAACGCGATCAACGCCTACATCGCCAACATCGGCGTCGGCTATATCAAGCTGCACAATCTCCACTGGAATGTGGTCGGGCCACAGTTCAAGGCTGTTCATGAGTACCTCGAGTCGCTCTACGACGCGTTCGCGGATGTGCTCGATGAGACGGCAGAGCTGCTGAAGATGGCCGGCGTGCAGCCGGTCGCGAGCCTCAAGGGGTACCTCGCTATCGCGACGATCCAGGAGCTCGGTGACGAGGCGGTCGATCAGAAGAAGGCGCTCGAGATCACGCTTGCCGACCTTGAGCTGCTCCGCGATCAGGCGCTCGCGATCCGCAAGGCGGCCGATGCGCATGACTGCTTCGGCGTTGCGAACCTCATGGAGGATCACATCACCAACTACGCAAAGCAGATCTGGTTCCTCCACTCCATGCTTGCATAATATTCTTCCCGACAAAAGAAGCCGCCGTGCAGCTGCACGGCGGCTTTTTGTATAAAGAAAACCACGCGATAGTCGCGTGGTTGGAAAGAGCTTAAGCGGTGAACAGAAAATCCCCAGTGTGCTAAACTATGCGTAAGCCTGCCAGCCTAAAAATAGTGAAGACACTAGGGAGGAAACAGCATTATGTCGAAACAACAAAATGCCGATACGCATAGTTTAGCACACACAAAGTGGAATTGTAAGTATCACGTTGTGTTTGCACCGAAGTATCGGCGAAAAGTATTCTACGAAGGGAAACGGCTGGAAATCCGGGAGATCCTAAGAAAGCTGTGCGCGTGGAAGGGTGTAGAGATCATTGAAGGGGAGATCTGTCCGGATCATATCCACCTGCTGTTAAGTATCCCGCCGAAGATCAGCATATCGAGCTTTATGGGATACCTAAAGGGCAAGAGTAGCTTAATGATATTCCAAAAGTATGGAAACATGAAGTTTGCATATAGAAATCGAGAATTTTGGTGCAAAGGGTATTATGTCGATACCGTAGGAAAGAACACCAAGGCGATTAAGGAGTACATAGCTGACCAGCTGAAGAAGGATCGGGAGCAGGATCAACTGAGCTTGTTTGACCCAAGAGACCCATTTATGGGTGGCAAGTAATCTGTGCATGGCTGGCAGGCCAATAAAAGGCGTACTTGTACGCCGCCAATTACATAAGGGCTATGCCCGAAAATGAAAAACCACCCGCTATGCGGGTGGATATTTATTTCTGTTGAGAAACGAGGTGCAGCGCATTTCTGAGCCGCAGGCCCGCTCGTTGATCCCATCCGCTATGATTGTTCCTCCTGCCCTCTGTGCTGCGTCTCCTTCATAAAGAATGCAACGACGACGAGCACCGCCTCGAAGGCAATGACAATGATATCAAGTGCCGCCGCATGGCCGAGCGTACTCGTCAAAAAGCCCATCAAAGGACCGGAAAAGAACGAGAGGAAGTAGCTCGATGCACCGACGATGCCGGTCGCAAGCCCGATCTGCTGATGACTGACGCCATCCTGTGCGATCGTGTAGCCGAGAACATAGACAGCATGAAGCCCGATGCCCATCATCGCACCGACGATGTAGAGGAGCGGTGAGTTCTGCGGCATAATGTGGAAAATGACGAGGGCGCAGAGCGCGTTAAGTGCCGAGAGGAAGAGCACCGTCGGCCGCCGGCCGAAGCGATCGGCAAAGAATCCCAAAAGGACGCCGCTTAATCCGCCGATCCCATAAATTGCGCCGAAGAACTGCCCTGCCTCCGTCGCACTGAACCCCTTATAGGTCATAAAGAGATACGGTCCCATCGAGGCGAAGCCCCAATATGGGATGATGTTCAGAATCTGAATCAGCACGGCGAGCCATACGACCTTGTTGAAGCCGACAGTGCGCACTGCCTCATACAGGTGAAGGCGCTTGACATCCTTGGACGTGTCTGTGTACCGCGCCCGCAGCCCCACGATGAGGAGAAGGCCGAAGATGACGGTCACAACGCCCATGTGCTGAAGGCCGACGCTCCACTCTCCCGTACGCTCGAGGCTCCATCCGTAGTAGGCGGGGCCGACATACGCGCCGATCGAATAAAAGGTCATCATGAGACCGTTGAGCATTGCGCGTGCCGCAGGAAAAATCGAGCCCGCCACGGAGTACATGACGATGTTCCAGCAGCCCTCTGCGACACCGAACATAAAGCGCCAGAACGCCGCAGCAGCGAAACTCGCCGAGGTCGTCACGAGAGCCGTCATACAGCCGAGCCCAACCATCCCCATGACAAGCATCCGCTTGCGTCCAAAGCGGTCTGCCAGATAGCCTGCAGGAATGTCAACAAGTGCCTGCCCAAGAGTAAATATCGTGCCGATCGTGCCGAGCTGAACGGCGGTCAGTGAGATGCTCGCCGCGACGGCTTTGAGTCCGACGCCGAACGACAAACGGTTGGCCGAGTAAAAAGCATAGCCTAGAGCCAGCAGGAAGAGCTGGAACCACACGATTTTGGGGATGTTGGAAAGACTTTTTTTCATGATAGGTCGCTTCTTTCGGTTTGTATTTGTGTGAGTAAAGCTGCATTCCCACAGTTCATATCATAATGCCTCATCAAAAAATTTTTAATCACGGCTTTTCTTCCTCCCCCTCCGTCGTCTCGGTTTTCTGCTCATGATAGATGTCCGTCACAACGATCTTGACAATAACCATGAAGGGAACGGCGAGGAACATCCCTGCGGCACCGAGGATCTCGCCGCCGAAGACGACGCCGAGAATGACGGCAACGGGGTGGAGGTGGAGGCTCTTTCCGACAAGGGCGGGATAGACAATGTTGTGATTGATCTGTGTCAATGCAAGGTAAAAGAGTGCGGTCTGCACAGTCAGGTCATGGGCTGCCGAGGCGGTCATGATTATGCCGAGTGCGGATGCGGCGGTGGGGCCAAGAACGGGAACGAACTCACTGATCCCGGAGAGCAGAGCAAAGACGGAGCCATACGGCAGACCCATGAGGACAAAGTAAAGAAATACGATAAGCCCCGTGATGATACACATGACAAGCTGACTGCATACGTAGATGCGCAGAGCGTGGAGCAGGCGGTCAAAGAGGCTCAGGACACGCCCGCGTGATCCATACGGAAAGAGCCCCGCAAGCCAGCGTTTGATCGTCTTTCCGTCCTTCAGGAGGTAGAAGGAAACGAAGATGATGATGACGAAGTCCATGATTTTGCCGACGGCAGCAAGCAGGAAGGAGAGCGACGCGCGCAGGAGCTCCGCGCCGACGCTGCGCAGCTTGTCGAGGAAGCTCTCCATCTCCTGCTGCAGATCCATCTCTGTGAGAAGAGGCATCTGCTGGAGTCCTTGCCCAATGCTCGGCAGCTCCGTGACGAAACGCTGCAGGGACGGGACAACAGAGCGTGAAAGGACGGAGAGGAGGACGAGGACGAGCAGGAGAAAGAGGAGGATCGCCCCCGCCGACGCGATGCCGCGCGGGATACGCCGCCGCTCCATCGCATCTACGACGGGATGAAGGAGGAGCTGCAGGAGGAGCGAGAGAAAGACGATAAAGGCGAAGTCCTGAAAGAACCAGAAGGAGGAGAGCAGTGCGGCAAAGACGATGGCAAGGATGATGGAGGTACGGTGATTTGCGAGGTTCATAGATGCCTCCTTTCGCAGTCATGTGTGGAGCTATGATAGCATATTCACGGCGCATCGTCCACAAAAAGGTACAGCGGCTGTCTATTGACCGCAGTCGCACGCATACGTATACTATGGATGAGGAGGGAGTATCATGAAGCACTATTACAGCACGATTGACGGTATTGTCACGACGTTTTCGGATATTCACCGCTCCGCGCTGCGCGGCGAGAGTATTCTGGTCTGCATGGAGCGTGCCAACGCGCACGGGTTTGATACGGCGGAGTATCTGCTGCCGAGCATTACCTGCACAAAGTACAGTGGCTTCAACGAGGAGGAACGCGCAAAGCTGACCGAGTTTGTTAGAAACAACAGCTCTCTCATTTGGGAGATCGCACGCGAGGACGGTGAAGTCATTGCCGACGTAGGGTGATATATTCAGGACACAAAAGCCGCCCCGACCATTTCGGTCGGAGCGGCTTTTTTTCCCGGTGAATTATGCGCCGGGTTTCACTGTCTTCGCGGTCTGCAGGCGTGCTGCGGCGCGTTTCAGTGCGAGGGAGGCGCGCTGCTCGTCGATGATGCTCGCCTGTGCATCGGGATCCTCGCGCAGACGCTGCAGTCGCTCCTGCGCACGCTCATAGGCACGCTGGGCGCGGTTGATGTCGATGTCGATCGGCTCCTCCGCTGCTGTTGCGAGTACGGTGATCTTGTCGGGGGTAACCTCCATGAAGCCGCCCGCCACAGCGACGAGCTGTTCCTTGGCGTCGACATGAATCTTCATGGCATGGGGCTCAAGTCCCGTGACGAGGGGAATGTGCTTCGGCAGTATGCCGATCTCGCCGCCCGTGGAGCGGGCGATGAGCATGTCGATGTCGGCGGCATAGACCACGCGGTCGGGAGATACGATCTCCAGCTTGATGGTCGCCATCCGTCATTCCTCCTCTTTGAGCTTCTTCGCCTTCTCAATGACTTCGTCGATGCCGCCGACCATGTAGAAGGCAGCCTCGGGGAGGTCGTCGTGCTTGCCGTCGAGGATTTCCTTGAACCCGCGGATCGTGTCCTTCAGCGCGACGTATTTTCCGGGCGAGCCCGTGAATACCTCGGCGACGGCGAACGGCTGCGAGAGGAAACGCTGGATCTTGCGTGCACGCGAGACGGTGAGCTTATCCTCGTCGGAGAGTTCCTCCATACCGAGGATGGCGATGATGTCCTGCAGCTCCTTGTACTTCTGGAGCACCGCCTGTACACCGCGCGCGACTTCGTAGTGCTCCTGCCCGATGACGTGCGGGTCGAGGATACGCGAGGTGGAGTCCAGCGGGTCAACGGCGGGGTAGATGCCGAGCTCGGCGATCTGACGGGAAAGAACCGTCGTCGCGTCGAGATGGGTGAATGTCGCCGCCGGTGCCGGGTCGGTGAGGTCGTCCGCGGGGACGTAGACCGCCTGCACGGACGTGATCGAGCCCTTTTTCGTGGAGGTGATGCGCTCCTGCAGGGCACCGACGTCGGTCGTCAGTGTCGGCTGGTAGCCAACGGCGGACGGCATACGTCCGAGCAGCGCCGAGACCTCGGAACCTGCCTGGATGAAACGGAAGATGTTGTCGATGAAGAGCAGAACGTCCTGCCCCTGCACATCGCGGAAGTACTCTGCCATCGTCAGACCCGTCAGAGCGACGCGCATACGTGCTCCAGGCGGCTCGTTCATCTGGCCGTAGACGAGGGCGGTCTTGTCGATAACGCCCGACTCGGTCATTTCCGACCAGAGATCGTTGCCCTCACGCGTACGCTCGCCGACGCCCGCAAAGACGGAGTAGCCGCCGTGCTCGGTCGCGATGTTGTGGATGAGCTCCATGATGAGAACGGTCTTGCCGACGCCGGCACCGCCAAAGAGTCCGACCTTTCCGCCGCGCGAGTACGGGGCGATGAGGTCGACGACCTTGATGCCCGTCTCGAGGATCTGGGTCGATGTCTCCTGCTCGTCAAACTTCGGGGCGGCGCGATGGATCGGCCACACCTCTTTATTGCCGACGGGTTCGGGATTGTGGTCAACGGTCTCGCCGAGGACGTTGAAGACGCGTCCGAGGGTCGCCTCGCCGACCGGCACGCTGATCGGCGCGCCCGTGTCGTCCGCCTCCATGCCGCGCATCAGGCCGTCGGTGGAGCTCATGGCGATGCAGCGCGTGACGCTGTCGCCGAGGTGCTGCATGACCTCGACCGTGAGGTCGATGTCATGGTCGGCCGTCTTGCCCCTGACCTTGATGGCGTTCAGAATCTCCGGCAGTTCGCCCGCCGGAAACTCAATATCTACGACAGGTCCGATGACCTGTACGACTTTACCTTTTGCCAATGGAAAACCTCCTTACCTCCATGCACGCGGCGTACATGGATGTCACTTGAGTGCCTCGGCGCCGCCGACGATCTCGTTGATCTCGTTCGTGATGCCCGCCTGACGTACCTTGTTGTAGTAGAGGTCGAGCTTCCCGATGAGCTCCCCGGCGTTGTCGGTCGCGTTGCTCATCGCGTTCATGCGTGAGCTCAGCTCGCTCGCCGCCGACTGGAGGAGCGCCGCATAGATGGTGGTGAAAAGGTACTGCGGCAGCAGTGCCCCGAGCACCTCCTCGGCATTCGGCTCATAGATGTAGGGTGCCTGTGCGTGTCCCTCGCCTGCCTCTGCGGTAAAGGGCAGGAGTTTCACGGCCTCGGGCACACAGGTAATGGCCGACACGAAACGCGTGTAGACCATGTAGACTTCTTTGATCTCACCGGACTCAAACGCACTGATGAGCGTGCGCGCAATCTTCTGTGCATGACGCGCCTGCGGGCGCTCGCTGATGCCAACGCGCTGACTGATGATGTCAAAGCTGCGGTTCTTGAAGAAGTCGCGGGCCTTGCGCCCGACGGTGACGATCTGCGTGTTGGACTTATCCTCGACGAGCGTCATCGCCTTTTTGAGTGCGTTGCTGGAGTATGCGCCCGCGAGCCCCTTGTCCGCCGCCATGACGAGGATGAGGCGCTTGCCGCTCTCATGCTGCTCGAGGAGCGGATGCGCGATGCCCGTCGCCGCTGCCGCCACGCTGCGGATGACCGCAGCCGTCTTTTCGGCGTAGGGGCGGTTGCTGTTGGCAGCCTCCTTGGCACGGCGCAGACGCGAGGTCGCGACCATGTCCATGGCGTTCGTGATCTGCTGGATGCTCTTGACGCTGCGGATGCGCCGGCGGATGTCCTGTAAATTTGCCATATACGGTCACCTCTCCCCTTACGCTTCTTTGTAGGAGATGGTTTCCTTGAACTCCGCGATCGCCTTCGTGATGTCTCCCTCGAGCCCATCGTCCAGCTTCTTCATCTCCGTGATCGCCGCGGCGATCTCCGGATGCGCCGTGCGCATGAACTTCAGGAAGTCCGTGTGGAAGGTGACGACCTTGCTGACGGGGATGTCCGCGAGATGGCCGCGCACCGCCGTAAAGATGACGAGCACCTGCTCCGCAACGGAGAGCGGGCTGTACTGCGCCTGCTTCAGCGTCTCAACCATGCGGGCACCGCGGTCGAGCTGTGCCTTCGTCGCCTTGTCGAGGTCCGAGCCGAACTGCGCGAATGCCGCGAGCTCGCGGTACTGTGCGAGGTCGAGACGCATCGTGCCCGCGACCTGCTTCATCGCCTTGATCTGGGCGGAACCGCCGACACGCGAGACCGAGAGACCGACGCTGATTGCCGGGCGGATGCCCGAGTAGAACGAGTCGGTATCCAGCATGATCTGACCGTCGGTGATCGAGATGACGTTCGTCGGGATGTACGCCGAGAGGTCGCCCGCGAGTGTCTCGATGATCGGCAGTGCCGTGATGGAGCCTGCACCGAGTGCGTCGGAGAGCTTTGCCGCGCGCTCGAGGAGGCGGGAGTGTAAGTAGAACACGTCGCCCGGGTATGCCTCGCGTCCGGGCGGACGGCGGAGCAGGAGCGACATGGCGCGATACGCCGCCGCGTGCTTGGAGAGGTCGTCATAGACGCAGAGCGCGTGACCGCCCTTGTACATGAAGTACTCTGCCATCGCCACGCCCGCATACGGTGCGAGGTACTGCAGCGGCGCAGAGTCTGCTGCCGTCGCCGCGACGATGATCGTGTAGTCCATCGCGCCGCCGTCCTCGAGCGTCTTGACGACGCGCGCAACGGTGGATGCCTTCTGACCGATGGCGACGTAGACGCAGATACAGTTCTGTCCCTTCTGGTTCAGGATCGTATCGACGGCAATCGCCGTCTTGCCCGTGCCGCGGTCGCCGATGATCAGCTCGCGCTGGCCGCGGCCGATCGGAACGAGGGCATCGATCGCCTTCAGACCCGTCTGGAGCGGCTCATGGACGCTCTTGCGGTCGGCAATGCCGGGTGCCGGCGACTCGACCGGACGGAACTCCTTCGTGTCGATGGGGCCCTTGCCGTCGATGGGGCGGCCGAGTGCGTCCACGACGCGTCCGACCATCGCCTCGCCCACGGGCACCTGCATGATGCGTCCCGTACGCTTTACGGTGTCACCCTCCTTGATGAGGGTCTCGCCGCCGAGCAGCACCGCGCCGACGCTCTCCTGCTCGAGGTTCAGCACGAGCCCGTAGACATCGTTGCCGAAATCGAGCAGCTCGCCTGCCATCGCCTTGTCAAGGCCGTAGATATGCGCAATGCCGTCGCCGACCTCAAGAACCGTGCCGACGTCGTTGACGTTCAGATCGACATCATAGTTCTTGATGCGTTCCTTGATGATGGAAGTAATCTCTTCCGGATTCATTTTCATATTTCGCTGTCACCCCGCTAGTTCGCCATTAACTCTGCCGTCATCGCTGCCAGACGTCCCTTGATGCTGCCGTCGATGCGGCGGTCGCCGATGCGCACCACCACGCCGCCGATGAGCGAGGGGTCGCGGTGCTCGCGCAGGGAAACCTCTTTGCCCGTCACGCGTCCGAGCTTTTCCATCAGCTCTGCCTTCTGCATCTCGCTGAGCGGCTCCACCGTCGTGACATCCGCCACAGCGATGCCGAGCTTCTCGTTCGAGAGCTGCACAAAGATCGCGCTGATCGCCTCGAACACCATCATGCGCCGCTTGTCGATGAGCAGCAGAAGGAAGTTCAGCACCATCTCGCGCACATCGTCCCCGAACACTTCCTTCAGGAGGGACTTCTTGTCCTCGGGCTGGATGTTCGGGTTGCAGAGGTACGCCTTCAGCTCCGGGCAGTCGACGTATGTCTGCTGCACCTTGGCGAGGTCATTTCCGTAGGCGCTGAGCGCGTTCTCCTCGCACGCCAGCTCGAAGATCGCACGCGCATACTTGCGCGCCAGCTCCATGTTCAGCATGACGCGTCACCGACTTTTTTCGCGTCGAGCTTTGCGATGAACTCGCCGATGATGGCGTCATTGTCCTTTGCGTCCAGATTCTTCTGGATGATCTTGCCCGCCGCTGCGAGCGATAGGGCGACGACCTCGGCCTTCAGCTGCTCCACCGCATGGGCGCGCTCGCGCTCCATCTGTTCCTCGGCGGACTTCTTCATCTGCTCGATCTCACGCTTCGTCGCCTGGATGCTCGCCTCGCGCTCCTCGCCGGCACGCTTTTCCGCCATATCGACGATCTCCTGCGCCTTTGTACGCGCCGCAGCGAGCTGCGCCTTGTACTCGTTCAGCGTCGCCTCCGCTGCCGCGGCATCCGCATCCGCCTTCTCGATGCTCTCAGCGATCTTCGCCTTGCGCTCGTCCATCATGCGCACGATCGGCTTGTATGCCACCGCGCGCAGAAGTGCAACGAGAATCAGGAAGTTGATGATTTGGATGGGCAGCGTCCCGTTGAGATCAATCAGGCCTTGCGTAATTTCACTCAATTCCTATGCCCCCTTTGCAAAATCCGTGCCACATGCGTCTTAGTGAATCAGCGGATTTGCAAAGAGCATGATGATGCCGAAAACGACGCCGATGATGGCAAGTGCCTCAATCAGACCGACCGAGATCAGCGTACGCGTAAAGAGGACGCCGCCCGCCTCCGGCTGACGTGCGAGGCCCTCGATGAAGCGGCCCGTGACAAGGCCGTCACCGATGCCTGCGCCGATTGCAGCAAGACCAAAGCAGAGACCCGCACCGATAAGAGCGCCTGCGACCATGATTGCGTTTTCCATGAAAAGATCCTCCTTAAATATGTGAACAAAATCTTCGTGTCCGTGCCTGCTGCACGGCGTGCAAAACCTGTGTGGTCACGACCGATACTGCCGTTAGTGACCGTCGTCCGTCTTGATGGCAGCGCCGATGTACGCCGTCGACAGCATCGTAAAGACCAGCGCCTGCACAATGCCGACGAACACGCTGAACGCGAGCCAGATCACCGACGGGATCGTCGAACCGTTCCCGAGGAGCTGCAGCAGGATGTGAATCAGAATCTCACCCGCCAGAATGTTGCCGAAAAGACGGAACGACAGCGTAATCGGTTTCGCGAGCTCCTCGACAATGTTGATGATGATGAACGGTGCGACCGGCTGGAAGAAATGTGCCACATAGTGCATTCCCTTCACCGCCAGTCCCAGGACGTGCATCATGACGATGACCAGCAGAGCCAGTCCCAGGGTGGTGTTCAGATCATTTGTCGGCGATGCCATCGTCGGAATAAGACCAATCCAATTCGACACGAGAAGGAACAAGAACAGGGACACGATGAACGTGGACAGGAATCCACGCCCGCGCGGGCCCATGTTCTCCTCCACCTGGTCATGCAGCGCCTCGATCACCGTCTCCATCATCATCTGCCAGTTGGACGTCGGCACAACCTTCAGATTGCGTACCGCCAGCCAGCCGATCAGGAGCACCACGGCCATCGAGATCCACGTCATGACGAGGGTCTGTGAATTGAAGGTAAATCCGGCGATCTGCACTGCCTCGCGAACACCGATTTCGTGCATAACCTCTACCTCCCTCGGGGGTCTCCCCCCTCCTACTTCGAACCGTCCGTCGGACGGTCCTTTCCATCTGCGTACAGAGCCCTGCCGATCAGCTGTGCCATCATCAGCGCGTGCATCAGAAGGAATCCTCCCACTGCCGCAAAGAAATGCCGCACGCCCGTCATCGTTGCCGCCCAGAGAACCGCTCCGATGAGGACGAGCATCAGCACCAACCCGATCTGCACCTGCGCCGCACCGCCTGTCCCGCGCCGCGCCGCACGCAGAAGGCGCCGCGCAAGCTGGACAAAGTAGAGCGCCGCCGCCGCCGCGCCCGCCGTGAGTGCCCCGATGAGCGCAAGCTCTCCCATCATGAGGAGAGCCGCCGCACCGAGGAGAACCGCCGCCGCGAACGCCAGACCAACCTGCCTCCAATACGCCGATAAAACCTGCCTCATATTCCTCCTCCGACCGCGCACGCAACAAAAATCCGACATCCACCATGAATGTCGGCGCACGCGCCGTCTTCGTTGAATATCAGTACCTTTATCGTATTCGACGCGATACCAAAAAATCCTTGCGAAAGAATACAATAGGCAAGGCACTTTTTCAATATTCCGTCAATACCATAAAGCGGGATTATTTACATTCGCCGTAACGATGTACTTCCCTTATGGTTATTATACGGGGTTCTACGGATTTCCGCAACCGTATTTTAATGTTAAATTGAATTTTATTCTTGTATTGTATCATAGGCTCTGATAAAATGAGCCGATTACAGAGAGAGGAGCGCATCCATGACCATCGAGGGAGCTGTCATTATCGAGAAGGGCGTCACCTTCGCCATCATCCACGTCGCGCCGGAGGTCACGCGCTACACCATCAAAGCCACGCAGACCCGCCGCGCCCTCATGCGCTTCTTCCCCGGCATGCCCATCATCCTCATGAGCCTCACACCGCAGGGCAAACCGCTGTACTACGGACGCAAGGACATCGTGGACTTTTTGAATACTGTACGCCTCAATCAGATCCCGTGGAAGAAGTATCATATTGTGTGAAAAGGGCTGTGGTACGAAGTTTTTCGTTCGTACGACAGCCTCTTATTCATAATGCCCCTTGCAGGCGGCAATGCAGATATTCTTTTCATCAAAGGCAGAGGGAAGCACTGATAAATTCAGCACTGCCATCTTAGCACATCCTTTCCACTCTATTGTACCATATTCGGTACAAAAGAAAAAGAGCCGTCATGCTTTCGCACAACAGCTCCCTTTTTCTCCGTGTCTTTTACTCCGCCGGCAGGATGAACGACAGCGAGCTGAAGATCTTCTTCGTCACGTTCGGATTGTCCGTCGGGAAGCCGACCTCGACGCCGATCACGTTCAGGCCGTTGTTCGCCACGCGCACGGAGACGAACCCATCTGCATCCGCCTGCGTCTCGGCCGTCAGGTTGCCGAGCACATCCGCAATGACAGGTGCATTCGCGTACGGCTGACCATCCTTATAGATGCGCAGGTTCAGCGTGTCGCCGCGCCGCAGGGTCAGCGGGTTCACCATCGGAACGATCTGGATGGGCACATTGTAGATCCCCGCCGGACGCACCTTGTCGCTCCAGTAGTGGACGTTGTACTTGTAGGCGTACGTCACCGACACGAGGTTCTCGATGTTCGAGTAGTCGCGCGTCGGAATGACCTTGCCGTCCGTCGTCTTGGCGAAATAGCCATAGTCGAAGAACGTCGCCGTCACACCGAGATCATCGCCCGGCACAATGGTGATGTTCTTCTCGCCGTCCACGCGCTCCACCGTCGTCGGCTGGAAGTTCACATCGTACGCATCAATGCGCTGGACACATGCGGGGTCGTAGGCATTGTCCAGGGGGCCCTCGCCGAGCACGAGTGCCTTCGTATCGACGCGATTCGCAAAGAACACGCCGTGCGCATCCGTCGATGCCGCGGTCATCGAGAGTCCGATGGCCGCACCGAGTGCCGCCGCCAAAAGCTTTTTCTTCATTAGATTTCCTCCCATCAAAAATAAGGGGTTCTGTGAATGCATACTGCCACTCCTATATTATTATAGTATAATTGATTTCTATTTGCAATAAAAAAAAGTACATACGAACAAAACGGGGGCAGCGCTATCCATCGATCTCCCCCGAGATCAGCGCACTGCCCTTGGGAGTTTCGTCAACGGGGACGAGATTGCGCCCTGCAAGCGCCTCATCGACAGGGATAAGTCCGCGCGCGGCAGGCTTCGTCGGTGCAAGACCATAGGCGGCATCTCCTTGCACGCGCAGAGCATTGATCTCATGGTGCAGCCACTTCAGCTCCTCTGCATGTTCGTGGAGTTCCCGATTTGTGTTGTTATGGTCTTTCAGCCGCGAAAGTTCTGACCGCAGTGCTATGACCTCCCTGCGCAGGGCACCTAGATCATCCTTATCCACATCGGCATCTGACACGCTCGACGATAGGCTTGCGGCAAACTCCAAACCTTTTTCCAGAGATCCTTTTCCCTTGTAATCTCCGCGATGTTTTCGCGCGCCTCCCGTCGAAAGTCTGTAAATCGGTCCTTATATTCCTTCTGCCATTCGTCGGTTTTCACCTCAAGCTGCTCCACACGATCCCCCATCAGAAACATGATACAGACACCCAGATAGATACCAGTCAGCAAAAGCCCTCCCAGAATGTACAGTATCGGTTCGTTCTCTGCGCCCATCTCCTTCAGCCCATGATAGACCAGCCCCACGCCGATCAGCAAGGGCAGGAGGAACCATGCCTTTTTAACAAAATACACCCCTGCTGCGAGCATTGCGCCGAGGATCGCGATCACAGCTAAAGCAGTCAGAACAGCATCCATCTTCCGTCATCTCCTCTTCGCCCAATATCTCCACAAAGATACTGTCTCGATTATACCATGTCGAAAGTAATTTTCAACAGGATATGGCAACCATGTTCTAAGGATCTCACAGAATACTAATCCCCTTTTTATTGCTCTCTATTCTTCATCTGAGATATTCGATATAGATTCATGCTTCGGATAGCTTCAAGGAGGAATATTTATGCACATTGTAAAAGCCTTTGCCCTTGCCGTCCTCATGCTCGCACTCGCCGTCTGCTTAGCTGACACGGCAGAGGCAGCGACCGACTGGGACGGCGGACGCATCCGCGCGGAGGGAACGGGCATCGCCCCCGCACGCACGGTGAGTGCTGCACAGGCGCGTGCCCTTGCCCGCCGTGCCGCCATCGCCGACGCCTATCGTCAGCTCGCCGAGCAGATTCAGGGCGTCGCCGTCGATGCCTCGACCACCGTCGAGGACATGATGGTCACGAACGACAGCGTCCGTACTCACGTCAGCGCCCTCGTGCGCGGTGCACGCATCGTCGAGGAAAAGGCACTGCGTGACGGTGCCTACACCGTCACCCTCGAGGTGCCCGCCTTCGGTGTCAGCTCCCTCGCGGGCTCCGTCTTTACGCCGAACACTGCGCGCGAACAGTGGACATCGCCGGACAGCGTCTATGAGCCCTACACCCCGCGCGACTACGACACGACGGGCTACGGCACCTACGGCCGCCGCGGCGCTTACGACGGCACGACGACCACGCCGGCCGCACCTGCGCGCCGCTCCCCCTCCACCAGCTCTGCCGCGAGTGCGCCGGGCGGACGCGCCATCGGCGGCTACACGGGACTCATCGTCGACTGCCGCGGCATGGGCCTGCGCCCCGTCATGAGCCCTGTCATCAAGACAGAGAACGGCCGCCCCATTTACGGCTACAAGAACCTTGACAGCGACAAAGTCGTCGCAAACGGTATGGCAGGCTACGTTCGCAGTGAAGCGGATGCCACGCGTGCCGGACGGAACCCGCTCGTCGTCCGCGCCGTTCGCGTGGACGGCAATGCGAACCCCGTCCTCTCTGCCGAGGATGCACGCCGCGTCCTCATTGAGAACGGCGCAAGCGGCTTCCTTGACGCGACGAACGTCGTCTTTATCCGCTAAGCAAAAATAAAGGAATCACTGATAAAATGAGGTCTGCCAGATTGGCGTAGATTTTTTCGTCCGAACGAGGTGGAAAACCGGACGCAGAGTGGTGCTCTGTGGAGGATTTTCCGCCGAAGTGCGGGCAAAAAAGATGCGTCAAGATGGTTGTACCGAATTTATCAGTGATTCCTAAATACACAAAACACCGTATTGCTATGATAAAGATCATAAACAATACGGTGTTTTTATGTTATAATGTAGGGACTATCAAAAAAGGAGGAAACTATATGAAACTTAGTGCAAGAAATCAGCTTAAGGGCAAAGTCGTCTCCATCGAGAAGGGTGCCGTCAACGGCATCGTCCGCATCGAGCTCAAGGGCGGCGACGTCATCACATCCACCATCAGCATGGGTGCAATCGAGGAGCTCGGCCTCGAGGTCGGCAAGGAGGCATACGCCGTCATCAAGGCAACGTCCGTCATGGTCGGCGTCGATCATCACCACAGTTAAGAAATCTCTGGCTTAAACAGACAAATCCCCGCATATCGGACATTTCCGGTATGCGGGGATTATTTATTCCAGAGATTCCTCCTCCTCGTCCTCATGATGCCGCTTGGGCGGGCGTGGATGATAGAGACTCCAGTTCCAGTGAATCGCAGCGAAACGGATGAGGAGGACGAGGAGGAAGGCGAGCCATGAGACGACCTCGATGCCGAGAGTGCCGCCCAGAGCGCAGAACACAAATGCTCCAACGAGGGAGGCCGCTGCATAAACTTCAGCATAGAGGACGACGGGCATCCGTTTCGCGAGCACATCGCGGATCATCCCGCCGCCCACCGCCGTCGTCGCCGCGAGGAGGATGGGCAGGACATAGCTGTCCGCACCGCCGAATCGTACCCCCGTGAGCGCCCCCGTGATGGTAAAGGCGGCAAGGCCGATAGTGTCGGAGACGTTGAAGATCGTCAACAGTCGCCGACGCTGCATGTGATGCAGTTCTGTCCACTGATAGAGAAATGAAGTGGAGAGAGCAACGCCGACGGAGAGCAGAAAGTTCGTCGTATCGCGCAGTGCCATCGGCGGTGTAAGCCCTACGAGGAGGTCGCGCACCATGCCGCCCCCCACCGCCGTCGCGAGAGCGAGAACGGAAATGCCGAAGATGTCCATGCGGCGGGACAGCCCGACGAGCGTGCCCGACACCGCGAAGGCGAGCGTCCCGATGATGTCAAAGAGACGCCAGAGATCGATTTCTCCCATGAGCATAGTTTCGTCCTTCCCTTTTGAAGCTTATTTTACCTGCGCCGCCTAGGACGTCTCCCCTGCTTTTTAGCTTCCCCCGCCGATGCGGGGGAAGTGCCGAACATAGTGAGGCGATAGGGGTGCCTCTAGCTCATTCGACTCTCTCACGGAGAAAACCACGAATCGACCGAGGCGCCCCTTCCACCATGCGGCGCATGGTCCCCCTCCCCCGTGCCGCACGGGGGAGGCTTTCACCGTCCACGGTGTGACGATAGGAGCTCTCTCAATCCTGCGCAAACAGATAGAGAATAACCTCCATCGGCGTAAGCGCTCCCGTCGCCGCCGAGCGCGCCCCTGCAGCAATCAGATTCCCATCACGATCATAGACACTGCGCTCGAGTGTCAGGCGATAGGTCTCATGTGCATCGCGAAGCTTTTCCCCCGTGATGCGATAGACGATCATCTGCTCTGCGCCTGCCGCACGTGCCGCCGCGGCCTGTGCTGCTATGCTGTGTGCATGCTCCGCGCTCTCAGGTGAAAACACTGTCGCGGCGTTCCGCACATACTGGGCATCATGCAGCACGGCACGCAGATAGGGAACATCCTCTGCGAGTGACGCATCCACATCCACGGCAATCGGCGCAAGATAGACTGTACGCCCTGCCGTACGGTTCTCCTGCCCCACAAGGAAAGTCAGTGCGCCGCTGCTGTCATGCGTATCGTAGAGGCGGCGCAGTGCTGCATCCACATAGACGGTCATCGTATGCGGAAATGCCGCTGTCGTCCGCGCAGGCTGCCAGTCGATGCGCTCGCCGAAGTGCTGAAAGCCAAGCGGTAAGGAGAGTGCATCCTTCACGGGGTCACCGCGCATCACAACGCGGCGCAGGGTAAAGCGATCTTTATAGGTGCGGACAAAATCATCGTTCCCCACTGCAGGCGAGCCGAAGGTCGTCACGATAAGCTGATCGGGAGACACGCCAAGGTCAGAGAGACGCGCCGCCGCAAGAATGGCCGCCGCGCCGCCGAGGCTGTGTCCCGTGAGATAGAGCTTTTCCGAAGGATGCGCGCGCAGGTCGGCAGCAAGGTGCTCCCCTGCCGTCTGCCCATCCACTGCATCCGTAAAGAGCGCCGCCTGACAGTAGTCGAGAAACCCACGGTGAACCAGCGGCATCCCGCCGCGCTCCGCCTTTGGTGTATCACGCACGGTGAGAAACTCCGCCGGCGAGTGCCCGCCGAACGCCGCGCGTTTCATTCGCAGATCCGTCCAGACGTCACTGCCGCGCTCCGTCCCGGGAAAAGCGATAAGATGCAGCTCTGCTCCATCGGCATCACGGCGCACCATGTGAAAGAAACGTCCGACCGTTCCGCGGTGCCCCACGGTCTCAGCGCCGACGATCTCCCATCCCGCCGCCGTCAGCCGTGCACGCAAGAGCTCAGAGAGCTCCCCGCTGTAGGCCGCCTCGGACGCCGCCGCCTCGACAAAGAAGAGCGCAGGGAGATCAGGGGCGGCGGCGAAGGCACGCAGCGGAAATGCAAGCACGCAGAGGAGAATCACGAAATGCAATACCTTCATCAGCACACCTCCCACACAATATATCTATCGCTATTATACCTGTTTTCCTTGAAAAATCATAGGAACGACAGATAAAACAACGTGTGAGCATACTTCATGACACAAAATAAAACCGCCGTGGTCGCCCACGACGGTAGATTTTCAGATGGTGCGGTTGATGGGACTTGAACCCATACGTCTTGTGAACACTACCCCCTCAAAGTAGCGCGTCTGCCAATTCCGCCACAACCGCGTATAAAATATGGTGCGGTCGAGAGGACTTGAACCTCCACGATGTTGCCATCACTAGCGCCTGAAGCTAGCGCGTCTGCCATTCCGCCACGACCGCATATTGAGTTGTCAAGGAATATCATCGAGCACAAGTAGCGCATCTGCGCCGCGCTGCCCGTAAGTCTCTAAATGGTGCGGTTGATGGGACTTGAACCCATACGTCTTGTGAACACTACCCCCTCAAAGTAGCGCGTCTGCCAATTCCGCCACAACCGCATGATATAAAAGTTGGTGCCGAGGACCGGAATCGAACCGGTACGATCTTTCGATCGGGGGATTTTAAGTCCCCTGCGTCTGCCTGTTCCGCCACCCCGGCGATAGGCAAAATGGAGCGGGTGATGGGAATCGAACCCACGTGACCAGCTTGGAAGGCTGGGGCTCTACCATTGAGCTACACCCGCATGGAGCTGGCGAGAGGACTTGAACCTCCAACCTGCTGATTACAAATCAGCTGCTCTACCGATTGAGCTACGCCAGCAGCAAAGCACAAGCGGCGACTGCCGCAGACGCTGTCCCCAAGGGATAATAAGTGGTGCCTCAGAGCGGAATCGAACCACTGACACGGGGATTTTCAGTCCCCTGCTCTACCAACTGAGCTACCGAGGCATCGGATATATAACACAATAGCGTGTAATATGCAAATGGCGACCCGAAGGGGACTTGAACCCCTGACCTCCGCCGTGACAGGGCGGCATTCTAACCAACTAAACTACCGGGCCGTAAAAGGTAAGCACCTATGGTGGGCGATGACAGGATCGAACTGCCGACATCTTGCTTGTAAGGCAAGCGCTCTCCCAGCTGAGCTAATCGCCCATAAAATGGTGACCCACCACGGAATCGAACCGTGAACCTACTGATTAAGAGTCAGTTGCTCTGCCAGTTGAGCTAGTGAGTCATGATATGTAAAGAAATGGTGGCTCACCCGGGACTCGAACCCGGGACCCTCTGATTAAAAGTCAGATGCTCTACCAACTGAGCTAGTGAACCTTTATCAGCGCCACGTAACCCGCCAAAAAGGGTATATTTTGGCTGGGGTAGTTGGATTCGAACCAACGGATGCGGGAGTCAAAGTCCCGTGCCTTAACCGACTTGGCTATACCCCAACTATCCACGGGCACACCGATCATGCGATCCGTATCCCCAAAGCGGCGACGCCGCTGTAAATACAAAATGGCTCCTCGAACTGGACTCGAACCAGTGACATTCTGATTAACAGTCAGACGCTCTACCGACTGAGCTATCGAGGAGTATGTTGCGGCAACTACCTACTCTCCCACGTCGTCTCCAACGAAGTACCCTCGGCCTGTGGACGCTTAACTACTGTGTTCGGAATGGGAACAGGTGGAACCGTCCAGGCATCATCACCGCATTACTGACTTGTCCAAGAGCAAAGCCCGCAGGGCGCATGCGATTGGGTAACAAGCCGTATGGGAAAGTGTCCCAAGAGTCAAGTCCAAAGGACGCAGACGATTGGCTGACACTGACCGCTCTGAATGAGTCTTGCTCACTCAAAACTTCACAGAAGAAACGTCAGCAAATTGTTAGGCAATACCTTCTTAGAATAGCGGTCAACGTCATCCAATCACACGTCGCTTTCGCTCGTGTTCTTGGGACGTTCTCGCATACGACCTGTTTCCCGTTCAGCTTCATCCTACGGATTCGCTTCTCGGACAGGTCAGTAAGTCAAGCCCTCGACCGATTAGTGCTGGTCAGCTGCACACATTGCTGTGCTTCCACACCCAGCCTATCTACCTTGTCTTCTTCAAGGGGTCTTACTTCCTTATAGGAATGAGATACTTCATCTCGGGACGGGCTTCACGCTTAGATGCTTTCAGCGTTTATCCCTTCCGGACGCAGCTACCCGGCCGTGCCCTTGGCAGGACAACCGGTACACCGTTGGTCCGTCCACTCCGGTCCTCTCGTACTAGGAGCAGCCTCCCTCATGTATCTTACGCCCGCGATGGATATGGACCGAACTGTCTCACGACGTTCTGAACCCAGCTCACGTACCACTTTAATGGGCGAACAGCCCAACCCTTGGGACCTGCTTCAGCCCCAGGATGTGATGAGCCGACATCGAGGTGCCAAACCTCCCCGTCGATATGGACTCTTGGGAGAGATTAGCCTGTTATCCCCAGGGTAGCTTTTATCCGTTGAGCGATGGCAATTCCACTCTCTTTCCACCGGATCACTAAGCCCTACTTTCGTACCTGCTCGACCCGTCAGTCTCGCAGTCAAGCTCCCTTCTGCCTTTATGCTCTTCGCGCGATTTCTGTCCGCGCTGAGGGAACCTTTGGACGCCTCCGTTGCTCTTTCGGAGGCGACCGCCCCAGTCAAACTGCCCGCCTGGTACTGTCCCGAACACGGTTAATGTTCCGGTTAGATCCTTAGCATATAAAGGCCGGTATCCCAACGGTGACTCCATCACATCTAGCGATATGACTTCCCAGTCTCCCGGCTATCCTGTACGTTATATGCCAAAGACCAATGCCAAGCTGCAGTAAAGCTCCATGGGGTCTTTCTGTCCAGTCGCGGGTAACCTGCATCTTCACAGGTATTTCAATTTCACCGGGTCCCTCGTTGAGACAGTGCCCAAATCGTTACGCCTTTCGTGCGGGTCGGAACTTACCCGACAAGGAATTTCGCTACCTTAGGACCGTTATAGTTACGGCCGCCGTTTACAGGGGCTTCAGTTCGCTGCTTCATCTCTAGGACTAACAACTCTCCTTAACCTTCCTGCACCGGGCAGGCGTCAGCACCTATACTTCAGCTTGCGCTTTCGCAGGCACCTGTGTTTGTGGTAAACAGTCGCTTGGGCCTCTTTTCTGCCGCCGCCAACAGCTCCAACAGTAAATGTCTTCACCACCAGCGGCCATCCTTTTCCCGAAGTTACGGATGCATTTTGCCGAGTTCCTTAACGAGGGTTTTCCCGCGCACCTTAGGATTCTCTCCCCGCCTACCTGTGTCGGTTTTGGTACGGGCGGACGACTTCTCGTTAGAAGCTTTTCTTGGCAGTGTAGTGCGGCTGAATTCAGATTGACCGTAGTCTTTCCTATCTATCGGTTCTCGGCCTTATAGTATGGGGATTTGCCTCCATACCAGCCTACCGCCTTCGACGCGCTCTACCAGTCGCGCGCTCAGCTTCCTTCCTGCGTCACTCCATCCTCAAACGAAGTCGCCCGGTACTGGAATTTTCGCCAGTTGTCCATCGCCTATGCTTTTCGCCTCGGCTTAGGTCCCGACTTACCCCGGGACGACGAGCGTTGCCCGGGATTCCTTAGGCTTTCGGTGGACAGGATTCTCACCTGTCGTTTCGCTACTCATACCGGCATTCTCACTTCTTATCCGTCCAGCAGTCCTTCCGGTCTGCCTTCGTCCGGATAAGAACGCTCCCCTACCCAGTGTGTACACATCGGCACAACGTTCAAAAGGCTTGTTAAAATCGCTCTCTGCTGCGTCAACCTCGTTTGACGTAGCGCTGCTACGCCGCTCTCGGTTTCCTTGCAGATACCTATTTTTCCTGCGCCTTAAACGCTCTGTCGATATGTACACCCTGCCGCGGCTTCGGTTCTGTGCTTGAGCCCCGGATATTTTCGGCGCAGGGCCTCTCGACCAGTGAGCTATTACGCACTCTTTTAATGGTGGCTGCTTCTGAGCCAACATCCTGGTTGTTTTCGAAGTCCTACATCCTTCTCCACTTAGCACAGCATTTGGGACCTTAGCCGGCGGTCTGGGCTGTTTCCCTCTTGAATACGGGTCTTATCACTCGCATTCTGACTCCCAGGCTGCCCATATGAGCCATTCGTAGTTTGACTGGGGTCGGTAGGCTTTACGCCCCCTTGCCCGATCAGTGCTCTACCGTCTCTATGGTTATTCGCCTGAGGCTAGCCCTAAAGCTATTTCGGGGAGAACCAGCTATCTCCACGTTCGATTGGCATTTCACCCCTATGCACACCTCATCCCAACGTTTTTCAACACGCACGGGTTCGGTCCTCCACTCATTTTTACCTGAGCTTCAACCTGGACATGCATAGATCACTGTGGTTTCGGGTCTAATCCATGCTACTTGCGCCCTCTTAAGACTCGCTTTCGCTTCGGCTCCGCGTCTCCCGCTTAACCTCGCAGCATAAATTAACTCGCCGGTTCATTCTTCAATAGGCACGCCGTCGCACATGTAAAGTGCTCCGACTGTTTGTAGACATACGGTTTCAGGTTCTTTTGCACTCCCCTCCCGGGGTTCTTTTCACCTTTCCCTCACGGTACTTTTCGCTATCGGTCGTTTCGATGTATTTAGCCTTGGATGGTGGTCCACCCTGCTTCCCACCGGGTTCCTCGTGCCCTGTGGTACTCTGGATCCCTGCCCAACACTCGCTCTTTCGTGTACGAGGGTCTCACTCTCTTTGCCGCACCTTCCCAGATGCTTCCACTAAAGCTTATGTCTTGTTGCAGGTCCGCAACCCCAAGAAACCGAAGTCTCTTGGTTTGGGCTCTTCCCGTTT